>CAWFGJ010000013.1:0-912500 GCA_963815355.1 uncultured Alphaproteobacteria bacterium
CGGTGCAACAGGTTCCCACTGAATTCCAGATGGCAGTAGCGGGAAGACAAGACATAGGACGGTGAAACAGGCGGCTGCACAGCAACGCACTTCGCGCCTTTCGAATGAATTCTGTTTGTCTGAACTCGGGCTTGCGTTAGCGTTTTCGAATGGAAGCGGCAGGCATCGGCAGGGTGTTGTTCTGGGAAGGCGGCAGCCTTTGGCTGGCGCTGATCACCGGAACCATGGGCTGGCATGAGCATCATGCCATTCAGCTTTGCCTGCCGATCCAGGGGACTGCGCAGTTCAAGACGGATCCGGAGGGTGAGTGGATCACCTGCGAAGGCGCGGTGATCGCGCCGGATGTGCCGCATGTGTTTCATGCTCCCGGCAGTGTGGTTGCGAACATCCTCTTCGAGCCGGAGTCCGCTGTGGGCCGGGGCGTCCTGGCGCGGTTTGGCACGGTCTGGTCTCCATCTCCTGCCCGGATCAGAGGCCAAGGCGCTCGCACAGCCGATTGGCCGGGCCTATTTCGCTGGCGCAGATGACGCGTCGATGATCGCGCTCGCCAAGCAGGCGGTGACAAGCTTCTCAGGTGTCGATGCGCAACGGGACGTCGCCGATGTCCGTGTCTTGCGGACCATTTCCGAGATCCGGGCGCATCTGGACGAGCCTGTGACCCTGCCCGCGCTGGCGCGCAAGATCGGTCTGTCACCGGGACGACTGCGCCATCTGTTTGTAGCCGAGACCGGAGTATCCTTCCGCCGCTACCTTCTGTGGGAACGGCTGAACCGGGCCCTGTCCCTGGGTTTTGGCGGAACATCCTGGACCGAGGCGGCCTATGCGGCGAACTTCGCCGATTCCGCCCATCTGTCCCGCACCTGCCAGCGGATGTTCGGCCTTGCTCCGACACGGGCAAGGATCGAATCCCCCCAAGCCCACGGCTCTCTGACGGCCTGAATTCAAGATTAGCCCCTTCGTTCAAGCGATGCCCGCGACACCGGCGTAAATCCGGGTCATCGCAAACGAATGGAGCCCTTCATGTCAAACCTCATCACCCGTCGGCGCCTGCTCTGGTCCGTGCCGGTCGCCCTTCTTGCGGTCGGTGGCATTGCCGTCGCGAAAATGATGCAGCCCCCACCGGCCGACCTTGACCTGTCGCTCAGCAAGCCCACCGACCAGGGCCTTTACACGGCTTCGGTCGAACCGGGCCTGTCGCCCATCGTCGTCGGAACGATGCATGGCTGGGTCGTCCAGATCAGCACCCGGGACGGCAAACCCGTCGACCACGCCAGGATTGCCGTCGACGGCGGCATGCCGCAGCACGGCCATGGGCTGCCGACCGAGCCGCAGGTCAGCGCCGATCTTGGCGACGGTCGGTATCAGGTCGAGGGCATGAAATTCAACATGCCCGGCTGGTGGGTGGTCAACCTGTCGGTCGACGGCCCGACCGGACCGGACACCGTCACCTTCAACCTTGTCCTGTAGGGAGGGTCAGGCAATGCGCACCTCGACCGTCATCGTTTCGGCCCTTGTCGTCGGATCGGCAGCGGCTGCCTACTGGACACTGGCCAAGCCGCAGACGTGGACCGAGGAAGAGACCAGGCTTGTCCTGTCGCTTGGGCTTGCAAGCCTGCCGGCGCTACCCGCCGACCCGTCGAATGCCGTTGCCGACAGCCCGGATGCTGCATCGCTTGGCAAGGCCCTGTTCTTCGACACCCGGTTCAGTGCGAACGGCAAGGTCTCTTGCGGAACCTGCCACCTGCCCGAGCGCCAGTTCCAGGACGATCTGCCGCGCGCGAAAGGCGTGGGCGAGACGGCGCGTCGGACGATGCCGATTGCAGGCACGGCCTACAGCCCCTGGCTCTTCTGGGACGGCCGCAAGGACAGCCAATGGGCCCAGGCCCTTGGCCCGCTGGAAAGCGCGGTCGAACATGGAACCGACAGGGCCTACATCGCGCATCTGATCGAGGCTCACTATGCCGATCAATACGCCGCCCTTTTCGGACCATTGCCGACGCTCGACGCGGTGCCGGATCATGCCAGCCCGAACGGACTTGGCGCGGTTTCTAGGGTCAGGACTCGTTCTTGATCACAGCCAGAACAGAACGGTTGCGGCCAATGCGATTGCGGAGAGGTAGGTCTCCGGGCATCCACATGCGCGTCTGCGAGAAGAAGATGTGGTCGAGCGCGTAGGTGTTGAGATACATCAATCCAAACATCACGACCGTCGAAGTCGCGATCATTGCAAAGAAACGTCCGTAGTTCATCTTCCTGCTCCTGCTCAAATAATTTCGCCAGTTCACCCCCCGAGCAGGGCGATTCCGAGTATCGCAAGCACCGCAGGGTATGGCGGCACCCGGGTTCATCTCAGATCGACTCGATGGCGTTCACCAGAATGTCGCGGACCTTTCCCGCGACAGCCGTCAATTCCGCGTTTTCGATCGCCTGCATCGACGCCACCGGGTCGATCGCGCTGACATCAACACCGCCTTCGACCTCGCACAGGATGACGTTGCGAGGCGGCATCGCGCCGACCCGTGGCGTGATCCTGATCGCCTGATGCGCCATCTTCGGATTGCAGGCGCCGCGAATGCGATAGGCCGGAATCTCGGCGTCGAGCTTCTTCTTCATCGTCGCCTTGACGTCGATCTCGGTCAGCACGCCGACGCCACTACCGGCAAGGGCGGCACGGGTGCGGGGATCGATGTCGTCACGTGTGGCGTGATTGAATATGGGGTTGATCGTGTCGCTCACTGCAAAGGAACCCCTGTTTTCGGGTTTGGGAGACGCTGACATGGCGAGGCGGCATTGACCTCGACCTTACGCGGCCAAATCAGAGCGTTCGCTTTACAATCCACGCCTGCGTATCTGTGAAGGATGCTACAGAACTCCGTCACTGCCGTCTTGATCCAGATCAGTGCCTGCGCCCCGTTTTTCCCTATAGTTCTACGCTGAATGGGTGGCTGCAGTCTGTTCGATGCCAAAGGAGTCAAAGAATGGAAATCAGGAATAGGGCGATTGTCCCGAGCATGGCGGGGGCGCTCTGCGTGGCGGCGACGTCAGCGATGGCGCAGGTCGGGGAAATCCCGGATCCAAACGGCCAATACTATCATGGCCATGACATGATGTGGGGCGGCGGCCAGTGGGGAGGCTTCGGAATGGTCCTTGGGCCGATTTTCATGATCCTGATCGTCGTCGGGATCGTTGCCGGGATTATCTATCTGCTGCGCTTGCTCGGCGCAGCCGGACCCGCCGTCAGCGGTCATGCCGCGCACGACCGAGCCCTCGCGCTTCTGAAGGAACGCTATGCCAAAGGCGAGATCGACTCGACCGAGTTTGCCGAACGCAAGAAGCTGCTGGCTGACTGATCCCTGACGTGTCGTGTCCTTTGATGACACGCAGGGCACTGGTCGTGCCGACAGGCGGCTGCGATGGTTTCAGTCTCGTGTTCCGTCATCCCCCCCTGCCACAGAAGGGTTTGCCATGGCGACGCTTCCAACCAAGCCTTGAAAGATCAGCATGAAAAGACGCCAGTTCCTGACTTCGACCTCCGCAGCGATCCTGACCGCTGGCGTCCTTTCGCAAACGTCGGTCCGACGCGCCTTTGCGCAGGGCCAAACGCGGCTTGCCATGCCGCCGCTTCTCGATACGCGGCCGACGGGGCGGCTGGCACTGACGGCAACGTCGGGGACCACCGCCATTGCCGGTGGCCCCGGCGTACCGACTGCCGGGTTTAATCAGGCGTATCTGGGTCCGACCATCCTGCTACAGAACGGGGAACTGGCCGCCGAAGTGCAGAATCGTCTTGATGAACCTATCAGCGCGCATTGGCACGGCCTCCTGGTGCCCGGAGAGCAGGACGGCGGTCCGCATCTGGCAATTGCGCCCGGTGCCACATGGCGACCGGAGATGTCCATTGCTCAGGACCCGGCAACGGTCTGGTATCACTCGCATATCCACGAGCGAACGGCGCAACAGGTCTATTTCGGACTGGCCGGGGTCATCCACGTGACGGACGGGCAGGACGATGCGCGCGGTCTGCCGTCCACATACGGGATCGACGATCTGACGCTCGTCTTGCAGGATCGTCGGTTCGATGCATCCGGACGTATGGTCTATGACCCGTCCATGATGGACATTATGCACGGGTTTGCCGGGGACCGGATGCTGGTCAATGGTCAGGCGGGCGCGACTGCGATCGTACCGCAGGGGATCGCCCGTCTGCGCCTGCTCAACGGCTCGAACGCCCGCATCTATACGCTCTATTTCGATGATGCGCGGTCCATGCACCTTGTGGCGACGGATGGAGGCTTCCTGCCTGCCCCCGTCGCGCTTGATGTGCTGCGCCTGGCACCCGGCGAACGGGCCGAGCTGCTTGTCGATTTCTCGTCAGGCGGCGCGCCGGTGCTGATGAGCGATCCGGGCCAGGCCTATGGTGTCCTGCAGTTCGCCACCGACAGCACGCTGGCCGCCCGGATCACCCGCCTGCCTGATCAGTTGGCCAGTGCGCCCGAGGATATGTCAGGGGCCGAAGTCACAACGCGGCAGGTCTCGCTCGACATGGGCATGGGCGGCATGATGATGGGCGGCGGTGGCTTTGCCATCAACGGACGCCCCTACGACATGCGCCGGATCGATTTTGAAGTCGCGCTCGGATCGGTGGAGCGCTGGCAGATCCGCAGCACCATGATCGCGCATCCGTTCCATGTCCACGGCGTGCGCTTCCGGGTGGTCACTGAGAACGGCGGCCCCCCGCGGCCCGAGAACACCGGCTGGAAAGACACCGTGCTGGTGCCCGGCGAGGCCGAGATCCTCGCCCGGTTCGACCAGCCCGCCAGCCGTGAGACACCGTTCATGTTTCACTGCCATATCCTCGAACATGAGGATGCCGGCATGATGGGGCAGTTCACCGTGGGATGACACGATCACGCTTGCCGTTGGACCCACTCTTTGCCGGAGGGTCTGGGCCATGTCCCTCGCGCCCAATGCCACCTGTGGCCGCGGGCGCTGGCCGCTAACGGACCAGCAAAGGCTCTGGCACCTAAAAGTCCGGCAGCCAGCGCCAGCACGGAAAGGCCCGTCACCGCCCAGATCAGCGGCACAGTGGCAGTGGCTCCCTTACCACCATCCGGAGCCTGCGTGCATGCGTGCCGCCAGTTTTCGCTCCGGCATCACCGTGGGCGTCGGGATCATCGGTGGCGCGCGCCGTGAACATGCCATGCTTCAGGTGATTGGCTAGAAAGCACCAGTTTATCGGATAGGCGACGATGAATTCCACGAGGAGCGAGATCGCTTGGCCCCATCCCCGGCGCGGTGCGCGAGCGCAGGATCAGCAGGGCCGGGAACATCGCGGACATCCGCAGGTTCATGGACAGAAGTTCAGGGAAGAAAGTCTTCTTCAGGGATCGCAGGTAGTCGCCGCCCGCCATGCCGCGCCTGAACAGCGCCTGAACAGCGCCTGAAGGATCGTCCAGCCAAAGGCGAAGCCCAGCAGAAATTCGAGTGCCAGCTCGACCGGACCGGCCAGCGCGATCACACTGGCGATCACCGCGCCGACCAGGATTCCGACACCGTCCGCCGCCACGCAATGCTTCGTCGAGCCCAGTACCTGCCGCCAGCGCGCTGCGACAAACCGTTTGCGCGTGCCCCGCATCGGCGCGCGGCAGCCAAGCACATACAGCACCAGCCCGAACACCCCGGCATTGGCCACCAGCAGAATGAAGCCCCATTTCATCACCGGGTGCGCCGGGGTGGTGCGGATGTCTATCGCCACGAAGACCACCGGCAAGCACGAACCACACCAGCGCGATGCCGTCGATTACCTCAGGAACTCGACGTTTCCATCGACATCGCGCGGGATCACGATGCAAGGACGCATGGCAACCACGAGCGGCTGCATCGCGGTTCCCTGTTGGATATTCACTTCCGCACGTATTTTAGCAACGCAGCGATGGCCAGAACGACAAGAACAACAACAACGGTCGCCCAGATCCAGCCGAACCCCATGCCGAAGCCCATTCCATAACCACCCATCATCCTTTTTCCCTTTGTGCTAAAGCCATAAACTCGCCTGCCGCTGCCGGAACCGACGCCTGTTCCATTGGCAATCGTTCAATCGGGACACCGGCAGACAAGGCTCAACCTGCGACTGTCAGAAGGGTCCACATTCCCATCGCGTAGTGACCGGGGATGTTGCAGTAGAGGATGTAGGTGCCGGGCTTGAGCGTCATTGTAAGGGCGCCGGATTGTCCGATCTCGAGCTCAGCCACTTCGCCAAGATGTCCCGCTGCGTCCTCGTCGACCTTCATTTCGTCGCTTTTGTACGGCAACGGCGTTGAGGCATCGGAGACAGGGGCAAGGACCATTTCGTGGATCATGCCCTTGGAGTCATTCGTCACCTCAAAGGTGACCTCGCCCGCGGGAACTTCGGCCAGATCGATGGTGATCCCCATCGTGACCATGGTCATGTCCGCGCCCATCATCGCCATGCCCATTGGCTTTACGTCGCCTATCATGTTCATGGAGGTATCACCCTTGTCCCAGAGCGAAACCTTGACCACCGTTCCGGCGGCGAGCGCGGGGCCAACGGAAAACCCGATCAAGGCGGACCCGATAAGCGCAACAGCGCTGCGTCTGGTGAAGATCATTTCTTGAGTCCTTGCTATAAATGGCACGGCGCCAATCGAAAAAGGATACGCCAGTTGAGATTTCCGACCTTGACGTGGATCAGCGACAGAGGCTGGAAATCATGTAGTGATCGGCAAATGCTGCCTTTTGCCGGGGCTGCCTTCGACATGGAAAACCGATATGCGCCGAGCTATCAAATGAAGGTGAATCCCGAAAGATTCTGCCCGGTCGACAATCAGGCAATTGTCGGCGCTGTGATGATCGAAGCGGCCTGGGCACCACCTGGCACAGTCGGCAGCGCCGATGAATCCATCGCAAAGTTGACGGCGACGCGCGGGATCGGCGTGCAGATCCAAATGCTGGGGCTGCGATGATCATCAAGGTATTCGTCTGCCACCGCGGATTTGCATCACGTCCAGACCGGGCGCAGCAACAGTGTCGTGGTCGATGAGCGATCCAGTCCCCACGTCCCTCGGGCCGGATCAGACGCTCTCGGACCGGCTCAACCAGAAATGCTTCTGCGTCACGCTGGACCGTCAGTCGCTTTGCGAGGCGTTGGAACTGGAGGCCGGTGACCCGCAGTTTTGCGAGACCTTCATCCGCCCCAAGGCCCACTTGTTCTCGAACGTGCCGGTGTTCATTTCGGCTGGCGAGGTCGCCCAGATGCAAGGCGTGGTCACGGCTATCGAAGCTGCGGCCAAGCTTGCCGCCTATCGGGCCAAGGTGCTGTCGTGGGCACCCGGACTCTCGCAGGAAGATCACGGCCCTGTGGGCGCGTTGATGGGCTATGACTTTCATCTCGGCGTTGACGGTCCCCGGCTGATTGAGATCAATACCAACGCTGGTGGGGCATTCCTCAATGCCCTTCTTGCCAGAGCGCAGCGGGCCTGTTGTGCCGAAATGGACATGCGGCCAACGCCCCATGCGTTTGAGGACGCAGCGTTCCGCATGTTTCAAAGCGAATGGACGCGCCAACGCGGCACCGCTGTCCTGCATCGGGTGGCTATCGTCGATGACAGCCCGGAAGAACAGTATCTCTATCCCGAGTTCGTGCTGGCGCGACAAGTTTTGGCCGCGCGAGGTTTGGATGCCGTTATCGCGGACGCTGGCCACCTTCTCTATGAAGGTGGGAAGCTCAGCGTCGAGGGAAAGCCTATCGACCTTGTCTACAACCGGGTCACCGATTTCGCGTTTGAGAAACCTGAGCACAGGGCGCTACATGACGCCTATCGGGATGGCGCGGTGGTCGTTACGCCAAACCCACACAACCACGCCCTTTTCGCCGACAAGCGCAACCTTTCGCTGCTCTGCGACCCGGCGAGGCTTGAGGCGTGGGGTCTTGAACCAACACTTCTGAACCACCTTGGCGCTATCTCGCGCACGGTCCTCGTCACGCCCGAAATTGCCGAGGATCTGTGGACGTCGCGTAAGGGCCTGTTCTTCAAGCCGACAGGTGGGCATGGCGGCAAGGCGGTCTATCGGGGCGACAAGGTGACGAAAGGTGTCTGGGCGGAAATCGAGCGGGGCGGCTACGTGGCGCAAACCTTGGTGCGGCCGAGCGAGCGCATGATCAGGATCGACGGGATACCGCAGGCGCGCAAGATGGACCTTCGGCTGTACACCTACGACGGACAAGTTCTTCTGGTGGCCGCGCGCCTCTATCAAGGTCAGACGACGAATTTCCGAACTCTTGGTGGTGGGTTTGCTCCGGTCTTTGTCATTTGATAACGCTGGAATTTCTCTAAGACGACCGCAGCTTCGGCTCGCGCTCTATTCGAACGTGCTGGCATGAGAAGCGTCATGATGCAATGACAGCATCAGCGGCGAAGCAAATGTTCCCATCAATGACGCGTGAGAAAGCCTAACCTACATGGAATGCTGAACATGCAAGAATTCGATGCAATCTTGACGAGGCTGATAAATGGTCTTGCCGGGCAATTTCCCGTCGTCGATGCCGCCATGATCGGGATTGCGCAATGGGGCGTTCCCCTAATGGTGTTGGCGGTGGCCCTGCAATGGTGGTCGGGGGCAAACAAGCGCGACACCAGACACGTTCTGATCGCCGCCGGATTTGCATTCTTCGTCGGTCTGGGTTTGAACCAGATCCTTTTGCTGATGATCGACCGACCGCGACCTTATATCGACGGTTTGACCCTACTGCTGGTTCCACCAAGCGTCGACCCGTCCTTTCCGTCCGATCACGCGACGGCGGTTTTCGCCATTGCCATCACGTTCACCCTTGGCGCGATGCGGAGGCGCGCGCTCTGGTTTCTTGCGGGCGCAATTCTGGTCGCGCTGTCGCGGGTCTTTGTTGGGATCCACTATGTCGGCGATGTCCTTGGCGGGGCTCTGACGGGGGCCATCGCGGCTGTGATCGTCGCGGCTGGCTACCGCAGGGAAACACGTCTTGACCGTTTCCTCACCGGAATTTTCTGACCGATGCGCCCGCTGAAACCCCCTTGCCTCTTGTCGCTGGGAAGCGGGGCATGAGTAGCCTGCTTCCCTCGATTGCGTCGCTGGGGCTGTGGGGCTATTGGGTCATCGGCCTGATGGCGCTCGGCGAAGCCTTTGTCCTGACAAGCGTGTTTTCCCCCGGCACGATCGTTGTTGTGCTCGGCGGTGCGCTCGCCGCGCAAGGGATTTACGACATTTTTGACATGATGTGGTTTGTCGCCATCGGCACCATCCTCGGGTCGCAAGCAAGCTTCTGGCTGGGCACGAAGGGGGAGGCCCTCTTTGGAAAGGGGGGTGCCATCCTGTCCACGGCACATCTTGAACGTGGACAGCGGTTTTTTGCGAAGTATGGTGGCGCCAGCATCGTGATCGGCCACTTCCTTGGCCCCTTACGGCCGATCGCGCCGGTTGTTGCCGGTCTTTCGGGGATGGATGGCCGCCGGTTCCTGATGTGGAACGTCGCCGGGGGCGCGGCCTATGCGATTGCCTTAGTCAGCGTCGGCTACTTCTTTGGAGCGGCCTTCAACATTTTCGGCCCGACGACCACACGCATCGGCCTGTTTGCGGGCGCCGTCCTCGCAATCTTGGGTCTGCTGTGGTTCGTGATCTCGCGGCTCCGTCGAGGATGGCCCTTTGCGGTATCCGTCCTGCGTTCGGTGGGAACGGCCATCCGGGACAATGCCGAAGTCCGGAGCCTTGTCGCGCGCCACCCGAAGCTGTTTCGGTTTCTCGCCGCCCGGGTGTCGCCCCAAACGTTCCGGGGGCTGCCGGCGACGCTGCTCGGGCTGACATTCCTTTATTTTCTTGGCCTCTATGCCGAACTGGCGATGGAGGTCGTGGGTCGCGGACCGATCGTCGAGGCGGATACCCGTCTGTCCAATCTGCTCTACGCCTTCCGTGACGACTCGTTGATCCGGTTCTTCAGCATCGTGACAGGACTGGGCCAGTGGCGCGCTATCGTAATCATGGCGCTCACCGCGACTACGTTGATGTGGGTCTGGGATCGACGGGCGTATATTCCCGCCCTCTGGCTTGTGCTGGCGGGTAACCAGATCACCGTCACGGTGCTCAAGCTGGTGTTTGCCCGCGCCAGATCGGATTTCGCCGTCTATGCGGAGAGCAGCTATTCGTTCCCCAGCGGACACAGTGCGGCCATCGCGGCATTCTGCATCTTCGCGACTTATGGTCTTGTCCGCGAACGGATCGGGCGCGACTTCTTCTGGTTGCTGCTCTGCGCCAGTCTCGTGTTCCTGGTGGGGCTGAGCCGCCTCTATCTCGACGAACACTTCCTGAGCGATGTCCTGAACGGCTATGTCGTCGGTGTGCTCTGGGCGATTACAGGCATCTTCGCGGCCGAACATTGGGGTCGCGCCAGCCACCATAAAATCGGAACGCCCCCCAAAAGAACGCGACTGCTTTGGATCAGCGCCGGTATCATGGCGGTCTCTGCCACGGCCCTATGGCTGGTCGTGGTGGACTATGCCCAGACCCCCCGGCTGGTGGCACCCAGAGCAGAAATTCCACTCACCACATCAGTTGAACAGGCCTTGAAGGACGGCGTGCTGCCAGCAAGGACCGAAAGTATCATCGGAAGCCTACAGGAACCTATCAGCATCATTCTCTATGCTTCAGATGATGCGTCCCTGCTGGACATCATGACCGCGGCCGGGTGGCAGGTGTCGGACCCGCCCACGTTCCGGACGCTGTCGCGGGCGGCCGTGGCAGCATGGCTGGATCGACCTTACGGAAAAGCGCCGATCACACCGATATTCTGGAATGGCTGGCCACAAGATTTCGGGTTTGAACAATCCGTTCCGGCCGAAGGTCTTGACCAGCGCCATCACGCCCGCTTCTGGCGGGTGCCGACCGAGATCGTCGGTGGCCTGCAGGTCTATGTCGGCACCGCAAGTTTCGACACGGGTATTAAGTGGGGCCTGACGCATCGCATCGCCCCGGAGGTTGATGCGGAGCGAGATCTTTTGACAGCAGACCTCCTGAGCACCGAAAGGGTTCAGCAGGACGGATGGGCAGACCTTGTCGCGCCATTGCTTGGGCAAAACGTTGTCGGGGATCCGTTCTTCACAGATGGCCGTGCGGCGGTCCTTTCTGCCTCCGTTGCCGGAAGCGATCCAGAGGAAAAGCGCTGATAGAGGAAAGGTTTGGCGACATCAGATCATTATCCAGGGTTCATACATCCTTGCCTTCATCGGTGGCCTTCGATCCAGAGAAGGTTCGACAGGGGGACCGTTCCCTTCGCCACTTGCCCTAGCCAAAGCGTTCTCCCGATCCGGCAGCGGTCGGATTTTTCCTTTGTTTTCGGGCGTATGCGGGATGGGGTGTTAACCGGACTATGCGCCATGAGGTCTGGAGGCGGTCTCTCTGGGTCGACAATCATCGGAGCCGTCAACTTGCCCCTTCTTGGTTCAGAGTTTCAAAAACTTGTTTTCATTCAGTACTTTGCGGAATCTGAACGGTTTCATCCCGCCCGCAGAAGCAGAGGAGGCGTTCTATGCAAAGCTGAACACAATCGATATGGTCGCCTGGTCGTTGAAGAAATCACTCTCTGCTAAGTCCAGGACGGTTCACCTGCGACCTTGCCCCATGCGAACCAACCCGCCCATTGACCCGGAAAGACCCTTCCTATGAGCAGATTGTCCCATTCCGAAATCCACATGGTGCATCGCATCGGCTGGCTGCGCGCCGCGGTGCTTGGCGCGAATGATGGCCTTGTCTCCACCGCCAGTCTGGTCGTGGGCGTTGCAGCCGCAGGGTCCGGGCGGACCGAGATTCTTGTCGCTGGTCTGGCAGGGCTGGTGGCCGGCGCGATGTCGATGGCGGCGGGTGAATATGTCTCGGTCAGTTCGCAGAGCGATACCGAGCAGGCCGATCTTGCGCGCGAGACCGGTGAACTGAAGAACACGCCGGAAGCTGAGTTGGACGAACTGACCGGCATCTATGTAGGACGCGGGCTGGACGACGATCTGGCCCGGCAGGTCGCGGTCCAGTTGACGCAGAAAGACGCGCTCGGGGCCCATGCGCGCGATGAGCTTGGCATCTCGGAAACGGTCACCGCGCGACCGATCCAGGCGGCGGTGGTCTCGGCAATGACCTTTGCGGCCGGGGCCGTCATCCCGCTGATCGTGGCGTCGGCGGCGCCGGAAGCGCAGATATCGGCGATTGTTGCCGGGACGACCCTGATCGGCCTGATGGCGCTGGGCGGGCTTGGGGCATCGGTCGGTGGTGCAAGTGTCGTCAAGGGTGCCATTCGCGTGACATTCTGGGGCGCCCTTGCCATGGCCGCGACGGCTGCAGTCGGTTGGGTCTTTGGCGTTGCGGCATGATCATAGCCCAAACACCGACAGAAGGCACATAGTTGCCATCGCCACAGCTGCGACTGATGTCGATCAATGCCATGGTCTGCTGATGCGAATGCTGAAGCCCAAATAGCGTGTGCGGGCTAAAAGCGCCGTTTGCTTCCCAGACAGAAATGCCTGCTTATTTAAGGTTGCACGACCGGGTCAGAATCCGCTTTGAACCCATTTCGGTCACTGAGGATGCATAATCGTTCACGGTGCGCCTCACGAGCACGGTCTGATGAGCGCGGAAGAACGGCACCCCAGGTTGGGAAGGGCGACCGCCAGGCTGGGAGGTCCATCCATCGGTCATGCCAGCGCTGGATTGCCGGGTAGTCGTCAATCGGCAATTTGCTCTGCGCCGCGAAGGGTAGTGTCACCGCTGCCGCGAAATCGGCAATCGACAGGGTGTCGCCGACCAGAAAGTCGAGCTGCGCAAGATGGCGTTCCAGCACCAAAGCACTTCGATGAAAAAGCAGCCTGACTGCTACGAGTGCGGTCTCGTCGGGGTCCCCAAGACCTATCGCCGGTTTAATGAGGTGCTCGAAACAGAATGCACCCGCATAGGGCTTGAAATGCTCGGCATCCCAGGCAAGCCAGCGCATGACATCTGCTTGCGCTTTACCTTGGGGCCAAAGGGCCGAACGTGCCTCGATGGCGAGGCGGCACATGATGGAATTCGATTCCCACAGATATCATGCCGGGAGGTAAACCCCTCTGGCCCCGACCACTTGATCAGCGGTGCCGGAACGGTCCAGGCGGCGAAGACCAAGGCGCGCGGAGCTTTGAACCTGCGGTTGATGTGAGTCTCCCACGGCGGTGAAGCCGTGTCATTCATGCTCATCAGATCCTTTGTTGGTGCGTTGCAGATCGGGCAGATATCGATCCAGTTGATCGTTGGCCACCGTTAGAGAAGGCGAGCGCGACGACCACTTTCGATAGACGCGGTGAGCCTAGAGCCGCCGCAGCCCTACGCCCCCGAGGGCGAAGGCGACGGCTCCTGAAATCGAGGTGATAGCGCGTGTCCGGAGGCCTGCCGGTGACCGCGCCGGCACTGGCGAGGTTCAGGATGGGAGGCGCAAGGAACAGTGCGGTCCCCGTGCAAATCGAACGGGTCTTTGTCCAGGATCAATGCATAGACCGCACTTCATGTTAGCGTATTGGCTTGGATCACCTAACTGTCGCCGTCGGCGAAAGCTGGCTCGATGCGCGCGGTCTGCGTGTGAGAGACCACAACCTGCATCAACTCGACCGGTCTGGTGTGGGGCTATCATCGACCGATCTTACGCAGGAATACATGTTGTCAGAAGTTTGCCCCACCCCAAAAGCTGAAACGGTCACTGACACTTTTGCTTGCCGTGCTCTATGGGCTTGGCGTGACGATCGGCGCTGGCATCTATGTGCTGGTTGGTATTGCTGCGGGGCGAAGCGGCATGCACGCGCCGCTGGCTTTCATTTTTGCAGCCTTGGTCATGTCTTTCAGCGCGGCGTCCTTTGCCGAACTCGGCACGCGCATGCCGGTCAGCGCCAGCGAAGCAGCCTATGTCCAAAAGGCGTTCAACCGCCCCTGGCTCAGTCTGACCATGGGTTTGCTGGTCGTGCTGACCGCGACAATCTCGGCGGCCACGATCAGCGTGGGCAGCGCGGGCTATCTTGGCGTGTTTGTCGATCTGCCGCCTTCGTGGATCATTACGCTTGTCGTGGTTTCGATGGGGCTGGTCGCCTGTCTTTCCACACGCCAGTCCGTCTCCCTTGCGGGCATCATGACCTTGATCGAGCTTGGCGGACTTGTGCTGATCATCGCAGCCGGGTTCGGGGCGGGCAGCGGGGTCGTGACCCGCCTTCCGGAAATCCTGCCAGCAACCGGTGACATCGCTGTCTGGGTCGGGCTGTCGGGAACGACGCTCATCGCGGTGTTTGCCTTCATCGGGTTCGAGCATTTGGTCAATGTCGCTGAGGAGATGAAGAATCCCTCACGCACCCTGCCATGGGCGCTTTTCCTGACGCTTGGTCTGACAGCGCTCGTCTATGCGCTGGTGGTCTGGGTCGCTGTTGTCGCAGTTCCACCGGAAGAGCTTGCCACCTCCAGCGCCCCGTTGGCCCTGGTGTTCGAACGGCTGACGGGGATGCCGCTGAAAACCATGAGCCTGATCGCCATCGTGGCAACGCTGAACGGCATCATCGTGCATGTTATCATGATCTCTCGGGTGCTTTACGGGTTGGCGACCCAAGGCAATCTTCCCAAGGTTCTGACGCATCTGAACGCCAGAACCGGCACGCCGTTGCTGGCCACCGCGATCGGCGTTGCAGCAATCCTGTCTCTGGCGCTTGCAGTCCCGCTGGCTGGGTTGGCCGATCTGACTGCCCGTTTCACCTTGGTGGTTTTTGCAATCATCAACATCACCCTGATCCGCATCAAGTCCCTTGAGACCACACCGCCTGCGCAGGCTTTTGTCTGTCCGGGGTGGGTGCCCGTTGCGGGCTTTGTCTCGAGCATCGGGTTGCTTCTGCTGGATCTGGTGGCTCGGTGACCAGATGAAACCAGAGCCTCGATCACCCAACAGTCGCCGTTTCGGACGCTTGGCACTGGCAGTCGCAAGCATTGCCGGCACCCTGCTCTGCGTGCTTATCGCATGGCCTTTTTTGGGTGCCATCACTTGGGCGTTGACGTTGGCGATCCTGTTCGCGCCGCTACATGGAAAAGTCGAAAAGCTCGTAACGCACCCGAACATCGCCGCCTTGCTTTCGACGGCGATCGTCATCATCGTCGTGGTCGTTCCTGCGGGATTCGTGGTTGAACGCCTTATCACGGAAGCCACATCCGGTATCCAGTCACTACAGGCGCGCGTCGAGGGCGGCGAGTTCCAGGCCCTGCTCGACAGCAATCCTGCACTTGCACCCTTCGGCGCCTGGCTTGAACGGCAATTCGATCTGCCGTCGATCATGTCCGCCATTGCGACCTGGCTCAGCAATCTCGGGGCGGTTTTCGTCAAGGGGTCGCTACTGCAAGTGGTCGAGGTTTTCATCACCTTCTACTTGCTGTTCTATTTCCTGCGCGACAGGTTGGCTGCCAGGACCATGATCATGGCGTGGCTCCCGCTCACAAAACCAGAGATTGAACAACTGCTGCGCCGTGTGGCAGAAACAGTCCACGCGACAGTCTACGGAACGCTTGCCGTCGCCGCAGTTCAAGGCACTTTGGGCGGCCTGATGTTCTGGGCACTCGGTCTGCCCACCCCTTTGCTTTGGGGTCTGGTGATGGGGCTTTTGTCGATTGTGCCGGTTCTGGGGGCCTTCATCGTCTGGATACCGGCATCGATCCTGCTGCTTCTTGACGGAAGCTGGATACGCGCGCTCATTCTTGCAGCTTGGGGCGGGTTAGTGGTTGGCAGTATCGACAACCTGCTGCGGCCCATGCTCGTTGGCAGTCGCCTGCGCCTGCATACCATTCCCGCCTTCATTTCCATTGTCGGCGGCCTTTTGCTGTTTGGCGCGCCTGGTTTCATACTCGGTCCCTTGGCTGCGACGATGACGATGCTGGTACTGGAGTTCTGGACGCGCCACGAGGCACTGAAAAAGACTCCCGATTGAGAGTTGAGCATCGTTGCATAAAGCGGAATTGGCAGACCGAAGGGTTAAGCCAAGCTATTGACGAAAATAGGCTTTTCATCGCTTGCGAACGCCAGTTTGTCAGAGACGGTTCGACGGCAATCGCGCGCGCCCGCCACTTAACCATTGATTTAATTTGGTAATTTGGCACAAAAGGCAGTCTCTTCATGTCGTTTTGCATCTTGGCGAAGCGGAGAATGCCCTTGAGCTCAGGTAGTTGAACGGCCCCGGCCCTAATCTGCCTATGGCTCGAACGCTTCCGCTCCACCACCCACGTTGAGGATTACCCTTTAACTCGAAATGTCATCTTGCAGCAAAGCAATCGCGGCACCCAATGTGAGAATGGCACCGGCCGAAGCCAGGCCAATGCCGATGCTTCCAAATCTATCGCCGATAGATCCGGCAGCGATTGGGCCAACCGTTTGCCCAATCGCAAAGACAATCGTGAACAGACTGACCGAGGCTCCCCAAGCAGGTTGAGGAAGGTTCTGTCTCGAAAAATTGGTCACAGCGCTTGGGGCGATGAAGACGGAAACGCCAAAGCACCCAGCGGAGAGAAAAAGACCTGCGATGGTTGGCATAAAGACTGGCAGCGTCGTACCAATCGCGACCAACGCCATCGCTTGCGCCAGTGGCCTGCCGGTCTTGTGCCGTGAAAGGACTGATCGCCAGAGGAAGGGCGATAAGATGATGGTAAGGCCTGTTGTGATCCAGACCAGCGAAACCACCCAAGGACCGACAGACAATTCACGCATCCATGCAGCGAGAAAAGTGAGGTAGACGATATAACCCGTTGCAAACAAGGCATAGCTTGTCAGCAGATAGCGCATCCTGCCGATTGGCAGCGGCGGGCTGGTGCGGATGCCTTTGGGTTCCTGTGGAAAGTGGGCGGCGGCGCGCATTGAAAACGGACAGCACAGGAGGCTTGTCACCCCCAAGAATATCCATGCGGTTGGCCACGCTCCGGGGCCTTGCGTATTTAACAGGGCGGGAAGAACAGCGCCGCTTACAATCATCCCCAAACCGCCGCCGCCGAAGTATAAGGCAATCGCCAACGCGCTTCGTCCGGGTTGATTTTGAAACATCAAAGCGACCAATACACTTCCGGCAATAAACACGGTGGCCCCCGACATGCCTGCAAGGACCCGCCACAGCGTCAAAGCCCAAAAACCTCCTGCAATCCCGCTTAGAAGCAAGAAGACCGAGGTGGCCAGAACCCCAACACTAAAGAGCTTTGCCGGCGGAAAACGGGAAATCAAAACGAATGTGGCCACCGCTCCGGCCAAATAGCCAAACGAATTGGCGGTGTTGATCCACCCCGCTTGTGCGAAGTTCCAACCCAAGTCATCGCGCATTGCGGGGAGAATGAGCCCATAGGCGAACCGCGCAAATCCGTTGCTGACACAGACCCCGAGCGCAAGCCCAACAACAACCAGCCACGCCTTTGCCCCGGTCAACACGCTGCTATCCGTAAAAGAGCCTGCGCTGCGGCGCGCGCCGCAAGAATAGGACGCACTGATTGGTGGACGTATGCGCCAACGATCCCGCCGTCCCACAGCACCAATATCTGTTCAGAAAGCAGATCACGGTCTTTAAAAGCATCCTCTGGCAATTGTTGGCGGATGTTCTGGAGGACCCAGTGCTTGTGGTCCCGCGCGACACGGTGAAAGCTGCTCTCTGGCGCCGAGGCGCCAATGGACAGGTTGATAAACGCACATCCGCGAAAGTCCCTAAGTGCCGCCAACTCTTGCGCAAGAAGGAACAAGGCCATCGTTTTCTCGATGGGTCCTTCCAGTTGTGACTGAAGGGATTCAATGGATTTGCGCCGGTCTTCTGCCTCGGCCTTGAATACCGCCAGAACGAGTTCGTCCTTGGATGCAAAGTTATTGTAAAGCGTCATCCGCGCTACTTTTGCCGTTTCTGTCACTGTGTTGATCCCGACGTTCGGCACCCCGCTCTTCACGAACAGATTTCGAGCAGTTTGCAGCAGGCGATCGCGGGCGGTCAGCATGATGAACCTCATTCATAGGTATACTGGTCTACCTATTTTAGTTGCCCTGAACCTGCAAGGGTTGCGGTTGTCCCGCGTGCAATCGCAAGCGCGTCGAAACTCTGCTCTTCAGTTGTTTTTGCGCGGTGGCAACGTCATGGCGATCACACCCGCGATGACGCAGCCAAGGCCGAACCATGCTGTCGTGCTTAGTTTTTCGCCAAGGAAAAGGGCGCCGATAGCCACCCCGATGGGAACCCGCAAATAGGCTTGAGCCGTCGTTGCGACAGAACCAAGCGTCTTCAGCAGGTGGAAATAGAGCACGAAGGCAAGTGCTGTTGAAAAGATCGCCAGCGCCATCAGCGCCCACACAGAGCGACCCGAAACACTGAGCGTCCACGGTTGATCTATTAACAGGCTTGCCGGCACCAGCAGGAGCGCTCCGCAGATCAGTGATCCTGCCGCCGGCATCATCGGGTCAAGCCCCTTGAAGTTCTTGCCAAAGATGGCGGCGCCCGCATAGCAGACCGTGGCCGCAACAATGGCGATTTGAGCCCAAAGCTCGTGCCCAAGCCCGTTTAAGGCACTAAGCCCGACAATCAAACAGGTGCCGACAAGACCGGCAATGATCCCGAACAGTTTGCGGCCGGTGACAGCCTCATGCCTGGTGACAAGAAGTGTCAAAAGAAAGGTGAAGATCGGGGACGTAGAGTTCAAGATCGCGGCCATGCCTGCATCGATCGTCCGTTCCGCCCATGCGATCAGCGTAAAAGGCACGACGCTGTTCAGACAGGCTTGGAAGAGAAATCGTTTCCAAACCGTCAGGTCGCGTGGAAGCCGCAAGCCGCGCGACCGCAAAATTGCCAAAAGCATGGCGCCCGCAATCGTGGTCCGGGCCGCAATCAGCGTAAGAGGGGGAATCGTCTCCACCCCGATCTTGATGAAGCTGTAAGATGCCCCCCACAAGCTTGATAAGACCAAGAGGAGCGTCAGCTCTCGGACAAGGTTTTCGGTATTGGGCATCGCCGGTCTCTCCACTTCGGTTGCATCGTCATGGTTCTAGCGAAGTCCCGGCAGGGATTGTTTCGTTCGGGGCCGAAGCGTTTGCTGCTGACCGGGGAAGTTCCGGGTGCTACCCTTGAAATCATGACAAACATGGTTTCCGGCAATACGATAGCAGCGGTCGCAAGCCTGATTGGCGACCCGGCCCGTGCAAACGTTCTGTCAGCGCTTATGGGCGGACAAGCCCTGACGGCGGGTGAGCTTGCACGACACGCCGGAGTGACGCCGCAGACGACAAGCGGGCACCTTGCAAAGCTGGCAGATGCCCGGTTGCTTGCCGTCGAGAAGCAGGGACGCCATCGCTACTATCGGCTTGCGTCGCCAGAGGTGGCACAGGCCATCCACGCGTTGATGGCGCTCGCGGCTGGTGGGCCAAGACGCCATCATCCAGTCGGTCCGAAGGACAATGCCCTTCGTCTGGCGCGAACCTGTTACGACCACATGGCTGGTAGGCTGGCGCTGGCCCTAGCGGACGGTTTGGTGCGGGATGACTGTGTCATCCTTGGTGATGGGGCGGGTATTGTAACCGATAAGGGGCAGCGGTTCTTCGGGGATTTCGGTATTGAGGTCGCGACGATGCGCGCCGGGCGTCCGATCTGTCGGACGTGCCTCGACTGGAGCGAACGTCGACCCCATATCGCAGGACAACTCGGCGCAGCGCTGTTGGAGTCAGTTCTGTCCCGGGGTTGGGTCACGCGCGCACCGGAAAGTCGCGCCCTTTTGCTGACGCGCGCAGGTGAGCGCGGGTTTGCTACGACGTTCCAACTTGCTTCGGATTGGCAGGAAGGCTTGGGCGTTTGAGCCAAGCGCTTGGGTGGTCTTGCCCTTCCGGCGGAGTGAGGCCGGCGGAGGTTACTTTTGCTCGGGCTTGCCCTGAGTATTTTCGCCAGTAGGATCGGCCGGGCTTCGAGCGTTTGCCGTAAAGCTCGGTACTTGCTTCGTGCCGCCGAACGCCCATTGTTGCATTATGCTCAAATTGGAATGGTGCCAGCCATGACCCGCTCTTCCACTTTCCAGATCCGTCAATTCAACACGGCGATTTTGCGCGCTTTGGTCTCTGAATATCCCGCTGTGGTGCTTGTGCGCGAAGGTATGAAGCGGGTGAAGCACGGGGCGGGATATGTGACGATCAGGCGTGGGTCTATGGGCGTGCTACCCGCGCGCGTACCGCTGACGATCGAAAACTTTCCGGCTTCAAGCGGCCCCTATGTAGCCAGCCTGCTTATTCCGGCGGCCGAGGTCCTCGAAGGCCTGCGAAAGGATGGCTTTCCAGAGGGGGACCCGTGCAAAACAACCAGCCATGACCGTACAATCGCCGCTTTGGAGCGCGCGATGGCTGCACTGGAAGACCCCCTGACACCCGAGCGGCTGCGCATCCATGCGGTGCGCGAGGTGTTGCTGTGGTTGGCAGAAGATGGCATCGGCTTCGGCCCAGTTCGTCGGCCCTCGATGGCGGACCGGCTGCGGATCGCAATCTCTCAGGAACCCGATGCGCCGTGGCGTTCTGCCGAAGCGGCGCGTGCCCTGGCTGTCAGTGAAGCCACTTTGCGCAGACGCCTTGCAGCGGATGGCACCAGCTTTGGCGACCTTCTGACCGATGTTCGGATGACCCATGCCTTGGGCCTTTTGCAATCCTCGGATTTCGCAATCAACCGTATTGCCCTTGAGGTGGGCTATGCGTCGGCCTCACGGTTTGCGCTGCGGTTCAAAGCGCGATTCGGGATCAGCCCTTCGGCCATTCGCGGCGATATAGCTGGGCTTGAAGCGCAGAACGAGCGGATCGGCACCGAAAATGATCCGACCGGCACCGCAATGCGCAGGTGATCCGCCTAGCATAAGGGGAGTTCGTAACAGGAGTCCTTGGATATGCTGCACCTTGCCCGCCCCGCTGTTCTTGCCATGACGCTGATGTCGTCCGTCTGTGCGCTTCCGGCCATGGCAGAGATGACCTTGCGGTCTGACGACATTGCCGAAGGGCAAGGCCTGAAGGGCGATCAGATTTTGAATGGATTTGGCTGTGAGGGGGGCAATATGGCGCCCTCGCTGTTCTGGGAGGGCGCGCCCGACGGCACGAAAAGCTTCGTTGTCACAGCCTATGACCCGGACGCGCCTTCGGGGTCGGGCTGGTGGCATTGGTCCTTGTTCAACATTCCTGTGGGGGTCTCGGGTTTGGCGGAAGGTGTCGGTGACACTGAAAGCCCGCTGCCGGCGGGCGCAATTGCCGCGCGGAATGACTTTTCCCAGAATGCCTATGGCGGCGCCTGCCCGCCCGAGGGAGGCGCTCCGCACCATTATGTGTTCACGGTCTATGCGATGCCGCTTGACGCGCTTGGGCTGGATGAAACGGCCTCCAGCGCGTTGGTGGGGTATTATGCGAACACGTCCAGCCTTGCCCGGGCCTCGATCACGGCCGTCTACGGGCGCTAAAAGCGCGCCGGTCCGATGCCCCCCCTGACCTTCAAAAACGGTGCCACATGAGCAATTCTGAATACCTGATTACGGCTGACCAAATCGGGAAAATGGAGGGACTTCGCAAACGTCATTTTCTAAACCCCAACGCGGTCCGCATTAACAAATCCTTGGGCGACCGGACCGGGCTTACCGGTCTGGGCTTTCACCTCATCGAGGTCGGGGTGGGGCATGAGACCACGGAACACCATGTGCATTATCATGAGGATGAATGCGTCTATGTGTTGGAGGGGCGGGCCACGGCCTTCATCGGGGAAGAGGGCTACGACATCGGCCCCGGTGATTTCCTTGGTTATCCAAAGGGTGGGCCCGCCCATTCCATTCTGAACACCGGCACAAGCCTTTTGCGCTGTATCGTGGTCGGACAACGGCTTGCGCATGATGTCGGAGACTATCCCCGACAGAACAAGCGCATTTTCCGCAACGTGGGCCTTCCTTGGAACCTTGTTGACCTTGCCGTCATTGAGGAACCCAAGGCCGGGGCGAAATGATGTGCGCTGGCCGCGAACGCTTTGCGGTGCCCTCATTCGCCCGGCACAGCGCGCTGGGCGAAGGCACGCCGAATGTGGTTGCCCAATTCGGTGATCAGCACGTTTTTGGTTCGCCCCAGGCCGTGCAGACTGATGGAAAAACTTGGAAGCGGCGGCAAGCCGAGGTCAGCCACAAGGATAGCCAAATCCTTCGGCGCAGCAGAGGCAAGGCTGGCCGAAACGGCAAGATCCGCGCGCAGGATCGCCATGGTCGCCGCGAGGCTGCCGCTTTCGGAAACAGTTCGCCAAGGGATGTTCGCTTCGGTCAGCGCATGATGAAGAGCCGGTTTGAATACGCAAGTTTCCGCGACCGTCGTGAGCGGCAGAGGGCGCTTGCCATGTGCCTTACCATTCTGACAGCCGATCCAGACCAGAGGTTCCGTGGCGAGACACTCTCCTCGGATGCCGTCAATGGGTTCTTCAACAATTGCCAGATCCAGGGTGCCCTTTTCGATGGCTGCGATCAGATTTGGCGATGTATCGCAGTGCAGGGCAATCTCCACCTTCGGAAAGGCGTCGGAAAAGCCGCGCAAGGCCATCGGCAGGTAACTTGTGATCAGATCGTCGGGAACGCCAAACCGTATCGTTCCATGCATGAGTGGGGTTCGAAGATCACTGACGATACTGTCATTGAGATCAAGCAGCCGTTTGCCCTGTGCCAGAAACCGCTCGCCATTGGCGGTCAATCGCAGCCTGCGTTGGCTTCTGTCGAAAAGCTTGCAGTCAAGTAGGTCTTCCAGGCGGCCAATCTGCTGGCTGACCGCGCCCTGCGTCAGTCCAAGCATTTGGGAAGCGGTCGTCATGTTTGAGCTGATGGCGACAGCGACAAACGAACGGACGAGGGCGATATCAAGATTGATTCTCATGACTTTTATTAAATTATCTAATGCAAGATATAAATATTAATTCATTCCCTTATGACTTGCATCCGATAAAATCTGGGAACTGCAATGAAGGGCGCAGATCACCTATGCTGATGTCTCTGATTATGTTCGCCATTATCGCGACGCTGTCGCCGGGCGGTGCGACAACCCTTGCCACGGCCTCAGGCGCACAGTTTGGCTATGTAAGGAGCTTGCCGTTGGTGCTGGGGATTGCGGCGGCTCTGGCCATTTTGGTTTCGGTGTCGGCGACTGGCCTGTCTTCCGCAGTGATCCGCTTTCCGATCCTTGCCTTGTCCATGAAGCTGGTCGGCTCTGGATATCTCGTTTGGCTGGCTTTCAAGATAGCAAGGGCGCCCGCGCCAGGGGCGAAAGAGTACGGCTCGACGGTGCCGATAAGTTTCTTTGGGGGCGTCTTGCTTTTGGCGGTGAATCCGAAGGCCTGGGCGATGGCCTTTGGCGTCGCGGCCTCTTTCACATCTGTGTCGGCCAATCCCGTTCAGCTTTCGGCGATCATGGCTGCTGTTTTTGGAGCCTCTGCCATTCTGTCCCTGTCGATCTGGTGCGTCGGGGGTGCCCTGCTTGCACGGGTTCTGAGAACGCGTCGGCATTGGCGGGCATTTAACATGACTTTGGCGGGTCTGCTGGGCCTGTCCATTCTGCAGCTCTGGAGCTGACAGCACCGGCTGGTCAGCGACAAGACAAACATCAACTGAACAAGAGGTTACCAATGATTTTGAGGGACAAAGATCTTGTGCCGCAGATCGATCCGACGGCCAGAATTGCACCGAATGCAATCATTAGCGGCGATGTGAAAATCGGGCCAAACACCTCTGTCGGGTTTGGCGCGGTTATTGTGGCCGAAAGCGGCCCGGTCCGGATCAATGGAAACTGCGTGATCATGGAAAATGCGGTGCTGCGTGGCATTCGGGGTTTTGCACTCGACATCGCAGAAGACGTGCTGATCGGCCCGCGTGCTGTCTTGAACGGTTGCCGGGTCGAGCGGGAATGCTTTATTGCCACCGGCGCCGCGATATTCAATGGGGCGGTGATCGGTGAAAGGTCTGAAATCCGCATCAATGCGGTCGTGCATCTTCGCAGTACGCTGTTGCCGGGGACCGTCGTGCCCATCGGCTGGGTGGCTGTCGGCAGCCCGGCCCAGATCTTTTCCCCGGACAGGCATGAAGACATCTGGGCAATTCAAAAGGATCTGGACTTTCCCGGACAGGTCTTTGGCGTGTCGCGACCGGCCGCCGGGACCACATTCATGCCCCAGGTTGTGCCAAAATACGCGGCCTACCTGCGGCAGAGGCATGCGACGGGTTTGGCAGAGGGCAAAGTTTGGGGGCTTTGATGCCTGTTGGAGCCGACCCGTGGCGCGCGACTCGCGCCACGGGTCGGGGCCCTAGTTGCCCGGATAAATTGGTGGGCGACGGTCGATCCATGCTTCCAGCCCTTCGCGAATGTCCTGTGTCGCAACCATCCGCGCGAATTGCTCGCTTTCGATCTGCAGCCCTTCGGCGATCGTTGTGTTCAGGCCCCGCGTGACGGCGCTGATGATCCTGTGCGCTGCGATCGGGGAATGCCGTGTGATCCGGTCTGCAAGCGCAAATGCCCTTGGCAGCAGTTCATGGTGTGGCACGACCTGATTGACCAAACCCAACTCATAGGCGCGGTCCGGGCCAAAACGATCCCCCGTTAACAAGAGTTCCAGTGCGCGTTTGCGCCCGGCCAGACGCGGAAGCCGTTGCGTGCCCCCGAATGTGGGGGGGATGCCGATGTTGATCTCGGGCTTGGCAAAGGTGGCGCGGTCGGAGGCAACCGCAAGATGCACGGCTTCGGTGATTTCACAGCCGCCGCCAAAGGCGATACCGTTCACAGCGGCGATGATCGGTTTGCCAAACGCCTCCATTCGGGCCGTCATGGCCTGCCCCCTGCGCACGAAAGCTTTTACCGCAGCCTCGGCCCCGCTCTTTACGCTTTCCGAAAACTCGGGAATATCGCCACCGGCTGAAAAGGCGCGCTCCCCTGCCCCGGTCAGAACAACCGCCCGAACGACCGGATCATCTTCGAGCGTATCAAGCAGCGCCATCAGACGGTCAATCATTTGATAGTTCAGCGCGTTAAGCTTTTCAGGCCGATTGAGTGTCAGCAAAGCAATGTTGCCCGTGATCGTGATCAAGACAGGTTCCGTCATGTGAATCCCCTTTTCCGTTGGCATTGACAGGACGATAGCGGGCGTGAGATCGTGAGGAAACTCACTGGTTAGTATACATGCAAGACGCCCCTCTGCCGCCAACGCGGGACCGTATTATTAATGCCGCAAACCAGTTGTTTTACGGGGAAGGCATTCGTGCCGTCAGCGTTGATGCTGTCGCTGAAAGGGCGGGGATCACGAAAAAGACGCTCTACTATCATTTCAAAAGCAAAGACGATCTGATCGCGGCCTATATGATGTCGCGAGACCAGCCGAATCTGACCCTGTTCGCGCAATGGTTTGATGAGACGCCAGGCTGCGTTGCCGACAAGACAGCGGCAATTTTTCTAAATCTGGCCAAGAAAGCCCGCCATCCCAAGTGGAAGGGCTGCGGTTTTTTGCGCACCGCAGCAGAACTTGCCAACTTGCCCGGACATCCTGCGATCGCAATCGGATCGGCACATAAGAAGAAATTTGAGCATTGGCTGGCCGGAAGATACGCCGACGCAAACATTGCCCGGCCCGATTTGGCGGCGCGCAGCATCGCGCTGGTTCTGGACGGGGTGTTTTCAACCATGCTGATCCATCGCGATCCGACATATGCAGAGACGGCAGCAGAAACCGCGCGCCTGATCTTGTTGAACATGAAGGACTAGGGGTTTGCGAGCCGCATTCCCTTCGGGAACAAAGCCTGGATGACCGACAAAGGCGGAGGTCAGGTTCCGGGCCGAGGGTCTGAAAATCTGGCTTCGATCCAATCCCACAAAGCCTTGGCCGTCCCGCGCACGGAATGCGGAGTGCGTACCATATAGTAGGAAAGCTCTGTCGCCATTTCGCTGTTCTGACCATATGGCAACACCAAACTGCCGACAGCCAGTTCTTCGCGCACGTGATGAATCCCAACCAGTGCCAGGCCTTGGCCCGCGATGGCCATGCGGATTGCCATGGCCTCGGTCGGGACATGGATTGTCGGCGCCCGGCCCATTTCTTTGGGCATATTGCGCGCAAACCAATTGGTCCAGTTCGGGGTGCCGACCATGGATTTCGGCCAATCAACGCAAATCAAAGGGGCGCTTGAGGTGACCGGTTCAAAATTGGGCGCCGCTACAGGCACAAAAATGCAATTGAACAGCCACTTTACCTCACTTCCCGGGTAGTTTCCGTAGCCTTGCCTTATCGCGACATCGACATGTTGTGCCGCCAGGTTGACCAGATCATTTGAGACGAGCACACGGACCGAAACCGAGGGGCAAATGGCGCTGAATTCGCCCAAAGCGGGAAGCAAGCACTGTTCGGCGAATGTGTTTGTTGTTGTGATTGTAAGCGGTTCACTGCTTGCCCGGCGACTGACGGCCAGAACCGCCTCTGTCAGTGAAGAAAGGATGGGTCGGATGCGAGTTGCAAGCAATTGGCCGTCCTCCGTCAACGTGACCTGACGCGTCAAGCGGTGGAACAAGCGAACGCCAAGCTCTTGTTCCAGATTCCGAATGCGTTGGCTGACCGCTGCGGGTGTGATGTTCAACGCCGCTGCAGCACCCATGAAGCTTAGCCTCCGCGCCGCTTCATCAAACACGCGAAGGGACTCTAATGACGGAAGCATTCAGGGCCTATAGATAAGAAATACTAACTCGTAGTTTATTATTGATCGTTTGTAGAAGCACTGAAAAATTTGGAAAATAAGAGAGAATTGTGCAACATTGGCAGGACGATGATGTCACTCAAAGTCAATTTGGGCTTTCTTTCAAGAACCAGCGAACCTCCCCGCTTTATTGTCAACGAGCCCGGCATACCGACAACGCGAATTGGTGCGTATGACTACCGCGAGGTGGATATTCTGAACGGCCGTTCCCCCCGCCTGCCCCTCACGCTTCAAGATGCCGGATTTGCCTTGCTGGATCACCCCAGCAAGGCGTCGTTTGAGTCAGATGCGGCGATTGTGGGCACCTATTACCCCGAGGTTTGCGCGTTGACTTGCCAAACGCTCGGCGTGGATCTTGCGATCGTCATGGATCACACAGTGCGGTCAACGCAGCCAAACTTTGCCGGACGCGGCGCCGTAAGCCATATTCACAACGACTATACGCCAAAGTCGATCGCGTGGCATGCAGATCGGATCGTGAAAGAGCAGGGAATTGAGCGACCGCATCAGATCTTGCAAGTGAACATTTGGCGCCCGCTGACCGAGCCTGTCTTGCATTCGCCGCTCGCACTGGCCGATGCGCGGACGATCAGACCGGTAGACCTCGTGGCCTGCCCGATTATCTACCCGGGAAGAACCGGCGAGGTGTTTGAACTCCTCCATCACCCTGACCAGGAATGGTACTGGTTTCCGGAAATGACCTGCCGAGAGATTCTTATGTTCAAAGGCTACGACTCTCGCCCGAAGGTGCCGCGCTACGTGCCCCATATGGCGTTCAAGCATCTCGAAACCACAGCCGAAACCCCACCGCGACGCAGCATCGAAGCGCGCGTCATCGCGTTCATCTGGACTTGAGGACAAAAAAAATGACGCACCATACTGGTTCCTGCCTCTGCGCAGGCGTGCGCTATACCGTGAAATCCGTTCTACGGCCGATTGTGGCCTGTCACTGCACGCAGTGTAGAAAGACGAGCGGGCACTACGTCGCGGCAACCCAATGTGCGATGCGTGACATCCAGATCGATGCCGAGACTTTGGTCTGGTTTGCTTCTTCCGAAGTTGCAGAGCGTGGGTTTTGCGGTCGGTGCGGCAGCAACCTGTTCTGGCGCCGGTTTGGCAATGACAACATTTCGATCTGGGCGGGAACTCTCGACGGTCAGACGGGTCTGCGCATGGAAAGCCAGATCCATACTGAAAGCAAAGGGGATTACTATGACCTGCCCGAGTGCGAAATCATTCCGCAATCATCGCTGAAATGACGGTGACACAGGCCGCCCGTCAGCCCGACGCGCAGTCTAGCAGCTCATTTGACAAGCGATCATCGCTGACCGCCCGCGCCAGAACCAGCGCGCCGATCATTGTCGACAAATCCTTGAGCGCGACACGTCGGTCCGCGGGCTCGCCTGATCCCTCGGACAGCACTTCGACCATCGCCTGCACAGCCTCCGTCATCGCTGCCTGAACTTTGAGGCCATGGCGCGGGGCCTCTGCCGCGAGGGCTGCAAGAACGCAGCCTTCGGAAACCGTTTCGCGATGGGTTTTTGATAGATACCAGCGCCGGGTCGCGGCTTTGACATCGCCCTCTGCGCTGGAGGCCGCCGCGGTCCAGGTTTCGAGATTGGCCGTGATTGCGGCCTGCGTCGCTTCGACAATCAATGCCGCCTTGTCGTCGAATTGTTTGTAAAATCCGCCGGTTGTCATACCAGCCGCCCGCATAAGATCCGCGATGCTGATGCTGTCATACCCGTGTTTGCGAAACAGCCTGCTGGCTGTTTGAACAACGTTGACCCTGTTTTGCTCAGCGATTTCTCGACTTACACGCATAGCTTGGCTTCCGGAAATTTAGATGCTGAACATCATCTAATCTTGCCATGATTAGATTTCAATCATAATCTAAACTCGACAGAGATGACTCGGAGCAAGAAGACCATGAAGACGGATGATCCCATCGTAATCTGCGCGGCGCGGCGGACGCCTCTTGGTGCGTTCATGGGCGTGTTTGCGTCTGCTTCAGCGGTGCATTTGGGGGCGACAGCAATACGTGCGGCCTTGCTTGATGCAGGCAAAACAGAGGTCGATGAGGTGATTATGGGCTGCGTCTTGTCCGCAGGGCTTGGCCAGGCCCCGGCCCGCCAAGCCGCGCGGGCGGCCAATCTGCCGGATAGTGTCGGTGCGACCACGGTCAACAAGGTCTGCGGTTCTGGCATGAAGGCGATCATGATGGCCCACGATCAGCTGGCAGCCGGTGCTGCGGACGTCGTTGTGGCGGGGGGGATGGAATGCATGTCCCGCGCGCCCTTTTTGTTGCCGGAGATGCGCGCAGGTCGCAAAATGGGAAGCAGCAAACTGCTGGATCATTTGACACATGACGGGCTTGAGGATGCCTACGACGCCGGACGGCCGATGGGTGCCTTTGGCGAAGCGGCGGTCGCAGCCTATGGTTTCACAAGAGCCGATCAAGACGCTTTTGCCGCCGAAACTCTGGCGCGAGCACAGTCCGCCGTTTTGTCCGGGGCATTCATTGATGAAATATCCCCTGTCACCGTTTTGGGTCGCCATGGTGAAACTCTGGTTGAACAGGACGAACGCCCCAGCCAGATCGACGGATCAAAAATCCCAAAGCTTAAACCTGCCTTCGCCAAGGATGGCACGATTACGGCAGCAAGCTCCTCTGCCAATGCTGACGGTGCGGCGGCGCTGGTCCTGATGCGCCAATCCGTTGCGCAGGCGAAAGGGGTGCCGATCCTTGCCACGATCCGTGGCCATGTTACCCACGCCAATGAGCCGGCATGGTATACAACCGCACCCATCCCCGCCATTCGCAAGCTGCTGGACAAGGTCGGGTGGTCTGCCGCCGAGGTCGACCTTTGGGAGATCAATGAGGCGTTTGCCGTCGTTGCCATGGCCGCCGCAAAGTACATCGGTATCCCCCGAGAAACGCTCAACATCAATGGCGGAGCCTGCGCGCTTGGTCATCCGATCGGTGCCAGTGGTGCGAGAATTGCAGTGACCCTTATCCACGCCTTGCGCGCCCGAGGGCTGCGCAGGGGGATCGCAACTTTGTGCATCGGTGGGGGTGAAGCCACGGCGCTTGCCATTGAGATCAGACACTAGCGTGTGGATGAACGGTCCGAGGGAAGATTCATGAACGACCAGCCGTTTGCAAGTAAAGCCACATTTGACGCAGTGGCCAAGCCGGACTTGACCGTTGGCCTTTCGACGATGGCCCAATACACCGCGCTGAACGGGCTTGAAATCTTGAAGCTGGTCTTGTCAGGCGCGCTCCCTGCCCCCCCGATGGCGAAAACCATGTGCCTGTGGCTTTCCGAAGCAAGCCATGGGCGCGCAGAATTCCGTGGCGTGCCGGAGGCGGCTTTTCTCAATCCGATGGGGATCGTGCATGGCGGTTGGACCATGACCTTTCTGGACAGCGCCTTGGGATGCGCCGTTCAGACGGTGCTTGATACGGGTGAAAGTTACGTCAGCCTTGGGACAGAGGTGAAGTTTATACGCCCCGTGCTGGCGGACTCGGGCCAACTGCGTGCTATCGGTAAGATTGTCAGCCGTGGGCGACAAACCGCGACGGCCGAGGCACAGGTTGAGGATCAAAGCGGGAGGGTGCTTGCGACCGGCACCACGACTTGTTTCTTGCGGCGTATTGCAGCGCCTGCTTGAACGCTTTGCCGGGCGGATGGCATGGGCGTTGTCGCCCATGAAAGAGTTATTTGACGATCGGGTCCGCACAGTCGACGATGAACATGCGCGCCTCTTGCGCGGCCTTGCGGTCGATTTTGATCGGCGCATATTCTTCCGAATTCATAAAACCCACGCGCCGCTGCGAGCGTCTTGAATTCAAAAATTCCGGCGTAAGGCAGGGGTGAGACATCCCCTTCAAGATGGTCGCGAACGGGTCCGAAATGGACGATCCTGCCGCCCGCCTTTTCAATCGCGGACTGAAAGCGGGGGGCAAGATCAGCTTGTTTCACGGGGTCAACGATCCGAAGGTTCACATGGACAAACGCTGGCATTGAGTGGACTCCGATTAATGATGTATATACATTATTAACGACACAGAGGGCTGTCCAGAGGAATCTATGATGCGTGAAACGGCTGCTCTTTTTTCCGTTGTTGAGGCGGAATGCCCTGGGTTCCAGGCGCGCGCCACGTCGCGCGCGCTTACCCGCTACTACAACGCACGGTTTAAACCGCTGGACCTGACGGCCGAGCAGTTCAGTCTGCTAGTGGGGATCGGGGCGACTGCCACGCCAACGCTGAAAGACCTTGCGGTGCGGGCCGGGGTGGACAAATCCACGCTGAGCAGAAGTGTTCAGAACCTGCAACGGCGGCATCTGATTGACGAGGGTGGCGGCCAAGGTCGCGGCGGTAAACGCCTGGCCTTGACCGAAACCGGGTATCAGAAGATGGAAGCAGCAACGGCTATCTGGACAGAGGCCAAGGCCGAGCTGGAAGCCCGCTTGGGCGCCAGCAACCTTAGGTCGGCGCATCAGGCAATGTCCGATTTGGCGACAATGCTTGACGAGATGATTGCGGAGAACGAGAACCGGCGCTCGGAAGACAATTAGGGTTTCGCTTCATACTTCCGCATGGCAGGGCGCATGAAGCGCGCGGTTTAAAGCACGGCCTGTTCGATCTGCCGCAGGTACAGGAAGTCGGGGGTGTGGACCCCTGCCCTTTTGCGGATCTGCACCAGCCTGTCGGATTCGAAAAACAGTCGTGCCGCATCGAGTGACCGCCAACGCGAAAAGTGGACGATTTGTCGTTCGTTGCTTTGCAGACAGAGCAATTGATACTCAATCTCACCGGCTTCGCGCCGGATACCTGCCGCCGCATTGAAAATGGCCTTCCATTTCTGGTAGTCGTCGACCTCGTGAATGATCAGCACGCATTCGGTCTCGGCCCTGGGGGCGGCTTTATCGGCTATCGGATCTGTCATTTACGTTCCCCGCCTTTTGAACAGGTCTGTGGAGGGTGTCGACCTGTTCATGCGGCTACCCGCGGCTCGCGGTGAAAGATTGCCAGTTTGTTGCCATCCAGATCACGAACATAGGCGAATTCACCCCAGGCCCCACGTGGGCCCGGCAGACCTTCGCAGGTTCCTCCGAGAGAGAGGACAAGCGCGTGGAGTGACGCCACCTCGGCAATGTCGGTGACACGAAATGCCAACATGGTCCCGTTGCCCGGTTCGGACGGCTGGCCGTCATTGGGCCGAACGATCATGATGGCCGCCCCGGTCTCCAATACGTAAAGCATACCGTTGGGCGTAGGCATCAGACGCTTGCCACCCATTGCCCCGAAAACCGCGTCATAGAACGAAAGTGCCCGGTCAAAGTTATTTGTCCCGATGCAGGTATAGCCAAGGGAAGCCATTCGATACTCCATGATTTGTTGCCAAACTCAGGTGGCAATCCGCCTGAGTTGGTAGCTCTTTTTCGTTCTGGCATAAATGACATACATCTGATAATTTCCGCCAATGTCAAAAGCCGATCCAATTGTCATCGTTGTGTTTCCGGGGGCAGAGCCCTTGGACGTGGCAGGCCCTGCAGCGGTTTTTGAGCGTGCGCGCGGTCTATGTGCAGATGCACCGGATGTTATCTTTGCCTCAGTCGAGGGGGGCACAGTGCAGGCTGATGGAGGTCTCTGCTTCGCCAATACCGTGGCCCTGTCGTCCCTTGCCGGCCCTTTCGATCTCATCCTGATTTCAGGAGGCACCGAGGAGGGCCTGAGGGCGCTAAGTCATACCGGGCTCTACGATTGGTTGGAGCGCCACGCCGCGTCGGCACGCCGCGTGGGAAGTGTGTGCGGCGGAGCATTTGTGTTGGGCCGGGCAGGTTTGCTGAAAGGAAAGCGCGCAACGACCCATTGGAGCGCTGCCGCTCGGCTGAAATCTTTGTATCCAGATACAAAGGTTGAACCCGATTCCATCTACACAATCGATGGTTCTGTGTGCACTTCGGCTGGCGTAACAGCCGGGATTGATCTTGCATTGGCGCTTGTCGAGGCTGACCTTGGACCAGAAGTTGCGACAAACATCGCGCGTCAGCTTGTGGTGTTTGTTCGCAGGCCGGGCGGACAGTCGCAGTTCAGCGAGGCACTTAAGGCCCAGGCGAGAGGTGGTAGCCCTTTGGCGGCGGCTCTCGACGAAATTCAGTCTCACCCCGAAAGCGACCTTTGTGTTACCCGCCTCGCGGCTTTGTGTGCCATGAGCACTCGGACATTTGCGCGCCGCTTCACCCTTGAAATAGGCATTTCGCCAGCGGCTTTTGTCGCAGCGGCACGGCTTGATCATGCCAAACGGTTGCTTTTGACCACGCAAGTGCCCGTTGTGTCGATCGCGCTTATCTCGGGTTATGGCAGCGCAGAAGCGATGAACCATGTGTTTCGCAACCACCTCGGCGTCACACCAACGGACTTTCGGGATAGGTTCGGGTCAACGCGCGAAATGGACAGTGCCAATGATCAGACATCAGAGGGTAAGCGCGGAAGTCGGCTGAGAAGTTAAATGTATGATGCATCAGGCGGCTTGCAATATTGGCAGACCGGAACCTTAAGGCACCATGACCAGAGAGGATTTCGGGCCAATATTTGAAACCAGACGGTGGGACGTTGAGGTCATCCACCAGCTCAGGGAGAAAAGACGTGGACGTTCAACACATCGCAGCTTTCAGTCGTGAAAATGATGGCGGGAACCCAGCTGGGGTTGTCCTGCTGGATGCGCCAATGAGTGCTGAAGACATGGCGCGCATTGCTGCCAAGGTAGGCTATTCGGAGACCGCCTTCGCGTTGCCGAATTCGGGTGAACCCAATGCTTGGCGCGTCCGATATTTTTCACCCGAGTCTGAAGTGCCCTTTTGCGGCCATGCCACAATTGCGCTCGGTGCCGCGCTAGGCTTGCGGCATGGTGCCGGCACCTATCGACTCTCTCTGAACGAAGCCGAAATCACCGTCGATGCGGAACCGACTGATGATGGCGTGTCTGCTACGTTATCTTCTCCACCCACCCGAAGCCGAGCCGCGAGTGACACGGAACGCAAAGATGTGCTCACCCTTTTTGGGCTCAGGTCGAGCGATTTGGACGAAAGGTTGCCGCCAGCACATGTTCATGCAGGGGCTGACCATGTCGTTTTAGTCTTGAAAGATAGAGCGCGCCTGTCGGCTATGAGCTACGATCTCAACCAAGGACGCGAGATCATGCGCCGTCACGACCTGACGACGATCATGTTGGCTTACGTCGAGGATGAGCGGATGTTCGTGGCACGAAATGCTTTCGCCTCGGGTGGGGTGCTGGAAGACCCCGCAACAGGCGCGGCCGCGGCGGCTTTTGCAGGCTACCTTCGCGACATTGGCTGGCCCCACGGAGGGCGGCTCACTATTCGGCAAGGAGAAGACATGGGCGCACCATCGATCATTGTGGTGCAGCTGAGTGACATCGCGGGGTCCCCTATTCGAGTATCTGGGCGGACGCGCATTATAAAGTGTGAACAGTTACCCTGAGTGGCCCGTTCCTTTTTGTAATGCCTGCTGTTGTCGCCAAGTTTTCGGACGTAACTGCAATCGTCAGGAACCAGTGGGCGCCCTTGAATTCGGCCCCAAAACTGCGGTTGAACCCTTCGACAACGGCATTGTCAGCTGGCTTGCTGGGGCAGGAGTAGTCGGGCCCGAGCGGCAAGGCGGGGGGATGCGGCTGACACGTTATGCCAGGATGGCCCCAAGCACGGGGAGGGCTGTGGTGATGTCGGCCCAGTCGGAGAAGGTTTCGGTGGCGACCTGAGCGGTTCTGAGCGATTGTCGTGAACGCAGTTTCAGCGCCGCTTCCGTCGGCCGGGGCGACGACCCGGACATGCTGGTCAAGAGAATCGTTTCGGTCCGGCTGGCCTGCAACATTGGAACGATGCTGTATTCGACGTCCGGTTTTCGCAAGAAAACATCAAAAATAGCCGGGTCGACGGCAAGCGAAAATATCCCGGCACGCTGGTCGATCCGACCAAGCGCTGTGCGCAGGATGTTGGCGCCGACCGCGCCATACTGATCGGTAATCGACCTGATCTGCTGGCGGAAACTCGCCTCATCGGCGCCTCTTAGCATCACGAGGCGTTGCCACAGCTGCGCGCGCACATCGGAGGCAAACGACCATTCAAGGGGCAGGTTACACAGGACCAGACGCGAAAGCCGGCCCGCCCAGACATTCTCGGCCGCCAGCGCAATCATCGCGCCCCAGCCATTGCCCAACAGCATCGTGCGCCCTGCCCCGTGCGCCCGCAAAACGGCCGCCATCACATCGACATAAGTCTGGATCGTATAAAGGGGCTCCGGCAGAACCGTGCTGCGCCCACGGCCCGGAAAATCAGGCGCGACCACCGTCCAGCCCCGCGCCGCCAGAGTGGCTGCAAGGGGCGCGATGTCTGCCCCGCTGCCAACCAGATCATGAAGGTAAATCACCGTGCCTTTGGGTTCCGCGGCAGGCGTTATCCTGACGTGAATGTAGCTGAAGGCGCCGCCCAGCTCTATCATGATCGGCTGTTCAAGGGTGACGGCGCTCACGCTGAAATCACCTTTTCCAAAAGCGTTTCAAGGTGGTCAGTCCGGTCGGAAGGATCGTGTTGCGCCCATTGTTCCAACGCGGCGGTGGCCCGTTCGGCGCGGTATTCGGCGTCGCTCCACAGTTCGGACAGGGCAATAGCCCAAGGCAAGGCCGCGCTGCGTGGCGGAATAAGCTTGGGGTTCTTGCGCAACGGATCGGGCACACCCAGCAAGATGGCGCCCGTTCCCAAATGCTCGGCCAGACCGCCGTGGTTGCTGGCCACAACCGGAAGACCCAAGGACATTGCCTCGATCGCCGTTCGCCCACCGCTTTCGTGCCAGACCGATGGCATGAGCAAAATCCGGGTGCGCGCGAAAATGTCTCCCATATCGGCCTGCAAGCCGATGCGGCGGATCGAACGGAGATCAGAGAACGGCAGGCCTGTTTCGGCTTCGATCCGCTGAAGACTGGCGCGGCTTTCGACAACCATGAACCGGGCCACCGGCAGCATTTCCCGCATCATTTCGACAATCCGGTAGAACAGCGTCACACCCTTTTCGTAGGTTGGATTGACGAAAGTTATGAAACCCGGTCCGTCGGAACGGGTGATCTCGGGGCGGGCGATGAATTTTCCGATCATCTCAGAACCAAGCCCAAGACGGTCTTGATACAGGGCCTGCGTCGCGCGCGAGTCCGTCAGAATAATGTCGGCCAAGTCGAACGCGGAAATGTCGCGGTACATCGGGTTGGCAAGGTAGAAGGCGATCTTGGCACCCTTGGACTTCAGCATCCGGCGCATATCTTTTTCGAATGACGTCCCCCCGAAACTGATCACAAGATCAGGGGCGAACGCGCTGGCCAGCCCGCTGACCCGATTGGTAACCGACTGGATCTGGTCCTTGGTCAACGCGGCAACCCTGTGGTCGCCCGCAAGAACCACGACATGGCGCAGGGGTCCGTCCTGCAACTCCCAGGTCTGATCATCTTTTTCGCTGAACTTCGTCCAGCGCAACATTTGCGCCTCGGTCTCGAACGGGGCCTGATCGAAACACGCTGCCGTCATTGCCACAACCTCATGCCCGCGCGCGCCGAGCATCTTCAGGATGGTGCGCACCGAGATTGCGGCTCCGCTGGCCGGATCTGCCAAGCTGTTCAGGGCGGTGAAGAGGATACGCATTCGGCCACCTACGATCTGGGAAGGACGCGAAGAAAATTTCCGCCGTGGCGTCGCAGGCTCGCATCCCACCGAAACGCCAGATTTGCCGGCCCACCCGGGCCGATGCAGGTGCGTTCCAAAAACAGCGCCACAGCGATCAACAGTTCGGTATTGGCAAAACGAACACCGGGGCAGATGCGGCGACCGTCCCCGAAGGGCAGCAGGTTGCCCGCGGCTTCCTTTGCCGGGCGCCCCAAAGGATGACGGTCCAACCGCAGCTTGGAGGGGTCGGCAAAGACGCCGCTGTCATGTTGCAGCCCGATGATCGAAACAAGAATCCGATTGCCCTTGGTGATCTTCCAGCCGTCGATGGTATCGTCGGCCAGCGCGCGCCGACTGATGAGCGGAATGGGAGGGAATATCCGTAGCGTTTCCCACAAGAACGCTTGCAGTCGAACGGCCCCCGACAAAGCCTCTGCATCTGACGACGCCCCTTCGGGCAAAGCAGCAATCTCTTGTCGCAATTCTTCCTGAATATTCGGATGGCGTGCGAGCAGATACAAAGCCCAACTGATCGCACAGGCGGTGGTGTCCATTCCGGCGAAAAGAAGTGTCGCCATTTCGCCAAACACATCGACGCCCGTGTTGTCTGTCTGCGCGATCATGCCCAGCAAACCCGCGCCAGCTTCCGGCGCCGCTGCAACCGCTTCGGCAAAACGGTTTCCCAACCGAAGCAGCGCGGCGCTGGCTGTCGCTTGCTGCGCCTCCATCGCTTGCGCGGAAACAGCCGACGAAGGGAAATTCAAAACAGTGCCAAAGCGCAGCACGGTCCGCATATCGGCAAGCACCGAATGCCCCCAATCTTCGAAAGGATACCCCAGAACGGTCTGACACACTGTGCGCGCGGCAGCGAAATCAACCTCAGTATCGACATTCACGGCTTGGCCGTTGGCGCTTTGTGCAAGAAGGTTCCCGATGGCGTCGACAAAGAAGGGACGCGCCGTTTCGGTCACGCGTTCGGCAGTCTGGCCCGTGATGAAGGGCTGCGAGCGATCCCGCAACGCGCGCCAGATCTCACCGTCGGCGGTCAGCCGGCTTTCACCGAAAAAGCCGCGATATTCGCCAAAATACTTCGGGTAGTTGTCGGTGTTGTCCCGCAGCACTTGCCGGGCGGATTGGGCATTCTGAACGACATGGTAAACATGCCCGCCCAGTTCCATGTCAATGTTCTTGCCCGGCGCGCGACTGGCCAGTTCGTAGAGAACGAAGCATGGACTGTCGATCCATTCGTTGGCCCAGCGGGTGCCACGGGTTTCCAGATATAGTGCCAACGGAGCCTCGCAGAATAGATCATGCCCCCACCTTGGGGGGCACAACCTGAAGGACGACAGGCCACAGATCAGAACGTGGTCGTGAACCCGACAAAGAAGCCATCAATCAAGCGGGCCTTGCCGTTTGAGTTGTTGTCATTGGAAAACGCGTCAACGTTCCAGAACTGCTGGGCTTGGTAGCCAACCGACAGCTTGGCTTCCTCGGACACGTAGTAGTCGACCGCCAGTTTGGCCGTCACGTTCAGGACAGTCTGACTGCTGGTTTCCGAAAAGCCGGAATTCACGTTGATGGGTTGACCGCCGGAACCGCCGGAGCCGCCCGAATATCCCTCGGCGCTGAGGAAGGTCTGGTCTTTGCGCTGCCCAAACAGCGCTGCAGCCCCGACTTGGCCCGAGAAGCCGAAACCACCCACTTTGGCCTTGCTCGCATAGCCGATTCCAACCCGCGGGCCGATGCCGACGAAGGAGGAGGACACGTCGAGGCCTATGTTCAAATAGTCGCTGTTCAACCCCGAGCCGGTCTTGTCGAAAGACGCATTGCTATCAGAATTCAATGCGAGGCCACGCAGGCCGCCGAACATCCGCATATTGCCGTCGCCAACCGCCCTGGTGGAGCCGATTTCGACATCCATTGCACCGAACGACAAGTCGTTGGTCACCGTGCTGATGTAGCCGCCGCTGAAATTCTGATTGAAACCGCTTCCCTCGAACATCCGGTCGTTATTCATGGATCCGCCGAACGAAAGCCCAACACTCAGATCGCGGGTCTCAGACACATTTCGGGACAGCGATATCGCCCCCATATAACCAAGATCCGGCCCGCTGCCGAATTTGTCTTCAAGTTCTGAAGTTTGACCCCACTTGTCGGCCGGAGCCTTGTCGAGGCGCCCAAACGTGCCTTCAAAAGAAAGCGTGTAATTGTGCGCGCCGACATCCTCGGCCGCCTCTGCGGCGAATGCCGGTGCAAGACCGCCGGTGGCCAAAGCCATGGCAGAGGCAGAGGTCAAGAGTGTGGAGTAATTCAATGTGCCAATCCCCGGTCGTTGTTTTTTATATATTGCGGGTTCAGCTTTGAAATTACGAATACAATTCAGAAAAGGTAGCTGATCGTGTCGGAATTGCCACTTCAGATTGTGTAGCCATGCAACGCCATTTCCGGTGCGCACTGTTGCAAAACCCGGTCGATTTGCGCCGAAGTCAGGTGATCTTGCCACTGTCCCGCCACCCCGCTTCGAAAGAAACGATCTGTGCTGGCAGGACGTTCACTAAAACCACCGCGCCGTTCCGCATCGGCAAGGGCCGAAAACGACGTCTTTTCAATGGCCGCATCGACGGCCTCCGGCGTCACCGGCAGGCGTAAAAAGGTGGCAAGACGGCGAAAACTTTCTGACGGCGCGCTCAGGCAATCCTCATACCGCAGGGTCAGGATGGGTTCACCCGGCAGCGCCTTCCAACTGCGCACGTTCTCTGGCCAACTTCCTGAAATCATGTAACTTCCCCCCGGTGCGCGGGGAAGAATCCGCCCCCTTTCCAGCAGAAGGTCAATTGCGCCGTCCATCGTGAGATTGCGAAAGAACGCATAAGACACAACAACATCCAACGGATTGCGGACCACATAGACAGCGGCGGCCGTCAGACCGGATGACAACGTCGGCGTGCCAAGATGGATGCCGCGAAGATTGTGGGTTTTCAAAAGCACAAACGGCTTTTGAGAGGCGGCAAAGCTCTGCGCTTGCGGTCGAATACGCGCGAGTTCGCTATTCGAAAGGCGCGTCATCGGGCTGTCAGAAAACGGCTGGTAAAATGCGGCGGCATTTTCGTTCGGCGCAAATTGCTGCACCATGTTCGGGTTCGAAGCAGCGCCCGGATACAGCAACTCCATCAAGAACAGTCGCATCCAAGTGTTGCCTGATTTCGGATACGAGGCGATCCAGACAATACGACCCACGAATTTTAGCCGTCTTTGGTGACGTTTAGAACCGTTGCCTTGCGGCTGTGTTTCAACTGCCCGTCATAGCCGCGCTTGAAAAATACCCGCCGGCCTTTGTTCAATTCACGCGCTCCGCGGATCAGACGCGCGGTCGCCGCCTTATCATCGGAAACAAAGATGGTCAGTGCCGCGGCATCACTGCCTTCGGCCTTCATCGGTCGCAGGATCGCCCGGTTTTCTGCCCATTCTTCGCCGATCGCCTTGGTGGTCAAAAGCCAGCCGATATAGCCGACCATGCGGTCACCCTCCATCGCAGCCAGATTGTGGCCGTCCTGCAACTGGGTCCGGATGACCGGGGCGATGGCCGAAACTTCGAAAGTACCAAAGGGCTCACTGTCGGACAGGAAATCAATCACCATCCCGAAAGCCTGAAACGTCGGCGAAAGGCCGACGATCACCACAGTGCTGGGCGAAGTGCTGGGCGGTTGCTCGTTCATTGTATCGGTCAAAATGCCCCCGCAAGGAAATCGGGCGGGCCTTCCGCCGAATGGGGTTGAGCCTAGTTGATGCAACGTGCCAAGGGAAGCCTGAGGGGCGGCGCTATAGGAAGAAACCAGCTTGCGCCACTTGCAGACCATGATCCCCTTGCCAGCGACGGCTTGGCATTTGCGGCAGAGGCAGGGCTGTTCTGAACGCCCCGTCGTCCCGGCTTCGGTTTTCAGCCAGCCTGATAGCCTCGCGGCAAAGGGGGCAAGCCTGCGCGGTTGCTCGGCACACTTAAGCGCTGGCGCAGCCGCCCCTAGCCCCAGGCAGCACCAGTTTGTCTGCGGATGAACCATTCGGCCACCGCAAGGTTCAAGACCCATGCGGCGCCCATGAGCAGCGCCCTCGGAATCTCAGCCGGCAGGCCGACCAACAAGATCCACGGCAGTTGTGTCACGGCCTGCGTGCCTGCACCCAAAGCGATGGCATAGGCGCGCATCATCCAGGCGCGGTGCTGGGCAAAGTCGCGTCGCAAGATCGCGGCGATCCCCAAGACCATGGCCAGCACCATGCCGGCCCCAAAGAACAGCCGGAAGAAATACAGCAGCAGCCCGTCGTTCGGCCCATAGGGATAGAATTGATTCATCCACAGGCCAGACAGACCAGCGACGATATCCGCAGGCGCCGCGATCCGCCCAACCATACGGTGCCAGCGCGGAAAGCGGCGGCGAAAGCCGGGCCAGAACAGCAAGGCGCCAAGGATGCAAAACAGGCTGGCGCCGATGATGTGCAACTGGACGGGCAGCGGGTGCGCAAAGAATCTGGCGTTTGCAAGTGTGACGGTCTCACCCGTGGCCAGCGACACCAGCCGCACCACCCCTGCGGCGACGGGAATGACGCTGAGCGCCAAAAGCCCCGCCGCGATAGGCCAGCCTTCCCGGATCGATGGTCGTTTGAACTGCATGATCATACTCCTTTCGAAGCGGTCTACTTATGCGCATCATCGAAATAAATTGCGGAAAATCGGCTTTTCGTTATACAAATATGCATGAATTGGCAGACCTCCCCCTTTGACTGGAATCAGGCGCGCGCCTTCCTTGCGACTGCGGAGGCGGGCAGCCTGTCTTCGGCCGCCCGCGCTTTGGGGCTGACGCAACCCACCTTGTCGCGGCAGGTGGCGGCGTTGGAGGAGGCGCTGGGTGTCGTCTTGTTTGACCGGGTGGGGCGGTCTTTGGCGATCACGCCGACGGGGGTCGAACTTCTGGACCAGTTTCGCGCGATGGGCGCGGCTGCGGCCAACATTGCCCTAGCGGCTTCTGGCCAGTCACAAGCGATCGAGGGGCAGGTCTGCATCACGGCCAGCGACGCGCTGTCGGCCTATTTCCTGCCGCCGATTCTGATGCGCCTGCGCGATCTGGCGCCCGGAATCGAGGTTGAGGTTCTGGCGTCAAACGACATCCGGGATTTGCGGCGGCGTGAGGCAGATATCGCCATCCGCCACGCCCGCCCGGACCAGCCGGAACTGATTGCGAAACTGGTCCGCACGTCGCAGGCCCATTTCTACGCCGCGACCAGTTATCTGGACCGGCATGGCCGCCCCCAATCTGCCGCCGATCTGTTGGATGCCACCTTCATCGGCTTCGCCCCGGTCGAGCGGCTGATCGCCGGGCTGAACGCGTGCGGCCTTGCCCTGACCCGGTCGCAGTTCAAGGTGGTGACGGACAACGGCGTGGTGGCGGGCGAGTTGATCCGGCAGGGCTTTGGCATCGGGGTCATGCCAAAGGAATTCGCAGGCATTCTGCCGGGCGTTGAACCGGTTCTGCCGGACCTTGTGTCCTTGCCGGTGCCGTTCTGGCTGACCACCCACCGCGAGCTTTTGACCAGCCGCCGCATCCGCGTGGTCTATGATCTTCTGGCGGACGCTTTTTCGTAACGTTACGGCCGTGTCTCATCACAGAGCGGATCGCGAGGAGCAGTTTCGGCCTGCACAGCTTCCGCAAGCTGGCCGCTTTAACGGTCGGGAATACTGGCGACATAGTCAGCCACCCGTTTCAACGCTGCGGCGTCGTGGAAGATCCCGAAATGCGTCGTCTGGGCAAGGATTTCTGCATCTCCGCGGTAGCCAGCGGCCGTTAGCAGAGCAAGCAGCGCCGCGCCATCGACGGCTTCATCCTTGTCACCGACAAGGATCAACGCATTGGAGGGCATCGCTTTCACATCTGACGCGTAGTCGTTGCGAGGATGGAAAGAAACATTAAGCCGCCAGGAATAGGCAAGTGTCTCGGTCCCGTTCCATGCGCTGGCGGGCTTGTTGAAGGCGATGATCGGTAGCCCGTCAAAGCCGTGGATGCCGATGGCGTTCAGCGCCACGAGCCCAAGGATCCGGGGCAGATCGATGACGTTCCACCCGCCCGCGTCGCCACCCCGCACGGCGGCAGTGCGCGGAATGATCGGGGCCAGGGCGATGTAGCCCGCAATCGCCGCCTGCTGCGGCCCCAAACCCCCGGCAAACCGAAGCACAAAACCTGCGCCACTGGAATGGCCGCCAAGGATAATGGGGCCCATGTGGCCCTGCTTGCGAAGGTCCCCGATGAGGTCGACGATGTCGTCCTCATACTGGCCGATGTATTCGATGTCGCCCCGGCGTCGGCCTGAAAAGTAGTGCCCGCGCATGTTCGGCAGGACCACCTTGGCCGCCCCCAAGGCACTGACATAGGTCGCAAGATCGTCATAGCCGCCGCCGTGGTAGGATGACCCGTGAATGAAGATCAGGATGCGCTCGCTTGGTGAATCGTAAAACCTGTAGGCAAGCGCATCGCCATCACGGGCGCGGAACTGCTGCAGCGGCGGCACGTCCTTGGTGACCATCGCCCGCTCACCCGAAAAGCCGAAGACATCTGCCTCTGGCGGCATCGGCGGGAAGGGCCGCGCAACGGCCACGATTGCGACGATCACGGCGACGATCCCAATCAGGATCAGAATGACGGCTCCGCGGATCAGGTGGCGCAAGGCAATTCCTTTGCAAATGACGTCGTATCCGACCGAACCGTGTTGATTTCCACCCGGACCTGCGCCGCCGCTGACTATGGAGTTGGGGTCCTGCTGGCGTCAAGGCAGGGATTGTCGCCCTCACGTTTCGGGCTGTCGGGAGGCGTTTGGCGGCAACCAAAAGGCGCCCTTTCCGATTTTTCGACCGGCGGGACCCGAATGCTGAAACGCGCGTTTGGTCGCAAGTGTCCGCACAGCCCAAAATTCTGAGGCATGGCTGTTGACGGTTTGGCAGATGGGTCAGGGTTGGCTTTCAAGCCAAGACAGATGCCGCACGCGGCCGCGTGGCAGGCCTTGGGCCAGGCCCACCATGACCAAGGCTTGACATTGCACATGGCAAGCGTGTAGGGGGGCATCAGGTGTTGGGCACCTGCCGCCTGCAGACGAAAGTCACGGTGAAGCCCAAAGCGACCAGATCAATCACCCTCGAAGCATTTCGCAGGTGGATAATGCAGGCCTCCTCCAGTTCGGAATGCCCCTCTGAGGAGTGAATGATGTCGTCTGAACACGCATCCCAGAACCGATTTCTAACTGCCACCATCGGGCAGCTTTTTGTAACCAATGCCCTGCCGATGATGGTCATGATGCTGATGAGCGGCATGCTGGGCGTGGTCGACGCTGCCTTTCTGGGGCATTTCGTCGGGCCTGATGCCCTTGCGGCTGTAAGTCTGGTGTTTCCCATTTTGATGGTCACCATCGCCCTTTCGACCCTTGTCAGCGGCGGTATGTCCAGCCTTCTTGCCCGACATCTGGGGGCCGCGCAGCAAACGGACGCAATGGCTGTTTTCGCGCAGGCGCATGGCTTGGCGCTTTTCCTGTCCGTGCTGTTGATCGCAGCCTTCTGCACAGTTGCAGGCTTTGTCACCGACCAACTGTCGGGGGGCCAAGCGGGGATTGCCCAGATGGCTTACACCTATCTTGCCATCATGATTTTTGCGTCGCCCCTGCAACTGCTGCTCGGCGTTCATGCCGATGCGTGGCGCAATGAGGGTCACGCTGGCCTGATCGCATTGATGTCGGCGGGCGTGACGCTTGCCAATATTGCGCTGAATTATGTGTTGATCGTGACCTTGGACATGGGAGTCGCGGGTTCCGCCTTGGGAACGGCAATTGCCCAAGGCGCGGGGCTTGCACTGCTTGTGGGCTTGCGGTGGCGCGGAGGCGGCAGCCTGAGGATGTCCGGCCTGTGGAAATCCCGCTGGACCGGGGGATGGCGTTCCCTGTTGACCTTGGGCGCACCCGTTAGCCTTAGCTTCATCGGGATCGCATTGGTTTCGGCCACGGTGATCACGACACTGCGCCTGACGGCGGGCGCGGGCTATGTCGATAGCGTGGCCGCTTATGGCATCGTGACCCGGATCTTGAGCTTTACCTTCCTGCCGCTGATGGCAATCGCCATGGCGACACAGACCATTGTCGGACACAACGTTGGTGCAAAGCTTTACCGACGGTCGGATGCCGCGCTGCGGTTGGCCGTGACCATCGCCTTTGTGTATTGCGCCTTGGTCGAGGCCACCTTGCTGATCGGACACGGCTGGATTGGCAGCGGGTTTGTGAGCAGCCCGCAGGTCATCGGACAGGTCGGCAGGATTTTGGTTCCGATGTTGTCGCTGTATCTGTTTACGGGTCCGGTTCTGGTGCTCGCCTTGTATTTTCAGGCGATCGGCAGGCCAGGGCGGACGGCGGTGTTGACGTTGATCAAACCTTTCGCCCTTAGCCCCCTGTTGCTTGCGGGTCTGGGCTTTTTCATCGGGGCAAAGGCAATCTGGTTTGCGTTCCCGATTGCTGACGGGATCATCGTCGCCACAGCGCTTGGGTTGTGCATCGCAACCCGGCGGCAGTACGAACCCGGCAAAGGGTTCGGCCTTTCCCTTGGGATGCAAACGCCATGACGGTAAACTCAATCTCAGAGGCCAAATCCAAGGCCAAAGCTTTGCGCGACGCACTTGCCGCGCAGGGCACGCCGATTGGCCATGCGCAGGCTCTGGAGCGTGTCGCCCATGAAGAGGGAGCCCGAGACTGGAACACGCTTCACGCCAAGTTGTCGCGCGCACAGCCGATAACGCTTCGGATGGGCGATGAAATCGGCGGCACGTATCTTGGGCAGCCGTTCATCGGGCGGATCGTGGCCCTGTCAAACGTCGGTTTGAATCTGAACGTGTCAATCCAGTTGGATGTGCCTATCGACACGGTCCGCTTCGAAGGTTTTTCCAACATGCGGCGGCGCATCCGGGGCGTGATCGGGCCTGACGGGCGGTCTGAGCAAAAAACCTCGGACGACGTGCCGGTGTTGGTCATAGATCTGCCGGGCCGTTCCTGAAGGTTTGCAGGGCCGACGGTATCGACAGGCCCACGCAACGTGGCGTCGGCAAGCCTGAAAAGCCGGGGGGAAGCAACGCAGATCGCTTGGTCGGACAGGGGCTGATGTCGCCTGCGCGCTTCAATCCCCCGATCACGGTTCGTTAAGGTTAGCCTGCAACCGTTGCGCCACCGGGGCTGCGGTTGCGGCGAAGATAGCGACCGGCGCCAGCCTGCACATGAAGCGCGCCGTTTTCCACCGCCACAGCACCGCGCAAGATCACCGTCACGGGCCAACCTTGCACCTTTAGCCCTTCATAGGGGGTGTAGTCGGCCCCGTGGTGAAGGTCCGCGTTGCGAATGGTGCGCGACACTTTCGGGTCCCACAGCGTCAGGTCGGCGTCAGAGCCCACCGCAATCGTGCCTTTCTGCGGGTAAAGCCCATAGAGCTTTGCATGATTGGTCGCGGTCAGTGCGGCAAAGCGCGGCAGGTCGATGCGGCCTTTCATCACCCCTTCGGAAAACAGGATCGGCAGGCGCGTCTCAACCCCCGGTATGCCGTTGGGAATCCAACGGAAACTGGTTTTTCCCTTGCTGTTCAACTTGCCTGCGGCGTCGTCAAAGCGAAAGGGGCAATGATCCGAGGAATAGAGATCAAAGATGCCCTGCTCCAAGCCCGCCCAGCAGGCGGCTTTGCTGGCCTCATCCCGCGGCGGTGGCGAGCAGACGTATTTCGCGCCCTCCCAGCCCTCCCGGTCCAGATCATCGGCGGTCAGCATCAGATATTGCGGGCAGGTTTCGCCGACCACTTTCGCGCCGCGTTTGCGGGCACGGTCAATCTCTTCCATCGCCTCACGGTTGGAGACATGCACGATGACAATGGGCACATCGACGATTTCTGCCAGCGACAGCGCGCGATGCGTGGCTTCGCGTTCGGCGGCAATCGGACGCGTGGTGGCGTGGGCAAGGGGCGAGACGGAGCCTGCCGCTTCATGCTTGCCGATCAGGAAACGGATCGCGTCCTCATTCTCGCAATGCACCATCACCAAAGCGCCGCTGCTGCGGGCGGCATCCAGCGTGGCCAGTATTTCGTCATCGCGCAGGCGCAGACCTTCGTAGGTCATAAAGACCTTGAGCGAGGTATAGCCATCCTCCACCAGCGCAGGGATCTCTTGGCCCAGGACATGGGCGGTCGGGTCGGTCACGATCAGATGGAAACTGACATCGGTGAGGCATTGCCCTTCGGCCAGAGCGTGGTAGGCGGTCAAAGCCTCGCGCAGGCTTTGACCCTTTTGTTGCAGGCAGAACGGCAGGATCGTGGTGTTGCCCCCAAACAGCGCCGAACGGGTGCCGCTTTGGAAATCATCCGCCATGACAATGCCGTCGCCCGAGGGTTGGGACAGATGCACATGGCTGTCGATACCGCCGGGCAGCACGTAAAGCCCCGTCGCATCCACCTCTTGGCGGCCTGCTGGCAGGTTTTCACCAAGGCCGACAATGCGGCCATCCCGAATGCCGATGTCGCAGCGGGTCACGTCGGCAGCGGTCACAACCGTGCCGCCGCGCACTACGAGATCAAGCATGGCCTAGCCCGCCTTTCGCAAAATCGTGTCAAAGGCGGTGCAGAGCGCGTCCACCTCTTGCAGCGTGTTGTAATGCACCATCGACACGCGCAACAGCCCGCCGTCATGCATCTCGCCCGCCGCCTCAACCAGACGGCGCGCGTGGAAATCACCGTGACGGATGGCGATCTTGTGGCTGTCCATCGCCTTGGCCACCGCCGCAGAATCGCGCCCGTCAAAGCGGAAGGCCACGGTTGGGATGCGCCGCGATGCGTCGTTGCGCGTGTTGCCAAACACGGTGCAATCGTTGCGCTGGGTCAGGTAGGACAGCAATCTGTCGACCAAGGCATCCTCTTGCGCGGTGATCGCGGCAAAGCCCTGCTCCAGTCTTTCGCGCGCCGTTCCGCTGCTGCCAAGCCCGGCAAGATAGTCGCGAATGGCCACGACCGAATAGGCGCATTCATAGCTTGGATTGCCCGGCTCCAGCTTGCCGGGCACTTTGTCTTTGCCGTAAAAATAGTGATAGAGCGTGTCCAGCTCTAACAAGAGGTCGTATTTCCCGTACATTACAGCGTAGTGCGGGCCATAGGTCTTGTAGAGGCTGAACACGTAGTAATCGACATCCCAGGCCTGCACATCAATGGCGCGGTGCGGGGCATAGGCCACGGCATCGACACAGATGCGCGCGCCGCGGTCATGCACAAAGCGGGCGATGTCGGCGATGGGGTTCATCTGGCCCAGAATGTTGGAGACATGCGTGACCGCCACAAGCCGTGTGCGATAGGTCATCAAGGGTGCCAGATCCGACAGTTCCAGATTCCGGGTCTCTTTATTCAGCGGCCAGACTTTGATGACGATGCCGAATTCCTGCAACGACATCCACGGGCCGATGTTGGATTCATGGTCCGAGATCGTGACGATGATCTCATCGCCTTTGGAAAGCTGGCTGCGCATCGCCCGCGCAAGGTTTTGCAGCAAAACCGTGGTGGAGGGGCCAAAGACGATCTCCTCGGCCCGTGCGGCGTTCATCAGCGTGGCCGCAGCTGCGCGGCCTTGGCGCAGGGCGTCGGCGGCGGCGAGCGAGATGTCATAGCTGCCACCGACCTGAACGTTCCGCTCGATCAGAAACTCGGTCATCCGTGCGACGGCACCTTTAAGGATCTGTGAGCCACCGGCATTGTCAAAAAGCGTCCAGCCACGGGCGAGGCCCGGAAAATGGTCGCGCACCTGTGTCAGATCAAGAGTTGGGGAAGTCATTCAAAGCTCCGGCTCAAAGGGTCAATGGTTCAGCACAGCGCCAAGGAAATTGCGGGTGCGCTCATTTTGGGGATGGTCGAAGATTTGTGTGGGTGTGCCGATTTCCACCACGACGCCGCCGTCCATAAAGACAACACGATCAGCGACTTGGCGTGCAAAGCCCATCTCATGCGTGACAACGACCATGGTCACGCCCGTGCCTGCCAGCGCTTTCATCACGTCCAGCACCTCGCCCACCATTTCCGGGTCAAGCGCGCTGGTTGGTTCATCAAACAGCATGACCTTGGGGTCCATCGCCAAGGCGCGCGCGATGGCGACGCGTTGCTGCTGACCGCCCGACAGCTTGCCGGGGTATTTCTCGGCCTGTGCCTCTATCCCCACCCGCGCCAGCAATTCGCGTGCGCGGGTTTCGGCCTGGGCGGGCGACAGGCCGCGCACCCGCATCGGGGCCAGCATCACATTGCGCAACACCGTCAGATGCGGAAACAGGTTGAAGGATTGAAACACCATGCCGACGTCTGCGCGCACCTTTTCAAGGTTGCGCCCCGCCTCAACCGGCACACCGCCGACATGAATGGCACTGCCCGGCTCAAACCCTTCCAGCAGGTTGATGCAGCGGATCAGGGTGGATTTTCCCGACCCCGACGGCCCGATGACGCAGACCACCTCGCCCTCGGCAATGGTCAGGTCAATGCCATTCAGCGCGACAAAGCTGCCGAACTTTTTACGCAAGTTGGAGATTTGAATGTTGCTGCCCATCAGCGATCCGCCTTGCTATAGCTGCGTTCCAGCCGCGCGACGGCTGCAACCAAGGGCCACAAAAACAGCACGTAAATCATCGCCGCCCCGATCAGCGGGCTTGGATTGGCGGCCAGCGCCTGTGCCTGGGTCGCCTGCTTCAACAGATCCGGCATCGCCACGACAGAGGCAAGTGCCGTGTCTTTCATCACATTGATGCAGTTGTTGGTCAGCGGCGGAATGACGATGCGGATGGCTTGCGGCAAGATCACATCCACCATCATGCTGCGCGTGCTTAGGCCCAGCGCGGCAGAAGCCTCAAACTGGCCTTTGGCAATCGCCTCGATGCCGGCGCGGAATATCTCGGCAGTATAGGCTGCAGAGACCAGCGACAGCGCGGACACCGCCGACAGGAACGGCGACAGGCGGATGCCAACAAACGGCAAGGCATAGTAGATGATGATCAGCAGCACCAGGAGCGGGATCGAGCGCATGAAATTGATGTAGATCTTGGCCAGCATCTGCACCCAGCGCGGCGCGTAAAGCCGCACCAGCGCAAGCGCCAAACCCAGCACGAGCCCCGCAAGGATGCTGACCACGCCAAGTTGGGCGGTGATCCACAGCCCCTGCATCAACAGCGGGAAGGTGCGGATCAGCACCGGCACGTTAAAGAAGGTATCAATCAGTTCCATTCGCCTCGCCTACCCCTACCCTGCGTTCAGGGGCCACGCTTGGCGCAGCCCCCGAGGTTTGCCTGATTATTGCAGTTTCGGCATATCCATGACCATCACGGTTGAGGTGGTGGCCTCGGGGTCGGTGCCGAACCATTTCTTGTGGGTCGCGGCAAGGAACCCTTCTTCTTTCAGCGTGGTCAGAACCGCGCTGACTTCGGCGGCCAAGGGCGCGTCTTTGGCGAACATCATCGAATATTGCTCGCCCGACAGGATGCGCGCCACGACGGTAAATTCTGGCTTGTCCTTGACGTAATACTGCAGCGCCGGAATGTCGCTGATGTAGCCATCAATCCGCCCGTTGCCCAAATCGAGCATCGCAGGGGCCAGACCTTCGAAGCGGCGGATATCGGCAAAGCCGTATTCGGCCATGTGCTCGGTCGCCCAGATGTCGCCGGTCGAGCCGGTATCGACGCCGATCACTTTGCCCTTCATATCGGCCAGACCGGTCAAGCCGCTGGCGGCTGTGACGGTCAACGACTGGTCGCTGTCATAGTAGGGCTGTGCAAAGCTCAACTCAGCAAGACGCTTTTGCGTGATGGTGATCGACGACACGGCCATGTCGATGCGCCCCGATTGCACTGCCGAGAAAAGACCATTGAAGGGGATATTCTCAAACGTCACCGCGCGGCCAAGGCGTTTGCCGACCTCATTCGCAAGGTCGATCTCAAATCCGACGATCGCACCGGTGTCATCCTGAAATTCCCACGGCACGTTGCCGACGTTCGCGCCAACAGTCAGGTCTTGCGCTGAAGCCATGGCACCGAATGATAGCGCCGCGCCAAGCGCTGCGGCCTGCATGAACATTCTTCTCATCATGTTTTTGGTCCTTCCCCTGTTTCGTTTATGCATCACGGTCGAACCGGTCTGACCGGTCAGGCCAAATCAAACACGCAAAGTTTGCGATTGCAAGAATATCTGGCTAGCACCAGCAAACGAACCCGTTCGGCCAAGAAAAGGAATCGAGTTGTGAAGCGAATGATCTCCGCCTCGGCTGGATGGAGCCCCCTGCCCCAAGTGGTGGCGCGTCGTGTGCAGCAAAAGATTCTGGATGGCGAATGGAAGCAGGGCGATCAAATCCCCTCGCAGCGCATCCTGTCCGAACATTTCAACGTCAGCCGGGCCTCTTTGCGCGAAGCCTTGCTGACGCTGGAAACCCTTGGGCTGATCAGGACGGAACCCGGGCGCGGCACTTATGTGACGGCAGGCAGCCACGACTCGACGGAGGCCTTGAAATGGCGGTATTCGGATAGCTTCGCCATGGCCGATGTTTTTGAGACCCGGCTGATGCTGGAGGGTCAGATTGCCGAGAATGCCGCGCGGGCGATCACGCCGGCGACGCTTACCCAGTTGGTCGAAGCCACGGACGAGATGGAACGCTGCTGGGCCGCAGGCGACTTGTTGGCCAACGTTGAGGCGGATGTGAAGTTTCACCGCGCCATTGCGGAAAGCTGCAGCAACAAGATGCTGCAAATGGTCTATGAAACGGTGCAGGGTTTGCTGTCGGAAACCCAGCGCCAACCCATCCCCCATACCAACCCAAGCCGCATGCGCGACTCTATCGCCGAGCATCGCCAGATCATCACGGCTGTTGCCGCGCAGGATTCAGAGGCGGCGCGGCAGGCAATGCAGCGCCACGTCTGCAACACCGCAGCCTGTGCAGGGATCGCGCTGTAGCGACGGGCAAAGAATTATCCGAAGGGGTTGGCTTGAACCCGGCAAGGTGCGGGCCTTGTGCTGGGGACCGCTTGGCGCCGTTATCCTGGGGCAAGGCTTGCCTCTGGTCGGGCCGAAACCGAATAGGGCTCGCCTGCTATGGCGCCATGAGTCACAGGACGCGGTGGGTATTTTGGCGGGACCGGGGCAACGGCGGTTTTGGGTTGGCGGGGCGGTGGTTTGGCTGGCACCGACAAACAGCGCCGTGCCGCCGGGCCAGAGCGCTGCCAGTGCCTGACGCCCTAGGGGGAAAGGTCCCCCACGGCGTCCAAGGGCAGACGGGCTTACCGGTCACCTGCCCGTGCCGCTGGAGACAGGCTCGGCCGCATCTGCATCGGTGGGTGCGGCACTGGGTTCGGGTGGTGGCGCGCGCTCGATCAGCAGTTCGACAAACTGGCTGATAAGTTGCGCCCGGCTTGACACGCCCGCCTTGCGGAAGACCGCGTTCATCTGCGACTTGATCGTTGCCTCGCTGGTTCCCCGAAGTCGGGCGATTTCGGCGTTGGACATCCCGCGCACCGCGAAAAGGGCGACATCGCGCTCTGATGGCGACAGCCCCCAATCGGAAAAGCTGACCTCCATCATCGCAAAGAATTCACCCGATGCCGCCTGAACTTGCCGTTCGGCCCGCCGCATGCGAACCACAGCCACGCGCAGCAAGAGCAGCCCCGCAACCGTGCCAAGAAGAAGCCCGATGCTTGCCGACGCCTGAAGTATCTCCCGGACTTCCCAAGTCACCGCCCAGTTCCGCAGGCCGAAAACCTCGGTCACGAATTCACTGATGAAGAATCCGGCACAGAGGAACTGCACGAGAAGAAGCACCATCGCGGCGATCAAGCCCGAAGAAAAGCGCTGTGGTCTGGCCATGTCTAAACGTGCCCTTGTGTTGCGTCTTGTTTGGGCAGGGGCCGCCACGCAGCCCCTGCCCCATTACTGGCACTCTTAGTTGCCGAGGCTAACACCGCCGCCGCCGGAAAGGCCAACGTTTCCGCCGCCGCCATTGCCGCCTGCCGTCCCGTTGGCGCCGACGCTGAGGGTCGTCGACAGGCCCAGCACGCCCCCGGTACCGCTTTGGCCCGCTGTTGCTTCTTCCGGGGCCCCTGCAGTGCCGGCGTCGCCCGTTGCGAAGACCTGCAGGATCACGTCGGACATGATCTCACCGGTCGTGCGGCTGACCACGACTTCACGCAGGTTGGCTTGCGATTGCGCGGTGATCTTGATCCGGCCAAGCCATGTCGTCTCGACCTGGTTGATGCTGTAGCCTTCGTTTTCCAACGAGGCGAGCACATCAAGGTATGACCGGTTTTGCGCGATCTCAATCCCGGCGGACGCATTGGCCGAGGCCGTGGAGCCTGCCTGCAAAGCCTCGGCATGGGCTGCGGTCATGGAAAGGGAGGTAGCGAGAGTAAGGGCAATCATGGTGATTTTCATGTTCAAACTCCTGAGTTGCTCGGTCCACAGTGAACCGCCGATGACCGAACTTGCCCCGACCCCGGCCGTGCCGTCGATGAGACTGAGTGTCGAAAACCCGCCTGTCAAACCGCAGATTGAGCCGTTTCAAACCAAAGGTTGATGCGAAATACGCGAAAGGATGGCCCGGCGCGTGCGATCTTACCCTTGCGGGCCATTCCATGGAATCAGGCGGCAACGGATTCGGTTTTGCCACAGCGCCAACGCCCCCGCCGGGTGTGGATGCCCTGTGCCCCCCACGTTCTATCGGGCGCATTATTCGTTCTGGCTATTGCGAAAACAGCTATAAAACCCGGCTTCGATTGCTAGAGTGCAGCACTGCGGCGCTCAATCAGACAACTGGGGGAAATATGATCTTGCGGATCAGCGCGTGCCTCATTGCGGTTTTCGTGCTCGCCTCTGGCGCGCAGGCGCAACGGTTGGCCACGGAAAAGACCTTGGTGGCGACGAATTACGGCGTCACGATTGTGGCTGACCCCGTTCGCGCGGGCAAGAAAGCGCAAAGGTTCGAAGTGCGACCAGCCGACTGCGCGGGGCAAGACTGCCAAACCGACCGGGAACGCGCGATGGTGCGGCTGAAGAAATCCTGGCGGTACGGCAGCCCGCAGTGGATCGGTTTCAGTCTTTTTGTGCCGTCCGATTTCCAGACCAGCGGAAAGGTGGATACCTCGGTCGCGATCCTGCACCAGCGCGGCGGGCCGACCAACACCCAAGAAGGGCGCGTCCAGGACCCCCCCGTGATGCAGATGCAGCTTCGCGGCGACCGCTTCTACGCCGCAATCCACTTTCTGACTGGCAATCCGACCGAGGTCCGCGACGAGACCCGCGACCTGCCGCTTGCCACCGTCAGCAGCCTTCGGGGGCATTGGACCGATGTTTTGGTGCATTTCGATACTTCGGGGACCGGACAGCGGCTTGAGATCTATCTGAACGGTCAACGCCGCGCCGCAATTCCTGACTTTATGGCGCTTGGGGTCGAAGCCGCCGGGGTGCCCGTTTACCAGCGCGAAGCGACGATCGCGAATTTCATCGCGCATCGGCCACAGGACTACAACTTTCAGTATGGCATCTACCGTGCTTTCGTCAGTCGCCATGGCAAACCGATGCCGACTCAGGTCGTTCTGTTTGATGAGGTCCGCATGGGTCGCCGGATTGAGGACGTCTTGGTCAACAAGGACAAACCGGTCGATTGAGGCCGGTGCCATTTTTGAGGTCCTGACTTTCGGGCTGGGGATGTGGGCGGACTGGGACGCGGGGATCATACGGCCCAAAGACGCCGATAACACTCGGGCGCTTTTGCGACGGAGGGTCCAAATATTGGTTAACCGCCGCCTTCTGCATGCATGAGGGCGTTGAGCGTGTCGGATGGGCGGCGTCTTGGGCCAGCCCCCCCAACCGCGCAAGCAATCGCGGTGTTCGCAGATATTACCGCGGCAGGGCCTATGCTGGCTGCGCGTGCCGCCGGCATCGGCCCGGCGCAACCCCACGCCATCGGGCATAAAGGCCGCCCGAAGAAGACGCCCGCCGCGATGCTCTTTTTGGCATAGGGCATCGCGGTCTTGTTGGAAGATCACCTGACCGGAGGTTTGATCAGGTGCGCGGCAGAGGCGCGCCCTGCAATCGGCGCAGATAGAGAGCGATGCCGATCCAGACACCCGCGCGCAAGACCATCGCGCCGACGGTGCGCATCTCATAGGCCCCACCCCGGAAGATGTGCCAACCAAACAGCGCGAATACGGCGGTGATGGCGATGGCCAGCCCTGCTGCCAGCATGCCACCCCAGTCTTTGCGCAAAGCGATGCCAATGCCCGCAGCGACATAGGCAAAGCCGGACAGAAAGTTGAACCACAACACGAAGGACACGGCGTTGCCCGCCGCCGCCTGCGCCTCTGCCCCGCCAAACAGGACCTTCCCACCCGACAGGATCGTCAGCCCCCCGAAGGCCAGAGCGATTCCGGCAGCGATCCAAACGCCAATTGGTTTGTTCATAACGGATCTCCTTTGTCATTTTCAGGCCGACCGTCCGGCAAGTGAAACACGTGGTCGGGTATCACGTCGTCATGGGTTGCAGCGGCTGTCTGGCCAGCCGAACGGCAGGGGTGCGTTTTGTCAGACGGGGCATGGGGCCTCCGTTACCGGCGGCCCGGCACAGAACAGGTTGATCTGGCAAGCCAGCAAACGTCCGCCTTCGTCTTCAAGCGAAAAGGCGCGCTGGCCTAGCGACCAGCGGATCGCCAGCCCTTGCACAAGCGAGATCAGCAAGATCGCAACATCCTTTGGCGCAATATCCGCCCGAAAAGCGCCCTGCGCGCGGCCTTCGGTCACGGCATCAACCAGCAAGCCCTGAAAGCGCGTCATCAGCGCGATGAATTCGGCGCGCAAGGCCGCGTTCTCGGCATGAAGTTCACGTGAATGCAGGATCGCCGGAATGGCCGGGTTGGCGACGATCTGGCGCAGTTGGACCATGATCAATGCCTTGACGCGCTCTTGCGGCGGCATGTTGGCCGACAAGACCTCTGCCCATGCCGCGGACATTTGCAGGGCGATGCGCGCGGCGACAGCCAGCCAAAGATCCTGCTTGGTGGGAAAGTGGCGAAAAATTCCGGGCTGCGTCAGGCCAACCGCTTTTGCCACGGAGTCCGTCGTCAACCGGTCCGGGCCAAGCTCATCCGCGAGCCGAACCATTGCGGTGACGATTTCGGCCTTGCGATCGTCGGCTGATTTGCGCGCGGCCATGTGACGCCCCCATAGTTAGTTATTGATCACTAACTATAGATAGGCACTCAACGGTCACCTGTCAACGGCGGCGAATGGAAGGCGATTTGGCCAGCAGGGCTTGTCACATCAGCGTTCGCACGGGTGCAGGCGGCAGGGCCCCTGCACCGCGCATCAGATCAGCACCGACCGGATCAGGAAGGCGATTGCCCCGATCACCGAAAGTCCGGCGAGGTAGAGCGCTGCGAACCAAAGCCAGCGGCGCATCAGTGGTATCCGTCGCCGGGGCGGACCTTGCCGCGAAACACCCAATAGGAATAGCCGGTATAGGCCAGGATCATCGGGATCAGGACAACCGCACCGACCAACAGGAACCGCAGCGAGGCGTCGGGGGCTGCGGCCTGCGCGATGGTCAAAGCGGGCGGGACCAGATTGGGATAGAAGCTGACCCCTATCCCGGCATAAGACAGCACGAAAATCGACACCGTCGCCAGAAACGGGCGCAGATGATCTTGGTCGCGCAGGCCCTTCCACAAGTGCCAGACCGCGACGCCAAGCAGGATCGGGACAGCCGCGCTCCACAAACCGGATGGCCAGCCGAACCAGCGCGTCAAGGTATTCGGGCCGCAGGAACGGGGTGGCCAGGCTGACAGCGCCGATCAGCGCGATCAAGGCCGACGCCAAGGGGCCGCGCAAAGCGCTGCGCGCGCGCCAGCGTCTCGCCCTTCGGTTTTAAGGATCAGCCATGTCGCGCCCAGCATCGCGTAGCCCACCACCAGTGCCAACGGCGGTTAGCACCGAAAACGGCGTCAGCCAGTCCCAGTTGCCGCCGCCATAGGCGCGACCGTTCACCGCAATGCCCTGCACCAGCGCGCCAAGGGCCATGCCTTGCGCGATCGTGGCCACCAGCGATCCCGCCCAGAAACCGAATTCCCAGAACCCCTGCATCCGCTTGGTGCGGTGGACGAACTCAAAGGCCACGCCGCGAAAGATCAGGCCCAGCAGCATGGCGATGATCAGCGGATAAAGTGCAGGCATCACAATGGCATAGGCCAGCGGGAACACGGCAAACAGCCCGCCGCCGCCCAGCACGAGCCAGGTCTCATTGCCGTCCCAGACCGGGGCGATGGTGTTCATCGCCAGATGGCGCTCTTCGCGGTCCTTTCAGGAACGGGAACAGGATGCCGATGCCCAGATCGAACCCGTCGAGCAGCACATAGGCCAGCACGGCAAAGGCGATCAGCCCGGCCCAGATGAAGGGAAGGTCAAGGATCATGACTGTTCTCCGGCAGTTGATTGCGGCGCGGTTCGGATGGCGGCGACCGGGGTTATTCCCGCTGCCCGTGTCGGCCCGATCTGGTCGATGTCAATTCTGTCCTTCGGCCGTTTGCCCATCAAGCGCAGGACGTAAAAGGTGCCCGATCCGAAGACGAAGAAATAGACCACGATAAAGGCGATCAGCGAGGCGCCGACCGCTTCGGCTTGCAGGGGGGCGCACTTTCGCTTGTGCGCAGCAGGCCGTAGACGGTGAAGGGCTGACGGCCGACCTCGGTGGTGATCCAGCCGCAAAGCACGGCGAGAAAGCCCGACGGCCCCATCACCACGGCGGCGCGGTGCAGCCATTTGGCCTCGTAGAAGCCGGCCCTTCCAGCGCGCCCAGGCCGACCACAGGCCAATGCCCAGCATCGCAAAGCCGATCGCCACCATGATGCGGAAGGTCCAGAAGATCAGCGCCGATTTTGGGCGCTCGTCTTCGGGGAAATGCATCCAAGCCCCAGCATCGGCGTGTCAAGGCTATGCGTCAGGATCAGCGAGCCCAGATAGCGGGATTTCGACCTTGTAGCGTGTCTCGCCGGCGGTCGTCGTCCGGCAGGCCAAACAGGATCAGCGGCGCGCCACCCTGCGGGAAATCTCTTCGAAATGCCCCTCCATCGCGGCGATCTTGGCGGGCTGGTGTTCCAAGCGTGTTCACGCCATGCGCGTCGCCCGCGATGATCTGGATCGGCGTCACGATCAGCGCCATCCACATGGCCATCGAGAACATGATGGCCGCGCCCCGGCTGTCACGGCTGCGCAGCAGATGCCACGCACCGACACCGCCCACGACAAAGGCGGTGGTCAGATAGGCCGCCAGCACCATGTGCACCAGCCGGTAGGGGAAGGACGGGTTGAAGATGATCGCCCACCAGTCCTCGGGCACGAACTGGCCGACCTCGTTGATCGAATAGCCTTGCGGGGTTTGCATCCAGCTGTTGACGCTCAGAATCCAGAACGCCGAAAACAACGTGCCGATGGCCACGATGGCCGTCGCCGCCATGTGCAGCCGGTCACCGACCCGCGCGCGGCCAAAGAGCATGATCCCGAGAAAGCCAGCCTCTAGAAAGAACGCCGACAGCACCTCATAGCCCATCAATGGTCCGATGATGGGGCCGGCCTTGTCCGAGAACACCGACCAGTTGGTGCCGAACTGATACGACATCACAATGCCGGACACGACGCCCATCCCGAACACGACCGCAAAGATGGTCTTCCAATAATCGAAAAGCCGCAGATAGGCCTCATCCCGGCGCCAAAGCCAAAGGCCGTTCAGGACGGCTAGAAAGCTGGCCAAGCCGATGGAAAACGCCGGAAAGATGATGTGCGCCGAAATGGTAAAGGCGAACTGGAACCGGGCCAGATCAAGTGCGGATAGGTCGCTGAGCATGACGATCCTCGGAACGGGATAAGAGCCGCCTCTTGCGCAACCCGTGGCGCAGAGCGGCCTTGATTTCGATTTAGCGCCGCGTTTTGGCGCGCAGATACGGTCGCATTTCGGTCAAGCCCTGCGGGGCCAACGGCCGGGCCTTAGCATCCTTGATCGCGGCCGGGATGAGACCGTTGCCACCTGGGACCCGGCCCGCAGGGGTGGCGATATCGCCAAGATGGAAACCCATGGCAAACGTCCTTTGTCGGTTGGGGTGCTTGATCCTGATGCAGTACCTTGCCCGCAGAAGGTGGGCTCCACCTTGCCTCAAAGCAACATTTCAACACTATCTTTATTGTCGCACCCGCAAGAGTCCCGACATGATATTGACCAGCTACACCAACCATGCGCCGCGCAGGTTGCCGCTTGCCGCGCTGCGCGGTGAGGCGCTTTCAAGGGTCGACGAAGTGGTAAGAGTGCGGGGTCAGGGTTGCGGCTTGGCCGCGCCGCGCTAGCCGCTGCCAAATCTGCGGTTGCCACAGCAAGGGAGGCTATCGGTGTGGCGTTACTCTGCTGCGCGCAGGACGGCCAGAAGGTCTTTTTGATCAAGGACCGTGGGGTTGGCTTTCATCGAAGACGACAGGCGCGCGGCTTCGGCCACGGCCAGATCCTGCTCTGTGCCAAGGCCCAGCGCCCTTATCCCCGCCAGGCCTGCGTCGCGGCTCCATGCGGTCAAGGCGCGGGGGGCGTCGTCGGCGTTGCAGCCCAAGCCCTGCGCCAGGACTTGCGCAACTTCTGCCAGCCGTATCGCGGCCTCGCCCGTCGCGTGGGCGCGGTTTGCCGCGATCACCGGCCCCAAAAGCGTTCCACAGATGGCCCCGTGCGCCGCGGGGGTGACGCCGCCGATCACTCCGGCCAGACCATGCACCGCGCCCAAGCCCGCGTTTGCCAAGGCCAAGCCTCCGCACAGGCTTACCCAAGCCAGTTGGTCCCGGGCGGCGGGGTCTTCTGCGCGCATCAGCCGCATCAGGGCCGAGAGCCCGATCGCTATGGCGGGTCGGGCCAGCGCGTCGGTAAAGGCATTGGCGCGCGTACAGACATAGGGTTCGATGACCTGAGTGATGGCATCAAGGCCCGAGGCCAGCGTCACCGCGCGCGGGCAGTGATCGGTCAGCGCCGGATCGACAATCGCAATCCGCGCCAGCATCCGGTCATCGCGCAGCGAGACTTTGCGGTGATGGGACGGCACGCCGATGACGGCGTTTTTCGTCGCCTCGGCACCTGTGCCCGAGGTGGTGGGGATGGCGATGAACGGCAGGGGATCTGCCTGCAAGGCCATGCCTTTGCCGACCACCTCCAGATAGTCCATCAACCCCGAGGGTGCAGGCACCATCGCGGCAAGGGCCTTGCCCATATCAAGGACGGCCCCCCCGCCCAAGGCCACCACCCATAGCGGACCAAATGCGCGCGCCTCGGCAACGGCCGCCTCCAGCATCTGGTCTGTGGGCTCGGTGCCGCAGGACAGGGTCAGAACCATGGCCCCTTCGGCGCGCAACTGCTCGACGAGCGGTCGGGCCCGGGCGGCGCCTGCCCCGTGCACGACAAGGCCACGCCCGCCAAAGGCTTGGATCAGGCCCGGGGCCTTGGAGATCTCGCCGCGGCCAAACAGGATACGGCCGGGGCCAAGGATGCCAAAGGGCGTCACAATGACATCGTCGCGGCGACAGCACGCTGCCAGCGTGCGTATTTCGAACTGCGGGTGCTTTCCGCCATTTGCGGGGCAAACCGGCGTTCCAGCGCCCATGTCTTTTGGAATTCCTCGGGCGCGGGGCAGATCCCGGCCTGAAGCCCGGCAAGATACGCGACACCCAATGCGGTGGTTTCCGTCACCACCGGGCGGTCAACCGGCGCGCCGATGATGTCGGACAGGAATTGCATCGTCCAATCGCTCGCAGACATGCCGCCATCCACGCGCAGAACCCCGTCAGGCGCGGCCCCCCAATCTGCGTGCATCGCCTCTAGCAGGTCGCGCGTCTGGTAGCCCACGCTTTCCAACGCGGCCCGCGCAAGTTCGGCCGGACCGGAGTTCCGCGTCAGCCCGTAAATCGCGCCGCGGCAATCGGGGCGCCAATAGGGGGCGCCAAGCCCGGTAAAGGCCGGAACAAGGATGACATCCTGCGTCTCATCCGCCTGCGCGGACAGGCCTTGCGTCTCTTTCGCCTCGCGGATGATCTTGAGCCCGTCGCGCAGCCATTGGACCACCGCCCCGGCAATAAAGAGCGAGCCTTCAAGGGCATAGGTTGGCTTGCCGTTCAGTTGGTAGGCAATCGTGGTCAGCAGGCGGTTCTTTGAGATCACCATGTTGCTGCCGGTGTTCAGCAGCGCAAAACAGCCGGTGCCATAGGTGGATTTCATCATGCCGGGTTGAAAGCAGGCTTGCCCGACGGTCGCGGCTTGTTGATCACCGGCGACCCCGAAAATCGGAATCTCGCGCCCGAACAGATCGCTGCGCGTGGTGCCGAAAGCGGCGGCACAGTCTTTCACCTCGGGCAAAAGAGCCATCGGGATTTCCAGCAGCGCGCAAATGTCGGCATCCCATGCGCCATCGGCGATGTTGTAAAGCATGGTGCGGGCGGCGTTGGTCGCATCGGTTGCATGCACCCGTCCGCCGGTAAGGTGCCACATGAGGTAGCTATCCACGGTGCCGAATGCCAATTCGCCACGCGCGGCGCGGGCGCGGGCATCGGGGATGCTGTCGAGGAGCCACTTCAGCTTGGTGGCCGAAAAATAGGGGTCAAGGAGCAGACCGGTGCGCGCGGTTATCATGGCCTCATGGCCTTGATCCTTGAGCCCGGTGCACATCTGGGCTGTCCGGCGGTCTTGCCAGACGATCGCGTTGTGCAACGGCTTGCCCGTCGCGCGGTCCCAAAGCAACGTGGTTTCGCGCTGGTTGGTGATGCCGATGGCCGCGATGTCGGCGGCGGAAATGCCCGCCTTTTCAATGACGGCGCGGGCAGTTCCCGCGACACTGGACCAAAGATCCGAGGGATCATGTTCGACCCATCCCGAGGCGGGGTAATGCTGCGGGAATTCTTCCTGAGCGACCGCGACAACCCGCAGGCTGGCATCAAAGAGGATCGCCCGCGAAGAGGTGGTGCCTTGATCAATGGCGAGGATGTGGGTCATGTGACGGGCTTTCAATCAAGCAGATCGCGGCGTTCGACCTTGGGCCTGGTTAAAGTTGCAGTGACCTCCGCGCATCGTGGCTTGGTTTGCCAAAAGGCGGGGGCGCCTCAGAGGATGACAGGAAAAAGGGCGGGAGCCAAAGCGCCCGCCCCTCCGTATCAGCGCAGATTACTTCTGCCAGGACTTGATCAGCTCGTCATAGCCAATCGTGACGCCCTGCGGCTTTTCGTTCTCCAGCATCGCCACCGGCGAGCCGGGGGCATCCAGCCAGACTTGCGGATCTTGCTCGTCGTTCATCTTCGGGCCGATATCGCCCTGAACGCCCGACTTCTCGATCCGTGCCATCACCTTTTCCTGCTCGGCGCAGAGGGCATCCAGCGCTTCTTGCGGGGTTTTGTCACCCGACATAGCGTCGCCGATGTTCTGCCACCACAGTTGCGCCATCTTCGGATAATCCGGGATGTTGGTGCCGGTGGGCGACCATGCAACACGTGCGGGGGAGCGGTAGAATTCGATCAGGCCACCCAGTTTGGGCGCGCGATCGGTGAAGTGCTGGCTGTCGATGGTCGACTGACGCGCAAAGGTCAGGCCGACATCCGACTTCTTCAGGTCGACGGTTTTGGAGGTCACGAACTGGGCATAGAGCCAGGCTGCCTGTGCGTGATCAACCGGGGTCGACTTCATCAAGGTCCACGACCCCACGTCTTGGTAGCCAACCTTGGTGCCTTCGCTCCAATACGCGCCATGCGGCGACGGAGCCATCCGCCATTTCGGCGTACCGTCGTCGTTCATCACCGGCAAGCCGGGCTTGACCATGTCGGCGGTGAAGGCGGTGTACCAGAACATCTGCTGCGCGATCTGGCCCTGTGCCGGCACGGGGCCAGCTTCACCAAAGACCATACCGGCGGCTTCTGGCGGCGAGTACTTCTTCAGCCAGTCGATCGCTTTGGTCACAGCATAGACGGCTGCCGCGTCATTGGTGGCACCGCCACGCGCAACGCAAGAACCGACCGGACGCGAGTTTTCGTCAACGCGCACGCCCCATTCGTCAACCGGCAGGCCGTTCGGCTCACCCTTGTCGCCCATGCCGGCCATCGACATCCACGCGTCGGTGTAGCGCCAGCCAAGCGACGGGTCTTTCTTGCCGTAGTCCATGTTGCCAAAGACTTTGTCCGGACCGCCCGCATAGGTCATATCCCGGCCGGTGAAGAATTCAGCAATGTCTTCATAGGCCGACCAGTTGACCGGAACGCCAAGATCATAGCCGTATTTGGCTTTGAAATCGTCTTTGGTTTTCTGATCGTTGAACCAGTCGTAGCGGAACCAGTAAAGGTTCGCGAACTGCTGGTCGGGCAGCTGGTACAGTTTGCCATCGGGGGCCGTGGTAAAGCTGGTGCCGATGAAGTCCGCCAGATCAAGGCCCGGGTTGGTCACGGACGCACCTTCGCCTGCCATCCAGTCGGTCAGGTTGCGGGCTTGCTGATAGCGCCAGTGGGTGCCGATCAGGTCAGAGTCGTTGATGTAGGCGTCATAGATATTCTCGCCCGACTGCATCTGCGTTTGCAGCTTTTCAACAACGTCGCCTTCGCCGATCAGGTCGTGGGTGACCTTGATGCCGGTGATTTTGAAAAAGGCGTCGGCCAGCACTTTGGATTCGTATTCATGCGTCGTCAGGGTCTCGGAAGCGACCTTGATTTCCATGCCGGCAAACGGCTTGGCGGCATCAATGAACCACTGCATTTCGGATTCCTGACCAGCGCGGTCAAGCACCGACAGATCGCCGATTTCTGCGTCAAGGAAGGCTTTGGCCGCCTCCATATCCGCCCAGGCCGGTGCGCCCAGTGCCATCATCGCAAGCGCGATGGCCGTTGATGTATAACGCTTTCTCATTATATTCCTCCCAGAATGTTAGGCGTTGCAGTCTTCGTTCTTGCCGGGCGGCAGGGCTCGTACCCCCGCCATCCGGCAGCTTCATGCCGCGCTAGACCCAGCGAAAAACCGCCAAGGCATAGAGCGGGCAAAGGATCAATGCGCCCGTCAGTGGTGCACCGAAGAAGTAGAGCCAGCCCAAAGTGATAAAGGCCGAACCCAACAGTGTTATGAAAAGCCGGTCGCCGCGCGTTGTCTCAATGTGCAGCACGCCGCGACGGGGCGTTTCAGGAAAGCGGATCGCCAGCAGGGTAAAGGTGATCAACAGCGACGCGATGCAGAAAAAGAACAGCGCCACCGGAAAGGTCCAGGCCATCCAGCCGCCTTCAACCATCGGTGAGGTCCATTCCATACCGTCCTCGCCGCGTGGCACCGCCAGCAGCAAGGCCACCAGAATGGCCGCCATAGCGGCGACAATGGTCGCGTAGACCGAGGTCCAACGGGTCGCAGTCATCACACCCTCCCTAGGGCGAAGCCCTTGGCGATATAGTTGCGGACAAAGTAGATCACCAAGGCGCCGGGGATGATCGTCAGAACGCCCGCAGCGGCCAGAACCCCCCAGTCCATGCCAGAGGCAGAGACGGTCCGGGTCATCGTCGCGGCAATCGACTTGGCATTCACAGCCGTAAGCGTGCGCGACAAAAGCAGTTCCACCCACGAGAACATAAAGCAGAAGAACGCCGCCACGCCGATGCCGCTTGCGATCAGCGGGATGAAGATTTTGACGAAGAAGCGGCCAAAGCTGTAGCCGTCGATATAGGCCGTCTCATCGATTTCCTTGGGCACGCCGCGCATAAAGCCTTCGAGAATCCAGACCGCCAACGGCACGTTAAACAGGCAATGCGCCAGTGCCACAGCGATGTGGGTGTCGAACAGACCGACCGAGGAATACAGCTGAAAGAACGGCAGCGCGAAGACGGCAGGCGGGGCCATCCGGTTGGTCAGCAGCCAGAAGAACAGATGCTTGTCGCCCATAAAGTTATAGCGCGAGAACGCGTAGGCGGCTGGCAATGCCACAGAGATCGAGATCACCGTGTTCATCACCACATAGATGATCGAATTGACGTAACCCATGTACCAGCTTGGATCTGTCAGGATCGTCACATAGTTCTGCAAGGTAAACCCTGCCGGAAAAAGGGAAAATCCCGATGTGATCTCTGAGTTGGTCTTGAAGCTCATGTTCATCAGCCAGTAGATCGGCACCAGAAGAAACAAGAGATAGACGGTCATGACGATGGCGGAACCTTTGATGCGCATCACTTTGTCTCCTGCTTATCGAGGGTGACCATAACGGTGTAGAAGACCCAACTGACCAACAGGATCACGAGGAAATACATCAGCGAGAACGCCGCCGCAGGCCCAAGGTCAAACTGCCCGACGGCCATCTTTACCAGATCAATGGACAGGAAGGTGGTCGAATTGCCCGGACCGCCCCCGGTCACGACGAAGGGTTCGGTGTAGATCATGAAGCTGTCCATGAACCGCAACAGCACCGCGATCAAAAGCACACCGGCCATCTTGGGCAACTCGATATAGCGAAAGATGCTCCAACGGCTGGCTTGGTCGATGCGCGCCGCTTGGTAATAGGCCTCGGGGATGGATTGCAGCCCGGCATAGCTGAGCAACGCAACCAAAGAGGTCCAGTGCCAGACATCCATGACAATGACCGTGGCCCAAGCATCAAGGGCATCGCTGGTGTAGTTATAGTCGATGCCAAGGGCGGCCAGACCGTGGCCCAGCAGCCCGATGTCGACCCGGCAGAAGATCTGCCAGATGGTGCCGACCACGTTGAACGGCACCAACAGCGGCAGGGCCATCAGCACCAGCACAAAGCTGGCCCAAAAGCCTTTCTTGGGCATATTCAGCGCCACGAAGATGCCCAGCGGCACCTCGATGGCCAAGATGATGCCGGTAAAGATCACCTGCCGCCCGAGGGCCGCGTGCAACCGGTCGGACCGCACCATTTCCTCAAACCAGCCAAGGCCGTTCCAGAAGAATTCATTCTTGCCGAAGGTGTCGTTGAAGGCATAGTTCACGACCGTCATCAGCGGAATAACCGCGGAAAAGGCCACCAGCACCAAAACCGGAAGGACCAGAAACCACGCTTTGTTGTTTTGGGTCTTGTCCATCACGCGGCCTTCCCTTGAACACGCCAGTCATCGACGTAAACGTTGATTTTATCGGGCGCGAACCGGATATGGGTCATGTTTGCACCGACGGGATGGCCCTCGGGCAGGATGACATTCACCGCAACGCCGCCAATTTCCGCGCGGATGATGCGGTGACGGCCCACATCTTCGACACGTTTGATTTGCGCGGGAAGCCCGTCGCCCTCGGTCAATTCCGCATATTCCGGGCGAATGCCGATCTGCGTACGCCCGGTCGGCGCCGCATAGGTTGCCCCCAACGGGACGGCATTCCCGCCGACAATGGCCTGCGCGCCGTCAACCCTTGCCTCAAGCAGGTTCATCCCCGGAGAACCGATGAAATAGCCCACAAAGGTGTGCGCGGGCGTCTCAAACAGCTCTTCCGGTGTGCCCAACTGCACCACCCTGCCCTCGTGCAGCACGACAACCTTGTCGGCGAAGGTCAGCGCCTCGGTCTGGTCATGGGTGACGTAGATCATCGTGTGACCGAATTCGCGGTGCAATGATTTGAGCTGGGTGCGCAGCTCCCATTTCATATGCGGGTCGATCACGGTCAGCGGCTCATCGAACAAGATCGCGTTCACATCCTCGCGCACCATGCCGCGGCCAAGGCTGATTTTCTGTTTGGCGTCGGCGGTCAGGCCCCGCGCCTTGCGGTCCAACGTTGCCTCCATGCCGATCATCTGGGCGATCAGGGCCACGCGCGATTGGATATCGGCCGCCGCCATGCCGCGATTCTTGAGCGGAAACGCAAGGTTTTCGCGCACGGTCATGGTGTCGTAGACCACGGGAAACTGAAACACCTGCGCGATGTTGCGCTTTGCGGTCGGGGCGTCGGTCACATCTGTTTCGCCAAACAGCACCCGTCCATGAGACGGGCGCAGCAAGCCAGAGATGATGTTCAGAAGCGTGGTCTTGCCGCTTCCCGACGCACCAAGCAGCGCGTAGGCGCCGCCATCCTGCCAGACATGATCCACTTGCTTCAGCGCAAAATCCGCATCCTTGCTGGCGTTGGCAACATAGCTGTGAGCGAGGTTTGAGAGGGTGATCTGTGCCATGGTTTACTCCTGCGCCGCGCTGTTGCCTGCGGCGGCAAGCCGGCCTTCGGTGTCGAAAAGGTAGGCATGCGACGGGTCGAGCCAAACCTCCAACGTGCGGCCCGCCTTCATCTCGTGCACCCCGTGGACTAGCCCGACCCAAGCATCTGTGCCGTGCGACAGATGAAGAAAGGTCTCTGATCCGGTGATTTCATTGGCACCGAGGGTGCAGGAGAACGGCATCGCTTGCGGGGAATGTTGGTGTATTTCCAGATGGTTGGCGCGAAAGCCCGCCGTATAGACCCCATCCCGCAAACTGGCAAAGGCACCCGTCGCGGGGGCGGACGCGCTTTGCCCGAAACGCAAGGTATCGCCCGATTTGGTGCAGGCGATGAAATTCATCGGTGGGTCCGAAAACACCCGCGCGGTGATGGTATTCGCCGGACGCCGATACACCGATGGTGTCGCGCCGAATTGGGTGATCCGGCCTTCCCACAGTGTTGCGGTATTGCCGCCCAGCAGCAGCGCCTCTTCCGGTTCCGTGGTCGCATACACAAAAATCGCGCCGGATTGTTCAAAAATCCGCGGGATTTCGGCGCGCAGTTCTTCGCGCAATTTGTAGTCGAGGTTGGCAAGCGGCTCGTCCAGCAACACCAGCCCGGCCTCTTTCACCAAGGCCCGCGCCAAGGCGCATCTTTGTTGCTGGCCGCCCGACAACTCCAGCGGTTTACGCTTGAGCATCGGCGTCAGCTTGAGCATCTCAGCCGTGGCGCGCACGGCATGGTCAATCTCGGTCTTGGATTTCCCAATCAGCCGCAGCGGTGAGGCGATGTTGTCATACACCGTCATGCCGGGGTAGTTGATGAACTGCTGGTAGACCATCGCCACCTTGCGGTCTTGGACGCGCTGCCCGGTCACATCCTTGCCGTGCCACAGAATGCGGCCCGTGGTCGGGGCATCCAGCCCGGCCATAAGGCGCATCAGCGAGGTCTTGCCCGAGGACGTTGGCCCCAGCAGCACGTTCATCGTGCCTTTTTCCAGCGTAAGGTCGGTGGGCTGGATATGAACCTGCCCATTGACGACCCGTGACACTGCCCGAAGTTCAAAAGTCATCCTTGGCCCTCATTTTGCAGCTGGGGCAACGCCCCGGCGGCGGTCGGTTCGATATGGGTCATGTAGTGGTCAAGTGCGGCGATCTGCTCGGATGTGAGGCGCAGCCCAAGTTTGGTGCGCCGCCACACGACGTCTTCGGCGCGCTTGGCAAATTCGTGCGTCATCAGCCAGCGCACCTCGGCCGCCGTCAGGGTGGCGCCAAAGTCTTGGCCAAGGTCTTCGGGCACACGCGCGGTGCCCAGCAGAGCCATGGCCTCGGTGCCATAGGCGCGGATCAGGCGCTTGGCCCAATAATCGGTCAGGAACGGGAAGGCCGCTTTCAACTGGGCGGTCAGGGCGGGAACGCCATCAGTTGGAAAGCGTCCACCCGGCAGCGCCACGCGGGCGGTCCATTTCCCCTTTGCCGCCGGAAAGAACGGCTGCAATTTTGCCAGCGCGCTTTCGGCGAGCCTGCGATAGGTCGTGATCTTGCCACCAAATACGTTCAGCAACGGCGCGCCCTTGGTATCAAGGCTTAGCACATAGTCGCGCGTGGCGGCGGTCGCGGATTTGGCGCCATCGTTGTAAAGCGGGCGCACGCCGGAATAGGTCCAGACCACGTCTTTGGCGGTGACCGCCTTCTCAAAATACTGAGACGCAAAGTTGCACAGATAGTCACGCTCTTCGTCGGTGCAGGTCACGGGGCCGGGTTTGGCGCTGTGGTCTTTGTCTGTCGTCCCGATCAGGGTAAAATCCTGTTCATAAGGGATCGCAAAGATGATGCGGCCATCGGTCCCCTGAAAGAAGTAACAGCGGTCGTGATCATAAAGCTTGCGCGTGACGATGTGCGAGCCGCGCACAAGGCGCACACCTTCGGTTGAATTGATCCGCGCCACATTGCGGATGATGTCTTCAACCCACGGCCCGCCGGCATTGACCAGCGCGCGGGACTTGTGCTGCTGCACCCCTTGCGGGCCCTGCGTGGTGATCAGCCAGTGATCAGCGTGCCGGTCAGCGCTGGTGACTTTGGTCTGGGTCATAATCGTGGCGCCGCGCTCGGCGGCGTCTCGCGCGTTCAGCGCCACAAGTTTGGCGTCTTCGACCCAGCAATCGGAGTATTCATACCCGTGCTTGAACCGCTGTTGCAGCGGCTTTCCCGCAGGATCGGTTGCCAGATCCAGACTGCGGGTGGCGGGCAAGATCTTGCGACCGCCAAGGTGATCATAGAGGAACAACCCCAGACGGATCAGCCACGCCGGGCGGCGGCCCTTCATCCAGGGCATCACCATCGAGATCAGGCGGCCCGTCGGCGTGTCGCCTTCAAACCGCATGTCGGGGTGATAGGGCAAGACAAAGCGCATGGGCCAACTGATGTGCGGCATCGCGGCAAGCAGGGTTTCCCGCTCTTCCAGCGCTTCGCGCACCAGGCGAAACTCAAAATATTCAAGATAGCGCAACCCGCCGTGAAAGAGCTTGGTCGAAGCAGACGACGTTGCCTGCGCCAGATCCGATTGCTCTGCCAAAACCACCGTAAGCCCGCGGCCAACGGCATCGCGCGCAATGCCGCACCCGTTGATCCCCCCGCCAATGATGAAAACATCAGCCAAGTCTGGCTGCTGGCCTGTGGTCACGTCTGCCCCTCCCGTGGTTGACAGGAACGTGAAGGGATTCTTCGTTTCGGTCAACAAATTTATTCGCTTTTGCGCGAAATAGAGAAAAACCGAACAGTTAGGCGCAAATTCGGCCTGCAATCCTCTGATTTAACAGGATTTTGCCAAAGCGCGCAAAAACGCGCTGCGCTGCAGCGGCCAAGTTTCCTTTTGGGCCTGTCGCCTTTCGGGCTTGATCCAATGTTCGGAATGCCCGAAAGCTGAGATAGAAAAACCGAACACAGGTGACCGCTCACATGGCCCTCAGCTTTCGCCAAACTGAAATCCTCGATCTGGCCCGCAGCGATGGCCGCGTGATTGTCGACGATCTGGCGAGCCGGTTTGATGTGACACTTCAGACCATCCGACGTGACCTGACCGAACTGGCGGATGCCGGGCATCTTGACCGGGTACATGGCGGCGCGGTGCCGCGGACCGGGGTTACCAACCTTGGATATGAGCAACGCCGCCGGATGAATGACGCGGCCAAGACCGCCATCGCCCGGGCCTGCGCGGCAGAAATCCCCAACAACTGCTCCATCATCATCAACTTGGGCACCACGACAGAGGCCGTCGCGCGCGCGCTTTTGCTGCATTCAAACATTACGGTCGTCACCAACAACATGAACGTGGCCAATATTCTGGTGGCCAACCCCAGTTGCGAGATCATGGTGGCGGGCGGGGCGCTGCGCCGATCGGACGGTGGTCTGGTCGGTGAACTGACCACCCAGTTCTTTGAGCAATTCAAGGTGGATTTTGCCGTGATCGGGGCGTCGGCGCTGGATCTGGACGGGGACTTGCTTGATTTTGATCTGGCCGAAGTCCGCGTTTCAAAGGCGATCATCCAGCAGGCGCGCAAGACCTTTTTGGTCTGTGATCATTCCAAACTGGGCCGGTCGGCGCCCGCGCGCCTTGCCTCGCTTTCTGAAATCGAGGTGATTTTTACAGATCTGCCACTGCCCGCGGATCTGGCCAAGAAATGCGCGGATTGGGACACGCGGCAAGTCGTGACCGACAAAGGCTGATCTGCGACCCCATGTTGGACGACAAGACCGCCGCCCCTGACGACAGACGACGCGCCGTTGCAAATCAGGTGCGGGTTATGCCTTATGCGCCGGGGGCGGACTGTAGCCGCCGATGCGAGAGGTGAATATCCGCAGCCTGACCATCGCTTCGGCCAAACCAATCGCGCAGGTCACACCGTCCAGCACCGGCAGCCCGTGCTCTTTTGCCAAGGTATCGGCCAGATCCGCCATCCCTGCGCAGCCCAGCACAATGGCCTCGGCGCGGTCTTCGGCAACGGCGCGCCCGATCTCGGCGCTGATGCGATTGCAGGCGTCTGATCCGGGATGTTCCAGTTCCAGAACGGCAACTTCCGACGACCGCACCCGCGCACAGCGGGCAATCAGCCCATAGCGGTGCAAGTTATGCTCGAGCGCAGGGACGGATCGGCCCAGCGTCGTGACCACCGAAAACTTGTTCGAGATCATGGAGGCCATGTGATAGGCCGCCTCGCCGATGCCAATGACGGGCTTGTCGGTCAGACACCGCGCGGCATCGAGCCCGGTGTCGTCAAAACAGGCAATAACAACGGCGTCATAGCCCGTCGCCGTGCGGATTACAGACAACATTCCCGCCAGCGACAGTGCCTCATCGTAGAAACCTTCGATCGAGGCGGGGCCCTCGGCCGGGTTCACCGCCACGATTTCCGTGCCTGCCGCCGCGACCCGTCGCGCCGCCGCACCGATTTTGTCGGTCATCGAGGCGGTCGTGTTCGGGTTCACCACCAAGATACGCATTTACACTTCACCCCCAAGATAGGCCGCCTTGATCCGGTCATCGTTCATCAAATCCTTGGAGTTTCCCGTCAGGACCACCGAACCGGTCGACATCGCATAGGCGCGGTTGGAAATGCGAAAGGGCCATGCGGGAGTTCTGTTCGACCAGCAGCACGGACACCTTTTCATCGCGGCTGATCGCCACGATGGCGCGGGCGATGTCTTGCACCAGCTTTGGGCGCGATGCCCAGCGACGGCTCGTCGAGCAGCAGCAGCTTGGGCTTGGCCATCAGCGCGCGGCCGATCACCATCATCTGCTGCTCGCCGCCCGAAAGCGTGCTGGCCTGTTGGCTGTAGCGTTCCTGCAGGCGCGGAAAGCGGGTCAGGATCGCTGTCAAGCGTCGGCCGCGATCTCGGCCTTGTCGGTGCGGGTGAAGGCCCCCATCAGCAGGTTGTCCTTGACGCGACATGAAGGGAAAGACCCGCCGGCCCTCGGGCACCATGGCGATGCCCTTCCGGACGATCTCTGCCGCCGAGGTGCCGTCCATCCGTTCGCCCATGAAGGTGATCGAGCCGGATTTGATCTTTCGCAAGCCCGGTGATGGCCCGCAGGATCGAGGATTTCCCGGCCCCGTTCGCGCCGATCAGGGCGACAATTTCCCCCTGCTGACAGGGTCAGCGACACGCCTTTCAGCGCATAGACATGGTCGTAGAAAAGTTCGACATCTTTGAAATTCAGCATCTCTGTCATGGCTTACATCCCGATCGCGTCGTCTTCGGAACCGAGATAGGCCTCGATCACCTTTGGGTTCGCCTGAATTTCGGCCGGCGTGCCCTCGGCGATCTTTTCGCCGAAGTTGATCACGACGATCCGGTCGCTAATCTTCATGACGGCGGGCATGTCGTGTTCGACCAGCATCACCGTCACGCCACGTTCATCGCGAAGGCGGCGCACTCGGTCGACCATCTTCATCGTCTCGTCGTGGTTCATCCCGGCAAAGGGCTCATCCAGCAGCAGGACTGTCGGATTTGTGGCCAGACCAATGGCCATGCCAAGCGCGCGCAGATGGCCTTGCGGCAGGTTCGAGGCCATCTCGCCGCTGATCGCCTCCATCCCCAGAAAGGTGATGATGTCATCGGCGGATTTGCCAAATTCGGCTTCATCCGCGCGGGCTTGGCGGCTGCCCATGAAGAACCCGAAGAGCGACGCTTTTGAGCGCAGGTGATGGGCCACGATGATGTTTTCGCGCACCGTCATGGACTTGAAGATGGTGGTTTCCTGAAAGGTCCGCACCACGCCCATGCGGGCCACCTTGTGCGGGGCAAGATCGCTGATCTTTTCACCGCGAAACAGCACCTCACCCGAGGTTGCATGCACAAATGACGCGATCAGTTTGAAGAGGGTGGATTTGCCCGCCCCGTTCGGGCCGATCACCGACAGGATCTCGCCCTCGTTCACATCAAAGCTGATGTTGTTGTTGGCGGTCAGGCCACCATAGCGCTTGGTGATGCCCTTGATTTGCAGAATGGGGCTCATTTCTTACCGCCTTTCCGATCAAACAGGCTGAGCACACCGTTTGGCAGCACCAGCATCATGGCGATCATCGCGCTAGAGTAGATAAGCAGCTGATATTGTTTGGCGATCGACAGAAGATCCCAGCCGAAATACAGCAGGAACGTGCCCAGCATCGGCCCCGTGACATAGCCCAGACCACCGACAAAGCAGTAGAGCATGAAGTTCACGCTGTCGGTGACCGCAAAGGAGGACGGGTAGATCGACTGAGAGATCGCCACAAAGACCGCCCCCGCGAGGCCGCCGAAGAACGACGAAATCGCATAGGTCAGCACCCGTAGATAGGCGGTATTGACGCCGATCGAAGCTGCCAGTTCCTCATTCTGTTGCAGGCTGCGGCACAGATGCCCCAGCCGCGAATTCACGATCCGCCAGAGCACGGCATAAGACAGCACCATCAGCGTGACAGCCAGAAAGTAGAAAGCCAGTTTCGGGTTGGCCATGGTGGCAAAGTCGGGGATCAGGGTGATGCCAAACAGGCTAAGCGAGCCGGGCAAAGGCACAGACGTGATGCCCTTGGCGCCATTGGTCACCGACAGAGCGAGGGCCGCAAGCCGCGTCACCTCTGTCAGCACAAGGGTGATCATCGCAAAGTAGACGCCCCGCAGCCGAAGGATCGGCAAGCCGATCAGCACCGAAATGCCCGCGCAAAACAGCCCGGCCAAGGGCAGCGTTGCCCAGAACGAGACGCCAACCTTGGTCATCAGCACCGCCGACACATAGCCGCCCATCAACGCATAGGCACCTTGTCCGATGTTGATGCGCCCGATGTAGAAGGTCAGCCACACCCCCGCAGAGCCGATCGACAACAAGGCCACCGAGGTCAGTGTGTAATACAGATCCCATCGCCCGGTCGCAGCGATGATCGCGGGAACCAGCACAAAGACGGCCAGCAAGAAGGCGGCAATTCCGATTGTTTTCATGTTCATCTGCTCATCCCCACGGCTTGCCCATCAGCCCTTGCGGACGGAAGGCGAGAAACACCATCAGCGAGGCGAAGATGGTCAGGTAGGTGATGTCGCCATAGGCGGCCAAAAGCGTCAGCCCGATGCTTTCCATCATGCCAAGGATAAACCCGCCCGCGATGGCCCCGGAGATGACCCCTGCCCCGCCGATCATGATCATCATGAACGCCTTGACCGAGGTCGGTCCGCCCATGCCAAGGTTGATGCCGGTAATGGTCACCAAGAGCCCGCCCACAAGCCCCGCCAGCATCGCGCCAAGTGCAAAACCGATCATCGAATAGCGGTCGACATCGACGCCCATCAGTTGCGCGGCCATCCGGTCTTGCGCCAAAGCGCGCATCGCGCGGCCGGTTTTGGTGTATTGCATCAGCGCGATAAAGCCCGCGATCAATGCAATCGCCAGCACCCCGATCAGGATGCGGTCATAGGGCATGATCAGCCGCATATCCCAGTTGAACACGCCGTTCACGATCTTGGGCACACCTCGCTGCTTTTCGCCAAACAGCAGCAGGATCACCGCATCCAGGAAAAACGCGATCCCTGCCGCCAGAAGCATGGTGCTTTCATCGCGCTTTGATTTGCGGATCACCGGGCGGAACAGAAAGACCTCAATCAGCGCGCCCATGACGGCAAGGATCACGGCAGAGGCGAACAGGCCAACAATGAACGGCAGCCCCCATTGCGCCACAACCGTATAGGTCACAAAGCCGCCAAAGACATACATCTGCCCATGGGCAAAGTTCAAAACGTTCATCAGCGAGAAGATCAGGGTCAATCCCAACGCGATAAGTGCGTATTGGGCGCCAAGATACAGCCCGTTTGCAAGGATCTGTTCCATACGTGGCCCTCCGGGTGGGGGTGAGAAAGGGGGCCACCTGTTCAGGCAGCCCCAAGTCGACGCGGGGAAGTGCGCGTCAGTCGACCTGCGCGACGAACATCGTCTCGAAGGCGCCGTTGTTGAAGACGTTCACGACCAGCGGCACCGAAACCTGACGCTTTTGGCCGAAGGACGTGGTGCCAACGTAGCGCAGCTTGGCATCACCAACCATGTAGGGGTTGGGGGCCTCAAACGTGTCCATCGTGGTTTTGAATGCCTCGACATCGTTCATGGATGCCGGATTGGCGGCCATCGTGGCAAGGATGTATTCGAGCGCGTAAACCTTGGTGTTGGACTCGTCGTTATACTCGCCGAACATCTTGGTGTAGCGATCCACGAATTCGCGCATCGCGTCTGACGCCAGTTCCGGTGTGGACGCGCCGCCGACCGAGATAAAGCCGTTGGCCAACTCGCCCGCGCCCTCTTGCAGCACGGCCGCGTCCTGCGCCGTTTCGGTGGAGATCAGACCAGTGTAGCCCAATTCACGCGCGGAACGGATCAACTGCGGCGCGTTGGCAGGCGAGACACCCGAGAGCACCAAAAGATCAGGTGTCGACTGGATGACGGGCAGCAAAACCGGGGTGAAGTCGGTGGTATCAACTTGATAGGTGACGGAATCCGACACCACTTCCAGCCCAAGCGCCTTGGCGGCGGCAACACCCCCGTCCCGCTGCGACAACGGATCGGATTCGTTGGCCGCAACAAAGGCCACCTTCTTCAAGCCGTTGTTTTCCATCAGGTATTTATAGATCGCGGGGCCAGACTGATAGTTCGCGATCATCCCAAGAACGGCGTTTGAGGCCGGGGCGGTGTAGAGTTCTTTCGGGAAGGCATAGGGGAAATAGATGATCCCGTTCTGCTCTGCGACCGGGCGCACGGCGGCGGCACCGTCATCAACGTTCGGCCCCACGACATAGTGGATGCCAGCCTGCGCCATCTGCTCCATGCCCGCAATCGCGCGCTTGGGGTCTTTTTGATCGTCAAACGAGACAATCTCGATATCGTATTTCGTGCCGCCGATGTCATAGCCGCCGGTCTCGTTGATCCAGGCGGCGCGCGTTTCCATCGAGCGCTGGTTTGAGGTGCCCCAAGCCGCTGCCGGCCCAGAGGTGACGCCCACAAACCCGATCTTCAGAACCGGGTTTTCGGCAAAGGCCGTGCCGAGCATGGCGATGCTTGCAACGGCGGCAAGTGCAGTGCTTTTCAGAAGGGTACGACGAAGCATTAGGCAAACTCCCTGTGAGCCAAAAGGGTTGGAAGACTTCTGCCCCAGTTCGGGGTCTTTATTCCATGATCAGAACTTTTGTTAACAATCCTGTCAACGAAAAATTTAGGATCGTCGACAAGATAAGGAACTTGATCGAAGGCTGATGGTTAACTATCTAGCTATTATCGCTGACAAACAGAGTGGAAATTCTCCGATGGTAGCCGCGCCCCATCCGATGGACGAAGTGACGTCCACCGAGGAGATCGATGAAGAAGACATCGTGGAGCGCATTTTTCAGGCGGTTGTCGAACAGCGCCTGCCGCCGGGAACCAAACTTCCCGAATCGGCGCTGTGCGAGGCCTTCGGGGTTGGCCGCATGCGGATCCGCCGGGCGCTGCTGCTGCTGGCCAGTCGCGAAGTTGTCGACCTGCATGCCAATCGCGGCGCCTATGTCGCCTCCCCCACGCCCAAGCAAGCCCGCGAGGTTTTTGAGGCGCGCCTAACGCTGGAACCGACGATTGCGCGGCTGGCGGTGGAACGCGCGACGGCGGCGGATCTGGAAACTCTGGCCGCCCACCTCAAGAAAGAACACGCGGCGCATCACGAAGTCAGCCGACAAGAGGCCATTCGCCTGTCGGGGCAGTTTCACCTGTTGTTGGCACAAATCGCCGCGAATTCGGTGATGTTGCGGATGATGAAAGAGCTTGTCACGCGGACCTCATTGATCATTGGCATCTTTGGTGCCCCCAGTGTGACAAACTGCCGAGACGATGACCACGAACTGATCTTGCGCGCCTTTATAGCGCGCGATGGCCAAGCGGCAGCTGATCTGATGGCCGAGCATTTGCGCGTGATCGAGGCGAGCCTTGAACTTGGCAACAAGAATGGCGGGGCGGTCGATCTTTTGGATCTGTTCGCACGGAAGTGATGGTGCGGGGCCCCTGCCCCGCAGTGCCGCCGCTTTGCCGTTTCCGGTGATTGGGCTTGCCTGACGCTCAATCAGCCGCCTCAGCCCCCCCGGCATCCTTGGCAATCTCAACTGTAACCGGGGCAAAACCATCCGCCTTTAGCGTGACGGAAAAGGTCTTGGCGGCTTGGCTGGTCAGATAGATGCTGTTCGGGTTCGCGCGAAAATGGCCGGGGAGTGCTGTGTCATCGAAATGGAGGCGCGCCTCAGCCCCGGCAGGCACAACAAAGCCATCGAGGGCGCGAAACGCGCTTTCGACAACGCCCGAATCCAGATCCGTGACGCTGTAGTAAATCGAAAAACTGGTAAGCGTGACGCTGCCAGAGTTGGCCACGAGGAGTTCCAGATGGTCGGTCGCATCGGCTTTGGCTGCGGCATCATAGTTGTTTTCCACCAGCGCCTCTTTGATCGAAAAGGGCGCGACGGGGCCGCCCGCATCAATGGGGCTTTCCAGAAAGGTGGGTTGGTTGTCAGCCAGATCGTTCTGCCCATCGCCATCGGTGTCAGCGACCAGCGGATCGGTCCCAAGCAGCGTTTCGGAAGTATCGGGCAAGCCATCGGTGTCGGTATCGGCGTCTTGGGCAAAACCGGGTGCGGCAAGCGCCACCCCAAGGATCGCGGCAAGCGTGGCAGTGGCAAGGCGTGTTGTGAGGGTCATATCCTGTATCCTGTGTGACTGTTATCAGGCCTTTGCAAGCCGTTGGGGGTTAAGCGGTATGGCCAGTAACACCGTGCCCAGGCCAAGGGCCGTCAGCAAAATCCACAGCAGATCGCCCCACTTCTCAACCAAGATGCCGCCCAGAGGCAGCCCGGCGTAGGTGTCTTTAATGCCAAGAACCGCAAAGGCGAACCGCTCAAAATGCTTGGTGACGGAGGCCACTTCGATGCCGTTGCGCACTGTCTCAAAGGTGGCGAAACGCTTCATGATCTCAACCTGATCGGGTTTGGCGATGTGCAACTGCCGAAAGACGCCCCCCGCAACCTGATTGTCAGGGTCAAGCGTATCGCCAATCTGGGGGGCGATCAGGACCAGCGCCAGCCAGATCGCAAAGGCCACCAGAAGCGCTTGGGCGGGATGGCGCAGATGCAAAGCCAGCGTGAAGCTGAGCAGGAAGAAGCAACCGGTATAGGCAACAGCCACCCCCCAAACGAGCGCGATCCGCAAAAGGTCGTCCGGGCCAAGGCCGATGCCCGAAACGAGGTGCAGCGTCACGGCAAGGATGCCCAGCACGACGGCCAGACCCGCCGCCAGCAATGCGATGCCCGCAAGCGATTTGCCCGCCGCAAACGCCCAGGCCCGCATCGGCCGGGTCAGCATCAAGGCCAGCGTCTGGCGGCCCCGCTCGTTTGCAGCCGCGCGGTAGCCGATCAGGATGGCGATTGCTGCCCCGATGATCTCAATCTGCTCTATCGCCCCGCGCAGCAGGCGCAGCGGATAGAACTCGGGCGACCGGATCGCATCCGCACTTTTGCCGAGCGCAAGCAGGGTCGCCTTGGCGGCCTCATAGGTGGCGACATCGGTCCGCAGCGCGATGGCCCCGGTGACCAGCGCTGTAAGTGCTGCAAGCCCCAGAAACAGCGTTACAATCAAGATAAAGCGGTCGCGCAGCGCATCGCGGATGTCTTTGGCTGCGATGATCCGGATGGCAGCGGGACGGCGGGGCAGATCAGGCATTGAAATCTCCTTGGACAAACCGCAGGCGGATCAGGCCGCGCACCGCCAGCGTCAGACTGACCCCCAAGGCCAGCACCAAGACCGCAGCCGGTGGCAAGAATGCGGGAGAGCCAGCAGCGGTCCCGCCAAGCTCCAACAGCCCGGCAGAGGCGAACTTGTACGCATCGGCAAGCGAGACAGAGCCCAAAATCTGCCCCATCGCGTGAAAGAACGGGGTGTCAGGCGGCGGAGCCAGTGCGGCGATCGGGTTGATCGCGGCGGTGGGGTTCAGGTTCGAAGTCAGTTGCGGGAAAATGAAGGTCAGTGTCAGCCACGCGGTCACCGGCAAAAGCAAACCGACGGACTCTGATCTGGCCATGGCGCCCGCGGTCAGCCCCATCAGGCCAAACAGCAGCATGTAAAGCGCCGAGACGGCAAAGAACCCCGCCAGTTGCAACCATTGCAAGGCAGTCACCGAAATCGCCGGTAGTGCTGCAAGCGTCGCGACGCTGACAAACCCCGCCATGAGTGTCAGCGACAGGATAAGACCCAAAAGGGCTGCGATCTTACCCGCGGCATAGTGCGGGCCGGACAGGGGGCGCACGCCCATCAGCGGCAACACCCCGGCCTTGCGGTCCATGGTGACCAGCCGGTTGCCGATAACAATCGCCGCCAAGGCACCGATCAACGACACATAGACCGACAGGTTGCGCATCAGCGCAAGGGGCGAGATATCCAGCACCGGGTTCGGCGGCACCGGTTGCCCCGCCGTTGCCAGAAACAGGGCCGCGTCCAGATAGATGCGGTTGACGGTCGATGTCGCCTGCCAACCCAGCCAAGCAGAAATGAGCACCAGCAACACGAACATCACGGCCAGCAACGCGACCGTGCGTTCGCGCAGCACGCACTTGGTGGAGTGTCTGGCGATCAGGATTATCGGGTGCATGGCGGGGCTCATCCCACCCTCGCCAGACGGTCAACCGGGGCCAACGAAAGATAGAGCTGTTCCAGCGCGGTATCGTCGCCGTACCGCGCTGTCACCGCCTCTATCCGGTCGTGATAGACCAGCTTGCCATGGCTGAGCACCGCGATGCTGGTGCAGGTCTTGGCGATTTCAGAAATCAGGTGCGTGTTCATAAACACCGTCATTCCGAATTCCGAATTCAGCCGCAGGATCAGATCGCGCAGCATTTTGATCCCCATCGGATCAAGGCCCGAGGTCGGCTCATCCAAAAACAGCACGGCAGGTTCATGCAAAATGGCCTGCGCCAATCCGATCCGTTGGCGCATGCCCTTGGAGAACCCGCCGACGCGTTTGTCGGCAAGCGATGAGCAATCCAGCAGGTCAAGGACTTGTCCGACACGGCGCGCGGCCTGCGCCACCCCCGACAATTGCGCGAAGAACATCAGGTTCTCCGTCGCGGTCAGTGTGTCATAAAGGCTGACATTTTCGGGGACATAGCCCAGAGCACGGCGCACGGCCATGGGATCGGTGCATATGTCATGGCCGCCAATCCGCGCCGTACCCGACGTCGGCCGCAGCAAGGTTGTCAGCATCTGGATCGTCACGGTTTTGCCCGCGCCATTGTGGCCCAGAAAGCCGAAGACCTCGCCCTTCTCGATGTCCATCGTCACGGCATCGACGGCGGTGACACCGTCAAAGACTTGGGTCAGCCGGTCGAGCGAGATGATGGGTGGGGGCACAGGGCTTTCCGATCTGGCAAAGGGTGAATCGCGGTGTCCTGTGCAGTTTGGCCGCTCGACCCAACCCTCGGCCTTGCCTGCGACTTACAGTTTTGTAAGGCAGTGTCTGGTGATGCGGCGGCAGCGCAGGTGCGCGGCCAGTGCCTGCCGGATGCCTGAACACCACGGCAGCGCCATGCGCCTGCCAACGCCCCGCACAGCGGCTGCGTAGCTGTGCGCCATTGGGCGGGGAATAGGCGTGGCAAATGGGGGTGGCGCCTGAAGGCTTGGCCCGCGGGCAGTGTTGGGGCGCCTTGGTGCAGCCCTGACACGGGTTTGTAGTGTGCATCCGGCGCACTGACCGGAGCATGGACGCAAGACACAATCAAATTTGGCGGATCACCGAAATCTGCGCCTTGGGCCGCGCGATGAGCGCTATTTCCTTAGCGCCCCGCAAGCCGGGCAAGCCGTGCTTTAAGCGCAGGTCACCCCGCGTAGCATTGCGACCGCTTGCCAAATCCGGCGGGCGAGCAGATCCAACTGCCACGTCCGGTGATGACACGGCTGCGCTTTTGCGATGCCTTTGCCTTTTCCAACGATGGGGCCGCAGCACCGTTGGCCAGCCAGTTGAACGCCACGCGCTGACCAAATTGCGCCCTGATCGGGTGCCGTTGGGCTTGGTAGGACGAAGCCGAAAGAAGGCGTGTCCCGATAACAGCTTCTGCGCTGCCCGATGTCGGCAAAGCCAACAGACAGACAGTCAGGGCCAAAGCGGCAATGCGGTGTGGCATGGTCATATCGCTCTCCTCGTCATCCCCAAGATTGCAATCGGGGGTTAAGGAAAGGATTAAGATCGCCAACTGCGGTGTCAGTTTGGGCGCAATCGGGCCATATCTGGGCAATCGCCAGCAAATTGTGGCGCATTTGAAAAGGGCCGCCCCTGTTGGAGCGGCCCTTTTTTGCCGGATCAGAGCGGGTTGCGTTTCGCCGCAAGCCGCCTTTGCCCTGGATTTCAGGGCGTTACGCGGTTAGCCAAGCGCCAATCAGGCTGCGGAAAGCCGTCGGGCCAAGGATAGACTTCCGGTTGGTCGAAGTAGACCGCGCCGACCAGTTGCGGCATGTCGGGACGCACGACACTTACCTCGGCTTCCCAACTGTCCACATAGGCAGCGGTCCCATAAAAGCCCAACTCGGCCACCACGATCGGTTTTCCCAAATCCTTGACGTTATTATACCGCTCCGTCAGCAATTCGGTATAGGTCCGCGCATGGCCAATGATGGCTTTTTCCCATGCCTCGTAGCCAAAGACAGAGACACCCACCAAATCAACGTAGTCATCGCCGGGATAGTAGTCCTTTGCATTCTCCTGCCCGATCGGGGACCAAACCACGTTGATGTTCGGCGCCTCGTTACGGCAAATGTCGATCATGCGTTTGAACGAAGAGATATAGTCGTCTGGTTTCCAGGCGGACCAGATGAACTGACCGTCTTCGGTTTCCATCTCATGGCCCCAGCGGACTGAAACCGGGCTTTGCAGGGAGCCGATCACCTTGCAAATGCTGCGCATGTTGCTGTCGTAATACCCCTCCTTAATACCGCGTCGCAGGAATTCCGCAGTATTGCGTTCATCACGGGTCCAGGTCCACGGTTCAATCGTGATCAAAAGCGCGCGCTTTCGTTCAAGAGCGTAAACATCCGCATCCTGCAAAGACCCAAGTGCCACATCTTCCCAAGGCAAAAAGACATGCTCAATTTCCAACGAGAGATCGTCGGTATAATCACCCTCAGGGTCATAAGCCCCATAAGGCAAATCGCCGGGCGGCGCTGCCTTTGCTTCGCCTTGCATCAAAACCGCTGCCAGCAGCGCCATGCAGGCGCTGCCCATAGAAATCAATTTGCCAAGTGGCCGATGTTTGGGCACCAGTGTGTTGATCATTTTTTGGCCCCTTCCTTTTAAATGTTTCGCTTGATGGTCAATTCTCCGCAAAGTCACGCGCACGAACCCAACCGGGATCCCAAACGAAGTATACACGGTCTTTGGCCACATGTCCTGCGCCTGCAAGGCCGTATTCTACACGCACCAATTGTATTGGCTCCAAGCCAAAAGCCAATGCATGCACACTTTCTACGCCACGCCAGGAAAATCCCGTTAAAACGGTTCCGACCACAGTCAGTGCAGCGCTGATCTGAAACGCCGACGCACCGAGACCTTGACGCCATAGTGCGCCCGTATCTGCCAGATGTCGCCAGACAATCACGACAACAAGCGCTGTATAAAGAACGGCATTGAGCAGTGCCAAAAGAAGGAACCCGCGCGCGTTGCCAAGCTCATCGCTGAAGAGCACCGGCAAGGTCGCACCAAGCGCGAGAATTGTGTAAACCAAGACAACCTTTGCCGGCAGTGTTTGCAACGCAGCACTGCCCTTCGGGGTAATACGGAAATCAACAAATGTGCCAGTCAGTTTGTCGCGCAGCGCCATTGTGCATCCCCAAAGCACCCAGGGCCATTGCAATGACAAAAACAGCGCCTTCTCCCAACTGAGCACCGGCGCATCCATCGGCCTGAAAAACCCGTCTTTCCGGATGCAAAAGGCAATGATCGTCAGAACCACAACCGCGGGCGCCCCGTGGAGCACAAATTCAGGATAGGTCACGTTGGCATAGCGCAGATCAAAGGCCAGGGCGACCACCGGCGCAAGGTACAGCATCGCCGACGTCAGCGCGAAAAGCGGATACCAAAGCTGGCAGAACACAAACAAGAATTTAAGCCGCAGGGGAAGTTTGCGCAGATATCGCCCCGTATGCTGCAACAGCAGCGTAAGCAAGCTGCGCGACCATTGGAACTCTTGCGTCACCATATCCGCCACTGTCGCCGGTCCGTCGCCGATTGCGATGGCATCAATGGCGTGCACGCCGCGCCAGCCCGCCGCGTTGATCAGCAAGGATGTGGAATGATCCTCGGCCAATTCAGGCCCAAGCCCTCCCGCACTTTGCAGCGCACGCGTGCGGACCGCATAGTGCGACCCGATGCACATAGGCGCAAAAGCCCGTGTATAACCGGTCTGAAACAGACCGTGAAAGGCGGCCTCTGTGTGCAGTCGTGTCCGTGCGGCCCAACTGGTCGTCGCGTTCGCCGCACAGATCGACGGCGCACTGACATAGCCCACGGTCGCGTCCGAAAACGGGCGGATTATCTCGCGCAGGTAATTGGGTTGCGGCACATGGTCGGAATCCAGCTGACTGACAATGTCGTAGCGATCATAGCCGCCATTTTCATAGAAATACGCAAGATTACCTTCCTTGCAGCGGGTCCGGCGGGGCCATGTTTTCTGATGGTAGGCCGCTATCCCCTTGCGCGATGACACTTTGACGCCATTGCGCCTGCACCATTCCAGCGTTTCTGGTTCGGGGTCTTCATCCGCAAGCCACGTGTCGTGGGGGTAATCCTGTTCCAGCATCGCCCGCAGGGTTGGTTCAACTACCCCAAACGGCTCTGACGGGGTTTTTGTCACGATCATGGCCACGCGCCACGCGCCGGGTTCCGGATCAGGTGCACTGGTTTTTGACGCTTGCAGCAGCACAAAGATGAAAAACAGCTGCAAGCCGTGCAGCCATAGCAACGGGAAAGAGGAGAATAGGAATTCTGGCCAGCCGACAAAGTGGCTGGGGTTCAGCCACCAATTCCAGAACCACAGGACGGAGGCTGCCCAAACCGCGCTCAGAACCAAATAGACAAAGCGCTGACGCCGCGAAAACAGGCTTTGCACCATGGCGGCCCGCACGGGCACTTTGGCATTCGCAGGCAGTGGGGCGAAAGAGGGCGCGGTCATGGCGTTACCTCAGCCGGGACAACGCCAAACCACGGGGCCGCGTGCGCAAGGAGCGTCGCGAGGTCAGACTGCTGGGTCGCAAAACCAAGCCGAAGCAATGACTCTGCCGGGTCTGCCACCAGAATGGGCGGGTCTCCGGCGCGGCGCGGGCCGAAAACCACCGGCAGGGGCCGCCCGGTCATTGCCTCGATCGCGCGGATGATATCGCGCACAGAAATCCCGCGTCCGGTCCCAAGATTTACCGCGAGCGACTCGCCAAAATCCAAAAGATGCCGCAGCGACAGAACATGGGCCCGGGCAAGGTCAGCGACATGGATGTAGTCGCGAATACAGGTGCCGTCGGGCGTCGGGTAATCGGTGCCGAATACCTGCAGCGGTGCACCTCCTGCCGCGGCGCGCAAAGCGAGCGGGATCAGGTGTGTCTCCGGGTCGTGATTTTCGCCCAATTCGCCAGCGGGATCGGCGCCCGCGGCATTGAAATACCGCAGTGCCGCGTAACGCAGACCATGGGCAGCGGCATGATCGCGCAGCATCAATTCGCAGATCAGCTTGGTGCGCCCATAGGGGTTGATCGGGTTTTGTGGGCAATTCTCAGTGATCGGAAGCGTCGCGGGGATGCCATAGGTGGCACAACTTGACGAAAAGACGATCTGTATCAACGCCCGCCGCCTTTGCCCCATTCAACAGGCCGATCATTCCGCAAAGGTTATTGTCATAGTAAAGGCCCGGATCGCGCATGCTTTCGCCGACATAGGCCGACGCCGCAAAATGGAGGATCGCGCGCGCATTGTGGCTGCGCAGCGCCGCCGCAACAGCGCCGGAATCGCGTACATCCCCCTGCACCAATGGCCCGAACCGCACAGCGGCTTCATGGCCTGTCGACAGGTTGTCGAACGCGACAGGTGCATAGCCGGCAGCTTTAAGCGCTTTGCAGGCGTGGGATCCGATAAACCCCGCGCCGCCCGTCACAAGGACGGCGATTCCAGCGGTCACGATACCAAAGAGCCTTTCATCCGGTCAGATTTAAGTCTTTGGGCAAACCACGCAATGGTTTTGTCGAGACCCTGATCCAAGTTAATTGTCGGTGCCCATCCCAGCAGATTTGCCGCGCGCGAAATATCAGGGCGGCGCTGGCGCGGGTCGTCTTGCGGCAAGGGCTTAAAGACAATCGGAAGGTCCGAACCCAATTTGGCCAATACTTTTTCGGCCAACTCAAGCATGGTGAACTCGCCCGGATTGCCAAGGTTCACCGGCATTTTTTCAGATGAGGCCATAAGCGCCATCAAACCATCAACCAGATCATCAACATAACAAAACGAACGCGTTTGCAGCCCGGCCCCATAAACCGTCAAAGGCTCACCGCGAAGCGTCTGGACGATAAAGTTGGAAACCACCCGGCCGTCATCGGGATTCATCCTCGGGCCATAAGTATTGAAAATCCGGGCAATCCGGGTTTCAACACCCCGATGCGCGCCATATTCCCAAAACAGGGTTTCGCCAGCCCTTTTGCCCTCATCATAGCAGGCGCGCGGCCCACATGTGTTGACGCTGCCGCGATAGTCTTCGTTCTGAAGTGAAATCTCGGGGTCGCCATAAACCTCAGAGGTCGAGGATTGCAAAATCCGCGCGCCTTTGGCTTCGGCCAACGCCAAAAGGTTCAAAGTCCCGTCAACGCAGGTGCGGAATGTGTGGATCGGATCCCTTTGATAGCGCGGAGGCGAAGCCGCGCAGGCAAGATTATAGATCTCGTCGATACAGCCATCGACGCGCAGGGTCTTGGTGATGTCATGACGGCGAAATTGGAACCCTGGGCGGCCCATCAACTCGCTCAGATTCTCGGAATCCCCGGTAAGCATGTTATCAACACAAAAGACGGAATGGCCCTGATCAAGCAGGCGTCGACACAGATTTGATCCAACGAATCCTGCACCGCCGGCCACCAACACAACTTTGCTGTTCTGGTCCGATGGGCGGCGCGCAATATGCCGAAACGATTGAATTTTCACCGAATTGCCTCCGTCGATATAAGCTGCGTCGTGAAGCGTAAAATTACGCCTATTTTTCCGGACAAATTCCGGCCAAGTATTGGAAAAGTTTAACTTCTAGAGCCTCGATGATTTGCCTAAGTCAGATTTTTGTCAACATCCCACCCCTATTTCGCCACAATCCGACCTCAATTGCGGCTAAGGTCGCTATATGTTGCGGATACGGGTTCAATTGTCGCAAAACGCCACTTCTTTTAAGAGAGTGTATTTAAAAGAGGCGCAACCACAGGTTGTTAAGTAAATATGAGAAAAAGCGAATCGGCCTGCCGATTCTTCATAAATTAGCAATAGAGTTTGGTTAACATTCCCTGATTTGAGCGATTCGTGGCCGAAGTCTCACAATGACCGTGAGACGCTCTGCGGGCGGTCCTGACAGCCCTATCCTGCGTGACATGCCGCGCCCGACGTTGCGGCGTCAAACCGGTCACCGGGCGCTTTGTATTGCGGTCGCCTTAAGGACGCACCCGAGCCCGGTTTCACGCGGGTCGATTGGACCAGTCGGGAAGACGGGGCCGGCGTCGGCCCCATAAACCGCCTGCCGAAATGGTTTCGTCGCGCATAGGGCCAAATCCTGCCAGAATCCAAAAGCAAGTATCTCCGATGAATTGGGGAATAACGCTATGATTCGACGCCACTTCTTGCTTTCACTTTCTGGGCTCGCCGCCTTTGCGACGATGGCCATCGGTCAAACTGATACCCTCGCGGATGCCTTTGCGGCCCTTGACCCCGCGGCACGCCGTGCCGCGCAAGAGCAACTGACCGCAGCGGGGTTCTATCAGGGTGCCATTGATGGGTCCTTCGGGCCGCGCACGCGCAGCGCGCTCATCAATGCGGCAGCCTTTGTCAAAGACAACAGCTATGGTCGCGCGGACTACGATCTTGCCTCGCCCTCGCAAGCCGGACAATTCCTGACCGAACTCAGCAGCGGGGCGCTTGCAAAGTACCTATGGGGAGAGGGTGACGAGGCGGATGGCGGCTGATCCACGCAGGCCGTTCGCCCCCCCCCGCACATCGCTTGCCCTGCAGGCGCGCCAAAGATCAGCGCGCCAGCAGCTTGGCGACCAGCGGCCCGAGGGTGATCACCAATATGACCCGCAAAAGGTGGTGACTGACGACATAGGCCAGATCCGCCCCGGCGAGGATGGAGAGCACCACCATCTCTGCCTGTCCGCCCGGCAAGAAGGCGAGAGACGCCTCCAGCGCCGGACTACCGGTCAGGAAGTGCACGGCCTCAATAAAGACAAGGCTGATCAAGGCGAGGACAAGCGCATACAGCAGGCCCGCCCCGACATCGACGCGCAATTCACGCGCGGTAATCCCGACGTACTTCACCCCGACCGCGATGCCGATAAAGAGTTGCGCTGCCCAGATCATCTCTGCGGGCGGGCGATGGGTGATAAGGCCGCTGAGCGAGAGCGCCGCCGCCAAAAGCATCGGTCCAAGTATCGACGCGCCAAACATCTTGACCCGCTCCGCCACTTTCCAGCCGACCAGACCTGCCGCCAGCATCAGAAAAACCTCGTGCGGGGCCATGTCTGCGGCGGGTAGTCCGGCAGGCTGGTTTAGGTTGACCCCCCAATACTGCGCCATGACCAAGGGCGCGATCGTGACAATAACCAAAACCCGCGTCGCGTGGATCAAAGAAAGGGCGCGCACATCGCCGCCGGCCTCTTCGCCAAAAACCAGCATGTCCTGCAGACCACCGGGCATCGCCGCATAATAGGCAGTGGGATGGCTCATCCCGAAACCGTAACGAAACAGCGGATAGCCCACGGCACCAATCACCAGAATGAAGAGCGGCACGAAGGCAAGCGATCCTGCCATCTGCGGCAATTCCGCGATGACTTGCGGTGTAATTGAGGACCCGACTGCCACGCCCAGAAACGTGCGGAAATAGGTGCCAATCGCGCCCATCGCGCGCAATTCCCCACCCGCCAATGCGACAACCAAACACGCCGCCATCGGGCCGAGCAGAAGCGGCAAGGGCAAACCCGTGAACCAGAACAGGGCCGCGCCCAGGGCCGCGACCGCCAGGGTCACGGCGCGCCATGCCCAGGTTTCAGCTGTCAGCAATCACCATCTCCGCCAAGAGCGCCGCCCATTGGGCGCCGTGCATGTCGCGGTCCTCGCGGCTGCCTTGCACCACTGGCCGCGGAAAAGAGAATTTCACCACAAAGAGATCGGCGATATCAAAGCGTTTCAAAAGCTGAACGGGCTGCTGATAAAGTTGTGCCACATCCGCTGTCTCCAGCGCGCGGCAGACATGGGCAAACCGCGCGGCATCCCCGCAGAACACATCCACCGTCACCCAGAACGGCCCGGCGTTTTTGGAGCGCACTTTGACGACATGGGATTGCAGCTCAGCCATGGTGCACCTCATCCAGCACCAGACGAAAGGCCGACATGGGCGCGTCCAGTTCCATTACGTGATTTAGGGCGAATTCGTAAAACGCGCCCCGCTCTGATTGTGCGGGCGAGTAGGGAAAGGCAAAGGTCGGCAGCTCTTCCTCTTTTGTAAGTGGATAGTGCAGCACGAAAGGATTGATCAGCTTGCCGATTTCTGCCGAAATCTCTGCGGTCTTTGCCGTGATCAGGCCAAGAACCCCCACCTCGACCGGATCACCCGACCGGTTTTCCATGGCACCCAGCGCCGAATTGACGCCGATCAAGCGAAACTCAAGCGCGTAGTCAGTCGCGGCAAGGCCCATTCTTGCGGCGATCATATCCACCAGATAGGTCCGCAACTGATCGGCCCATTTCGCGGCATTGGCCACGTAATGCGCGTCGCGCAACACGGCCAGAATCGTGGTCTGAAACCCGGCAATCCGCGCGCCTTCAAGTTTGACCGTATACCGCCCGGGCACCCATTGCGATCCGGTCACCCGCACGCGTCGATCATCCAGCGCCGCATACCGCGCGTGGGTAACATCGAGATGGCCCCCCGGCTCATACAGAATGAACGGGTCCGAGTTTTCATACAGCATGTGCGCCGAAACCGAATGCGGCGTGCAGCGGGCGCCGTCGGCCATCGGCTCGACGGTGAACCCTTCGCTGTCGAAATCCACCACGATCACGCCAGAGGTCGGGTTGGTCGAGCAAAGCGCGCCACATTCGGCGATCTTTGCGCCGTGCCATGCCCCGCCCGGATGATCTCCGCGCGCCAGTGGCAATGCACAGATGATCGCGGTATCCGTGGTGCGCCCGGCGATGACAATATCGGCGCCCGTGGCCAACGCGCTCTGGATCTGTTCGGCCCCTGCAAGGGCAACAATGTTGGCCATCCCGGCAAAGCTGTCTTGGGTGATGGCGGGGGCGGGTGTCAATGCGCGCAAGCGCCCTGCCGCATGGGCCTGTGCCACCCGTTCCGCCGGTTGGCTGGAGTATAGCCGCGCGATACGCAGCGTTTGCCCCAGTTCCTGCGCCAGCTCGACCGTGATGTCATACATCCAGTCGACAGTGCTGTCCGACCCGCAGGTCCCCGCCGTTCCGATCACCAGTGGCACGCCAGCTTCGGCCCGGGCTTGCATCAACTGCCGCCACTCGCCCTTGGTTGCGGCGCGGGCATATTTCGATGTGCCCGTGCCCAGTGAAAAGGGCCCACTGTCTGTGGACCCTCCGTCGATGCAAATGATGTCGGGACGCATGGCGACCCCGCGCGCAAGTGCGTCACGATCAAATCCCAGACCCAACACGCCCGAAGGCACCAAAACCCGCGTCGACATCCGTTAATCCTCTATGTTGGCGTTGGGAACCGGCGGCTTTTTCAAGATGCCCCGCAAGAAAAGCGGCGCAAAGAACCCGCCAATCGCGGCCACCCAAAGGCCGATCGAAATCGGTGACGAAAACAGGAATACCCAATCGCCATCCGAAATCACCATGGCGCGGCGCAGGGAATCTTCCATCGCGTTGCCCAGCAAAATCCCAAGGATGATCGGCACCGTTGGCACATCCAGCTTGCGCATGAACCAGCCGACGACGCCAAAGCCCACCATCATCACCAGATCAAAATAGCTTCCCGTAAGGCTGTAGATACCCACGAAAGACACCATCGTGACCAGCGGCATCAAGACCCATGCTGGCACCATCAGGATTTTGACAAAGATCCGCACCATCGGCACGTTCATGATCAAAAGCACAATGTTGGCGATGAACATCGAGGCAATCAGGCCCCAGACCACATCCCCGTGCTCTTTGAACAACAAGGGGCCCGGCGTGATGTTCAGCGTCAGCAGCAGCGCCAGCATCACGGCGGTGGTGCCCGATCCGGGCACGCCCAGGGTCAACATCGGCACCATCGCACCGCCAGCGGCTGCGTTATTGCCGGATTCAGGGGCCGCGACCCCCCGCGGATCGCCTTGACCAAAGAAACCGCTTTTGCCGACCCAGCTTTTCTCGGCCATGTAGGCCATGAAAGACCCCAGCGACGCCCCTGCCCCCGGCAAGACCCCGGCAATAAAGCCGATCCCCGTGCCGCGCAGGTTGGTGCCCATGGTGGCCTTCAGATCTTTCCACGGAATGGTGATCCTGCCCAAGGTCACACCTATGGCGCTGTCCTTGCCGTGGCTCTCGATGAAGATGAACACCTCCGAGATCGCAAAAAGGCCGACAATCGCCACCAGAAAGTCAACGCCGTCATTCAGGTGCATGTTGCCGCCTGTAAAGCGCGGCAGGCCGGTGGAATTGTCCAGACCGATCATTGCCAGCGCCAGCCCCAGACAGGCCGCAACCGCAGCCTTGGCTTGGTTCTTGGACGAAACGCCGCCCAAGGTGCAAAATGCCAGGAGGTAAAGGCCGAAATATTCGGCCGGGCCAAAGAGATACGCGATACCTGCCAAAAGGGGGGCAAAGATAACCAGACCCACGGTTGCCAGGAACGACCCCACAAAGGACGACACCCCCGAAATCACAAGCGCATCGCCGGCACGGCCCTGTTTGGCCATCGGGTAGCCGTCGAGCGTCGTCATCATTGCGGGCTCATCCCCCGGAATGTTGAGCAAGATCGAGCTGATCCGCCCGCCATACATCGTGCCGTAATAGACCGAGGTCATCAGCACCAAAGACTGTGTCGCATCCAACCCCAAGGAAAACGCCAGCGGGATCAGGATCGCGACACCGTTGGACGGCCCAAGACCGGGCAAGGCACCGATGATCGTGCCCAAAAAGCAACCAACCACGGCAAGGAAAAGTGTGAACGGAGTCAGCGCAACGCCGAACCCCATGGCAAGATTGGCCAGAGTTTCCATGGTGCGCCCCTATCCCATCAATGCTTTGGGCAGGGCGACAAGCCCCAGACCAAGGCCATACTTAAACAAGGCAAACAGCACCAACGCCAAGCCCGCGCCCGTCAGCACCGCGTTGCGCGTATTGGGGCCGATCTGATAGCTGATCGCCGCCGATGCAATCATCGTCGGGATCAGAAAACCCAGCGGTGCCAAGGCGTAAGCATAGCCCACCAGCACGACCAGCGCGATTCCCATATGGCCAAAGGCCGCCGCCGGGGGCCAAGCAGGCTCGGCATCCGGCTTTAGTAAAATCCCAACCCCAGCGAGAACGCCCACGACAGAAATCATCATAGGAAAGGCTTTCGGCCCCAAAGGGTCTGACAAAAAGCTGGTCTGGATTTGGAGAGCGCCCGCGAACATCGCGAGCGCCCCGAAAACCACGACCAGACCAAAGATCCGGTCGCTGTTCATTACTGGATGACCCCAATTTCTTTCGAAAGTTCCGTGGTTTCAGCCACGACCCCGTCGATCCATCCTTGGAAATCGGCACCGACCTTGGTGAACGGGGCCAGACCGTTGGCGGCCATGACTTCTTTCCACTCCGCACTCTCGGCGACCGTTTTCAGCTTTTCGGCCCAGGCGTTGAACGCCTCGTCCGAAATGCCCTTTGGCACATACAGGCCGCGCCAGTTCACGACTTCAACGTCGATGCCTTGCGATTTTGCGGTCGGGATGTCTTCAAAACCGGGGACCGGTTCGGCGGTGAGCACGGCCAGCGCACGGACATCCCCCGACTTGATAAAGCCGACGATCTCCGACATGTCGCCGGTCATCGCCTGGGTAAAGCCGCCGATGGTTTGCGTAATCGCCTCTGCACCGCCGTCCATGCCGATGTATTTGATCTTGGCCGCATCGGTGAAGCCCGCGGCCTTCATCACTTGCAACGGCTTCAGGTGGTCAAAGCCGCCTGCCGCCGATCCGCCCGCAAAGGTCACCGAGGACGGGTCCGCCTTGATCGCCTCGACCAGATCATTAAGCGTCATAAAGGGGCTGTCCTTGGCCACAACGATGACACCCGGATCGCCACCAATGGCACCGACAAAGCGCACCTGATCTGCGGTCATCCCACCATAGGCGTTTTGCGCCAGACGGGTGGTGGTGGCAGAAGAAGCCGCAACGATCAGATCGGCATCTTCATTGCGATCCGTGACCACAGCGGCATAGGCAAGACCGCCGCCTGCACCGGCCATGTTGGTCACCTGCACCGGCGCATCGACCAGTTTCAGGTCATAGAGCAACTTGCCGATCTGACGGCAGGTGAAATCCCAACCGCCGCCCGCATCGGCCGGTGCGATGCACTCGGTGGCAAAAGCCGATGTGGTGGAGAGTGCCGACAAGATCGCGCTGGTGCTCAGCGCCCTCAGAAGCGTCATTTTCATAATGTCCTCCCAGACAGTCAAAATGCGGGGCTGGCGTTTTTGGAACCGTTCAAGCAGCCCTTGCACGCACAACAATTAGGCGCAAAGCTGACAGCAACCTGTCACGGCCCTGCCCATGGGAGGCAAAAGATGCGATTTCTTCTCGTTGAAGATACGGTCGATCTGGCGCGCTCGGTGTGTGACCTTTTGGCGCTGGATGGGCACGGAGTGGACTGGGCGGCGACACTGGCCGAGGCAGAGGATTGCCTTGCCGCTGCGCGTTACGATCTGATTTTGTTGGATATTATGCTTCCCGATGGAGATGGGCGCAGCTTTTTACAACGCCACCGCCGGGCTGAGCGTGACACCCCGGTCATCGTGATGACGGCACGGTCTGCGGTGGCGGATCGTGTGGACCTGCTCGACAGCGGCGCGGATGATTACCTTACCAAGCCGTTTGATTTTGCCGAGTTGGAGGCACGGGTGCGCGCCGTTTTGCGCCGGCGGGGTGGTGCTGCTCAGACGATTCGACGCTATGGGGATCTCTCGTTTGACCCGCTTTCTGCCACGATCACCGTGCTGGGCGAGACACGCGAGCTGCGAAACCGGGAGTTGCGTCTGTTTGAAATTCTGCTCGATGCGCCCGACCGTATCTTTTCCAAGGACCAGCTTTGCGACCGGTTGTTTTCCTATGCCGAGACGGTTTCGGACAACGCGATCGAGGTTTACGTCGGGCGGTTGCGCAAGAAACTCGGTGGCTCTTCGGTGCGGATCGAGACGCAACGCGGCCTTGGCTATAAACTGACCCTCACATGACCCCCGCGCCGCGTATCCCAAGCTCATTGCGTCGCCGCTTGGTTTTGCAATTGCTGGCGCTGGCGGCTGTCATGGCTGTTTTGCTTTACTTCTCCGCGCGCAGCACCGCAAATCAGGCCGCAGAGGCCACGCAAGACGCGATCCTTGGCGCCGCGACGGCCACCATCGCCGATCAGTTGCGCGGAACCGAAAGCGGGGTCGAGATCGACCTTGCCTATTCCACCTTCTCAATGCTCGGGGCGATGGGACAGGACCGGCTGTTTTATCGTATCCTTGTCGATAATACGACGGTGACGGGCTATGCTGACCTGCCCCTGCCGAACATATTGCCCACCAATTTGCAGCCCACGTTCTATTCGGACACGTATAGGGACGCACAACTGCGGATTGCTGCCGTTGCGCGCTCGGTCGTGGTGGAGGACCAGCTAAAGCCTGTGTTGGTCTTGGTTGGCCAGACCCGCTTTGGGCAAGAGGCCATTGCCGAGGAAATGGGCAACCGGGCCGCGTTGTTGGGCCTTGGCTTCTTTCTGCTCGCGGTGCCGCTCAGCTTGCTATCGGCGCAGTCGGTTCTGGCTCCGCTCAACCGGTTGGCCGAGGCCGTGGCCCGCCGAGGCCCGCGCGATCTTCGCCCGGTACGCCACCCCAGCCCGCCAGAACTCACGCCTTTGGTGGTCGCGCTCAACGGCTTTGTCGCGCGTCTGCGCGGTGCTTTGGCGCAAACGGAAACCTTCATCGTCGAGGCCGCGCACCATATTCGCACGCCGCTGTCCACCGTGCGAAGCGAGGCGGAACTCGCCTTGCGCCAATCCAAAGATGAACGCACCCGCAGCAGTTTGCGCTCTATCATCCGGGCAGTGGAGGAAAGTGGTCGATCTGCTGGCCAGCTTCTTGATCATGCGATGGTGCTGTACCGAACGGACCAACTGGAAACCAGCGACGTTGACCTTGCCCAAGTGGCCCAAAACGTCCTGCGCGCCCTTGGTCCAACGGCAGATATCAAGGATCTGATCCTGCGCGCTGAAGGGTTGGGGCAACCCGTTTTCACCCGTGGGGATGCGCTTTTGATCGAGGCGGCTTTGCGGAATCTGCTTGATAACGCGATCAAATATTCGCCCGCCGAAACCATCGTCACGGTGGCGCTGCGGACCGAAGGCACGCGGGCTGTGGTGCAGTTTTGCGACCAGGGCCGCGGTCTTTCGGGGGCCAACGCGGCCCAACTCTCGCGCCGTTTCAGTCGCGGTGGAAACGTGGGCGATGTGGTGGGCTCTGGCCTTGGCCTGACTATCGTAACGGAGGTCGCCGCCGCCCTCGGAGGCCAATTCACCCTAACAGCCAGAGACGGGGGAGGCACATGCGCCACTTTATCCTTGCCGCTACGTTAACCCTGCTTGCCGCCCCCGCATCCGCCTTTGAGGCGGAAAGCGAGACCCTCTATCCGGGGGCCGTCGGTAGCATGGAAATCTCCATTCTTTCCACCACAGATACCGTGATTTTTGAGCCCCTGATTGCCGACTTTCTGCGCCGCAATCCGGCACTGTCGCTGCGCTATACGGTGGCCACCAGCCAAGAGGTTTTCCACGCCATTCAAGATGAACGCCTGCCCTATGATCTGGTGATTTCCTCGGCCATGGATTTGCAGATGAAGCTTGCGAATGATGGCTTCGCGGCGGCCTATCAAAGCGATGTCGCCGCAGCCTTGCCAGAATGGGCGCGGTGGCGTGATCGTCTGTTTGGCTATGCGCTGGAGCCGGTCGTGCTTTTGGCCTCACGCAAGGGCATGGCGGGCCTGCCGATGCCAAAAACCAGACGCGACCTGATCGATTTGCTGCGCGAAAATCCCGACCGTTTTGACGGAAAAATCGCAACCTATGACCCGGTTTATTCGGGCGTGGGCTATCTTTTTGCCACGCAGGATGCCCGCCAAACCGATGCGTTCTGGCGTTTGGCCGAAGTGATGGGGCGGTTGAATGCGCGGCTTTATCGCGGTTCTGGTGATATGATTTCCGATCTGGATGCGGGTGATCTGATCCTCGCCTACAACGTTGTCGGCAGCTATGCCGCAACGCGATTGCCAAAGATGCCCGACGCCGAGATGATTGAGTTGCAAGACTTTACCGTGGCCTTGCTGCGCACCGCCTTGATCCCCCAGAATGCCACGCATCCGCTGCTCGGCGCGGGGTTTCTGGACTATCTTCTTAGCAGTCGGGGGCAGTCCCTGACGGTCGCCGATACCGGCTTTCCAACGATCGACCAAGAAGCGCTGACCTTGCAGCCGCATATCCGGCCCATCCGGCTGGACCCAGGATTGCTGGTCTATCTGGACCAGATCAAACAGGCGGCCTTTCTTGAGGAGTGGCAGGCAGCGATGACGCAACCTTAGTTCCGCTTGGGCAGCGGCCTTTTCAGGGCCTGTCCGGTGTTGGACAGCTCGGGGCATATCCGGGCGGCCTGTGATACGGGGCATCGACGGCAGGGTGGCGCCGCGCACAAGGCACCGATCAACGTGTATAGCCGCCGAAAATCATGCACTTGCCAGGGTTTTGAGCGTCTCGAGCATGCCATCAAGGTTCGCGCAAGGCACGGCACCGAGGGCCGCGATTTCGCCAGAGACATCGACGGGAAGGCCGGTGTTTGAATCGGTCGGCACTTCGTTCAGCATGCCGCCCACCAACACCGGCACACTTGCGCCCTTTTCCCGCAGCGCCGCCAGCACGGCCGTTACATAGCGACGGGCGACGCCGTTATAGGTGGATATGGCAAGCACATCCGCCCCCATGGCAAGGGCGCGGTCCACCAGCACCTCGGGATCGACGGAGACGCCCCCGTCCAGCACCTGTACACCGAGACCCGCCAGCGCGCGTTCAACCAGATATTTACCATGTTCGTGAACGTCCGAGGTGCCAACGCAGACCTTCAACCCTTCTGGCTGGCGCAGGGCGAAACTTGGCTGCCTTGCCGCCCAGTCGGTGGCCATGTGGTCCAGTTCGCGGGCCCATTCGGCCTGAATTTCCGGGCGACGGCGGTGATCGGTCAACAGGCCGGGGCCGTAGGCCGCCTCCAGTCGCCGCGGGCCCGAGGCGGCGGATCGCCAGCAAAAGCTGTGCTGGGTCGGACATATCGACACCCCGCTCGGACAGCCCCGCCAATAGTCCCGCGGCAAAGCGGCGGCCACCGGCGACCATGCGCGCAGCCATCGCCTCAACGACCGGCCAGTCGACCAAGGCCGCGTGCATCGGCGCGTGCTGGCCCAAGCGGTGCGCAAAGGTCTGCGCATCAATGATTTCTTCCACATCCGGGATGCGCTGATTTTCGGTGACCGGAACAGGGTTGACGGCATGGCCCGTCGGCCATCGGCCCAAGGCCATCATGTCGGGCAGCAGATAGCTTGCGAGGCTGGCGTAGTTTGCGGCCTCGGTCGATTGGTAGCTGACGGTGTTGCCGAAAATCATCGTGCCGGGGGTGGTGCTGACCGTTGCCAGTGCGGCATGAAAGGCCATGCGCGACAGCGGATCAGAAAAGTGGTGGCCGTAGCAATGCGCCAAGGGCGCGCCGATCAGGCCTTCGACGATGTGCTTTTCCACCAGAACCATGCCAAGGCTGCAACACATGTCCTGAAAGAGGCCAGCAAAGCCGTCATCCAGATTGGAATGGACCAGAACCGCGCCATTCTGCGCGGCAATCAGGCCAAGGGCGGTCACGGTTGCTTCGGTCGTGGCCACGTCATCATCCCAACCCGGCAGCCGGAAAGTGAAATACTGACCAAGGTTCCCAAGCGAGGTTGCCCCCGCCGCAATCGCCGCCTTGGTATTTTCCAGTGCCCCCGGCAGGCCCAGCATGAAGTCGCCAAAATGCATGGGTGCCGCGACAGCGCCCGTGATGCGCGCAAAATCTTCGGGGCCGGACAGAACGATGCCCGTCGCGCGGGCCGCTTTGGCGCGCAGGGCTTGGGGGTAGCCCATCGACCAGTCGAGGGTTATGCCAAAGCGGTCCACCGTCACGCCCTGCGCCGCACAGGTACCGTGCACTTGCCGTATCGCTTCAAGCGTGCGGTCGACGCTGCGGAAACCGATATGGGCGTGCTGCATGACGCGCGTCGTGATGCTGGCCTTATACGCAACCTCAGAGCCAAAACCCGTGGCGGCCATAAACGCCGATCGTCCCAAGCGCCAGTCTTGCGCCAGCGCGCGGCCCTCGGCCAGCAGGGTCGCACCCGGACGCAGATTGGGGGGCACAAGGTTTGACAATTGGTCCATAAATCCCCGCGGCGACAGAAGTCTATGGACAGCCTACCCCCCAGCCGCTTGAATACGCAAGGCAGGCAGGGGGCGGCATGGTGATTGGCATTCTGGGCGTGGGGCATCTGGGCAAGATCCTTGTCGAGGCCTTGTTGGCCGCCGGGGAACGTGACTTGCTGTTGTCGCCGCGTGGCAAGGCGGCGGATCTTGCGGCGCGGCATGGGCTGCGGCTCGCGGCCGACACGGCTGAATTGCTGACAGCGGATGTGGTCATTTTGGCCGTGCGGCCCAAGGATGCGGTCGCGGCTGTGGCAGGTCTGCCGTGGCGCGCCGGGCAAAAGATCGCCTCGGCCTGCGCGGGGGTCAAGGTGGCAAGCTTGGCCGCGGTGCTGCCAGCGGGTGTGTCTGTGCACCGCATCATGCCCCTGACCGCGGCAGCCCAAGCGGCCAGCCCGACCACCCTCTTTCCGGCGGATGCCGATCTGGAACGGCTCCTGTCCGCCTTTGGGCCCGTGTTGCCCTTGGGTTCAGAAGCCGAGTTTGAAACGGCGACGATTTGCGCGGCGGCCTATGGCTGGATTCAAAAGCTGGTTCAGCTAACCGCAGAATGGTCGGTGGCGCAGGGCATGCCCGCAGCATCGGCCCGGCAACTTTCGGCGCTGACCGCTGTGGCCGCAGGGCGCAACATCGCAAGCAGCAGCACCCCGATGGACCAGCTTTTGCTGGAACTGGTGACGCCGGGGGGCATCACGGATCGCGGGCTGGACCTGCTGCAAGACCGCGGCGCTTTAGCGGCCTGGGAAGAGGCCTGCGATGCCGTCAAAGCCAAACTGGCGGCGCAATAGCGCTGGATCAAAGGCCGATTGCCAAGGCGGCGGTTGGATCAGTCCGTTTCGCCGATTTTCATGAACTGCGGAGGCATGCGGCCCCGGGTTTCGCGTTTACATCGCGGCACTTGCCGCAACGCCCGGCCAAGCGGGTCGGGCGTTGCCGAAATTCACGTAAGGGGCGTTCTGCACCCTTTCTAGGTCAAAGCCCCAGATTTGCCCGATACTGCGCTAAGGCAGCGGCCGACAGCGTCGCCCCCCCCGTCGCCGTCAAGAGCGCCGCATTTTCAGCGGCAAGGGCGGCATCGTATTCGCTTTGCGCATTGGCCGCAGCCGTCGTCGCAGCTGCGAGAGACAGCGTGGCCGCATCCAAAGCCGCCTGTGCCGCCGTCGTATCCGTGCCATCAGCAATCGCAGCCTGAAGCGCCGCACCGGCAACATCCACCGCCGTTTGCGCGTCAGTCACAGATTGCACCGCACCGACCAGATCGGCGTTTGCGGCCATTGTCGTGTTGGCGGCAGTGACATAGCTGGCGTTCATCCCAACCCGGCTGTTGGCCGACGCATGCGCCCGCGCGTTTGCATTGGCATGTGAGGAGTTCAGGCCGCGAAGCTCTGAGGCGACAGCACCGTTTCCGTGCTGACCGCCGTTCGACCTGTTGTCGTTGCCGGCACGGGAGTTGCCTTGGCTATGGTCGCCTCCGTTGCCCCCGCCATTTCCCCCGCCATTCCCATTGCCACCACGTTCGGCAAAGCTGACGCTCGGCAACAGGGCCATACCCAGAACCGCGATAAGGGCGGTCGCATGCAGATTTAGGTGTCTAGTCATTCTAAAACTCCAATCTGGACACATTCCCATGCATCCTTGCCGACGACTTAGCCGCGAATATGGCGAAGCGTCGATAAACCCAATGTATAGTGCCGTTTTGCGGGCGCTAATCGGCCAAGGCAGAGCGGATAGCCGCCGAGGGCGGCGTTGCCTCAAGCGGGATGGGTCGCTTTGCACAGGCCACGCAAGCACGGCACGGTGGCGCTTGGGTTGGCGCGGCGTGCTGACCCAGACTGAGCGCGTGAAGTGACCCAAGACCAGGACCCGCGCCACCTGCCCCTTGGGCGAGGCCGACAAACCGTCCTTGGCTAAAAGGCGCTAGATCACGGCACATTTTTGCGCTGGCCAGGGCGGAACCGGGGTTCGACGCCGCCCGGCAGTGGCATGTCGTGGCAATACCGTGCCAGAACCCGTATAGAAGCGGCGACCTGTGCCAGACCTGATTGAGATCCTATATCTGATTGAGATCCCCGATCTGATTGAGATCAAGGTGCCCAACCGCACTTGAAGCCAGATTGGCTTTTGGCGCATCGGGTCGTAATGGGCCGATGATCGGCCAAAGAATTGCTGGGATGCGTTTGAAGTGCGAAGCCTGTGAAACAACGTTCAAAGACGTCAAAAGTCTTACGAAAAGCGGCCCGAAGTCTTGGGCTTTTGGCGGGCGGCAGTGCCGCTTTGCTGCATGCCATGCGGGTGTCTTTTCCGCTGCCGCGTCACAAGGCAAAGGCCGCGACCGAGGGGCCTGTTGACGGCCCGGTCCTGGATCGGTCTGCAAAAGGGCTCGGCCAAATTCTTTTGCCGCAAGAAGCGCTGCACCCGGGGCTTTCGGGGGTGGTCACGCTGCAAAATGGGGCGGACGCCTTCGCCGCGCGCATCCATCTGGCGCGTGCGGCCACCGTCTCGATCGACGCCCAATACTACATCTGGAAAGGAGATCTGACGGGGCTTCGCTTGCTGATGGAGTTGCAAGACGCCGCCAAACGGGGCGTCAAGGTGCGGCTTTTGGTGGATGACAACGGCACCGTGGGTTTGGACCAAGAGCTTGCAGCCCTCGACGCCCTGCCAAATGCACAGGTGCGCATTTTCAACCCCTTTACGTTGCGCAACTATCGGCGGCTCAATTATACCTTTGATTTCCCGCGTCTAAATCGGCGTATGCACAATAAATCCTTCACGGTTGATGCCGCGATCACCATCGTTGGCGGCCGCAATATTGGTGATGTCTACTTTGAAACGGGCGGACCGCTGAGTTACATTGACCTTGATGTCTTGGCAGCCGGACCCGCCGCGGCAGAGGTGAGCGACGACTTTTTGCGCTATTGGAACAGCCCCGCAGCCTGCCCGATTGCAAAGTTGATCAAGCCCATGCCGGGTTCCGAGACGTTTCTGGAGCGTCGCGATGCGGCCCTTCGCGATACGCCGATGGGGCAGCGCTATGCAGAATATGTGCACAGCTCTGCCTTCTCTGATGCGTTGATCGCCATGACCCTCCCGATGGAGTGGGTGCCCGCGCGTCTGTTTAGCGACAACCCGGAAAAAGTGCTGGGCCGAAAGGAAGACAGCGATCTGGTGATCCGCAGGCTCTTTGCCGAGATCGGCCCGCCGCAACTGAGCCTCGACCTGATCTCTGCCTACTTCGTCCCGGGCCGCACGGCCACCGCGCTGATGGGCGACTTTGCGGCGCGCGGCATTCGGGTCCGCACGCTGACCAATGCGCTTGAAACCACGGATGTCGCCATCGTGCATGGGGCCTATGCCTCTTACCGCAAGGCTTTGATCGCGGGGGGCGTTGAGGTTTATGAGATGAAAAGTGCCAGCAGGCAAAAGCAATCGGTGCGCGAGCTTGAGTTGTTCGATTTGTCCAAGGCGGCGTTGCACGCCAAAGGCTTTACGATTGACCGCAAACGCACGTTCATCGGCTCGCTTAACTTTGATCCGCGGTCCCGCAGGTTAAATACTGAAATGGGGTTGTTGATCGAAAGCGCGCGCATGGCGGAGGGCCTTTCGGAATGGCTTGATGAAAGCCTTGCTTCCAGGGCATACCGTGTCAGCCTTGATGACAAACAGGCCCTTGTCTGGACCGCGCAGGACCACGGGGGCAAAGAGGTCATTTACACTGTTGAACCGAATACCACGCTGCCCTTGCGGCTCTTGATCAACATCCTTGGCCGCTTGCCCATTCAATGGTTGCTTTAGGCCTATGGCCCGGGGCGCGCCCGACCGAACTGCATTGCTGAAAAGCCCCATGGCGTGTTGGAGATATGGCTGATGGCTTCCCCGACTGATCTTTCTGTGGCTTCTTACAATATCCACAAGGGCGTGGGCACGGACCGTCGCCGCGATCTGGAGCGCACAGCCGCCGTTATCTCGGAAATCGGTGCCGATATCTTGGCGCTGCAAGAGGTTGATACACGGTTTGGCGCACGCAGCGGGCTGCTTGACCTTGAAAGGATCCGCCACGATCTGGGCCTGATTGCGATCCCCCTGGAGCAGACGGGCCCCGCCCATGGTTGGCATGGCAATCTGCTTTTGGTGCGAAATGCCTTGGTCGAACAGGTTCACACGTTAAACCTTCCGGGATTTGAGCCGCGTGGGGCGATTGTCACCGATATGGAGGTCAGCGGTCGGCCCTTGCGGGTCGTCAATACCCATCTGGGGCTGTTGCCGAGATCAAGGGCCGCGCAAGCCCGGGCGATCATCGACAAGGTCGCGACGCTACCCGACCGCCCGACGATTTTGATGGGCGACTTGAACGAATGGTGGCGCAATGCGGCGGTCTTTCGCACCTTGCAGGAACGCTTTTCCCTGAATGCGCCGCAGCCGAGTTTCCCCTCGCGCTTCCCGTTCCTGCCCTATGACCGGATCATGAGTTGTCACAAGGGCCTGTTGCAGGACGTAACGCCGCACGACAGCCCCTTGGCCCGCCGTGCCTCTGACCATTTGCCGATCAAGGCGCGCTTTCAGTTTGCGGAATAGGCGGCCAGTTTGCGCAAAACCCTGCGAAGTGGGGATCGGATCACACGCCCCGCAGGTCAAACACCCGCGCACCCGGGCATGCCACCAGCGCAAGGTCGCAAAGATGCTGGTGGTGGGTCAGATAGATCACCTGCCCGCTGCGTGACATTTCGCCCAAAAGCGCAAAGGCCTGCTCGGCGCGGGCATCGTCAAAGGTTTCCATGATATCATCGGCAATGAAGGGCACGGGCGGGCGGGACTTTGCCAGCTCATGATATCCCGCGATCCGCAGGGCGAGGTAGAGCTGGAACCGCGTGCCCTTGGACAAATCGGTGGCCAGTTTTGCGCCCCCCTTTGCGGACAGCGCCACCAGCACTTCGGAAGTACCTTCGGACTGGGCGGTAAGGCCGGTGTAGCTGCCGCGGCTAAGGTGGCGGAACGCCTCAGACGCGCGGGCCAGCATGCCGCTTCGGTGGTCGTCACGATAGCGTCGCAGGCCCTGTTCAAACGCCATCAACCCAAAGCGCTGGGCCAGATGGGTTCGCGCCTGATCTTGCAACGCATTCAGAAGGTTGGCGCGTTCGGCCGCAATCAGCGCCACGGCATCATCCCCGCCAATGGCCGCAAGGGCGCGGCGCGCTTCGGTCAGATCGGCAAATCTGGCCTCGGATTCGGCACGCGCAAGGGTCAGCGCATCGGTCAACCGGGCGGCCTCGGCCTCTAGCGCGGTGGCATCCTGCGGGGGTGTCGTGGGCTGGACAAACTCGGCCTCGCCTTCGGCAATGTCGCGCCGCAGGCGGCTGGCGCGCAGGCAGGTGGCCAGATGGTCGGCCAAGGCCCCCTCGCCCGGCCAAGCCAACCTGTCGGCCAAGGCGGTGCGCCGCAGGGTCAGCGCCGCGGTCTTGGCTTGATCCAGAGACTGTGCGGCATGGTTGCGGGCAAGATCCTCGGCAATCGAGAGATGGTCCCGTTCGGTCTGCTGGGCGGTGGTCAGGCGGTCGGTGATGGCTGACCATGGCGTCGTCTCTGGCAGGCACAGCACCGCGAAAAGGGATGCGGTGGCCGTTTGGAAGGCGCGGCTGTTGTCCTCCATTTTTGTGATGCGGTCGGCCAGTTCGGCGCGCTCAGCTTCAAGCCGCGCGAGCGTATCCAGATCGTCGAGCAGGGCCGCGATGCCCGCATCCCCTTCGGGCACGCGCACCAAGGCTTCACCTGTCCGGGCCTCCAGCCAATCCCGCCGCCATGCCTCCAGCGACCGTTCAGCAGCGGCAAGACTACCCTTGCGTTCGCCCAAATCGGCGTTCAGTTCGGCCAGTCGCCGTGCGGCTTCCCGGCTTTGATGGGCCGTATCGAGCCGCGCCAGCGCCTCGGCCCAAAGCGGCGCGAAACCCTTGGTTTCGGCAAGGGTCAGCGCGGCCGCAAGATGGCACGCCGCCTCAGCCAATGCCGCGTTCGCCCGGGTCAGCGAGTTCTTGGGCCTGATCGTGCGCGGTGAGCGCCGCCAACGCCTTGTCGCGCAGGGCCAGCCACGCCCGCAGACCGGCGATCCCTGCGCCGGCAAGGCCAAGCCCTGCGGCACAGTCAGCGACCGTTTGTGCCAGCGCCTGCTGATCCGCCTGCCGCGCCAGCAAGGCCGCCTCTGCCTCGGTCAGGTCGGCCGTGAGACGGGCCAATTCCAACGCCCCCTCGGCGGCACGGTCTGCGGCGGCCATGGCCTCGGCCAGTTGCAGGGTCAGGCGGTCATCCAGCCGAAGTGCGGTCTCAAACGTTGCGGCTGTGTACGGCGTCAGGTGGGCCAGATGCGCGGCCCATGCCGCTTCACGCCGGGCGCGCGTCTGGGCCGCCTCGGTCAACGAGGGCGCGCCGCGCGGGTCCGCCGGGGTGGTTTGACGGGCGGCGGCCAACGCGGCACGCTGCCGGTCAACCGTATCAGCGGCCGTGCGCAGGGCGCGCTCGGCGGTTTGGCCCGCCTCTTCCCACGTCTCGATCTGCCACGGGGCTGGCACCGCAAGCGCGGCGAGATCGCGGGCGGTGCCCCGCCACGGCGCCAAGGAGTGCAGCGCATTGGTCAGGTCGGCGTTGCGGGCGGCCGCATCCTGAGCGGCGCGTGTGCGTTGCGCCTCCGGATCGCTTTGGCGCAGGCGGGCAACAAGTTGCGCAAGGCTTTGCAGGTCATCTTCCGGAGCCACATCGCCCAGCTTTTCACGCGCAGCGCCCAGCCGCCGTTCCGCCTTTTCCGCTTCTTCCTGTGCCAAGGCCGCGGCCTGGACGACCACATCCCGCCGCGCCACCAAGGCGCGCAGGCGGGCCATGACCGAGGGCGAAAGGGCGTGGTCAGCGGCGGGGCCTGCAAGCGCAAGCGCACCCAATCGTCGCGCAAGATCTGCCTCAACCCCGGCCAGACTGTCGCGCCGACGTGGCAGGTCGGCACGGGCCGCCTGATGCAGTGGGTCCAATGCCGCCGCCTCGGCAATCCTCGCAGCCAGAGGCAGGATCGCGGGGTCGCGCAACAAGGCCGCCTGCCGGGTTTCAAGTTCGGCGTGCGCCGCGTCGCGCTGCTCTTGCTGGCCCGCAAGCCCGTGCAGCGCTTGCTCAATTGCCTGCAAGTCGCGCTCGTCCGCCTCTGTCGCCTCGGGCAAGGCGGCAAGCGGGGCCAATTGGTCGCGCAATCGGGCCAGCCGTGCCTGCTGCGGCAGAACCGCAAGCGCCGTGGCCGTCGCGCGGAGTGCGGCATCGGCGGCGGTTTCCGCCTGCCGCGCGGTGGCCCATGCCTTGTCGGCCGCCGTGACATCGCGTTGCAACTTCTGTGCTGCGCTGGCGGTGATATCCAACTCGCGCCGCTGCCTGTCCAGATCTTGCAGCCGATCTTTGGCCAGCTTTAGCGTGGTGCTGCGGGCGCGGGGCTTGTGAAAGGAATCCAGCTCTTTGCGGATGCCCTCCAGTTGCGGCCCAAGACCCGCCAGCCCCGCGCTGGCCGCAAACAGCATCTCACCCAGATCTCCCCGGTTGGCGAGGATGGAGTCCCCCCCTGTTCCAGCGTGTCATCATCCAGCGAGAACATCGCGGCGTAGCCCTCACGCCCAAGGCCCGCCAAAGCCGCCTGCATGACGGCTTCGGGCAGGGGTTGACCGGAAGCATCCTGCAGGCTGGGCCCGTTGCGCTTGACCCGCACCACGTCAAGCGCACCGCCCGCCTGCGTCAGTTTTGCACCGATCTGCAAGGTGGGTCCGGGGTGCAGGAAATCATACCGCGTGCGCAGCGGAATTCCATACAGCAGGTCAAGCCAAGCCGAGAACAGGGTGGATTTCCCAGCCTCGTTCGGGCCGAAGATCACATGCAGATCGGGCGCTCCGGCGGCGGGGACCGGAAATTCCAGCCGCGCATCGGTAAAGCGGCCATAGCGGGTCAGGTCCAGCCGATCCAGCCGCATCAGTTGCCCTCGCCCATGGTCAGCCGTGGCAAAAGCTGTGCCGTGCCTTCGGCCAAAAGAGCGGCACATTGCGCGCGCAGGCTGTCTTCGTCGTTGCCAAGCAAGTCGCGCAATTCGGGCGGCAAATCCTGCACAAGGTCGCGTGCCAGGTCGGTCAGGGCCGCCATCAGGGCGGGATCATTTGGCAGATCGGCGGTGATAAGCGCCACCAGATCGGCCGGAAGACGGGTTTCGGGCGCGCCCGCATCATGGGTGCGGTTTTCCAACTTGTCGATCCAAAGGCCCTTCTGGCCTTCAGCGGTGGCAACAGCTTCCTGGCGAAGCTGATCCAGATCGCGGGCGATGCGAAAGGCCATAGGCGTCTGGCCCGTAAGGTGCGGGCGCAGGACCAAATGGTCTTCTGCGCGCAGCGCTTGCCCGGCGGCGCGCAGAGCCGCTGTCAGCGCCGCCACCACCTGCGCCCAATCGCGTGCCTCCGTCAGATCCACCGCCACCCGGTCAAACCGCAAGGCCGCGACAAAGCGTTGTTCCAGCGCCAGACGTCCGTCATCGCCAAGGGTGCCCAGCGTGACCGACATCGCCCCAGCTTCACCAATGTCGCGGCCTTGCGGGATGCCAGGCATGACGACAACCGAGCGGCCCTGATATTCCGCCCGTTTGTGGATATGGCCCAGCGCCCAATAGTCGTAGCCATGTGCGTCAAGGTCGCTGACCCGGCACGGGGCATAGACATCATGGCCTTCGCTTCCGTTCAGGCTGGTGTGCATCATCCCGATGTTGAACGCCCCAGCCACGGGCGCCGGATAGCGCGGCAGCAGGCTTTCCGGCACCGCGCCCTCGGCGAAAGAAAGCCCGTGGACCGCGATGGTATGGCCAGAGACTTCGAACCGTTCGGTGCCGGGTTTGGTTGCGAAAACATGGCACAGCGGCGGCGGCACCAACTCCTTGCTGATCTTCGAGGCCGCGTCATGGTTACCGCGCAAGATGAAACTGCGGATGCCCGCGTCGGAGAGGCGCGCCAGTTCCTGCTTCAAGAACCGCGGGGTCTTGGCAGAGGTTTGCGCGCCATCCCAAAGATCCCCTGCGATCAGCAGGGCATCCACTGCCTCGGCAAGGCACAGGTCAACGATCCGGGTCAGAGCGGTGCGACTGGCCACCCCCACCTCATCGGCTAGGTCGCGATCCCGCAACGCCAGCGAGATCAGCGGCGAATCCAGATGTAAATCGGCGGTGTGAAGGAAACGGAACGTCACTATGCGTCAACCTAACCCATGAAAATCGGGACAATGCGGATGGTTGCAGGCGCGCGCGCGAAAGACAAGGCGGTGTCAGGCCCTGGCGGGTTGCGGCTTGGCCCTTGCCCACGCGTCTGCGCCCCGCATCTGCGTTCAGCCCGACGGTCACGGCCCGGTTGGCCCTATCGCGGTTGGCCTTATCGCGGTTGGCCCTATCGCGGTTGGCCCTATCGCGGTTGGCCCTATCGCGGTTCGGCTGTCGTCACCATGGTAAAGCCGTCGTCAGAGGGTGCAAGGGCGACAGTGATCCCGGCGATCTGCGAAAGGTTGGAGACATGCGTGCCGCCGCAAGGCATGGAGACCGCGGCACCGTCCAGCACCGTCGACCACTGGCGCCGGTCATCAAGGGCGCCCGCGCCTGGGGTAACCACCACCGGTGCTGCGGACAAAAGCATGCGGCACAGGGTGTCATTGATCGTCTGGGTCCGCGCCGCCAGATCGGCAACGAATGAGTCGCGGTCAAAGCCCTTCTTTCGCAAGGATTTGCCGATCCGGTAGACATCGGTCGACGCCGTTTCCGTGATCCCCGATCCGGTGACAGCGGCCTTGTCGAAGTTGGGAATCCCAAGGGAATCCACATCGGCATGCTCTTTCGTCCAAAATTGCGCCGCCCCTTGGTTCAGTGCCAGCGCGGCAAGGTGAACGCCTGTGTGTTGCAACGACAATGCGGCCCGATAGGCGGGATCTACCGCCAGCATCACGACATCGCCGATCTGCGGCGCAGCATCGGAATCGACCACATGCACGACAACTGAGCGCAGATCCGGATCATTGCGGCGTTGGTTCAGTGCGTCGTCACCGGTGAAAAGAAGGCCCCGTGCCTCGCTGAGCAACCCCTCGTGGCTGTCCAGAACTGCTGCGCGCACCCCCGCGGCCGTTGTCATCCAGCCCCGGTCGCCGGGTTGGTCGGGCCAGGTCAGGCTAAGCGGATGAAACGGCGTGCGGTCGGTGATCATAAGGCACCGGCCTTGCTGCAGGGCGGCAAAGCCGACCCGAACCGTTTCTGACAGGCTGCCCCCTGCAAAGGTCACGACCGTCCCGCCGCAAAGTTCGGTCCTGAATTCCATGGCTCAGCTTTCCTTACTGTTGACGCGCGCGCCATTCGTTTCTTTGGCCGCGCGCAAGTAGTTGTAAACCGTCGCGCGACCCATCTGAAGGACGCGCGAGATATAGGCGGCTGCGTGCTTTCCCTCGAAAGCACCGTCGCTTGCAAGTTCAAGAACCAGCTGTCTTTTCTGATCTCTGCTCATGTCGGCAATGGCGGTGCCGTGCAAGCCCGTCCAGCGGTGAATGTATTGGTTGATCCGCTCATGCCAGTCTTCTTTGAACAAGACGGCGGGTTGGCCTTCGTTCGGGGGCACACGCGTCAGCAAGGCAAGCAGATCAATGGCCGATTGAAGCTGTGTGACATCCAGATTGATGCACAAGACCCCGATGGCCCGCCCGCCGACGTCTCTGAGCACCGCGCTGACCGATTTAAGCCGGCGCCCGTCAAAGTTGATCTTCTCATAGGGGCCGATCAGCCGCACTTCGGGCCGAAAGTCGATCTCATGCAAGAGCGACGGCTCACCGATGTCGCGGCGGGAAAACGGGTTGGCGATATAGGCGACGGACTCTGTCGCGAGATCGTGCAACACCACCTCGGCCTGCGGTTGCAGCAGCAAGGCAATCGCGTCGCACACCCCGTGAAAGGCGGTCAGGTGCGTCGTGCCGGAAGGGGTGGATTTCATCATGCAAGGGCCATTACGGGTCTTGCCATAGCTTATACAAATAAGTTTATCTTGGACAATACATTCCATATTGGGGAGGAAGCCGATGTTGTCCGCGCATGATCTCAGTTGGCTCGTCTCGGTCCGGCGGCATCTGCATCAGCACCCGGAACTATCCTGCGAAGAGGCGATGACGGCCCGCTACATCGCTGATCGGTTGACTGAACTGGGCGTGCCTTTTGAAGGCGATATTGGCGGCCATGGTTTGGTCGCCACCATTCAGGGCCAGTCCGATGGCCCCGGCGTCGGTCTGCGCGCCGACATGGATGCGCTGGCGATCAGCGAACGCACCGGGCTGGAGTATGCGTCACGCCACAGTGGCAAAATGCATGCCTGTGGCCATGACGGCCACGTGACTATTCTGCTGGGTGCGGCGATGATCCTGATGCGGCACCGTGATTTCGCAGGTCAGGTTCACCTGATTTTCCAGCCCGCAGAAGAACGCTTTGGCGGGGCGCGGATGATGCTGGACGACGGGTTGCTCACGCGGTTTCCGATGCGCCAGATCTTTGGTCTGCACAATTGGCCGGGGGTGCCCTTGGGCGCGGTCATGGTGCATGACGGCCCGGCCATGGCGGGCACCTCGGAGTTTACGCTGCGGTTTTCGGCGGCTGGGGGGCATGCGTCGACCCCACATCTGACGGGCGACCCGCTTCTCGCAGGCGGGCATTTCATGACCGGCATCCAGCAAGCTGTTGCCCGCTCGGTTGATCCGCTGGAAAGCGCGGTCGTGACGGTCGGCAGTTTTAAGGGCGGCTTTGCGCAGAATATAATCCCGCAAGAGGCCGAACTGACCGGCACGCTGCGGGGCTTTCGCACGGCGACCCTGATGCATCTGCGTGACCGCGTGAAGGCGGTAGCGCGGGCCGCAGCCGACATTGCCGGGTGCAATTGGACGCTGACCTTCGATGCCATGCTGTGCAGCCCGGTGAATAATGCCCCGCAAGAGCGCGACATCCTGCGGCAAGCCGCGCAGACCGCAGGCTTGACCAAGGCAGAACCGCTGCCCCCCACGATGGGTGGCGATGATTTCGGCGACCTATTGGCGCATATCTCTGGTGCCTATGCCTTTTTGGGCAACGGGGAATTGATGCCAGAGGCCGGGTTGCACCAGCCAAAATATGACTTCAACGATGCGGCCATCGGCCCCGGCGCCATGCTTTTGGCACAGTCGGCATTGATCGCGTTACAAAACTGATGCCGCCGGACCTCTCCCTAACGCTGCCAAGACAGGCGCCCGAATGATTTCCCTCTCCCGCCAGCGGATTGAACAGCTTGTTACCGTGGATGGGGGGGCCGCCGCCGCCGTGCGCGATGCCTATATCGCGGTCAGTGACGGTCGGGCCACGGTTCCGCCCGTTGGTTACCTTGGCTTTCCGGAGGCCAACGGCGACTGCCACATCAAATACGGCCATATCACCGGGGATGAGGTTTTTGCCGTTAAGATCGCGTCGGGCTTTTACGACAATCCAGCGCTTGGCTTGCCGTCCAGCTCTGGGGTCGTGCTGGTCTTCTCGGCCAAGACCGGGCAGTTGGAGGCGCTGCTCAGCGACGAGGGCTATCTGACCGATTTGCGCACGGGCCTTGGGGGGGCGGTGGCCACCCTGGCGCTGTGTCGGCCCGATGCGCGCCGTTTTCTGATCGTGGGCAGTGGCACGCAGGCCTATTGGGTGGCGCGCGCGCTGCATCTGCTGGCCCCGGCGGATACCGAAATCACCATCTGGGGCCGCAACCCCGCCCGTGCGGCGGCTTTGGTTGCAAGGCTGGCAGGGGTGGGCCAACTGGTGCAGTCGGCCCCCGATCTGGAGGCCGCGTGCCGCGGCGCTGATGTGATCGTGACAGCCACGCCGGCGAACACTCCGTTGGTTCAAGCCGCTTGGGTCGGTGCCGGGTGCCACATCACTGCCATCGGGGCAGACAGCCCGGGCAAGCAAGAGCTTGCGACCGACCTTGTTGCCAAGGCCGATGTGCGGGTTGCGGACATGCTGTCGCAAAGTCTGGATCACGGCGAATTCGCAACCGCGCACGCCGCAGGCTTGATCCAAGCCACCGATTGCGTCGAACTGGGCGCGGTGCTGGGCGGGACAAGCCCCGGCCGGACCCGCCCGCAAGACATAACCATCGTTGATCTGACCGGGGTTGCGACACAAGACATCGCAATGGCACGCACCGTGCTCGCCCGGGCCAGGCACGTGACTGCACAATGACACAGGAACGAAAGTTGGCACTGCAATGAACGACCTCATCACACAGTCCGCGGCCTTGTCAGTGCGGGCGCGCCGCCGCATCCGCGCACATGTTTATGAAACCCCGCTGCTTCCGGCACGCAACGCCCGTGGCGGCGCACTTGCCTTCAAGGCCGAGAATTTTCAGACGACCGGGTCTTTCAAGATCAGAGGCGCCGCGTCGGTGATGACAGCTGCCGCCTCAGACCAGCGGTTGATCACGGCCTCTTCGGGCAATCACGGGATTGGGGCCGCACGCGCCGCACAATCCTTGGGAGTGCATCTGACCGTCGTCTTGCCGGAAAGCGTCGTTCCCGAGAAACTGGCTAAAATCCGGTCTTATGGGGTTGAGGTGGTGTTGCACGGTGCCGAGACGGGCTTGGCCGAGCAACACGCCCAACATCTCGCCCGCACAACCGGCGCCCGCTATATCTCGCCCTATAACGACGCAGAGGTGATCGCGGGTCAGGGCACCATCGGGCTGGAATTGCTTGAACAAGCCGCACCAATCGACACCTTGTTCATTGCGATGGGCGGTGGCGGCCTGATCAGCGGGATTGGCGCGGTGATCAAGGCCTTTAGCCCGGCGACAAGGATCATCGGGGCCGCCGCAGCCAATTCACAAGCGCTTGCCCTGTCCATGCAGGCGGGCAAGGTGGTTGAGTGTGCCCATCTGGAGACGCTGGCCGATGCGGTTGCCGGCGGCATCGACGAAGGCACGGTGACCCTGCCACTGGCAATGGCTGTTACCGATGCGGTGGTGACCTGCAATGAGGACGAGATCCTGCACGCCCTGCGCCTGATCGCACGGGAGGAAAACATGCTGGTCGAGGGTGCTGCGGCGCTTGCGATGGCGGCTTACCTGAAGATGCCGGAGGTGCATGCGGGCAAGAACAACGTGGTCTTGTTGTGCGGCGGCAACTTTGACGGCCCCCGCCTGCGCGCGCTTGCTGTTTCGTGAACCCTGGCGGCGGCGGTCAGGCTGCGCTGGGTCAGAAGGCGGAACTGTGGGTTTCTGGCGGCCATCCCGGGTTGGGTGTGGCCCTGCCCGTGCGGTCTATCCTGCTGCGGCCAAGGCGGTTGACAGGAAAAATTGCGGATGGTTTATGTTGTCTGACAACTTGGTTGTCAGACAACATAAACCGCCCCTTCGCGGCCGCACCCCAAGGACCTGCCATGCTCAATTTCGACGAAGCCCGCTTTCTATCCATCCAACGGGGCGCGGTGGCTCTTGCCCCGGAAATTGATGCGGCGATTACAGATGCGATTGCGGCGGGGGCAGAGAACCTGTTCTTTCTGGGCACTGGCGGAGTCGCCTATCTTATGGAGCCCGCCATTCAACTGTTGCAGCGGAGTTCCGGCCTTGCGGTCTTCCGCGATTATCCGGCCGAGCTTTTGGCCTGCGGCAACCGCAATCTGACGGCGCGGTCTGTCGTCGTCATGCCATCGCTGTCGGGATCGACCACGGAAAGCGTGGCCTTGCTGGAGCATTTGCAGGCCATTGGCGCGCGGGTGATCACGCTTGTTGGTCATGCCGACACGCCGCTGGGGCGTGGGGGCAATCCCGCATTGGTGAACTTTGCAGCGGATGACACGTCAAGCGAGTCCTTCTACATTCAGGCGCTCTTGGTTGCCCTTTCGGTTATGAAGGCCCGCGGCGAAAGCACCAGCTATGACGCCGATCTGGCCGATTTGCAGCGCGCGCCCGAAGCGTTTCTGGCCACCAAGCGCGCTTTTGAGCCCAAGGCAGAGGCTTTCGCCCGCATCCTTGCCGGGGCCGATTATCACATGTTCACGGCGGCCGGGAACATGTGGCCCGCCGCCAACTACTACGCGACCTGTATTCTGGAAGAGATGCAGTGGATCAGGACGCGCCCTGTCCATGCCGCAGACTTCTTCCACGGCCCGTTGGAATTGATCGAGAAAGAGGTCAGCCTGATCTTGCTGCGCGGCGAAGATGAGGCGGGCCCATTGGCTGACCGGGTTGCCAATTTCGCGCCGCAGTATACCGACCATTTCACCGTTCTGGATACGGCCGCTTTCGTGCCCGAAGGGCTGTCTGCCCGCTTGCGCGGCCTGTTGTCTCCGGCGTTCATGGCAACCATGCTGGAGCGGCTTTCGGCCCATCTGGAAGTGATGCGCGATCACCCGCTGGAAACGCGCCGCTACTACAAACGTGTCGCGTATTAAGGTCCGCCAATGGAGCCAGCGATGAACCCGACCCCCGTGCGCTTTGCCACCTTGGGCGATAATTGCATCGACCGGTATAAGCCACTGGGCCAAGCGGCTGTGGGGGGCAACGCGGTCAATGTGGCGGTTCAGCTGGCCCTGGCGGGCGAGAGGTGCAGCTATTTTGGCGCCATTGGCCGGGATGCGGCGGGGCGCTGGACCCGCGACGCCCTGGCAAGCAACGGTGTGGTGCTGGACCATCTGCAAGAGCTGGACGCGCCCACCGCCTATACCGACATCGACGTCGATGCCGCTGGCGAGCGCATCATTGCCTTTGAAGAATTCGGCACATCGGCCCTCTATCGCCCCACACCGCAAGACATGTTGCGGCTGGCAAGCATGGATCACGTCCATATCGGCTGGTTCAACGGTTCTGGCGCACTGCGGGCCGCATTAGCGGGCCGGGGTATCCGTTTTTCCCAAGATGTCGCCGTCAATGCAGATGCGGCGGGGCTGGAGATCGGCTTTGACTCGGTCGGTCCATCGGAACCGTTGGCTCTGGCGGCACTCCAAAAACTGCACGCCTTGGGTAGCCGCGTTGCCGTTGTAACCTGCGGCCCGATGGGCAGCATGGCGAGCGAAGGCGGCACGGTGGTCGCAACGGTTAGTCTGGCAGTCCCGCAAGTGGTGGACACGACAGGGGCCGGGGACACCTTCATCGCGGGATTCCTTTCGGCCTGGTCGCAGGCGCAGCCACTTGCCGCCTGCCTTGCGCGCGGACGGGATGCTGCGGCGCGCACTTGCTGCCATGTCGGCGGCTTTCCTCAGGCGCTTCGGGCGCTGGGAGCGGGGGAAGCTGAATGTTGACAGACGTATGACAACATGCGTCCACTGAACCAGAGGCTGCGGTATTGCGCAGAAAATACGAGAGGAGAAGACGATGATGAAATTGGCTTTGATGGGCGCACTCGCCGCCGTTTTATTGGCACCAAGCGCCTTTGCGGGCGAAACGGTGGACCGGGTAGAGACGAGCAAAGTGCTAAAAGTGGCGACCAACGCAAGCTGGCCTCCGCAGAGCTACCTCGATGACAGCAACCAGCTTGTCGGCTTTGATATCGATGTCGCCAATGAGATCGCAAAACGTCTTGGCGTGACCGCAGAATTTGACACCCCCGATTGGGGCGTGATGACTGGCGGGCGTTGGGGCGGGCGTTGGGACATTGCCGTCGGATCAATCACCCCGACCAAACCGCGCTCGGAAGTGTTGGATTTCGCCGGGATCTATTACTACACGCCCTATGTTTTTGTCGTGAACAACGACAGCACCGTTACCGACCCCAAGCAGTTGAACGGCAAGAAAATCGGCGTGGAAACGGCAACCACATCAGAGGAATACATCAACCGCAATCTGGTCATTGATGCGCCGGACGTTGCGCCGATCGAATACTGGCTGGAACCGGGTGAGGTGAAAACCTACGGCGAATCCATGCTGCCGTTTGACGATCTGCGTTTGGGCGACGGGGTGCGGATTGATGCGGTCATCGCGGGTGAACAGACGGTCTTGGGCGCGATCAAGAACGGCTACCCGATCAAGATCCTGCCGGGTGACTACGCCTTCCGTGAGCCTTTGGTGGTTGTCGCCGACAAGGGCGATGCCGATTGGACTGCCAAAGTCACCGAGACCATCGCGGCGATGAAAGCCGATGGCACGCTGACCGCCTTGACCACCAAATGGTATGGCAAAGACTACAGCAACTAAGCCTTTGATGGCGCGCGGCCCTGTCCGCGCGCCTTCCTTTTCCGTTCCGTACATTTCGATGAGACAATTATGACCACTAAGCCTTCGAACGCCTATGCCGATGTCTGGTATCGTCGGCAGGCGCCTGCCGACATTCCGCTGCATGCCCCCTTAAGCGCGCGGATCGAGGCCGATGTCTGCATCATCGGTGGCGGGCTTGCAGGGCTTACCGCGGCGCATCATCTGGCCAAGGCGGGCCGCAAGGTAGTGCTGGTCGAGGCGCGGCGCGTGGGCTGGGGGGCCTCGGGGCGCAACGGCGGCTTTGTCAGCCCGGGCTATGCGCTGGGCTATGACAAGATCGCGGCCCGCGTCGGGGCGGATGCGGCCAAAGAGCTGTTCCGGCTGTCAGTCGAAGGCGTGGGGATCGTGGCGGACAACATCCGGACGCTGGGGATCGCTGCGGCCAACCCCTGCCCCGGCATCATCGGGGCCGTGCGCTATGATCCGGGCCGGGGCCTTCTGGACCACCGCGACTGGCTTGCCAAGGAATTTGACTATCAGGTCACCCATCTGGATCGTGCGGCCTTGGCGCAACAGGTGAGCTCACCCCGCTATCACCAAGCGCTGCATGACCTGAACGCCTTCCACTTCGATCCGCTGGCCTATTGTCTGGGCCTTGCGGGTGCGGCCGAAGCGGCCGGCGCGGTGATCCACGAAGCGACCCCGGCGCAAAATATCCAAGGCACCTTGGGGGGGTGGACGGTAACCACCCCGCAGGGCCGTATCGCTGCGCGCGAAGTTTTGGTCACCACCGGTGGCTATACCGACCGCCTGTTGCCAGAGCTGCACCGCGCCTTTTTGCCCATCGCCACTTATGTGATGATCAGCCGCGCCGCGCCTGACCTGATTGCCAGCGCCATTCACACCCGCTCTGCCATCGGCGACGACCGACGGGCGGGGGATTATTACCGCCTCGTCGATGAAGGTCGCCGCGTGTTGTGGGGCGGCAAGATCACCACCCGCACCACCGAACCGCGCGACTTGGGCGCGTTGCTGCACAAGACCATGACCGACACCTATCCGCAGCTAGCGGGTCTGGAGATCGACACGGTCTGGACGGGCCTCATGTCCTACGCCCGCCACAAGATGCCACAGATCGGCAAGCTGCCCTCTGGCATCTGGTATTGCACAGCGTTTGGCGGGCACGGGATGAATACCACCGCCATCGGGGGGCGCGTGGTGGCCGAAGGTCTTTTGGGACAATCGGACCGCTACCGCCGATACGCGCCCTTTGGGCTGGACTGGACGGGCGGGATTGTCGGCATGGCCGCTGTCCAACTAACCTATTGGCAGTATCAGGCCATGGACCTGTGGCGCGAACGCAAAGGCTAAGCAGATGCATTACAGAGACAATATCGACTATCCGCCGATGTTGACCCGGCCTGCGGTCTTCGTCCCGCTGTTGGCCGCGATCTTTTGCGGGCTTTGGTGGTTTCACGCGGGGGAAAGCGGCATCGGGCGGATGGTGCTGGGCCTTGCCCCATGGTCAGAGGGTGGCCCGTTGAACCTGCTGACCGCGGCCTTTGTGACGGCGCTGGTCGGATTCAACATCTTTGTCGTGATGCGCCTGCCCCTGCGCCAGCAAGTCTGGCTGGTCTGGGGAGAGCTTGCGGCGCTGATCTTGCTGTTCTTCTATTCCTTTGACCTGAGCTTTGCCTTCATCCAGCGCAAGATCGGGTTTCTGATCACGCAGGGCCTGGTCACAACGCTGTATATCTCGGCCATATCCATCGTGATTGCGACGGTGCTGGCGCTGGTGGGGGCGGTCGCGAAACTGTCCTCCAACGGGATTGCGCAGGGGATCGCCCATTTCTACACCTCGCTCTTCCGGGGGCTGCCGCTCCTGATGCAGATCTACATGATCTATCTGGGACTGCCGCAGCTTGGCTATGTCATTGATGCAGTGCCAACCGGCATCGCGGCGCTGTCGCTCTGCTATGGCGCTTATATGACAGAGATTTTCCGCGCCGGGATCGAAAGCATCCCCAAAGGGCAATGGGAGGCCGCCCGCGCCTTGGGCATGCGCCCCACGGCTGTCATGACCCGGATCATCCTGCCGCAAGCCATGCGGGTGATCATTCCGCCGACCGGGAACCAATTTATCTCGATGCTTAAAGACAGCTCGCTCGTCTCAGTCGTCGGCGTATGGGAGCTGATGTATTTGGCCCGCACCCAAGGCCAGAGCGAGTTCCGGCACATTGAAATGATGGTCACGGCATCCCTGATCTATTGGTCAATGTCGATCGTGCTGGAATTGCTCCAAAAACGGATCGAGACCCATTTCAACAAGGCGGCTTCGCGATGATCCCCCTGAACGCGGCGGCCCCTGCCATTGAGATCATCGGCCTGAACAAGTGGTATGGGGCGTTGCAGGTCTTGCATGACATCGATCTGACGGTAACGCAGGGCGAGCGGTTGGTGATCTGCGGCCCCTCTGGTTCGGGCAAATCCACCCTGATCCGCACGGTGAATGCGCTTGAAGGCTTTCAAAGTGGCGCGATCAACGTGGCGGGTATTGCGCTTAACCGGGATCAAGGCGTGGTCGAAAACATCCGGCTCAAGGTCGGCATGGTGTTTCAGCAATTCAACCTGTTCCCGCACCTGACCGTGCTGGAGAACTGCGCGCTGCCGCTGCGGCTGGTCCGGGGGCTGTCTGCGGCAGAGGCCAAAGAGCGCGCGATGCACTATCTGTCAAAAGTGCGTATTCCCGAACAGGCGTTGAAATACCCGGCCCAACTCTCAGGTGGCCAGCAGCAGCGCGTCGCCATCGCCCGCGCCGTGGCAATGCAACCCGAAGTGATGCTGTTTGACGAGCCTACCTCGGCATTGGACCCGGAAATGGTCAAGGAAGTGCTGGATGTGATGGTTGGCCTTGCCGAAGAAGGTATGACGATGGCGGTGGTGACCCATGAGATGGGCTTTGCCCGGCAGGTCGCAGACCGGGTTATCTTCATGGATGCGGGTCGGATCGTGGAACAGGGCCCGCCCTCGACCTTCTTTTCGGCGCCGAAAAGCGAGCGGACCAAGGCGTTCTTGCAGCAGGTACTGCACTGACACCCGGCGTTCCCGCACCGCGCTATTGGCGCGAGAAATTGAAAGAGATCAGCGATCCCCGGTGATAATCGCGGGCGAAAAGCACCGGGGTGCCCGCCTCGGACAGGCAGGTTTCGGTGACAAGCAGCCACGGCTCGGTGCTGGCCGGGCCGCTCAACACGCCGTTGGGTAGGAACGTCGCGGCGACGTTGGCACTCGACATCACCGGCTTTTGCCCCGCCCGCGCCAAAAGCGCATTCACCGACCCCGACGCCGAGGTCTGATCAGGCGCCGACCCCAGCAGCGCCGACGGGATCACGTCGATCGAATAGACCAACACCTGCCCTTGCGCCTCGCGCAGGCGTTCCAGCACGAACAACTCGGCCTCCGGCGGCACACCAAGGGCCTCGGCCGCCAAAACGTCAGAATTGGCCGGGACGGTTCGGGCCGACAGCACCTGCGTGTCATGCACATAGCCCAGCGCCGCCAGCATCACGCTGATGCTTTCAAACGCGGTAATGGGGCGGGCGACATTCAAGGCCGCAGCGGCGGTCACAAAGCGGCCGCGACCATGTTCGGTCACGATAAGCCGCTCTTGTTCCAACAACCGCAACGCTTCCCGGACCGAGGGCCGCGAAACGCCGTAGGCGGCGCAAAGTTCGGCCTCGGTCGGGATGCGGTCCCCGGCCTTTAGTCCATTTTCGCGGATGTAGTCGCTGACCGCGTTGCGGACCTGTTCGGCCATTTTCTTGTTGGACCGAAACGGTCTGGTGGTCAGCATCGTGTCCATCCCCGGTTGCCGTTCTGATGGCTGCCATCATAGGGCAGTGCAGAGGTCTGCGGCAAGGCCGCCGCCCCGGAGCGTCCCACAGATCCCGGCATGCTCTGGAACGTAAGGGCACCGACCGGCAGCGCCACCAACGCCCGCATCAACTGGCCCGTCCGGCGATGGAGGTCGAAGCCTGCGAAACGAATGCTGTCGATGATCCTGTCGCTGCGATTTCAATAGGGGCAAGCCAGTGCCTTTCACCCCGACTAATCTTCCGAAAACGTCAGACCACTTCTGAAGTGCCTCGGATCACTGACGGCAGCAGACAGTGACAGCCCCTTCCCCACGCCGCGGCCCTGATCAACCCGTTGCCCGACATTTCAGCGCCGCCGGATGCGAGGCGCCATCCTTTCCGTTTGCGCCACACTGTGACGCAACGGCACGAGCGCAGCCCGCGCACCTCACTAGACGACCGGTCTACTATGCGTTACAGTCACCTCATGAACCCGCAAACCAAAGACACACGCAGTCACATATTGGCCGTTGGCCGCAGCCTTACGGCGCAGCATGGTTATGCAGGGGTCGGGTTAAGCGCGCTTTTGAAGGCGTCGGATGTGCCCAAGGGGTCGTTCTACCACTACTTCCCTTCAAAAGAGGCCTACGGCTGCGCTTTGCTCACAGACTTCGTGCAGCAGTATCGTGAAAGCCTTGGCCGCACGCTGGGAAATCCAGACCAGACCGCGCGGGATCGGTTATTGGGATATTTTGACGATTGGCTGAAAAAGCAAACCGGCCCTGCAGTTCAGGACCGCTGTCTGGTGGTCAAGCTGTCGGCCGAGGTCGCAGACCTTTCGCCCGACATGAGCGCGATCTTGCAACGCGGCGTTGCGGATATGATCGACAGTCTTGCCGAGACGCTAGAGCAAGGGGTCGCCGAAGGCTCCATCGCGCCGCTGGCTGACCCCAAATCGCTGGCGCAGTCGCTCTATCACCAATGGTTGGGGGCAAGCCTTATTGCCGGGCTGTCGCGCAGCGATGCCCCGCTGGTGGCGGCAATGACCGCGACGGGCAAGGCCATTCCCGTGCCCTGACCCCTTTTTTGCCAAACAACTAGACGACCGGTCTATTTTCTACGCCGTTGGCACAGCCCATGCGCCAACCAGTTGAACACGAAGGAATCCACCCCATGAACAACTTGGATCTGTGCAATCCGACACATATTCTTTTCGGCAAGGGCCGTATTGCCGATCTTGGCGCCCAAGCCCCGGCACAGGCCAAGTTGCTTCTGGTCTATGGCGGTGGCAGCGCGGAACGCACCGACGTTCTGGCACAAGTCCGTGCGGCCCTTGGCCCGCGCGAGCCCGTCGAATTCGGTGGAATTGAGCCCAATCCCCGCTTTGCAACCCCACTTACCCCAGACACCGCGCGCCGCATTCTGCAAGCGGCGCTTTGAAAAGGAACCTGACATGACACAGACCGATAAAACCAACCGCCAACTGGTCTTGGCCGCGCGACCCAAGGGCGAGCCGACCAAAGACACGCTGACCCTCACCACCTCGGACATCCCGACAGCGGGCCCAGGCCAGATGCTGCTGCGCACGGAATTCCTTTCGCTTGACCCCTATATGCGGGGCCGGATGAGCGATGCGGCCTCGTACGCGGCTCCGGTCGCGTTGGGCGGCGTGATGGTCGGCGGGACGGTCGCACGCGTTGTGACCTCACAGATCATCGGGTTCGAGCCGGGTGACTGGGTGCTGAGCTATAGTGGCTGGCAGGATTACGCGGTGTCGGATGGGGTTGGCGTCTCCAATCTGGGCCAAGACCCTCGCCACCCGTCCTGGGCGCTTGGAATTTTGGGCATGCCGGGCTTTACCGCCTGGGCGGGGCTGACCAAGATCGGGGCACCAAAAGCAGGCGAAACCATCGTTGTCGCCGCTGCCACCGGCCCCGTCGGGGCAACGGTCGGTCAGATCGGCAAGATCCTTGGCTGCCGTGTGGTGGGCATCGCGGGGGGGGCTGAAAAATGCGCCTATGCCGTAAAGGAATTGGGGTTTGACGCCTGCATCGACCACAAATCCGCCGATTTCGCCGAACAACTTGCCAAGGCAAGTCCGAAGGGCATCGATGTCTACTTTGAAAACGTCGGCGGCAAGGTTCTGGATGCGGTGATCCCGTTGCTTAACCCCAACGCGCGTGTGCCGGTTTGCGGGCTGATCTCGCAGTACAACGCAACCGAACTGCCCGCCGGGCCAGATCGGATGAACTGGCTGATGGGGCAGATCCTGCGGAAAAAGATCAAGGTTCAGGGCTTTATCATCTTTGACGACTTCGGCCACCTCTACCCCGAATTTGCGGCAGAAATGGCGGCATGGATTGAAAGCGGCAAAGTGAAATACCGCGAAGAGATCATCGACGGGCTGGAAAACGCACCCGCCGCCTTCATTGGCCTGCTTAAGGGTGAAAACTTTGGCAAGCGCGTGATCCGCGTCGGCCAACACTGAATTCCCGAAAGGAAATCACATGAAAATTCTGATGGTTCTGACCTCGCACGATCAAATGGGCACCACAGGCAAAAAGACCGGCTTTTGGCTGGAGGAATTTGCGGCCCCCTACTATGTCTTCAAAGACGCAGGCGCGGAGATCACGCTGGCCTCGCCAAAAGGGGGGCAGCCACCGATTGACCCTTCCAGCGATGACGCCGGCGCACAGACCGATGACACCCGCCGCTTCAAGGCCGATGCAACAGCACAAGCGCAACTGGCGGCGACCCTTACACTGTCTGACGTGGCCATGGCGGACTTTGACGCACTGTTCTACCCCGGCGGCCACGGCCCGCTTTGGGATCTTGCGGAAGACCCCGACAGCAAGCGCCTGATCGAGGCCTTTGCCGCAGAAGGTCGCCCAGTGGGCGCCGTCTGCCACGCGCCAGCCGTGTTCCGCCACACAGTTGCCGCTGATGGCACGCCGCTGGTGTCCGGTCGCCGCGTGACAGGGTTCAGCAACAGCGAAGAAGAGGCCGTCGGCTTGACCAACGTCGTGCCTTTCCTGCTGGAAGACATGCTCAAGGCCAACGGCGGTCACTACGAAAAGGGGGCGGACTGGTCCAGTTTCGTCCTGCGTGACGGCACGCTGGTCACCGGGCAAAACCCGGCGTCCTCTGCCGCAGCAGCGACGGAAATTCTTGCCCTGCTCGGGTAACTCCCCGGCAAAAGCGGGCGGTTTGTGGTGCAACAGATGCGCCGCAAACCGCCCGTGCCCTTCCGTGATGCACAAAGCGCTACGCGTTGAGGTGGGCTTGCCACGGCCATAAAGACCTTTCCCGCCTGTTTTCCTTGCAAAGCGCCGCCGCCGCGTCCAAAAAACAGACGGTTTTCTTGGGGCGGTGGCACGATGGGCGACAAAACGTTTCGACATAGGCCCTCGAACGAGGCCACCGCGGCACCTCTGGCCCGTCAGACCGCCAGAGCATGCGCCCCGCGGACACAGCGGCCCTTATGACACAGCGCCAAAAGACGCCTTTCGCCAAGCCACAGTCGATGCTGCACCGTGGCCTAGCGCGGCTACGCCCCTTTGGGCCAGTTATCGGACCGGCCAATGCGCGTGACACTTTGGTCGGCGCTGTGGGCGCGACACTGGCGCTTTTGATCTGCGCCGCGCTTTTCCTTGGGCCTGAGGTTGACCTGACCTCGGGTGCGTTTCTGATCGCGCCGATGGGGGCCACGGCCGTGATCTTGTTCGCGCTGCCCAATAGCCCGCTGGCACAACCTTGGTCTGCAGTGATGGGCAATACCATTGCCGCACTTCTGGCACTGGCCGTGCACCACGTCACCCAAAACCAGACGGTCGCTATCGGGGCATCTGCCTTCCTGTCGGTGGGGGCGATGTATCTTTTCCGATGCCTGCATCCGCCCGGCGGGGCTGTCGCTCTTTTGGCGGCGCTCAATCCAGCGATTATGGATGCGCTTGGTTTGACGTTCGTCTTTGTTCCGGTCTTGCTCGGCACAACATTTCTGGTCGTTGCGGCGATGGCGTGGCACCGGCTGAACGGGCGGATGTATCCGTTTCGCCTGCCGCAGGCCGCGGGTCCACATGCCACGACCGACAAGGCCGCACAGCAACGACTGGGTCTGGAACCTGAGGAACTGGCCCGGATTCTGGCCGACTATCGGCAATCGGCCAACCTCGGGGTCGAAGATCTGGCCCGCCTGATCGCCGCTGCCGAACAGGTTGCCGCCGGGCACATCCTTGGGTCAATGACCTGCGGCGCGATCATGTCACGCGATTTGGTCACGGTGCGGGCAGAGACGCGGGCGGCGCAGGTTGTCGATCTGTTTCGCAAACACGCATTTACGTCGATCCCCGTCGTTACAGACCGCGATGAACTGCTGGGCGTGATTTTTCAGCTTGATCTCATCCGCCAGGCAAGGCGGGATGCCCTGCGCTGGAACACCGGTTTTGGCGCAGCGATGGCTGCCCTGCGCGGCGAAAAGGGCGCAAGGATCATCCGCGCGGCCGAGGTGATGACCACAAATCTGCCTGCCGTCTCCCCGACGGACCCCGTCTCGGCCCTTTTGCCCCTGCTGTCGGATGGCGGCGCTGAGGCTGTTCCGGTGATGGAAGGCGACCGGATCATTGGCATCATCACGCGGACCGATCTGTTGTCAGCCCTGAGCCGGTCTGCCGCGCTCAAGGCCTAGCGACTTGCAAGAACCTCACGCTCTCAACCCCAAATCGCGCCATCGCCCAAACGCATAACCAAGCATCAACGCCAGCCCTTGCCGCGCCAGCAGGGCCGACGCGGCCCCTGCCCTGCCCCATCACGCGGTGTTTTCCGCGCATGCCATCACGCACCCTTCCCTGTCAGGCGCTGGGACTGTATCATGCGCCGAAACAACAGCCCGGTTTTGCGGGCCTATGACGCAAGCGTGTCACAGAACACGCGATTGGGGTTCGGAGCATGGCAGGCATTATGATCCATCGATTTGTTCTTCTGGCGGCTTGCGGGATTGCGCTGGCCGGGTGTCAAGACGGCGCAGGGCCTTTCGCGTCCAAGCCAAAACCCGCGACAGAGGGGGCCGCCCCGGCGGTCACCGGCGCGAAATCGGTCAAACTGGTGGACCGCGACGTCGAAGCGCCAGAGATTTTCCAGGTGACCGACTCTGCCCTTTGGGATGGTCGGCCCTCGCTTGGCGGGGTCTGGGTGGCCTCGCCTGACGCCAAAGACCCGGAGCGGGTGATCCTGCGCAACCCGGCCAATGGCAAGTTTGTCATCGGCGCGTTGTTCCGCCGCGAGCGCGATAATCCGGGCCCGTCGTTGCAAATCTCGTCGGACGCCGCCTCGGCCCTTGGGCTGCTGGCAGGCGCGCCGGGCAAGATCTCTGTCACCGCCCTGCGGCGTGAAGAAGCGCCGGTGACGGCACCAGACGCCAACAAACCCATTCTCGATGCGCCCGAAACCGTGGCAACCGAAACGTTGGACCCGGTCGCGGGCGCAGGCGCAGCCATCGACCGCGCGGTCGCCAAAGCACCAGCCGCCGCCAAGCCCGCCGCACCAGCGCCCGCGCCGGCCCCCGCCCCGGCAAAACCAGCCGCGACGGGTGGCGGCCTGATCCAGATCGGGTTCTTCTCGGTCGAGGCGAATGCCAAACGCGCGGTTGACACTTTGAACAAAGCGGGTGTCCCCTCGGAGATGCGCGAAGAGAAAAGCCAAGGCAAATCCTACTGGTCTGTCACCGCCCGCGGCGATAGCGGCACGCTTGCCAAGGTCAAGGCGGCCGGGTTCTCCGACGCCTATATTCTGAAACGCGGTTGAACGCGGAGGTTCCATGCTGCAACGACTAAGTCGGTTTCTTGCCCCCTTGATGGCGGCTGGGTTGTTCTACGCCCTTCCCGCGCAGGCCTTTGAAACCAAGGCCACGGCGGCGTGGGTCTATGACATGACCACCAACACGGTGCTGATGGACAAGAACGGCAGCATGCCGGTGCCGCCTGCGTCGATGTCAAAGCTGATGACCATCAACATGCTGTTTGAAGCGCTGCGCGACGGGCGCGTCACGTTGGACACCACCTTTCCAGTCTCCACCAAGGCGCGGCACATGACCGAAGCCGGTGGCTCGACCATGTATTTGCAGGAAAGCGACCGCCCGACGGTGAATGATCTGATCCACGGCATGATCATCAATTCGGGCAATGACGCCTGTGTGGTGGTGGCCGAAGGCTTGGCCGGCACCGAAGAGGCGTTCGCGACACAGATGACCAAACGCGCACCGGCCATCGGACTTGAGCATTCCACCTTTGCCAATGCCTCTGGCTGGCCGGACCCGAACCATCGGATGAGCATGAAAGATCTGGCCATGCTGGGCCGTCGCCTGATCACTGAATTCCCTGACTACTACACGATCTTTTCGCAGACCGAATACAACTACAAAGACCGCGCACCCGCCAATGCCAATAACCGCAACCCTTTGCTTAAATTGGGCATTGGCGCGGATGGCCTGAAGACCGGCCACACGTCCGAAGCGGGCTACGGGCTGGTCGGGTCGGTCAAACAAGGCGATCGGCGTATCGTGTTCGCGATCACGGGGCTGACGTCTGACAAAGAGCGCGCCGAAGAGGCCGAAAAGATCTCCTCCTGGGCGTTTCGGCAGTTTGCGCTGAAAACGGTCGCAAAGGCTGGCGTGCGGATTGCCGAGGCGCAGGTTCATTTGGGCAGCACTGAAACCGTGGGCCTTGTGCCGGAAACCGATCTGCAATTGTTGATCCCCGCCTTGGTGCAGGAAGGCGTGCAGGCCGAGGTCGTTTATTCCGGCCCGCTGCAAGCGCCGATAGCCAAGGGTCAGCAAGTGGCCGAACTGGTCATCCGCGTGCCCGATTTGCCAGAGCGCCGCGTGGCCTTGGTGGCCGAAGCAGACGTGGCCAAGGGCGGCTTTTCAAACCGCCTCACGACAGCAGCGCGCCACCTTTACGGCCAATACTTCGGCACCGCCGCACCGGCGAGTTGATGGCAGGTCGGCTTTTCTCGTTTGAAGGGATTGATGGGTCGGGCAAATCCACACAGGCCCGGCTTCTGGCCGACGCTCTGCGCGCAAAGGGCCAGACGGTTCTGCTGACACGCGAACCCGGCGGCAGTGCCGGGGCCGAAGAAATCCGCCGCCTTGTGCTGGAGGGCGAGCCGGACCGCTGGTCTTCTGAGACCGAGCTTCTCTTGTTCACCGCCGCACGGCGCGACCATCTGGAAAAGACCATCCGTCCGGCTCTTGCGCGGGGCGAGGTGGTGATCACCGACCGTTTTGCTGACAGCACCCGGATTTATCAGGGCCTTACGCGGGGCGATCTGCGCGCGGCGGTGGATCAGTTGCACGCGCTGATGATCGGGGTAGAGCCTGACCTGACCTTTCTGATCGACATTGACCCCAACCTCGGCCTGTCGCGCGCGACCGCCCGCGCTGGCAAGGAAATGCGGTTTGAGGACATGGGCCTGCAGGTACAGGCGCGCGCGCGCGCGGGCTTTTTGTCCCTCGCAAAAGCCTCACCGGCGCGATTCCGCGTTATTGCGGGCGCGCGGGAACAGGCGGAGGTCGCGGCGGAGGTTCTGGCAACCGCGCTCGGCTTTCTTACTCCGGCGGCCGAAGATGAGTGACGATATCCCCGAAGCCGACCGCGTCGAAGGCGCTCCACACCCGCGCAACACTGCCCGGCTGATCGGGCAGGCCGCGGCAGAGGCGGCGTTTTTGGCGGCGTTCAATGGGGGGCGTTTGCACCATGCTTGGCTGATCAGCGGGCCTCGCGGCGTCGGCAAGGCAACGCTCGCTTGGAAAATCGCGCGGTTCTTGCTGGCCACGCCGGCAGAGGATGGCGGCATGTTTGCCGCGCCTGCGCCGACAGCACTTGATATCGCACCGGATCACCCCATCGCCCGGCGTCTGTCGGCCCTGTCCGAGCCGCGCCTGTTCCTGCTGCGCCGCGCTTGGGACGAGAAAAAGGCCCGGATGCCCGAAGTTATCTCGGTCGATGAGGTGCGGGCGATGAAGAATTTCTTTTCTCTGTCTGCTGCGGATGGCGGGCGGCGGGTGGCCATCATCGACGCGGTGGATGAGATGAACCCGAACGCCGCCAACGCCCTGCTGAAGCTGTTGGAAGAGCCCCCTGCAAATGTCACGCTGCTGCTGATCTCGCACCAACCAGCGCGGTTGCTGCCGACCATCCGCTCGCGCTGCCGCACCCTGCGCCTGCCGCCGCTGTCGCCGCCCGATTTATCGGATGCGCTGACCCAAGCGGGCGGTGATCTGGCACCCGAAGACCGGGTTGCGCTGGCCGAACTGGCCGGCGGCTCGGTTGGTGAGGCGTTTCGGATGACCAATCTGGACGGTCTAAAGCTCTATGGCGCGCTGGTCCGGCTGTTTGCAACCCTGCCACGTCTGGACCGGTCCCGCGCGCTTAGCCTTGCCGATCAGGCTGCGGGCAAGACGGGTGCGGTCAATTTCGATCTGCTCGTGACCCTGATCGACTTCTTTCTTGCCCGGCTTGCCCGGGCCGGAACCCTGCAAGCCCTGCCACCCGAGGCGACGGCTGGCGAGGCCGCACTGATCCCGCGTCTGTCACCGGATGCGCAAGCGGCCCGCCAATGGGCCGATCTGGCGCAGCATCTTGGCTTGCGGGCGCGGCGCGGCAAGGCCGTAAACCTTGACCCTTCCGCGCTTCTCATGGATATGGTTTTGAAAATCGATGAGACGGCGGGAATGCTCGCCTCAAGGTGATCCCAATGCCCGCCTCCCAAGTCCCCGCTGCCCTTGCGCTCCCCGAACTGGTGGATAGCCACTGCCATCTGGATTTTCCGGATTTTCAGGAAGAGCTTCCGCAAGTCATCGCGCGCGCCCGTGCCGCCGGGGTCACGCGTATGGTCACGATCTGCACCAAGCTGCGAAACCTGCCCCGGGTGCGTGACATCGTGGCAAGCTATGACGGCGTCTTCTATGCCGCAGGCACACACCCGATGAGCGCTGCCGACGAGCCCTTGGTCAGCGTGGCCGAGCTGGTGGCACTGGCGCGCGATCCGAAATTCGTGGGGATTGGTGAGACGGGGCTGGACTACCACTACTCTGCCGACAGCAAAGTGGTTCAGCAAACCTCGCTCCGGCTCCATATTGAGGCGGCGCAGGAAACGGGGCTGCCGTTGATCATCCACGCCCGCGCTGCGGATGAAGATGTGGCCGCGATCTTGGCCGAAGGTCTGGCCAAGCGCCCCTTTACCTGCGTGATGCACTGTTTTTCCTCGGGTGCGGATCTGGCCAAAGCCGCGCTTGAGATGGGGTTCTACCTGTCGATGTCCGGCATCGCCGCCTTTCCGAAAAGCGGCGAGTTGCGCGATATCTTTGCCGCTGCGCCGCTGTCACGTATCCTTGTGGAAACCGACAGCCCCTATCTGGCCCCCCCGCCCTACCGCGGGCGACGCAATGAACCGGCCTACACCGCCTTTACCGCCAAAGCGGGCGCACAGGTGTTCGGCGTCACCGAGGCCGCCTTTGCCGCTGCAACCACGGCGAATTTTGAGCGCCTGTTCACCCGCGCGGCCCGCGCCGTGCAGGCGGCCTAGGATGGCAACGCACCGCTTCACCATCCTTGGCTGTGGCTCGTCAGGTGGCGTGCCACGCTTGGGCGGGGACTGGGGCGACTGTGACCCCGCAAACAGCAAGAACCGCCGCCGCCGCTGCTCGATGCTGGTTGAGCGGATCAGCCTTGAAGGCACGACCCGCGTCCTGATCGACACCTCGCCAGATATGCGCGACCAGTTGCTGGATGCGGGCGTGGGGCAGTTGGACGGTGTGGTCTACACCCATTCCCATGCCGACCACGTCCACGGCATCGACGACCTGCGCCAGATCGTCTTTAACCTGCGCCGCCGCCTTCCTGTATGGGCCGATGGGCCGACGCAGGACGCGCTGATCTCGCGTTTTGGATATGCTTTCGTGCAACCCGAAGGCTCGCCCTACCCGCCCATTCTGGACCTGCGCAGCATAGACGGGCCGTTTGAGGTGGCAGGAGCCGGGGGGGCCATCAGGTTCCAGCCCTTCCTCGTCGATCATGGGTCGATGGATGCGTTGGGATTCCGCATCGGCGGGCTGGCCTATCTGCCTGACGTCGTGGCGATCCCAGAGGCCGCGTGGCCACTGCTGGAAGGGCTGGACTGTTGGGTTCTGGATGCGCTGCGTCGCAAACCGCACCCGACCCATGCCCATCTTGACCTTTCGCTGCAATGGATCGCCCGGGTACACCCCACGGTTGCCGTGCTGACCAACATGCATCTCGACATGGACTACGCCACGCTTGAACGTGAACTGCCCAAGGGCGTGATCCCGGCCTATGACAGCTTGGTGCTGACTTTTGACAACGTCGCATGAGTGCGCTGATCGAAGTCATTCTGCCGGTCTTTCTGATCATTGGATTTGGCTATGCGGCGGCCCGCGCCGGGCTTTTTGATGAGGCATCGGTCAATGGGGTGATGCGCTTTGCCCAAGGCTTTGCGGTGCCCTGCCTGTTGTTCCGGTCGATCGCCCAGTTGGACCTTGGCGCGGCGTTTCAGGCGGGCTTGTTGCTCAGTTTCTACATCGGCGCATTTGCTGCCTTTGCCATAACGACCGCTGCGGCGGTGTGGCTGTTCAAACGTCCGATCACCGATGCCGTGGCCATCGGCTTTGCAAGCTACTTTTCCAACACCCTGCTGTTGGGGTTGCCGATTACCGAACGCGCCTATGGCGTGGGGGCCTTGGCGGGAAACTATGCAATCATCGCGATCCACTCTCCCTTGCTCTACGCCTTCGGCATCACATTGATGGAGATTACAAAATCGCGCGGGCAAGACCTTTCGGCGCTTGTGCTGATCCGCCAGATCCTGCGCGCCATTGCAAGCCAACCCTTGGTGATCGGGCTGGCTTTGGGCTTTGCGTTGAACCTGTCCGGCATCGGACTGGCGGGACCGCTAAAGGCGGCAGTGGACCTGATGGTGTCGGCGGCGATCCCGACAGCGCTGTTCGGACTGGGCGGCGTGCTGTTTCGCTATCGCCCCGAAGGCGACAAGGCCACAATCGCGATGATCTGCGCGGCCTCGCTCTTGTTGCATCCGATGATTACTTATCTGTTGGCCCGGTTTGGCTTTGGCCTTGATACCGCGGCCTTGCGCTCTGCCACGATCACGGCGGCGATGGCGCCGGGGGTCAATGCCTATATGTTCTCGCACCTTTACGGGGTGGCCAAGCGGGTGACGGCCACTGCGGTTCTGGTGGCTACGGCCCTTTCGATGCTGAGCATCTGGGGTTGGCTTCATTTGCTGCCCTAAGTGTGGGCGGCAAATGGCGGAGTCTCCGGCGGGGATATTTAAGAGACAGAAAATGGTCTGGCGCGCGGGCATAAAAAAGCCCCCGCGGAGTGATCTGCGGGGGCTTTTTGTTCTGGCAAAAGCTGCCGAGGTTTAGCTTTGCGTGACGCCCCGCAGGCGTTCTGACCGCCGCCGCAGCAGTTCCACCGTGGTCAAGAGCAAGATCGACACCATGACCAGGATCGTCGCCACCGAAAGGATCGCCGGGCTGATCTGTTCGCGGATGCCGTTCCACATCTGGCGCGGGATGGTTTGCTGTTCGGGGCCCGCGATGAAGAGCACGGCCACCACCTCATCAAATGAGGTCACAAAGGCAAAGAGCGCACCCGAGATCACGCCGGGCAGGATCAGCGGCATGATGACCTTGAAGAAGGTCGTGCGCGGGTTCGCCCCAAGGCTGGCGGCCGCCCGGATCAGCGATTGGTCAAAGCCAGACAGGGTGGCGGTCACCGTAATGATCACAAACGGAATGCCCAGCGTCGCGTGGGCAATGATGACGCCCAGATGCGAGTTGGCCAAGCAGCCTTTGGAGGACAGGAACGACGAGGTCAGGTAACCAAGGGCCGAGTCCGGCGCCACGCAGGCTTTGGCGTAGAAAAACGACATGCCGACCGCAATGATGATGATCGGCACGATCATGGGCGAAATCAGGATCGCCATGATCACGCGCCGGTAGGGCATTTCCGGGCGGCTGAGGCCGAGGGCCGCGACCGTTCCCAGCACCGTCGCCAAGACCGTCGCCCAGAGCCCGATCCAAAGCGAGTTCTTCGCTGCACGGATCCAGGTCGAGGTTTCCCACGCCTTATCCCACCACGCGCTGTCGCGGGGGCCATCCGGAGCCGCGTGGCCCAGCGTCAGCAGCGTGTCATACCAGCGCAGGGAATAGCCGGTCGGATCAAGACTTAGCATCTTGTCGGTAAAACTGAAGTAAGGCTCAGCGTTAAACGACAGCGGCATCACCACCACGATCGGCGCGATCAGAAAGAAGAAGATCGCCGCGCACATCACGATATAGGTGTAGTGCCAGACTTTTTCGAGCGGGGATGCGTAAGTTGGAAGGGCCATGATCCTGTCTCCTCAGCCGAGTTTCAGACGGTCGATGCCGATGAGGCGGTCGTAGAGCCAGTAAAGCGCCATCACCGCCGCCAGCAACATCCCGGCAAGGGCTGCGGCCAGTGACCAGTTGGCCTTGACCATATGGAACTGGATCATGTTGGAGATCAGTTGCCCGTCTGCGCCGCCGACCAAGGCTGGGGTGATGTAATACCCTGCCGCAAGGATAAAGACCAACAACGAACCCGCCGCGATCCCCGGCAAGGTCTGGGGCAGATAAACGCGCCGGAAGGTGGTCCAGCTGGTCGCGCCAAGGCTACGGGCCGCGCGGGCGTAAGAGGGTGGGATGGTCCGCATCACCGAATAGAGCGGCAACACCATGAAGGGCAGCAGAATATGGGTCATGACGATGATCGTGCCGGTCTGGTTATAGACCATGCGCACCCGGCCATCCTCACCCAGAATATGCAGCCAGACGAGCACATCATTCACGATCCCCTGTTCCTGCAAAATCGCAATCCATGACGAGGTTCGCACCAAAAGCGAGGTCCAGAACGGCAGCAGAACAAGGATCATCAGCAAGGACGACTTGGACATGGGCAATGTTGCCAACAGATGTGCCACCGGAAAGGCAAGCAGCAGGCAGATGAAGGTAATGCCGGCCGAAAGAATGAAGGTCTTGGCGAACAGATACAGGTAGATCCGTTGCTGATCATTCCCCCGCTCCCAGCCGCCATCGTCGGCGCGCTTTTGGTCCACGGCGACGTGGTAGAAATCGGTGGTATTTTCAAACGACGCAGACCGCATGGCCGCCCACAGTTTGGGTTCGGCCCAATCCTTGCTATCGGCCAGCAACGCCTCTTTGAAAGGCGGAGTCATCTCTCCGGCTTTGCGCGCCGCGCCTTTGAACAAGCTGATCGTGCCGGGGACGGTGTAATTGATCCGCGTTCCGGCCTGACCGGGGGTGCGGTCGATTTGCATCTGCGCAAGGTCCGCCACGAGGGCGGCATAGGCCGCCTCATCGGGTTCGGTGCCTTTGGGATTGGCTGCGAACCACGCCGACAGGTTCGGCACATTGGCCGAAAAGCCGTCATGTTCAAACGACCGTTTCAGCATGTAGCCGATCGGCACCAGAAAGGTCAGGATGATGAACACCAAAAGCGGCATCACCAGAAAGAATGCCCGCCATTTCGCCCGCGCCTGTGCTGCGGCAAGCGCCGCCTTGAGCGGTCTGCCATCGCTGGTTTTCAGAAGTGCGGAGGAAATATCGGCCATGGTCGATCCTTGTCAGGAGAAATCGGGCGCGACCCATAGGCCGCGCCCGAAAATCAAACTTAGTTGGAAGCGAGCCAAGCGTTGAAACGCTCGTTCAGTTCGGAGTCGTGGTCGACCCAGAACTCATAGGACGAACCAAGCGCGTTGGTCATGTTGGCCGGGTTGGTGGGCATATACGGCGCCATTTCGGTTTTGCCGTCTTCGAACATGCCAACCAGCGAAGCCGAGGACTTGCGTGCCGGGCCGTAGCTGATCCACTTGGCCTGATCGGCCAGGGCTTGGGTCGAGGTCGCGAACTTCACGAACTCCAGCGCTTCGTCCTTGTTCGGAGCGCCCTTCGGAATGACGAAGAGGTCATATTCAAAGACTTGGCCATCCCAAACGGTCTTGAAGGGTTTGCCTTCAGAGACAGCTGCCGAGAAGATACGGCCGTTATAGGCGGTCGACATGGCGACTTCGCCGTCGGCCAGCAGTTGCGGCGGCTGCGCGCCAGCTTCCCACCAGATGGTGTCGGCTTTGATCTTGTCCAGCATCGCAAAGGCACGGTCCACGCCTTCCGGGGTGCCGAGCGTTGCATAGACGTCCGCTGCCGGAACGCCGTCTGCCATCAGAGCCATCTCGAGGTTGGCCTTGGCCCCTTTGCGCATGGCGCGCTTGCCGGGGAACTTCTCGATGTTGAAGAAGTCCGCGATCGTTGCCGGGCCTTCGGGGAACTTGGTGGTGTCATAAGCGAAGACGGTCGAGAACACGATCGTCGACACAGCGCACTCGGTCACAGCGCCGGGCAGGAAGTCGTCTGCAGCCGGGGTGCCGTCAGCACCGGCGGGAAGGCCAGCCACATCGATGGTTTCCAGCATGCCGTCATCGCAAAGACGGATGGCGTCAGCATATTCCACGTCAGCCACGTCAACGGTCACGTTGCCAGCTTCAACCATGGCTTTCACAGCCGGAGCCGGGTTGTCGCTGTCCACGGACACGACATTCTTGCCGGTCGCGACGGTGTAGGGCTTGTGATAAGCCTCGACCTGCGACTTGGTATAAGCGCCACCCCAAGACATGACGGTCACGTCAGCCTGAGCGGTGAACGCCACAGCCGAAAGGGCGGTGGTAAGGGCAAGTAGTTTCTTCATACGGATAGCTCCCTAGTTGTTGTTCTTAGTTTTTTTCTGCCCAAGGGCAGAGGCCCCAAAGGTGGGGATTACATCGGATCAAGTGCGCGGGCATCCTGAGGCGCCCAGCCAATCTTGATCTTCTCACCGGGGCGCAGCATCCGCTGGCCCTGCGTGTTCCGGCTTTTGATGACGAAATCTTCGCTGCCCGCGACTTTAAGACGGGTGCGGAACAGATCGCCCATGTAGATGAATTCCATGACTTCGGCGTCAATGGTGTGGGCATCTTCGGGCATCATCTCAAGCTTGAATTCGACCCGCTCGGGGCGGATGGACACCAGCGTCTGCGCGCCTTTGGTCGTGACGTTCACCGGCGTGGCGTCGATCACCTCGCCAGTGGCCAGACGCACAGTGCACTTGCCGTCCCCGATTTCTTCGATGATCCCGGGCAGTTTGTTATTCTCACCGATGAACTGCGCGACAAAGCTGTTGTCCGGGCGCTCATACAGGTCTGATGGCGAGGCAAGCTGCTGGATGCGTCCGTCATTGAACACGGCCACACGGTCGCTCATCGTCAAGGCTTCGCCCTGATCGTGGGTCACATAAACCACCGTGATCCCAAGGCTTTCGTGCAGGTGCTTGATTTCATACTGCATATGCTCGCGCAGCTGTTTATCCAAAGCGCCCAGCGGTTCGTCCATCAAGACCAAGGCCGGATCAAACACCAAGGCCCGCGCCAAGGCGATCCGCTGCTGCTGGCCACCCGAAAGCTGGGCCGGGCGGCGGTTGATGAAGTCATACATCTGCACCATGTCCAGCGCGCGCTTGACCTTGGCCTCGCGGTCAGACTTGCTCATGCCGCGCACTTCCAGCGGGAAGGCAAGGTTTTCGCCCACGGTCATGTGCGGGAACAAGGCGTAGTTCTGGAACACCATCCCGATGCCGCGCTTGTGCGGCGGCACGGCGTTGATCGGCTGACCGTCCAGCGTGATGTCGCCGCTGGTTGCCGTCTCGAACCCTGCCAACATCATCAGGCATGTTGTCTTGCCAGAGCCAGATGGCCCAAGCATGGTCAAAAACTCACCTTTTCCGATGCTCAAATTCAGATCTTTGACGACAAGTGAAACGCCGTCATAGCTTTTTTGAACATGGTCAAACACGACGAAAGCGTCGTTCGGGCTCGGTTGGGCCACGCAAATCTCCCTGACATTCCGGCAGTTTTCCTGCACTTGTGACAGTGAGATAAGCCAATGCCCGCTTTCATTGCAACGATGTTGTGAATATTTGCCCAAGAACGCGCAAGATGCGGCTCGATAAGGCAAATTGCGCCGCATTTGCCATTAATAACGCCATCTGAACTATTCGGCATCAGCGCGTCTGGACAGGTCAATTTGTCCGACATTTCGTCGTTTCCGTCCATTCAACGCGATGTTAGCGCTGACCAATTCTTTGATTTGGGAAGGCGGCAAAGGTCTGTTCGATCAGAATCGACCTAGAAAAACCAGAAAGCGGCGCTGAGGGGGCGCCGCTTCTTTGGGGTCTTAAAACCGAGGCAGATTGGTGCGGATGAAAAGACTCGAACTTTCACTCCGATTAAAGAACAGCGACCTCAACGCTGCGCGTCTACCAATTCCGCCACATCCGCATAATCTGGCCTCGGCTGGCGGCTATGTAGCGGCAGGCAACGACGATGAAAAGAGGGATTCTGCACCAAACCGCGTCAAAGTCCCTGCGTCCTGTTGCGCGGTTGCAATCTGCCGCCCGCGACGCCATTTCTGACGCATCAGTCGGCGCAGGGGGCCAGAATGAGTGATCTTATGACCAACAACGGCGCGCAGGGCCTGAACAGCCCGGTCGAATGGACTTATCTGCCCGGCTTGGCCCCCTATCCCCAGACCCTGGCCGCGATGGAGGACCGGGTCGCGGAAATTGCGGCTGGCCGCGCCTCCGAGGCGATTTGGCTGCTGGAGCACCCCCCGCTCTATACCGCAGGCACCTCCGCGCGGGCCGAGGATCTGACCCAGCCAGACCGATTTCCGGTCTTCGCTGCCGGTCGGGGCGGCCAATACACCTATCATGGGCCGGGCCAGCGGGTCGCCTATGCCATGCTGGACCTGAACAAGCGCGGGCGAGATGTGCGGCAGTTTGTTTGCGCGTTGGAAAACTGGGTGATCTGGACGCTGGCGGAGTTCAACGTAAAGGGCGAACGGCGCGCGGGCCGGGTCGGTGTCTGGGTCACCCGCCCTGACAAGGCCCCGAATGCCGACGGCTCCCCCCGCGAAGAAAAGATCGCGGCCATCGGGGTCAAACTGCGGCGCTGGGTCAGCTTTCACGGCATCTCGATCAATGTGGAGCCGGATCTGGACCACTTCGGTGGCATCGTTCCCTGCGGCATCCGCGAGCACGGGGTCACCAGCCTTGTTGACCTTGGACTGCCTGTCACGATGGCCGATGTCGACGCCGCCCTTGCCGCGACGTTTTCGCGCGCTTTCCCGGATTGAAGGCCGCTACCGGGGCCTTGCTATTGCATAGCAGCCCCTCAAATGCCCAACTGTTCAGGAAGAAACGACTCACTGAGTCGTAAACCATGAGGATGACATGAATAAACTCTCCCTGATCCCCCTGTTCTGCGGCTTGGCTCTGGCCGCTCCTGCATTCGCAGGTGATCCGGCAGCTGGGGAAGCAAGCTTTAACAAGTGCAAAGCCTGCCATTCGATCATCGCGGCCGATGGCACCGCCGTCGTCAAGGGCGGCAAGACTGGCCCGAACCTGTTTGGCGTGATCGGTCGCGCTGTGGCCAGCGAAGCCGACTTCAAATACGGCGACTCGATTATCGCTGCGGGTGCCACGGGCGCGGTTTGGGACGAAGCGAGCCTTGCGGCCTACGTCGCCGACCCAACCGCTTGGCTGCAAGAGAAGACCAGCGATGCTGGTGCCAAATCGAAGATGTCGTTCAAACTGTCCAAGGGTGGCGAAGACATTGCCGCCTATCTTGCAAGCGTTCAGTAACCACTGACCTTCGAGTACGGATGTGCGGCGCGATGGCTTGGCTGTCGCGCCGCAGTCATTTCGAAATTCCACTGGCGGCAGGCTGCCCCATTGTCCATCGCCCCCCATTCTCGTGCGCCAAAGCCATGCGGGCGCCTTGCCGCCCAGCAAACCCCACACCGACGAAGGTTTGGTGCCCCCTTACCCGCCGGGTGAGCGGGCGGCGAACGGTCAGCGACGCCATGGCTCAGGTCTTGGCACCGCGGCCAGGCGCCGCTTGGACCGGGCCGGTGACGCCGAACAGGCCCGTATTTAGGCCACCTGCGACATGTTTTCTTGATCTGCGTCAAACTCAGACATTGCCGTTAAGCGGGGGGACGACTAAAGACGCTAGTAGTAAGGCGCGCAGGAATACCTGCGGCGATGGAACCAGAAACGGGAGACGCCAATGGCAGACGCAGCCATTCATGGCCATGACCATGATCAGCGGGGGTTTTTCACCCGTTGGTTCATGTCCACGAACCACAAGGATATCGGCATCCTTTATCTTTTCACCGGCGGCTTTGTAGGCCTGATTTCGGTGATTTTCACGGTGTATATGCGGCTGGAGCTGATGCATCCCGGCGTGCAGTACATGTGCATGGAGGGGATGCGCTTCGTCGCGGATGCTTCTCGGGAATGTACGCCAAACGGCCACGTCTGGAACGTGACCGTCACCGCCCACGGCATCCTGATGATGTTCTTCGTGGTGATTCCGGCGCTGTTCGGGGGGTTCGGCAACTACTTCATGCCGCTCCAGATCGGCGCGCCAGATATGGCGTTCCCGCGGATGAACAACCTGTCTTACTGGATGTATGTCGCAGGCACCTCGCTTGCGGTGGCCTCGGTCTTCTCGCCGGGCGGTAACGACCAGTTGGGTTCAGGCGTGGGTTGGGTGCTGTACCCGCCGCTGTCGACCAACGAAGCGGGCTATTCGATGGACCTCGCGATCTTCGCGGTTCACCTGTCGGGTGCCTCCTCGATTCTGGGTGCGATCAACATGATCACCACCTTCCTGAACATGCGCGCGCCGGGGATGACCCTGCACAAGGTACCGCTGTTCGGCTGGTCGATCTTTGTGACCGCTTGGCTGATCTTGCTGTCTCTGCCGGTTCTGGCAGGCGCCATCACGATGCTGCTGACCGACCGGAACTTTGGGACCACCTTCTTTCAGCCCTCGGGCGGCGGTGACCCGATCCTGTACCAGCACATCCTGTGGTTCTTCGGCCACCCGGAAGTGTACATCATCGTCATCCCGGCCTTCGGCATCGTTTCGCAGGTCATCTCGACCTTTTCGAAAAAGCCGATCTTCGGTTATCTGCCGATGGTCTATGCGATGGTCGCGATTGGTGTTCTGGGCTTTGTCGTCTGGGCGCACCACATGTACACCGTCGGCATGTCGCTGACCCAGCAAAGCTACTTCATGCTGGCGACCATGGTCATCGCGGTGCCGACCGGCATCAAGGTGTTCTCGTGGATTGCGACCATGTGGGGCGGCTCGATCGAGCTGAAAACCCCGATGCTCTGGGCGATCGGCTTTTTGTTCCTGTTCACTGTCGGCGGCGTGACCGGGATCGTGCTTTCCCAGGCACCGGTGGACCGGGCTTACCATGACACCTACTACGTCGTGGCCCACTTCCACTATGTGATGAGCCTTGGGGCTGTTTTCGGGATCTTTACCGGGATCTACTTCTGGTTCGGCAAGATGTCGGGCCGGCATTACCCGGAATGGGCGGGCAAGCTGCACTTCTTCATGATGTTCATCGGTGCAAACCTGACCTTCTTCCCGCAGCACTTCCTTGGTCGTCAGGGCATGCCGCGCCGTTACATCGACTATCCGGAAGCCTTCGCGCACTGGAACTTGATCTCGTCCTATGGCGCGTTCCTGTCCTTTGCGTCCTTCGTGTTCTTCATCTGGATCGTGTTCTACAGCCTGATCTGGGGCAAGAAGGTAACCGAGAACAACTACTGGAACGAGTATGCCGACACGCTGGAATGGACCCTGTCCTGCCCGCCACCGGAGCATACGTTCGAGCAGCTGCCGAAGCAGTCGGACTGGGATCATTCCCGCGGCCACTAAGACAAGCAAACCTGTTGCGAAGGCCCCGGAGCGATCCGGGGCCTTTTGCATTTTGAGCCCCTGCCTTGCAGGTGCGGGGGGCGCTGGAGCACGGGTTGAGACTGTGCGGGTTGGGACTGCGCGGGCTGAGGCTGCGCGGGCGGAAATCTGCGCCTCCGGCGGGAGTATTTCGGCCAAGATGAAAGGGCTTTTCTTTCACTTTGCCCCCGCTATTTTCGGATCATGCCTTATGAAAGCCTCCCCTGCCCGCCCAACGAGATGCATCTGCATCTTTGGCCTTACCGGTCCCTGCCCCGGCGGGGATTCGTGACGTTTATTGCGGCGACCTGCCTGTTGCTCTTGCTGCCGCTGCTGGCGGTGATCGGATCAGCCGTGCTGTGGGTTTTGTTGCCGTTCCTGCTGGCGGCGGTGGCGGGGGTCTGGTGGGCGCTGGAGCGCAGCTACCGGGATGGCGAGATCGTTGAAGACCTGTGCCTGCGCGCCGATCAGATCACCTTGACCCGGCACGGCCCCCGTGGGCAGCGCAAGGACTGGCAGGCCAATCCCTATTGGCTGCGCGTCACGTTACACACAACCGGGGGACCGGTGCCGAACTATCTGACGCTGAAGGCCGACGGGCGCGAGGTTGAATTGGGAGCATTTCTGACCGAGGCAGAGCGCAGCGCCTTGGCTGCACTCTTGCGGGACCATGTGCGGGTCTTGCGGCCGTGAGCGGACCGGGCGCCAAACGGGCGCTGTGACCGCCCGCTGCAGTGTTCGCAATCTCGCCGTTTGATTGGGACCGCGCGCGGGCCTGCGCGCAAAGGCCGGGTCCGCGCGGCGCGTTTAGCCTAGCTGCGCTTTCACGGCACTGCCCACTGCGCCAAAATCCATCTGGCCGGTGTATTTGCCTTTGAGCACCGCCATGACCTTGCCCATGTCGCGGATGCTGGAGGCTTCGACCTCAGCGATGGCGGCGGCAACAGCAGCGGTCACTTCTGCGGCATCCAGTTGCCGGGGCAAGTATTCTTCGATCACGGTGATCTCGGCCAATTCCTTTTCGGCCAATTCCAGCCGCCCGCCCTCTTCGTAGACGCGCGCGCTTTCCTGCCGCTGTTTGACCATGCGGCCCAGCACGGCAAGGATATCGCCATCACTGATGGTTTCAGGCCCGCCGTCGCCTCGGCTGGCGATGTCTCGGTCCTTGATTGCGGCGTTGATCAGCCGCAGCGTCGACAGCCGGGCGGCTGCTTTTGCTTTCATCGCTTCTTTCAAGGCCGACTGCAGGCGATCGCGCAGGGACATCCGTTCCATCCTATAATTCCAGAAGCGGCATCCTACAGCGAAGGCCCGGCAGAGGCAACTCTGGCCTCAATGCGCAAGTCATTGAAATCGCTTGAAACTCCTTTTCCATCAAAGCCTTGACCCCACCGCCCCCACCCCTTAGGTTCCGGCAAATTTGCCCGCATCCCCCACATACGGAGTCGCCCCGATGCCAGCCTCCACCCAAAACCGCCCGACTGCTTGCCTTGCCCTTGCCGATGGCACGGTGTTTTACGGCCATGGCTTCGGCGCAACCGGGGAAACGGTGGCGGAGTTGGTCTTCAACACCGCGATGACCGGCTATCAGGAAATCATGACGGACCCGTCTTATGCTGGGCAGGTTGTGACCTTTACATTCCCGCATGTCGGCAATGTCGGTGTGACCGCCGAGGATGATGAGACAGCGACCCCTGTCGCCGCCGGGATGGTTGTCAAATGGGACCCGACTGAGCCGTCGAGTTGGCGCGCGACGGGCGAGTTGACCCAATGGCTGACCCAAAAAGGCCGGATCGGCGTGGGCGGCATCGACACCCGGCGTCTGACCCGCGCGATCCGCCAGCAAGGCGCCCCGCACGTGGCCCTTGCCCACGATCCAGAGGGCAATTTTGACATCGGGGCCTTGGTTGCCAAGGCGCGGGCCTGGGCTGGGCTTGTCGGGTTGGATCTGGCCAAGGACGTCTCTTGCACCCAATCCTACCGCTGGGATGAACAGCGTTGGGCCTGGCCCGAGGGTTATACCCGTCGCGAAGGTCCGGGGCTGAAAGTTGTGGCGATCGACTATGGTGCCAAGCGCAACATCCTTCGCTGCCTTGCATCGGTGGGCTGTGATGTCACGGTTTTGCCGGCCTCTGCGACCGCCGAAGACGTGTTGGCGCTGGCACCCGAAGGTGTATTTCTGTCCAACGGTCCCGGCGATCCGGCGGCCACGGGGGCCTATGCGGTGCCGATGATCCAAGGCGTTCTGGCCAAGGATCTGCCGCTGTTTGGCATCTGCCTTGGTCACCAGATGCTGGCTTTGGCTTTGGGTGCAAAGACGGTCAAGATGAACCACGGCCACCATGGCGCCAACCACCCGGTCAAGGATCTGACCACGGGCAAGGTTGAGATTACCTCGATGAACCATGGGTTTACTGTGGACAGCCAGACCCTGCCCAAGGGCGTCGCGGAAACCCATGTCAGCCTGTTTGATGGCTCAAACTGCGGGATCGCGGTTGACGGCAAGCCGGTGTTTTCGGTCCAGTATCACCCTGAAGCAAGCCCCGGCCCGCAAGACAGCTTTTACCTGTTTGAGCGGTTTGCAGAAGCCATGCGGCAGCGTCGCAGCGCCTGACAAGGCGACGCTCGCGAAGCCTCGCGCGGCCCTTTAGGGTTCGTTAACGCCAAATTAACCCCGATTCGCCAAAGTTAGGGCGAGATCGGGGGAATGATGACGGCAGTTCTGCGCGCCAAAACGTCACTTGCACCGACTGCTGGCGCGGCAACGTTCCTGCGGGTGGTGCCTGCGGCCCTGCCAATCCAGCTTCCCGCGCCCGCACAATCCGTAATCGACCTTGCGGCGAATCCACCGGATTTGCGGCTGATCGACCGGCTGGGGGCAAGCCAGTGTTTGACGATGGGCGTCGCACCGTGGCGGCAGATCGGCGGCACCACGCTGATCGCCACGGCGGATCTCAACAGCTTTGCCCGCAACCGCGCCGCGCTCGAAGCCTCATTTGGCGCCGTCACCGCCTTTGTTGCGCCCCCCGCTGCCATTACCGACGCGGTGTTTGCGTTGCGCGGGGCGGACCTTGCCCTGCGTTCGGAAAGAACGGTTGACGCCGCAGAGAGTTGTCGGGGGTATCGCAGCGCCCGGCTGCATGCGCCGCTGGCGCTTGCGGGCGTTCTGCTATGCCTGCTGCTGCTGCATGCCCCGGTGGCCACACTGATCACCGCGACGGCCCTGGCGCTGTTCGCGATGGCGTCTTTCGTGGCGCTGAAACTCGCCGCTTGGGCACGCATGGGCCGCACAGCGCCGCACCCGGTCAGCGTTACACCGATCCAGCTGCCGAAAGTGTCGGTGATGGTGGCCCTTTACCGCGAAAGTGACATCGCCGCCCGCCTGATCCGCCGGTTGGGGATGCTGGACTACCCGCGGGAGTTGCTTGAGATCCTGCTGGTGGTTGAGGCCGACGATTCGGTGACCCGCGAGGCGCTTGCGCAGGCCTTTCTTCCGCCGTGGATGCGGCTGGTGGTGGTGCCAGAGGGCACCGTCAAGACCAAGCCACGTGCGCTCAACTACGCGCTGGACCATTGCCATGGCAGTATCGTCGGCGTCTACGATGCCGAAGACGCGCCAGAACCGGATCAAATCCGCAAGGTCGCCGCACAGTTTCACAACGCGCCCGCCGAGGTGGCCTGCCTGCAAGGGCGGCTTGATTTTTACAACCCGCGGGTCAACTGGCTGTCGCGGTGCTTTACGATCGAATACGCGGCCTGGTTCCGGCTGTTTCTGCCGGGCATTGCGCGGCTTGGGCTTGCGGTCCCTCTGGGCGGCACCACGCTCTTTTTCCGCCGTGAGATGCTGGAAAAGCTGGGCCGCTGGGATGCGCATAACGTTACCGAAGACGCTGATCTGGGCATCCGTTTGGCGCGGCATGGGCTTCGAACAGCGCTTCTGGACAGCACCACCTATGAAGAGGCCAATTGCATCGGCGGGTCATGGATCAAGCAACGTTCCCGGTGGAGCAAGGGCTATATGATGACCTGGCTGGCGCATATGCGCGATCCGGCCGCCCTTTGGCGGCAGCTTGGGCCGCGGCAGTTCCTTGGCTTTCAGGTGCTGATCCTGGGCAGCCTGCTTCAGGCCTTGCTGGCCCCGTTGCTATGGTCGCTCTGGTTGGTGCCCTTAGGTGTCGTGCATCCGCTTGTGACGGCGCTAGGCCCCTTTGGTTTTGGCGTGCTGTGGATCAGCCTTTTGTTGACCGAAGTGCTGTCGATCTCGTTCAACATAGCCGGCCTCCGCCGGAGCGGTCAAAAGCTTAGCCCGCTTTGGGTGCTGACACTTGCGGCCTACTATCCGTTGGCCACCGTCGCCGCCTATAAAGCCGCGTGGGAGATGCTGACCTGTCCGTTTTACTGGGACAAAACCAGCCACGGCCAGTTTGACCAGTAATTAGCGCGTCCGCAATTCGCCCGCATCCACCCGCAAGCGTGTCTCGAAGGCTTTGGAGATATGCGATTTTAGCGCCTGATACGCCGCCTCGCCGTCACGGGCCTCAATGGCCAGCACGATCTGGTCATGCTCGGCCAAGGCCACCTCGTCGCGGCCTTCCGCCGCGAAAGAGGTTGTCGCCATCAACGCCATCGACCGATGCACAAGATCCAGTTGTTGGACCAAAAAGCGGTTGTGGCTGGCCAGATGGATCTGCTTGTGGAACCTCTTGTTTGCCCGGCTCAACACGCGCGGGTCACCCCCAAGCAAGCGCCGGTCATCTTCGACCATCCCGCGCAGAACCCGCACCTCTTCGTCGGTGGCATGGCGCGCTGCCAGGCGGGCAGCCAACCCCTCCAACTCGGTCCTTACGGTGTAAAGTTCGGACAATTGGTTATGATCCAGCGAGGCGACGATCAAACTGCGCCCGTCGCGCGTCAGCATGGATTGGGTTTCCAACCGTTGCAGCGCCTCTCGCACCGGGGTGCGCGACACGCCAAGCCGCTCGGCAAGCTCCGATTCCACCAAGCGATCGCCGGCCTTGTATTGTCCGCTCTCAATGGCCGCCAAAATCAGCGAATAAGCATCTTTTTGCACCACACTCCCCCTTACTTCCCCGAAGCGAGACACTACCCGCCAACCCGCGCCCCATCAACCCGCCCGTTGCCAGCCCCGCCCCCACGCGTTAGGAGCATGGAGGACAGGATGGGACCATGGTCAAACAGCACTTCGCGCATGTCACAACTTGGGTCTTTGACCTCGACAACACGCTTTACCCGCCGCGCTATCGGCTTTTTGACCAGATCGAGGTCAAGATGACCGCTTGGGTGATGGAGGCGCTGCGCGTCCCCGAGGCCGAGGCGAACCGACTGCGCCAGCATTACTGGCAACACTACGGCACGACACTTGCCGGCCTGATGCGCGAACATGCGATTGATCCGGCCCCTTACCTGACCGCCGTGCATGACATCGACTTCTCGGCCCTGCCCGCCGATCCCGTCCTTGCTGCCCGGATTGCCGCATTGCCGGGACGCCGGATCATCTACACCAACGGGTGCGAGCCCTACGCCCAGCGGGTGCTGGAAGCGCGCGGCCTGTCCGGCCTGTTTGATGCCGTCTACGGGGTAGAGCACGCGGGCTTTCTGCCCAAACCCGAGCGGCAGGCCTTCGAGGCGGTCTTTGCCCTGGATGCGCTGGACCCGACCCGCGCGGCCATGTTCGAAGATGACGCCCGCAATCTCGCAGCCCCCCATGCGATGGGGATGCGCACCGTCCACATCGCGCCCACGCAAGAGCCTTCCGACCACATCCACCACCATGCCGAAGACCTGACTGCGTTTTTGTCGCAGCTCACTTAGGCGCCTGCGACAACGGGGCACCTTCAGATCGCAGGCATTGGCCCCCATCTGTACTCTGCAAACAGGAGTCACAGATGTCGCATTCTTCCATCGCAATCGCCCCGCGCCCCGCACTCCCCGGCCTGCCCATCCTAGGGCCGCTGGCGCGGGCAATTTCTAAAGATATCAACCTGATCTACTATCTTTTGGTCATCTTGGTGACCGCCGTTGTGCTGGCGATGAAGGTCTGGGGCCTTGCGGCGCTGGCCATGACGGCCGTTGCACTGGTCCCGGTGATGTTCATCCTGCTGATCCTGACCACCCTTCCCTAAGGCCAGGACCGGTCGCTTTGTCGCTTCGCTTTCCGCGCAACGCACCCTATCGTTGGGGCAACAAACGGAGCCGCCATGACCCGCCTGCACACCGACATTCTGATCTCTGGCGGCGGTGTCGCCGGGCTTTCGGCGGCGGCGGCCTTTGGCTCTGCCGGGTTTTCAGTAATCTGTGTCGACCCGACGCCGCCGGTGACCGATGCCGCGGCCGAGGGTGCCGACCAGCGCAGCACGGCGTTTTTGACCCCCTCCATCTCGGTGCTTGAAGCTGCGGGCCTTTGGGCACGCCTTGCCCCCCATGCCGCCGCGTTGCAGATCATGCGGATCGTTGACGCCGGCAGGGATGCGGCAACAACCAGCGTCGTGACGGACTTTGACGCCAAGGACCTGTCGGACGCCCCCTTTGGCTGGAACCTGCCGAACTGGCTCTTGCGGCGGGAGATGATGGCCCGCTTGGCCGAACTGCCAAACGTGCGGTTCTTGCCGGGCGTGGCGACAACCGCCCTGCTGACCCGCGAGGCCGAAGCACTGGTCTCGCTCTCTGACGGCAGCCGGGTTGCGGCAAAGCTGGCACTGGCCGCCGATGGTCGTGGCTCCATCCTGCGCGACGCTGCGGGCATCGGCGTCCACACCCTGCGCTACGGCCAAAAGGCGCTGGCCTTTTCCGTAACCCACCCGGTGCCGCATGATAATGTCTCGACCGAGATCCACCGCACGGGCGGCCCCTTCACCATGGTGCCGCTACCCGACCGGAACGGGGCACCAAGCTCTGCTGTCGTATGGATGGAACGCGGGCCCGAAGTGCAGCGCCTTGCCGCCCTGCCCCAAGCCGCGTTTGAGGCGGCTTTGGCCGAACGGTCCTGCGGTATTCTTGGCCCACTGACGCTTGCGACCCGTCGCAGCGTCTGGCCGATCATCAGCCAATGGGCGCAACGGATGGCAGGCGAACGGCTGGCCCTGATGGCCGAGGCGGCCCACGTCGTACCGCCCATCGGCGCGCAGGGGTTGAACATGAGCCTTGCCGACCTGTCGCTGCTGCTGGACCTTGCACAGGCCGATCCGGCAGGCTTGGGCGGGGCGGCGATGCTGGACGCCTACCACCGCCGCCGTTACCCCGAGGTGCTGGCCCGCGTGACCGGGATCGACGCGCTGAACCGTGCCTCCATGGCCAGCGCGCCCGGATTGCGCGATTTGCGTAGCGCCGCCCTGCGCGGCCTGCACGGAACCGTGCCACTGCGCCACAGCCTGATGAAAGCCGGCCTGGGCCTGCGCTAGCCCCGGATCAGCGCCCGCACCAAACCCGGCCCGACACCCTGCCGCGCCGCCAACCCATCATCTCGGCCTAAATACTCACCTTTTCTTCTTCAAACGAAAACCGCGTCGATTGCCCGGCCCAAACGCCCCAGCGTCGCCTCGACATCGGCCAATTTGTCCAGACCAAACAACCCCAGCCGGAAGGTGCGAAAGCTTTCGCCCTCGCCCACTTGCAGCGGTACACCCGCAGCAATTTGCAGGCCAAGATCGCGGAACTTCGCGCCGTTCTGGATGGCGGGATCGGTGGTATAGCTGACGACAACCCCCGGGGCGCCAAAACCTTGCGCCGCAACAGAGGTGATGCCCCGCGCAGCAAGCAAACTGCGCACCGCCGAACCGAGGCGCCATTGCGCCTCTTTGGCGGCCTCAAACCCCATAGCCTTGGTTTCAAGCATCGCATCACGCAGGCCAACGATCGCGTCTGTGGGCAGCGTGGCGTGGTAAGCATGACCACCGCCTTCATAAGCTGCCATGATGCTGCGCCATTTCTTCAGATCCAGCGCAAAGCTGGACGAGGTCGTTTCGGCAAGCCGCGCCTCGGCCCTTGGGCCCATAACCACAATCCCCGCCGCAGGCGAAGCCGACCATCCCTTTTGCGGGGCCGAAATCAGCACATCGACGCCCAATGCGGCCATATCCACCCAGACGCAGCCCGAGGCGATGCAATCCAGCACCATCAACGCGCCGACCTCTTTGGCCGCAGCCGCCATGGCCGCAATATAGGCATCCGGCAGGATAATACCGGAGGACGTTTCGACATGCGGTGCGAAGACCGCGTCGGGCTTTACCTCAAGGATGCGGGCGACCACCTCTTCGATGGGCGGGGGCGCATAGGGGGCTTGGGCGCCGTTTCCGGTCTGGCGCGCCATGACGACGGTGGTGTCACTGGCAATGCCGCCGGCCTCGAAAATCTGGGTCCAGCGGTAGGAAAACCAGCCATTGCGCACGATCAGGACCGAGCCTTGGCCGAACTGTCGGGCCACAGCCTCCATCGCATAGGTGCCGCCGCCGGGGATCAGCGCCACGGCGCTGCCATGGTAGACGTCCTTCAGCAGGCCAGAAACGTCGCGCATCACGGCCTGAAACCGGGCCGACATGTGGTTGAGTGAGCGATCGGTGAAAACAACAGAGAATTCTTCAAGCCCGTCCGGGTCGATATGGTCATGTGGCAATTTCATTGGGGCCTCCTGCCTTTGCGGCACAGGATAGACCGGGCGGGTGGGGGGTGACCAGCCCTGTGTTTGTCTGCGGGCCCGGCGGCCGGGGCGCTGCCCCGGACCCCGGAGTATTTTGGCCAAGATGAAGGCCTTAGCCCAAGGGGCCAGGGCGGCGCTCTTCCGTCAGGACGACGTTGGCTTCGACCTGCCCCACGCCGGGCAGCGTCATGATGCGGCGGCGCAGCACACGTTCGAAATCGGCGATGTCGCGGGCGACGACGCGCAGGCGGTAGTCAAAGAGGCCAAGGACGTGCTGGACCACCTGCACCTCGGGGATGGCGACGACGGCGCGCTCAAAGTCTTCAAGGCTGATCCGGCCCCGTGTGGCGAGTTTGACGCCGAGAAACACCGTCACGCCAAAACCCAAAGCCGCGCGGTCCACCTCGACCCGGCGGCCCGCGAGGATGCCTGCCTCTTCCAGACGACGCACCCGGCGCCAAGCAGCGGGTTGAGACAGGCCGAAACGGCGCCCCAGTTCGCCCGCAGAGAGCCCGCCCTCTTGGGCCAGTGCACGCAAGATTGCCCGGTCGTGATCATCAAGGTCGATCATAGAGGCAAGGCCTCGGCTTCCTTGATCGTGGCGATCAACATCAGCGCTTCGAGTTCGGCAATATGGGGCAGCGCAAGGATGCGACGGCGGTAGACCTCTTGATAATGGCCCATGTCGCGCGCGATGACATTCAGGCGCACATCCACCCGCCCCAGCAAGGTTTCAATCGCCACCACTTCGGGCACTTCACGGGCGGCGGCGATGAATTCGTCAAAGGCGCGCGGGTTGGTTTTATCGAGGGTAAAGCGCAGCGACACCTCAACCGAAAACCCCAGACGCCGCCAGTCAATCACGGCGCGCTCGGACCGGATGACGCCGGCTTCGGTCAGCCGCTCCAGCCGACGCCACAGCGTGGCGGGGGTGACGCCCGCCCGTGCAGCCAGATCGACCCGCGGCAAAGCAGGTTCGGCCAAATAGTGGCGCAAGATACGGCGGTCGGTGTCGTCAATCTGCATGAATTATTCAAACTACAGCTATATTGAGAATGATCTTTCCCATATTTCGGATCAATCGTCAAATATTGCACAGGATTACGGCCAGAAATGCCTATTGTCGCGCCATCAACCTATGAAGGAGACCGCCATGCGCGTGTATTATGACCGTGACTGTGATGTGAACATCATCAAGGACAAGAAAGTCGCCATCCTCGGCTATGGCAGCCAAGGCCATGCCCATGCGCTGAACCTGCGCGATTCGGGTGCGAAGAACCTTGTCGTGGCCCTGCGCGAAGGTTCGCCTTCCGCCAAGAAAGCCGAAGGCGAAGGCCTGAAGGTCATGGGCATCGCCGAAGCCGCCGCTTGGGCTGATCTGATCATGTTCACCATGCCGGATGAGCTGCAGGCCGCGACCTACAAGAAATACGTCCACGACAATATCCGTGACGGCGCAGCAATCGCCTTCGCCCATGGTCTCAACATCCACTTCGGCCTGATCGAGACCAAGCCCGGCGTTGACGTCATCATGATGGCACCGAAAGGCCCTGGCCACACCGTGCGCGGCGAATACACCAAGGGCGGCGGCGTGCCCTGCCTCGTGGCTGTGCACCAGGACGCAACGGGCAAGGCGATGGAAATCGGCCTGTCCTATTGCTCGGGCATCGGCGGCGGTCGTTCCGGCATCATCGAGACCAACTTCCGTCAGGAATGCGAAACCGACCTGTTCGGCGAACAGGCCGTTCTGTGTGGCGGTTTGGTTGAACTGATCCGCATGGGCTTTGAAACGCTGGTCGAAGCGGGCTACGAGCCGGAAATGGCTTACTTCGAGTGCCTGCACGAAGTGAAGCTGATCGTTGACCTGATCTATGAAGGCGGCATCGCCAACATGGACTACTCGATCTCGAACACCGCAGAATATGGCCAGTACGTTTCCGGCCCGCGCATCCTGCCGTATGACGAGACCAAGGCCCGCATGAAAGCCGTGCTGTCCGACATCCAATCCGGCAAATTCGTCCGCGATTTCATGCTGGAAAACGCTGTGGGCCAGCCCACGATCAAAGCCTCGCGCCGGTCCAACGACGAGCACCAGATCGAGCTGGTCGGCAAGAAACTGCGCGACATGATGCCGTGGATCTCCAAGGGCAAGATGGTCGACAAGGCCCGCAACTAAGCGGCCTCACCCATCGGGTCCGCCCGGTTGGTGCGCCATTCAAGATCAAGGGCGGCCCGATGGGTCGCCCTTTTTTTCATGGCGCGCGAGGGCTCTGGACAGTGACCCGCCCTTGGCACAGGCTGGCAGCGCGAAGCGGCGGCAAACGGTGCCGCCCAAGGCAGCAGCAGGGCGCAAGACATGGGACGACTGGCAGGCAAAGTGGCGCTGATCTCGGGCGGGGCGACGGGGATGGGCGGGGCGGCCTCGGTCCTGTTTGCCGCCGAAGGGGCGCGGGTCATCATCCTTGACCGCAATCTGGACGAGGCGCGGGCGCGGGTGGCCGAAATCACCGCCGCGGGCGGTCAGGCGCTGGCCCTGCCCTGCGATGTGTCGGACGCAACTCAGGTGACGGCCGCCGTGGCGCAGGCCGAACAGGCCTTTGGCCCGATCACCGTGCTGTTCAACCACGCCGGCACCATCGTCATCAAACCCTTCCTTGAGACCACCGAAGAGGAATGGGACTGGCTGCACGCCGTCAACGTCAAGTCGATGTTTCTGGTCACCAAGGCCGTCCTGCCCGGCATGATCGCCGCGGGGGGTGGGTCGATCGTCTGCACCTCGTCGATCAGCGCTGTGGCGGGCACCCCGATGGAGGTGCTTTATGACACCACCAAGGGCGCGGTCCACATGTTCGCCCGCGCCATCGCCGTGGAATTCCGCGACCGCGGCATCCGCTGCAACGCCGTCTGCCCCGGCTTCATCGAAACCCCGCATGGCCTGCGTGAGGTGCGCGACCTGCAGGCCTTGGGCGTGGATGTGTCAGAGCCCGCCATCATCGCCGCTCAGGGCCGCATCGGCAAAGCGGTCGAGGTGGCACAGGCCGCGCTGTTTCTGGCCAGCGACGAGGCAAGCTTTGTGAACGGCACGCATCTGTTCGTCGACAACGGCTTTACCGCGATCTGACAGTGCTACCGTATGATCCGCAGCAAGACCTGCACCAGCCGCCTGACCCTTGCCCCATAGGGCGGGAACAGCAGCGGCATCAGGGTAAAGCGGTTGGTCAGCACCGGTTTGGCATGGGAAAACGCGTCAAACCCGGCCTTGCCATGGCCCGCGCCCATGCCAGAATTGCCTACTCCACCAAAGGGCAGGTTGGAATGGACAAAGGGCAGCACCGTCAGGTTCACGGCCAAAGAGCCAGAGCTTGTCTCGGCCCGCAGCCGGTTGATCAGCGCCGTGTCACGGGCAAAGGCATAGAGTGTCAGGGGCTTGGGGGCCGCATTGATTGCCGAAATCACCTGCGCCAGATCGCGGTAAGGGATCAGCGGTAACAGCGGGCCAAATATTTCCTGATCGGCCAGACGCATCTCGGGCGTAACCCCGGTGATCAGCCGCGGGGCAAGTGACAACTGGTCGGGCCGGTCCGCGCCCAAAGCCTCAACCGCAGCGCCCTTTGCCAAGGCATCGGCCACAAGGCCGGACAGTCGGTCATAATGATGGGCGTTGACGATCCGCGCCATATCGCGGCGCTCTGCCCCAAAACCAGCCGCAAAGGCCGCGCGTAACGCGGCGCGCATCGGCTCCATCAGTGGCTCTGGCACATAGACGTGATCCGGCGCAACACACACCTGCCCCGCGTTCAACCCTTTGCCCCAAGCAACCCAGCGCGCCGCGGCGGCAAGATCGGCACCCTCGCCGATCACCACCGGGGATTTGCCGCCCAACTCCAGCGTCACCGGGGTCAGATGCTGTGCAGCGGCGGCCATGACCAACTTGCCCACCGCCGGGCTGCCGGTGAAGAACACATGGTCAAAGGGCAGTGCCAGCAGCGCTTGCGCCGTGTCCGCCCCGCCTTCAACCACCGTCACCAGATCCGGCAGGCAGGCCGCGATCCGCCCCAAAAGCGCCGAGGTCGCGGGCGTCATCTCGGACGGTTTGACCACCACCGCATTGCCCGCCGCCACGGCCGAGATCATTGGCACCAGCGACAGCATCATCGGAAAGTTCCACGGCGCGATCACCAGAACCACGCCCTTGGGCTGCGGATGCAGCGCCGCCGTCGTGCCCAGCATCAAGAACGTGGGCCAGACGCGCCGGCCCCGCATCCAGCCGCGCAGGTGGCGCTTAGCGTGGGAAATCTCGGCCAGCACCGGCAACAGCTCTGTCAGTTCGGCCTCGGTCGCCGATTTCCCCAAATCCGCAGCCAGCGCGGCCAAAATCTCGGCCCGATGCGCCAGAACCGCCTTGGACAGCGCCGTGAGCGCCGCCAACCGGGCCCGCCGGTCAAAAGTCAGCCGGCGTGCCACTGAGCCAGCGCGAAGCGCGTCAAACCGCGCAAGAAGAGAGTCGTTGTTCATGCCCCAGCCTTGCCGGGCCTGCCCGCAAGGCGCAAGCTCGACGATGCGTCAAACCGCGGCAGAAACCGCCTCGACGATCTCATCGACGACAGAGGTCAGCATCGCCTCGTCTTCGCATTCGGCCATCACCCGGATCAACGGCTCTGTTCCGGATTTACGGATCAACAAACGACCCTTGCCCCGGATGCGATCAAAATTGGCGCGGATCACGGCCTTGACGGCCTCAGATTCCAGCGGCTGGCCACCGGCAGCAAAGCGCACGTTCTTAAGCAACTGCGGTACCGTTTCAAACTGGCGGACCAACTGGCTTGCGCGTTGACCCGAGTGCGCCATCGCCGCAAGGAACTGCAAACCCGCGATCAATCCATCGCCGGTGGTTGCATAATCGGTCATCACGATATGGCCCGATTGCTCGCCGCCCAGATTGAACCCACCCCGGCGCATCGCCTCGACGACATAGCGGTCACCCACAGCCGTGCGTTCCAGCCGCAGACCCCGGCCCTCCAGAAACCGCTCCAACCCCAGATTGGACATGACCGTCGCCACCAAAGTATTGCCGCGCAACCGACCCTCTTCGGCCCAGCGGGCAGCCAAAAGCGCCATGATCTGATCGCCGTCCGCGACTTGGCCGCGCTCGTCCAGGATCATCACCCGGTCCGCGTCGCCGTCCAGACAAATCCCGACATCTGCCCCATGCGCGACAACCGCCTCTGCTGCGGTCTGGGTATAGGTAGACCCACAACGGTCATTGATGTTCTTACCGTTCGGCGCAACGCCAACCGGAATGACCTCGGCACCCAGTTCCCAAAGCACCTCGGGCGCGGCCTTGTAGGCGGCCCCGTTCGCGCAATCGATCACCACCTTTAGCCCGTCAAGCTGCAACCCACCCGGAAAGGTCGTCTTGGCATATTCCTGATAGCGCCCGCGCGCGTCGTCGATCCGCTTGGCACGACCGATGTTCTCGGGCTTGGCAGGCAGCAGTTCCCCTTCGACCAAGGCTTCAATCTCGGCCTCGGCAGCATCGGAAAGCTTGAACCCGTCCGGCCCAAAAAACTTGATGCCATTGTCCTCATGCGGGTTATGGCTTGCCGAAATCATCACCCCGACATCCGCCCGCATGGAGCGCGTCAAGAAGCCCACGGCCGGTGTTGGCACCGGCCCCAACAGCAACACATTCATCCCCGTCGACGTCAGCCCTGCCGTCAGCGCATTTTCCAGCATATAGCCCGACAGCCGCGTGTCCTTGCCAATCACCACCCGATGCTCGGTTGACCCATCGCGCCGGAAGAACCGGCCCGCCGCGGCCCCCAACTTCAACGCCATCTCGGCGGTCATCGGATAGGTGTTGGCCCGGCCACGCACCCCGTCGGTCCCGAAAAGCTTCCGTGTCATGTCTGCACTCCTTGCGTGACCGCCCGCCATAAAGACAGCGCCTGCCGGGTTTCGGCCACGTCATGAACTCGTATCATTTGAACACCCTGTGCAACGCCACACAGCGCGACAGCCAAAGACCCCGGCATCCGGCGCGAGGCTTCGGCCTCGGCCCCGATGGTGCCGATGAACCGCTTGCGGCTGGCACCCAACAACACCGGCAATCCCAAGGCATGGAACAGCGACAGCCGTTGCAACAGCGTCAGATTATGCGCCAGCGTCTTCCCAAATCCAATGCCCGGATCAATCGCCAACCGGTGGCGCGCAATCCCCGCCGCCTCTGCCGCCGCCACCCGCGCGGCCAGCGCGTCGTACACATCCAGCAACACATCGTCATAATAGGGATCATCTTGCATGGTTTGCGGGGTGGCGATGGAATGCATCAACACCACGGGCACCGCCGCCTCACACGCCACCCGCGCCATCTGCGGATCATAGGATAGCGCCGTCACATCATTCAGCAGGCTGGCCCCCGCGGCAAAGGCCGCCTGCGCCACCGCCGCCTTGCGCGTATCAATGGAGATCGGCCCCTCCAAACCACCCGCCCGAAGGGCTGCAATCACCGGGGCGGTGCGCTGGATTTCCTCGGCCTCTGCCACGTCTTTTGCGCCGGGGCGGGTGCTTTCGCCGCCGATGTCCAGAATATCGGCCCCCGCGGCCATAACCCGCGCCTGCATCACCGCCGCTTCTGGCCGCAAGAACAAACCGCCGTCGGAAAAGCTGTCGGGGGTCACGTTCAAGATGCCCATGATCCGTGGCTGATCCAAGCACAGCCCGCCGAAATCAGGCCGCGCGGCGGTCAAGACCTCTCGTTGCACGTCGGATAACGCCGCCGCCGGAACCAGTTCCGGCGCGCGACCGCGCTCCAGCACTTCTACACGGTCGAACCAGCACCACCCCGCCGCCAGCGTCAAAGCGCCCTTTGGTCGGGCGGGATCGGTCATCAAAAGGGGGCGGATATAAGTCATACAGAGTCGTTAAGACGGCCAGCGCCGCCAAACAAGGGGGAAGATCAGGCGCGCTCTACCCTCACGCGGCTTCCTGCCGGAAGCTGCACCGCGCCGTGAACGACAAAACGCTCGGCGGCCATCATCTCGGCCAGCCAAAGCGCCAAAACCACCGGCTCTTGGCTTTGCGGGCCATCGACCGCGTCCAGCACCAGCTTGGACGGGGCCCAGACCACCATCTGACCGCGCTTTACCGCCCAATCAATCTCTGTCCGGGTCGCCATCACCACACAGCGCGGATCGCGGGCGGCGAGGGTCCAGGCGTTTTGCTCCATCGCCAGAAGGTCGACGCGCCGCTGGGTCGGGCGGTGCCCGGTCTGTGGGCGCGCAAAGTCAGGCAGCCCAACCGTCAGGATCACCGGGCGCCCCTCGGCCTGCAAACGGTCCAACCGTTGGGACAGATCCGCCGCCGCAATCGCGGGATTGTCCAGGAACACCACCAACGGGTGCAGGGCTGCCTCGTTTCCGTCCTGCCCCACCACCTTCAGCGCCGCCTCAGCCCGCGAACGGACAATCTCCACGCCCAGCTTATAGGGCCCCACATCCAGCTTTTCGATGCGCACGAAGACCCGCATCGCCTGCGGTTCCGCCAAAATCCGCTCTGCCAACCGTTCGGCCAGCGTTTCCAACAGATTCAGCCGCTCGGCCGCCAGTTCTGCCGCGATGGACTCGGTGATCCGGTCATAGGACAAAATCAAATCCACATCGTCGTTCAGCGGCTGCGGCGCGGGGCGCACCTCAACCACCACGTTGAACAACACGCGCTGGCGATGGCCACGTTCCTTCTGAAACGCCCCGATATCCACCTCGACCATATGGTCGCGCAGGGAAATGCGGTCCCGCGGATCGGCACTGGCCGAGGCCGCTGCGCGTTCTTCGGGATGGGCGAAGGCAAGCCGGATATCGTTGGTCATTCTGCCCTCCGCAGGCGGCCCCGGCATGCAAGGCCCGGAATCAGTGGGGGCAGGCTACTGCCTGCCCCGACGCCCGCCATGCACAAAGGCGGCAGATTAATCAAGCACCGCGACCCAATCGCAGTTAGGGTTGGCGGTAGAACATGTGCGAGCCGATCACCGCAGTCTGGGCAAAGCGCCGCGACCACGACGGATTGACCGCCCGTGTGTGGAAATGGGTCGCCCCGCTGGTCAGCGCCCGAGGGGCCCCATCCAGCATGACCCGCGCGATCCGCCCCGCAACTTCGGCAGCGCCCGCTTCGGACATCACGTCCCGCGCGCCATCGCAGTTGTATGAGAACTGGCACCCGCTTTTTCCGCCCTGCTGCACGACGCCGCAAACCGATTTCGGGTAGGCCGGGCTGTCGACCCGGTTCAAGATCACTTCGGCCACCGCGAATTCGCCCTTGAGCGACTCGCCGCGCGCCTCAAAGTAGATGGCCTTGCGAAGGCAGTCCCATTCCGCATCGCCTTCGGGCGAGGGTTGGGCCATCAACCAGTCTTCACTGTAGTTGATCAACACCGGCGCCTTGAGCTTTTGGATCTTGGCGACGGGAATGTTTGGTTCCACTTTTGGCCCGACAGCAAGAGCTGTGCGCCGTGCCTCTGGTAAGGCGGCAAAAGCAGAATATTCAGCGCCGAGCAAAGAGGCAAACTGTTGCCCCATCAGTTGGCTCGGATCGTTAGCGTGGCTCACCGTCACATCGGCGTTGGCCGCTCCGCTGAGAACCACCAGCGCCAGCAGCGCAGAGGTCCAGACTTGGTGCAAGCGCATTATGTCGTCGTCCCGGTTGTTTCAGTCTTATCACGCACGAACCCGTGAAGGGCCCGCCGTGACAGTCGACTCGCCTAAAGGAAGGTTCCCGGGGCGTCTACCAATGTGGCAAAATTACAACGCATTTAAGGTGATTCTCGGCGGAATTCCGCCATTAACCTTAAAGTTTCACTTTAGGAAACAATCGCAACCGTCTGTTATTTATGTATTTTTCTTTTTCCTACCGGATCTGTCAGCGCCAAGTGGGCGGCCGCCAGTCGCGCCAGCGGTACGCGATAAGGACTGCAGGACACATAATCGAACCCCTGTTTCCGACAAAAAGCGATTGATTCGGGGTTGCCGCCATGCTCGCCACAAATGCTCAAAGTCAGGGCCGGACGGGTCTCACGACCACGCGCCGCGCCTATTTGCAGCAGCTCCCCAACCCCCTCCACGTCCAACGTATGGAACGGATCTTCGGGGAAAACCCCAAGCTGAACATAGGTGTTCATGAAGCGCCCGGCGTCGTCCCGGCTTAGGCCATAGGTCATCTGGGTCAGGTCGTTGGTGCCGAAAGACAAGAAGGCCGCATGCTGCGCGATCTCGCCGGCGCGCAGTGCGGCACGCGGCGTTTCCACCATCACGCCCAGCTTATAGTCAAAACCCATGCCCGCCTTGACCCGGACCTTGGCCGCAACGGCGTCGATCTGGGCCTTGACCAGCTCCACCTCACGCCGCGCCGAAACCAGCGGGATCATGATTTCCGGCACCACCGCCGCCCCACGGCGTGCCACCTCAACCGTCGCCTCAAAGATCGCCTGCGCCTGCATGTCATAGATCTCGGGCAAAACCACGCCCAGACGCACACCGCGCATCCCCAACATCGGGTTGAACTCTGACAAAGCCTCGGCCCGGCGGATCACCTCGGACAAGGGCTTGTCCAAGGCTTCGGCCAGATCTCGCAAGCCCTCACGGCTATGCGGCAGGAACTCATGCAAGGGCGGATCGAACAGCCGGATGCAGACCGGAAGCCCGGCCATGATCTCAAACAACTGCACAAAGTCATCGCGCTGCATCGGCAAAAGCCGCGCCAAAGCCGCCGCCCGGTCCTTGGGCGTGTCGGCAAAAATCATCTCGCGCATCACCACAAGACGGTCTTCGTCAAAGAACATGTGCTCGGTCCGGCACAGGCCGATGCCCTGCGCCTCAAACTGGCGTGCGGTGGCGGCATCGGCCGGTGTGTCGGCATTGGCGCGGATTCCGATATCACGCACCGCATCGGCCCAACTGAGCAGCGTGCGGAATGCGTCATCCAGTGCCGGGGCCAGCATTTCCGCCGATCCCGCCAGAACCTCACCGGTGGTGCCGTCGAGCGTGATCAGGTCGCCCTCAACAAATACCCGCCCATCGGCCGCGACCAACCGCTTTTCCTTGGCGTCCAGCCGCAAACCAGAGGCCCCCACCACACAAGGCACACCCAGCCCGCGCGCGATCACCGCCGCGTGGCTTGTCACACCGCCCCGTTCGGTCAGCACCGCCGCTGCCGAGTGCATGCCGCGGATGTCTTCGGGCGCGGTTTCGCGGCGCACCAGCACACAAGGCTCGCCCCGCGCCGCCGACGCTTGCGCTGCATCCGAAGTGAACACGATCTTGCCCACCGCCGCACCGGGGCTGGCCGCGATGCCCTTGGCAAACACATCGCGCGCGCCGCGCGGATCGACCTGCGGGTGCAACAGTTCTGACAGCGAGCGCGGCTCAACCCGCAGCACGGCCTCATCCTTGCTGATCACCCCGTCTTCGGCCATGGCCACCGCGATTTTCAGCCCGGCCCGTGCCGATCGCACCACTTTGACCGCATCCAGAACGGACAGCTTGCCGTCCTCGATCGTGAATTCAATCTGCATCTCTTCGCGCAGCTTGGCCCGACATTGCGCCCCGTGGCGCAATAGCTCTGCAAAGATTTCCGGCGCTATGTCTTCCAGTGACGGGCCGCGCTTGTCGCGGGTCAGATACAACGCTTCGGTCTTTTTCAGCGCGTCACGGCCCTGACTTTGGCCCAGATAACGCCCCGTCACCTGCGCGAGCCCTGTATCGGGATCGACAAACTGCATGACACCAGAGCCAGAGATCCCCTGCCCGATGCCCTGCGCCATCGCTTGAACGACCAGACCCAAGGCCGCCTGTTCGGGCGCGCCTTTGGCTTGGCGGAGCAATCGGGCCGAGGTGCCCTCCCAAGCACGGGCCATGGAACGAAGCACTTCGGCCAACTGGCGGGCGGGGTCTTCGGGAAAGGGTTCTTCCATCTCGCGCTCATAGTGGCGCAGGGCCTCTTTCAGCGCCTCGGCGGGCGGGGCGCCGGCATCGAACATGTCGGGGTCCAGACGGGCGACATGGGTCGCATAGCCACGCACAAAGCGCAGATAGATCGCGTCAGCTGCGGGCGCACCGTGGGTCTGCACCAGCATTTCGTGCCGGGCCGCGTTCATACCGATGTTAAGTACCGTTCCCGGGCCGCCCCAATCAGGGTTGCCCGGCGAGGGCCGCACCGAAACCAAGGGCTGCGGGCCGAAATGGCTGAGGATGGCATTGGCATCCACCATCTGACCCGTGGCAATCGCCCGCACCGTCAGCGCCGGCAGGGCCACGGTTTCCGGCACCGGCAGATCCAGCCGCACCAGCCGCTGCAAGCACTTGGCCCGCCAGCCATGCGTGCTCGCATGGATCGCCGCCGATGGCGTGATCTCGGTGAATTCGAGCGGCAGGTCTGGTAGCATCTGCGATTTCTGCACTGCGGCACCTTTGTTTGCGGACGCAGGATACACCGCGCGCCGTCTGGTGCAAGCGCTGAGCCCGCTTGTTCCCCTGCCGTGTCGGGGTGCGCGCCCCCAAACCGTAGAAGCGGGGGTTTCACACCCCCGCACCCAAACCGTAGAAGCGGGGGTTTCACACCCCCGCACCCCCGTGGAGTATTTCCGCCAAGATGAAGGGGCGGAGGGGTCAGCCGTCGAGTTTGGTCAGGTCGGCCACGCCGCTGCAAATGCTGCGGATGCGGTGCAGCAGGTTCAGTCGGTTGCGGCGGATCACCGGGTTGTCGGCGTTGACCTGCACCGCGGTAAAGAAGGCATCAATTGGCGCGCGCAGTTGTGCCATTGCGGCCATCGCTGTGGCGAAATCTTCGGCGGCCATTGCCGGGGTGATCTGCGCCTCGGCGGCGTCGAGCGCGGCAAAAAGCGCGCGCTCGGCATCGGTTTCAGCGAATTTCGGGTCTGCCCCGTAGGAATATTCGACGCCGTCCTTTTGTTCGGCCTGAGACAGGATCGTGTTGGCGCGCTTGAAGCCTTGCAGCAGGTTCGGCCCGTCTTCGGTTTTCAGGAAGGCGGCGAGCGCCTCTGCCCGTTTGACCAGCAGCGTCAGGTCGTCATTACCGGGCATGGCGAGGCAGGCGTCGATGACGTCGTGGCGGATGCCTTGATCTTTGAGGAAGACTTTGAGGCGGTCGTGGAAGAAGGCGAGGAGGTCGTCAGATCGCTTCCAATTCTCTTGCATTTCCTTGAGCACTGGCAACTCACCAAGGCGATCTGCAAATGACCTCATCTTATCCAAGGTCTTTCTGAGCATTCCACCGTAAGTCCGTGGGTTTTCTTTGGCATGGTCAATTGCGAGACCGAGTTCGTTTGCGGGTATGCCCATTCTGTCAGCGAACTCGGCCAACTCTTTTTCATGGTCCTGCCCTGCGCGCCAGTTTTCACTTCGAGTGTGTGCATTCAGGCTCAAAACAAAAATGTCATCGAGCCCCAAACGCACCCCATTCTCCCACACCAACCGAATAACCCCCAGCGCGGCCCGGCGCAGGGCAAAGGGGTCTTTGCTCCCTGTGGGTTTTTCGTCGATGGCCCAGAAGCCGGTGAGGGTGTCGATCTTGTCGGCCAGCGCCACGGCAACCGAGACCGGCTCGGTCGGGCACGCGTCCTCTGGCCCCTTTGGCGCCCAGTGGTCGCGGGCGGCCAGCGCCACCTCTTCGGGCAGGCCGGCTTCGCGGGCGTAGTACATGCCCATAAGCCCCTGCAATTCGGGGAACTCACCCACCATGGCGGAGCGCAGATCGGCCTTGGCCAGACGTGCGGCCTGTTCGGCCAGATCGGCATCGGCCCCGACCAGAGGCGCGATCTCGCGCGCCAAGGCGGCAATCCGCGCGATCCGGTCGGCTTGGGAGCCAAGCTTGTTATGGAAGGTCACCGACTTCAGCCCGTCCAGCCAGTCGCCCATGCCCGCTTTGGCCACGCGCAGATCGTTTTCCCAGAAGAACCGCGCATCCGACAGACGCGCCGACAGCACCTTTTGGTTGCCCTTCAGGATCGTGGCACCGTGGTCGGCAGGTTCGGTATTGGCGACGGTCACAAAGCCTTCGATCCGGCCCGTGCGCGGGTTCCTGACCGAGAAGAACTTCTGATGCTCTTTCATCGAGGTTTGCAGAACCTCGGGGGGCAGATGCAGAAAACCCTCGTCGATCCGGCCCATCAGCGGCACAGGCCATTCGACCAGACCGGCGACCTCGGTCAGCAGACCCTTGTCGTCCACCAACTCCATTCCGGCGGCAAAGGCCAGATTCTGCGCGCCTTGCAAGATTGCCGCCTCACGTTCGGCGGCGTCCAGCACGACATGGGCGCGCTTAAGCTTGGTGGCGTAATCGTCAAACGAGCTGACCGGGAAGCGCCCCGGCGCCAGAAAGCGGTGGCCCTCGGTGCTGTTGCCCGCAACGATCCCGTCAACCTGCATCGGCACCACCTCGGCACCACCCTCATCCGACAGCAGGCACAGGATGGAGTGCAATGGCCGCACCCAGCGAAGGTTGCCCGACCCCCAACGCATCGACTTGGGCCAAGGAAAGGCGCGGATCACGGATTCCAGAACTTCGGCGATGATCACCGGCGCAGCACGGCCCGGCTTTTCGATCACGGCGAAATAGACCTGCGCCTTCTTGTCGTCGCGGATCTCCAGCTGGTCTTTCGTCAGCCCGGTGGCGCGCAGGAACCCGTCCAGTGCTGCTGCAGGGGCATCGGTGCGGGGGCCCTTGCGTTCCTCGCGCACGGCCCGGCTTTCGCCAGACAGCCCGTCGATGGACAGCACCAGACGGCGCGGCGTGGAAAACGCGCCGGCCGAGGCATAGGTCAGCCCCGCCTCGACCAGACCATTGGTCACCAGCGTCTTGAGGTCTTCACGCGCCCGGGCCTGCATCCGGGCCGGGATTTCCTCGGAGAAGAGTTCGATCAGCAGATCGGCCATTTATTGCTCCACTTCCGGGGACAGTTGGTGCCAGGCATAGGCCCGGCCATCGGGGAACACCGCCACAACGCGGTCCACATCCGGCGCAATCGCCGCTTGCGACAGGAAAGCCAGCGCCTCACCGCGCTCCAGCGCTTCGCCGATGGCGGTGGCATCAAAACAGCCGAACCATGTCGGCCCGTTCAGCGGCACAGCGCCCACATAGGGGGCGTAGGTTTCGCTCAGCATCGCTTGGGATAGCGGCGTGTGGAAACAGGCGCGAAACCGCAGGGGTGAGCTGTCGGCGTCGATGCCGGTCACGTTATCGGCAAGGATCGGTTCTGCCTGCCCGCCCTCGATCAGCGTCAGCGTGATCTCGGCACCGGGGGCAAAGCTCGCGTCGGTATAGTAGGCGTATTCTTGCAGCCAATACATGGCGATGCCGGCAGCGGCAGCAATCAGCACGATAGTCCCTCCAAGCAGCTTGCCATTCACGCGCTTGCCTCCACGGTTTCGACGGCATCTTTGCCCGCCTCGGTCAGGCGGAACGCATCGGCGCATTTCTTGGCCAAGGCGCGGACGCGCCCGATATAGGCCTGCCGTTCGGTAACGGAAATCACACCGCGTGCGTCCAGCAGGTTGAACAGATGGCTGGCCTTGATGGTCTGGTCATAGGCGGGATGCGCCATGATGATGGTCTTGCCGGTCTTGGGGTCCAGCGGCGGGAAATCCAGCAGGCGCTGGCATTCAGCCTCGGCATCCTCAAAGTGGCGCAGCAGTTGCGCGGTATCGGCGCCGTCGAAATTGTGGCGCGAGTATTCTTCTTCGGTCTGCCGGAAGATGTCGCCGTAGCGAAGCGGGATCGGCGATTGCGGGTCGTTGAACGGCATGTCCATGACGTGATCGACGCCAAGGACATACATCGCCAGACGCTCCAACCCATAGGTCAGCTCACCCGAGACCGGGCGGCAATCATGGCCACCGACCTGTTGGAAATAGGTGAACTGGCTGACCTCCATCCCGTCGCACCAGACTTCCCAGCCCAGACCCCAAGCCCCCAGCGTCGGGCTTTCCCAGTCATCCTCAACAAAGCGGATGTCGTGCAGGGCCATATCAATGCCAATCGCGCGCAGCGATCCCAGATACAGCTCTTGCAGCTCTGGCGGCGACGGTTTGATGATCACCTGATACTGATAGTAATGCTGCAAGCGGTTGGGGTTTTCGCCATAGCGCCCATCCGTGGGGCGGCGCGACGGCTGCACATAGGCCGCCGCCCAAGGCTTTGAGCCAAGCGAGCGCAACGTGGTCGCGGGGTGAAACGTGCCCGCGCCGACTTCCATGTCATAGGGTTGCAGGATCGCGCAGCCCTGTGTCGCCCAGTAGCTTTGCAGCCTCAGGATGATTTCCTGAAAGCTGCGCGGTGTAGTGACCGCACCGGAGGCCGTCGAAGATGGGGCGTGGGACATGGCTTGCCTCTTGAAATGCAGCCTTTCCATAGGCAAGAGGCCGGAAAGGGTCAATGCGCCCCGTGACAGAGCCTGACGTTCCGGCGGTCATTCCTTGGGGAAACCGCTCGAAAACCGCCCCCGTCGCGCGGCCCAATCACGCGGAGGTGAAGCCCAAATCCGCTGGGGATTGCAATTGCCGCTTGCTCTGCCAATCTCGACCGGATTTTGACCTGCCGTGTGGCAGGGTGTAGTGGCCGTGTCACGAATGACAGGATTGGACGTACGTATGAGAATTTGGGCTTTGCTGGTGGCGCTGATCGCCGCGTTTGGTGTGGCGGGAATGGCCTCGGCACAGGACCGGGCTTGGGTGCAGATCGAGGCGCAACCGTCTCTGGCCAAGGCCGAAGAGCGCGCCCGCGCCTATGCCGCCGTCTTTCCCGATGTCGAAGGCTTCCGCCTGCGCTCGGGCTGGTATGCGGTGATGTTGGGGCCGTTTGCACCTGCCGAAGCGGCGGGCAAACTGGCCCAGCTCAAATCCGAAAACCTGATCCCCGCGGATAGCTATATCGCCGACGGCGCGCTGCACCGTGAACAGTTCTGGCCCGCAGCCGGCAGCGCGGCGGCCGACCCAACGGTCGCTGAAAGCCTGCTGTCCGATCCGCAAGCCGACACGTCGCCCGCGACCGAGGCTCTGCCAACCGAGGCCGACACGGACCAAGCCCTGGCCGACGTCACTGACCCAGAGGCCGCCCCCGAACCGGTGGCTGAACCCGAAGAAACCCCGCAACAAGCCCGCGCCACCGAAGCGGCCCTGACCCGCGACGAGCGGATGGACCTGCAACGCGCGCTGGCATGGTATGGCTTTTACGCCTCGGCGATCGACGGCGCTTTCGGGCCGGGCACCCGCAATTCGATGGCCACATGGCAAGAGGCCAGCGGTTATGAGGCCACCGGCATCCTGACCACCCGCCAGCGCGCCACTCTGGTCGCAAACTATCAGGCCGACCAAGCCGAATTCGGCTTCCAAACCCTGAACGAACCTGAGGCCGGCATCGAAATCACCCTGCCAATGTCGCTGGTCCAGTTTGACCGCTACGAGCCGCCCTTCGTCCACTTCTCTGAAAAGGACGGATCGGGCTTGCAGGTCATGCTGATCTCGGAACCGGGCGACAAGAACGCGCTGGCCGGGCTTTATGATATCCTGCAGACGTTAGAGGTCGTGCCCGCAAACGGCGCCCGCGAGAAAACGGACAAAAGCTTTACCATCACAGGCCAAAGTGCCGACATCGAAAGCTATGCTTTCGCCGAAACCCGCGATGGCATGGTCAAAGGCTATCTGGTGGTGTGGAAGCCGCAAGACGCCGACCGCATGTCCCGCATCCTGCCCGCGCTCAAATCCAGCTTCCGGGCTGTGGGCGCCAAGGCCCTTGATCCGGGTCTTGTGCCAATGGAAGAAGCGGCCCGCGCCGGGCTTTTGGCCGGGTTGGAGGTGCGCCGCCCCAAACTGTCACGCAGCGGCTTTTTCGTCGATGCATCGGGGCTGGTGGTAACCACCACCCAAGCGGTGGAAAGTTGCACCCGCATCACGCTTGACCACGAAACCGCCGCCACCGTGACCTTTGCGGACAATGCGCTTGGTCTTGCCCTGCTCACCCCCTCCGCCCCGCTTGCGCCGCCCGCCGTCGCAGGTTTTGCTGCCTTTACCCCGCGCCCGGGCACCGAACTGGCCGCCGCTGGCTATTCGTATGAAGACAAGCTGCCCTCGCCCGCCGTGACCTTTGGCACGCTGGAAGAGGCCAAGGGGCTGAACGGCGAAGACACGCTGATCCGCCTGTCCCTGCCTGCCCTGCCCGGCGATGCGGGTGCTGCCGTGCTGGACCCCAGCGGTGCCGCGGTTGGCATGATCCTGCCCGCCACCACGGGTGAGCGCGTCTTGCCCGAAGGCGTGGTGCTGGCCCTGTCTTCGGCCGCCATCGTTGCGCGTCTGGCCGAGGCTGGCCACCCCGTCGCCACCGGCCCCGCATTGGCACTTGCCACACCCGACGCGCTGAACGCCCAAGCCATGGGCATGACGGTGCTGGTATCCTGCTGGCAGGACTGATCTGGCCTTCCCCTTCTGGCGCGGCCCGACTGCGAACGCAGGTCAGTCGCGCCAGAACCGGGGCATAAAGACCACCAAAAACGCCAATAACCCCAAGCGGCCCAACAACATGGCCGCGATCATGATCCACTTGGCCCCGGTCGGATAGGCGGCAAAGGTGCCGCCCGCTTCCGCCACCAACGGCCCGACCCCATAGCCGATATTCCCGATTGAGGTCCAAACGCCCCAGATCGCCGACATGGTATCGACCCCGATCAACGCCATGCCGACCGTCGCCACACCAAGGATCAGCACGAACCCGGTGATGAACAGGATCAGACCGGAAATCACATCTTCCTCAACGCTGCGGCCCTCATAGGTGATCCGTTGCACCCGGCTGGGCATGGCGATCTGGCGGATCTGCGCCAGCAAGGCCGCCCCCGCCAACTGCACCCGAAACACCGACAGGCCTGCCGCACTTGACCCCGAACAGGCCCCGATCATCCCGATCAGGAACCCCACGACCAGCATATAGCTGCCCCATGTCCCAAAATCCCCGGAGGAGAACCCGGTCGAAGACATGATGGAAATCAGATTGAACAACGATTGCCGGAACGCAGATTCTAACCCCGTGTCCGAGGTGGACACCCGCCAGATCGTCACGCTGATCACCGCATAAGCGATCCAGCGCAAATAGGCCCGCACCTGCTGATCCTGCCACAACGGGCGCACCTGCCCGTTCACCAACTGCACATAGCGCACATAAGGCAAGCTGGCCAAAACCATGAACAACGCACCCGCATATTCAATCGCACCGGGATATTTTCCGAAAGACGCGTCCATCGGCGCAAATCCCCCGGTCGCAATCGTCGCCATCCCGCAGACGATGGCGTCCAGCGGCTCCATCCCCAAAACCCGGTAGACCAGCGTGCACAGTGCCGCCAAGCCGAAATACACCAACAGCAATTGCCGGGCGAGATCGGTGGCGCGCGGCAAGGCCTTGCCAAAGGTGTCAAACCCCTCGGCCCGGAAATACTGCATGCCGCCCACCCGCAGCACCGGCAAAAAGATCATCGCCACAAAGGCAATCCCCAGCCCGCCCAGCGAATTCAGCATCCCCCGCCACAGGTTCATCCCCTCGGGCCGCCCGTCCAGCCCGCTGATGACGGTGGCCCCGGTGGTGGTGATGCCCGACACCGCCTCAAAATAGGCGTCCGTCATCGACAGATGCGGCTCGCCCAAAAAGAACGGCAGCGCGCCGAACATCGGCACAAAGCCCCAGATCGCCACCGTCATCAGATAGGCCTGACGCGACGACAGGCTGCCGCCCAGCGCGTTAGAGGTGGCCACCGACAACAGCAGCCCGACGGCCCCGGTGATGATCGCTGATTCGAAGAAATCTTCGCCGTTGTGCAACCCATTGCGCCAATCAATGATCGCAGGGGCCAGCATCAAAATGGCCAGCACGATCAGGATACGCCCGACAACGTAGACAATAGGACGAAGATCAATCATGACCCGAAGGCATAGGGGTTTCGCGCCCGCCCGTCAAAGGGCCAGATGCGCGCCCCGGCCCCCGGGTCTTGCCGTTCAGCCGACGTGGTAAAGGCTGGCGAACAGCCGCGGATCAAGGCTTTCAGTGGCAAAGGTGTTGCCCTCGGTCAGCACCGATACCGCGTCATGGCTGTGCAGGCTTTCCTGATGGCTGGCGACCACGCGGAAATCACCCACGCGCCCGTCACGGCGCAGGGCCGCACAAAAGCTGCGCGCTGCATCTTCGACAAAGATCGGATTGGCGGCGTTCAGTTCGGCAAAGGCCTGCTCATCCTCGCGCTTGACCATCACCTGCGTCTCGGTCGGCACCGCTTCGCGTGCCAAACCGATACAGGTCTTCGAACCACAAACAGCCCGATCCGGTCAGCTCTACCGAAATCCGCGCGACCGAGCGCTGCGAATGCGGCGTCGCCAACTGGCCCCGCGTCATCCGCGCATGTTCGGACAGTTCCAGCGAGCAAGGGCAAGTGGACGAATAGACAAAATCCAGATGCATCAACCGCTTGCGTACCCCGCCCCGGTCGACCAGTTCCAGCGCGATGTCATAATACTGCCAGCCCGACAGCCCCGACCGCAGGCTTTCCACCTTCACCGGAAACGAAAACCGCATCTGGATCCGCGCGTCAAAGCTGCCCAGATCGCGTTTGTAATCATCCAGCGCATGCTCGATCACCTGAAACGAGAACTCCCGTTCCGCATGGGCATAAAACGACCGCATGATGCGGCTCATGTTGATGCCCTTTTTCTCGGCCTCCAAACTGACCGTGCCGGTGACCGAAGTCTCCAGCGTCACAGGGTCCCCGGTCCGGCTGCGATACCGGATCGGCAGACGAAAGTTGGAAATCCCCACGTGCTGAATGACCGCCTTTTCGCCGACGATCAGGCTGGCCGGCCCGTTCTGCAAATCCGGCAGACTGGCTTTGTAGGCGTCGGTCACCTTGAAATCGGCGGGGTAGTCGCGCGACAGCACCGGATAGCCGTGACCGACCAGCGCAGGGGCCGCCGGGTCCAGCGCCACGATCTCGGCCTCTGACGCGCGCTGCGCCCAAAGCCGCAGCACGGCCATCGCCGCCTCAGCCTCGCTCCGGTCCGGGCGAAGCCCGCAATCCTGCAGGTGAATATTCATGTCGCAGCTCCCCCGTTGAAGGCGCAAGGTAACAATATAGTCGAGAATGTGCCCCGACCCAAGCCTTGCCGAAGGAATACGACACAAAGGCGACATCGGATCAGTTCACGGCCGCTTAATTGCGTGTCTGGCCTTGGCCGCTCAGCCCGCACCCAGTTCCAGCGCCATCCTGAAGTTCTCCAAGCTGACACCCCGGCGCACAACCTCTTGCGCGCCCAGATCCTGCCAGTCGTGGCGTAGAAAGAACGACCGCGCCATCGCGCTGGCCTCGGTGGTCAGGCGGGTCAGCCCGCGCGCCCGCGCCTCGTCCAGCACCGCCCGAAGCAAGGCATCGGCGACACCCTTGCCGCGCTGGTCCGGGCGCAAGAACGCCAAATCCAGATAGCCATCCCCGCGCAAGGCCATGAACCCCAACACGCCGCTGTCGCCCTCGGCCACCAGCGTCACCAACCCTGCCAGACGCGCCGCCCAAACCCCGGCACTGGGGCGCTCCGGGGCCCAGGCCTCCCGCTGCTCGGCGGTGTATTTCGGCGCGGCCCCAATGCGGACCGCCTCAAAGAACACCGCCCCCAGGACGCCCGCATCCTCAGCCCGGTAGGGCCGGACCCGGATCACGCCAAAGCCAACCCAGCCAACAGATCGGCAATCAGATCATCGGGATCTTCCAGCCCGACCGAAAAGCGCACCAAGCCCGGCGTGATGCCCAATGTGGCCTTCATCTGGGGCGAAAGCCGCTGGTGGGTGGTGGTCGCCGGATGGGTAGCGATGGTTTTCGCGTCACCCAAATTGTTGGAAATCTTAGCGATTTTCAACGCGTTCAGCGCGCGGAACGCCGCCTCTTTGCCCGCCGCCACGTCAAAGGTGACGATCGTCCCGCCCGAGCCCATCTGTACCATCGCCAGCTTGTGCTGCGGATGGCTTGCCAGCCCCGGATAGATCACCCGCGCAAGGGCCGGATGGCCTTCCAGCGCCGCTGCGATCTTGGCCGCACTGTCTGCCATCGCCCGGCAGCGCAGGTCCAGCGTCGCCATGCCGTTCAACATGATCCATGCCGTGAACGGGCTCATCGAGCCGCCGGTGTGCTTCATGTAAGGCTCAACCACCTTGCGGATCATCTCCCGCGTGCCGCAGATCACACCACCCAAGGCCCGGCCCTGCCCGTCGATGTGCTTGGTCGTGGAATAGACCACCAGATCCGCACCCTGATCGACCGCCCGCGAGAAAATCGGCGTGGCAAAGACATTGTCCACCACCACCTTGGCGCCCGCCGCATGGGCGATTTCACAGACCGCGCGAATGTCGACCAGTTCCAGAGTCGGGTTGGACATGGATTCGAAGAACACCGCCTTGGTGCCCGGCGTGATCGCTGCGCGCCATTGGTCCAGATCGGCCCCGTCGACGAAGGTCACCTTGACACCGAACCGGGTCAGCACCTCTTCCAGAATATACAGGCACGACCCGAACAGCGCCCGCGCCGACACCACATGATCGCCCGCCCGCAACATGGAGGTCAACGCGCCAGACACCGCCGCCATGCCGCTGGCCGTGGCAAACGCATCCTCGGTGCCTTCCAGCGACGCGATCCGCTCTTCAAACATCCGCGTGGTCGGGTTTCCGTAGCGGGCATAGATGAACTCATCCTCACCTGCCTGCAGAAACCGCGCCTCAGCACTTTCCGAGGTGGGATAAACGAACCCCTGCGTCAGAAAAATGGCCTCGGACATCTCGCCATATTGGCTGCGGCGACTGCCGTCATGGACGAGCTTGGTGCGGGTTTTCCAGTCTTGCGTCATCGTGGCCTCCGGCCAAAGAAAAAGCCCCGGACAACCAAGAGGTGCCGGGGCCAATGCCCTGAACCTCTTTAGCGGTTTATTTAACGTGGCCCGCAATCCGGTAACAAAGCGCCACAAGGCGCGGGATACGCCCAAAACGCCGCTAGGTCAACCGACCCGCGCGCGGCAATCAACGCGGCCGCTGTTACGCTGCTGTAACGTAGTCTTCATCGCCCCGTCGCAGGCTTGGGCTACCCAAAAGCACAAGTCCCCCTGCCGGAGCTGCCATGCCCAGCCATCCGCCTCCCTTGCCGCCGATCCGCGCCGACCTGACACCCGGCGGGCTTGTGCTGGATGAAACCCGCCTTGCCCAAGCGCTGCATGCCCTGCCCCCTGCTGCCCCCGTGGTGGCGATGGTCCACGGCTTTCGCTATCGCCCCGGCCTGCCGGTGCACTGCCCGCACGGCCATATCCTGTCGTTAGAGCCGCCAAGCCGCGACCGCACCGCGATCAGCTGGCCGCGCCATCTGGGGCTGGACGGGCGGCGCGGGTTGGCCATCGGCTTTGGTTGGGACGCACGCTGTTCGATCTGGGCCGCCCATGCCCGCGCGTTGCAGGCAGGCGCGGCACTGGCCGACCTGTCAGCCTTGGTCGCGCGCCTGTCCCCCGGCCGGCGGCTGGAGGTGATCGCCCACTCGCTCGGCGCGCGCGTGGCCCTCGCCGCACTGCCGCTGGCTCAACCGGGAACGATCGGGCGCATGGTGCTGCTGGCGGCAGCCGAATCGCGCAGGGCGGCCCGCTGCGCGATGGACAGCCCCGCAGGCCGCAAGGCAGAGGTGATCAACATCACCACCCGCGAAAACGACCTGTTCGATTTCCTCTTTGAATGGCTGATCCTTGCCGGTGGCGACACCGCCCTCGGCCAAGGCCTTGGAGGCCAAGGTCTGGTGGAAGACGGCCTGCCCAACTGGACGGACCTGCGCATTGACCAACCCGGCAGCCGCGCGGCCCTCGCCCGCCTTGGCCACACCTTGCCCGCACCACAGGGGCGCGTCTCGCATTGGTCGCCCTACCTGCGCCCCGGCGCCTTCGGTCTTTACCGCGCGCTGCTGGACGGCGGCCTTGCGCCGCACCTGTTGCCTGCGGCCCGTACGGATCGGCGCTGGTCGTGGTTGTTGCGCCTGCCGCACCCCTTTCGCACCGATCCGGCCTAAGCCCGAAGCTTATATCCCCGGAATGTTGCTCAGCCATTCGGTCAGCCGACCGCGCGCGCTTTCGTCGCCCGCCGCACGTGCGGCCTCAATCACGCCGCGCGCTTCGGCCATATCTATCCGCCGCATCAACGCCTTCACCGGACCAATCGAGGCCGGGCGCATCGACAAGCTCCGCAACCCCATCGCCGCAAACGCCAGCGCCTCAATCGGTCGCCCCGCATCTTCGCCGCAGAACGACAGCCGCGTGCCCGAAGCATGACACCGCTCCACCACCTGCTCCAGAAAAGTCAGGAACGACAGGTTGAGCGAATCATACCGCTTGCGCACCCGCTCATTTTCCCGGTCGGCCGCAAAGAAGAACTGCTTCAGATCATTACCGCCGATTGAAACGAAATCGACCAGATCGAAAAACGCCTTTGGCGCATAGGCAAGACTGGGGGTTTCCAGCATCGCGCCGATCTCAATGCGCGCGGGCACCGCATGGCCCAGACTTTTCTCGCGGTGCAACTCGCGCAGCATGTGGCTACGCGCCTGCTGGAATTCACCGAATTCGGTGATGAACGGGAACATCACCGTCAGGGGCCGCCCGTTGGCCGCCCGGATCAGCGCCTGCAACTGCATCCGCAACACGCCGGGCTTGTCCAACCCCACTCGGATCGCCCGCCAGCCCATTGCGGGGTTCGGCTCATCATTGGGCTTCATATAGGGCAGAACCTTGTCGGACCCGATGTCCAGCGTGCGAAACGCCACCGGCCTGCCGCGCGCCGCATCCATCACCCGCGCATAAAGCTGCGCCAGTTCCTCGCGCCGGGGCATTTTGCTGCGGACCAGAAACTGCAATTCGGTGCGGAACAGGCCCACACCCGCTGCCCCTGACCCTTCCAGACTGGGCAAATCCGCCATCAGCCCGGCATTCATCTGCAAGGTCAGCGTCACCCCATCCAGCGTTGTGGCGGGCAGGTCGCGGTAGGCCGCATAGCGCTTTTGCGCCTCGGTCTGCATGGCGATCTTGTCGCGAAAACTGCGCGCCACGGTTTCTTCGGGACGCAGGTGGATGATCCCCTGATCCCCGTCCACCAAGATCTGATCCCCGTTCAGCGCCTCGTTGGTGATGCGCGCCGCGTGAATAACCATCGGGATCGTCAGCGCCCGCGCAACCACCGCGGCGTGCGATCCGACCGAACCCTCCTCCAGAACCAGACCTTTAAGCTTGCGCCCATATTCCAGCAATTCCGCCGGGCCGATGTTGCGGGCCACCAGCACCGGGTTTTCCGGCATCGTGGCCCCGGTGTCCAAACCCTGACCGGTCAGGATGCGCAGCAGACGGTTGGACAGGTCATCCAGATCATGCAAACGCTCGCGCAGATAGGCATCGGGGACTTGCTCCAGCCGGTTGCGGGCGGTGGATTGTTCCTTTTCAACCGCCGCTTCGGCAGACAAACCGCGCTGAATGTCCTCCTCCATACGGCGCAGCCAACCGCGCGAATGGGCGAACATCCGGTAGGCCTCCAGCACGGCCTTTTGTTCCTTATCAAGGCTTTGCGCCTCCAGAAGGTCATCGACGGACACCCGCAACACGCCCACCGCCTCGCGGATGCGGTCAATCTCGGTCAAGGGATCATCGGCCACGGGGTTGGTCACCACCACGCGCGGCTCATGTAACCAAACGCGTCCCTCCGAGGCACCCTCTTGCCCCACGGCCCCCCGGAACATCACCGGCTGGCGGTGGCGGGCGGCCACGCCGTCGCCGGCAAAGGCGCCCAGCTCGGTCATCTCGGCCAGCACCATCGCCACCACATCCAGCGCGTCGATCTCGTCTTCGGAAAACGCACGGGCCGCTTTGGACTGCACCACCAGCACGCCCAGTTTTTCGCCGACCCGCTGAATAGGCACGCCGAGGAAGGAAGAAAAGATCTCCTCCCCCGTTTCCGGCATATAACGAAAACCTTTTTCAGAAGGTGCGTCAGCCGTGTTCACCGGCTGGCCAGAGCGCGCAACCCGCCCCACCAAACCTTCGCCCAGCTTCATGCGGGTCTGGTGTACCGATTCCGGCTTCAGACCTTCGGTCGCGCACAGCTCCAACGTTTCGGCATCGCGGAACAGATAGATGGAACACACCTCTGTCTTCATCGAATCCGCGATCAGATGCGTGATGCGGTCCAGCCGGTCCTGCCCCTTGGCGGGGATGGCAAGCACATCGCGCAACCTGCGCAAAAGCTTGCGGCTGTCGCCTTCACTGCGTTCTGGCATCGTTGGGTCTGCCTCCTGATCCTTGCTTCTCTATAACCCCTTAGCGCGAAATTGGCAGAGCAGAATCGCTTTTTGGCACAGATGAAGGGGCCGTTGCTCATTGCTTGTGCAGTGCGAAGGGCTTACCCTGTAAGCTGCCCACTGAAAATGGAGTTCCCATGACAGAAGCCACCCGTCAACCGCTTAGCCTTGACCGCATCGTCGCCGAAGCCATCGTTTTGGCAGATGCGGGCGGGCTTGATGCCCTCTCGATGCGGAAACTGGCGCAGGGCCTTGGGGTCGAAGCGATGTCGCTCTACAACTACATCGCCAACAAGGATGCGCTGCTGGCCCATATGGCCGAGGCGGTGGTGGCGGGCTTTGCCGCACCCCGGCCCGGTGGCGACTGGAAGCCCGAGTTGCGCCGCCGGACCATGACCGCCTATCGCCACCTTATCCGCCACCCTTGGGCAACCGGCCTGCTGGCCAACCGCCCCTTGGCCGGTGCAGCCCTCCTCACCTACCAAGAGGCAACTCTGGCCTGCCTGATGCAGGCGGGGTTTTCGCTGGCCGAGGCCGAGGCGGCGCGGCGCAGCCTTGACAGCCACCTCTACGGCTTCACCCTGCAAGAGCTTGCGCACCCTCTGGAAACCGTCCCCGTCGATCCGGCAGAGTTCCCGCTGCTGCACGCGCTGACCAATTTCGCCGCCCATGACGAAGACAGCGCACCAGACATTGGCCATGGCCTGAAACTGGTGCTGAGCGGTCTGGAAAACCAGTTGCGTCAAAAACAAAAGCGGCCCTAAAAGGGCCGCTCTGTCACCGCGCTCAAGGGAAAGGCTTAGGCCTTGTCCAGCTCGAACACGTCATGCAGGGCCTGCACGGCCAGTTCCATGTAACGCCGGTCGATCAGCACCGAGATCTTGATCTCAGAGGTCGAGATCACCTTGATATTGATGTTGTCCGTGGCAAGGGCCGAAAACATCTTGGCCGCAACCCCGGCATGTGACCGCATGCCAATGCCCACCACGGAAATCTTGGCGACTTCGGTGTCGGTCACCAAATCGGCATAAGCGAACTTGTCCGCATCGCGCGCGTCTTCCATCGCTTTGCGTGCCCGGTCCACCTGATTGGTCGGGCAGGAAAAGGTCATGTCCGTATAGGCGCGCTTGTCGTTGGGATCGTCATGCTCGGAAATGTTCTGGACGATCATGTCCACATTCACCCCGGCATCGGCCAAGGGGCCAAAGATCGCAGCGGCAATGCCGGGACGATCTTCAACCCGCACCAGCGTCATCTTGGCCTCGTCACGGGAATAGGCCACGCCCGAAACAACTTTCGATTCCATGATTTCATCCTCGTCGCAGACCAGAGTTCCAGAAGTCTCATCCGTGTCCTCGAAAGAGGACAGCACACGCAGCCGCACCTTATACCGCATCGCCAGTTCGACCGAGCGGGTTTGCAGCACCTTGGCCCCCAGCGAGGCCAGTTCCAGCATTTCCTCAAAGGCGATGCGGTCCAGCTTGCGGGCCTTGGGGCTGATACGCGGATCGGTGGTATAGACGCCGTCAACATCGGTGTAGATGTCGCAGCGCTCGGCACCAAAGGCCGCGGCAAAGGCCACCGCGGTCGTGTCCGACCCGCCCCGGCCCAGCGTGGTGATGCGGCCCTCGGCCGAAACACCCTGAAAGCCTGCGACCACGGCCACCTTGAAGCCTTCGGCGAATTTCGCGTCGATGTTGGCGCGCGGGATCGACACGAAGCGGGCCGACGAATGGGCCGAGGTGGTGTTGATCGGCACTTGCCAGCCTTGCCAGCTGCGCGCAGGCACATCCATTTCCTGCAAACGCAACGCCAACAGCCCGGCGGTGACGTTTTCACCCGACGCGACCACGGCATCATATTCGCGGGCGTCATAGAGCATTGAGGTGCCCTCGACATAACCGACAAGCCTGTTGGTCTCGCCCGACATGGCCGAGACGATGACGATCACGTCATAGCCGCGCGCCACCTCGGCCTGCACCTTTTTCGCGGCGTTTTCGATCCGCGCAAGGTCAGCCACTGAAGTGCCGCCAAATTTCATTACGAGAAGCGGCATGGCATCCTCCACGGCCCCTGAAGTCGGGCGTTTCTTTAAGCGGGGGCGGGGGTGGGTGCAAGCCCGAAAGCAGGCCCGCGCGCGCGCCGGAGTTTCTGTGGGGTTGGTGAGGGGTTGGCGCATTGTTGGCGCAGTGATCCAGCGGCGCGGCCTGCGGCCGCACAGCCTGTCAGCAGGCCGTGCCCGGCCTGCGCGAAGGGGGCTTTCCGCCCCCTTGGTCGCCCCAAGGGGCGCCCGACCCCCGAGGATATTTAAGGACAGAAAATGGGGCTGTCAAAGCGCGCGCCAGCCGATATCGGACCGGCAGAAGCCCTCAGGCCAGTTCAGGTGGTCGATCATCGCATAGGCGCGGTTGCGGGCCTCGGCCAAAGTATCCCCGCGGGCGGTTATGTTCAGAACCCGGCCGCCGTTGGCCACGATCTGCCCCTCACGGGACGCGGTTCCTGCGTGAAAGGCCATGTGGCGGCTGTCTTCGGGCATCCGCGCCAGACCATGAATCTCACTGCCTTTGGCATAAGCACCGGGATAGCCTTTGGCGGCCATCACCACGGTCAGCGCATGGTCATCGGCCCAGTTCACCTGTGCGCGGTCCAGCCGCCCCTCGGCGCAGGCCAAGAGCAGGTCCAACGCCTGCGCGCCCAACCGCATCATCAGCACCTGCGTTTCCGGATCGCCAAAGCGCGCGTTGTATTCCACCAACCGCGCTTGGCCGTCCTTGATCATCAGGCCCGCAAAGAGCACGCCCTGATAAGGTGTGCCGCGCCGCGCCATCTCTTTTATCGTGGGTTCAATGATCTCGGCCATGCAGTGGGCGGCGATCGCATCGGTCAGGACCGGGGCCGGAGAATAGGCCCCCATGCCCCCGGTGTTCGGCCCGGTATCCCCCTCACCCACGCGTTTGTGGTCTTGGGCTGTGCCTACGGGCAGCGCATGAACACCGTCGGTCAGCACGAAAAAGCTGGCCTCTTCGCCTTCCATGAATTCCTCAATCACCACTTCGGTGCCGGCCGCACCAAAGGCCCCGCCAAATATCTCGTCAATTCCGTCAAGAGCTTCGGCCTCGGTCATCCCCATGATAACGCCTTTGCCTGCGGCCAAGCCGTCGGCCTTGATGACCAGTGGCGCGCCCATCCGGCGAACATAGGCGCGGGCGGCTTCGGCTTCGGTAAAGCGGGCATAGGCGGCGGTGGGGGCACCGCAGGCGTCGCAGATTTCCTTGGTGAAGGCCTTGGAGGCCTCCAGCCGAGCGGCCAGCGCTGACGGGCCAAAGGTCAGGATCCCGGCCCCCCGCGTCGCGTCCGCAACGCCTGCAGCCAAGGGCGCCTCTGGGCCCACGATCACGAAATCAACGGCGTTTTCTTCGCAAAACGCCACCACCGCCGCGCCGTCCATGATGTCGATATCGGCACATTCAGCCAGCATCGCGATTCCCGCGTTGCCCGGAGCCACGATCAGCCGGTCGGTCTTGGGGTTCTGCTTGACTGCCCAAGCCAGCGCATGTTCGCGCCCGCCACTGCCAAGGATCAGGATGTTCATGGGCGCGCCCTCGCGTTGGAGAAGTTGCGGCGGTGATAACGGCTGCGCGGCGGCTCGGCAAGTTTGCTGCCAACCGCCCCGACAGGGCCGGCCTTGCTTGCGCTGGCGTCTGCCCTTTGGCACAGTCGCCCGATGGATATGTTCGAAGACGCCCCCGCCCCCGCTGGCAACCAACCCGAATACACCGTGTCCGAGTTGTCCGGCGCGGTCAAACGGGTGATCGAGGGCGAATTTGGCCTTGTCCGCGTGCGGGGAGAGGTGGGGCGGGTAAGCCGCCCGGCCTCGGGGCACCTCTACTTTGACCTCAAGGATGATCGTTCGGTCATCGCCGCGATCTCGTGGAAGGGGCAGGTCGCCAAGATGCAGGTCCGCCCCGAAGAGGGCATGGAAGTGATCGCGACCGGCCGGTTGACCACCTTCCCCGGCCAGTCGAAATACCAGTTGATCGTCGAAGATGTCTCGCCCGCCGGGGCGGGCGCTCTGATGGCGATGCTGGAAAAGCGCCGCGCGGCACTGGCCGCTGAAGGGCTGTTCGATCCGGCCCGCAAAAAGGCGATCCCGTTTTTGCCGACCGTGATCGGCGTTGTTACCTCGCCCTCTGGTGCCGTGATCCGCGATATTCTGCACCGGTTGCGCGACCGCTTTCCGCGCCATGTGCTGATCTGGCCGGTCGCGGTGCAGGGGCAGGCTTGCGCGGCAGAGGTGGCGGCCGCAATCAAAGGCTTTAACGCCCTGCCCGCCGGCGGGCCGATACCGCGCCCTGATCTGCTGATTGTCGCGCGTGGCGGTGGCAGCCTTGAAGACCTCTGGGGCTTTAACGAAGAAATTGTGGTGCGCGCTGCGGCGGCCAGCCAGATCCCCCTGATCTCGGCGGTCGGGCATGAAACGGACACCACACTGATCGACCATGCCGCCGACTTGCGGGCGCCGACGCCCACGGCAGCTGCGGAACTGGCGGTTCCGGTGCGGCTGGAGCTGTTGGCGGCGGTGGATGCGCTGGCGGCCCGGCAGTTGCGCGGCGTGGTGCAGGGGATGGGCCAACGCAGCCAGCGGCTGCGCGACCTTGCCCGCGCCCTGCCCCGGCCCGAGGTGCTGACCGCCACCGCCGCCCAACGGCTTGACCTGTGGTCGGGGCGGCTCGCGGGGGCTTTGGGCATGGCCACCGCTCGAAAGCGCAGCGGTTTTGAGCGCGCGGCCCGGCTGCGCCCCGAAGTGCTGTTGAACCTTGTCGCGCGCCGCCGCGATCAGGCAAACGCCCTTGGCCAGCGGCTTGACGCGGGCCTGATCCGGCGGCGCGAACGCGCCAGCGACCGGGCCGAGGCTTTGGCCAACCGACTGGCCCCGGCCCTTGCGCGGCTGCTCTCGACCGCCGCACGGGACACAGCCCAAGGCCGCGCAAAGCTTGAGGCACTCGCCGCGCGGCTGGACTCTGCCCCCCAGCGCCGCCTTGCCGCGCTTGCCGAACGGCTTGACCGTATCGACCGCACCCGCGCCAGCCTTGGCCATATGGAAACCCTGCGGCGCGGCTTTGCCATCGTGCGCGGCGACGGGCAGGTTGTGACCGGCAAATCCGCCGCCGAGAAGGCGCAGGTTCTGGAACTGGAATTTGCCGACGGCCGCCTGTCACTGGCCCCGAAAGCCGCGCGCAAGGCCAAACAGGGCGAAGCACCTGATCAGGGTAGCCTTTTCTAGATTTGTTGAAAAATGATAATTTCCGGCAGGGGCGGCACACATTAAGAGGCCGCCAGAACCCGACAAACCAACGCCAGAATCTTAAAATCAGCGGCCCCCGCCCCTCAGCCTAAATGTTGGAAAAAGCTAAACGCCAACCTCGGGGCCGGGGCACGTGAGCGGCTGATCGGACCGCCCTGCCTCGGTCAACTGGGCCGCGATCGGATCGGGGAATGACTGCACTTCCAGCCCCGCAGCCCCTTTGGAAAACTGCCAGCAAATCGGCGCTTTGTCCCCGTACAGAAAACAAATCTCGCCCGGGGTCTCTTCATACCAACGGCCATAGCTGCATTGACCCGCCACCGGCTTCCAGATCACCCGACGCCCCGGCAGGTATTGTTCAGCCCCCCAAGGCTGCCCGTCCCAAGCGTAGCGCAGGGTCTGGCCTGTCACCTCTGCCTCAAATTCTGCCGCCGAGAGCGGGGGTTGCGCCAGGGCCGGAACGGTCCCCGCCATCACCGCAAGCCAGATCGCAACCCCCAGCCTCATGCGGCGGTCCAACGCTGCACATGCGGACGCATCAGCCGCTTCCACCGGGCGGGTAACAGCGCAATCAGGCAGGCGATGGGCAACGGCCAAGGCAGGCGCGGTGCCTCATCGGGCGCAGGCAGGCGCAGCGCAGGATAGGGCCGCGCGGGGTGGGCGTGATGATCGGAGTGGCGTGGCGCATTCAGCATCAGCGCCGAGGAAAACCACTGCGGCGCGTTCCAGCTATGCTGGGCCGCGACGGGCTCCAGCTTGCCATCCGGACGAAGGCTTCGCACCAACCCATAATGTTGCACATAGTCTGACAGAAGCAGCTGGGTTTGCGCATGGCCTGCCAGCAGCACCCAGATCACCACCCCCGGCCAGCCTGCAAACAGCCAGCCCACAAACAGCGATACCGCCGAAATCGCCGCATAAACCACATAGGGATGCAGCGCGACCCCCTTGCGTAAGGCCCGCTCCGCCGCAAAGCCGCGCACAAAACTGCCGCGCCAAGCCCGCAGCGCAAAGCGGTAGAACCCCTCACCCGACCGCGCCGTGTTGGGGTCTTCGGCGCTGGCCGCGTGGCGGTGATGCACCAAGCGGTGCGCCGAGGCGTGATGCCCAAACAGCAAGGTCGCGTAGACCGTGACCCCCAGCCAGAACAGGCCCCGGCTGCCCCGGTGGATCAGCTCATGCGCCATAGGGTTGGACACCTGTCCGAACCACAGCCCCACCCCCAGAAACAGCGCCACCCGCTCCCAGAGCGCCAGACCGCTGGCCCCGCCCACTGCCGCCACAGCCAGCGGGAATAGCACTAAATGCCCGACCGCCAGCCCGATCAGCAGCCCGTCTGCCCCCGGAAACTCTTCGCCCACGGCGTCGCCTTGGAACAGCGGCACCACCTGATCCATCAGCGCCACCAGCCCCGCCATGTAGATCAGCCCCGCCAAGGCCCAGCCCCCGCCAAGTGCCAGGCCAAGCGCAAAAAGGACAAGCGGTGTGGCCGAGATCGCCGCAAAGAGCAGCATCGGCAAAGGGCGGGTGGTCAGACTGCGCATCATGGCCCATCCTAGCATGAGAACCAGACCATTCCAGCCCCCACCATCCCCCTCCGCGAGGCCCCATGACCACGCTTCTCTTCGCCCTCTCCGCCCTCTGCATGGTCACCTACGGCCTGCGCTTTTCTACTCTGGGCCCGCAAACCCAACTGACCCCGGCGCTGATCAAGACCCTGTCCGTGGCCTTGCTGGCGCTTATCGCGGCCATCGGTGGCGCACCTGCGCTGATCCTGGGCGGGCTGATTCTTGGCGGTATCGGGGATTTCGCGCTGGCCCGGCCGTCGGAAAAGGCGTTTCTGGCGGGCATGGGCGCCTTTGCGCTTGGCCATCTGGCCTATGCGCTGGCCTTTGCCCCGCTGCCGCCCCACGGTGGCCAATGGGTGCTTTTGGCGGCATTGGCGCTGCTGGTCCTGTCGACAGAGCTTTGGCTGGCCCCCTACACCGGCCCCCTTCGCGCCCCGGTGCGCGCCTATGCGGTGATCATCGCCCTTATGGTGGCAAGCGCCGTGCTGATGCCCGCCGGCCCGACCCGTGCTTGGGTTCAGTTGGGGGCGGCCCTGTTTGTGGCCTCAGACGTGCTTTTAGCGCTGGCGTTGTTCCCCTTGGCCCAGCATCCGACCCGCAAGATCCTGTCGCGCCTGCTCTGGCCGTGCTATTGGGCCGGGCAAGCGTTGATCCTTGCCGGGCACCTGCCCCAGCAAGCCTTGGGCTGAGCCCCTTGCGAAAACGCCCTGCTGACGCGATATGTGAACCGAACCAAAGGGGCGCATCATGGCATTGCCGATCCGCGATCAATTGAAATACTGGGGAGCGGCACTGCTGGTGCTGTTCTTGCTGCTGTGGTTTTTGGGCTCGGTGATCTTGCCTTTCATGGTCGGAGGCGCCCTGGCCTATTTCCTTGATCCGGTGGCGGACCGTTTGGAACGGCTTGGCCTGTCCCGCGTCGGCGCCACGGCGGTGATCACCATGCTGGCCCTGCTGATCGTGGTGATGCTGGTGCTGGCCGTGATCCCGACGCTGGTTAACCAACTGGCCGCCCTCGTCAACGCCGCCCCGGACATCGCGCGTAAACTCCAGACAGTGCTGATCGAACATTTCCCCTCCCTTTCAGACGAGACGTCGACCATCCGCCAATCCTTGGCGCAGATCGCCGCCACCATCCAATCCAAGGGGGCCAACGTGGCCCAAGGGTTGATCTCGTCGCTGCTTGGCGTGATCTCGGCGGCGGTGTTTGTGCTGGTCGTGCCGGTGGTGACCTTCTACCTGCTGGCCGATTGGGACCACATGATCGCCCGGTTGGACCGCCTGATGCCGCGCGACCACGCCCCCGTGATCCGCCGCCTTGCGCGTGAGATTGACGCCGCCCTCTCGGCCTTTGTGCGGGGGCAATTATCGGTCTGCCTGCTGCTTGGCACGTTTTACTCCGTGGCGCTGATGCTGGCGGGTCTGCAATTTGGGCTTGTCGTCGGGGCGATCGCCGGAACGATCACCTTTATTCCCTATGTCGGCTCATTGGTGGGCGGCGGGCTCGCGATCGGGCTGGCGCTGTTTCAGTTCTGGGGCGATTGGGTGTCCATCGGCCTTGTCGCAGCGATCTTCGCGATCGGGCAATTCATCGAGGGCAATATCCTGACCCCGAAACTCGTGGGCAATTCGGTTGGGCTGCACCCGGTCTGGCTGCTTTTTGCGCTATCGGCCTTCGGGTCTGCCTTTGGCTTTGTCGGCATGCTGGTGGCCGTGCCGATGGCCGCAGCCCTTGGCGTGCTAACCCGCTTTGCCACCGCGCAATATCAGGAAAGCCTGCTCTACAAGGGCACCGGCCCCGCCGCGCCCAAGGAAGAAGACCCGACGTGAGCGTGCGAAACACCCTGCCGTTGCCGCAACAAATGGCGTTTGATCTGCCCGCCCGCGAAACCTTCCGGCGGCAGGATTTCTTCACCTCTCCTGCCAACGCCGAGGCGCTGGCCGCGCTGGAAGATTGGCCCAACTGGCCCGCGGGCAAGATGCTGTTGGTCGGGCCTGCAGGCAGCGGCAAGACCCATCTGGCGCATCTTTGGGCAGCAGAGGCCGGCGCACGCGTGCTGCCCGCACTCGCCCTGCCCCAGACTGATCTGCTGGATCTTGCCGCCACCGGGGCCGTGGTGATCGAGGACGCACAATCCATCGCCGGACGCCGGGCCGCAGAAACCGCGCTTTTCCACCTGCACAACCTGCTGGCCGCCGAAGGCCGTCTGCTTATCACCGCCGATTGCCCGCCGCGCGATTGGGGCCTTGCCCTGAACGACCTGCTCAGCCGCACACAAGCGGCCCCGCTGACCCGCCTGAACCCGCCCGACGATGCGCTGCTGTCAGCCGTGCTGATCAAACTTTTTGCCGACCGCCAGATCAGCGTGCCCCCCACCCTGATCAGCTATCTGATCAGCCATATGGAACGCTCTATCGCGGCAGCGCGCAGGGTTGTGGCGCAACTGGATTCGCGGGCATTGGCCCTTGGCAGCCCCATCACCCGCGCACTGGCTGCCGAGTTGCTGGACAGCCCCGACCAAGGGTGAAACACTGTCACCCAGCCGTCATAAAAGCACTGCATAAGCCCCCACATGACCGAAGCAAATTTCCTCAAAGCCCCGTTCGCCGCCCCCGTCACGCTTGGGCCGGAGGAAACCACCGGCCCCCGCCGGTTCTTTAACCGTGAGATGAGTTGGCTCGCCTTCAACTGGCGTGTGCTGGATGAGGCGTCCAACCCCGCCGTCCCCTTGCTGGAACGGCTGCGGTTCCTGTCGATCTCGGCCACCAACCTTGATGAGTTCTACACCGTCCGCGTGGCGGGCCTTCGCGCGCTGAAACGCGCCAACAACCCGATGCCGTCAGAAGACGGCCGCAGCCCGGCCGATCAGCTGACACTGATCAACGCCGATGCGCGCAAACTGATGGCCACGCAGCAAACCGTCTTTAACAAACTGAAAAAAGAGATGGAGACGCAGGGCATCACCCTCGCGACCCGCTCCAAACTGTCCGGGCGTGATCTGAAATTCCTTGAGGAGCACTTCCTGCAAAAGGTGTTTCCGGTTCTGTCGCCGCTTGCGATCGACCCCGCCCACCCTTTCCCCTTCATCCCCAACACCGGCTTTTCACTGGCGCTGGAACTAGAGCGCGAAACCGATCACCGCAGCCTTCAGGCCCTGCTGCCGATCCCCCAGCAAATCGCCCGCTTCATTCCGCTGCCGGGCAAAGAGGGCGAGAATCGCTTTCTGCCGCTGGAAGAGTTGCTGCTCTTGCACCTGGACATGCTTTTTCCCGGCTATACCGACCGGGGCCATTGCAGCTTTCGGGTGCTGCGCGACAGCGATCTGGAGGTCGAGGACGAGGCCGAAGATCTGGTGCGCGAATTTGAAACCGCGCTGAAACGGCGGCGGCGCGGTGAGGTGATCCGCCTCAAGATGTCCGCAGGCGCCCCGGCAGAGCTGCGCGCGTTGATCATGCAGGAACTGGGCGTGACAGAGGATGAGGTCGTTGAAGTCCGCGGCCTTCTGGGGGTGGCCGACCTGAAAGAATTGGTGCTTTCGTCGCGCAAAGACCTACTCTGGCCGCCCTTCGTGCCGCGCGTGCCCGAACGGGTGCAAGACAACGACGGCGACCTCTTCGCCGCAATCAAGCAAAAAGACATCCTGCTCCACCATCCCTATGAAACCTTCGATCTGGTCATCCGCTTTCTGGAACAGGCGGCGCGCGATCCCAACGTGCTGGCCATCAAACAAACACTCTACCGCACCAGCCACGACAGCCCCATCGTCGGCGCGCTCTGCGAAGCGGCCGAGGCGGGCAAATCCGTCACCGCCCTTGTCGAATTGAAAGCCCGCTTTGATGAGGCCGCCAATATTCGCCAATCCCGCCGTCTGGAACGGGCGGGTGCCCATGTGGTTTACGGCTTCATGCAGTATAAGACCCACGCCAAAATCAGCACGGTGGTGCGGCGCGAGGGTGAAAATCTGGTCACCTACACCCATTACGGCACCGGAAACTACCACCCGATCACCGCGCGGATTTATACGGATCTGTCGTTCTTTACCTGCGATGCCGCCCTTGGCCGGGACGCGACAAAGGTGTTCAACTACCTGTCGGGCTATGTCCAGCCGCAGGGGCTGGAAAATCTTGCCATCTCACCGATCACCCTCAAGCCCCGCCTACTGGAGCTGATCGCCGCCGAGGCCGACCACGCCCGCGCGGGCCGCCCCGGTGAGATCTGGATCAAGCTGAACTCGATCATCGAACCCAACGTCATCGACGCGCTTTACGCGGCCTCGCAAGCCGGCGTGAAGATCAGCCTGATCGTGCGCGGCATTTGCGGCGTGCGGCCGGGCATCAAGGGGCTGTCCGAAAACATCCGGGTGAAATCCATCGTCGGGCGCTTTCTTGAACACTCGCGCATCGTGTGTTTCGGGGCGGGGCACGGGTTGCCGTCCAAAGAGTCAAAGGTCTATATCTCCTCTGCCGATTGGATGGGCCGCAACCTGACGCGCCGGGTGGAAACGCTGGTCGAAATCCACAACCCCACCGTCAAAGCCCAGATCGTCGGGCAAATCATGGCCGCCAATCTGGCCGACACCACGCAAAGCTGGGTGCTTGGCCCGAACGGAAACTACACGCGCGATCTGGCCAATCTGGACGCCGGGGCGTTCAACTGCCATCGGTTCTTCATGGAGAATCCCTCGCTCTCCGGGCGGGGCACGGCGGGTGCCAAGGATGTCCGGGGCCTCGAATGACTTCGGAAGGAACACAGCCAATGGCCGGATCACCCGACATGGACGACGACCACGGCCCCTTCGGCAGACCGCTGTTTGATGATCCGTCGGCCCGCGCGCTAAGCCGGGTAGGGGTGGTCGATGTCGGCTCCAACTCGGTGCGGATGGTGGTCTTTGACGGCGCGGCCCGCTCTCCGGCCTATTTCTACAACGAAAAGATCATGTGCGGGCTTGGCAAAGGGCTTGCCGAAACCGGGCGGCTGCACCCCGAAGGGCGCGCGCGCGCCTTGGCGGCGCTAAAGCGGTTTTCTCTGCTGGCCAAGGGCATGGGCATTGAAACCCTGACCGTCGTCGCAACCGCCGCCACCCGTGAGGCCGAAGACGGCCCCGAATTCCAACTGCAGGTGCTGCGCGAAACCGGGCTGAAGCTTTGGGTGGTCGATGGCGGCGAAGAGGCCCGCCTGTCCGCCCAAGGCGTGCTTTTGGGCTGGCCCGAGGCCAAGGGGATCGTCTGCGACATCGGCGGCAACTCAATGGAACTGGCGCGCATCGGCGGCGGCAAGGTGGGCAAGCGCGTCTCAACGCCGCTTGGCCCCTTTCGCCTGCAACAGATCGGCGGCACGCCCAGCCAACGCGCCGCCCACATCGACCGCATCCTGAAAACCTGTCAGGCCGAACTGAAATCCGAAGGCGAGCGCATCTACCTTGTCGGCGGTTCGTGGCGCGTGATCGCGCGGCTGGATATGGAACGGCGCAACTACCCGCTGACCGTGCTGCACGAATACCGCATGACGCCCAAGGGCTTGCTGGACACGCTGGACTGGATCGCCACCTCTGACCTTGCGGTGCTGCGTGCGCAAACCGGCACCTCGGCGGAACGGATGGAACTGGTCCCCTTGGCCTCTGAGGTGATGCGCGAACTGATCAAAATGCTCAAGCCGTCCGAGATCGACGTCTCGGCCTATGGCATCCGCGAAGGGCTGCTGTACGAACAGATGCCCGAACGCCTGCGCGCGCGCGATCCGCTGATCGAGGCCGCCCGCATGGCCGAAAAGACCTCGGCCCGCATCCCCGGCTTTGGCAAGAAACTGTTCGAATTCCTGCAACCGCTGTTTGTCGGCGCCAGCGACGAACGCCTCCGCCTGATCAAGGCCGCGTGCCTCTTGCACGACACCACATGGCGCGCGCACCCCGATTACCGGGCCGAGGCCTGCTTTGACAACGCCACCCGCGCCAACCTTGGCGGTTTGGACCATCCGGGCCGGGTGTTTCTGGGGCTGGCGCTGCTGCACCGCTACAAGAACTCGCGCTCCGGTTCTCGGATGGAACCGCTGTTCCGCCTGCTGACCGAGGATGAACTGCAAGAGGCCGAGGTGCTGGGCAAGGCCATGCGTTTCGGCTCCATGTTCGCCGTGGGCGACCCCGCGCAGGCGGGTGTGCTTGACTGGCTGCCAAAAAAGCGGTTGCTGCAACTTAAGTTGACCACCGATGGCCGCGGTCTGTTTGGCGAGGTCGCCAAGGCCCGCTTCACCTCCCTTGCCCAAGCCCTAAAGGCCACAACAGAGATCACCGACCTGAAATGACCCTGCGCTTTGATCACATCGCCATTTCGGCCGGATCGCTGGAAGAGGGCGTCGCCTGGCTCGAGTCGGCTTTGGGTGTGGCAATGGCGGGCGGCGGGCAGCACCCGCTGATGGCCACCCATAACCGCCTTCTGGGCTTGGGTGATCTGTATCTGGAGGTGATCGCAGCCGATCCCTCTGCCCCCAAACCCGCATGGCCGCGCTGGTTCGATCTGGACAACTTTTCCGGCCCGCCCCGCCTGACCAACTGGATCGCAGCCTGCGATGATCTGGAGGCGGCGCTGGCCGCCGCACCGCCCGGATCGGGCCACCCGCTGGATCTGCAACGGGGCGATTACCGTTGGCGTATGGCGGTGCCTTCGGATGGCAAACTGCCCTTTGACGCGGCCTATCCCGCGCTGATCCAATGGCAAGGCACGCTCCACCCCGCCCGCGCCCTGCCCGACGCGAAGGTGCGCCTGACCCGTCTGGAAATTGCCCATCCGCACGCCGTTGCCTTGCGCGCGGCATTGCCGCTCGCTGATCCGCGCATCGCCCTTGTGCCCGGCCCGGCCAAGGCGCTGCGTGCAACCTTTTCGACGCCCCACGGGATACGCCACCTCGAATGATCCGCCCTGCCCATCCGAATGATGCAGCCCCCCTCGCCGCCCTGTGGAACCCGTGGATTCGCGACACGCTCGTCACGTTCAACCCAACCGAGAAATCACCAGCGGACGTGGCGGCCCTGATCGGGGACCGCACCGCCGCAGGCCACGCTTTTCTGGTGGCCGAAGACTCCGGCACCCTTCTTGGCTTTGCGACCTATGGCCAGTTTCGCGGCGGCCTTGGCTATGTGCGCAGCATGGAACACACGATCATCCTCACCCCCGCCGCCCATGGCAAAGGCATCGCGCGCGCGCTTCTGACCGCTGCCGAAGATCACGCCCGCTCCGCCGGGGCGCACCAGATGATCGGCGGGGTGACGGGCGAAAATCTTACGGGCCGTGACTTTCACCTTGCGATGGGATACCGCCTTGTCGGCACCGTTCCGCAAGCGGGCTACAAGTTCGGACGCTATATCGACCTTTTGCTCATGCAGAAAATCCTCACCTGACAGCGCCGCAACGCGCCGCTATGATCGCCACATGTCACTTTGGTCCCGCATCGCCGACGCACTTGCCGCCCTTACTCAGGGCGAGGGGCTTGCGGCTGTCTTTGACCGGCTTCGCGCCGCCCCCGCCCCCGAACGCTCCATCGGCTTTACCATTGCGGTCATCGCCCTTGGGGCCAAGATGGCCAAGGCCGACGGTCAGGTTACCCGGGATGAGGTGATGGCCTTCCGCCGCCTCTTCACCATTCCACCCGAAGAAGAAGACCACGCCGCCCACGTCTTCAACCTTGCCCGGCAGGATGTGGCCGGGTTTGATTCCTATGCCCGCCAGATCGTGCGGATGTTCGGCAGCGCAGATCAGCCACAGACCCGCGAGCTTTATATCGACCTCATCGAAAGCCTGTTCCAGATCGCCCTTGCCGACGGCGTGCTGCATGAGGGCGAAGAGGCGTTCTTGGGCCATGTCGCCGAGATCTTTGGTCTGGATCGCCGCTGTCTGCGCTCCATTCGTGCGCGCTTCATTGCGGGCTGCGATCGCGACCCCTACGAATTGCTGGGCGTGTCGCGTGAAGCCACCCTGACCGAGGTGCGCACCGCTTGGCGCAACGCCGTCAAAGCCAGCCACCCCGACGCGATGATCGCCCGCGGCGTCCCGCCCGAGGCGATCAAACTGGCCGAACGCCGCCTGATCGCGATCAATGCGGCATGGGAAGAAATCAACGCCCGCCGGGCCGCGTGATGGGCCCCCGGCCGCTTCGCATTGCCAGCTATAACGTCGAATGGATGAATGCGCTCTTTGATGATGCAGGGCGCATGCTGGCCGATGGGGAACCCTCATCGCGGTACCAACTCAGCCGGGCCGAACAGTTGGGCGCGCTTGGCATCGTCTTTACCGCGCTGGATGCCGATGGGATCATGATCATAGAGGCCCCGGACCAAAGCCACCGTCGCTCTACCGTGACCGCACTTGAGGGCTTTGCGCAGCATTTTGGCCTGCGCACCCGCAAGGCGATTGTGGGCTTTGCGTCTGACACCGAACAGGAAATCGCCTTTCTCTACGACCCGGACCGCCTTACCGCCCGCCATGACCCGCAGGGCGATCCCGCACCCTCCGCTGGCGCGCCCGGTGCACCCCGCTTTGACACCGGGCTGCGCGCCGACCTTGATCAGGATGGGCTGGCCGAGTTGGTGGAATTCTCCAAACCACCGCTGGAACTGGCGGTCAGTGCCGATGGCAAACCGCTGCGCCTGATCGGCGTGCACGCCAAATCCAAGGCCCCGCATGGCCGCGTGTCGGCCAGCGAATTCTCCCGCATCTCCATTGAGAACCGCCGCAAGCAACTGGCCGAATGCCAGTGGCTGCGCCGCCGGGTGGAAGATATTCTGGCCACCGGCCAAAGCCTGCTGGTGATGGGCGATTTCAACGACGGCCCGGGGCTGGATGAATACGAAAAGCTGTTCGGCCATTCCGGCGTGGAAATCACGCTTGGCCTGACCGCCGCGCCCGAGGCCCGGCTTTACGACCCGCACGCCGACATGGCCCTGTCAAACCGGCTGGGCATCTCTCCCACGACGGCGCGGTTCTGGCTGGCCCCGAAGAAGCGCTATTTTGAGGCGCTGTTGGATTTCATCATGGTCTCGCCGGATCTGGCCGCCCGTGCGCCCGACTGGCGCATCTGGCACCCGTTCAATGACCCTTCCTGCATGGCCGTGCCCGAACTGCGCGATGCGCTGCTTTCCGCGTCCGATCACTTCCCAATCAGCATCGATCTGACATTGTGATTTGAAAACGGGCGCAGTGGCCCCATATTGGATCCATGAAACGCATTGCCCTGATCCTGTCGCTGACGGCCCTGCCCGCGTTTGCGGAAGAACCGTCCACGCCCACCCCCGATATGGAGGAAGGCGCCTCCCTGATGCAAGAGGGCGCCAAACTGCTGCTGCGCGGGTTGATTGGCCAGATGGAACCGGCGATGGACGACATGGCCCAAGCCCTGTCCGAAATGGAGCCCTATCTGAAAGACCTGCCGCCCAAGTTGATGGAGCTGATGGCCCTGATTGACGACGTGCAGAACTATGACGGCCCGATAAAGCTTGAAAACGGCGACATCCTGATCCGCCGCAAAACGGCTGAAGAATTGGAGCGCGAGAGGGCGATCCCCGAGACGGGCCCGCAAGATACCTCTCCCGCGCCGCCGCCCGAAATCGACCTGTAAAGCCCTGCCCGATCTGGCCACCGCCAAATCGAGCAGAAAAGCCTACCCGCGCGCCTTGCGGATCAGCGACAGAATGTCTTTTGCCGCCGCCGGAATGTTCGTGCCCGGCCCAAAGATCGCCTTCACCCCGGCATCGTACAGGAACTGGTAATCCTGCTGCGGAATGACGCCGCCGCAAATCACCAGAATCTCGCCCGCACCTGCCGCCTGCAAGGCCTTGACCAGCTTGGGCGCCAAGGTCTTGTGCCCCGCCGCTTGGCTGGAAATCCCGATGACATGCACGTCATTGTCGATGGCATCCTGCGCCGCCTCTTCCGGGGTTTGGAACAGGGGCCCCACATCCACGTCAAAGCCGATATCGGCAAAGGCCGTGGCGATCACCTTGGCCCCCCGGTCATGGCCATCCTGCCCCATCTTGACGACAAGCATCCGCGGACGGCGGCCCTCTTCCTCGGCAAAGCGCTCAACATCGGCCTGAATTGCAGCAAAACCCGCGTCGCCCTCATAGGCCGCGCCGTAAACCCCAGCCAGCGTCTTGACCTCGGCGCGGTGACGGCCAAAGATTTTCTCCATCGCCATGCTGATCTCTCCCACTGTGGCCCGGGCGCGGGCGGCCTCTACGGCTGCGGCCAAAAGATTGCCCTGCCCTGCAGCACAGTCACTAAGCGCCGCCAGCGCGGCGAGACAGCCCGCCTCATCGCGGCCGTCGCGCGTGGCCTTGATGCGCGCGATTTGCGCCTCACGCACCGCCACGTTGTCGATGTCCAGAATGTCGATCGGGTCTTGCTGGGCCAGACGGTATTTGTTCACGCCCACCACGACCTCTTGGCCCCGGTCGATGGCCGCCTGCCGCTTGGCCGCCGATTCCTCGATCCGCAGCTTGGGCATGCCGGCTGCGACCGCTTTGGTCATGCCGCCCATTGCCTCAACCTCTTCCATCAGCTTCCATGCCTCTTCGGCAAGCTGCGCGGTCAGGCTTTCGACATAGTAGGACCCGGCCAAAGGATCGACCACATGGGTCACCCCGGTTTCCTCCTGCAAGATCAATTGCGTATTCCGCGCGATCCGCGCTGAAAATTCGGTAGGCAGGGCAATCGCCTCATCCAGGGCGTTGGTGTGCAGGCTTTGAGTGCCGCCCAAAACCGCCGACATCGCCTCATAGGCGGTGCGGATCACGTTGTTATAGGGGTCCGCCTCCTGCAGACTGACGCCCGAGGTCTGGCAATGGGTCCGCAGCATCAGACTGCCCGACTTCTTCGGCTGAAACTCGGTCATGATCCGGTGCCAGAGCATCCGAGCGGCGCGCAACTTGGCCGCCTCCATGAAGAAATTCATCCCGATGGCAAAGAAAAAGCTTAGCCGCCCGGCGAAATCATCGACATTCATCCCCCGCGCAATCGCCGCGCGCACATATTCGCGCCCGTCGGCCAGCGTATAGGCCAGCTCTTGCACAAGGTTCGCGCCCGCTTCCTGCATGTGATAGCCGGAAATCGAGATCGAGTTGAACTTGGGCATCTCGGCACTGGTGAATTCGATGATATCCGCAATGATCCGCATCGACGGCTCGGGCGGATAAACATAGGTGTTGCGGACCATGAACTCTTTCAGAATGTCGTTCTGAATGGTGCCAGACAGGGCGCTGCGCGGCACGCCCTGCTCTTCGCCCGCCACGATGAAACTGGCCAGAATCGGAATGACGGCCCCGTTCATCGTCATCGACACCGACACCTTGTCCAAGGGGATGCCGTCGAACAGGATCTTCATGTCCTCAACGCTGTCGATCGCCACGCCCGCCTTGCCGACATCGCCCTCAACCCGCGGATGGTCACTGTCATAGCCGCGGTGCGTCGCCAGATCAAAAGCCACCGATACGCCCTGCTGGCCCGCCGCAAGGTTCTTGCGGTAAAAGGCGTTGCTGGCCTCGGCTGTGGAAAACCCGGCATATTGCCGGATCGTCCACGGGCGGCCCGCATACATCGTGGCCTTCACCCCGCGCGTGAACGGCGCGAAACCGGGCAATTCTCCCATCTGCGGCAAGCCCTCGACATCGGCGGCGGTGTAAAGCGGCTTGACGGTAATGCCTTCCAGCGTCTGCCAGTTCAGACTGTCCGGGTCGCCGCCCTTCATTTCCTTGGAGGCCAGCGCGCGCCAATCGGTGATTTTATCTGTCATCTTACCCTTCCCCGGCCGAGGAGCCACCCGACCTGCTTGGTCTTGCCGCACATCGCCCCTATATCTAGGCCATGAGCACCCTATTGAAATCCATCGTCTTTGCCCTTGCGGGCTTTCTCGCGGCACCTGGGCTGGCGGAAGAACCGTTTGCCCCGGTTCCGGCCAGCGAAGTGGTGCTGGCGGACCTGTTGTATCTCAAGCGGGTGGTCGTCGTGTTCGCCGACAGCCCCAATGATCCCGCCTATCTGCGCCAGATGGAACTTCTGACGCGGAACACCTCTGATCTGGTCGACCGTGATGTGATCCTGTTGACCGACACCACCCCCGCCACCCCGTCCGAAATCCGCGAAAAGCTGCGCCCGCGCGGATTTTCATTGGTGATCATGGACAAAGACGGCTCCATCGCGATCCGAAAACCCTTACCTTGGGACACCCGCGAGATCAGTCGCAGCATAGACAAATTCCCCTCGCGCCTCAGCGAAGTGCTGGAACGCAACCCGGCGGGGCGTTAACCCCGCCGCCGCACGCTATTCAAACTCCATGATCACTTCGTCCACCTTCAGGCTGCTGCCCGCCGTGGCCTTGATCGCCTTGACCACGCCCTTGCGCTCCGCCTTGAGGATGTTTTCCATCTTCATCGCTTCGACCGTGGCCAGCGCCTGACCTTCCTGCACCTCGTCGCCCACCTCGACCATCACCTTGGCGATCAGGCCGGGCATCGGGCACAGCAGGAATTTCGAGGTATCCGGCGGCAGCTTTTCCAGCATCAGCTTGGCCAGTTCGGCCTGACGCGGGCTGCGCACATGGGCCTTCAGATCGGCCCCGCGCAACCGCACCCGGAACCCACCCGAGATCTTGGCAACCTTCATCACCAAAGGCACCCCATCCACCATCAGCCGCGCCAGCGGCTGGCCCGGCGTCCAGTCAGAGGTGACGCGGCGCGAATGCCCGTCCGCAAAAGTCACCGTCGATCCGGAATGGTCCGCGGCGATCTTCATCGTGTGATCCACGTTTTGCACCGTCACGATCCAGTCATCGCCCACCCGGCGCTCATGATTGTCCATCGTGCCGGAAATCCGCGTGCGGCGGATCTCGGCCACCCGGTTCATCGCGGCCGCAGCAGCGGCAACACGGGCCAGCAAATCGGCATCCAGAACGGCACCTTGAAAGCCATCCGGGTATTCCTCGGCAATGAACGCCGTGGTGATATTGCCGGACACAAAGCGCGGATGGTCCATTACCGCACCGACGAAGGGCAGGTTGTGGCCGATGCCCTCCACCTCGAACGTGTCCAGCGCCAAGCGCATTTCCTCAATCGCGGCCATCCGCGTCGGCCCCCAAGTGCATAGCTTGGCGATCATCGGGTCATAGAACATGCTGATCTCGCCGCCTTCAAACACCCCGGTGTCGTTGCGCACGATCCCGCCTTGCGCGGTCTGCCCTTCAACCGGGGGGCGGTAGCGTGTCAGACGCCCGATAGAGGGCAGGAAGTTCCGGTACGGGTCTTCGGCATAAAGGCGGCTTTCCATCGCCCAACCGTTGATCTTCAGATCCGCCTGCTTGAACGGCAAAGGCGCCCCATAAGCCACGCGGATCATCTGCTCGACCAGATCCACCCCGGTGATTAGCTCCGTCACCGGATGCTCGACCTGCAAGCGGGTGTTCATCTCCAGAAAGTAGAAATTCCGCGCCCCGTCCACGATGAATTCAACCGTGCCCGCAGAGGTATAGCCCACCGCGCGAGCCAAGGCGCAGGCCTGTTCGCCCATCGCCTTGCGCGTCGCCTCATCCAGAAACGGCGAGGGCGCTTCTTCGATGACCTTTTGGTTGCGCCGCTGGATCGAACATTCGCGCTCATGCAGGTAGACGATGTTGCCGTGCTTGTCGCCCAAGACCTGAATCTCGATGTGGCGTGGCTGAGTGACGAATTTCTCAATGAAAATCCGGTCATCGCCGAAAGACGCCGCAGCCTCGTTCTTGGACGACTGGAACCCTTCGCGCGCCTCGGCATCATCCCAAGCGATCCGCATCCCCTTGCCGCCACCGCCCGCACTGGCCTTGATCATCACCGGATAACCGATCTGGCGCGCGATGGTCACCGCCTCTTCGGCATCCGCGATCAACCCCATATGGCCCGGAACTGTGGACACACCCGCCTCTTGGGCGATTTTCTTAGAGGTGATCTTGTCGCCCATCGCTTCAATCGCAGGAGACGGCGGGCCGATGAACACGACGCCCGCGGCCTCCAGCGCCGCCGCAAAAGCGCGGTTCTCGCTTAGAAAGCCATAGCCGGGGTGCACCGCCTCGGCCCCGGTCGCCTTGACCGCCGCCATGATCTTGTCGATCACGATATAGGACTGGTTCGCGGGCGATGCGCCGATATGCACCGCCTCATCCGCCATTTTGACGTGCAGCGCATTGCGGTCGGCGTCGGAATAGACGGCAACCGTCTTGATCCCCATCTTGCGCGCCGTCTTGATGACGCGGCAGGCGATTTCCCCCCGGTTGGCGATCAGGATTTTCTTGAACATGGCTCTCCCCCAAGGCTGCGTCCGGGCCGGGACGCGAAATGCAAAAGGCCATCCGGGCGGAATGCCCGAATGGCCTTGGATGGTTGGTCAGCCCGCCCGAAGGCGGGGGTCAGATTAGTAGCGCGGGCACTGGGCCGCAGGCAGCGTGCACGAGGCAGCGCCGGCAAGGCCGCCGATGACCGCACCGGTAAGGGCGCTGTTGTCGGTGGCATCTGCCAAGACGGCACCAGCCGCCGCACCGGCAAGAGCGCGCGAGCCTGGGTCCTGCATGCAGCCAGCCAGCGGCAAGATAAGAAGGGGGAGAACGAGAAGGGATTTACGCATGTTGATCTGCCTCGATTGCGGTTTGTTATTCCGCTCGATTCTACAGACTTCCGCGCGGAATAAAAATGAAAAATCCCGTCATGGGCGAGAACCCGCAAGCTCTGGCCATAAAAAAACAGCCTGACCCGCTGGGGGCCAGGCCGAAGGGAAGGGAAAGGGTAACAGGCAAGGCCAACCGGCAAAAAACCCGCCGCAACATCAGCCACACCTGCATCCTGACCCAAGCCAAAGAACCGCGCAAATCCCATTTCAAGCAAGCACTTGGCCTGCGCGAATTGCTGCCAGATTGAGGGGGTCTTGCGCGAAAACATGCCTATTCCTCGTCCTCGTCATCCCAATCGCCAAACTCCATCGGCTCTGCCCCTTCGGCAAAGATTTCCGGAAATGCGGCGGTGGCTTTCTTGACGTCAATGCGCAGCAGCGCATCATAAGACGCGGGATCAAACGGGTCTTCGGCGGGCACCACTTCGCGGCCAAACAGCCACGACAGACGCCCTGCATCCAGATTGCCGCGCTCAAATGGTTCTTCGCCGAAATGCGCCCAAAGGGCCGCCATGAACCCGGCATCGGCCTTGCGATCCGCGGTCTTGCGATCGCGGAAACGCTCACGTTTGATCAGCGTTGTCGCGCCGCCTTTTTTAAGGTTGGCACGACGGATGACAAATTGAAAATCGGTGCCGGCAAGCCGACCCGGAAAGCCGCGATGCTTTAGCATGGACGCGCCCCCTTGTTGAAAGCGCGACCAGTGACAGCGCGGGAAGAGGCAGGGCCAAGACCCCGCCCGATGATCAGCCCGAAAGGCTTACTTGTATTTGCCGGTAAGGGCCGGCTCAACTGTGACGGGCGTGGGCTCCGGCTCGGGGGCCGGTTTGGCGCAAGCCGCGACCGAAGCAAGGGCGATAAGGGCAAGGATAGCAGTGGTCCGCATGTCAGACTCCTTTGAGTACGGGGGCACAGTGGCGCAGCCATACCAGCGGCATCGCGCACGGCAAGCCCGCATTGCACCTCAAAGGGGAAGTTCGCCGACACAATCCGGTCAGATCGGCGGAAACCGGACAGAAAAAGGGCGGGCCGGGGCATCGCCCCGCAGGCCCGCCCTTCTGTCTTACTTGTATTTACCGGTGTAAACCGGCTCGGTCGTAACCGCCGGCTCGTCCACGTAAACGACTTCTTCTTTCTTGGCGCAGCCAGCCACGAGGGCAGCCATGCAAAGGGCCAGAAGGGTGATCTTGGTGCTCGACATCCTCTACTCCTATATTTTTGGAGAGCCGTGCATTGCGCCGACCCCCATCTTGAGGCAAAGGCCGCTTGGGTTCGGCCTGCGTGAACAATAGCCCACAACACACCGGATTGACACGAAAAATCGCCCAAGGCCGCCGCCTGTGGCACGGCTACATCAGCGGCCGCACCCCAGCCCGCCGAACCCGCTACATCTAGTGGGCGCATCAAAATGCCTCCCAGATACAGGCGTCGCCATCAATCCGATACGCCTCAAAAAACTGCGTGGCTTCGGGCGCGGGTTGCCCAAATGGCACCTCCCGGTCGGCGAAAGAGATGATGATCTGCTCCGGCAACGGGCCGATACTGCTTAGCCGTGGCAAGGCAAACGCCTCGCACAAATGCTGCATATCTGCGCTGGCCGTGTCAAAATCCACCGTCCCGCCCTCCTTGGCGATCGCTGGCGCGATGAACCGGAACCGTGAGGTCAACCCCTCTGGCCCGGCCACGTTCCAGATCACTTCTTGCAAGATCACCTCTTGCCCTGATGGCACCACAATGGGCTCTGCCGCTGCGGCCAGAACAATGTTCTGCACCTCGGTCTGGCTTAGCTCCGTCATGGCCGCCCTGCAGTCGCTGCGTTGTCGCGCATTCCGCCCTCCTGATTCAGAGCGGAATGTTATCGTGTTTTTTCCAAGGATTCGTCAGTTTCTTGCCCCGCAGTGAGGCAAACGCCCGACCGATCCGGCGCCGCGTCGAATGGGGCATGATCACTTCATCAATAAAGCCCTTTTCGGCGGCCACGAAGGGGTTGGCGAACCGCGCCTCATAGTCAGCCGTCCGCGCCGCGATCTTGTCCTTGTTGGCCAATTCGCTGCGATACAGGATCTCGACCGCGCCCTTGGCCCCCATCACGGCAATCTCGGCCGTGGGCCAGGCATAATTGAAATCGCCGCGCAGATGCTTGGAGGACATCACGTCATAGGCCCCGCCATAGGCTTTGCGCGTGATCACCGTCACCTTCGGCACCGTCGCCTCGCCGTAAGCGAACAGCAGCTTGGCCCCGTGCTTGATCACGCCGCCAAATTCCTGCGAAGTGCCCGGCAAGAACCCCGGCACATCAACCAGCGTCAGGATCGGAATTTCAAACGCATCGCAGAACCGCACGAACCGCGCGGCCTTGCGACTGCTGTCGATATCCAGACACCCCGCCAGCACCATCGGCTGGTTGGCCACCACGCCCACCGACTGCCCCTCAATCCGGATGAACCCGGTGATGATATTAGCCGCGAAATCCTTCTGAATCTCAAAGAAGTCCGATTCGTCGGCCAGCTTGGTGATCAGTTCCTTCATATCGTAGGGCTGGTTCGGATTGTCCGGGATCAGGGTATCAAGGCTCATCTCGATCCGCGCCGGGTCGTCGAAAAACGGCCGTACCGGCGCCTTTTCGCGGTTGTTCAGCGGCAGGAAATCGATCAGCCGCCGCGTTTCGGCCAAGGCCTCAACATCATTCTCAAACGCCCCATCGGCCACCGAAGATTTGCGCGTGTGGGTCGATGCCCCGCCCAACTCTTCCGCCGTCACCACCTCATTCGTCACCGTCTTGACCACATCCGGGCCCGTGACAAACATGTAAGAGCTGTCCTTCACCATGAAGATGAAATCCGTCATCGCCGGGGAATAAACCGCCCCCCCCGCGCAAGGCCCCATGATCAAGCTGATCTGCGGCACCACACCCGAGGCCATGACATTGCGCTGGAACACCTCGGCATAGCCCGCAAGCGAGGCGACACCTTCCTGAATCCGGGCGCCACCCGAATCGTTCATCCCGATCACTGGCGCGCCATTCTGCATCGCCATATCCATGATCTTGCAGATCTTCTTGGCATGGGTTTCCGAAAGAGAACCGCCAAACACCGTGAAATCCTGGCTGAACACATAGACCAGCCGGCCATTGACCGTGCCCCAGCCCGTCACCACCCCGTCGCCTGCCGGGCGGTCCTGTTCCATATCGAAATCGACGCAGCGATGCGCCACGAACATGTCAAACTCTTCAAAGGAACCTTCGTCGAGCAACAACTCGATCCGCTCCCGTGCGGTCAGCTTGCCTTTGGAGTGTTGCGCGTCAATCCGGCGCTGCCCGCCCCCTTGGCGCGCAACCTCACGGCGGGCTTCCAACTGTTCCAGAATGTCCTTCATGGCGTTCTCCCCCCGAAACCGCAACAGGCGCTCAAACGGCACCTCTTCGCGCGCACCTTACCCGGGGATGCGAAGCAGACAAAGCGGAATTGAGTAAATTTGCATAACTGTCGAAGAAGTCATATCGCAAATTGCAAATCTGCAAACCATAGCCCCCGCTGCCGCCGCGCGCTACAACCGCCGAAACCCCTGTGAGAGTCCCTCCATGCCCGTTCCCGTCCTCACCATCGGCCTGCTGATCTTGTCAAATGTCTTTATGACCTTCGCCTGGTATGGCCACCTCAAACACACCACCGCCCCGCTGATCACAGTGATCTTTGTCAGCTGGGGCATCGCGTTCTTTGAATACACGCTGATGATCCCCGCCAACCGCATCGGCTACACGGTCTTCAACGCGGTCCAACTGAAAACCATTCAGGAAATCATCACCCTTTCGGTTTTCGCCATCTTTTCGGTGGTCTACCTAAAAGAGCCGCTGGGTTGGAACCACCTTGTCGGCTTTGCCTTCATCGCAGCGGGCGGGTTTTTCATCTTCCACAAATGGACCTGACGCGCCCCCGCCCTGCCCCTTGCGGTGGACAAGCCCGCCGCCAAGGCTTAGCCAGTTTGCATGAAACATTCCGAACCAAAGTTCCTTGACCGCACCACCCCGCCCACGATCATCACCCTGATCCTTCTGGCCGGGCTTTCGGCGCTGACCATGAACATCTTCCTGCCCTCGCTGCCCGGCATGGCGGCCTGGTTCAACGCGCCCTACGCGCTGATGCAACTGTCGGTGGCGCTTTACCTTGGGCTTTCGGCGGTGCTGCAAGTGCTGATCGGACCGATCTCCGACCGCTACGGGCGCCGCAAAGTCATCCTCGGCGCATTGGTGCTTTTTATCTTGGCCACCGTCGGCACGCTGCTCGCCCCCAACGCCACAGTCTTTCTGATCTTCCGCATGGCCCAAGCCGTGATCGCGGCGGGGATGGTGCTCAGCCGCGCCGTGGTGCGCGATATCGTGGCCGATGCCGAGGCTGCTTCGATGATCGGCTACGTCACCATGGGGATGACGCTGGTGCCGATGATCGGCCCGGTGATCGGCGGTGTGCTGGACGAAGCCTTTGGCTGGCAAGCAAATTTCGCGCTGCTGTTGGTCATGGGGATAGGGGTGCTCTGGCTCGTCTGGGCCGATCTGGGTGAGACGGCGACCCTCAGCCGTCTCAGCCTTGGCGCGCAAATCGGGCAATACCCGAAACTCCTGCGCTCCCCCCGTTTTTGGGGCTATACGGCCACCGCCGCCTTGGCCTCGGGGTGCTTTTTTGCTTACCTTGGCGGCGCGCCCTATGTCGGCAACACCGTCTTCGGCCTCGGCTCACGTGAAATTGGCGTGCTTTTCGCGCTGACCGCGGTTGGTTACGCCTTGGGCAACTTCGCCGCCGGCCGCTTTTCGGTGCGCTTTGGCATGAACCGCATGGTGCTGGCAGGCACGCTAGTGACGACCTTCGGCATGGGCCTGCTGGCCCTGCTGACCGTGACCGGCCTTTCTGGCCCGGTGATGTTTTTCAGTCTGACCGTATTCATGGGCATCGGCAACGGCATGGTCCTGCCCAATGCCAACGCAGGCATGCTGTCGGTGCGCCCCGAACTGGCGGGCACCGCCTCTGGCCTTGGTGGCGCCATCACCATCGGCGGCGGGGCGGCTCTTGCGGCCCTTGCCGGGGCCCTGCTGCCGCCCGGCTCGACCGAACTGCCGCTGGTGCTCTTGATGCTTGCCTCCTCCGTTGGCTCCGTCGTCGCCATCCTTGCGGTGATCCGCCGCGCCCGCAGCCTTGGCATCGCCGCTTGACGGATCGGTTTTGCAAAGCCACGCTTCCCTTTGCAAATCTGACCGATGGGGACGCCAATGGCGCTGCAAAAACTCTACGCTGGCGCCAAACTGCGCGAGCTGCGCGGTCGGCTGTCGCTGACGCAACGCAGCTTTGCAGATAAACTCGGCATCTCGCTGCCCTACCTCAACCAGATGGAAAACAACCACCGCCCGGTCTCGGCGGGCGTCGTGCTGGCGCTGGCGCAGGAATTCGGGCTGGACGTGACCGAATTGACCGTGGGCGAAAGCGAACGCCTTGTGTCTGACATGCGCGAGGCGCTCGCCGACCCGGTCTTTGCAAAATCTGCGCCGCCGCTGGCCGATCTGCGCCTTGCCGCCTCCAACGCCCCCGCACTGGCCCACGCCTTTCTCGACCTGCACCGCGCCTACCGCCAAAGCCACGAACGCCTCGCCTCATTGGATGAGGCCTTAGGCCGAGAAGACGCCGGACTGCGCGTCTCCCCTTGGGAAGAGGTCCGCGACTTCTTTCACTATTGCGACAATTACGTGGATGCGATCGACCGGGCTGCAGAACATTTCATACTCTCCGCAGGCCCCGGAAAAGACGTGCTGATCACGGCGTCCGAGGCACTCGGAAAGCGTGGCATCAGCATTCACTTTTCCGACAATTCCGCCCTGCGTGCCTTTGATCCTGCCAGCCGCAGCCTGTCGCTCTCCGCTCGCGCCACCGCACCGACCCAGCGCTTTCAGATGCTCTACCAAGTGGCCCTGCAAACCCAGAACGAACTGCTTGAAGCCACTCTCGACCTCGCCCGCTTCGAAACCCCCGAAGCCCGCGACATCGCCAAAATCGGGCTCGCCAACTACTTCGCCGGCGCGGCCCTGATGCCCTACCGCGACTTCCTAGAGGCCGCCCAAACCACCCGTCACGATCTGGAACGCCTCTGCGACCTCTTCGGCGCCTCCATTGAGCAGGTCGCCCACCGCCTCTCCACGCTGCAACGCCCCGGCGCCAAGGGCATCCCCTTCTTCTTCGTCCGCGTCGATCAAGCGGGCACGATCACCAAACGCCATTCCGCCACACGCTTGCAATTTGCGCGCTTTGGCGGTGCCTGCCCGCTGTGGAACGTGCACCGCGCGTTTGAAACACCGGGCCACTTTCTGCGTCAACTCGCCGAAACCCCCGACGGCGTCCGCTACCTCTGCCTTGCGCGCGATGTCTCAAAACCCGGCGGCGCGTTTCTCGCCCCGGTGCGCCGCTACGCCATCGGCCTCGGCTGCGAGATCACCCACGCCGCCAGCCTCGTCTACTCCGACGGGCTCGACCTCAAAGGCCGCTTTGAACCCATCGGCATCTCGTGCCGGATCTGCGAGCGCCCCGACTGCCACCAACGCTCCGTCCCCCCGCTGGAGCGGCGCCTCAAAGTCGACCCCGACCGCCGCGGCCTGCTGCCCTACGACATCGCAGACTAAACCACGCGTCCTTCATCTCGGCAAAAATACTCTCAGGGGGTGAATTGGCCAAAGGCCAAGAGGGGGGCAGACGCCCCCCTGCCCCGGCTCAGCTTTTAAGGTGCGCCCAGATATGGTCCTTCACATGCGACCGCTTCTTGCGCAGGTGCTCTTCCTCTTCCTCCGTCAGCAAATCCAACCGCTCTTCGGCGCGATGCACCTTTTCATTCAGCGTGTTGTATTCGCTCACAAGAGCCGCAAAATGCCCGTCAGTTTGCTTCAACTCGGCAATCTTGCCCGCCTCTGCGGGAAATTCTTCGGCCAGGCCATGTTTGGTATGGGACATGCCGTCCTCCTTAGGTTTCTACCCAACCACCCTAGCCCGCGACATCCTCCCTCACCTTGACAGGGATCAACCCGCAAAGGCCATTTCCCTCCCCCCGGCGCATGAAGACCCGAGGAAGATCGATGGAAGATCAAAGGAAGACAGTCTCTTCCCCCCAAAATACCGCAATTTCGAAGGCTGCCAGCGACCCGCTACCGCTGGCTTTCCCGCCAGTTTCCACTGACCACCGGCTGAAGGTTTGATGGTGCCAATCTGCGGCCCAGAATGTGATCCGCCGCTTTTTCCCCCGTCATGATCGACGGGCCGTTCAGGTTGCCATTGGTCACCTGTGGAAAGATCGAACTGTCCGCAACCCGCAACCCTTCCACCCCGATCACGCGGCACTCAGGGTCCACCACAGCCAATGGGTCATCAGCCCGCCCCATCCGCGCGGTCCCGCAAGGGTGGTAAGCGCTCTCGACATGCTCCTTCAAAAAGGCATCAATCTCGGCATCGCTCTGCACGGCATCACCCGGCTGAATCTCTTTCTTTACATGTGGTTGCATGGCAGGCATCCCAAATACCTCGCGCGTCAGACGGACGCAGCGGCGAAACTCATCCCAATCATCGGGATGGGACATGTAGTTGAATTGGATGCGCGGCGCGTCCTTCGGGTCGGCCGAGCGCAGCGTCACTGTTCCCCGCGATTTCGACCGCATTGGCCCGACATGCGCCTGAAACCCATGCCCGCCTGCGGCCGCCTTGCCGTCATAGCGCACGGCAATCGGCAGGAAGTGATACTCAATATCGGGATAATCAATCCCCGCCCGCGACCGGATAAAGGCGCAAGCCTCAAACTGGTTCGACGCGCCCAGTCCTTTGCCGGTGAACAGCCACTGCGCCCCGATCAGGGCTTTCCCAAAGATATTCCAGTATTTATACAGCGTTATCGGCTGCTTAGCCTGAAACTGCATATAGATTTCAAGGTGGTCCTGCAGGTTCGCCCCCACGCCGGGCCGATCCGCAACGACCTCAATTCCGTGGGCGCGCAACTGCTCCGCCGCACCGATCCCCGACAGCATCAAAATCTTTGGCGTGTTGATCGAGGACGCCGAAAGGACAACTTCACGGCTGGCGCGGATTACCTCAACCTGCCCTCCGCGCTCGACCTCGACACCCACCGCCCGACCGTTCTCGATCACCACTTTGCGGGCAAACCCCTTGACCATGGTGACATTGCCACCCTTAAGCGCCGGGCGCAGGTAGGCGTTGGCCGCGGACCAGCGCCGACCCTTCCAGATCGTTGCCTCCATCGCGCCAAAACCTTCTTGCGCCTGACCGTTGTAATCGTCGGTCACGGGATAGCCTGCCTGCCGCCCTGCTTCGATAAAAGCGTTGAAAAGCGGGTTGTTACGCAGCCCACGCGTGATGTGCAGAGGGCCAGAGGCCCCCCGGAAACCGGCGTCGCCCGCGCCCTTGGCATCCGCGCCGCCGTGCCAGTTTTCCATCCTCTGGAAATAGGGCAACACGTCCGCATAAGACCAACCTTGCGCGCCCATCTCGGCCCATGTGTCATAGTCGCGGGCATGGCCGCGCACATAGACCATGCCGTTGATGCTGGAGGATCCGCCCAGCACCTTGCCACGCGGCGTGGCTAACACCCGGCCCCCCAGATGCGGTTCGGGCTCTGACGCAAAGCCCCAATCGTAGAGCCCCATATTCATCGGGTAAGACAACGCGGCCGGCATTTGGATGAAGGGTCCGGCATCCGTGCCACCGAACTCGATCACCGTCACTTTTTTTCCAGCCTCGCCAAGGCGATAGGCCAAAGCCGCGCCCGCTGAACCAGAGCCCACGATCACATATTCCGCCGTCATGTCTTTCCCGTCCGCATACTCGCGGTCCCTCGTTCAGGGCGCAACGCGCCAGAGTTAGTAAGGCGCGTCCACCGGCCCCATGCCGACATAGACGCTCTTGATTTGCGTGTAATGGCCGACCGCCGCATGGCCGTTTTCCCGCCCGACGCCCGACGATTTAGAGCCGCCAAAGGGGGCCTCAACCGGGGTAAGATTATAGGCGTTGATCCAGCAAGTACCTGCCTGCAAAGCTGAAATTACCCGGTGGCCGCGCGTCAGATCTGCCGTAAAGACCCCCGCAGCAAGGCCGAACTCGGTATCATTCGCCCGGGCGACAACCTCATCTTCGTCGGTGAAATCCAGCACGGCCATGACCGGGCCGAACACCTCTTCGCGGGCGATTGTCATCTCGTCGGTAACATCAGCAAAGACCGTAGGCTGAACAAAGTAGCCGGAATTCAGCGCCGCGCGCGCGCCGCCCACGATCAGACGCGCGCCCTCGGCCTTGGCGGTTTCCATGTAGCCCAGCACCTTTTCCATCTGTCCGGCAGAGACGAGTGGCCCCATCTGCGTCGCCTCATCCAAAGGATCGCCCAGCAAAATCGCGGCCGTGCGCTCGGCCAAACGGGTCAGAAACCGATCCTTAATTCCTTTATGAACAAATACCCGGGTGCCATTGGAACAAACCTGACCCGCCGAATAGAAATTGCCCAGCATCGCGGCCCCGACCGCATCTTCGACAGACGCATCATCAAACACGATCAAGGGGGATTTTCCGCCCAGTTCCATCGTCACATGCCGCACGCCGGCCGCCGCCGCCGCGTATACTTTCTTACCCGTCGGAACCGATCCGGTCAGCGAGACCTTCGCCACCCGCGAATCGGTTACAAGGGCCGCACCAACCGCGCCGCGCCCCTGAACGACGTTAAACAGACCCGCCGGAAGCCCGGCCTCGATATAAATCTCGGCAAGTTTCAGCGCGCCCAACGGTGTCACTTCAGAGGGCTTGAAGGTCATCGCATTACCCAAGGCCAGTGCCGGCGCCGATTTCCAGCAGGCAATCTGGCTCGGGTAATTCCACGCGCCGATGCCGACGCAAAGGCCCAAAGGCTCCCGCAAGGTGTAGACGAAATCGCGGCCCAGCGGCACCGTCTCACCAACCACGGTCGGGGCAAGCCCGGCGAAATATTCCAGCGCATCCGCGCCTGACGGCCAGTCTGCCACCAGTGTCTCTTGCAGCGGTTTGCCGGTATCCAAGGTTTCCAGACGGGCAAGATCCGGGTTGCGCTCGCGAATAAGGTCGGCCGCGCGCCGCAAGATTCGGGCGCGGTCCACGGGTCTGGTTGCGGCCCAAGCCACCTGCGCGCGCGCCCCTGACGCCAAGGCGGCCTCCACCACAGCGGGGGTCGCCTCATGCACCAAGGCAATCACTTCGCCTGTGGCTGGGTAAATCACCTCAATTGGCGCACCGGCGGCGTCTTCCATATAGGCGCCGTCAATGAAATGGCTTGCTTGGGGTTGCGCTCTCATTTGACGGCCTCTTTCAGTTGTGAATTTAGGTAGTTAAGCGAGATGTCGACCGCCGCCTTGGAATCAGGCGGCCCGGATTTCAACACTTCGCGCAGGTAGACCCCGTCGATCAGCGCGCCCAGACCATCGGCAATCGCCCCGGCCCGCGCGCCCGCCAAGGGGCGCAAACCCGTCATCAGGTTAGAGCGCAGCCGCTTCTGATAAACTCGCAACAACCGCCGCGCCTGTGGCACCGTCTGCGCCATCACCCAGAAGTTAAGCCAAGCGCTCACCGCCTCACGCCGAAAGTTGCCAGGGCTGAAAGAGGCATGCAGCACCGCCAGCAACCGCTCTTCGGGCCCAGTGGCCAAAGTCAGCGCACCCCGCACCTCGGCACCATACAGCGTCAGGATATGGCGCATCGCGGCCAGAAACATCTCTTCCTTGCAGCCGAAATAGTGATGCGCCAAGGCCGGAGACATGCCCGCCCGCTTGGCAATCTGGCTGACTGTCACGTCCAAAGACCCGGCCCGCCCGATCTCGGAAATCGTCGCGTTGACGAGCGCTGCCTTTCGGATAGGCTCCATTCCAAGCTTCGGCATCGGACCCCTTTGGGAAAAAAACTCTTGCCTCCCAAGGGTGCGTGAAGTTTATTGACTCGTCAATCAACAAAAACCCAGGGAGCTACCATGACCCTTCGTTCCGCACTTCTCGCCTCCGCCGTGGCCTTTGCCTTTGTCGGCACCGCCCACGCAGAAGGTTGTGACAAGATCGTCTTTTCCGATGTCGGCTGGACCGACATCACCGCCACGACCGCCGCCACCGCAGTGATCGCCGAGGCACTTGGCTATGAAGCCGAAATCAAATTGCTCTCGGTCCCGGTGACCTACACAGGGCTGTCGCAGGGCGACATTGATGTGTTCCTCGGCAACTGGATGCCGACGATGGAGGCCGATATCGCCCCCTACCGTGAAGCGAAAACCGTCGACACCATCCGCACCAACCTTGAAGGCGCGAAGTACACGCTGGCCACCAACGAGGCCGGAACCGCGCTTGGGATCAAGGATTTCAAAGACATTGCCGCGCAAAAAGACGCGCTCGAAGGCCAGATCTATGGGATCGAGCCGGGCAATGACGGCAACCGCCTGATCATGGACATGATCGCCACTGGCCCGTTCGGGCTGGATGGGTTCGAGGTGGTTGAATCCTCTGAACAGGGGATGCTCGCTGAGGTCAAAAAGCACGGGGAAGACGGCAAGCCGATCATCTTCCTTGGCTGGGAACCCCACCCGATGAATGCCAACTTCAAGATGTCATACCTGACCGGCGGTGACGATTACTTTGGCCCGAATTTTGGCGGCGCGACAGTTGCCACAAACACCCGTGCCGGCTATGCGACTGAGTGTGCCAACACAGGCAAGCTGTTGTCCAACCTCGTTTTCTCGCTCGCGATGGAAAATGAGATCATGGGCGCGATCTTGAACGACGGGACCGATGCGGCCGAGGCCGCAAAGACCTGGCTCGCCGCTAATCCCGCCGCTTGGGAGCCGTGGCTGGACGGCGTGACCACCAAAGACGGTGGCGATGCCAAGGCTGCCGTGGCCGCAGCGCTTCAGTAACAAACCAAAGGGGCGCCCCGGGAACGGAGGCGCCCTAATAACTTGACCGGCGGGGATGCATGGACTGGCTTACAGATAACAAAATCCCGGTCGGGAAAGCGGCAAAGGCCATTTTTGACTGGATGAACGACAATCTCGGCGGGCTATTCGATGCCATTGCCGCCATCATGGAGCATATGATCGACGCGATCCTATGGCTGCTGCAAACACCGCATCCGCTTGTGATCGTCGCCGTTTTCATGGCGCTGACGTGGTATCTGCAACGCAGCTGGAAGGTCTGTCTTGGGGTTTTGCTGGGGTTTCTGTTCATTCTGAACCAAGGCTATTGGAAGCCGACGACGGAAAGCCTGACGCTGATCCTGTCTTCTTGCGTGGTTTGTATGGGGGTTGGCGTGCCCATCGGCATCGCCGCCGCGCACCGTCCCCGGCTTTACCGCGCAATGGTTCCGGTTCTGGACCTGATGCAAACCCTGCCGACATTCGTCTATCTCATTCCTGCGATTGTTTTTTTCGGCCTTGGGGCCGTCCCGGGGCTGATCGCCACGGTGATCTTCGTGCTGCCGGCGCCGATCCGGCTGACCTATCTGGGCGTCTCCACCACGCCCACCGCCCTGCTTGAGGCGGCGACCTCCTTCGGCGCCACGCCTAGACAACGGTTATGGAAGGTAGAACTGCCCTATGCGTTTCCTCAAATCATGGCCGGGCTGAACCAGACCATCATGCTATCTTTGTCGATGGTTGTGATTGCAGCTCTGGTTGGCGCCAATGGCCTTGGCGTACCGGTCGTGCGGGCGCTGAATTCGGTCAACACGGCCCTTGGCTTTGAATCCGGTTTCATCATCGTCGTGGTGGCCATCCTGCTGGACCGTATGTTGAGGGTGACACGAAAATGATCGCAGTAGAATTCGACCGCGTTTCTATCGTTTTTGGCGACCACCCCGAACGGGCGCTGCCCATGATGGATCAGGGCAAGACCCGAACAGAGGTGCAGGTTGCAACCGCGCAGGTACTGGGTGTCCACGACTGTTCGTTGACCGTTCAAGAGGGTGAGATCCTCGTGCTGATGGGCTTGTCAGGCTCGGGGAAGTCGACTTTGCTGCGGGGGGTGAACGCGCTGAACCCTGTTGTCCGCGGCGAAGTTCGCGTCTCGGATGGCGAAAAGATGGTGTCCGTCACAAAGGCCGATCCCGAAACCTTGCGCAATCTGCGGCTTAACCGGATTTCAATGGTGTTTCAGCAGTTTGGCCTGCTGCCTTGGAGGTCGGTGCGTGAGAACGTGGGGCTTGGTCTGGAATTGGCAGGCATATCGGCTGAGGCGCGCAAGGGACCGGTGGACGAACAACTTGCGCTGGTGAACCTGAGCCAATGGGCCGAACGGCGCGTCGGCGACCTGTCCGGCGGGATGCAACAGCGAGTCGGTCTGGCGCGGGCCTTTGTCACGCAGGCACCCATTCTGCTGATGGATGAGCCGTTCTCGGCCCTTGATCCGCTAATCCGTTCCAAGCTTCAAGATGAATTGCTCGATCTGCAAGCGCGTCTGAAAAAGACCATCATTTTCGTCAGTCACGACCTCGATGAGGCGTTCAAGATCGGCAACCGCATCGCGCTGATGGAAGGCGGGCGCATCGTGCAATGCGGCACCGCCCGCGAGATCATCGCCAACCCTGTCAGCGAGTATGTTGCGGAATTCGTAGCCCATATGAACCCCCTGGGCGTGCTGACCGCGCGCGACGTAATGGAAGAGGGCGAGGCGAGTGCCGAGGCACTCAGCCTAGGCATAGACGTCCCCGTGCGCGAGATCATGGCGATGATGAGCGCAGGCGCATCGGAGTTTGCGGTGACAGACCAAGGCCGCAAACTCGGTGTGATACGCACCCCCGGCCTTTTGGCCAAACTGATCGACCCGCGGGCCTGAATGGGATGGGCGCGCGCCCATCCCCGCGCATTACCCCTCTGCGGCCTTTTTAACCGCGGGCTTCTTCGCTGCCGGCTTTTTTGTGGCCGTTTTCGCTGCAGCTTTTTTCGGGGCCGCTTTCTTTGCCGCTGGTTTGCCGTCTACGGCCTTGACGACCGCCTTCTTGGGCGCGGCCTTCTTGCCAGACTTGCCCGCCTTTTCGGCCACCAAAGCCAGAGCCTCTTCCAGCGTTACGGCCTCTGGCTCCATACCCTTAGGTAAAGTCGCGTTGATTTTGGCCCATTTAACGTAGGGTCCATATTTGCCCGGCATCACTTGTACAGGGCCGCCGTCCGGGTGCTCTCCCAACTCGCGCAGCGGTTCAACCGCCGCCGTGCTGCGGCCACGCGTCGCTTTTTGCGCCAAGACTTCGACGGCACGGTTCATGCCGATGGTGAACACTTCTTCTACGTCCGGAATATTAGCGTAGACCGAGCCATGTTTCACATAGGGACCAAACCGCCCGATTGCCGCCTCAACTGGCAGATTATCTGTAGGGTGCAAGCCGATCTGGCGCGGCAGGGACAACAGATCGATCGCGCGTTCCAGCGTCAGGCTGTCGGGGCCCCAGCCTTTCGGCAAACTGGCCCGCGGCGGTTTGGGCATCTCTTCGGTGACCTCGCCTTTCTGGACATAGGGGCCGAAACGCCCGGCACGCAAACTGATCGGCTGGCCGTCCTGCTCACCCAGAATACGGCCATCGACCGAGCCACCCTCTTCCCCGCCCGAAATCGGTCGGGTGTAGCGGCATTCCGGATAGTTCCCGCAACCGATAAAAGCCCCACCAGAGCGGGCCGTTTTCAGATGCAACCGACCCGCACCACAGGTCGGGCAAATGCGCGGGTCAGAGCCGTCGGCCCGCAACGGGTAGAGGTGTGGCGCAAGAAATTCGTCGATCTTGTCCAGAACCTCCGAGATCCGCAGATCCGCCGTCTCTGCAATGGCTGCCGAGAAATCGCGCCAGAACCGCGCCAGCACATCCTTGTAGGCGCGCTCACCGGCAGAGACATCATCAAGCTGGCTTTCCAAATCGGCCGTGAAATCATACTCGACATATCGGCGGAAAAAGTTTGTCAGAAAAGCTGTGACCAGCCGGCCCTTGTCTTCAGGGAACAAACGGTTCTTGTCTTTGCGCACATACTCCCGGTCCTGAATCGTTGTCAAAACAGACGCATAGGTGGACGGACGGCCGATCCCCAACTCTTCCATGCGCTTTACGAGTGTCGCTTCGGTATAACGCGGCGGAGGTTGGGTGAAATGCTGATCGGGGTTCACAGACTTCTTGTCTGCGGCCTCCCCCACCGTGATTTGCGGCAAGCGGCCTTCATCATCGGCCTCTTCGTCCCTGCCCTCATCATAGACCTTGAGGAAGCCGTCAAACAGCACGACTTGACCATTCGCCCGCAGCACGACCTGAGAATCCGCCGAAGCAAGATCAACCACCGTCCGCTCCATCCGAGCGGCCGACATCTGGCTGGCGATGGTTCGTTTCCAAATCAGGTCATACAGTTTGGCCTGATCGCTTTCCGAAAAACGCATCGAATCCGGGGCCGCGGCCATGTCGGTCGGACGGATACATTCGTGGGCTTCTTGCGCGTTCTTGGCCTTGTTTTTGTACATGCGCGGAGACTCAGGGACATAGGCCTCGCCAAAGCGTCGCTTGATTTCGTCGCGTGTTGCCATGACTGCCTCTGGGGCCATGTCGATTCCGTCGGTTCGCATGTAGGTAATGTGCCCAGCTTCATAAAGCCGCTGAGCCGCAGACATGCAAACCTTTGCACCCATCCCATATTTCCGGCTTGCTTCTTGTTGAAGCGTCGAGGTCATAAAGGGCGGATAGGGATTACGACTGGCAGGCTTGGCTTCGACCGATTGCACAGTCAAAGCGCGAGAAGTGACAGCGTGCACCGCCAATTCGGCCGCCTCGGCAGTAGGAATATCGAATTTCTGCAATTTCTTGCCGCCAAGAATCGAGAGCTGCGCCTCATATTCCTGGCCACGCGGCGTGGTCAGCACGGCCTTGACCGTCCAGTATTCCTGCGCGCGAAATGCCTCGATTTCCATCTCGCGCTCAACGATCAGACGCAAGCAAACCGATTGCACGCGCCCTGCCGAACGCGCACCCGGCAATTTGCGCCACAGCACCGGGGACAAGGTAAATCCGACGAGATAATCCAATGCGCGACGGGCCAGATAGGCCTCTACCAGTGGCGTGTCGATTTGCCGGGGGTTCTTCATCGCCTCAGTCACCGCATCGCGGGTGATTGCGTTAAAGGTAACGCGGCTGACCTTCTTTCCCTTCTTCAGGCTTGACGCCAAAGCCTCTTGCAAATGCCACGAAATCGCCTCCCCTTCGCGGTCCGGGTCAGTCGCGAGGATGAGTTCATCATCGGTCTTCAGCGCCTCTACAATGGCCTTGATATGCTTGCGACTGTCTGCCGCAACCTCCCAAGTCATGGCAAAATCGTGTTCCGTATCGACCGAACCATCCTTGGGGGGCAGGTCGCGAACATGGCCGTACGAGGCGAGAACCGTATAGTTGGAACCCAAATATTTGTTGATTGTCTTGGCCTTGGCAGGAGATTCTACAACGACGACTGGCATGAATATCCTTTGGTTCCACTAAGCCCGAACAGCGCGGCAAGATGTGGGAGGAATGCCCAACTTGTCAATGGAGGCTGGTCTGACTGGCGCGAAAGCTGCGCTAACGCGCCCGAAATCCCACCTTTGCCGCACTAATCAAGCCGTGAAAGTAGCCCTCCGGGTTGCCGCAATATCCGTCCCTCCAGCTCCAAAGTGATCAATGCTGGCGCAAGTTGCGACGGCGGCATGGCCAGGTCGCGGACAAGTTGATCCTCGGCCAAGGGGCTTGGACCAAGACGGGCGAGGATAGACCCGTGGATCGCCGCAATGTCGACCAAGGGGCGACGCGCAGGCACGGGGCCGGGTAGCGGCGGTGCTGCGGGCTCAGGCGCGGCTTTTAGCGCCACGGCGTCGAGTTTGGCCGTCGGAAGGTTCAGCGCTTCGAGCACATCCTGCGGCCCGCGCACCAATGTGGCACCATCTCGTAGGAGCATGTTACAGCCCGCGGCCCTGGCATCAAATGGGTGCCCGGGAACTGCCATGACGTCCCTTCCCTGATCTGCAGCGGCGCGCGCGGTCAGCAAGCTGCCGGAGCGGGCGGCGGCCTCAACCACCACCACGCCGCGCGACAGACCTGAGACGATCCGGTTGCGCATCGGAAAGTGCCGCGCCATCGGTTGCATCCCGATCGGCATTTCCGAAACCAAGCACCCTGCTCTGGCAATCTCTGCCGCCAAGGCAGCATTTTCGTCGGGGTAGATGACATCCACGCCACCCGCCATTACCGCAATCGTCCCCGTCGGCAGAGCGCCGCGATGTGCTTCGCTATCAATGCCGCGCGCCATTCCTGAAACAACGACCTGCCCGGCTGCACCTAACCCCTCTGCCAAGCGGCGCGTCATGCGCTGGCCAAGTGACGAAGCATTGCGCGCGCCCACCAAAGCCACCATCGGGCGCGACAGCAGCGAAATATCGCCAAGTGCCCATATGACTGGCGGCGCGTCGGGAATATCCATCAAGGCGACAGGATATCCGCCCCCTCCCCAATACAATGGCACCGCCCCCAAAGCCCTTCCCTGTCCTAACTCATGTTTGGCGACCTCAACCGGGCAGGGCGTGTAATTGTCCACACCTGCCGCACGGCCAATTTCGGGCAGCGCCGCCAGAGCCTCGCCAACGGAACCGTGTTCGGCCAACAGCCGATGAAAAGTCACGGGCCCTACCCTTCTGGAACGGATCAAACGAAGCCATTCCACTATATCTTCACCGCCGGCAAAGGGGCGGGGATTCGGTTTCCGACTCAGCGCCATTGGGCAGCTCCGGCTTCTGTGTTTGACGCAGGATGTGTTAGGAAGGTTAACGGGGCATGAATCGTTCTGGATTTCGGTTTTGTGCCGCCGGTTTTTTCATCCTGCCCTCCACAGGCAGTTGAAGGTCTCCCAAAAGTTTGATCAAATATCGGCAGATTGCGCCTTCGCCACACTCTCCGAAATCAGGCGCCCCTGAAGGATACGAACATGAAAAACGCAGATGTCGCACTTCGCCGTGATCAGGCCATTTCCCGGGGTGTCGGAGTGCAAACGCAGATCTATGTGGATCGGGCGCTGAATTCAGAAGTTTGGGACATCGAAGGCAATCGGTATATCGACTTTGCCGCAGGCATCGCAGTGGTGAACACGGGCCATTGCCACCCGAAAGTGATGGCAGCCGTTTCGCGCCAGTTGTCGAAATTCACCCATACCTGCCATCAGGTGCTGCCCTACGAAAACTATGTCCACTTGGCTGAGCGTCTGAATGCTGCGGTTCCGGGGGACTGGGCCAAGAAAACGGTGTTTGTGACCACCGGCGCCGAGGCTGTAGAGAATGCAATCAAAGTGGCGCGTATTGCGACCGGGCGCTCTGCAATCATTGCATTCGGCGGGGCGTTCCACGGCCGTACTTTCCTTGGCATGTCTCTGACGGGCAAGGTGGACCCCTACAAAAAAGGCTTCGGCGCGATGATGCCCGATGTCTACCACATCCCCTTCCCGCAAGAAGTTCACGGTATAACCACCGAAGAAGCGATGGCAGGCCTTACCAAGCTGTTCAAAGCCGACCTCGACCCGACCCGGGTGGCAGCGATCATCTTTGAGCCTGTCCAGGGTGAAGGCGGCTTCTATCCCGCACCGAAGGAACTGGTTCGCGCTATCCGCAAGCTGTGCGATGAGCATGGAATTGTGATGATTGCAGATGAGGTTCAGACCGGCTTTGCGCGCACTGGCACGCTTTTTGCGATGGAAGGCTATGGCGTCGCCGCGGATATCACCACGATGGCCAAAGGTCTGGCGGGCGGCTTGCCTCTGGCAGCGCTGACGGGCAAAGCCAGCCTGATGGACGCGGCCCATCCCGGTGGCCTTGGTGGAACCTATGGCGGCAACCCCTTGGGGATTGCCGCAGCCAATGCCGTTCTCGATGTGATCGAAGAAGAAGACCTGTGCGCGCGGGCCAATGAGCTTGGCGGTCGGTTGAAGCAACGGCTGGAGGCAATCCGTTCGGTCACGCCAGAAATTTGTGACATTCGTGGACCGGGCTTCATGGTGGCCGTCGAATTCGCCAACCCGAAAGACCACGCCCCGGATGCAGGCTTTACCAATCGGGTGAAAAACGAGGCTCAAAAACGCGGTCTGATCCTGCTGACATGTGGTGTTTACGGCAACGTCGTGCGCTTCCTTGCGCCCATCACCATTCCGGACGCGCATTTTGCCGAAGCTATGAATATTCTGGAAGCGTCAGTCGCCGCTGCGCGCGCATCATAACGCTTTGCGGGTTGGCGCAAAACGCCAACCCGCAACCGCGCGCTGACAATAGACGCTTGACGCCTTCGCTCCTTTCTTAAGGCAGGAATCTAATGGCCGGATATTTGTCAGAGACAACCGAAGCAGGAAAGCTCGATATCCTGCAACGGGTTAACCTTGTTGTCAGCCATGGGGGGCCCGGGCCTTGGCGGCAGGCGCTCAGTCTTGCGCTTTTGGTGTTCGGAAAATCGGGCATCACCTTGGATGAATACTTCAGCTATGGGATGTGGCGCAAAACGCTTGACCCAAAGTTCCGTAAAGAGTTTCTGCCGAACGCACAGTTCATGGCATACAACGGCGCACTGGAAATGCCCTCTCTGGGAATGGACTTTGACCTTACCCTCGACAAACTGGCCACTGAGCGGCTTTTGGTTGAGGCTGGCTTGCCGACTGTGCGCACTCTCGCCGCTTATGGGCCAGAACCGGGGCTAAAAGATGTGGTGCATCTGCCGACATGGCAGGCGGTTTCTGGATGGCTTGGCACGCCGGGCCATCTGCCTGCGTTTGGCAAACCCCGAGCAGAATTCTTTTGCGCGCGGTTCGGCGGCGATGTCTGGCCTGTCAGACAAACCCGGACACCTGCGTTTCCTGAATGGAAAAGAGGTGCCAATTGATGGCCTCGCAACAGAAATCGCGTCGGACTGGCAAACCGGTTATTTGTTTCAACCGTTCTATCATTGCCACCCTGATTTGCGCCGCCATGTCGGCGAAGCAATGGCCTCTGTCCGCATCGTCACCCTTCAAACTGCGACAGGGGTGGAGCCTTTTTACGCCGTTCTGCGCATCCCCGCGAAACGGGCGATGCATGATGGGGATGCTTTTGGCACGCGGATCTGGGGGCTGATTGATCTGGCGAGCGGCACGATCACCAAACTTAGGAACCTGCGCGATCCGGTGACAGCGGATGTGACCCATTGGCTGAACCCAGATGAGCCACTCTTGGGATTTACGATGCCGCATTGGCAGGCGGCCATGAAGGCCGTCATTGCCGCACACGCCCTATACCCCGGCCATGGCCTGATCGGCTGGGATGTTTTTCTGACAGACCAAGGCGCTTTGATTAATGAGGCCAATGGTCGCCCCGGTCACGTCTACCAAGCCGCTGCAGCCCGTGGCCTGCGCAATGCGGATATGGAACCAATCTATGCCCGCGCGTTGGCGCATGCCCAGGCCGTCAACGCTGCGGCGGCCAAGCGCTGAGCCCGGCGATTGAGGTGGCGCCATTCGCGCAGGTTAGTTTGGTCTTTGCTGCCAAGGCGCTGCCCCCTTTCCCCCCGGGTCGCAACTCGGTATGACCGCGCCACCTTGACCGGAGGCAGCGTATGACAATGCAATCCCCGACCGCCATTGTATTAGCCAATGCGACACTTCGTTTCGGGCCTGTCGCGGCGCTGGAAGACCTGTCGTTTTCACTGACCGAACGCCGCATTGGGATCATCGGTCGCAATGGCTCAGGCAAAACCTCGCTTTTGCGTCTTGTGGCTGGTTTGGTTGCACCGTCGACCGGCACGGTTTCTGTCGCGGGTGTTGATCCGTTCCTTAAACGAAAGGCCATGCTGGGGGAGATTGGGGTCCTGTTTCAGAACCCTGATCACCAGATCCTCTTTCCCACAGCCGGCGAGGAACTGGCCTTTGGCCTGCGCCAAATGGGCCAGTCGGAAGCGCAAGCCAAGACAGCCGTTCGCCGCTTGCTGTCGGAAGAAGGCCGTGGCCATTGGGAAGCGGCCGCCACGCACACCCTAAGCCATGGCCAACGCCACTATCTGTGCCTGCTCGCCATCCTGTTGATGGCGCCGCGCACGATCCTGCTGGATGAACCCTTTGCCGGGCTTGACTTGCCTACCCAAGCGCGTCTGACCCGCAGGCTTGCCGGCTTGCCACAACGCCTTATCACGATCACCCATGACCCATCCGCTGTCGCGACTTGTGACAGAGTAATCTGGCTAGAGTCGGGTCGCCTGCGCGGCGATGGCACTGCGGACAAGGTTCTTGCCGACTTTACCGCCGAAATGACCCGCCTGGGAGAGCACGATGCCGACACACTGCTCGCCGTTTGATCGCCTTGGCCGCGGATGCTGGCCTAAGCAATGTTGACGCTCACCTCCCCGGTCCCGACCTGGGCGCACCGCCAACCCGCATGGGCTAAGCTCCTATGCCTGAGCGCCGGGACGGTGGTGCTGTTCGCCCTCACGACGCCGCAGTCTTTGGCAATCGCGTTCTTGGCCATTGTCGCATTGGTCGCAAGCGGAGGGCCGCTCTTTTTCCAAACCGCACTGCGAATGTTGCGCCCGCTTTGGCCCTTTGTATTTGTGGTTGCCGTTTGGCATCTGTGGCTGGATGACGTTTCTGGCGGGGCTGTCGTGATCTTGCGGATGCTGGCCGCGGTCGCGGCCGCAAATTTCGTCACCATGACAACCCAACTGTCCGAGATGATCAGGGTAATAGAAACCCTTGCCCGGCCCTTTGCCCGGTTGCTCCCTCCGCGCCGCCTTGCGCTTTCCATCGCGCTTGTCATCCGGTTTGTGCCTGTGATGGTGGCGCGCAGTGCGCAGATCACCGAAAGCTGGCAAGCCCGATCCGCGCGCCGTCCGAGTTGGCGGGTTTTGCTGCCAACCGCGCTGGCCGCGCTCGACGACGCTGACCACGTTGCGGAGGCCTTGCGTGCTAGGGGGGGGATCGGCTAACTACGCGCGCAACAGGAGAAGACCATGGAAAAATCCATCACCCACATTGCCCTTTTTGCCGCTCTGATCGCGGTCTTGGGTTTCGTGCCAAAGATCGAACTCATCTCGGGCGTGCCGATCACGGCGCAGTCGATGGGCGTGATGCTCTGCGGGACCGTGCTTGGCGCGCGGCGCGGCGCACTGGCCGTACTACTGTTCTTGGGCCTTGTCGCTGTTGGCTTGCCGCTTTTGTCGGGCGGTCGTGGCGGGCTTGGTGTTTTCGCGTCGCCGTCTGTTGGTTTTCTGATTGGGTTCCCGATTGCTGCCTATGTGGCGGGGTTGATTGTGGAGCGTTGGACCGTGCCAGTAGGCTATGCCGCCTTGGCAGGTGCCGCACTGGGTGGGATCGTCGTACTTTACGCCTTCGGCATCCCCGGCATGGCAATCATGCTCGACAAGTCGCTGAGCGAGGCAAGTCTGTTGGCCACGCCATTTTTGCCGGGCGATCTGATAAAGGTTGGTCTGGCCGCACTGGTCACCCGCGCCATCGCGCAAATGCGCCCCGGAGCGCTGTTGTCGCGTAGCTAATCTTCGACATGCAACTCAGGCGGCCCTCTTGCGAAGCGCGAGGGCCGTCAGACCCGGCTTGGCAGTCGTTCAACCAGCAAAGCCGTGCCGATACCACCTGCGGCGGCAATGGCCGCCAAGCCATAGCCCTGCTGTAATCCGTAAAACAACCGAACGGCAAGAATCGCGCCCGATGCGCCGATGGGATGCCCGCGCGCCAAAGCGCCGCCGCCCGGATTGACCAAACCAGCCTGCAGTTGGGCTCCCAACTCCGCTCCGGCGACGCAGGCCATCGCTTGCACAGCATAGGCTTCCATCACTTCGGCCATCGCAATTGCTCCGGGCGCGATCCCGGCCCCCGCCAACACCGCCCGGATGGCCGCCACTGGCGCGAGGCCCGGCTCCAACGGATTGCCTCCTATTGTCTGCCCGCCAAGGATATGCAGGCCCTTTCCGGCCCCGACCCGGTCCGACACGACCAACACAAATGCCGCCGCGTCGGCCGCAACCGCTGCATTGGCACCCGTAATGCTGCCGACCAAAACCTTGGCCCGCGACGCAATGCCGGGCGTCAGAACCCTCGTGAACGCGTCGCGGACCACGCCTGCAACCGGCACGATCTCGGGCCTCAGGTCCGCGTTAAGCGCTTTAAGGTGGCTCCCGATCGCCCAAGCGTCCTGTTCGGCACGCCCAATACCCAAGTGAAGGGCCAAAGCTGCCGCAGCATCCGCCATATTGGGATCCCGTTCGGGCCAGGGCGTAAAAGGCGGCTGGTCGTAGGCCTCAGGTAATCCGCCCGCCGGATCAGTACGATAACGCAGCGGCCGCCGGGAATAGCTTTCCACACCCCCCGCAATCACCACCTCAGCCGCTCCACTCTCTACCAACGCCCGCGCCAACAGCACGGCATCCAACCCGCCGGCACATTGCCGGTCGATACTTAGCCCCGCGACCCTTTCGGGCAAACCGGCGGCAAGGGCCACGAGCCGCGCAGGATTGCCCCCGGCGCCAAGCGCGTTGGCGCAGACCACTTCATCCACGCAGGAGGCCGCGATGCCTGCTTGCTCCAACAAGGCCTGAATCACAGGCGAAGCAAGGTCACCCAGCCCCAACTGCGCGAAAGCGCCCCCCCTCGGGACCACCGCCGACCGTTTTGCGGCCAAAATGATGCTCATGGCCCCAATTCTTCCGCCAAGGTTCGCAGATCTGTCTTTCCCGCCGCAAGCATCGGCCAATCACTCCGCCAAGACACCGATTTGGGCGCCTTAAGCGCGCCAAGGCGTGCTCTGCAGGCCGCAAGGATGGCTGGCTCACAGGACGGGTCGCCCAAAAGAACGGCGACCAGATGCACGCCACGTCTGGCATCTGGGCGGGGCAGAACGGCAGCTTGGTCCACGCCCGGCTGCGCCCTAAGAAAAGCTTCAATCTCTTCTGGAAAAACATTCTGGTCCGCCACAGTCACCATCCGCCCGGCCCGGCCAGACAAATAGAGACTGCCCCCGACCAGATGGCCCATTTCGCCCACCGAAAGCCAGTCTTTGTCCCATCGCGCATCGCCCTTGTTCTGCCCTGCATACCTGTCGAACAGATAGGGGCTGCGCACCCAGACTTCTCCGTTTCGGATATCTATTTCCACGCAAGGATAGGCTTCGCCCACCGATGCTGCAGCGGAGTGCGCCTGCGAAAGCGTGATGAAACTTGTTTCCGCTGCGCCATAGAATTCACGAACCTCTGCGGCGGCCAACGCCGCGCGCAGGCCCTCGTCCAACTTGGACCCACCGACCACAACCAGCCTGACATGGCCGATACCGCCCGCGTCCACCACAGCACGTAACTGCGCCGGGGTCGCGTAAAGCACATCTATCGCCCGCGCCGTCAGCGCCTTGCTTTGGCGATCAGGGCGCATTCCGCCGAGCAGATGCACGAACGATCCAAGATGCAGCCCCTCTAATGCGCCGTAAAGTGCGAGGGATTGCTCAAGTTCTCCCAACACTGCGACCCGAGTGCCCGGCCCGAGATTGAAACCAACAGCATTTACCGAAAAACTGGCACTCCAACTGCCCATCGTGCGCACGATCCGGCGTGGCGCACCGGAAGAACCGGATGTCAGCGTTTCAAACGCGCCCTGCCCTGCCTCTAGCTCGCCTATCCCACCGATCCGGAATGGCTGCGTCGGATGAGACAACGCCAAAGCCAATGCCCGCCCCCCCGGCCGAGGCAAAATCACCCCACCTCCATTGTTCAGAGGGGCGCCAAACTCTAGGTCAAAATACCCGTCCCACAAGCGCGCTTCAGGATGCCAGCGAAACCAGTCCACTTCCGCCCTCCGCACTTGATCCAAACGCTGCCGCGGCAAGTCATTCGTCATCGGTGCGCCTTAGGGCTTATCCAAAAGGCTCCGCATCCGCCGCAGGGCCAGCAAATAGCCTTCCGTCCCAAAGCCCGCGATCACGCCTTCGGCGCGACCCGAGACGAAAGAGTGATGCCGGAATGCTTCACGCCTGTGGATGTTAGAGATGTGGACCTCAAGTACCGGCCCTTCATAGGCATTCAGCGCATCCAGAATTGCGATTGAGGTGTGGCTGTAGGCACCGGGGTTAATGATCACCCCACTTCCCTGCAAGCGCGCGTCGTGAATCCAGTCCACCAACTGCCCTTCATGGTTGGATTGCAAGCACCGCACGGCAAGCCCCAAATCCTCTGCCAGATCAGCAAGGTCAGATGCCACGTCGGCCAAGGTCTCACGCCCATAGATTTCAGGTTGCCTTAGCCCCAGAAGGTTAAGGTTAGGCCCGTTCAGGACATATATCGGCTTCAAAACGGGTTTGGCGGCGGGCGATTTGTCGGGCACGGTCGAATGGTCCTTCGCAAGGGTTAACGGAACAATAGCCGATCCGCTACGCCATAGCAAAGCACGGCGCGTGCCCTAAACAGGCAAAAAAAGCGCGCCCCAACATAGGGGCGCGCACAAAGTCAGCCTTGTGGGGTGTCAGTCCTCCGGGAGACGGAGAGGCTGCTCAGGCGACCTTTTCCAGAGCAATTTCAGGGGCCAGTCCAAGGGCGCGCACGACCTCACGCGTCAAGGTCGGGCGGTTGAGGGTGTAGAAATGCAGATCCTCAACCCCACCCTCCAAAAGCTTGTCGCAAAGCGCTGTGCAATGGGCCAAGGCAAGCAGATCCTCGCGACCATCCCGGCTCGCGGTAGCAAACGCCTCATCCAACCGCGGCGGAACTTTGGTGCCGCAGCGCGCAGCAAACCGCTTCGCGCCGGCCCAGCTCTGGATTGGCAGGATGCCGGGAATGATCGGTGCGGTAATGCCCTCTTTTTCGCAGACATCGCGAAACCGAAAGAACGTATCGGCGTCAAAGAAGAACTGCGTGATAGCGCTGCTGGCACCTGCATCAATCTTGCGCTTGAGCCAGCGCGCATCTGCCAAAGGATCTGCTGCATCGGGGTGGGGCTCAGGGTAAGCGCCGACGCGGATCTTGAACTTGCCAGTCTCGGCAAGCGCTGCAACCAGTTCCACCGAATTCGCGAAACCGTCCGCTTTAGCGGTAAACCGGTCCGCGCCTTTGGGGGCATCGCCGCGCAAGGCAACGATCTCAGTAACGCCTGCTTCGGCATAGGCGGCGGCAATTTCCAAAGTCTCGGCGCGCGACGCGTCAACACAAGTCAGATGGGCGGCCACCTTAAGCCCATAGTTCCGCCCGATTGCCGCGACAGCCTCATGCGTCAACTTGCGGGTGGTTCCGCCTGCGCCGTAGGTGACAGATACGAATTCAGGGGCCATCGGTGCCAAGGCCTGCACAGTTTCCCATAGCCGGAAAGAAGCATCCAGCGTCTGCGGCGGGAAAAACTCAAAGGAAATACGCGGGGCATTGGTCATGATGGTCTCCTGTGTTGTCCCTCTTGTCTCAGAAATGCGAATGTGAGACCAATTCATAATATTCAAGATCAACATGAGGTTCATCGCATGTACGTCGAGCTTCGTCACCTACGGACCATTCGGGCAATTCAGCAAGCCGGAGGCCTGGCGCGGGCAGCCGAGATGCTGAACATGACTCAATCTGCCCTTAGCCATCAGGTCGCGGGGCTAGAGGATCAGGCAGGAATGGAGCTTTTCGTACGCCGGTCCAAGCCAATGCGGCTTTCGGCAGCGGGCATTCGAATGTTGCGTGCAGCGGAGCGCATCCTGCCCGAGATCGACGCAATGGAAGAAGAGTTTCGCGCCCTGCGCTCGGGCAAAACCGGTCGCCTTCATATTGCGATAGAGTGTCACGCCTGTTTTGACTGGCTTTTCCCCGTCTTGGAGCAATTCCGGCACGCTTGGCCCGAAGTGGATGTCGACATCCGCGCCGGGCTTACTTTTGACGCTTTGCCTGCGCTGAATCGCGAGGAAGTGGATCTGGTAATCTCATCCAATCCTGTTGAATTGCCGGGGATCACCTTCAATCCGCTCTTTGACTACCATCCAACCTTTGTGGCGTCTTCCGCGAACCCGCTGGCCGAAAAGCCCTACATCATGGCCGAGGATTTCCGCGATCAAGTCCTCATCACCTATCCGGTCACGCGCGACAAGTTGGACGTGTTTTCCGAGTTGTTGACGCCAGCCAAAGTAGAACCTCGTGCACAGCGAACGGTGGAACTTACGGCGGTGATCCTGATGTTGGTGGGCTCTGATCGTGGCGTTGCAGTTTTGCCCGACTGGGTGCTGCGTGATGTGCAAGGCAAGGCCGATTACGTAACCCGCCCTTTGGGCCCCAAAGTCATAACGAAGCGCCTGTATGCCGCAACGCGAAGCGAAGACGTCTCTCGCCCTTTCATGGCCCATTACCTACGGCTTTGCAGGTCTGAGCCGGTGAAATTGCAGCGCGGTTAAGGATGGTGCAAACCAAGCACCGTTGCAGCCACTGGGTCGGTCAGAAGTGAGTATTTGTGCCAAGATGAAATCCAATGGTCAGACGAGACGGAAGGCCCGTCTTTGATTGCGGGGTGAACTTTGGCCAGACGCTTTGCAAAAGCGCCATGCCGACAGGTTTGCAGTTCCGACTTAAGACCGCATCAATTTTTTGGGATCCCGTATCGACCATGCGCTGTAGCGCTTCTTGAATGTTTCGGAACGTTTTTTGGAAAGCATCGCAGGACCTGAGTATTTATGCCTCCGACCAAGGGGCGACGGTGCGCGATTTCGTTGTTTTTTGCACCTTCTGGCGGAAGAGCGACCTGCGGCGCAGGGATGCCCTTTCCTTCTGTCCCGTCTGCTCCTATAGAACCGCCTTTGAACGGCAGGAGTCTCCCGATGCAAGGCAGCGCAAATCTCAACCTGATGATCAAGGCCGCGCGCCGGGCCGCGAAAGGCCTTGTGAAAGACTTCCGTGAAGTTGAAAATCTTCAGGTGTCTTCGAAAGGTCCCGGAGATTTCGTCTCCAAGGCCGATCGTGAGGCAGAACGGGTCATCAAAGAAGACCTGATGGGCGCTCGACCGACCTATGGCTGGCTGGGCGAAGAAACCGGCGAGACCGAAGGCCAGGACCCGACCCGCCGCTGGATCGTTGACCCGCTCGATGGAACAACGAACTTTTTGCACGGCATGCCCCACTGGGCGATCTCGATTGCCCTAGAGCACAAGGGAGAAATCGTCTCGGCCGTTGTCTATGACGCGGCCAAGGATGAACTCTATTGGGCGGAAAAAGGTTCGGGCGCGTGGATGAACGACCGTCGCTTGAGAGTCTCTGGCCGGCGGCAGATGCACGAAGCAGTCTTTGCGACGGGAGTGCCATTCGGGGCTAAGAAAACGATGCCTGCGATGGTGGGTGACCTTGCTCGCCTTATGCCCGTCTGCGCGGGGATGCGCCGCTGGGGTGCCGCCTCGCTCGATCTCGCCTACGTGGCGGCGGGGCGCTACGACGGCTATTGGGAGCGCGAACTCAATGCTTGGGACATAGCGGCAGGTCTGCTGCTTGTTAAAGAAGCCGGCGGGTTGGTGTCTGCCATTCGCGAAGGTGAAGATATACTTGCGAAAGGCTCGGTTATCTGTGGCAACGATGGGCTTTTCGAGCCGTTCCGCAAGATAATCCGAAACGAGTAGCCCACGACCTACAGTGCCCGATTTTCAGACGCGCCGCGTTTAGCGGCGTGTTTTTGGGATACTGGATTTGCGCAGGACATAGTTAGTCGGCGGATGCGGGGGCAGGCCATGGGAACTTTGCCAGTATCGCGCGCCGCCGCGTTTTAGAAACGTGGGCAATGTCAACACAAACCCCCCGACGAAGCCCCCGACATGGGCGAGATACGCCACGCCATCGCTTGTGTCCGTGGCCCCCTGAAAAAGCTGAAAGCCGATCCAAACCCCCAACACGACCCAAGCGGGAATCGTAAAGACCCGGAAGAAGATCAGGAAAATAACAAGAACATCAACCCGCGCCTTCGGAAACAGCAGCAAGTAGCCGCCAAGTACGCCTGCGATCGCGCCAGACGCACCGACCATCGGCACAGGCGATGACGGATCGGCGGCGATCTGGAGGGCGGCGGCGGTTAGGCCGGCCAGGATGTAGAAGACGGCAAAGCCCACATGGCCGAAGCTGTCTTCCATGTTATCGCCAAAAATCCACAAAAACAGCATGTTACCGACCAAGTGCATCCAGCCGGCGTGCAGAAACATGTGTGTGAAAAGCGTCTTGAAACCGTCTTCCTGTAGCAGGTTGTTCGGCACCATTCCCCAGTTCATGAAGAATATGTTGATCTGCCAATCGGACTCTAGCGTCAGCCAATAGGACAGGAAGATGCCAACGTTGAGCAAGATAAGCCCGCGCGTGACATAGGGGGTGCGGCCGGAGGGGTTGTGATCACGTATTGGAAACATGGGCAGAGGGTTCCCGATCCGGCGGGGCGCGTCAAGGTCCGTCAGCCGCCCCCCCCCCCACCGCCACGCAAACCGCCGCGGGGGGAGAGGGATAGATGCCGATCAGGTGCCGGAGACCTCGGCCAGCAGTTGCGCGTTGCCGCCAGAGGCGGTGGTGTCGATGCAGATGTGGCGTTCCATCAACGCGTGGCCCGCATCCGGCAGATCACCGATGAGCGGCAGGATCGGGCCTTTGCGGGCGGCGAGCGCTTTGGCGCGGCTGCGGCCGCCCTCAACATCGCCCCACCACAAGGCGCCAGAAAAGCCCTGCAAGCGGCCAAGGGCCAGCGGCGACAGGCCCGGCGCTTCGACGGCAGAGCCACCAAGACGACGGATCGCCTCGGCTTGGGCCAGCGCGGCGGGGACGGTCGGCCCAAGGCACAGCAGCGGCGCACGCGCCACCGAGGTCAGGCGGTTCGATTCCCCGGTTGGCCCCGGCAGATCGAGGGTGCGCACCTCGCCCGCGCCGGGGGCGACCCGCAGGGCGGCGGCAATCACGGCTTCGTCTGCCTCGGCATCGTGACCTTCTGACTGCGGGGCTGCGGCGCGGGTGTAGCGGTGCAGATACTCGGGGCCGCCCGCTTTGGGGCCGGTGCCCGAAAGGCCCTCGCCACCGAAGGGCTGGCTGCCGACGACCGCGCCGATCTGGTTGCGATTGACGTAGATGTTGCCGACGTGCAGCGCCTCAACCACGGCCTGCACGCGGTCGTCGATCCGGGTGTGCAGCCCGAAGGTCAGGCCATAGCCGGTGTCGTTGACCGCGCGGACCACTTGGTCAATCTCACCTGCCTTGAAGGTGGCGATATGCAGCACCGGGCCAAAGATTTCGCGGGGCATGTCCGCGATGCCCGCAACGCGGATGACGGTGGGGGCGATAAAGGTGCCTTGGGTCGGAGCCGCCATTGCCTTGAGCACCCGGCCTTCGGCCTGCGCTGCGGCGATATAATCGCGGATGCCGGATTGCGCTTGGGCGTCGATCACCGGGCCGACATCGGTTTGCAGGCTGAGCGGATCGCCGAGGGTCAATTCCTCCATCGCGCCGAACAGCATTTCCTGAACGGTTTCGGCCACGTCTTCTTGCACATAAAGGCAGCGCAGCGCCGAACAGCGTTGGCCCGCCGATTGGAAGGACGAGGCGAGGATATCGCGCACCGCTTGTTCGGGCAAAGCGGTGCTGTCCACCAGCATCGCGTTCAGCCCGCCGGTTTCGGCAATCAGCGGTGCGGTTGGGTCCAGATGTTCGGCCATGCTGCGCCGAATCAGCAGGGCCGTTTCGGTGGACCCGGTAAAGGCCACACCCGACACCCGCGCATCGCGGGTAATCGCCGCGCCCACCGTGCCATCACCGGGCAAAAGTTGCAGGGCCGAGGCGGGAACCCCCGCCTTGTGCAGCAGCGCCACGGCCAAGGCTGCAATCAGCGGCGTTTGTTCGGCAGGCTTGGCCAGCACCGCGTTGCCTGCCGCCAAAGCCGCCCCGATCTGGCCCGAAAAGATGGCGAGCGGAAAGTTCCAAGGGCTGATGCAGGCAAAGACACCGCGCGCCGGATGGGTCAGGCCCGCGGCACCGTCCGCGTAATAGCGCAGGAAATCGACGGCCTCGCGCAGTTCGGCCACGGCATCGGCAAGCGATTTGCCTGCCTCCCGCGCCAGAAGCGCGAAGATTTCGCCAAAGTTGGCCTCATAAAGATCGGCGGCGCGGCGCAGCACTTCGGCGCGCTCGGCCGGGGCGGCGATCCACGGTTCGGCCAGACGCAGGGCGGTGTCGACATCGGCCGGGTTGGCGGTGATGACCTGACCGACCAGTGCGCCGGTTGCAGGGTTCATCACGTCAAGCCGGGGGCCGCCGACCGCGCGGCCTGCGATCAGGGGTGCGGCCTCAAAGCTGCGGGCTTCATGCGGGGCGCGGGCCTGCTCAATCGCGTGCAGATCGGCGGCGTCGGTCAGATCCCAGCCGCGCGCGTTGCGCCGGGTGCCAAACAGGCCCGGCCCGGTCAGGATGGCCGGGTTGGCGACCGTGGTCATCGTCTCCATCGCGGTGACGGGGCAAGACGCCACGCGTTCGGGGCTGACCTCTTCGTTGACGATCTGGTTCACGAAGGACGAGTTCGCCCCGTTCTCCAGCAGGCGGCGCACGAGATAGGCCAGCAGATCGCGGTGTGCGCCGACGGGGGCGTAGATCCGGCAACGCGTGCCTTTGTCGGTCAGCACGATGTCGTGCAGCCGTTCGCCCATGCCGTGCAGGCGCTGGAATTCAAAGGCGCGCGTGTCATCGGCCATATCAAGGATGGCCGCGACCGTGTGGGCGTTGTGGGTGGCAAACTGCGGGTAGATCCGGTCGACCATGCCCAAAAGTTTGCGGGCGTTGGCAATGTAGCTGACATCGGTGGCCTGTTTGCGGGTGAAGACGGGAAAGCTTTCCAATCCCAGAACCTGCGCGCGTTTGACCTCGGCGTCCCAGTAGGCGCCTTTGACCAGTCGCACCATGATCTTGCGATCCAGTTTCTGGGCCAAGGCGTAGAGCCAGTCGATCACCGGGCCCGCGCGGCGTCCGTAGGCCTGCACCACCACGCCGAACCCGTCCCAGCCTTTCAGCGCGGGATCAGACAGCACGGCTTCAATCACCTCCAGCGACAGGGCCAGACGGTCGGCTTCTTCGGCGTCAATGTTAAAGCCAAGCCCCGCCGCTTTGGCCAGACCCGCCAGGGCGCGCACCCGTGGCACCAGTTCTTCCATCACGCGCGCGCGTTTGGCGACCTCATACCGGGGGTGGAGGGCAGAGAGTTTCACCGAGATGCCGGGGTTGGCGCGGATATCGCCTTTGGTGGCGGCCCCGGCGATGGCGGTGATCGCCTTGGAATAGCTCAGGTGGTAGCGGCGGGCGTCGGCCTCGGTGCGGGCCGCCTCGCCCAGCATGTCGTAGCTGTAGGTGTAGCCTTGCGCCTCCAGATCGCGGGCGCGCTTCATGGCCTTGTCGATGGTTTCGCCCAAGACGAAATTGCGCCCCATCTCTTTCATCGCGCGGGTGACGGCGGTGCGGATCACCGGCTCGCCCAGACGTTTGACGGCGGCTTTGAGGTGGCCGACGACGCCCGGCTCGCGTTCGTCCAGCACCTTGCCGGTCAGCATCAGCGCCCAGGTTGAGGCGTTGACCAGCGAGGAGGCGGATTTGCCCAAGTGACGGCCCCAGTCCGAGGGAGCGATCTTGTCCTCGATCAACGCGTCCATCGTTTCGGCGTCGGGCACCCGCAGCAGGGCCTCGGCCAGACACATCAGGGCAATGCCCTCATCGGTGGACAGGCCGTATTCGGCAAGGAAGACCTCCATCAAGCCCGGCTTGACGCTGGCACGGATGCGGCGCACGAAATCGGCGCCGGCGGCGGTGATGCGGGTGCGCGCGGCGGCGTCCAGCCCGCAGTCGCGGATCAACGCGGCCACAAGGGCCGCCTCATCACGCAGGGCTTCACGGTCAATCACGGTCCAGCTTGCAGTCATGTCGCGAGTCATCAGGACGCTCCTATGGGTTTGAACCATGATAGCGCAGGTTTGACAGGCGATCTGCCCGAAGATAGGACATATCGCAGCCGATTCACTCCTCCTTTCCTGGTTTTGCCATGCCAATCGACCGCGCGCCCCTTGACCGCTTTGACCACGCGATTTTGCGGGTGCTGTCGGCGGATGCCCGCGTGACGGCAACCGAGCTTGGCCGGCGGATCGGGTTGTCAAAATCGCCCACCCAAGCGCGCATGAAACGGCTGGAGGAGAGCGGCATCATCACCGGCTACCGGGCCAATCTGGACCCGATCCGGATGGGTCTGGCCCATGTGGCTTTTGTGGAGGTTCGTCTGTCAGACACGCGCGAGGCCGCACTTCAGGCCTTTAACAAAGCCGTGTTGGCCGTGCCGGAGGTAGAGCAGTGCCACATGATCGCGTCGCGTTTTGACTATCTGTTGAAAGTGCGCACGACCGACATTCAGGACTATCGCCGTGTGCTGGCAGAGCGGATATCCGCCCTGCCGCATGTCGCCTCAACCTCCACCTATGTCGCGATGGAGGCGGTGAAGGATTTGCTGTGACCGGGCCTTGCGCTGCGGGCCACGCAACGGCCCGTCGTTCGGCAAAAGCCCTGTCCGGATCAGTCTTTCGACTTGCCCGAAGAGATATCAACCGACGATTTGGAACCGGTTGTCACCGTGATCGCCTCTTTGGCCTTTTCCTTTTTCGGTTTTTTGACCTCTTTGCGCTTGTTCATGCCCTTGGCCATTTGTCGTCTCCCTTTTTCCTTGGTCTGGACGATAGCCTACGCCCCCGCCCCGGCAATTGCACGAGGATTAGAGATCAGCGCAGACGTTGAAAGGCTTGCAGCAAGGCGGTTTCCAGCGGCGGCGGCAGGGCCGCCGAGCCTGCGGCGTGCAGGCAGGCGCAATAGAGTTTGTAGGGCCCTGACTGCTGGACCAGCCGCTGAAAGGCCGCCCTGTGCTGCGCGACGCTGGCTTGGTGCAGCGCCGCAATGCCCGGCAGGCGCATCAGCCCCGCCATTTCTGCACCAAGACGGTCTTGCAGGGCCAAGGCCGCCGGGTTCGGCTGGTTGTTGAAGTTCCGCTCGACCCAGTAGGTCAGGTCAACCGCCTTTTCGCTGCGATTGGGCAGGCCGCGTTCGGCCTTGACGATAAAGCTTTCGGCAGAGCGCAGCGAATAGTGGTGCATCTCGGCCAAGGCCCGGTGGCCGGAGATCCCCATCAGCGACATGCGCTTGTCATTGGCGGCGATCAGATCCGGCAGGGGGCGGCCACTGCCGTCGGCCCAGTGCGGGGGGCTGTCGGGTTTTTGTTTCGGGCGGTGCACGCCTGCCTTGGCAAAGGCCTTGGGTCGGAACAGCGATTTGAAAAAGGTGGCCGCAACCGGGTAGCGCATATCGGGCGGCGCGCATTGGGTGAATTGCGCGGTAACCGGGGCGGGGGAAAAGGCGCCCTGCCCGCTATTGCCAAAAAGCCGCCAGCCAAGGGCGATGGCCTCGGTTTGTTCGGGAAGCGCGGCAAAAAGATCGGCCAGCCGGTGATCGCCGCAATGGATCATCGGGAATTCATCCAGATCGCTGACCAGCATCCAATCAGCCATTTTGCGCAGCGGGTGCCGCCACGCCACATTCAGCGCCTGCCATTGCACGCTTTGGTCAGCGGGTGCGCTGTGGGACACATGGGTCAGCACGCCCTGGGCGGCCAGGGCGTCCAGCAAGCGGTCTGATCCGTCGGTGCAATCGTTGGAATAGATAAGGAAATCGGTCACACCGATGATGCGGTGCCATGCGAGCCATTCCAGCAGGAACGGCCCTTCATCCTTGATCGTGGTCACAGAAAGAACGCGCATCCGATCCCGCCGTTACCCCGCCTTGGGCAAGATTAGGGGCCGGGATGCCCGAAGGCAAGGCAGCTTACCCAAGCGGCGGCGGGTCAAAGGCCGCAGGGGCCAGCCGCGCCATTGTCGCACGCAAGAGCGCCATCAGTGCCGCGGAAAAGCTGATCGCAAGGGCATTGCCCATCAACCAGCCGATGACCGCGCCCACGGCAATGCCCAAAGCCAGTGCGGCAATCCAGCCGAACCAGCCCCGATCCATCAAGATCGCAATGAACGGGGCCGCCAGCATCAGACCAAACCAGCTGAGCGCTGGCGAAAGCAGCAGCAGGACCGACAGCGCCCACAGCATCAGCCAGCCGTCGCCCCATGTCTGCGACCCGGCCAGCCATTGCACCGCCAGCAGCACCGCCCCCACGGCGGCAGGGCCAAGCCACGCAATCAGCGCTGCCAGCCCAAAGCGCCGCCAGCCCAAGACGGCAAACCCGTCGGGGGCAGAGCGCAGCAGGGTCATGCCGCCGATCCCCCCACCGTCAGCCCGCCGATCAGCAGGGTCGGCTGACCCACGCCCACCGGCACCCATTGGCCAGCCTTGCCGCAGTTGCCGATGCCGGGGTCCATCGCCAGATCATTGCCGATCGCGCGGATCTGTTTCAGGGCCGTGGCGCCGTCACCGATCAGGGTGGCGCCTTTGACCGCCTCGCCCACCACGCCGTTGCGGACGCGGTAGGCCTCGGTGCAGGAAAAGACGAACTTGCCGTTGGTGATGTCGACCTGTCCGCCGCCAAAGCCGACCGCGTAGATCCCGTCCCGCAGCGAGGCGACGATGCCTGCCGGGTCATCGGTGCCGGACAGCATGTAGGTATTGGTCATGCGCGGCATGGGGATATGGGCATAGCTTTCGCGCCGCCCGTTGCCGGTGGCGTCCACGCCCATCAGCCGGGCGTTCTGTCTGTCTTGCATATAGCCGACCAGCCGCCCCTCTTCGATCAGCACATTGCGTTGCGACGGCGTGCCTTCGTCATCGACCGAAAGCGAGCCGCGCCGATCCGGGATGGTGCCGTCATCCAGCACTGTGACCCCGGGGGCCGCAATCATTTGCCCCATCAGCCCGGCAAAGGCACTGGTTTTCTTGCGGTTGAAGTCGCCCTCAAGCCCGTGCCCGATGGCCTCATGCAGTAAAATGCCGGGCCAGCCGGGGCCGAGGACCACATCCATCATGCCCGCGGGGGCGGGGACGGCCTCCAGATTGACCAGTGCGATGCGCAACGCCTCACGCAGCAGCGGTTGCCAGTGGCCCGGCTCCATCAGGCGGGCCAAGCCGAAGCGGCCTCCGCCGCCCGCGCCGCCCTGCTCGCGCCGGCCCTGGCTTTCGATGATGACGCTGACGTTCATCCGCGCCATGGGCCGCGCATCGCGGACCCGCCCGCCTTCGGGGCGCAGAATCTCAACCTCTTGCAGCCCGGCGCTGAGGGTCGCCGAGACCTGGATCACCCGGGGGTCCAAGGCGCGACCGTAGGCGTCGATTTCCTTGAGCAGATCAATCTTGCCCGCAAAACTCGCGTCGGCCATCGGGTCGGCGTCGCTGTAGAGCCGTTGGTTGGAGCCTTTTGGCGGGGCAGCCATGCTGCCACCCCCCGCCCCGACGGCCAGACGCGCGGTTTCACTGGCGCGGATCAGCGCGCTTTCGGAAATCTCGGTGGAATGGGCGTAGCCTGCGACCTCATCCCGAACGGCGCGCAGGCCGAAACCTTCGGAGGCGTCATAGCTGGCGGTCTTGATCCGCCCGTCATCCAGAACGATCGCTTCAGAGCGGCGGCGCTCCAAAAAGAGCTCTCCGTCGTCCGCCCCCGCTGTCGCCTTGCGCAAGATCGCAAGGGCTGTGGCCTCGTCCAAATAGGTGTCGAAGGGTCGAAAAGGGGCGTCGGTCATGGGTATCCTTTGAGGCGCGGCCTTGATCTGTGTCAAAAGGCGCCACTATGTCACACGGTTTCTCTTGTCGTAATGGCGCTAATATGGTTTCAGGACGAACAGAAACAACGGGATTCTGCCAAACACAAGGGCAGGGCCGAACAGGCGGCAAGCAGGCCGTCGGACGGAACGGGAATTGAACATGCGTCTTCACACCTTTCGCACTGGTCTTCTTGCCGCAGGGCTCGGGCTGAACTTGACTGGCTCCGCTTCGGCGCAAGCGCTGGAGACAGTGGGCCAACCGCTGCCCGATGGCATTGGTTTTCAACCCGCCGCGACCGAAATCGCGCGCGAGTTGCAGCACCTTGATCACATGTTGCTGATCATCATTGGCGTGATCACCGCCTTTGTCACCTTTTTGCTGATCTATGTGATGGTGCGCTATAACAGCCGCGCCAACCCCAAGGCCGCTGGCTTTACCCACAATACGCCGCTTGAAGTGGCGTGGACGTTGGTGCCGGTTCTGGTTCTGGTGTTCATCGGTTCTTTCTCGTTGCCCGCGCTGTTCAAGCAGCAGACCATTCCGGTGGGCGACGTGACCATCAAAGCCACGGGCAACCAGTGGTTCTGGTCCTATGAATATGTGGGCGAGGATGTTTCCTTTGACAGCTTCATGCTGACCAAGGACAAACTGGCCGAGAACGGCTATGCGCCCGAGCAGTATCTGCTGGCCACCGACACCGCGATCGTGCTGCCGGTTGGCAAGACCATCGTTATTCAGGTCACTGGCGCAGACGTGATCCACTCATGGAAGATCCCGGCTTTTGGCGTGATGCAGGACGGCGTCCCCGGACGTCTGGCGCAACTGTGGTTCACCCCCGAGCGTGAGGGCATCTATTTCGGCCAGTGCTCGGAACTGTGCGGCAAGGACCACGCCTATATGCCGATCACGGTAAAGGTCGTCTCGCAGGAAGCCTACGACAAGTGGCTTGCGGGGGCGAAAGCCGGGAACCTGCAGCTCGCTGCAAACTGATCCGGACGGCGATTGAATTTGGAGGGGCCCCGGTGCGCGGGGCCTTTCTGTCACCTGAGATGACCTCTGACGCGACCCCAGCGAAGGCAAGGCAGACATGACCGACATCCGGTCTTTCGAGAACGCGCCCGAAGCGGGCTTTGGCGATTATGTGCAGCTGCTGAAGCCGCGCGTGATGTCGCTGGTGGTCTTTACCGCCCTTGTCGGCCTGTTGGTCGCCCCCGTGTCCTTGCACCCGGTCGAATCCTTTGCCGCCGTGTTGTTCATCGCCCTTGGCGCAGGCGCCTCTGGCGCGCTGAACATGTGGTGGGACGCGGATATTGACCGCATCATGACCCGCACCAAATCGCGCCCGGTCCCCTCGGGTCGGGTAGAGGCAGGCGAGGCTTTGGCCATCGGGCTGGCGCTGTCGGGGATTTCGGTGGTGATGCTGGCGCTGGCGACCAATATCCTTGCCGGGGCGCTGCTGGCCTTTACGATCTTCTTTTATGCCGTCGTCTATTCGATGTGGCTCAAGCGCTCTACTCCGCAGAACATCGTGATCGGTGGCGCGGCGGGGGCGTTTCCGCCGATGATCGGCTGGGTGGCCGCGACCGGATCTGTCTCGCTGGAGGCGGTGCTGATGTTCGCGCTGATCTTCATGTGGACGCCGCCGCATTTCTGGGCCTTGGCCTTGTTCATGAAAGAAGACTACCACGCAGCCGGGGTTCCGATGTTGACCGTGACCCACGGTCGCAAGGCGACGCGGCGGCATATCCTGATCTATACGATCCTGTTGGCCCCTGTCGCGATCTGGACCGCGGCTTCGGCCATTGGCGGGCCGTTGACGATGGCGGTGACGGTTTTGCTGAACGGCTGGTTTCTGATCGGCGCATGGCGCATCTGGAACCGGGATGAGGCACAGGCGCAGGCCGACGGCTACGCCACAGAGAAAGCGTTCTTCCGCTTCTCGCTGATTTATCTTTTCCTGCATTTCTCGGTCTTCCTTGTGGAAGCGGCGTTGAGATCGCAGGGTCTTGGGGGCTGGTGATGGCGAACTTTCCACCGGAACATGAAATCCACCGCCGCCGGTTGTCACGCAACCTTGGGGTGGGCGTGGTGTTGCTCAGCTTTGTGGCGCTGGTGTTTGCGTTGACAGTGGTGAAGGTCACCCGCGGCGACCGCATGCACGCGAATGACGCCAGCACCATCATGGGGACGGCGCCGAAAACCGGCACCGGAACCGCGCCATGAGCGCGCCGATGACTCCGCAAAAGAAGACTGCGCTGGCCCTGGTCGGCGTGGCGGTGACGATGGCCTCGCTGTCGTTTGCGGCGGTGCCGTTCTACGATTGGTTCTGCCGGGTGACGGGCTATGCGGGCACGGTCAGCGTGTCGGAGGTGGCTCCGGATGTCATTCTGGACCGGACAATGATCATCCGCTTCGATGCCTCGCTTGAGGCCGGGATGCCGTGGACGTTCAAGCCGCAGCAAACGCTGATGACCTTGCGGATCGGTGAGACGGCAATCGCCTTTTATGAGGCGACCAACCCCACGGATCGCACCATCGGCGGCACCGCGAGTTTCAACGTGACGCCGGATCAGGCAGGTGGCTATTTCACCAAGATCGAATGTTTCTGCTTCACCGAGCAGGTGCTCAAGCCGCATGAAACCGCGATCATGCCGGTGACGTTCTTTGTCGATCCGGCGATTGTCGATGACCCGGAAGCCAAGCTTATTCAGGAAATCACCCTGTCTTATACGTTCCACGAGACGCCCCTGCCCCAGGATCAGGCCGCCGCTGCGGCCTTGCCCCTTGAAGGCGCAGGTCAGAACCCGATAAACTGATCAACGAACAAGAGAAGAAACGAGGGAACCGAAAATGGCCCACGCCAAGAACCACGATTACCACATTCTGCCGCCGTCGATCTGGCCGTTCTTTGGCGCTGTCTCGGCTTTCATCATGCTGTTCGGATCGGTGCTGTGGATGCACGGCTCCGGGCCTTGGATGGGGCTGATCGGCCTTGTCGGCGTGCTCTACACCATGTTCGCGTGGTGGTCGGAGGTGGTCCATGAGGGCCAGACCGGCGATCACACCCCGGTTGTCCGGATCGGGCTGCGCTATGGTTTCATCATGTTCATCATGTCCGAAGTGATGTTCTTTGCGGCGTGGTTCTGGACCTTCTTCAAGCATGCGATGTATCCGATGGGCCCGATGAGCCCCTTGCAGGACGGTGTCTGGCCGCCCGAAGGCATCGTGACCTTTGACGCGTGGCACCTGCCGTTGATCAACACGCTGATCCTGCTGTGCTCTGGCTGTGCGGCAACCTGGGCGCACCATGCGTTGGTTCATGACAACAACAACCGTCGCGACATCAAGAACGGCCTGATCCTTGCGATCATTCTGGGCGCGCTGTTCACGGTGTTTCAGGCCTATGAATACAGCCATGCGGCCTTTGGGTTCGCGGGCAACATCTATGGCGCCACCTTCTTCATGGCGACCGGCTTTCACGGCTTCCACGTGGTCATCGGCACGATCTTTCTGACGGTCTGCCTGATCCGGACCTACAAGGGCCATTTCACGGCTGAGCAGCACGTCGGTTTTGAGGCTGCGGCGTGGTACTGGCACTTTGTGGACGTGGTCTGGTTGTTCCTGTTCGCCGCTGTCTATGTCTGGGGCGGCCAGTAAGCCTTGACGCGATCTTAACATGCGCGGGCCTTCGGGCCCGCGTGTTTCATTTACGGACCCCCCTATGACCTTCCGTGTGTTTTCCGCCCTCTTGCTCGGCCTTGCCGGGGTGGTGTTGCTGTGCGGGCTGGGCACGTGGCAGGTGCAGCGCATGTACGAAAAGCGCGCGCAACTCGATGCGATGACCGCGGGGATCAGCGTGCCGGCCGTGCCGGTGCCCGTCCAGCTTACCCCCGAGAAAGACCGCTATCGCCCCGTCACCGCCGAAGGGCGCTTTACGGGCGAGCATCTTTACGTCCTGTCAGGCCAGCCGATGATCGGCGGGGGCGTGCAGGTCATCTCGGTCTTGGAGATGGCAGACGGGCGGCGGTTGCTGGTTGACCGTGGCTTTCTGGCGGATGATGACAAGCACAAGACGCTGACCGTGACGGATGTGAAAATCCTTGGCAACCTGATGTGGCCGCGCGATTCCAACGCCTACACGCCGCCACCAGACCCCAAGACCGGGCTTTGGTTTGCGCGCGACGCCGAGGCGATGGCCGCGCTGCTGCACACCGAAGCGACCTTTATTGTCGCGCGTGAGCCGACCGGTGACGGGATCGACGCGATGCCGGTGGACACTTCGTCTATTCCCAACGACCATTGGGGCTATGCGATTACGTGGTTTTCGCTCGCCTTTGTCTGGGGGATAATGACAGTCTTCCTTCTGTGGCGTATCAGACGGCGGACAGTTTAAAGGGGGGCGCATGCGCTACATCTCGACAAGGGGTTCGGCCCCGGTTCTGACCTTTGGTGAAGCGATGATGACGGGCCTTGCCCGTGACGGCGGGCTTTATGTGCCCGAATCCGTGCCCGTCATGCCCAAGGCGGAGATCGCGGCCCTTGCCGGTCTGCCCTATGAAGAGATCGCTTTTCGCGTCATGCGCCCGTATTTGGGCGGTTTTTTCGCCGACGACGAATTCCGGGGCCTGATTGCCAAGGCCTATGCAGGCTTTGGTCACGCCGCCCGCGCGCCTTTGGTGCAGCTTGGGCCGAACCACTTCTTGCTGGAACTGTTCCACGGGCCGACTTTGGCGTTCAAAGACTTTGCCATGCAGTTGATCGGCCAGATGATGCAGGCGGCCTTGGCCAAGACGGGCGAGCGGATCACGATCGTTGGCGCGACATCGGGCGATACCGGATCGGCCGCGATGGAGGCGTTTCGCGGTCTGGCGAATGTGGATGTGTTCATCCTTTACCCGCATGGCCGGGTGTCGGACGTGCAGCGCCGCCAGATGACCACCCCGTCTGAGGCGAATGTCCACGCCATTGCCATCGACGGCGATTTCGACGACGCGCAGGCCCGCGTCAAAGACATGTTCAACGATTTCGCCTTTCGCGATGGCGTGCGCCTTGCAGGGGTGAACTCGATCAACTGGGCGCGGGTTTTGGCGCAGGTGGTTTACTACTTTTCGGCGGCCACCAGCCTTGGGGCGCCGCATCGCGAAGTCAGCTTTACCGTGCCGACCGGCAATTTCGGCGACATCTTTGCGGGCTATATCGCGCGCAAGATGGGTCTGCCGATTAAGCAACTGGTGATCGCCACCAATCAGAACGACATTCTGGACCGTGCGCTGAAAGGTGGCGCCTATCGGACCAATGGGGTCAAGCCGTCGATCAGCCCATCGATGGATATTCAGGTATCCTCCAACTTTGAGCGCGCGTTGTTTGATGCCTATGGGCGCGACGGTGGCGCGATTGCCAAGCTGATGGACGAGATGAAGGCGGGCGGTTTTGTGATCTCGCAAGGCGCGCTGGAAATGCTGCGCGAGACGTTTGTGTCGGGGCGGTGCTCGGAAGCGGAAACGGCGGCGACCATCGCGCGGACCCTTGCCGCCAGCGGTGAGCTGCTGTGCCCGCATTCCGCCGTCGGTGTGAAGGTGGCCGAGGACGTGCTTGGGCACGAGTCGGGCAACGTGCCGATGATCACGCTGGCCACGGCCCACCCCGCCAAGTTCCCCGATGCGGTTGAGGCGGCCACCGGCCTTCGCCCTGCCCTGCCGCCGCGCATGGGCGATCTGTTTGACCGCCCCGAGCGGGTGACGCGCCTGCCCAATGACCTGACTGTTTTGCAAGACCACATTCGCGAAAGGACCGCCCGCAAATGACTTTGGGGACCGCCCAGCCGACCACGCGTGAGATGACCCGGCTGACCACATTGTCGAACGGGTTTCGCATTGTCACCGAACATATGCCGGGGCTGAAATCAGCCAGCGCCGGGGTTTGGGTCATGGCGGGGGGGCGTCACGAACGCTCGGAACAAAACGGCATCGCGCATTTTCTGGAGCATATGGCGTTCAAGGGCACCCGTCGCCGCACGGCCTTGCAGATCGCCGAAGAGATTGAGGATGTCGGCGGCTATATCAACGCCTACACCAGCCGCGAGATGACGGCCTATTACGCCCGTGTGCTGGAGGCCGATGTGGCGCTGGCGCTTGATGTGATCGGCGATATCGTGCTGAACCCGGCCTTCGACAAGAAAGAGATTGAGGTCGAGCGCCATGTGATCCTTCAGGAAATCGGCCAAGCGCTCGACACGCCGGACGATATCATTTTCGATTGGCTGCAGGAGGTGTCCTACCCCGATCAGGCGTTTGGCCGCACCATTCTGGGGCCGGAAGAGCGGGTTGGTGCCTTTGGGCGGGCCGATCTGAAGGGGTTTGTGAAAGAGCATTATGGCCCGGCACAAATGATCCTCGCCGCCGCCGGGGCGGTGGACCATGATGCGATCGTCGCACAGGCAGAGGCGATCTTTGGCGGGCTGAAAGCGCAGCCGCAAAAGGCGTTCCAACCGGCGCAGTTCAGGGGCGCGGAACGGCGCGAGGTCAAGGCGCTGGAGCAGGTGCATTTCGCGATGGCCTTCGACGCACCCGGCTACCGGCATCCCGATGTCTTTACCGCGCAGGTCTATGCCACCGCGATGGGCGGCGGCATGTCGAGCCGCCTGTTCCAGAAGATCCGCGAAGAGCGGGGGTTGTGTTATTCGATCTTCGCCCAGTCGGGGGCCTATGAGGATACCGGGCAGATCACGCTTTATGCGGGCACTTCGGCGGAAGAGATCGGCGATCTGGCGACGCTGACGATGGATGAGATGAAGCGCGCCGCCTCTGACATGTCCGAAGCTGAGGTCAACCGCGCCCGCGCGCAGATCAAGGCCGGTATGCTGATGGGGCTGGAAAGCCCCTCGTCGCGAGCCGAGCGGATTGCACGGCTGCTTGCGATCTATGGCCGGGTGCCGGATGTCGACGAGGCGGTTGGCCGGATCGACGCGGTCACCACCGAGGACGTGCGCCGCTTTGCCGGTGAGATCTGTGCGGCAGACACCGCGATGGCGCTCTATGGCCCTGTTGAGGCCGCCCCCTCGTTGGAGGCGATCCGCGACAGGCTGCGCGCCTGATGCTGGGGGTTCGTCGCAGACCAAAGGTGGAAACGGAGCGGATGACGCTGCGGCTGCCCCAACACGCCGACTGGCGTGCGTGGGCCGGGCTGCGCGAGGCTTCTGCCGCGCATCTGACCCCGTGGGAGCCGGTCTGGGCCCATGATCACCTGACGCGCAAGGCCTTTGCCAACCGGGTTTACTGGGCGATGCGCGCCGAAGGCCAAGGCACCGCACTGCCGCTTCTGCTGTTCCGGCGGCAGGATCAGGCCCTTTTGGGGGCGATCACGCTGGATAACATCCGGCGCGGCCCGGTGCAGGCGGGCACGCTGGGCTATTGGATCGGCGCACCCTATGCCCGGCAGGGCTATATGCGCGAGGCGATCAAGGCCGTGGTCCACCACGCCTTTGCCGTGCAGGACCTGAGCCGGATTGAGGCCGCTTGCTTGCCTGAGAACACCGCGTCACGCGGGGTGCTGGAAAAATCCGGCTTCAAGTATGAAGGTGTTGCGCAAAGCTATTTGCAGATCAACGGGCGCTGGCGCAACCATGTGCTCTACGCCAACCTGCGCAGCGACCGGCGCGGGCGCACGGACGTAGGCTAGACCGTGGCCGGGGTGACCGTTCTGCTGTTGCGGGGGGTGAATGTTTCGGGCGCGAACCGCCTGCCGATGGCCGCCTTTCGCGCGATGTTGACCGACCTTGGCTTGCGCCGCGTGCACACCTACATCCAGAGCGGCAATGCGGTTTTCGACGATCCCGGTCTTGCCGATCTGCCCGACCTTATTGCGGCGGCAATGCGGGCGGCGTTCGGCTTTGCGCCCGCGATGATTTTGCTGCCCCTGCCCGTCTTTGACGCGATCCTTGCCGCAAACCCGTATCGGACGCAGGGCGAGGCGGACGGCGCCAAGGTGCATCTGATCTTTCTTGCGGCCCCGGCGCGGGACTGCGACCTTGAAACCCTGTGCAGCTTTGCGACCGGGGGCGAGGCGTTGCATCTGACCGACAGCGCGCTGTATCTGCTGACCCCCAGCGGGCTTGGCCGGTCTGTTCTGGCCGAAAAAATCCCGCGCTACGTGAAAACCCCGCAAACGGCGCGCAATCAACGCACCGCCACGGCGATTTCGGCGCTGGGGCAGAACCTCTGCGAGGCGTAGCTTTTCGGGCATGGGGCGTTCCCTGATCCGCTTTCCCCGCACCGATTGGCGCGCTACATTGGGCGGCGAAGGAGCCGCCATGTTGAACCCTGCCGACACCGCTTTTCTGGCCCATCTGGCCAGCCAATTGCCCGAAGACACCTTGCGCGCGCCCGAGCCGCGCTATCTGGAAGAACCGCGCAGTAGGTGGCAGGGTCAGGGCGGCGCCGTTGCCTTGCCGCGCAGCACGGCCGAGGTCTCGGCAATCCTGCGCGCTTGTAACGCTGCCCGGGTCGGGGTGCAGCCTTGGGGCGGGGGCACGGGGCTGGTGGGGGGGCAGTTGCAACCGCAAGGCCCGGCACCGCTGATCGTGTCGCTGGAACGCATGGCCGCGCTGCGCGGGTCCTATCCGCAGGAAAATGTGCTGGTGGTCGAGGCGGGGATGATCGTTGCCAACGCGCAGGCCGAGGCGGAAAAGCTGGATCGGCTTTATCCGCTGTCGCTTGCCTCGGAGGGATCGGCGCGGATCGGCGGGGTTTTGTCGACCAATGCCGGGGGGTTGAACGTGCTGCGCTATGGCAACGCCCGCGATCTGTGTCTGGGGATTGAGGCCGTGCTGGCCGATGGCACGGTGTTCAATGGGCTGAAGCGTTTGCGCAAGGACAACACGGGCTATGATCTGCGCCATCTGCTGATCGGGGCCGAGGGCAGTTTGGGGGTGATCACGGCGGCGGCGTTGCGGCTTTACCCGCGCCCGGCGTCCACCGCGACGGCGCTGTTGGCGGTGACGGACCCGGCGGCGGCGCTGACGTTGCTGGAATTGGCCGAAAGCCGGGCGTCGGGGATGATCAGCGCTTTTGAGTTGATCCACCGGATGGGCTACGCGTTTCTGGCCGAAGCGGTGCCAGAGGTGACTGTGCCGCTTGATCCGCAGCCGGAGTGGTCGGTGCTGATCGAACTTGCCTTGCCGCCGGGCTTTGGCGGGGCCGAGGCGGTTCTGGCAGGGTTGCTGGAGACGGCGATGGAGCGGGGGTTGGTGCAGGACGGGGTGATTGCCACCTCATCCGCGCAGCGCGATGGGTTGTGGCGCATCCGCGAGGCGATCCCAGAGGCAAACCGCCGGATCGGGGCGGTGTCGTCGCATGACATCTCACTGCCGTTGTCGGAAATTCCGGCGTTTATCCCCAAGGCCATTGCCGAGCTTGCGCGGATTGGCGATTGGCGGGTGAATTGCTTTGGCCATCTGGGCGACGGCAACCTGCATTTCAACGTCTTTCCGGTGAAAGGCGGCAACCGCAAGAACCATGCCGCTCAGGTCGACGCGGTGAAGGCCTGTGTGCACGACATGGTGCACGCGCGGGGCGGCTCTGTCAGCGCAGAACACGGCATCGGACGGCTGAAGGTCAGCGATCTGGAACGCTATGGCGATCCGGGCAAGCTGGCGGCCATGCGCGCGATCAAGGCCGCGCTGGACCCGAACGGCATCCTCAACCCCGGTGCGGTGTTGCGGGGCTAGATGGCGGGACGGGGGCGCGGCTCCAGAATCGCCACATCATGCTGGCGGCGGCGGCCGTCAGACCGATGGTCAGGCCCAGCCAAAGGCCAACCCCGCCCAGACCGGCTTTGAAGGCCAGCAAATAGCCGCACGGCATCCCGATCAGCCAATAGCTGATCGCCGCTGCGATCATCGGCACGCGGGTGTCGCGGATGCCCCGCAGCAGGCCAAGCGCCATAACCTGCATCGCGTCGGCGAGCTGAAACAGGGCCGCGAGCGCCAAAAGTGTGGTGCCAAAGGCGATAATGGCGGCGGTTTCCTCTTTCTGGGCGTCCAGAAACAGCGCGATGATCGGCCCCGGAACGCTAAGGAAAAGCGCCACCATCAGCACACCAAAGCCAAAGGACAGCCCGATGGCGACCCGCGCCCCATCGCGCAGCCGTTGCGCGTCGCCCTCGCCATCCGCGCGCCCCGCCCGCACGGTCGCCGCGTTGGACAGCCCCAGATGGACCATGAACGCCAGCGCCGCCACCTCCATCGCGATGCCATGCGCGGCCAGTTCTACTGTGCCGATCCACCCCATCATCAGGGCCGAGGCTTGAAACAATCCGCTTTCCGCCAAGCCGGTGATCCCGATGGGCCAGCCCAGGCGAAAGACCTGATGCAGGGCCTGCCAGTCTGGCCGCCAGAACCGTTGGAACAGATGGAACCGCCGCAGTTCCGGCAACAGCGCGGCGTAAAGTGCCAGCACCACAAAGGTGATGATCTGCACCACAAGCGAGGCCAGCGCCGCCCCGGCGACGCCCAATTCCGGCATCCCGAAATGGCCAAAGATCAGGCTATAGGCCAGCACCAGATTGACGCCCACCGCCAGCAGGGTCGTCCAGAGCACGACTTGGGTCTTCTCCAACGCCGCCAGATAGCTTTTGAGCGCCATCACCAAAAGGGCCGGAACCATGCCAAGGCCAGCGATGCGCAAGAACTCTTGCCCAAGGCGGGCCACTTCGGCCTTTTGCCCAAGGGCCAGCAGGATCGGTTGCGACCACCAGAACACCGGATAAATCGCGATCCCGAACGCTATCGACAGCCAGAGCCCCATCCGCGCGTCCCGGCGCACCTGCACCTCATCGCCGCGCCCCAAGGCCGAGGCGACCATCGGCATCACCGCCTGCGCAAAGCCTGACCCAAGGATAAACATGACAAAAAAGCTGGAAGACCCCAGCACCACGGCGGCAAGTTCATTGACCCCATACCAGCCCAAAAGCACGGTATCGGTGACGTGCAGCGCCATTTGCGCCAGATGGCTGCCGATCAACGGCAAGCCCAGCGCCAGTGTCGCCCGCGCATGAGAGCTGTAACTTTGAGATCTGATCATATTATTGACCTATCGCTGCGTTATGACGGGGGCAAGACAGCACCTTCGCCGCGGCGCAGCGCGCAAGGCGCCCAAAGGCCCGGACAGCGCGCGCCTGCCTGACCCGCCCGGCCAAACCGCGGGCCGCATGTCCGCGGTCAACGGCCCGGACCGTCGTGCAAAATCACCCCTTCCCCCCGCCCACCGCTAATCCTAGTCTTGGGCAAACCTTGAACCTCCCGACAAAGGATCATCCGATGATCACGCTTTACGGTGTCTACCGGTCCCGCGCGTCCCGCCCGCTGTGGTTGCTTGCCGAAACAGGCATGCCCTTTACCCATGTGCCCGTGATTCAGGGCTATCGGTTGGCGTCGGCCACTGCCCCGGATGCGCCGTTGAATACATCGTCGCCTGCCTTTCTGAAGGTCAGCCCTTTGGGGCAGATCCCGGTGCTGGAAGTTGACGGATTGGTGTTGACGGAAAGCCTTGCGATCACCCAGTTTCTGGCGCGCCGTCACGGCGGGCCGCTCAGCGCACGATCCGATGCCGAGACCGCGTTGATTGAGCAATGGGCGTTGTTTGCCGCCACCTCGATCGAGGCTCCGGCGCTGGAGATCCTCTACACCCAAGCCGCGGGGGGAGACGCGACGACCGAAGGTCAGGCGGCGATTGCGGTGAATGCCGAAAAGCTGCGCCGCCCGCTCCAACGGCTGCAAAACCACCTTGGCAAGACGGAGTGGCTGGTCGGCGACCGCTTTACCGTTGCCGACATCAACACGGCGGAATGTCTGCGCTATGCGCAAGGGCACCCCAGCCTGCTGGGTGAGTTCCCGTCGGTGAAGGCTTGGCTGGAGCGTTGTCAGGCCCGCCCGGCGTTTCAGGCCATGTGGGCCGGGCGCAACGCGGAACCCGCATAAGCCGACCCCTGCCCGGTCGCACAACTGACCGGGCAGGCGGCCGCCAACATCAGGCCTTGGGCACGTATTGGCGCCAATCGTGCTGCTGGCGAAATCCCAGGACCTGCCGCACCTTGGCGTTGGACAAAAGGCTTTCGTCCGGCGTGACCGGGCGCGTCAACGGCACGTTCGGGAAAAAGCGCGCGAGCAGTTCGGCGTTCGGCTGCGGCACAGAATTGGTGTCGTTGCAGGCGTTGAACACCTGAAAGCCCAAGCCGTCGGTCTTAAGCGCAAGGTCAACAATCTGTCCAAGGTCGCGCGCATCAATATAGCTGAACGCGATGCGGCGGCGCTGGCCCGGATCGGCGGCAAAACCGGGGAAAAGGGCGTAGTCCTGCGGCTCCATCACATTGCCGATCCGCAAGGCGTAGACATCTGCGCCCGAGCGGCGCTGAAATGCGGCACCGGTGACCTCATTCACCTTTTTGGACATGCCGTAGCTGTCCATCGGGTCGATCGGATAGTCTTCATCCAAGGGCAGGTAGTGCGGATCAGTTTGGCCGTCGCTGAAGCATACGCCGTAAGTTGTCTCACTGCTGGCCAGGATGACCTTGCGAATGCCCATCTTCGTCGCGGCTTCCAGCACGTTATAGGTGCCCATGACGTTGACGCGGTAGGTTTCAACATCCGAGGCCAGCATCAGCGCCGGCACGGCTGCAAAATGCACGACCGCATCAAAGACCTGCTGGCCTTTGCCGTCTTCCATCTCGGACCCGCCCGCATAGCCGGACATGACGGAAAACATCTGCCCCGCATCGGTGATGTCGGCCACCAGATCCATCACGCCGGGATGGCGCAGCGGCACCCGGTCAATATTCAGCACTTTGTGCCCCTGTGCGGCCAGATAGGCCACCACATGTTTGCCCGCCTTGCCCGATCCACCCGTAAACAGCACGCGCATCGTCTTCTCCTCGCGATTCCGGCGCGGCGCAAATAAGGGCCGCGCGCCCGCACGCATCATGCCAGACCGGGCCGGGGGGGAAAAGGTGTTCCCCCCAAGGGATGCGGTAATACCCGGATCGACAGCGTTTTGCCCCCAACATCTTGCGCCCCTGCCCCGCAAAATGTTCTACTCCCCGCTCAAAGCCGTAGAACAAGAATCGAGCACCCATGGCCCAAGACCTTCTGTCCAGTACTGGCCCCGTCTATGACGCCTCCTCTATTGAGGTGCTGGAAGGGTTGGAACCGGTCCGCAAGCGCCCGGGCATGTATATCGGCGGCACGGATGAGCGCGCGCTGCACCATCTGGTGGCCGAGATCCTCGACAACTCGATGGACGAGGCGGTGGCGGGCCACGCCAACCGCATCGAGGTTGAATTGCATGAGGGCAACGCAATCACCATCCGCGACAACGGGCGGGGCATTCCGGTAGATCCGCATCCGAAATTCCCCGGCAAGTCGGCGTTGGAGGTGATCTTGTGCACCTTGCATGCGGGCGGCAAGTTCGGCGGCGATGCTTATTCCACCTCGGGCGGTCTGCACGGCGTGGGTGCGTCGGTGGTTAACGCGCTGTCGGACGTGATGAAGGTCGAAGTGGCGCTGAACCGCGAGCTATACGCGCAATCGTTTTCACGCGGCATCCCGCAGGGCCCGATTGTCAAGATCGGCGCGGCCCCGAACCGGCGCGGCACCTCGGTGACGTTTCACCCCGATCCGGAGATTTTTGGGTCGCTGACCTTCCGGGCCTCGCGGATCATGCGGATGGTCCGCTCAAAGGCCTATCTGTTCTCGGGCGTTGAAATCCGCTGGAAAACCGCGGTGCCAGATGGCGACACCCCGATGGAGGCGGTGTTCCACTTTCCCGGCGGTTTGGCCGATTACCTGTCGGATCAGCTGGAAAAGACCACCACCTATGCCGACCGCCCCTTTGCCGGAAAGGTATCGTTTGCCGAGAAATACAATCAGCCCGGCTCTGTAGAATGGGCGATCAACTGGACGCCGGCGCGCGACGGTTTCATCCAGAGCTATTGTAACACCGTGCCCACGCCTGAGGGCGGCACCCATGAGGCCGGGTTCTGGAATGCCATTCTCAAAGGCATCCGCGCTTATGGCGAGCTTGCCAAGAACCGCAAGACGGAACTGATCACCCGCGATGACCTGATCACTGGCGGCTGCGCCCTGGTGTCTTGTTTCATCCGCGAGCCGCAGTTTGTGGGCCAGACCAAAGACCGGCTGGCCACCGAGGAAGCCGCGCGTCTGGTCGAAGGATCGGTGCGGGACCACTTTGACAACTGGCTGGCCTCGGACACCAAATCGGCCGGGGCGATCCTTGATTTTCTGGTGCTGCGCGCCGAAGAGCGCCTACGCCGGCGGCAGGAAAAGGAAACCGCCCGCAAGACGGCGACCAAAAAGCTGCGCTTGCCGGGCAAGCTGACCGACTGTTCGGCCAAGAACCGCGAAGGGACAGAGCTGTTCATCGTCGAGGGCGATTCGGCAGGGGGCAGCGCCAAGGCGGCGCGCAACCGCGAGACACAGGCGCTGCTGCCGCTTAAGGGCAAGATCTTGAACGTGTTGGGCGCAGCGTCGTCCAAGCTGCACGACAACTCGGAAATTCGAGATATTTGCGAGGCGCTTGGCGTGCAGATGGGCACCAAGTTCAAGGTCGATGATCTGCGCTATGACAAGATCATCATCATGACCGACGCCGATGTGGATGGCGCGCATATCGCCAGCCTGCTGATGACCTTTTTCTTTTCCCAGATGCGCCCGTTGATCGACAAAGGGCATCTCTACCTTGCCTGCCCGCCGCTTTACCGGCTGACCCAAGGCGCGCACCGGCTCTATGTGGCCGACGATGCGGAAAAGGAAATCTGGCTGGCCAAAGGGGTTGGCGGGCGCGGCAAGATCGACGTGCAGCGCTTTAAGGGTCTGGGCGAGATGGATGCCAAAGACCTGAAAGATACGACGATGAACCCGGCCACCCGCAAGCTGATCCGCGTCTGCATTGATGAAGATGAGCCGGGCTTGACCGGTGATCTGGTAGAGCGGCTGATGGGCAAAAAGCCGGAACTGCGTTTTCAGTATATTCAGGAAAACGCACGGTTTGTCGAAGAGCTGGACGTATGACGGCAGGCGGGGTTGGCCGCGCGCAACTGGCGCGCCCGTAACCTACCCCGCCGCGCCTGCCCCCTTGCACCGCCCCATGCGCTCGGCCATTGTCAGCGCTGAATTCATTCTTTCGGAGAATTGCATGTCCAACCGCCTTGGCCTTTTGACCGCCGCCCTGTCCCTTTGCGCCGCGGCCGCTGCGGGGGCCGCCTTTTGGCAGGCCCAGCAAACGACCAAAGCTGTTCAGATGAGCGGCTCTTACGCCGTGCAACCGCTGCTGACGTTTGAGGCCGACGCCCGCCCCGGAGCGGGGCTGCGCCTGACCAACAACGGTGTGGGGCCTGCGTTCTTGCAGGCGGTGCGTCTGGCCCTGCCGCGGGCGGATGGCTCGCTGGATTGGATGACCTATCCGGCTGCCGACAACGGCGCGGCGGTCAATCTGTGGGAATTCCTTGGCATGGCGGATGTGAATGACGGGATGCCCGAGGGCCAGTTCGCCACCGCAATCCTGCCGCCGCCCGGCGCTATCTGGCCCGTGGGCAACGGCATTGACCTGATCCGTTTTCCTGCCGGCACGGTCCTGCCCGAGGCGTGGACGGTCAAGAACGCGGCCAAGGCGGAAACGGTCCTGAATGGTCTGCTGATCTGTGTTGAATACGCGGGGCTGGATAAATCCATCTACCAACTCGATCGCGGCGGCCTTTGCGCCCGCCAGATGACGGACGCCGATCACCGCTATCTTGGCACCAAATAGCACCAGCCGCCCCCGCGCCCAAGGCGCGGGCGGCTTCTAGCCCAGCTATTTGGCCTGAAGCGTCTTGAGGTATTCGGCCAGTTGCACCAGCCGGATCGGCGTCGGCGTCTGGATACCGTCTCCGCCGTCAAAGGGCACCAGTTGCCCGGTCAGCATTGGCCCGAAATCCGGCATGACGCCCCGGCCCTTTGCCCCCGCATAGCCCCAGATCTGCGCCATGACCCGTGTGCCGGGGAAGGTTCCGCCGTTCTTGCGGGTCAGTTGGGTCAGGTCCGCCGGGGCCTTGGACAACGTTTTCGCCGCGCCTCCGTCGCCCTTGCCCGCAGGGCCGTGGCAGGCAGAGCAGTAGTCGGCGTAATCTTCAGCCCCGGTCGGAGGGTTCTGAGCGGCTTCGGGGACACAAGCGGCCAGCGCCACCACAGCAAGACTGACCAGCGGCAGACGCAAGCGGGACAAGCGTGTCATGGGCAGGTTCCTCCATTTTCTCAGTAGCATATGCGATCTGGTGCGCCCCGGCCAGCCGTCCATTGCGCCCTTCGGTCAGACAACCCGGCCTTGTTCAAGCCGGACCACGCGGTCCATCCGCGCGGCCAGCGCCATGTTATGCGTGGCGATCAGCGCCGAAAGCCCGGTTTCGCGAACCAAACCCATCAGGGCGGCGAACACCTGCTCGGAGGTGTCCGGGTCCAGATTTCCGGTCGGCTCATCAGCCAGTAGCAGCTTGGGCTGATTGGCCATCGCCCGGCAAAAAGCGACCCGCTGTTGCTCGCCCCCCGACAGGGCCGCCGGGCGGTGGCTGGCCCGAGGCGCGACACCGACGCGGTCCAGCAGATCCAGCGCCCGTGCCCTTGCAACACCTTCGGCCACGCCGTTGGCCAGTTGCGGGATCACGACGTTTTCAAGCGCGGTGAACTCGGGCAGCAAGTGGTGGAACTGGTAGATGAACCCCACATCGCCGCGCCGCGCCTCGGTCCGGGCCTTGTCGCCCAAGCCAACCATATTGCGCCCCGCCAAAGCGACAGAGCCTTGGTCCGGCGTATCCAGTAACCCTGCGATGTGCAAAAGCGTCGATTTGCCCGCGCCTGAGGGGGCCACGAGGGCCACAACCTCGCCGCGTGCGACCTCCAGCGTGGCACCGCGCAGCACCACGACTTCAGAGGCCAGCCCGTGATTGTAGACCTTCTCGATCCCGGCCAGTTCCAGCGCCCAACCCGCCTGCCGCTCATTCATAGCGCAAGGCCTCCACCGGGTTCATGCGGGCCGCCCGGCGCGCCGGGAAAATCGTGACCACAAAGGACAGGCCCAACGACAGCAGCACCGCCTTGGAGACATCCAGCGGCTGCAACTTGGCAGGCAACGCGTAAATCCCCCGGATAGACGGGTCCCAAACGCCGCCGCCCGCCACGTAGTTCACGAAAGAAAAGATCGGGTCGATGTAGATCGCGAACAAGCAGCCCAGTGCCACCCCCATCGCGGTGCCCACCACGCCCGTAAACGCCCCGCAAATGAAGAATATCCGCAAGATGGACCCCTCGGTCAGCCCCATAGTGCGAAGAATGCCGATGTCGCGGCCCTTGTTTTTTACCAGCATGATCAGGCCCGAGATGATGTTCATCGCCGCGATCAGCACCAGAATGGACAGGATGATGAACATCACATTGTCTTCGATATCCAAGGCGCGCAGGAAAGACCCGGCCGAATCCCGCCATGTCCAAAGCAGGGCATCGTCGCCCCCCGCCGCCATCACTGCCTCGGTATAGGCGTCGATGTTTTCGGGGTCTTTGACCATGACCTCAAACTCATCGGCCAGCCCCTCGCGGTTAAAGTAGCTCTGCGCTTCGGCAAAGGGCATGTAGATGCGGGTGCGGTCGATGTCATAGCGCCCCGCGGTGAATACATAGACGACCTCATAGGCGTTGACCCGCGGGCTGGTGCCAAACGCGGTCTTGACCCCGGTCGGCGCGATCAGCCGCAGCTTGTCGCCCACCGTCACGCCCAACTCCCGCGCAATGCCCGACCCAATGGCAATGCCGTTGCCGAACTGCTGGATGTCGCCATAGGCGTCGGCCCCCAGACCAACCCGCGGAATCGCCTCCAGATCGGCTTGGCGCATCCCAAAGACTTCGGCCCCCAGTGTGGTGCCCTGCCCGGTGGTCACCATGACCTGCCCCTTGATCATCGGAGCCGCCCGCGTCACCCCGGCAACCGCCCCAAGCCGCGCGGCAATCACATCAAAGTCGGCAAACCCCTTGATGCTTTGCCCCTCCGCATCCACCCGCCCGGCGGAATAGACCGTGACATGGGCATTGGCCCCAAGGATCGTGTCGACGAACTCGGCCCGAAACCCGGCGCGCACGGCCAGGGTGGCAATCAACGCAAAAACCGCCAGCGTGATGCCGATCAGGCTGATCCAGGTCATCACCGACACGCCGCCCTCGGCACGCCGCGCGCGCAAATAGCGCCACGCAATCATGAATTCGAACCGCGAAAAGGGGGAGGTGGTGGCCAAGGTTCTGCTCTTTCGTTTTGCCCGGCACCTTGAGGGCAACGGGGCGGGGCGTCAAGGGACCAGCCGGCACGCTCACCAAACCGTGCCGTCAGGCCCGCTTGCCCTTCAGCAACGCGACAATGGCCATCGCATGCCCGTGGCCAAGGCCATGCTCCGCCTTCAGCCAGTCGGTAATCTGCGTGGCCTTCACGCCTGCGGCTAACCCCTCGGACGTCGCAAAGCCCTTTTCCTCAGCCATCCGGCGAAACGCCTCTGGCCCAAAGCCGGTCTTGGCCTCAATGTTGTCCAGATAGGCCTGAAAGCTCATGATTTCCGTGCCGCCCACAGCAAACCGCGCCGCAGCAGTTCCCGCGCCGGTCCGTGATCGATCACCGCCGCCTTGTGGCCCAGCGCGTTGTAATAGACCCGGCCCTTGCCCCAATGCTTGGAATAGACCACCGGCATCGCCACCGGCCCATTGGCGGAATGCGGCCCGGCAAAGACGGGAAAATCGGTCACCGCATGCACCTTCACCACCGGGTCCACATGCAGATAGTATTGTTCGGACACAACGTCGAAATCCTCAATCCCCGCCACCAGAGGATCGTCAGACACCATCCGCACCCGGTACTGCACCCCGTCATTGCCCGGATGGGCCACCCATTGCGATCCGGTCATGAACTGCCACAACACGTCAGTGCGGAACGCGTCACACATCCCGCCATGACACCCGGCAAGCCCCACACCGCCCTCCACCGCCGCCGCGACAGCCTCGGACTGCTCCTGCGCAATCGTGCTCATCGTCCAGACCGGCACAATCAGATCCAGCCCCGCCAAGCGCGCCGCGTCATCGAAACACGCCAGCGTGTCGGTCACTTCCACGCTTGCCCCCTCATCGCGCAACATCGACGCGAACAAGGCGGCCACCTTGTCAGGCTCATGCCCGTCCCATCCACCCCAGGTGATCAATGCCCGCATCGCAATTCCTTCATCTTGGCCCAAATACTCTCGGGGGGTCAGGGGGGCAGACAGCCCCCCTGCCTTGGCCCCAACTTTGCCCGACGCCGCAAGACCGTCAAGCACGCAAACCGTCAGGCACGCAAACTGGCCCACGCCCATGCAAAAGGGCGCGCCAGCCCGGCGCGCCCTGTCTTTGTGTCCGCGGCCGGATCAGACCCCGGCGTAAATCTCAACCAGACGTGCCACGGCGGCCTCGGGGGCCAGCTCTTCGGAAAGACCTGTCCGGCGCGAGGTCAATTCGACCACCCCATTGGCCAGCCCGCGCGGCCCCACGGTGATCCGCCACGGCAGGCCGATCAGATCCATCGTGGCGAACTTGGCCCCCGCCCGCTCATCGCGGTCATCATAGAGCGCTTCCAGACCCTTGGCCGACAGCGCCTTGTACAGGCTCTCGCACGCCGCATCCGCCGCCGCATCGCCCTGCTTAAGGTTCACAATCCCCACCGGGAAAGGCGTCACGCCTTCCGGCCAGATGATGCCCTTGTCGTCATGGCTGGCCTCAATGATCGCGCCCAGCAGACGGCTGACGCCGATCCCGTGGCTGCCCATCTCGACCGGCACTTTAGAGCCATCGGCGGTGACCACGCTGGCCCCCATCGCTTCCGAGTATTTGGTGCCAAAATAGAAGATCTGTCCGACCTCGATCCCGCGCGCCACCTTGCGGCGCTCTTCGGGAATGGCGTCGAACAGGGCCGCGTCATGGGTCTCGTCTGTGCGGGCGTAAAGCGTGGTGAACTCTTTGCAGACCGCGGCCACTTGCGCGCGGTCGTCGTAATCCACCTCACGGTTGCCCAGTTTCAACTCGGTCACTGCGCTGTCGAAGAACACTTCGGATTCGCCCGTGGCGGCCAGCACCAGAAACTCATGCGTATCGTCGCCGCCAATCGGGCCAGAGTCGGCCCGCATCGGGATCGCCGTCAGGCCCATGCGTTCATAGGTGCGCAGATAGCTGACCATATGGCGGTTATAGGCGTGCAGTGCGCTCGCCTTGTCGACGTCAAAGTTATAGCCGTCTTTCATCAGGAATTCACGACCGCGCATCACGCCAAAGCGGGGGCGCATCTCGTCGCGGAACTTCCACTGGATGTGGTAAAGCGTGAGCGGCAGATCTTTGTAGCTGTTCACATGCGCACGGAAGATGTCGGTGATCATCTCTTCGTTCGTGGGGCCATAGAGCATCTCGCGGTCTTGCCGGTCCTTGATCCGCAGCATCTCCTGACCGTAGTCGTCATAGCGCCCGCTTTCGCGCCACAGATCGGCAGGTTGCAAGGTCGGCATCAGCAGGGGAATGTGGCCCGCGCGCTCTTGCTCTTCGTTGACGATGGCCTGAATGCGGTTCAACACCCGCAGGCCCAGCGGCAGCCACGAATAGATGCCCGCCGCCTGCTGCTTGATCATCCCCGCGCGCAACATGTAGCGATGCGAGACGATCTGCGCCTCGGCGGGGTTTTCCTTCAGAACGGGCAGGAAATAACGGGTCAGACGCATGGCAGGCCTCATGAAACGGGATTTGCAGCGTTCCTAGCGGGAACGGGCGTCCCCGGCAAGAACTGCCGCGCCAAGCGGCCGTTTGCGGCGTTGGGTGCCGCTGTGTGGGGGGGCGTCGGGCCCATGCCTGCGATCCGATGGCCCCCCGCCCTTCCGGGCAAAGGTCCGCTCCCCACCACGGCGGGCCGATTCGGCGCGATACTTATTGACGGTGGCGCAGGGATTGTCGCCAAATGCCCGCCTGGTACCCGCGGCCGGACTCGAACCGGCACGGCCGAAGCCTAGGGATTTTAAGTCCCTTGTGTCTACCATTCCACCACGCGGGCGGGCGCGGCCACCATAGCTTGCGGCGCGGCAGGGTAAAGACCCGGCGCGCGCGTTTGACACTCTTGCGAGCGGACCGCATTCTGGGGCGCCGTTTTCTGGGACCCTGTCACCCGCCTCATCCCCCGGACCCCTGTGAGAGCCTATGCGCCTTATTCTCCTCTTGCTTGCCCTTGCCGCCCCTGCCCAGGCCCGCGAGATCAGCGGCATGGTTGCGCCGCCCGGCACCGCCGCGGCTGGCGATGAGCTGGTGATCGACCTGCGCGCCGAGGGCGTGGTTGTTGCTGAGGAACGCCACCCGCTGACAGACCCCGCCTTTACGCTCACGACAGACAAGACCGGACCGCTGACCCTGCATGTCGCGGTCTTTGCCGCGGGCAAACCCGTCTGGACTGCGTCCACCGCCCCTTTGCCCCCCGGAAACGATCCGGTGGCCCTGGAGCCGATCCCGCTTTTCCGGGCGTTAGAGTTTGGCTTTGCCCGGCCGTGGCGCTGTGGGGCGCTGCGCCTATCCGTCACCGACCTGCCCGATGGGGGTTTGCAGCTGCGCCACAATGGCAAGACCGCGTTTCTGGCCAAGGACGCGACCGGCTTTGTCGATGCGGCCACGCGCTTTACCCCAAAGGGCAACCGGGCGACGCTGCACCTTGGCGATGACCTTTTGCCCGAATGTGTGCCGCTGATCGGGCTTGGGCCGCTGCCCCTGACCGCACGCGGACAGGAACCCGGATTTGTTCTGGCCCTTGCCCGCCAAGGGGCGACGTTTTCCTCGGAACAGGGCGAGACGCTTGCAGTGCCGCTTGCGGCCCCTTTGCTGACGCCCGAAGGGGCGGTTCTGAAACTGGCCCCTGATCTGACGGTCGTTGTCAGCGAAACGCTGTGCCATGACGCGGCGACCGGCCTGCCTTACCCGGTTTCCGTGACGATCAACCGGGAGGATGGCAGTTTTGCAGGCTGCGGCGGTGACCCGTTGGCCCTGCTGCAAGGCGATTGGGTTGTGACCGAGATTGACGGAACCACCCCGCCCCCGAACGCAGAAACCACCCTGTCCGTGTCGGGAAGCCGGGTCGCGGGGGTCAGCGCCTGCAACCGCTACACAGGCACGCTTGTTCTGAGCGCCCAAGGGCTAAGCCTGCCGCGCCTGACCACGACGCGCATGGCCTGCGCGCCAGAGCTTGCACAGGTGGAGGCGCGCTTTTTGCAGACAATGGCCGCAGTGACAGGGTTTGACCTTGACCCCGACGGCACGCTGACACTGCTGCAACAGGACCGCCCGGTTTTGCGTGCGCGGCCCTAGGGCAAAATGCTGCACTGCGGAATTGACAGTCCGAAACACTGCGCCTCATATGCAACGCGAGAGTTTGCAGGGGGGCTACCGATGAAGAAAATCTATCCCGACGCCAAATCGGCGCTTGAGGGATTGTTGTTTGATGGAATGCTGATCGCTTCGGGGGGCTTTGGCCTTTGCGGCATTCCCGAACTGCTGATCGCTGCAATCCGCGATGCGGGCACCAAGAACCTGACGATTGCCTCCAATAACGCGGGCGTGGATGGGTTCGGGCTTGGCCAGTTGCTGGAGACGCGGCAGGTCAAGAAGATGATCTCATCCTATGTCGGGGAAAACGCCGAGTTCATGCGCCAATACCTTTCGGGCGAGTTGGAGCTTGAATTCAACCCCCAAGGCACCCTTGCCGAGCGGCTGCGGGCGGGCGGCGCGGGGATTCCCGGATTTTACACCGCAACCGGCGTGGGCACCGTGATTGCCGAGGGCAAAGAGCATCACGACTTTAACGGCAAGACCTATATTCTTGAAACCGGGATCGTGGCGGACCTTGCCATCGTCAAGGCGTGGAAGGCCGACCCGTCGGGCAATCTGGTGTTCCGCAAGACCGCGCGTAACTTCAACCCTCCGGCTGCCACCTCGGGCAAGGTCTGCGTTGTTGAGGTTGAGGAAATCGTGCCACTGGGCGCGCTTGACCCTGACACCATCCACCTGCCCGGCATCTATGTGCACCGAATCGTTCAGGGCCAGCACGAGAAGCGCATCGAAAACCGCACCACCCGCAAGAAGGAGGCCTGAGCCATGGCATGGGACCGCAATCAGATGGCCGAACGGGCCGGACGTGAGTTGCAGGATGGTTGGTATGTGAACCTCGGCATCGGGATTCCGACGCTGGTGGCGAACTATATTCCGCAGGGGGTCAATGTGACCCTGCAATCGGAAAACGGGATGCTCGGCATGGGCCCCTTCCCGGTGGAAGGCGAAGAAGACGCCGACCTGATCAACGCCGGCAAGCAGACCATCACCGAACTGCCGCAGACCGCTTACTTCGACAGCGCCCAGTCTTTTGCGATGATCCGGGGCGGCAAGATCGCCATGGCAATTCTTGGCGCGATGGAAGTGGCAGAAAACGGCGATCTGGCCAACTGGATGATTCCGGGCAAGCTGGTCAAGGGCATGGGCGGGGCGATGGATCTGGTGGCCGGAGTGGGCCGGGTGGTGGTGGTGATGGACCACGCCTCCAAGCATGGCGAATCCAAAGTGCTGAAGGCGTGCACCCTGCCGTTGACCGGTCAGGGCGTGGTGGACCGCATCATCACCAACCTTGGGGTGTTGGATGTCGTGCCCGGTGGCCTGCGTATTGTTGAATGCGCCGAGGGCGTCACCGAAGCAGAGCTGCGCGCCGCGACCGACGCGACGATCGTTGATTAAGACCCGCCGCGAAACGGGTGGCCGCAAGGGCCGCCCTGTTTCCCAGCGGCAAAGCGCTGTGTGCGTGCTGGCTTAGGCGATGACCAAGCCCGGTCTGGTGATCGCCTAAGATGCCGCGATACGCGCCGGGCTTGGCGGCCCTGCCCCGTGATCAGCCGCCCGCCGCGATGACCTTGAACACACAAGGATCTGTCACCAACTCGGGCGGGGTCTGGCAGAGCCCTTGGGCGACTTGCCATGCGGCCAGCACCTTGGGCACATAGTCGCGGGTCTCGGCAAAGGGCGGAATGCCCGCGTTGGCGTCCACCGCGCCCTCACCTGCATTATAGGCGGCCAGCACCATCAAGGGGTCACGGTCGAACCGCTTCATCAGCCAATCAAGATACGCGACGCCGCCCTTGATGTTTTGCGAGGCGTCGGTGGAATCGCTGACGCCAAACCGCGCGGCGGTGTCCGGGATCAATTGCATCAACCCCGTCGCCCCTGCGCTTGAGACAGCCTCGGGCCGCCCCGCGCTTTCAATGCCGATCACCGCCAGAACCAAGGCGGGCGACACATTGGTGCCGATCGTGGCCTTCAGAATGTCAGTGCCGTATTTAGAGGCGATTTCCTGCATGTGCTGCATCCGCGGTGCGGTGACTTGCGCCCCGGCGGGCCCTTGCGACAGCATCGCCATCGCCATCGGGAACCGTCCCGAGGCCTGATCCTTTTGCGTCGGCACCTGATCCCAGAACCAGGCGTATTGCGCGGTGCTGGGGGTGGCGGACGGCGCGCCGAGCGGACCGGGGGCCGGGGCTTCGGTGGCAAGGTCAACACGCGGCGTCACCTTTGGGGCCAGCGCCAGCAGGCGTGCTTGCTCTGCCGGATCAATCTGCACGGTAATCCGCTTGCCCGGCAGCCCACTTGCCACCTTGATCCGGCGGAAACTGAAATCGCGGTCGCCCGACAATGCTTCGCCTGCGGCCCCAAAGGGCACGGCTATGGAAAGGCTCGCGCTGATAATGCCTGCTAAAAATCGCATCTCGTTGGATGCCCGCTGCTGCTCTTGTTGGTGCCAACTTCGCAGAGTAGCGGCCTGTTGGCTATGCAATTGACCGCCAATCAAGGCATTTTCGCCAGAATTGACCTTAAGGTCACGGTCTGGCGCCGCGCGCACAGCGTAAAAACGGGCAATTTTTGGTTTTGTTTTGTTGTATTTCAATAGCTTAAGCTGCATCCGCCAATAAATTGCGAATTTGTTAAAACCGCCACATGCCTTCCCCACTCCCGCCATGAATCCCCGGCTATATGCCCTCAAGCCGCAAGGGGATGCTGAGGAACAGAGGCCCAGCATCAGACCCAACCGGCGGATCAGAGCAACTCCCAGGAAAGGGTAACGACATGAAATTCTTCAAACTCTTCAAGTCCTTCAAAAACGACGAATCCGGTGCTGTGACCGTTGACTGGGTCGTGCTGACCGCCGCTATCGTTGGCCTCGGCATGGTCGTGATGGGCACCGTTGGCCAGGGCATCGAAGACCTCGGCACCGCCATCGTTGACGATCTGGACGGCCGTAGCTCGGGCTACGAAAACCAGTAATCGATTTTTTCGATCACGGAATGGCCGCTTCCTGAAAAGGAGGCGGCCATTTTGCATTTGGGGCCCTCGTTTCCCTGCCCCAGCCCGGCCCCCTCTACGCACAACGAGCGCCCCGGATCGCGATCCGGTCACTCAACCAGAGGTTAATGGGGTCGCGAAAAGCCCATGCAAAGACCCCGATCTTTTCGCCTCTGCGCCCCAATCAAGCCACGAATCCACGGCTATATGTGTTCAAGCCGATACGGGATGCTGCGGAACAGAGGCCCAGCATCAGACCAAGTCGGCGGACCAGAGCAACTCCTAGAAAAGGGTAATACCATGAAATTCTTCAAACTCTTCAAGTCCTTCAAGAACGACGAATCCGGCGCAGTCACGGTTGACTGGGTTGTGCTGACCGCAGCCATCGTTGGCCTCGGCATGGTCGTGATGGGCACCGTTGGCCAGGGCATCGAAGACCTCGGCACCGCCATCGTTGACGATCTGGACGGCCGTAGCTCGGGCTACGAAAACCAGTAATCGGTTAACCCGATCAGTAAGAGGCCGCACCTGGGACAGGGTGCGGCCTTTTTCATTTGTTCGCTGGTTTGCAATGTCTGCACTCTGGGTCCCCCGCACGGAACTGCCGCGCAATGACCCCATTTCCTCCGCTTCACTGCCGCATTCAGAACACGAATCTCCGGATAAGTGGGGTCAGCCGAAACGGATCGCTGCGGAACAGAGACCCAGCAAAAGCCAACCTGACCGGTCGACCGAAGCAACATCCAACTCAAGGTATCACCATGAAATTCTTCAAACTCTTCAAGTCCTTCAAGAACGACGAATCCGGCGCAGTCACGGTTGACTGGGTTGTGCTGACCGCAGCCATCGTTGGCCTCGGCATGGTCGTGATGGGCACCGTCGGCCAGGGCATCGAAGACCTCGGCACCTCGATCGTTGACGATCTGGACGGCCGTAGCTCGGGCTACGAAAACCAGTAATCGGTTAATCCGATCAAACTGCAGGGGCCGCGTCCGGGACAGGACGCGGCCTTTTTCATTTAAAAACCCCCGGTTCCGTCGCAATCCGGACCAAATGGCGTCCCGAATTCGGCCACAAATCGGGGGTAAAAACGTGAGAATGGACCGTTGTGCGATTGAGTAGGATGGCCGGATCAGAAGGGAAGACGATATGTTCACTGCCTTTTTGGGCTTCCTGCGGGACGAACGTGGTGCCGTGACGATTGACTGGGTGGTCTTGTCGGCAGCGGTCATCGGGATGGGAATGGCCGTGCTGACGCCCATTGCCTACCAATCGGACAGTTCGGCGCAGGGCGTGGCTGACTATGTGTCCAGCGTGCCGGTGGGCTACAGCGAAGAGTGATCCCCCGGCGCAATCCGGGTGTTGGGTGGGAAAAGGGGTACTGAAATGCGGATGATTTTTGGATTGGTCCTTGCGGTCGGCCTCGCGCTGGCGGGGGCGGCGGTCTATATGGCCAAAGGCTACATCAACAAGACGGAAAGCGCGCTCCAGCAGGAGCTGCAGATCAAGGCCAAGACCGGCGGTCTGGTTGAGGTCTATGTGGTTACCAGCGCCAAGAACTACGGCGACGCCTTGACGATCAAGGATGTGGAAAAGATTTATTGGCCGAAGAACGCCCTTCCCGAAGGGATCTATACAGACGAAGCCATGCTGTTCCCCGAAGAGGGCAAACAGCCGCGCTACGTTCTGCGGCAGATGGAGAAATTCGAACCGGTGATGGCCGTGAAGGTCACCGAACCGGGGCAACAAGCGGGTCTGAACGGCGAGATCGAAAAGGGCATGCGTGCCTTCGCGATCAAGGTGGAAGCCGCCGACTTTCTGCAACCCGGCGACCGGGTGGACATCTACTGGACCGGCGGCGTCGCGGGCGTAGAAGGTGAGTTGACCCGCCTGATCGAGACGACCATGAAAATCATCGCCGTCGACCGGAACGACAAGAAGAGCGCCTCGGACGGCGCGATCATGAGCCGGACCATGACGGTCGCCGCCACACCCGAGCAGGTGGCGCGACTGGCACAGGCCCAGGCGACGGGGCGACTGGTCATGTCACTGGTCGGCATGGGCGACGAGGCCCGCAGCGGCTTTGTCGAGGTCGACAGCAAGGGGCTTTTGGGCATCACCGCCGAGCAAGTTGCCAAGGTGGAAGAAGACAAAGTCTGCACCATCAGAACCCGCAAGGGCGCAGAAGTCGTCGAAATCCCGATCCCCTGCACAAACTAAATTGATCAAATCTTGCGGCGCGGCTACCGTATCTGGGGCCGCGCCGTTGCATTTTTCCAACCCATTGCGGGCTGTTGCAAGTTATCCACATCAGGAAACGCGCTCAAGCTTTTGATTCTTGCAAAAAATTGGGGTTTCCGGCATCTTGTGTAATGGAACGGGCAAAAAAAGACCCGGCAGAGGCGTGATCGAAAGGGCAGGTCACATGAAACTGCGGAATTTCTTTGCAGCAGGTTTGCTTGGGTTTGCCCTTGCAAGTACCGCGCTGTCACCGCTCGCGGCGCAAACGCTTCGCGTGCTACAGGGCAGCGAAAGCGCGCCGCTCAATGTACCTATGAACCGCGCTGTGGTGGTGGAAAGCGATGTTCCGTTTGCGGAACTGTCGATCGCCAACCCCGGCATCGCCGATATCTCTACCCTGTCGGACCGCTCCATCTATGTGTTGGGCAAAACGCCGGGGCGCACGACGCTGACGCTGCTGTCACCAGATGGCAAGCTGATCTCAAACGTCGACGTGCACGTCACCCCGGACATCGCGGAATTCAAGGAACGGTTGCAGCAGATCCTTCCGGGTGAGCAGATCGAAGTGCGCACCGCCAATGACGGGATCGTCATGTCGGGCACGGTTTCCTCGTCGGCCAAACTGGACCGCGCGCTGGATCTTGCAAACCGCTATGCGCCAGAGCGGGTTTCCAACCTGATGAGCGTCGGCGGCACCCAGCAGGTCATGCTGAAAGTGCGCTTTGCCGAAATGCAGCGGTCGGTATCCAAGAACCTGTCGGCCTCGCTGGGGATGCAGGGCGGCAACAATATCGGCGTCGCAGCCGGGTCTGGCGTTCTGGCAGACGGCACCAAGCTTGCCGGGTTGTTCAACGGCGATGCGGTCACCAGCCCCAATGAGGCCGAAGGGCGCATGACGCTTGGCTTCTCAGCCGGCTCGCTGGAGTTCGCGGTGCTGCTGGAGGCGCTGGAATCCAAGGGCGTGGTGCGGACTTTGGCCGAGCCGAACCTGACCGCGCTGTCGGGGCAAGAGGCGAAGTTTCTGGCGGGTGGCGAATATCCGATCCCCGTGGCGACGAGCGACGGCTCTATCTCTGTCGAATACAAACCATTCGGGGTTGAGCTGAACTTTACCCCCGTTGTGGTGGATGGCGACATCATCAACCTGACGATCAACGCGGCCGTGTCCTCTATCGACACCACGACCACGCTGCAGGCGCAGGGCTTTTCGATCAACGCCTTCAAACGCCGCGAAACCTCAACCACGGTTGAGATGCGCGACGGGGAAAGCTTTGCCATCGCGGGGCTTTTGCAGGATGACTTCCGCGATTTGAACGGTCAGGTGCCGTGGCTGGGTGACATCCCGATCCTTGGGGCGCTGTTCCGTTCGGCTGAATACCAGCGCGCGCAATCGGAACTGGTGATCATCGTGACGCCGCACCTTGTAACGCCCACACGTGGCGAGGCTTTGGCGCTGCCGACGGATCGTATCCGGCTGCCCACCGAGCGGGAGTTGTTCCTGTTTGGCGATGTGGCGGGCAATCAACGCGGGGCAGCGGGCGAAGTGGCCCGGCAGGATTATTCCGGCTCCTACGGCTATGTGATGGAGTGAGGCACATGCGGGCAGGTGGATATCTTCTGGCCGGTGTGGCGCTCTTGGCGCTGACGGCCTGCGACGTGACAAGCTTCACCAGTCGGGAACTGGGTGCGGAGGTGGATGAGGGCAGCTTTGGCAACCCGAACATGAACAATGAACTGGTGATGACCGGCAAGCTGGATGCCGTTGTCGCCCTTGGCAACCGCTTTGCCAAGGAAGTGCCGACCACCATCAACTTTGCGTTCAACTCTTCGGATCTGACCGATTCTGCGCGCGCCACCTTGCGCCAGCAGGCTGACTGGATTCGGCAGTTCCCAGAGGTTCGGTTCAAGGTTTACGGACACACCGACCTGGTTGGTTCGAATGCCTATAACAAAGCCTTGGGCATGCGCCGTGCGCGCGCGGCGGTTTCTTATCTGGTCAGCCAAGGTATCGGCTCGGCCCGGCTGGAGGCGGTCGTCTCCTATGGCAAGACCCAACCCGTCATCCAGACTCCCGGCCCGGAAGAACGCAACCGCCGCACTGTCACCGAAGTGACGGGCTTTGTCGGAAATAACCCGTTGGTTCTGAACGGGAAATATGCGGCAATCATCTTCCGCGAATATGTCGAGGGCGCCACCAGGCCGCACCCGGATACGACGCAGACGAGCACGCAGGTCGACCCTTCGTCGGGCAACTGATCGCCACGCAAGACATCAAGGGCCCCAACCGGGCCCTTTTTGTTTGGCCGTTTCTGAAAATCGGCTGAATTCATTAAAAATCAAAGATTGACGATTTTTTAGCCCCAATCTCGCCACCATCCCCCTGCACCTTCGGCTCAATGGGAACAGTCTGTCGTGCAATCCGCACGGCGTGGCTATTCCCGCCGACTAGTTTCCTTAATGGGAACGCGGCCGGGGGCCGTCTTTGGAAGGACGAAGGGCGATGACGAGTGTGGCAAATCTACAGCCTGATCCAGCACCCATTCTGGCGTGCACGATCTCGCGCGATGTGCAGAATTTCGATCTTTTGATCGATGATATGGAATTGGAGCTGGGCGAAAGTTGGGGCGATCTGTCCTTTGACGACGCCGCGATCTTTCTGACCCAACCGGACTCTGCCACCCTTGAATTCGTGGCCATTGCCGTCAACGGCGACGATGAATCCGATCTGACGCGGATCACCGATCTGATCCGCTTGGCAAAAGAAAAGTCGATCAAAGTGATCCTGATCGCCGATCAGGTCAGCCCGATTGCGTTGCATCAGCTGTTGCGCCTTGGGGCCGAGGATTTCGTGCCCTACCCGCTGCCCGAAGGCGCGCTGCATGAGGCGATTGGACGTCTTCGCATACCTGCCCCCCTGCCCGAAGCCGCCCCGGCGCCCGCCGCGGCACCGGTTGCAGCACCCGCAATCGCTGCGGCGATTGACGAGCCGCATGGCGGCGCGCAACCCGCGTTCAAGGCCAAGGGCGACCGCGACGCCGTGGTGCTTCCCGTGCATGGCCTGGCAGGCGGCGTGGGGTCTTCGACCTTTGCGGCCAACCTCGCGTGGGAACTGGCCACCGTCAGCAAAACCGATGCGCCGCGCGTGTGCCTGATTGATCTGGATTTCCAATACGGCTCAGCCGCAACCTATCTGGATCTGCCGCGCAAAGAGTCTGTTTTTGAGCTGCTGTCTGATACGGAAAGCGCCGACAGCGACTCGCTTTTGCACGCGATGCTTTCGTTCAACGAAAAGCTGCATGTGTTGACCGCGCCCGCCGACATGCTGCCGCTGGATATCGTCGGGCCCGATGATGTGGCGCGGATCATTGACATGGCGCGGGCGAATTTCGATTTCGTCGTTATCGACATGCCCAAGACCATCGTGGCCTGGACCGAAACGGTGCTGAGCCGGGCGCATGTGTATTTCGCCTTGATGGAGCTTGACCTGCGCTCGGCCCAGAACGTGCTGCGCTTGGTGCGGGCGTTGAAGGCCGAGGGGCTGCCGCACGAAAAACTGCGCTATGTCTTGAACCGCGCGCCGCGTTTCACGGATCTCTCTGCCAAGAGCCGGGTCAAGCGGATGGCGGAAAGCCTCGACATCACGATCGAGGTTCAACTGCCCGATGGCGGGCCACCGGTGACCCAAGCCAACGATCACGGCCTGCCACTGTCGGAAAACGCAGCGAAAAACCCGCTGCGCAAGGAAATCCAAAAGCTCGCCAAGTCGCTCTATGATCTTAACAAAGCTGTCGAGGCAGGGCGGGGCTAAGCCTCGCCGCTTCTGACTGGGGGAAACCATGTTTTCACGTTTCAAAAAGCCTGACGGACAGCCGAACCGCCCCGCTTCGGTGGCCCCGGTCGCCTCTGCCGCACCGGCAGCGGCCCGCCCTGCGGCGACAAGCGCATCCAGGGTCAGCATGGGCGGCGTGCGACCTGCGGCCGAACCGCAACGCAGCCCCGCCGAGGTGGCTGCGGCCGACAAGGAAAAGAAGCGCAAGGACCGCTTGGGGGAGCTGAAGGTCGATCTGCACAAGCGGCTGCTTGACAACCTGAACCTTGCGGCTTTGGAGCACGCCTCTGAGACCAGTCTGAAATCCGAGATCGCCGCGATCAGTTCAGAAGCGCTGGACGAGATGTCGGTCTCGCTGAACAAAGACGACCGGGCCACGCTGAACCAGGAGCTGTATGATGAGGTGATGGGCCTCGGCCCGCTGGAGCCGTTGCTGAAAGACGAGACGGTGAACGATATTCTGGTGAACGGGCCGAACCGCATCTTTGTGGAACGCTCGGGCAAGCTGGAACTGACCGACATTACCTTTAAGAACGAACGCCACCTGCTGCGGATCATCGACAAGATCGTGTCGGCCGTCGGTCGCCGCGTGGACGAATCGAACCCCTATTGCGACGCGCGCCTTGCAGACGGCAGCCGTTTCAACGTGATGGTGCCGCCGGTCGCGGTGGACGGAAGCCTTGTTTCCATTCGGAAATTCAAAAAGGAAAAGCTGGGCATCCCGGATCTGGTGCGCTTTGGCGCCTTTACCGAAGAGATGGGCCTGTATCTGCAGGCCGCCGTCTCAACCCGGCTGAACGTCATTGTTTCGGGCGGCACGGGTTCGGGCAAGACGACCACGCTGAACGCGCTGTCCTCGTTCATCGACAACAAGGAACGCGTGCTGACCATCGAGGACACCGCGGAACTTCAGCTGCAACAGGTCCACGTGGGCCGCATGGAAAGCCGTCCGGCCAACGTCGAAGGCAAAGGCGCTGTGACCCAGCGTGATTGCTTGCGCAACGCGCTGCGGATGCGACCAGACCGGATCATCGTGGGCGAAACCCGCGGTGAAGAGGTGATCGACATGCTTCAGGCCATGAACACCGGCCACGACGGATCAATGACCACGATCCACGCCAACTCGGCGCGCGACGGGATCAGCCGCTTGGAAAACATGGTGGCGATGGCCGGGATCGAGATGCCGCTGAAGGCCGTCCGGTCCCAGATCGCCAGCGCTGTGAACCTGATCGTTCAGGCCAGCCGTTTGCAGGACGGCTCACGCCGCATGGTGTCGGTCACCGAGATTACCGGCATGGAAGGCGAAGTGATCTCCATGCAGGAAATCTTTCGTTTTGAACGCCTTGGGGTGGAGCCAAACGGCAAAATCATCGGTCGTTTCAACGCAACCGGTGTGCGGTCGCACTATTCCGACCGGTTCCGCCAGTGGGGCTATGACTTGCCCGCCTCCATCTATGAACCCATTATCTGAGGTCATGACATGACGATTTCGGCAGCGCCCCTTATCTACATTCTGATCTTCGTGGCCGTCGTCGTGCTGGTCGAAGGCCTGTATCTGACGGTGTTTGGTAAATCCATCAGCCTGAACAGCCGGCTTAGCCGCCGCCTGACCCTGCTGGAAAAGAACCACAACCGCGAACAAGTTCTGGAACAGCTCCGCAAGGAAATGAGCCAGCACATCAACTCGCGCAGCATCCCGCTGTATTCGATCCTCGCCGACAAGGCGCAAAAGGCCAATATCGCCTTTTCGCCGCAGCAGTTGGTGATGGTCATGATCGGGCTGTCGGTCTTTTCCTATCTGGGCGTCACCATCGGAACCGAAGCACCCGGCCCGGTGCGCGTGCTGATTGCTATCGGGATGGGCGTCGGTGGGGTCTACACCTGGGTCAACCGCAAGGCCAAAAAGCGCATGGCGCTGATGGAAGAACAACTGCCGGACGCGGTCGAACTTATGGTGCGGTCTTTGCGGGTCGGCCATCCGTTTTCCTCGGCCATCGGCATTGTGTCCAAAGAGGTGCCCGACCCGTTGGGCACAGAATTCGGTATCATCGCCGATGAGGCCGCCTATGGCCGCGACGTGGCCGACAGCCTCAAGGCCTTTGCCGAGCGGATGGACAGCCAGGATTTGCGCTTTCTTGCGGTCGCGGTGACGATCCAGCAGCAATCAGGCGGCAACCTCGCCGAGATTCTGGACGGGCTGGCAAAGGTGATCCGCGCGCGTTTCAAACTGTTCCGCCGGGTCAAGGCCATCACCGCCGAGGCCAAGTGGTCCGGCATGTTCCTGTCGGCCTTTCCGATCGGCGCGCTGATCATGATCAGCGTGATCCGTCCGGACTATTACGATGACGTGCGGAAAACGGCGGCCTTTATTCCGGCCGCGCTGGTCGTGGCCGTGTTCTTGGTCATCAACGTGATCTTCATGAAGATCATGGTCAATATCAAGGTCTGAGGGGATCACCACCATGCTGACCGATGTGACGACACTTCTGACTGACAAGTTCGGCCCGCTTGGCCCCTTGTTGGCGCTGGGCCTGCTGGGGCTGGCGCTGATCGTGGCCGTGCTGCCCACGATGCTGAAAAAACCGCCAGAGCCTTTTGCCAAGCTCAAGGCACAGCGCGAAAACATCAACACGGTCCAACGCGGCGGTGCCGACCTGCGCCGTGGCGACAAGACCGACAAGCTGGAGAAATTCGCAAACTTTCTGGAACCGCAAGACATAGAGACGATGACCGCCTCGCGCATGAAGATGCTGCGCGCCGGGTATCGTGCAAAGAATGCGGTGCGGATGTTCCACTTTGCCCAGTTGGTGCTGGGGATCGGTTTGCTGATCATCGGGGTGATCTACGCGATGATCGTGTCGTCGCGCCAAGAGGTTTCCACCCAGTTCATGATCATGGCGACCATCGGGCCGGGGGGGCGGGCTACTACCTGCCGCAATACTGGATCCAGCGCCGGATCCAGACCCGCCGGGATGAGATCGTCTCGGGTTTTCCGGACGCGCTGGACATGATGCTTGTCTGCGTTGAGGCGGGCCAGTCCATCGACCAATCCATCAACCGTCTGGCCAAGGAAAGCCGCGCGGGCTACCCCGCTTTGGCCGATGAATTCGACATCGTGGCGCATGAGGTGAAGGCCGGCAAGGAACGGGTTCAGGTGCTCAAGGACATGTCGGAGCGCGTGGGCATCCCGGATGTGTCGTCTTTTGTGACAACTTTGGTGCAGTCGGCGACCTTCGGCACCTCAATTGCCGAAGCGTTGCGGGTTTATTCCAACGAAATGCGCGACAAGCGGGTGATGCGGGCCGAAGAAAAGGCAAACACCTTGCCGACGAAGCTGACCCTCGGCACAATGCTGTTCACCGTGCCGCCGCTGATGATCATCCTGATCGGACCTTCGGTCTACGGGATTTCGAAAACCCTCGGAGGGGGCTGATCCTGGGCTTTGACCTTGAACGGACAAGACCGCTGCTGGTCTTGCTACTTTGCACTTGCTTGGCCGCTTGCAACGCAGGCGGCCTTGGCACGGGTGGCACAACCACTCCTGCCGCAGATGGCCGCAAGGAGGGCGTGGATGGCCTGCTGGTCGGTCACCGGCTGATGGCCGCCAAAGAGCCGGAACTTGCGCTGAAGGCCTATCTGCGCGCCGCCGCCGAACAGGGCGTCAACGCCGACGTGCTGTCGGCCATCGGCTCGGCCAACCTGCAACTGGGCCGGCTGGGCCAAGCCGAACAAATCCTGCGCCGCGCGGTGGAGATGGACCCGAAGTTCGTGCCGGCCCTGAACAACCTTGGCTGCGTGCTGCTCGAGGAAGGCAAGATCGGTGAGGCGCGGCTGGTCTTCCAGCAAGCCTTTGCGCTGGACAGTGGCCAATCGGACTCCATCCGCGAAAATCTGCGTCTTGCTATCGCGCGCAGCGAAACTCCGGTATACATTGCCCCTGAAGATCAAGAACCAGCCTACCAACTCGTGCGGCGCGGCAATGGCGAATACGTCCTTCTGACGCAACTCTAGTTGGCTTCTGACCCGAGCAGTCAAAAAAGGACGCGAAATGCGCCACCCTGTTCTACTTGCGACCTGCATTGCAGGTGTGTTCGCCGTATCCGGCTGCAATCAGCGGCAATCTGACGCCGAGGTGCAGCGCGCGATCAAAAGCGTGAACGTTATTGATGAATCAAACCTGAATGACATCATGCTGACGGTGGGCGATCCCAACGAGTCAGTGGCCTATTTCCAGAACGCTTCACAACAACAGCCCGATCGGATCGACCTGAAACGCGGGCTGGCCAAGTCTCTGGTGCGCGCCAATCAACCGACAAAGGCCGTGACTGTCTGGGCCGCCATCGTCGCCTCGCCTGAGGGCACGAATGACGACAAGGTCGCGCTGGCGGATGCGCTGATCCGCACCAACGACTGGGCCAAGGCGGAAGCAACTCTGAACACCATTCCCCCGACCCATGAGACGTTTGAGCGCTACCGGCTTGAGGCCATGGTCGCGGACAGCAAAAAGAACTGGAAAAAGGCCGACAGCTTTTACGAAATCGCCGCCGGGCTGACCACAAAGCCTTCGGGCGTGCTGAACAACTGGGGGTTCTCCAAGCTGTCGCGCGGCGATTACCCCGGGGCCGAAAAGCTGTTTGGCGAGGCGCTGACCTATGATCCAACGCTTTTCACCGCCAAAAACAACATGATTCTGGCCCGGGGCGCGCAGCGCAAATATGACATGCCCGTTATCCAGATGTCGCAGACCGAGCGGGCAGAGCTGCTGTATACGCTGGCGCTGACGGCGATCAAACAGGGTGATCTGGCGGTTGGCAAAGGCCTGCTGCAGGACGCCATCGACACCCATCCGCAACATTTTGAGGCCGCGGCGCGGTCGTTGGCTGCCCTTGATGCCTAACATCTCCGCCCTGCCCCCTGCCGCCGCACTGGCGTTCTTGCCCTTTGCCCTTGCCATCGGAATCTGGGTGGCCTGGTCCGATATGAAGGTGATGAAAATCCCGAACAAGTCGGTCATCGCGATTGCGGTCGCCTATCTGGTCGTCGGGCTGTTGGTGTTGCCGATCAAGGTCTGGGCCTTCGGGATCGGGTTGGGCTTTGCCGTGTTGGTCTTGGGCTTTGTGGCCAATGCGGCGGGGCTGATCGGCGCGGGGGATGCTAAATTCGCCGCTGCCATGGCCCCGATGTTCATCGCGGCCGATCTGCGCTTTGTGCTTGGGCTGTTCGCGGCCTGCCTTTTGGGCGCGTTTTTCAGCCACCGCGCCCTTGGGATGGTGCCGGCCTTTCGGCGGGCCACCCCGGATTGGGCCAGTTGGACCCACAAGGACTTTCCAATGGGTCTTGCGCTGGCGGGAACACTGATCTTCTATCTTCTTGCCGTAGTGCTGCCGCTTTTCTAGGGCACCTTTTTCGGGAAACGGTTTGGGGGGGCCCCGGCCGCTGTTTGCCGAAGGGGAAGACCCATGAATATTCTTGTGCCAACCGAAGCCGCGATTCCGCCTGCGGTCGCACCACCTCCGTCGCCCAAGACGCTGGCCGAAACCGGCCTGTCGATGGTGATGCTGCGCGACATCCTGCTGAAGACCATGTTCCGCATGAACCTTGATCTGGTCTCGACACTTGCGCGGGTGGTCTGCCTGTCGCCGCAGTTGACGCAAGAGCTGGTCGATCTGGCGCGTGGCCAAAAACTGCTGGAGGCGACCGGCACGCTGCACGCAACCTCTGGCAATGAGATGGGCTATCAGTTGACCGACGCGGGCAAATCCCGCGCCTTGGACGCGCTGAGCCAGTCGGAATATTACGGCGCCCTGCCGGTGCCCTTGGCCGCCTATGGCGAGCAGCAAAAGCGCCAGTCTGTGCGCAACATCAAGCTGACCCGGCCCGAACTGATGCGCGGCATGGGGCATCTGATCTTGCCAGAAGACCTGATCGACAACCTCGGCCCTGCGGTGACCTCGGGCCGCTCTATTCTGATGTATGGCCCGCCGGGCAACGGAAAGTCCTCTATTTCCAACGGTATCCGTGCGGCCCTTGGCGACAAGATCTACATTCCCCGGGCGATCGAATACGCTGGTCAGGTGATCACGGTCTATGATCCGATCGTCCATTCTGCGGCTGTGGAATCGATCGACGACCCGAACGCGCTGCGCAAGACCGGCAACCGATTCGACAACCGCTATGTCTATTGCGACCGCCCGACCGTGGTGACGGGCGGTGAATTGTCGCTGGATATGCTGGACCTGAAATACAACCCGACCGCCCGCACCTATCAGGCACCGCTGCAGCTTAAATCGTCGGGCGGCATCTTTATCGTCGACGACCTTGGTCGTCAGGCAGAGCCGCCACAAAAGCTGGTGAACCGCTGGATCGTGCCGCTGGAGGAAAGCCGCGATATCCTTGCCCTGCAGTCGGGCGAAAAGTTCACGGTGCCCTTCGATACGCTGGTGATTTTCTCAACCAACTTCCACCCGAATGAGATTTTCGACGGCGCGGCCCTGCGCCGTATTTTCTTCAAGATCAAGGTCGATGGCCCCACGCAGGACATGTTCCTCAAGATCTTTGCGATGGTGGCGCGCAAAAAGAAAATGCCGCTGGATGAGCGCACCCTGCTTTACATGCTGAAGACCAAATATCCGACCATCCAGAACAATTTTGCCAACTATCAGCCGACGTTCCTGATCGACCAGATGATTTCCATCTGCGAATTTGAGAACATCCCCTACCAGATGACCCCCGAACTGATCGACCGGGCCTGGGGCAACATGTTCGTCACCGAGGAAAAGATCGCCCGATAATCAGCGCCGGCCCGACGATGCGATATAGGCGGCCTTTACCCTATGGCGGGCCGGATCGGGTTGATACAAGCGGGTCTGGCGCGTGTCGAAATCATAGCCGTAATGCGCGATTTCCCACGCGCATTCGGTTTGGATGAAGGCGCGGGTTTCGGCGTCGTGAAAGACACGCAGGTCTTCCTGCCCCTTGGCGCGAAAGCCGACTTTGGCGGAAATTCCCTTTACCGACAGCGGCTTGTCAAGGCCAAGCTCTGCGGACAGGGTGGCAAGGTCATCGTCAAGGCATTCGAACCGCAACAGGTTGTCGACCATCGACACCCCGCCAATCGAATACAGCGGCCGCTGCGAGACAAAGCGGTGGCTACCCAGCCCCAGCCGTTGCATCAACGTGCGCGGCGCGCCGGTGCGCAGCACAAAGGCCCGAAAGGCGGCGATTTGTTCGGCCAGCGGGCGGGACTTCATGTCGGTCTTGCGGTGGCTCCAGTAGAACACAGACACGGCGCGATCCCACGGGTCGCGCTCGGCGGCGATCACGCGGTAGTCTTTGATGCTGGAACCAAAGCGTTGGTAGGCCTTGGTCAGGGGCGCGTGGCCGCTGATCACCAAGGGCAAGCCAAAGCGTGTAAATCCGTGGAACAGGCGCGGTCGGATCGTTTCCGCCTCGGCCTGCAAACCCTGATCCCGTTCGGTCTGCGGGGTTGCGAAATCGTCCGGGGTCAGCAGTTGCGACAGGCACACCTCTAGGCTGGAGCTTGCCACCTTGCGGGTTCGCACGAAGATGAAGCGGTGCTTATGCGAGATGATCATTCGTTGATCCCCTTTCAGGCCCGGAAGCCGCGTTTCACCCGAAGGGCGGCGCTAAAAGACCCTAAGGCCGGTTTCTGTGATGACCACATCCAGCCGCTGGTCGAAGGCGTCGATGGGAACCTCATCCATTTCCTGCGCGGCAAAGGCAAAGCCGATGGCCAGCGTTGGCCGTTTGGCCCGCAGGGCCTCTAAGGTGCGGTCGTAAAAGCCGCCACCGTACCCTAGCCGATAGCCGCGAGCATCAAAACCCACCAAGGGCACGATCACCACCTCGGGCTCCAGCCAGCCGCCTTCGGCCGGGATCAGCGCGCCAAAGACACCTGGCTCCATCACGGCACCGGGGCTCCATTCGCGAAACCGCAAGGGCTGTGCGGGGCCGGTAATGACCGGAACCCCCACCGGGCCCAGATGCGCGGCCATCGCGACCAAGGGGTCAATCTCTGTCCGCATCGGCATGTAGCCGGCCAGCGCCTTGCCGCTATGGGCCGACAGGAAATCCGCCAGCAGATCCGCCGCCTGCCCCTGCCCCATCGCAAAGGCCAGCTTGCGGGCCGCAAAGCCTGCCTTGCGCGCCTCGTCCTTGGTCATAGCAAAAGCACCGTTGCCAGACCGAGGAAGGCAAAGAAGCCCATCACATCGGTCAATGTTGTCACGAAGGTGCCCGAGGCAAGGGCCGGGTCCAGCCCCATCCGCTCCATCGTCAGCGGCACCATGACCCCGCCCAGCGCCGCGACGATCTGGTTGACCACCATCGCGATGCCCAAGACCAGCCCGATCCGCACATCCCAAAAGATCAGCGCCCCGGCGGTGCCGAGGATAAGCGCAAGCCCGAGGCCGTTCAGCAGCCCGGCCCCCAGTTCCCGCAAGACCACCCTGCGCGCGTTGGAGGCGGTCAGATCCCGCGTGGCCAAGGCCCGGACCGAAACCGCCAGCGACTGCGTGCCCGCGATCCCCCCGGTCGAGGCCACAATCGGCATCAGGGCGGCAAGGGCAACGATGGCCGAAATCGTCGCGGTGAACTGCGTGATCACCAATGCCGAAAGCGACGCGGTGAACAGATTGATAATCAGCCAAGGCAAGCGTTGCCGCGCGGTATCAAAAGGGCCATCCGACAGGCTTGATTCGTCACCCACCCCTGCCAGACGCAGCATGTCTTCCTCGTGCTCTTCGTCCAGCACGTTCATGGCGTCGTCGATGGTGATCACCCCCACGAGCCGCCCCGATCCGTCCACAACCGGACAAGAGATCAGGTGATACTGGTTGAACATATAGGCCACGTCCTCTTCGGGCGCGGTGGCGGGCACGGTGCGAAAGCTTTCCTCGACGATATCGCTCATCCGGGTTTCGCGGCGCGAGGCCAGAATGCGGCCCAAGGTCACGTAGCCCATGGGCTTCATGCGCGGGTCGGTCAAAATCACGTGGTAGAACTGATCCGGCATATGCTCATTCTGACGCATATGGTCGATCGCCTCGCCCACCGTCCAATGGGCGGGGGCGACAACGACTTCGCGCTGCATCAGGCGACCGGCTGATTCCTCGGGGTAGGCAAGGGCTTGTTCCACCGCCAAACGGTCGGACAGATCCAGCGCGCCAAGGATAAGGCGCTGACGCGGTTGTTCCAGATCCTGAAGAATATCAACAACATCGTCCGAATCCAGCTCGCGCATGGCTTCAGCGACCACCTCGGGGGGCAGCGCCTCAATCACCTCTTCGCGGATGGACTCGTCGATTTCCGACAGCACCTCGCCGTCGATCTCATTCGGCAACAGGGTAAGAAAGGCGTTCCGTTCGGCCGTGCTGATCTGTTCCAGAAGGTCGGCGATGTCGGCCGCGTGAAGCGGTTCCAGCAGCTCGGCCAAAAGCGCCACATCGCGCGCCTCGACGGCATCGACAATGGCGCTGACGCGACGGGCGTCGAGCCCGTCTTCTTCTTCTGTCGCGATGTCCCGCACTGGCGCCCCCAATTTTTATTACCCCGACCTTAACGAAAGCTGTTTCAACGAAACAGGGGGCGACGGAAATTTACCCTGCCCGCATAACTCTCTACTGTCGCAATTTGGGGCGATGCGGAAGGAACGTGCGATGGCAGAGCTGATTCTGGGACAAGTGTTGTCCTACACCGGGGACCCCTTCGCCGAAGGCCCCGGCAGCGCGCATCACGAAAGCCACGGCGGCGTGGTGGTGGAGGCTGGCCGCATCCTTGCGACCGGGCCCGCCGAGGCGTTGCGGGCGGCCCACCCGCAGGCACATGTGACGGACTATGGCCGCTGTCTTATCTCGGCAGGATTTGTGGACGCCCATGTCCACTATCCGCAAACCGCAATCATCGCGTCCTGGGGCAAGCGGCTGATCGACTGGCTGAACCAATACACCTTCCCGGAAGAGATGCGCCTTGCCGACCCGGCCTATGCCGCAGAGATCGCCGAGCGCTACCTTGGCCTTGTTGTGGCGAACGGCACCACCTCGGTCTGTTCTTACGCCACGATCCACCCGACCTCGGTCGATGCCATCTTTGGCGCGGCGCAATCGCGGGGCATGCGGATTTTTGCGGGCAAGACCTGCATGGACCGCAACGCCCCCGAAGGGCTGCGCGATACGGTGCAATCGGCCTATGACGATTCCAAGCGCTTGCTGGAAAAATGGCACGGCAAGGACCGGCTGTCCTATGTGATCACTCCGCGGTTCTCGCCCACCTCTACCCCCGAACAACTGGCAGCTTTGGGGGCTTTGTGGCGGCAATACCCCGATTGCCTGATGCAGACCCACCTGTCAGAGCAGACCGACGAAATCGCTTGGGTCAAAGAGCTTTTCCCCCAGTCGCGGGATTATCTGGATACCTATGAGGCGCAGGGCCTGCTGCGCGAAGGCGCGGTGTATGGCCATGCGATCCACCTGACAGAGCGCGAAAAATCCCGGCTGATCGAAGCGGGCGCAAGCCTTGTGCATTGCCCGACCTCCAATACCTTCATCGGTTCGGGGTTGTTCGACATGGGGCTGGCACACAAGCTGCGCGTGGGGCTGGCGACAGACACCGGGGGCGGGTCTTCGTTTTCGATGCTGCGCACCATGGCTGCGGCCTATGAGGTTGGCCAATTGCGCGGCCAAGCCCTGCACCCGTCCCAGCTTTGGTGGCTGGCGACCCAAGGCTCGGCGCGCGCACTGCATGCCGAAGCCAAGATCGGCAACATCGCGCCGGGGATGGAGGCGGATCTGGTGGTGGTTGATCTGGGCTCTACCGCCGCGATTGAGCAGGCCACCCGGCGCGCTGAAGATATCTGGCAGGCGATTTTCCCCACGATCATGATGGGGGATGATCGGGCCATTCGCGCCACATGGATCGGTGGAAAGCGGGTTTCGGGTTAGTCGTCCAGTTCCCAGCCGTCGGGATAGAATTCAAAAGGCAGCGCAATTTCGGTGGCGGTGTGTTCCCACGTCCAGATGGTTTGGGCATCAATGTCGATCGGGCCGATCCGTGCCTCCAGCGTTTCGCTGTCGTGGCTGGTGCGGAAGCCTTTGGCCCGCAACGCCTTTTCGACGCCCGCCCAGTTGGTTTCCAGCTCTTCTGCGACAAACTGAAAGATAACGACCGCCTGCTTGGGCAGCTTTACCCCTTTGCCAACCTTGGCAAAGGTTTCAAACGTGTCGGCGCGTTGTGAGCGATAGTCATGCATCTTTTCGATCCTCTTCCGCCCCGATCTGGCCTAGAAGGGTTGCGGCTGGCCCCAACTAGGGAAAAGGCTGCCCCTCTGGCAAGTGCGAAATGCGCGGGCCGCTTGATCTTCCGCCGCGTGGCTTGTATCCCGTGCTGTCCCGTTTAGAATAGCGGCCATAAAGGCCCAACCCCCGGAGTTTGCCATGTCCTGGACCGATGAGCGCGTTGAGACGCTCAAGCGCATGTGGGCCGAAGGCCAGTCGGCCAGCCAGATCGCCAAGGAACTTGGCGGCGTCACCCGTAATGCGGTGATCGGCAAGGTGCATCGCCTTGGCCTTTCCAACCGTGTCGGTCCCGGCGCTGGTTCGGATGAAGATGAGGCGACGCCCGCGCCGGCGGCCCCGCCAAGGGCTGAACCTGCCGCCCGCCCCGCCGAAGCACCCGCTGCGGCGGCCCCACGGGCCGAGCCTGTGCAACCTGCACGCCCCGCCGCCGCGCCGCCCGTCGCCGAGCGGCCCGCACCGCCTGCACCCAGCGCAACCGTCACGCCGATGCCGATGCGCCGCGCGATTGTGCCCGCCGGTCAGCCCTTGCCGCCGCAACCGTCCGCCAATGAGATCAGCCCCGAAGCGCTGGCCTCGGTGCGCGAGGTTGAAAAGCGGGCAAAGAAGCTGACGTTGATGGAGCTGACCGAACGGACCTGCAAATGGCCGATCGGTGACCCTGCAACGCCTGATTTCTGGTTCTGCGGTCTGCCGTCGGTTCCCGGCAAGCCCTATTGCGAGGCCCATGTCGGCGTCGCCTTCCAACCGATGAGCGCGCGGCGCGACCGCCGCCGCTAGTCTTTACAAGCCAAGGTCGTACCGCATCAGCGGGCGACCGGGCTTGGCCCGGGCCACTTCGACAAAGCCCGCCGCCTTGAAGACGCGGGTAGAGCCGACAAACAAACCGATGGATTTAGACTGTTTCGCCTGATCCATCGGGCTGGCCTCTACCAATCGCGCGCCTTGGCTGCGCGCAAATTTCAGACCCTCGGCCAAGATCTGGTGCGACAGGCCCTTGCCGCGCGCCGTATTGCGGAAAAAGAAACAGGTGATCGCCCAGACGCCCGGATCATCGGCCGGGGCATCGTCCAGCGGGGTGGAACTGCGCCGCGGGTTGTTCCATTCCGGCACCGACGCGCGGGGGCCGATCTGCATCCAGCCGACCGCAAGCCCGCCCGCATCATAGGCCAGCAACCCCGGCGGTGGCCCTGCCGCAATCCGCTCCAGCATCAGGTCGCGTCGCGCCTCACCCGACATGGCGTGGCGCTGCTTCGGGGGCAGCAGGAACGCGGTGCACCAGCAGCCATAGCACGCCCCCTGCGGGCCAAACAGCGCCTGAAAATCTGCGGCCCGGTCGGGTGTCAGCGGGTGGATGTCCACCGCGCCCGTGCCGATCAAGGCTGCCCGCCTTGCAACAGCAGCTCCAGCGCGCGGCGTGCCTCATCCTCAATGACCTCTTGGCCCCGACGCCGCGCGGCGTCTTCAAGGCTTTCGCCCTCTTGCTGGGTGATGCCCAATTCGGTTTCCAGCCTTGCACGGGCCTCGGCCTCTAGTGCGGCGGCCCTTTCGCGGGCCTGCGCTTCTAGTTTGGCCTTTTCCTCGGCCAGATTCTCTTGCGCCAGCGCTTCGAGATCCAGCGAGAATTTCGGATCGGCCCATGTCCCCTTGATCAGCAAGGGCGCGGTCAGCCCGCCGTTCCCTTCGGCATCCGCAAGCGCCACCGCCTTGATGCGGTAGTTAAGTGTGCGCGCCCCCAACCCGACCGAGCCGCTGCCCTTGGCCGACAGGTAGGGCGAGACGAGAGCCAGATCTTCGTTGACCAGAACGCCCTGATTGATGGTGAAACTGCCGCGAATGCTGTCGAAAATGGTCTTTTGCCCCTCACCGACGTAGCTCGTGTCCAACGTGCGCAGCATGCCGCCGATATCAAGGCCCAGAATCTCCCCCTTACCCAAGGCAAGGCTGCCGGACCCTTCCAGCCCCTGCATGATCGCGGCCAGCGAATCACCGACGCCAAGGAACTTGATCCGCAGATCGCCGGTGCCAATCAACCGTTTATAGCCGCCAAAATCCTGTAAAAGCGGCTGCATCGCCAAGCCGGCAAAGCTTAGATCCCCGCCGACCGACAGTCCGCGCCGCCCGTTCACCACGAATTGCCCGGACACCGTGCCGTCATACGCCGCAATCCGACGGATATCGAAAACCGCCCGCGCCCGGTCAATTGTGGCCACCAGTTGCGAGGCCCCCAATTTGGCAATCCCCAGATCGACGCTGTCGGCGGTGATCGCCACAACGGCATCCAGTGCGCCCAGACCGCTGACGTCGATGCGGTCCTTGGACCAGCCCGCCGCCTTGGCCCCGCCGTCTGCCCCCCCACCCTCGGTGCCAGTCAGGCCCCGCAGGTCCAGTGCACCGGCGGTGACCTTGGCCGACAGCTTGGGCCGATCCCCGGCAGTGGTCAGGTCGGCGTCGGCGGTCAGCGTAGCACCGTCCAGCACCACCGTTCCGCCCCGCAGATGGACCGAGGCCTTTTCGGTCACCGTCACCTTCCCGCTTACCGAGACAGATTTGGCACCCAGCCCCTGAGGCAGGGCCGGGGGAGCCACGCCCACCAGGCGCGCAACCTCGGCCAGACTGGCCAGTTTGGCGTCAAGTGACCCTTCGGCCGCGAGGGGTGACCACCCGGCGCGGCCCTCAAACCCGACCCGCGCCGCCCCTGCGGTCAGGTCCAGGGTGACGGGGCCCACGTCGCCGTCCAGAAAGCTGCGAAACGCGCCAAGGCTAAGGTCGGCGCTGAACGCCTGCCCGTCTTTCACCGCGCCGATCGAAAGGGCTGCCGCGCCGTTGTAATCTGGAATGGAGATCGTCGCCGCAATATCGCTTAGTGCCACGCGGCTGCCCGCCCGGTGGTCGATGTAGGTCAGCCGCCCGCCGCTGATCACCGCCTTGTCGAGCGTAAAGGCCTTGCCCACACCCGGCGTGGCCGTCGTGACGTCACCGCCATTGGCACCGCCGAAGACCCAGTTTTCCTTGCCGTCTTTGGCCCGCTCCAGAATGATTTCCGGCGCGATCGCCTCTACCCCGGTGATTTTCACCTCACCGCCCATCAGGGCAGCCATGTCGATGGCAATTGAAAGCCCCTCGGCCCGCAACATCGGCCCTTCGTCTGACCAAGCCGCGTTGGAGATCCGGATCGCCCCGGTCCGCACGCCAAGCTGCGGCCAGAACGAGGGCCGAACGGATCCCTCGATCACAAGCTCTCGGCCGGTCAGATCGTTGAATTTCTGCACCGCGACGCCAGCAATTTTTTCAGCCGGGATAAGGAACAACGACCCCACCGCCAGCAAAACCAAAACCAGCAGAGCCCCGACCAAACGGAAGATCCAGCGCATGATGCCCTCCTGAACACGATGCAGAGGAGTCTACCGACAGATCGAGCCAAAACAAGCACCTGTCGGAAGGCTGGCATCAATTCGCCAGCCCTAGCATCCGATCCGACGGGGAAACTGGCCCGGTGCACTGCCCTTTTGAGGGGCGCTGGGGGTGGCCCCTGCTGTCGGAGCCTCCGGCGGGAGTATTTGGGGCCAAGATGAACGGGCTTGGTGGTTTTGGCGGCCGTTCGGGCTGGGCGGTGGGTGCGGGGGCTTCTTTGAAGGCGCGCGTGCGGAGGGCCTACCCCTGTCGGGCAAAACCCTTTATATGCCGAGCCCATGTCGCAAAATCCTCCGCTCCTCCGCCCCGATCTCGCCCGTGCTGCTGTTCCTGACGAACGGCGTGCCGGGCAGCCGACCATTGGCATGGTTTCCTTGGGCTGCCCCAAGGCGCTGGTGGATTCTGAACGCATCCTGACCCGGCTGCGCGCCGAGGGCTATGCCATCTCGCCCGATTATCGCGGGGCAGAGGCGGTGATCGTCAACACCTGCGGTTTTCTGGACAGTGCCAAGGCCGAAAGCCTTGAAGCGATTGGCGAAGCGTTGCAGGAAAACGGGCGGGTGATTGTCACGGGCTGTCTTGGGGCAGAGCCGGACTATATCACGGGCGCGCATCCCAAGGTTCTGGCTGTCACCGGCCCGCATCAGTATGAAGCAGTGCTGGACGCCGTTCACCGGGCGGTGCCGCCCTCACCCGACCCGTTCATCGATTTGCTTCCGGCCTCGGGCGTCAGCCTGACGCCGCGGCATTACAGCTATCTGAAGATTTCCGAGGGCTGCAATCACAAGTGCAAGTTCTGCATCATCCCGGACATGCGCGGCAAGCTGGTCTCGCGCCCCGCCCATGCCGTGCTGCGCGAGGCGGAAAAGCTGGTGGAGGCCGGCGTGCGCGAGTTGCTGGTGATCAGCCAGGACACCTCGGCCTACGGGCTGGACCGAAAGCACGACCTTTCCCCTTGGAAGGGTGCCGAGGTCCGCGCCCACATCACCGATCTGGCGCGCGAGATGGGCCAATTGGGCGCTTGGGTGCGTCTGCACTACGTCTACCCCTATCCGCATGTGCGTGATCTGATCCCTTTGATGGCGGACCCGGCGTCGGGTCTGCTGCCCTATCTGGATATCCCGTTTCAGCACGCCCATCCTGACGTGTTGCGCCGGATGGCCCGCCCGGCCGCCGCCGCCCGAACGCTGGATGAGATCGCCGCCTGGCGCGCGCAATGCCCTGACATCACCCTGCGTTCGACCTTTATCGTGGGCTATCCCGGTGAGACGGAGGCCGAATTCCAGACGCTACTGGACTGGCTGGATGAGGCGCAACTGGACCGGGTGGGCTGCTTCCAATACGAAAACGTCGCGGGTGCGCGCTCTAACGCGCTGCCCGATCATGTGCCGGATGAAGTCAAGCAAGACCGCTGGGACCGCTTCATGGAAAAGGCGCAGGCGATTTCCGAGGCAAAGCTGGCCGCCAAGGTGGGCCGCGTGCTGGAGGTGATCGTGGATGAGGTTGACGAGGAGGGTGCCACCTGCCGCACCACCTCGGACGCGCCGGAAATCGACGGCAACCTGTTCATCGACGAGGGCTTTGAGGCGCTGGCACCCGGGGACATCGTGAAGGTGACGGTGGAGGAAGCGGGTGAGTATGATTTGTGGGGACGGCTGGTTTAAAGCTGCCGCCCTTTGGTGTTTGCATTCGCAAGAGCCGAAGTGGCGTCAGGCCCTGGTCGCTTGGATCGGGAAAATCTCCGCGTGACCTTCGGCTCGGAACATTGCGTCTTTGCGTAGTTCGACACCGCCAACGATGACGGTGCCGCGCGAAGGTTGCTCTGCGGCGTTGGCCGTTCAGCGGGCTATTGGAAGGCCCCTGAAATTCCCGTGAACGCCACTGACGGGACGCGTTCGGGCTGAGCCTACCCCTTTTTCTTGCCTTCCAGCGCGGCAAGGCGGGCTTCCAGTGCCGTGTTTTCTTCACGGGCCTTTTGGGCCATCAGGCGCACCGCGTCGAATTCTTCGCGGGTGACAAAGTCGCGGTCGGCCATCCAGCGGTCGATAAAACCCTTCATCGCCGTCTCTGCCTCGGTCTTGGCGCCTTGTGCCACGCCCATGGCGTTGGTCATCAGCTTGGACATGTCGTCAAAAAGTTTGTTTCCAGGTTGCATCAGAGCCTCCATTGCGTCTTTCCCCTATATGGTGCCGCGGGGGCGTTGCACAAGCGCCGCCGATGCCGCAGGGCGGGCTGGGCAGGCGGTTGACAAGCCTTGCCGGGCTGTCGACAAGGCTGCACGGCCCCGCGCACCTTCTGCCACCGGGCTTGCGGAGCATGCCATGTCCTACATCCCCTTTCCCGACATCTCGCCCGAGATCTTTTCGGTCAACATCGGCCCGGTAACGCTGGCGCTGCGGTGGTATGCGCTGGCCTATATCGTGGGGCTGATTGCGGGCTGGAAGGTGATGGTCAGGGCGTTGCAGACGCCGCGGCTGTGGTCCGGCCCGCCGCCGATGACTGCCGAGCAGGTGGAGCGGCTGCTGACATGGGTGATCGCGGGGGTCATTCTGGGCGGGCGCTTTGGCTATGTGCTGTTTTATCAGCCGGGTTATTTCCTTGAAAATCCCAGCCATTTGATCCGGGTCTGGGAAGGCGGCATGTCGTTTCACGGCGGCTTTCTGGGGGTGACGGTCGCGGGCATCCTGTTTTGCCGGCGTGAGAAAATCCCGATGCTGGCGCTGGCCGACCTGATGGCGCTGGTCGCGCCGATCGGCATTTTTCTGGGCCGGATTGCAAACTTTATCAACGCAGAGCTTTGGGGCCGCCCGACGGACATGCCGTGGGGCGTGGCCTTTCCGGGCGATGCCGCCCAAACCTGCGAAGGCGTGCTGACGATCTGCGCCCGCCACCCCAGCCAGATTTATGAGGCGCTGCTGGAGGGTTTGCTGCTGTTTGCCGCCCTTGCGTTTGTGGTCTGGCGGCGCGACTGGCTGCGCCATCCGGGGCGCACGGCGGGGCTGTTTTTTGCCGGTTATGGTGCTGCGCGCTTTGTGGTGGAATTCTTCCGCCAGCCGGATGCGCAGTTTGTGTCGGACGGCAATCCGTTGGGCCTTGCGTTCCAGATGGGGGGCTACGGGTTGACCATGGGGCAATTCCTGACGCTGCCCATGATCGCGGTCGGGCTTTGGTTTGTCTTGCGCCGGGCGACATGACAGCACTTGCCGATCTTCTGCGGGCGCGCATTGCCGCCGATGGGCCGATGACAGTGGCGGCCTATATGGGGGAGTGTCTGCTGCACCCCGAGCATGGCTACTACATCACGCGTCCGCCCTTCGGGACCGAGGGTGATTTCACCACCGCGCCGGAAATCTCACAGATGTTTGGTGAATTGTTGGGCCTGTGCCTTGCCCAGCACTGGCTGGACAGCGGCGCACCTGCGCCGTTTACCTTGGCCGAACTGGGCCCCGGTCGTGGCACGCTGATGGCCGATGTGCTGCGCGCCACGCGGGCGGTGCCGGGCTTTCACGCGGGCCTTGACCTTGTGCTGCTGGAAGCCTCGCCCGCGCTGCGCGCCCGGCAAGCCCAGACGCTGCAAGGCCATTCCCCGCGTTGGATCGCCCGGATTGAGGATCTGCCAGAGCAACCGCTCTACCTGCTGGCCAATGAATTCTTTGATGCCCTGCCGATCCACCAGTTCGTGCGCGAGGCCACGGGTTGGCGTGAGCGGCTGATCGGGCTGCGGAACGGCGCGCTTTGCTTTGGGCTGTCCGAACCGATCGACCGCCCGGACCTGACAGCGCTGTTTGCCAGCGATCCGCCCGGCACGCTGGTCGAGACCTGCCCCTTGGGCCGTCTGCATGCCGCAGTGATCGGGCAGCGGCTGTTGCAACAGGGCGGGCTGGCGTTGATTGCGGATTATGGCGGCTGGCATTCCAAGGGCGATACCTTGCAGGCGCTGAAGGATCACGCCTTTGCCGACCCCTTGGCCGAACCGGGCCGGGCCGACCTGACCGCGCATGTGGACTTTGCAGCGCTTGTCCCGGCGGGGCTGGCCCATCGGTACGGGCCGCAGGGCAGCGTGCTGAAAGCTTTAGGGATTGAGGCGCGGGCGGCGCGATTGGCCGCACAACTGCAAGGCGCGTCGCTGAACAGCCATCACGCGGCGTATCGACGCTTGACCGACCCGGCAGAAATGGGTTCGTTGTTCAAAGTGCTGGCCTTGTTCAAAGCGGGCAGCCCTGCCCCAGCCGGATTTTCTGATGCTTGAAATTTTGACCTCTGATGCCCTTGTTCCCCGCCACGGGTTTTTCACCCGCAAAGGGGGTGCGTCTTCTGGCATCTTTGCGGGGCTGAACTGCGGATCGGGGTCCTCTGATCTGACCGAGATCGTGTCGATCAACCGCGCACGCGCGGCAGAGGCGCTTGGCCTTGCGCCAACCGCGCTGGCCGGGGTGCATCAGGTGCATTCCGCACTGGCCTTGCCGATGATGGCGCCCGTCTCTCCCAAACCGCAGGCCGACGCGATGGTCACCGCGACGCGCGGCCTTGGGCTTGCGGTGCTGACCGCCGATTGCCAGCCTGTGCTGTTTGCCGATGCCGAGGCCGGGGTGATCGGTGCAGCCCATGCTGGCTGGCGCGGGGCCAAAGCCGGGGTGCTGGAGGCCACGCTTGACGCGATGGAGGCCTTGGGGGCCAAACGCCGCGCGATTGCGGCCGTCATTGGCCCAACCATCAGCCAAGCCGCCTATGAGGTGGGCCCTGAGTTTTTTGAATCCTTTACGGATGATGATCCCTCAACCCGGCGCTTTTTCGCGGGCGGTGCGGCGGGGCGGATGCTGTTTGATTTGCCCTCTTACGGGCTTTGGCGCTTGCGTGAGGCCGGGGTCGGTCATGCGGAATGGACCGGGCATTGCACCTACCGCGATCCGGAGCGATTCTATTCGTTCCGGCGCACCACCCACGCAGGCGAGGCGGACTATGGCCGCCTGATCTCGATCATCCGGCTGTAGAATCTGGCGGGATGCAGGCAAGGCGCGCCACGGCTTAGCCGCAATCGTGGAAACAATTCCCAAATCGCGCGGCAGATTGTTTCCAAACCGATATTTATGTATTTTCTTTCAATGCGTTACAAATGCGGGCGACCCTGCCACAATCCCTGCAACTGCGGCTAAGGCATTTTTCAAAGCGCGGGCTTTGTGGCCAAATCCTTGCCGCAAATCTCCGTCATAACGGTGGCAAGGTTGAAACAACCAAGACCATTTGAGGAGCACATCATGAAAAAAGACCGTCGCTGGATGAAGTCCATTCTCGCAGCCAGCACCGAACAGACCGTCTCTTTGCCTTGGGCGCGCGGCGAGCGCCGTCGCCCTGAAGCGATGAAAGCCACCTCGACCCCCAAACCGCGCGCCTTGGCCGCCCGCTGAAAAGCCGGACAAAACAAGCCAGTCGATTCGCGTCAAAGGGCCGGGGGATACCCCGGCCCTTCGCATTTGGAACACATTCGCGGCCCTGATTCTGCTTATGCGACGGCTTGGGGCCTGCTGATTGAAAACGGTTGGTGAAACAATCCAACGTTTACATGAAGATCGGCTTGCAAGCCCGTTCAAATAAGAAATAATTTTGACAAGATCGTCTTATTTTGCCATCTTCTGCCTAACAGATGTCCCTCTGTGACAACACGCCTTGCGGGAAATGTAAGACCTACTGGCAACCCCAAGGCGAACCGATCCGGCCGCTACCGCCGTCTCGGGATTGATGCTCGGTCAAGGCCGCCCCGGTGCTCCTCTGGCACCATCAAGGGGCGGCCTGAACATTTGGCACAGCCCACAATCCTGCCCCGCTCAGGCCTGCTTGGCCAACCGCGCCTCCAGCACGTCAAACGGCAAACCCGGCTCATCCTTGGCGCAGCGGATTACCAATGAGGTTTTTACCGAAGCCACGTTTTCCGCCGAGGTCAGCCCTTCGGTCAGAAAACTTTGAAAGGTCGACAGATCCGGCGCCACGCATTTCAGAATGAAATCGATCTCGCCGTTCAGCATGTGACACTCGCGGACCAAGGGCCATTCGCGGCAGCGCTTTTCAAAAGCGGAAAGGTCGGTTTCGGCCTGCGACCGCAGGCGGACCATGGCGAAAACCCGCACCTCAAAACCCAATTCGCGCGCGTCGATCTCGGCGTGATACCCCTTGATATAGCCCGCCTCTTCCAACACCCGTACACGGCGCAGGCAGGGCGGCGCAGAGATGCCGACCCGGCTGGCCAGTTCCACATTGGTCATGCGCCCATCAGCCTGCAGTTCCGCAAGGATGCGGCGGTCAATCGGATCCAGCTTTGAGGTGGCCATTATCGTCTCCTGTTTGCGCTTCAGATAGGCTCAGACGGGGTCCCGCGCAATAATCTTTCGCAAACTCGCAATATTTATTCGCGCAGCGCCCGATCCGGCGCTGTTTTGGAACGGCAACCGCCCAGCCCTTCCCCCCCCCGCCAGCAGCGCTTATATGAAGGGCGCACGATTCCGGACCGATCCGGACAAGGTTTCTGGGGGCAAGAATGAGCGAGACACGGCACACCAAGGTTCTGATCATCGGCTCTGGCCCGGCGGGTTATACGGCGGCTGTCTATGCCTCCCGCGCGATGCTTGACCCGATCCTTGTGCAAGGGATGCAGCCGGGCGGGCAGTTGACCATCACGACCGAGGTCGAAAACTGGCCCGGCGACAGCCACGTACAGGGCCCGGACCTCATGGTGCGGATGGAGGCCCATGCACAGGCGATGGGAGCAGAGATCATCGGTGATTATATCACCAGCCTTGATCTGCAAAACCGCCCCTTCACCGCGCAGGGCGACAGCGGCACCACCTATACCGCCGATGCCGTCATCCTTGCGACGGGGGCGCAGGCCAAATGGCTGGGGCTGCCGTCGGAAGAAAAGTTCAAGGGCTTTGGCGTCTCGGCCTGTGCGACCTGCGATGGCTTCTTTTACCGTGGCAAGGAAATCGTGGTCATCGGCGGCGGCAATACCGCGGTGGAAGAGGCCCTGTTCCTGACCAACTTTGCCTCCAAGGTGACGCTGATCCACCGCCGCGACAGCCTGCGCGCCGAAAAGATCATGCAGGACCGCCTGTTCAAGAACCCCAAGATTGAACTCTTGTGGAACTCTGAGGTGACAGAGGTTCTGGGAACCGAGGCCCCGCTGGGTGTGACCGGTGTACGCACCCGCAACCTGCAAACCGGCGAAGAGGGCGTGGTGCCCTGTGCGGGCTTCTTTGTGGCGATTGGCCATGCCCCGGCCTCTGAACTGGTCAAGGACCAGCTGCCGCTGCACAGCGGCGGTTATGTGCAGGTAGAACCGGGCAGCACGCGCACCGCGATCCCCGGCGTCTTTGCTGCGGGCGATCTGACGGACCACATCTACCGGCAGGCCGTGACCTCGGCGGGCATGGGCTGTATGGCGGCACTGGATGCCGAACGCTGGCTGTCGGGGCACTAACCGGGCCGGAACGCCGTTGCGGTGGACACCGCAGCGGCGAAACGCCTGTCCCGCGCGGGCGTAAACCGCGGCATTTCCGCCCTTTCTGACGGGGACTTTCCCTGCCCAGCTTGAAATTTGCCACAATTCCGGGCTAAGCGCCGCGGCAAGACGCGGGAACCGCCCGCGCCACAGGTCAAATCAGCAAGCGAGCTTACGCGATGTCAATTTCCAATCACGCTCCGATTCCGGAGTTGTTCGTTTCTTCCGATTCTGCGCTGAAACTGAAGCATGAGGCAGGCAGCCTCCGCTCATGGGATCTGACAAACCGTCAGGTCTGCGATTTGGAATTGCTGATGAACGGCGGTTTTTACCCGCTCAAAGGCTTTTTGTCCGAGGCCGACTATGACGGCGTCGTCGACACCATGCACACAGCCGACGGTGCCCTGTGGCCGATCCCGGTCACGCTCGACGTGTCCGAGGCCTTTGCCGAAGGGGTCGAACCCGGTCAGGATATCGCCCTGCGCGACGCAGAGGGCGTGATCCTTGCGATCATGTCGGTCACCGACAAATGGGTTCCCAACAAGGATCTGGAGGCTGAAAAGGTCTTTGGCGCCAATGATCTGGCCCACCCGGCGGTGAACTACCTGCACAACGTCGCGGGCAAGGTCTACCTTGGCGGCCCGATCACCGGCATCCAACAACCAGTGCATTATGATTTCAAGGCCCGCCGCAATACGCCCAACGAATTGCGCGCCTTCTTCCGCAAGATGGGCTGGAAGAAAATCGTGGCCTTCCAGACCCGCAACCCGCTGCACCGCGCGCATCAGGAACTGACCTTCCGCGCCGCCAAGGAAGTGCAGGCCAACCTGCTGATCCATCCGGTGGTCGGCATGACCAAGCCGGGCGACGTAGACCATTTCACCCGCGTGCGCTGCTATGAGGCGGTGATCGACAAGTACCCGGCCTCGACCACCTCGATGAGCCTTTTGAACCTCGCCATGCGCATGGCTGGCCCGCGCGAAGCGGTCTGGCACGGCATCATCCGCCGCAACCACGGCGTCACCCACTTCATCGTGGGCCGTGACCACGCCGGGCCGGGCAAAAACTCGCAAGGGCAGGATTTCTACGGCCCCTACGACGCCCAAGTGCTGTTCAAACAGCACGAGGCCGAAATCGGCGTGACCATGGTGGATTTCAAGCACATGGTCTATGTGCAGGAAAAGGCCTCGTATTTCCCCGCAAACGAAGTCCCCGAGGGCGCGACGGTGCTGGATATTTCGGGCACCGAATTGCGCCGCCGCCTGCGCGAAGGGCTGGATATCCCGGAATGGTTTTCCTTCCCCGAGGTGGTCAGCCAACTGCGCAAAACCTCTCCGGCGCGTGACAAGCAGGGCTTCACGGTGTTCTTCACGGGTCTGTCCGGTTCGGGAAAATCAACGATCGCCAACGCTTTGATGGTCAAGCTGATGGAACAGGGCGGTCGCCCGGTGACGCTGCTGGACGGCGACGTGGTGCGCAAACACCTGTCTTCGGAACTCGGCTTCTCGAAAGAGCACCGCGACATCAACATCCGCCGCATCGGCTATGTCGCGTCCGAGATCACCAAGAACGGCGGCATCGCCATTTGCGCGCCGATCGCCCCCTACACCGCGACCCGCCGTGCGGTGCGCGAAATGGTCGAAACCTATGGCGCCTTCCTTGAGGTCCACGTCGCGACCTCTGTTGAAGAATGCGAACGCCGCGACCGCAAAGGCCTCTACAAGCTGGCCCGCGAAGGCAAGATCAAGGAATTCACCGGGATTTCCGACCCCTATGAGGTTCCGGTCAAAGCCGAAATCGTGCTCGACACCGAAGGCACCGATGTCGACAGCTGCGCCCATCAGGTGATCCTGAAACTGGAAAGCCTCGGCCTGATCAAAGCCTGATCAGCCCCGCACAAACACCCGCCGTAACAACAAAGGCCGCCCCAACGGGCGGCCTTTTGCTTGTCATTCCTGCCACGCCAAGCCTCAAGAAAGAAAAAGCCCTTTCATCTTGGCCCAAATACTCCCGCCGGAGGCATCCGCCGCCACGGCAATGCGCTGCAGGACAGAACCCGGCACGGGCTCAGTGCACGTTCACCGGGACCATCTCATTTTCCCGCGCCAGGGCGAAGGCGAGCTTGCGGTCGGCCACCAGCGCCAATCGCTCCCCATCGGGGCGGTGTACCGAATAGACGGTTTCCACTTCACCAATCTGGGCGCGCAGGTCATCAGACAGCCCCGCCACGGCGATGGGGCGGATGTAGACGATGGCAGACTCGGCTGCGGGCAGGGGGTTGTATTTCACGTCCATGACGTTCTCCTTATTTGCGGCCGATACGAATGGTTTGCACGACGGTTTCGGGGGCTGAACGGTGCAGGTCGATGCTGAGCAGGCCATGCTCAAGGTTGGCCAAGCCCACCTCAACCCCGTCAGCCAGCACAAAACTGCGCTGGAAGGCGCGGGCGGCGATGCCGCGGTGCAGGAATATCCGCTCACCCGCCTCATCGGACTGGCGCCCGCGGATGACCAGCTGGCGATCCTCAACCGTGATCGCCAGATCCTCTTCGCGAAACCCCGCGACGGCCAGCGTGATCCGGTAGGTATTCTCCGACGTCGCCTCAATATTGAACGGCGGATAGGCTTCGGAGGCGGTTTTTGCGGTTCGCTCCACCAGCCGTTCCAACTGTTCAAAGCCCAGCAGGTACGGGTGCGCGCCCAAGGTCAGTTTCGTCATTCCCATGTCCTTTTCGAAAGCGACATCTGGTTTTGGCCGTTTGCGGGCCGAACACTCAAGGCCCCGGCATTGGCGACCCTGTGTTGTAAATATGGGGCCGCAAGCCCTGCCCCGCAAGAGCGGAGGAACACGGGATTTTTTGATCAACCGTACAAGAATCTTCCCGCGCGCGGTGCGAATCGCTGTATCGTAAGGAAAGCCAAGAAGACTGGACGCTATCCTGCCATGAATGCCCCAAACGAAATGAATTTCGAAGACCTGATGCGCTTCCGTCTGGAGGTGCTTCGGCGTGAGCATCGCGACCTTGATGAGGCAGTCCGCGCGCTTGAAATGGATGGGCGTCCGGATCAGTTGATCTTGCGGCGGCTCAAAAAGCAAAAGCTGTCGTTAAAGGATCAGATCGTCAAACTGGAAGACCGGCTGATCCCCGACATCATCGCCTAAGCCGACCCGCTTGGCGCTGCCAAAGCGCGGGATCGCGGCCACACCTGTCGCCGCGCCGTCACCAAACCCTTGCTGCACCCCTGCCCCCGGTATAATCCGCCCTGAACGACAGGAGGCGCGGATGACTGTTGACGTGGGAATCATCATGGGAAGCCAGTCCGACTGGCCGACAATGAAGGAAGCCGCCCTGCTTCTGACCGAACTGGGCATTTCCCATGAGACAAAGATCGTCTCGGCCCATCGCACACCGGATCGTTTGTGGGCCTATGGCAAGACGGCGGTTGACCGTGGCCTGAAGGTGATCATCGCGGGCGCGGGTGGTGCGGCGCATTTGCCGGGCATGATGGCCTCCAAGACGCGGGTGCCGGTGATCGGGGTGCCGGTGCTGACCAAGGCGCTGTCTGGCGTCGACAGCCTCTATTCCATCTTGCAAATGCCCAAGGGCTACCCGGTTGCGACCATGGCCATCGGGGCTGCAGGGGCGGCCAATGCGGCCTTGCTGGCGGCGGGTATCCTGTCGCTGAACGACGCAGAGCTTGCCGCCCGGCTGGATGCGTGGCGCGCCGCCCTGACCGCCTCAATCCCGGAGGAGCCGCAGGATGTCTGATCTTCCCCTTGGCGCCACGATTGGCATTCTGGGCGGCGGCCAGTTGGGCCGGATGCTTGCCGTCGCGGCGGCCCGCCTGGGTTACAAGACCCATATCTTTGAGCCTTCCGTCAATCCGCCCGCCGCCGATGTGGCCCATGCGCTGACGACCGCCGGTTATGACGATCTGGACGCCCTGCGGTCCTTTGCCCGCAGCGTGGATGTCATCACCTATGAGTTTGAGAACATCCCCACCGCCGCCCTTGATGCGCTGGAGGCGCTGCGCCCGATCCGCCCGAACCGCAAAGCGCTGGCGATCTCACAAGACCGCATTCAGGAAAAAGAGTTCCTGACCGGTCTGGGTCTGGCCTGCGCGCCCTATGCGGCGGTCCAAAGCCTGTCGGATCTGCAAGCCGCGCTCGCTCGGATCGGCACGCCCGCAATCCTGAAGACCACACGGCTGGGCTATGACGGCAAAGGGCAGGCCCGAATCATGGCCCCCGATGAGGCAAGCAGCGCCCATGCCGCGATGGGTGGGGCGGCCTCCGTGCTCGAAGGGTTCATCGACTTCAGCCATGAGGTGTCGGTGATTGCCGCGCGTGGGCTGGATGGGTCGGTCGCCTGCTATGATCCGGGCGAGAACGTGCATCGCGGCGGCATCTTGCACAGCACAACCTTGCCCGCAAAACTGACGCCCTCGCAGCGCAGCGATGCGGTGTTGCTGGCGGCGCGAATCCTGACGACGCTGGATTATGTGGGCGTGATGGGGGTGGAGTTGTTTGTCACGCCCAAGGGCTTGATCGTCAATGAGATCGCACCGCGAGTCCACAACTCGGGCCACTGGACACAGAACGGCTGTGCGGTGGATCAGTTTGAGCAGCACATCCGCGCGGTGGCTGGCCTGCCCTTGGGTGACGGTGGGCGGCACAGCGATGTGGTGATGGAAAACCTGATCGGCGATGACATTGACCGGTTGCCGGCCCTGCTGAAAGAGCGCGACACCGCGATCCATCTTTACGGCAAGGCCGAAGCCCGGCCCGGCCGCAAGATGGGCCATGTGAACCGGATCGTCCGGCGCTAACGCGGCGGTCGGATCAGGTTTGCCGGATCAGGTTTGCCGGGTCAGGAACACACCACAGCCACCACAAGGAACTTGCAGCGGGGGCCCTTCTTTTCGGCGGGCGGAGCGGGTGCGGCAGCGGCAGGCTTTTTCGTTGTCGTGGTCGCGGGCTTTTTCGTGGTCGTTGCCGGCTTTTTCGCGGCGGGCTTTTTGGCCGCAACGGGGGCGGGGGCGTCACAGGTCTTTTCCGGCTCTTTGGCCAGCGCCACATAGACCTCTACCGTCGGCTCCAATTCGCCCGGTTCGACCTTCTTGGCCTTGTAGTATTCCTTCATCGCATTGCGCGAGCCGTTCCCCCAGTCGCCGTCAACCTGCATCGCGTAGCACCCGATCCGCTGCAATTCGCGCTGGATACCTTCGGGCACATTTTGGGGCACAGCGACGGTCTGGGGCACCGGCGGGGCAACCGCCCCGACATCGCCGCCCTTGATCCGAGCGCCCGCATTGGCCGCAACCCCGCCGATCACCGGCAGGCTGCGGGTTTCGCTGCTCAGCGCGGCAAGACGGATCTTGCCTTTGCCGTCAATGCTCTGGATCACGGCGCTGCCTGCAGGCAAGGCGGGCGGCAGGATTTCGGTGGCCATATCCACGATGTCAAAATCGGGCAGCGCCTCGGCTTCAGCCAAAGGCTCGGCCTCAGCCAAAGGTTCGGCTGCGGCAACGGGAGGCAAAAAGAAGAACTGGCTGCGCAGCGACGATTGTTCCCACGGGGTTTGTTTGCCCTGCGTGGCGGCATCCACATCATTGCGCACGCCGATCATAAGGTCGGAAATGCTTTGGCCGCGCTTGGCGATCCGTGCCAGCAGAGCACCGGTAAAGGGGCTGTTGGCCGAGCCTGCCGTCTTGTCCCACGCCACCTGCCCCGGCGCGGTCGCGAAGGCGACAAACGTGCCGGTGCCACCGTCATATTGCGCCAGACCGCCCTGCGCGGACCCGGTCTGCATCGCCTCGGGCAAGGGATTGGTGCGGCAGGCATCCAGAAAGATCAGCAGTTGCGAGGAGGACCCTTTCAGCCGCTGGGCAATGTCATTCAGCGCCCAGGTCTCAGCCTCCAGCTTGGCCGGGTCGTCCAGCCGGGCGGTCACCGGCACCAGCCGGTTCACCCCGCCCATCTGAAACGCATGGCCCGAGTAATAGAACAGCACCGTTTCCGCGTCCTTGGCCTGATCGGCAAAGGTGGACACCACCGCGTCGAAAACCTGCGTGCCCACATCGGTCAGGACCGTGACTTCAAAGCCCAGATCCCGCAGCGCCTTGGACATGTCCTGCGCATCGGCCCCCGGTGTCGTCAGGCCCGGCACGTTCTGGTAGGCCTCATTGCCAACCACTAGCGCCAACTTGCGCCCCTCAGCCAAGGCTGGCGCGCCCGCAAGCACAGCCACCACAGCGGCCCAAATTCCAACCAGCAACCAATGCGCGCGGCGACCTGACATATCAAAGACCCGTGTCCAATGCTTTTGACAAGCCTACGCCGCTTCCGTGCATCGCGAAAGTAGGGAGTTCCGGACGCCGCCCGCGTCAGGTTTCCGGGGTTCCCGTGTCCGAGCGGCCCGAAGCCGCCTCGCTGCGCGCCACGCGGGCCAAAGCCTCATACCGGGTGCGGAAGGCTTCCAGCGCCTTTTCGTCCAGTTCTTCCAGATCCAGCAGCGCATTATGCGCGCCCTCGGTCGCGCGGATCAGCTCATCCAGTTTCAACTGGATCGCTCTGGTGTCGCGGTTCTGGGTGTTCTGGATCAGAAAGACCATCAGAAAGGTGATGATCGTTGTCCCGGTGTTGATCACCAACTGCCATGTGTCGGAAAAGCCAAAGAGCGGCCCTGTCACAACCCAAGCCACGATCACCCCGACCGACAGCAGAAAGGTCGTGGGCCGCCCGGTCCAACGCGACACCGCCTTGGCCAAACCCGTGTAGCTGATCTTCTCGCCCATCTTGCCCCCTATTTTCCGACCGCTATCGCAATGGCATCAGCCGTCCCCAACCCCCGGTCAAACCGGCCGTCTTTCAGAAACGCCAGAACCTGCGCGATCACCATCGGGTCCAGCATCATGAAGGTATGGGTCACGGGCAAGACGATGTGATCGGCCATGCCCGCCACTTCGGTGCTTTGAACCGAGACTTTGCCATCATCCTCGCCGGGAATGACCCCTGAGGTGATCGGGTTGATCGACTGATCCCCCGCAATCACCCCCAGATCAAAATCAACCGCGGGCAAGGACAACGGCACCGACCCGGCCGCGGTGCCCAGTTCCATCCCCGCAGGGCCGTTAAGCCACTCGAAGGCGCTGATTTCACCGAACGCATCCACCAGTTCCGAACCGCCGTTGGGCGGGGCAAGCATCACCGCGCGTCCCATCTGTGCGGGCCGGTGATCCTGCATCCAGACGCGCAGCAAAATGCCCCCCATCGAATGCGTCACAAAATGCACCCTTGCGCCGTCGGCACAGCGGGCAACCCGCGCACCGACCCCCAGCGCCAGTTCCTCAATAGGCGCGCTGGTTGAGGGGTAACCCTCATTGACCACTTGGTAGCCGTGCCGCTCTAACGCGGCGGCCATCACCAGAAGCGAGTTCTCTGTCCGGGCCAACCCGTGCAAGAGCACCACGCAATCAGCTGGGGCGGGGGCGGCCAGGGCGGGGGCGGCCAGGGCGGGGGCGGCAAGGCCGCTCAACACAACACTAAGGACAATCTTTGTACGCATAGTGCCATAAAGCCTACGCACACCCTGCGCGCAAGGATGCACCGATCCTGCGCTTGCCCCGGCCCCGCCCACAGGCTAAAACCAGCGGGCCGGGATGGTCCCGGTATTCTCAGGGCGGGGCGCAATTCCCCACCGGCGGTATAGCCCGCGAGCGCCTCTGGCAACAGAGGGTCAGCAGATCCGGTGTAACTCCGGGGCCGACGGTATAGTCCGGATGGAAGAGAGTGGTCGGGCAACCGGCAGCAGGCGGGTCACCCCGCCCGCCGCCCTATGCCTTACCTATCCCCCTGATTGATGCGTGATCTTGAAGGGAGACACTCATGAATCAGTCGACACTTACCCTGCCGCGCAAGTTTCACGGCGCGGCGTTCATGGTTCTGGCGGGAATGGCCTTTGCCGCCGCCAACGCCATCACGTGGACCGTGACCTACAAGCTGGGGTTCAAGGCGCAGTCTGACGCCTTTTGGCAATATGCCATCGCCTTGGTGTTTTCGCTGCCCTTCATCTGGAAGCAAGGGATCAAGGGGTTGGCGACGCGCCAACCGATGCTGCACATCCTGCGGGTTGTCTTGTCAGCGCTGGGGGTTCTGGCCTTTACCAAGGCTTTCGCCTCTGGCCTGCCGACATGGCACGTTGTGGCGCTGGTGATGACCTCGCCGTTTTTCGTGATGCTGGGGGCGGTGGTGTTCCTGCGCGAGTCCGTCTCGGCCAACCGCTGGATTTCGGCGGGGATCGGCTTTGCCGGTGCCATGGTGCTGCTGCGCCCGTGGGAAAGTGGCCTGCCTGTTGCCATGCTCTATCCCCTTGGCGCGGCGCTGTTGTGGGCCGCGGCCTCATTGATCACCAAACGGCTGACGCGCGAGGAAAGCCAGAACTCGATCACGCTTTGGCTTTTGGTGCTGCTGACCCCGATCAACGGCGTCTTTTCCTTGCAGGCGGGGATGGAACTTCCCTCTGGACAGATCCTGCTGCTGTTGATCTTTGGCGGCGTGCTGATCTTTGCGGCCCAGCATTTGCTGACGTTGTCCTATGCCGCCGCCGATGCCGCGTTTGTGCAACCCTTTGACGATCTGAAACTTTTGTCGAACATCTTTGTCAGCTGGCTGGTGTTTGGCGATGTGCCTGCGGGCAGCTATTGGCTTGGGATCGCGCTGATCCTTGCCGGTTCGGCCTATCTTTTGTGGTCCGAGCGGGAACGGACAAACGCACTGCCCGCCCCGGCCTGACGGCGCAAAGGGCTGGACAATCGGGCCAAGGCGCAGCAGCCTTGGCCCATGCCGAAACCGACCCGCCGCACCACCCGTCTGGCCACCCGCGCACTGATCCTGCATCAGGATGAACTGTTGCTTGTCAACGCCTTTCCGGGCGGCAAGTCGGATTTGTGGTGCGCGCCGGGGGGCGGGGTGGAACCCGGCCATTCGCTTCCCGACAACCTGATCCGTGAGGTCCGCGAAGAAACCGGCCTGACCGTGGCCGTGGGCGCGCCGGTGCTGATCAACGAATTCCACGATCCGGTTTCGGGCTTTCATCAGGTGGATCTGTTCTTTCGCTGCACGATCACCGCGGGCCGGCTTGATCCGTCGTGGCGCGATCCCGAAGGCGTGGTGACAGAGCGGCGCTTCTTTTCGCAGGCCGATCTTTTCCACGGCAAAATCCGCTTCAAACCCGATAGCCTGATCGGGGCGGCTTGGGGCCAAAGCCTGCTCTACGACCCGTTAGAGGTGTTGGTGAGATGAGCCGCGCCTTTGTCAAAGAGGGCGACGGCGCGTTGGACCCGCTGCCTGACCTGCCCCTGTCGCCGCATCCGAACTATGTCACCCCGCGCGGCCTTGCCGCCCTTCAGGCGCGGTTGCTGGCCGAGCAGCGGCGGCTGGCCGCGCTCAAGGCCCGGCCCGAACGGCTGGACAAGCTGCCCGAGGCCGCAGCAGAGCGCGACATCCGCTATCTTGAGGCCCGCCTGCGGTCGGCCCTGTTGCTGGACACCGCCACCCTGCCCCTGACCGAGGTTGCCTTTGGCCTGGCGGTCACCGTGGCCGATCCCAGCGGCGGCGAGACAACCTATGAGATCACCGGCGAGGATGAGGCCGACGCAAGACGCAACCGCATCGCGCCCCAGTCCCCGCTTGCGCGCGCGCTGATGGGGGCGGCTGTCGGAGACGACGTGACATGGGCCCGCCCCAACGGCCCGCTTACCCTTGAAATCTTGCGGATTTCCTATGCTGATCAGACCCCTTGACCCCATTGTTGACCTGCCACTGATTGAGGCGCTGTATGCAGAGGCTACCGAATTCTGGCAGATGACAGACCGCAAACCGCCCACCGCTGAAACTGCCGCGGCGTTCTTTACCGACGGCCCGCCCGGTTGCGATCCGGCCAAATCCCATCGGTTGGGGTTGTTTGAGGGGGATCAGCTTGGCGGCGTGGCCGAGCTTTCCTTTGGATTTCCCGCGCCGCAAGACGCCTATCTTGGCCTTATGCTGCTTGCCCCCCGCACCCGTGGCCAAGGCTATGGCGCGGCCTTTCTGGCCCATATCGAGGCGCTTGCGCGGGCCGCACAGGCGCCGCAGTTGTTCCTTGCCGTCTTGGCGGAGAACAGCAAGGGCCGCGCCTTTTGGGACCGTGAAGGCTTTGTGCCAACCGGTCAAAGCCGTTACAATGACGTGACAGATCATTGGATTCACCGGTTGGTAAAGCCGCTTTAGCGGCTCTTGACGCTTTAACGGCTCTTGGCGCTTTAGCGGCTGGCCACCGCCACCCCGGCCAGCACAACGGCGGCTGAAAGTGCGAAATGCCATGTCACGCTTTCACCGATCATCGCAAGGCCGCCTGCCGCCGCGATCACGGGCACCGTCAACTGCGCAACCGCGCCGCGCGCCGCCCCCAGTTGCGGCAAAAGCCGATACCATAGCGCATAGCCCAAGCCGGAACTGACCGCCCCCGACAACACCGCCAGCCCCACGCCGTCCTTGGTCAGCCCCGGACCTGCCGCAACCGCCCAGAGCACCAGCGCCGGAGGCACCGCCAGCACGAAATTCCACGCCGTCGCCGCCAGCGGGTCCGTCGCCCCCCGCCCAGCCAAAGAGTAAAACCCCCAACCCACCCCGGCGAGGGCCATCGCCATCGTCACGCCAAACCCGCCCGCCGCAAGGCTGGGCGCGACCAGCAGGCACAGCCCGCCAAAGGCCATGCCCGCGCCGATCCAGCGCGATGGCCGCACGACATCGCCGCCCCACAGCGCCCCGGCAAACATGGTGATCTGCACCGCGCCAAACAGAACCAGCGCGCCGGTTCCCGCCGCCAAACTGGTATAAGCGGCAGAAAAGGCAAAAAGATACACCAGCAGGCCCGCCACGCCGACGATGCGCCCGCGCCTACCCGGCCACACCGCCACGCCCAGCGCCAGACGCCGCGCCAGCACCAATCCCGCCAGCACCGCCGCACCCGCCATCAAGCGGATCAGGGCGAAGCTTTGGGCATCCATCTCTCCGCCCGCCAAGGCCATCCGGTTCAGCACCGAATTGGCCGCAAAGGCCACCATCGCCAGTGCTGTCAACAAGACCAGCCGCATCCCTCACCCCGCCCTGTGCCCCGCACCCAATAAAGACCGGCACCCAATAAAGACCCGCATGCAATAAAGATCAGCACCCAATGGAAAAGGGCGCCCCGATGGAGCGCCCTTCTCTATCCCGCCTTGCGGCGAAAAGCATCTGGAAAGGAGGGGAAACCCCCTCGCTTCACAGGATGATTACATCATCCCGTCCATGCCGCCCATGCCGCCCATGCCGCCGCCGCCAGCCGACTTGTCAGCCGGACGATCAGCGATCATGCACTCGGTGGTGATCAGGAGCGAAGCAACAGACGCTGCATCTTCCAGCGCGGTACGAACGACTTTGGCCGGGTCAATGACGCCGAACTTGAACATGTCGCCATATTCTTCGGTCTGCGCGTTGAAGCCAAAGGTCTTGTCGTTGGATTCGCGGACTTTGCCAGCCACGACAGCGCCATCGACGCCAGCGTTCTGTGCGATCTGACGCAGCGGAGCTTCCAGAGCCTTGCGGACAATGGCGATACCGTTGGTCTGGTCAGCGTTCGCGCCAACCATGCCTTCCAGCACTTTACCAGCCTGGATCAAAGCCACGCCGCCGCCGACCACGATGCCTTCTTGCACGGCCGCACGGGTCGCGTTCAAAGCGTCATCAACGCGGTCTTTGCGCTCTTTGACTTCGATTTCGGTCATGCCGCCAACCTTGATCACGGCAACGCCGCCAGCCAGTTTGGCCACGCGCTCTTGCAGCTTCTCACGGTCGTAGTCCGAAGTGGTGTCTTCGATCTGCTGACGGATCTGGGCCACGCGGGCTTCGATTTCAGCTTTGACGCCAGCGCCATCAACGATGGTCGTGGTGTCTTTGGTGATCGAGATTTTCTTGGCACGGCCCAGCATGTCCAGCGTGACATTCTCAAGCTTCATGCCCAGATCGTCAGAGATCACCTGACCACCGGTCAGAACAGCGATATCCTGCAGCATCGCCTTGCGACGATCGCCGAAACCCGGAGCTTTGACAGCCGCGATTTTCAGGCCGCCGCGCAGCTTGTTCACGACCAGCGTGGCCAAAGCCTCGCCTTCAACGTCTTCCGAGATGATCAGAAGCGGCTTTTGCGACTGGATAACGGCTTCCAACAGCGGAACCAGCGGCTGGAGCGAGCCCAGCTTTTTCTCGTGCAGCAGCACAAGGCAGTCTTCCAGATCCGCAACCATCTTGTCGGCGTTGGTCACGAAGTAGGGCGACAGGTAGCCGCGGTCGAACTGCATGCCTTCAACGACGGTGGTTTCCGTCTCAAGGCCTTTGTTCTCTTCGACGGTGATGACACCCTCGTTGCCGACTTTTTGCATCGCATCTGCGATCTGACGACCGATTTCTGCTTCGCCGTTTGCCGAGATGGTGCCGACCTGCGCGACTTCAGCGCTGTCGTTGACCGGACGCGAGGCCGCTTTGATCGCTGCGACGACTTTGGCAGTTGCCATGTCGATGCCGCGCTTCAGGTCCATCGGGTTCATGCCAGCGGCAACCGCTTTCACGCCCTCTTTGACGATGGCTTGGGCCAGAACGGTGGCGGTGGTGGTGCCGTCGCCTGCTTCGTCATTGGTGCGGGAAGCGACTTCCTTTACCATCTGAGCGCCCATGTTCTCGAACTTGTCGGACAGTTCGATTTCCTTGGCAACCGTCACACCGTCTTTGGTGATGCGCGGAGCGCCGAAGGATTTGTCGATAACCACGTTACGGCCTTTCGGGCCGAGCGTGACTTTGACAGCGTCAGCCAGAATGTTCACGCCGCGCAGCATGCGGTCGCGAGCATCGGTGTCAAAACGTACGTCTTTAGCTCCCATGGGGGAAACTCCTATCTAAGATGTTGAAAGTGAAAGCGATCCACAACACAGGACGTGGCAGGCACGCCCCGGCTCAGGCTCAGGAAATGATCCCGAGGATGTCGCTTTCTTTCATGATCAGCAGATCTTCGCCGTTCAGTTTAACTTCGGTGCCCGACCATTTGCCGAACAGGATCTTGTCGCCGGCCTTAACCGACGGAGCGATCAACTCGCCGCTGTCTTTGCGAGCGCCCGGACCAGCCGAAACGATCTCGCCTTCTGCGGGTTTTTCCTTTGCGGAATCGGGGATGATCAATCCGCCTTTGGTCTTGTCTTCGCCTTCAATGCGACGGACCAATACGCGGTCATGCAGCGGTGTGAATGCCATCTGGTTACACTCCCTTGAGTTTCCAGGTTTGAATGAGATTAGCACTCGTCTTTGGTGAGTGCTAACGAGGCTTGAAGTAGGCGCTCCGCCCCCGTCTGTCAACACCCACGCCCGAAAGAAACCGGCAAAAAAGGGCGGGAAAAGCGGCCGTGCCGGGGTTGGCCTTTGCATGATGAAGTGGCACCTTTGCCGCGCGCGCCCGCTTTGCCGCCTCTGCTTTGCCGCCCCCGCCGCCATTGTCACAAGGTCGCCGTTCATGCCCTGCCTGCCCCGTTCCATCGTTGCCCGCCTTGCGGCCATTTTGCTGGCCGGGCTGGCCGCAACGCCCTCGGCTGCCGACTGCAACGGCGTGAACCTGATCGCCGCCCTTCCCGCCGCCGAAGCCATCGCCCTGCGCGCGCAAACCGCGCAGATTCCCTACGCCAACGGGCTGTTCTGGCGCGCAGAACGGGGGGATCAGGTCATCTATCTGATCGGCACCTTCCATCTGGATGACCCCCGCCACGTCGCCGCCCGCGCCAAACTGGCCCCCGTTCTCGACGGCGTCTCGGCCTTGCTGGTTGAGGCTGGCCCCGAAGAAGAGGCCGCGCTGAAGGCACGTCTGGCCAAAGACCCCTCGCTGATGATCGCCTCCGAAGGCCCCACCTTGCGCGAATCCCTGCCCGAGGCCGAATGGCAGCAACTCGCAGCGGCAATGCAGGCGCGCGGCGTGCCCGCCTTCATGGTCGCCAAACTGCGGCCTTGGTATCTGACGATGCTGCTGGGCATTCCCGCCTGCAACATGACCGCACTGGCCGATGGTGGAAACGGCCTTGACCGCCAGCTGATCACCGAGGCCGAGGCCCGCGCCCTGCCCATCCAGTCGCTTGAACCCTATGACACGATCTTTGGCATATTTGATGCCCTGCCCCAAGACGACCAACGCGAGATGATCACCTCGGCGCTCGCGATGGAACCGCGCTCTGCCGATTTTGCCGTGACCTTGGCCGACAGCTATTTTGCCGAAGAGGGCCGCCTGATCTGGGATTTCATGCGCAGTGAGGCGTTGAAACTCCCCGGCGCCACCCCCGAAAAAGTGGCACAGGAATATGATCTGACCGAAGAAGTCCTGATGAAACAACGCAACCGCGCGTGGATTCCGGTGATTGAGGCCGCCTCTGAAAAGGCCCCGGTTCTGGTGGCGTTCGGCGCGCTCCACCTGTCGGGCCAACAGGGGGTGCTTGCCTTGCTGGAACGCGACGGGTTTACCCTTGAAAGGCTGCCCCTGAAATGACCCCGCTTTCCGCCCTTGAGGGCCACACCCTGACCCGCCTGACCGTGCTGGACCTTGGCCTGTTTGACGTGGGCCCCGGCAAGCGCACGATCGGCATTCAGGGCTTTTTGCTGGAAACCGACAGGGGCGCGAAAATCCTGTTCGATACCGGCTTCGATGCGGGCTACGCGCAGGATTACGCCGCCCTTGATGCCCGCGACGGCCTGTCCGGCTTTGGCCGCCTGATCGCCTTTACCGCGCGCCAAACCCTCACCGGGCAACTGGCGCTGATGGGGCTGACGCCTGCCGATCTGACCTTGGCGGTGCTTAGCCACGCGCATATTGACCACGTCGGCGGGCTGCCTTTGCTGTCGTGCCCGATCCTGCTGACCAAAACCGAGCGAGCAGAGCCGCGCCCGATCTATTGGGGCGATGCCCGGCCCCTCGCCTGGCCCGACCTTCCCTATATCGAGATCACCACCGATACGCTGATCTGCACCGGCCTGACCGCCCTGCCCACCCCCGGCCATACGCCCGGCCATCTGTCGCTGCTGGCCCACCTGCCTTCCGGCCCGGTGATCCTTGCCGCCGACGCGATCAACCGCGCGTCAGAACCGGCCGAAGGCTACGCCGACGCGGTGGACCCGACCGCCGCCGCCACCTCTGGCAACCGTCTTCTGGCCCTGCAGGCCGAATTGGGCGCCACGCTGATCATGGGCCACGATCCGGCCCAGTGGGCCACCCTGCCCAAGGCGCCGCATCCCCTGCCCTGACCCGCCACGGCACATCGCCGCAGCCCCGCCCAGCCTGCGGGCGAAGGGCGTGACAAGCGCCCCGCCCTTGCCTATAAGCCGCCCAAACCCCTCCCTCTAAGGCGTATCTCATGAGCACCCTCGTTTTCGGCCACAAATCCCCCGACACCGATGCCACCCTTTCGGCGATCATCTGGGCTTGGTATCTGACCAATGTCCGCGGCGGCGACGCAGTGCCGCGCCTGCTGGGTGAGCCGAACACCGAAGCGGCCTTCGTGCTGAAACATTGGGGCTTTGAGAAACCGCCGATCATCTCGGACGTCACCGCTGATGACCGCGTGGTGATCGTCGACACCAACAACCCGGCCGAATTGCCGCCCTCGATCAATGAGGCCACCATCATGGCGATCATCGACCACCATATGCTGGTGGGCGGGCTGAAAACCAAAACCCCGATCAATGTGGTGATGCGCCCGCTGGCCTGCACGGCCACCGTGATGCATGACATCATGGGCGACGATCTGGCCCGCGCCCCGCGTGAGATCAAAGGCGCGATGCTGTCGTGCATCCTGTCGGACACGCTGGAATTCCGCTCGCCCACCACCACCGACCATGACCGCGCCGTGGCCGAAGCACTGGCCGCCGATCTGGGCGTGTCGATCCCCGAACTGGCAGACGCCATGTTTGCCGCCAAATCCGACGTATCGGCCTTCTCGGACGCCGAACTGCTGCGCATGGATTCCAAGGAATACAGCGTCGCGGGCAAGGAACTGCGCGTCTCGGTGCTGGAAACCACCTCGCCCAAGACCGTGCTTGACCGCAAAGCCAGCCTGATGGCCGCCATGCCCGCCGTCGCCACCGAAGACGGGGCCGATCAGGTGCTGCTCTTCGTGGTGGATATCCTCAAGGAAGAAGCCACGCTGCTCGTCCCGAACGATCTGGTCAAGGCGATGGCCGAAGCCTCGTTCGCCTGCACCGTCACCGGCGACACCGTGGTCCTGCCCGGCATCATGAGCCGCAAAAAGCAGATCATCCCCGCCCTGAAACTCTGACCCTACCAACGTGAACACCACCCCGTCCTGCCAATCACTCCGTGGCCGGACGGGGACAGATCCCGGCCAAGGCCCGCCCGACAGACCCCATTTTCTGTCCTTAAATATCCCCGCCGGAGGCTCCGCCCGCCCCGCCACACCCCGCGTCAAACCCATCGCCCCCTTCAGAAAGCGCCCATGACCGATATCGTCCAATCGCTCTCCGCCATCAGCGCCCGCTACGACGCCGTGCTTTGTGACCTCTGGGGCTGCCTGCACAATGGCGAACGGCCTTTCCCCGCCGCTGTCGCGGCGCTTCAGGCCTTCCGCGCCCAAGGAGGCAAGGTTGTGCTGCTGACCAACGCGCCGCGCCCCAAATCCAGCGTGGTGCGTCAGTTGGATGCCATGGGCGTGCCGCGCGATGCTTGGGATGAGGTGGTGACCTCTGGCGACGCCGCGCAATATGCGATGCTGGCGGGCGCCGTGGGCCGCAAGGTCTATCACATCGGCGCCCCCAAGGATGAGCCCTTCTTCACCGACCTTTCCGACGATCTCGCCCGCTTTGCCGCCACCCAGCCCCCCATCACCCGCGTGCCCTTGGCCGAGGCGGAAGGCATCGTCTGCACGGGCCTGCGCGACGACGGCACCGAGACACCCGATGATTACCGCGCCGTGTTGCTGGGCGGCAAGACGCGGGATCTGCCCATGCTATGCGCCAATCCCGACATCGTGGTCGATATGGGCGATACCCGGCTTTGCTGCGCCGGGGCCCTTGCGCAAGCCTATGAAAAAATGGGCGGAACCGCGCTTTACTACGGCAAGCCCCACCCTCCGGTTTACGATCTCGCCCGCCAGAGGCTGGCGGAAATGGGGCTGCAAGACCCGCAGCTTCTGGCCATCGGCGATGGGATCGGCACCGACGTGCAAGGCGGCATCGCCGAGGGCATCGACACGCTCTTTGTCACGGGCGGTATCGCGGCGGCGGCCTTTGGCACAGACCCGAACCACCCGGACAAGGCCTTGCTGGAGGCTTGGTTGCAAGAGGCCCAGTTTTCGGCAACCTACGCGATCGGCATGCTCCGCTAACGGCCCACCCAAAATGGCACCGTAACAAAATTACGCCACACATCACGATTTCGCACAATTCGTGCGCACCGGAATTGCGCTGCGGCGCGGCATGACCTATGCTGCACAGCAACAACCGGGAATCGCGCCATGTTCGACAACCTGCCCCGCGGCACCATCTGCATCGAAGATCTGGAGATCGGGATGACCCGGTCCTTGCGCAAACTTGTCACCGACCGCGACATCGAACTTTTTGCCGAGGTCTCGACCGACCGCAACCCGGTCCACCTGGATGAGGCCTACGCCCAAGACACCATCTTTCAAGGCCGGATTGCCCACGGGATGCTGACGGCCGGGCTGATTTCGGCGGTGATCGGCGAACAATTGCCCGGCCACGGCACGGTCTATCTGGGCCAATCGCTCAAGTTTCTGGCACCCGTCCGGCCGGGGGATATCGTCGATGCCCATGTCACGGTGGCCGCGATTGACCACTCGCGCCGTCGTGTCACCCTTGAAACCCACTGCGCAGTGGGCAATACCGTGGTCCTGAAGGGCGAGGCGCTGGTTCTGGCGCCAAGCCGCAAGTTCGACTGACGGGGCCGGGCCCCGCACCGGGGGAAGATGCGCGTTCACCAAGACTGGCAAGGGCTTGATCCGGCAGCGCGAGGCGCTTCGGTTGCCATGGGCAATTTTGACGGGGTCCATATCGGCCACCGTTCGGTCATTGCGCTTGCCCAAACCCAAGGCCGTCTTGGCGTGATCACCTTTGAACCCCACCCGCGAGAATATTTTGCCCCGGACGCGCCCCCGTTTCGGCTGATGAATGCCGAGGCGCGCACCAACCGCTTGGCCAAGCTGGGCGTGCAGGATCTTTATGCCCTGCCCTTTGACACGCGCATCGCCTCGATGTCGCCCGATACCTTTGCGCGTGAGATTCTGGCCGAAGGTCTGGGCGTTTCCCATGTAGTGGTCGGGGCCGACTTCTGCTTTGGCAAAGGCCGCAGCGGCACGAGCGCTGACCTGCAGGCTTTGGGCAAGACCTATGGCTTTGGCGTGACGATTGCCGAGCTTATCCGTTCTGGCACGACAGAGATTTCCTCAACCGCCATCCGTCAGGCCCTGACCGATGGCCGCCCCCGTGATGCCGCCGCCATGCTGGGCCACTGGCACCGCATTGATGGCGAGGTGATCCATGGCGAGGCGCGCGGCCGCGATCTGGGCTATCCGACCGCCAACATGTCGGTGGCCGGGCTGCACCTGCCGCGCCTTGGCGTCTATGCGGTCAAGGCTGATGTGCTGACCGGCCCCTTTGCCGGCAGCTATAAAGGCGCCGCCAGCCTTGGCGTGCGTCCGATGTTTGGCGTGAACCAGCCCAATCTGGAAACCTATCTGCTGGACTTTCAGGGCGATCTTTACGGCGAACACCTTTCCATCGGTTTTGTCGACTATCTGCGCCCGGAGTTGAAGTTTGACGGTCTGCCGGCGCTGATCACCCAGATGGCCGCCGACTGTGACAAGGCCCGCGCGATCCTTTCCGCGCTCTGACCCCCCTTTCCTTTTCCGCGCAGCTTCGTCAGTTTGGCGCGATGGAAAATCTGCGACCAAAGTTCTGGGAAACCGTTCCCCTCAAAAAGATGACCGCCCCTGAATGGGAGGCGCTCTGTGACGGCTGCGGCAAATGCTGCCTGAACAAGATCGAATACGAAGACACAGGTGAGGTGGAATACACCCGCGTGGCTTGCCGTTTGCTGGACAATGAAAGCTGCCGTTGCTCCAACTACGCCAACCGGTTCAGCTTTGTGCCCGAATGTATCCGGCTGAACACCAAAACCCTGCCCAAGATTGCTTATTGGCTGCCCGCGACCTGCGCCTATAAACTGTTGGAGCAAGGCAAGCCCCTGCCCGATTGGCACCCCTTGGTCACCGGGGATCCAGACTTTACCCACAGCGCGGGCCAGTCGATGCGCGGACAGACCGTGTCTGAGGTGACCGTCGATGAAGATGACTGGGACGATTACATCATTCAGGAAACGCTCTGATGATCTTTACCTCTGACAACGCCTCGGGCGCGGCGCCCGAAATCATGGCCGCCCTGCAGCGCGCCAACGCAGGCTATGCCCGCAGCTACGGTGCCGACGCGATCATGGACCGGGTCCGCGACCAGATTCGCACCACGTTTGAGGCCCCCGAGGCCGCGGTCTACCTTGTCTCGACCGGCACCGCGGCGAATTCCTTGGCGCTGGCGCTCTACGCAGCCCCGTGGACGGCGGTTTTCGCGCAGGCCGACGCCCATATCGCGGTCGATGAATGCGGCGCGCCCGAATTCTTCACCAACGGCGCAAAGCTGATTCCCGTAGAGGGCGAGCACGGGCTGATCACCCCCGCCACCCTGACCAACGCCCTGTCCCGCGTCGGAGAGGCCGGGGTTCACGGTGTTCAACGCGGCATGCTGTCGGTGACCAACGTGACCGAGGCAGGCACCGTGTATACGCCCGCCGAAATTGCCGCCCTGACGGCGATTGCCAAGGGCTACGGCCTGCCCTGCCACCTTGATGGTGCGCGCTTTGCCAATGCGCTGGTCGCAACCAAAGCCACCGCAGCCGAGATGACATGGAAAGCCGGGATAGACGTGGTGTCCTTTGGCGGCACCAAGAACGGCTGCCTTGGCGTAGAGGCCGTGGTGATCTTTGATCCGGCCAAAGCGTGGGAGTTTGAACTTCGCCGCAAACGGGCCGGGCACCTGCAGTCCAAGCACCGGTTCTTGTCCGCACAGATGGAGGCCTACCTGACCGACGACCTCTGGCTGCGGCTTGCCACCCAAGCCAACAGCATGGCGACGCGCCTGCGCTACGGCCTGCAAACCTATCCGCAGGTCACCCTGACCCATCCGGCCCCGGCAAATATCCTGTTTCCGGAATGGCCCGCAGGCACCCAAGCGCGGCTTGAGGCCGCAGGCGCCGCCTTCTACCCGTTCCCCGCGCCAAAGGGCCGCGAAAGCGCGCGCCTCGTCACCGCATGGGCCACGACCGAGGCGGATGTGGATGGCTTCTTGCGGGCGCTTGGCGCCGCCTAACAGCCCGCCAGATGCGTCCGCGCCGCAGGGGCCAACTCTCCGGCATGAGTGATCGACACCATATGCCCCGCGCCGGGCACCGATAGCCTTGTGGCTTGCGGCAGCCGCCGCGCCAGTTCCGCATGCACGGCCCCAATGATCGGCGGGCTTTGCGCGCCTTCGACCAGCAAGACCGGCACACCAAGGCTTTCCAACCCCATGTAACGCAACAGCCCCGCCCCGTCCTCCAGCAGCACCGGGTTTTGCGCCACGATCAGGTGAATCCGCTCAACCATATAGGCGCGCGTCCGCTCAGGCAGCGCGTCAAACGGCTCGCCTGAACCCCATTGGCCGTGGAAAAGCGCCGCCGCCTCTTCAAATCGCCCCGCCTGCACCAGTGCGGCAAAAGCCAGATGGGCCGCACGGAACGGCGCATAGGCCGGGTTATCGGCGGCACGCGCCGCGGCAAAGATCACCGGCTCGACCAGCAGCAAAGACCGCACCAGATCGGGCCGCTCCAGCGCGATGCGCAGGCAGATCGTGGCCCCGAAACTATGGCCGAAAAGGTCAATCGCCGCGCCGCCGCCAATCTCTTCGGCCAAGGCGATGGCACCGCGCGTGCCTTCGCCGTGCAAGTCGCTGCGCCCGTCCCAAGCCCCCGCCCGCCCGTGGCCCGGCTGATCCATCGCCGTGACCGAGACCTCGGGCAACAGACCCGCCAGCCCCGCCCAAGCCCCGGAATGGGCCAGCGAACAATGCAGCGCCAAAACAGGGCGCGCCGCCCCGGCATGCCAAACCCGATGCGGCGGCAAAAACGTCGCGATATCTTCCAGCATCAGATCTTCCCGGCCAAATGCAGATCAAGGTCGGCCAGACGGTCCTGCCCCCAGAACAATTCCTCACCCACCAGATAGCTCGGCACGCCGAACACGCCGCGCGCCACCGCCTCTTCCAGATTGGCGCCATAGGTCTCTGCCGCCATCAGCATGTGCCGGTCGGCAATCGCCGGATCAAACCCGTGGGCTGCCAACAAGTCGCGCACCACCCCGTCCTCGGCGATGTTGCGCCCTTCGGCCCAGACGGCGCGCGGAAAGGCCTGCGCCAACCCCGCCAGATCCCCACCGCCAACCTTTTGCGCCGCAATCACCGCATAGGCCGCCGGCGCCCCGTTCACCGGGAAATGCGCGGGCTGCAACTGGATCGGCAAACCCAGCTTTGCGGCCTGACGGCGCAGCTCTTGCAACCGGTTGGCTTTGCGCGAGGGATGCCGGTCGGGCAAGGCCAGCCCCCCGGTCCGGGGAAACAAGGCCGGGCCATCCAGCGGGATATACCGAACACTGGCCCCATGCCGGGCCGCAATCGCCTCCATCCGGTCGCCTGCCAGATAGCAGAACGGCGACATCACGGCAAAGTAGTAATCAATATGCGCCATAAACGCGTCCTTTCCGGCTTCAAACTTTCAAAGACCCTATCCGGGTGATAAGCGGTGTCAACTTCCCCGAATCCGCTGCACCCGGAGATCCCGATGCCTGCAAATACCGAGCCGAAACTGATTTCCGGCAACGCCAACCTTTCCCTCGCAAAATCCATCGCCCGCCGAATGTCGATGCACCGGGGGATGAGCGTCAATCTCGTCGATGCGCGGATCGAACGGTTCAACGATCAAGAGATCTTTGTTGAGGTCTATGAGAACGTCCGGGGCGAGGACATGTATATCATCCAGCCCACTTCCAACCCGGCCAACGACAACCTGATGGAATTGCTGATCATGACCGACGCGCTGCGCCGGTCCTCGGCTGATCGTATCACCGCCGTGATCCCCTACTTCGGCTACGCCCGCCAAGACCGCCGCGCCAAGGCCCGCACGCCCATCACCGCCAAACTGGTCGCCAACATGATCGCCGAGGCCGGGGTGGACCGCGTCCTGACCCTCGATCTGCACGCGGCCCAGATTCAGGGCTTCTTCGACATCCCGGTTGACAACCTTTATGCCTCGCCGGTCTTCGCGCTGGATATCGAGCACAACTTCAAGGGCCAACTGCAAGACCTGATGATCATCTCTCCCGACGTGGGCGGCGTGGCCCGTGCGCGCGAACTGGCCAAGCGCATCAACGCCCCGCTCGCCATCGTCGACAAACGCCGCGAAAAGGCGGGCGAGATCGCCGAGATGACCGTGATCGGCAATGTCGAAGGCAAAAAGTGCATCATCGTCGATGACATCTGCGACACCGCCGGCACCCTGTGCAAAGCCGCCGAAGTGCTGATCCAGAACGGTGCGACCGAAGTGCACAGCTACATCACCCACGGCGTGCTTTCCGGCCCGGCAGTAGAGCGCGTGCAAAATTCGGTGATGAAATCTCTGGTCATCACCGACAGCATCGAGCCGACCGAGGCCGTCAAGGCCGCCAGCAACATCCGCATCGTGCCCACGGCCCCCATGTTCGCCCAAGCCATCCTGAACATCTGGAACGGAACCTCTGTCTCGTCGCTGTTTGAAACCGACACCCTCGTGCCGATTTATGAGGGCATGTATCAGCGCTCCTGATCCACAGGTCAGGGCGCGGCAGCGGTAAGTCGGGGTTTTCTTCGGCGGGTATCGGGACGGGGCCTTTGCCCCTCATCTCGGCTTAAATACTCCCGCCGGAGGCTCCGCCGCCGCGGCCTGCGCTGCGGGTCAGTATAGATCCCACTCATCCTCATCGCGCACCGCGCCAAAGGCCGTCCAATCGGCCCGAACCCGTGCCACGCGCGTATCGCCCCAGGTCCGGAACACCAGATGGAACCCGGCCTCCGTGATCTTCTCGGCGGTCAGATCGGCGCGGGCGTTGTGCTTGTGGTCGGTGTCCCACATGGAAATCGACACCATAACCACCGGCGCATCCCGAAACGGCTCTTTAAAGGCGATCACATGGCGGCTTTCCCGATCGCCCTGCCCGGTCCACATCACCCCACCATCGGCATAGTCGGAAAACAGCACGCGAGAGCCGTGTTGAATGCCGAAAGAGGCGGAGGTCAGTCTTTTCATGCGCAATTCAACTTCAGGTGGTTCCAAGCCTGCAAACTACCCTGAAATTCGGGCAGGAAAAGGACGAAAACGCAAAAGGCCCCGCCTGAGCGGGGCCTTTCACAAAAGCTTGGTCTGGATCAGAGGCCCGTCGCTGCCCGCATCGCGGCCAGATCGGCCATCGTTTTGGCTGCGGCGTCCTTGTCGGGGTTCAACCCGGCCGCCTCGGTCACATCCGCGACCAACAGATCCATAAGCGACGCGGTCACTTCCTCGACCGGAATGGCGCGCTCGGCCAGAACCGAAACGCCTGCCGCGGTGATTTCCGCGAAACCGCCGGTCACGACATAAGACTTGTCGCCATCCGCAGCCTTGGCCTTCAGAATGCCGGGGCGCAGGGTGGCGATGGTCGGGGCATGCCCCTCCATCGCCGTCATGTCGCCGTCAGCGCCGGGGATCTGAACCTCGGTCGCCTGAACGGAGGCAAGCCTGCGTTCCGGGCTTACCAGATCGAATTGCAGTGTGCTTGCCATGTTGCCCCCTTAGGCCGCAGCCGCGGCAAGACGCTGGGCTTTTTCCACCACGTCCTTGATGCCGCCAACCATGTAGAAGGCCGCTTCCGGCAGGTGATCGTATTCACCGGCAACCACAGCCTTGAACGACGCGATGGTTTCCTCCAGCGGCACCTGAACGCCGTCGGACCCGGTAAAGACTTTCGCCACGTCGAAGGGCTGGCTCAGGAAACGCTCCAGCTTACGCGCACGGGCCACAGCCAGTTTGTCTTCTTCCGACAATTCGTCCATGCCAAGGATGGCGATGATGTCCTGCAGCGACTTGTAGCGCTGAAGCACTTTCTGGACGTCGGTTGCGACGGTGTAATGCTCGTCACCGATGATCAGCGGGTCCAGCAGACGCGAGGTCGAACCCAGCGGGTCCACAGCCGGATAGATGCCTTTTTCCGAGATCGAGCGGTCCAGAACGGTCGTTGCGTCCAAGTGCGCGAACGAGGTTGCCGGCGCAGGGTCGGTCAAGTCATCTGCCGGAACATACACGGCCTGAACGGAGGTGATCGAGCCGTTCTTGGTCGAGGTGATACGCTCCTGCATCATACCCATGTCAGTCGCCAACGTCGGCTGATAGCCCACGGCCGACGGGATACGACCCAGCAGAGCGGACACTTCCGAACCGGCTTGGGTAAAGCGGAAGATGTTGTCCACAAAGAACAAAACGTCTGCGCCGGTTTCATCGCGGAACTGCTCGGCCATGGTCAGACCCGACAGAGCGATCCGCATACGCGCGCCCGGCGGCTCGTTCATCTGGCCGTAAACCAGTGCAATCTTCGACTTGGACTGGTCTTCCAGGTCGATAACGCCGGATTCGATCATCTCGTGGTAAAGGTCGTTGCCTTCACGGGTCCGCTCGCCCACACCGGCGAACACCGACACGCCCGAGTGCACTTTGGCGATGTTGTTGATCAATTCCATGATCAAAACGGTCTTGCCAACGCCAGCGCCGCCGAACAGGCCGATCTTGCCGCCCTTGGTATAGGGAGCCAACAGGTCGATCACCTTGATCCCGGTCACGAGGATCTGGCTTTCGGTCGCCTGCTCGGAGAAGCCCGGAGCCGGCTGGTGGATGGCGCGGAACTCGGTCGCTTCGACCGGGCCACGCTCGTCCACAGGCTCGCCGATCACGTTCATGATCCGGCCAAGGGTGGCCTTGCCAACCGGAACCGAGATCGGAGCGCCCGTGTCGGTGACCGGTGCGCCACGCACCAGACCTTCGGTCGCATCCATAGCCACCGTCCGCACTGTGTTTTCGCCAAGGTGCTGGGCCACTTCAAGAACCAGCTTCTTGCCGTTGTTCTCGGTAACCACGGCGTTCAGAATTGCGGGAAGTTCGCCTTCGAACTGCACGTCAACCACGGCGCCGATCACCTGCGTGACCTTGCCTGCCGCGGCAGCTGCTTTCGCTGCTTTTGCCATCATGTTTCTCCGGTTTATCAGAGCGCCTCAGCGCCCGCGATGATTTCGATAAGCTCTTTGGTGATCGCAGCCTGACGCGAGCGGTTGTAGATCGTCGTGTACTTGTTGATCATGTCGCCAGCGTTGCGCGTTGCGTTGTCCATGGCACTCATACGAGCGCCCTGTTCGGATGCACCGTTTTCCAGCAGAGCGGTAAAGATCTGCGTGGCGACCCCGCGCGGCAGCAGGTCGGCCAGAACGGCCTCTTCGCTGGGCTCGTAGTCATAAAGTGCCGAAACCCCTTCGCCGTCGTATTTGGCGGGGATCACCTGCAATGCGGTCGGGATCTGTGCAATCACCGACTGGAAGCGGCTGTAGAAGATCGTCACGACATCACAGTCGCCAGCGTCAAACCGCCCCAAGACGTCGCGCGCGACGTGCTGAGCATTGGCATAGCTGACGCGTTTGACCTCGGACATGTCCACGTGGCCGACCATGTAGGCGGCGTAATCGCGGCGCAGTTGCTCGCGGCCTTTTTTGCCGACCGTCAGGATTTTCACCGTCTTGCCTTCAGCGAGCAGCTCATTCGCCTTCGAGCGGGCCATCCGCACGATGCTTGAGTTAAAGCCGCCGCAAAGTCCGCGCTCCGAGGTCATGACAACCAACAGATGCACCTTGTCGCTGCCCGTCCCGGCCAAAAGCCGGGGCGCGCTTGCCGATTTACCAACCGAGGCTGCAAGGCCGCCCACAACCGCATTCATCCGCTCGGCATAGGGCCGGGCAGCTTCAGCGGCTTCTTGGGCGCGGCGCAGCTTCGCCGCAGACACCATCTGCATCGCCTTGGTGATCTTGCGGGTATTCTTGATACTCGCGATCTTGTTTTTTAGCGTCTTAAGGCTGGGCATGCGTTATCTCCCCTGCCCCGCCCTCAGGCGAAGTCTTTCGCGAATGCCGCGATCTCGGCCTTGATGGCTTTCTCCAGATCGCCCGCAACTTTGCGGTCGTTCTTGGTGATGTCTTCCAGCAAGGCTTTGCCCGTGGTCCGCAGGTGCTTCAGCAAACCGGCTTCAAAGCGGCCAACGTCCTTGACCGCGATCTTGTCCAGTGCGCCCGAGGTGCCTGCATAGATCACGCAGACGATTTCCGCACCGGTCAGCGGCGCATATTGCGGCTGCTTCATCAGTTCGGTCAGACGTGCACCACGGTTCAGCAGCGCTTGGGTCGAGGCGTCAAGGTCGGAGCCGAACTGCGCGAAGGCAGCCATTTCGCGATACTGAGCCAGTTCCAGCTTCACCTTACCAGCCACCGACTTCATGGCGTTGGTCTGTGCGGACGAACCCACACGCGACACCGACAGACCGGTGTTCACAGCCGGGCGGATGCCCTGATAGAACAATTCGGTCTCAAGGAAGATCTGGCCGTCGGTGATCGAGATCACGTTCGTCGGAATAAAGGCCGACACGTCGCCGCCTTGGGTTTCGATGATCGGCAAAGCGGTCAACGAGCCCGAACCGAAGTCCGCGTTCAACTTGGACGAACGCTCCAGCAAACGGCTGTGCAGGTAGAACACGTCGCCCGGATAGGCTTCACGGCCCGGCGGACGGCGCAGCAAGAGCGACATCTGACGATACGCGACGGCCTGCTTGGAGAGGTCATCATAGATGATCAGCGCATGGCGGCCATTGTCGCGGAAGAATTCCGCCATCGAGGTCGCGGCATAGGGTGCGAGGAACTGCAGCGGTGCCGGGTCGGATGCGGTCGCGGCCACCACGATCGTGTATTTGATCGCGCCGGTCTCTTCCAGCTTCTTCACCAACTGCGCCACGGTCGAGCGCTTTTGCCCGATAGCAACGTAGATGCAATACAGCTTCTTGCCTTCGTCGTCGCCAGCAGCCTCGTTATAGGACTTCTGGTTCAGAATGGTGTCCAGCGCCACGGCGGTCTTGCCGGTCTGACGGTCACCGATGATCAGTTCGCGCTGGCCACGGCCAACCGGGATCATGGCGTCAACGGCTTTGAGGCCGGTTGCCATCGGCTCATGCACCGATTTGCGCGGGATGATGCCTGGAGCCTTGACGTCGGCCTGACGGCGCTCGGTCGAAGCGATCGGGCCTTTGCCGTCGATCGGGTTGCCAAGGCCGTCCACAACGCGGCCCAGCAGGCCATTGCCCACCGGCACGTCCACGATGGACTTGGTGCGCTTGACGGTGTCGCCTTCCTTGATGTCCTGGTCGGAACCGAAGATCACGATACCGACGTTGTCGACTTCAAGGTTAAGCGCCATCCCGCGGATACCACCGGGGAATTCGACCATCTCGCCGGCCTGCACATTGTCGAGGCCGTGCACACGGGCAATCCCGTCACCGACCGACAATACGCGACCCACTTCGGCCACTTCAGCATCTTTGCCAAAGTTTTTAATCTGCTCTTTGAGGATCGCAGAGATCTCAGCAGCCTGGATACCCATCACCCAACCTCTTTCATTGCATTCTGGAGTGCCGCGAGCTTGGACTTGACCGACGTGTCGATCATGACCGAGCCCAGCTTGACGATAAGACCGCCGATAAGCGTTGCATCAACGGTGGTGTTCAGTTTCACATCCTTGCCGGTCTTGCCCTTCAACGAGGCAGCCAGCTTGGCGGATTGTTCCGAGGAAAGCGGCGCAGCCGCGATCACGTCGGCGGTCATTTCGCCCTTTTCATCGGCGATACGCGCCTTCAGGTCTTTGACCAGATGCGGCAGCACGAACAGCCGCCGCTTGGCCGCCATCAGCGCCAGCGTGTTGGCGGTCAGGGCAGAGACGCCCATCTTCGCCGCAACAGCCGCAATGGCCGCAGATTGCTCTGCCCGTGCGATCACCGGAGAGGAGATCACCTCGGACAGTTCCGGGCTGGCAGCAAGCGCTGCGCCCAATGCATCGGCATCAGCCTCAAGCGATTTGAGGGCTTTACCTTCTTTGGCTAGCTCAAACATTGCCTGCGCGTAGCGCCCCGCAATGCTCAAGGAGATCGAAGCAGTTTCGGACACGTCATCCCTTCCGCTGTCTAGGCCCCTCCCGTTCACCACCCGCGGGTCAAGACCCGCTTGTGGCGCAAGCTTGGGGCATGCGTCTCTCGATTTCGGGCGTCTCTAGCAGAGTGGTTCCGGTGCCGCAACTGTGAAGCTGACATTCGTTGAACCATGGCCAACAATGATTTCAACGGCTTAGGGCAAAACAGCCTGAGTGCGACGCTTTGAAGCCCCAGAAAGCGTCAAAAAACGGTGAATCACCCGCCGATATTTCGCCTTTTTCGTCGCCACGGCCCTGCGCGCGGGCTTGGTGCCCGACACACTGCCCTACGGGCCGGCGCGATCCGGCTTGGCAAACCCCGCCGCACTCGGCCCTTTTGCACGGGGCGATGGCACGGGCTGGCCCACACCTTGGCCCACGCCTTCCAGCACCCGCAGCGGTCGGCGCACCACCGCCCCAAGGCCGCCCCGCGTCGGCGCGTAGACCTGTTTGGAGGCTTCGATCAGCAAGATCCCCCCCGACAGCCACGGCATGTGCTGGCCCACGCGCTCCCAAAACCGGGCGGTCCGCAGCCAGAACGGTGCCTGACTTGGCGGGGCGTGCAGGATCGTCATGTTCCGTTCGGGGGTAAAGCCGTGGCGCTTGAGCTGCGCCTCCAACTGGCCCGCCGTATAGGGCCGCCCAAAGCCAAAGGGCGTCAGGTCTCGCCGCGCCCAAAGCCCCGCGCGGTTGGGCACCACAAACATCGCCCGCCCGCCCGGCCCCAGAACCCGATGCGCCTCATCCAGAACCGCCGCCGGGTTTTCGGAGGTCTCCAACCCGTGCATCACCATCAGCCGGTCGACCATTCCGGTGGCCAAGGGCCAGTGCCGCTCTTCGCACAGCACGCTTACGTTCTCCATGCCGGCAGGCCAAGGCATTACCCCTTGCGGCCCCGGCATCAACCCGATGACCCGGCGCACCTCGGACAGATAGGGGCGCAGCAGTGGCACCGCAAAGCCGAACCCGGCCACGGTCTGGCCGGGCAAAGGCGGCCACATCTCAACCAGCTTGTCACGGATCGCGCGCTGCGCCACGCGGCCCAGTTGGGTGCGATAGTAGAAGTTCCGCAGGTCGAGCACATCCAGATGCATTCAGGCCAATCCCCCTCTGCAGCATCACAGACGCTGCCGCGCCCCGACCATACCAAACCCGGGCCCACACGCCACACCTCAATCCAACGGCCCCGCCCCCGGTGCAAAAGCCATCCCGCCCGGAAACGCTGGCCGCAAACCGTTGCGCGGGTTCGAGTTGCACCCCCCGCCCGTTTGCGTCACCATTGGCACAGCGAAACTTGAAGGCCGCGACATGAGTCTAGAACTCGTCACCATCCCTTGCCTCAAAGACAACTACGCATTCTTGCTTTTTGATGCCGTAAGCAAAACAGCGGCGGTCGTCGATGTGCCTGATGCGGCCCCGATCTTGGCCGCGCTGGACACGCGGGGCTGGCGGCTGACCGATATTCTGATCACCCACCACCATTCCGACCATATCGACGGCGTGGAAGAGCTGCGCACTGTCACCGGCGCCCGCGTCACCGGGGCCGAGGCCGACCGCGCCCGCCTGCCCCGTCTGGACTGGTCGCTTGCCGAGGGGGATTTCGTCTTTCTGGGGGCGGAACGTGGCCGCGTGCTGGAGGTGCCGGGCCATACCGTGGGCCACATCGCCTTTCACTTCCCCGATTCCGCGCTGGCCTTTACCGGCGACAGCCTGATGGCGGGGGGCTGCGGGCGGCTCTTTGAAGGCACGCCCGACCAGATGTGGTCCAGCCTGCAAAAGCTGGCCGCCCTGCCCGCCAAGACCCGGATCTGTTCGGGCCACGAATACACCGCCGCCAACCTGCGCTTTGCGGCACTGGTTGATCACGGCAACGTGGCGCTGCAGGCCCGCATTGCCAAGGTCGCCAAAGCGCGCGACGAAGCACTGCCCACCGTCCCCTCGCTCCTTTCGGGTGAGCGCGCAACAAATCCGTTCCTGCGCCCTTCCGATCCGGCAATCCGCACCTATCTAGGAATGGAAAGCGCAACAGACGCCGAAGTTTTCGCCGAGCTGCGCAGCCGCAAGGATCGTTTCTAACCCACCCCTTTCCCCCGACACGGCCCCCGCGATCAATTTCCGATCACAGGGCTGAGTCTTCTAGGTCACCCCTGATCACTTTTGCGCTCTGCCGCGAAGTCTTTGGGAATTAGGGCTTGAAGTCGGGAAAATAAAACCGATCCTTAACCGTATGAGGCCACGGTTAGGACGGGCACGATGTGTCCGCCGACCCTGAGAAACAGGAGCACGAAACAAGTGCCATCTTTTTCCACCACACTCGAACAGGCCATCCACGGCGCCCTGGCCCTCGCCAATACCCGGCGGCATGAACTTGCCACGCTGGAGCATCTGTTGCTCGCGCTCATCGACGAACCCGATGCAGCGCGCGTGATGAAGGCGTGCTCGGTCGATCTGGACGATCTGCGCAAAACGCTGGTGGAATTCATCGATGATGATCTGTCCACCCTTGTCACAGATGTCGAAGGGTCCGAAGCGGTTCCGACCGCCGCCTTCCAGCGCGTCATCCAGCGCGCGGCGATCCATGTGCAGTCCTCGGGCCGCACAGAGGTGACGGGGGCCAATGTCCTCGTGGCCATCTTTGCCGAACGCGAATCCAACGCGGCCTATTTCCTGCAAGAACAGGATATGACCCGCTATGACGCGGTGAACTTCATCGCCCACGGCGTCGCCAAGGACCCGTCCTTTGGCGAAGCGCGCCCGGTTTCCGGCGCCGAAGAGCACCACGAAACACCCAAGGCCGAGGCGGGTGAGGCCAAGGAATCGGCCCTGTCAAAATACTGCGTCGATCTGAACGTCAAAGCGCTGAAAGGCGAAGTTGACCCCCTGATCGGTCGTGAGGATGAGGTGGAACGCGCCATTCAGGTGCTTTGCCGCCGCCGCAAGAACAACCCGCTTCTGGTGGGCGATCCCGGCGTGGGCAAAACCGCCATCGCCGAAGGTCTGGCCAAAAAGATCGTCGACAAGCAGACCCCGGAAATCCTTGCCCATGCAACGATTTTCTCGCTCGACATGGGCGCCTTGCTGGCAGGCACTCGCTATCGCGGCGACTTTGAGGAACGTCTGAAAGCCGTCGTCAAAGAGATGGAAGATCACCCCGACGCGATCCTTTTCATCGATGAAATCCACACCGTTATCGGTGCCGGGGCCACATCGGGCGGGGCGATGGATGCCTCAAACCTGCTGAAACCGGCCCTTCAGGGCGGCAAGCTGCGCTGCATGGGGTCCACCACCTACAAGGAATTCCGTCAGCACTTTGAAAAGGACCGCGCCTTGTCGCGGCGCTTCCAGAAGATCGACGTGAATGAACCTTCGGTCCCCGATGCCATCAAGATCCTGATGGGCCTCAAGCCACATTTTGAGGAACACCACGACCTGCGCTACACCAACGACGCGATCAAGTCGGCGGTGGAACTGGCCGCGCGCTATATCCACGACCGCAAACTGCCCAACTCGGCGATCGACGTGATCGACGAGGCGGGGGCGGCCCAGCACCTGCTGACCGAGGCCAAGCGCCGCAAAAGCCTTGGCGTCAAAGAGATTGAGGCGGTCGTCGCCAAGATCGCCCGCATTCCGGCCAAGACCGTCTCCAAAGACGATGCCGAAACGCTGCGCGATCTGGAAAAGACGCTCAAGCGCGTGGTGTTCGGTCAGGACAAAGCGGTGGAGGCGTTGTGCAGCGCCATCAAACTGGCCCGCGCCGGTCTGCGCGAACCTGAAAAGCCCATCGGCAACTACCTGTTCGCAGGCCCGACCGGTGTCGGCAAAACCGAGGTGGCCAAGCAACTCGCCTCTTCCCTCGGGGTAAAGCTGCTGCGCTTCGACATGTCGGAGTATATGGAGAAACACGCCGTTTCGCGCCTGATCGGTGCGCCTCCGGGCTATGTCGGCTTTGATCAGGGCGGCATGCTGACCGACGGCGTCGATCAAGACCCCCATTGCGTCCTGTTGCTGGATGAAATGGAAAAGGCGCATCCGGATGTCTACAACATCCTGCTGCAGGTGATGGACCACGGCAAACTGACCGACCACAACGGACGGACGGTGGATTTCCGCAACGTGATCCTGATCATGACTTCGAACGCCGGGGCGTCAGAGATGACCAAGAACTCCATCGGCTTCAACCGCGATCGCCGCACGGGTGAGGACACTGCCGCAATTGAGCGGACCTTCACCCCGGAATTCCGCAACCGTCTGGATGCAGTGATCTCGTTCGCCTCGCTTGATAAGGCGGTGATCATGGAGGTGGTGACCAAGTTCGTGCTTCAACTCGAAGCGCAACTGATGGACCGCAACGTCCACATCGACCTGACCCCCGAGGCGGCGGCATGGCTGGGCGAGAAGGGCTATGATGACAAGATGGGTGCGCGTCCCCTGGGCCGCGTCATTCAGGAATACATCAAAAAGCCGCTCGCCGAAGAGTTGCTGTTCGGCAAGCTGACCAAGGGCGGCACCGTCCATGTCGGCGTAAAGGATGGCGCGCTGGAGTTGAGCTATGAAGAGCCGCAAAATCCGCGGCTTACCCGCTCCAAGCCGCCGTTGCTGACGGCTGAGTAAGCAGCGCATGCTGCGATCGTTTGTGCTTTCATTGGCCCTCGCCTCTCCGGCGGGGGCCTTTGATTTGGCGTTTCCCGCCGACTGTCGTCTGGGGCGTTCGTGCTATATCCAGAACTACGTCGACAGCGATCCCGGGCCGGGCGTGCAGGACCCGGGCTGCGGGCCATTGTCCTATGACAGCCACGACGGCACCGATATTGCCCTGCCAACCCGGGCCGACATGCAAGAGGGCGTCGCGGTTCTGGCGGCCGCTGCGGGCACGGTCAGCGGCCTGCGCGATGGGGTGGCCGATTTTGCACCCGTGGTCTTGGGTCAGGAATGTGGAAACGGGGTGGTGCTGGATCACGGCGACGGCTGGGAAACCCAGTATTGCCACCTGAAACAGGGCACTGTCGCCGTGGCTGTGGGCCAGTCGCTGCCCGCGGGCGCCGTGCTGGGCCAGATCGGGCAATCCGGCCAAGCCGATTTTCCGCATCTGCACCTGACGCTGCGCCATGATGGCGCCACCGTTGACCCGTTCGCCCCCGACCCAGCCACCGCCTGCGGGGTAGAGCGTTCAACCCTGTGGGCCAAGCCTGTTCCGTTTCAGCCCGGCGGCCTGTTGCGTGTCGGCATCAGCACCGCAGTGCCGGACTATGACGCGATCAAGGCCGGGCTCGACAGCCCCGATCTGCCCAAGACCGCGCCCGCGCTGGTGGTCTGGGTCTATCTGTTCGGCACCCAACCCGGCGATGCGCTGCTTTTCACGCTGCGCGGCCCCGACGGGATCGTGCTGACCGAACGCAGCGTGCTGGACAAAACGCAAGCGCTGGCTTTTCGCGCGGTCGGCAAGAAGCGGGCGGTGCAGGCGTGGCCGACAGGGGGCTATGTGGCCGAGGTGCGGATGCTGCGCGGGACGCGGGAATTGGGGCACAAGGGCTACATGCTGACGGTCACCGACTGACCGCAACGGCTAGCGTTCGGTCAGCTTTAACTCAATCCGGCGGTTCTGCGCGCGCGCCTCGGCACTGTCTCCGGCAGCCACGGGTTGGTATTCACCGAACCCGGTCGCGGCCAGACGCTGCGGCGAAAAACCCAAGCCATCCTGCATATACCGCACCACCGACAGGGCGCGCGCCTGCGAAAGCTCCCAGTTGTCGCGGAACTCTCCGCTGCCCGAAAGCGGCACGTTGTCGGTGTGGCCATCGACCCGGATGATCCAGTCGATGCTGGGCGGAATCTCAGTGGCCACCTCTTTCAAAGTCGCCACAACGCCTGCGATCTGCGCCTTGCCCTCGGGGGCAAGATCGGCGGATCCGGGGTTGAACAGCACCTCGGAGGAAAAGACAAAGCGGTCGCCCACCACCCGCACGCCCTCCCGCCCGGCCAAAAGCTGCGACAACTCACCAAAGAATTCCGACCGGAACTTCTCCAGATTGGCCTTTTCGGCCTCCAGCCGCTTGCGCTCGGCGGCTTCCAATGCCGCGCGTTGCTTTTGTTCAGACGCGACTTGCGCCAAAGCAGCGTTCAACTGCCCGCCCAGAACGTCCAGTTGCACCTTCGCCGTCACGTCCTTGGCCGCCGAGGCATCCAGCAATTCCTGAAGCGAGGCCAATTGCCCGCGCAGGGCTGCGATTTGCTCATTCAGCAGCGCCATCTTCTCGGATGCGGCCAGCACCTTTTCCCGCTCGGCCCCCAGCGCGGTCTCGGCGGTGGCCAGAAGGGCGGCCTTGCGCTCGGCCTCGGTGCTGGCCTTTTGCGCCGCCGCCGCGGTCTTTTCCGCCGCCGCCTGTGCGGCTTTTGCGGCGTCGGTCTGGGCGGCGGCCAGCAGAACCAGCGTCTCTTCGGCGCGCTTGCGCTGTTCTTCAAGGGCCAGCGTCATCGCTGTCAGTTCGGTGTCGGAGGATTGCAGCTTTTCGCGCAACGCGGCCAAGGCCGCCGCATCCACCAACCGCGCCGCCTCGGCCTCTGACACCTTGGCCTGCGCCGCCGTCAGGTCGGCTTTTGCCGCGGCCCCGTCGGCCTTCAACTGCGCCACCAGCGCCTCCAGCGCCTCGCGGCGGGCGGCGGCCAGACGGGCCGTCTCGGCCCCTGCGTCAATCTCGCTGCGCGCCTTGGCCAAGGCCAGTTGCATCGCCTCTTGCTCGGTCACCAGCTTGGCTTGCGCGGCTTGCAGATCCGCGACCGACGCGGTCAGCGCGCTGACCTGCCCCCGTGCGCTGTCACGATCCGCCAAAAGGCTGGCGACCTGCGCCTCAAAACTGGCGATCCGGCCCTGTGCTGCGGCCAATTCGTCGGTTTTCGCGGTCAACTGCGTGGTCAGGGTCGCGACAAGCCCGGCCTGCCGTGTGCCCTCGGCCTCGGCTTTGGCAAGGTTGGCGGTCAGCCCGCCGACCTGGGCTGTCAAATCCTCGGCCTTGCGCCGCTCTAACCCCAGCGCATCGGCAAGGCTGGCCACCTGTTCGGTCAGGGCGGCCAACTCGCTGCCTTGAGTGGTGATCGTCTCACGCAATACCGATTGCATGACGGTAAAGATCGTCAGCACGAACATCAGCACCATCAGCAGCGTGGTGACCGCATCCACAAACCCCGGCCAGATCATCGAGGAATCGCGGCGGCGTGACAGGCCCATCGCTTAGCCCCGCCCGCGTGCGACCTGCCGCACCGCAGCGGTCAGCGAAGACAGATCGGCGCGAATATCGGCAAGGCTTTCTTGCCGCCCCGCGGAAAGCTCTTCCAAGATCCGCAAAAGCTGCACATCGATGGAGCGCAAGCGCATCCGGCTTTCGGCGTCTGAATGGGCGCCGCCTTCGGCCCCGGTCAGCGCCTCAATCAGCCGCTCTTGCCCTTCGGCAATCCGCGTCAGCGCGGCGGTCTGGCCGCTTTCCGCCGTGATCTGCGTGGTCAGCCGCTCAATCGCGCCCGTCAACTCCAGCAGGCTTTCCTCTACCCCGGCCCGGTTCGCCTCGGATTGGGTGTAAAGCGTCTGCAGCACCTCCACTTGCGCGCCCAGATGGTCGAGCAAGGCCGACACCGGGCCAGACTCCCCCTCGGCATCGCCCGAGGAAAACCCAAGCCGCGTGATCGATGACAGCCATTCCTCCAGTTCGCGGTAAAACCGGTTCTGGCCGTGGCCCGCAAACAGTTCCAGCAAGCCCACCACCAGCGAACCCGCAAGCCCCAGCAGCGATGAAGAAAACGCCGTCCCCATCCCGCCCAACTGGCTTTCCAGCCCGCTCATCAGCTTGCCGAACACCTCCAGCCCGCTTTCGCCCTCTTGCGGGGCCAGTGAGCGGATGGTTTCCACCACTGCCGGAACCGTGGTCGCAAGCCCAAAGAAGGTGCCCAGCAGCCCAAGGAAGATCAAAAGGTTGGTCAGATAGCGCGTGATGTCGCGCGCCTCATCAATCCGCGTCGCGACGCTTTCAAGGATCGACCGCGAGGAAGAGGACGAGATCTGCATCTTCACCCCCCGCGATCGCAACAGCGAGGCCAAGGGGGCCAGCAGGCGCGGCGGGGTCGCATTTTCGGAACCGGGGGCGTGACGGGCAAAGGCCTCAATCCAGCTGACCGATTGGGCAAGGATGAACACCTGCCAGAAACAGGTGAACACCCCGAACAGGAACACTGTTGAGATAAAGCCGTTCAACAACGGGTTGGTGCGGATAATGCCCAGAACCGTTTCGTGGATGAACCACGCGCCCGCGCCGACCAGCGCGCAGGCCAGCAGCATCGTCACGATCTGGCGGATCGGCTGACTGAAAAACGCCGCCGGTTCCTTCAGTCGTTCCGACGCGTTGCGCCGGCTGACGAACTCGACCGGTTCTTGCGTGGGTCGTTCCATGTGGTGGCGCCCGATTGTTCTGCTCTGTGTGCAGAATAGCAGGCAAGTTGCGGAAACCAAGCGAAACTCGCGCTAAAGCGCCTTCACCCGCGCGGCAAGCCAGACAAGATCTTCGTCCGCGATGCCAAGCGCGCACAGGTGTTCGGCCGTTGCGAAAAGATAGTCCCGGTTTGAACCACGACCGCCGATGGCATGGGCGATGATGCGCGCCTGTTCCTCGCGCGACAGCCCGCCGCAATACTGCACATGATCGGGGTCGATCACGAACACCAACGCCTCAACCTGACGGCCATCGGCAAGGCTTAGCGGCAGATACCGCTCAAGATACGCCGACGAGATCAACTCACGCTCGCGCAGGGCCGCGATGGTTTGCGCCTCTGCCCCCGGTTCCACCCGGAACGCGACGCCGTCACAATGCGCGCCGTCGGCGGCATCCAAGGCCAGCACCAACCCCGGCGCGGCTTCTGATCCGCGATGATGAATGGACCGCATGCAAAAGCTGCGGTGCCAGCCCGCCGCCCGCGCCACGCTTTGCTCGGCCACCGGAAACTCCGGGTTCCAGATCAGCGACCCATAGCCAAAGACCCATAACGATTGTGTCATCCGCTGGCCCTCCTCATGCGGGATGGTGTAAGCAGGCGCGGCACCAAAGGAAAGACCACCATGCGCGCGCTGATCTGGATTGTTCTTGCGGCATCAAGCCTGTGGTTCGGCTGGTGGTTTGTAGCCTCAACAGGGGTGGAACGCGGCGCGACCAACTGGTTCGCCGAACTGCACGACCGCGGACTGGTGGCCGAAAACGCCGGAATATCGGTGACAGGCTTTCCCAACCGGGTCGATCTGAACGTGGCACAACCCCACATCGCAGACCCCGACAGCCAACTTGGATGGAGCGCGCCCTTCCTGCAAGTCTTTGCGATGACATGGAAACCTTGGCATGTGATCGCCGCCCTGCCGCATGAGCAGACCTTTACCCTGCCCGACCAAGCCATCACCCTGACCAGTGACCGCTTCATGGCCAGCCTTGCCCTGCACCCCGGCCCGGCGCTGGCCCTGAACGAAACCGTGGTTGAGGTGGAAGCGCCCAAGGCCGCCTCTACGAACGGATGGGCGCTTGCGGCGGCCAAAGTGGTGATCTCCACCCGCGACGACCCCAGCCGCGCCAACGCCCACCGCCTTGGCATGCGGATCGACGATCTGGCCCCGGATGCGGGCCTTTTGGCCGCCTTGCAGGACCAGAACCTGCCCGCGCTGATCACGCTGATCCGGCTGGATGCGAGCGCGCGCTTCACCGCCCCGCTTGACCGCGCTGTCGGCACTTCCCACCCGCAACTGCAGGGCTTTGATCTGGCCGAGGCGCGGCTGGACTGGGGCCGCTTTTCGCTGACCGCCAAGGGCGGGATGGAGGCCGGGCCAGACGGTCTGGCAGTGGGTGAGATCGCCATTCGCATTCAGGACTGGCGCACCCTGCCGCCTCTTTTGGCCGCACTGGGGCTGATCTCGCCCCAAATGGCCCCCACATTGGAGCGCGGGCTGGAAGTCATGGCGAAATCCAACCCCGACCCCGCGGTGCTGGACCTTACGCTGAAGGCGGCGGATGGCAAGCTGCGCCTTGGGCCGCTGCCGCTTGGCAATGCACCGGTGCTGCGGCGCGATCTGGCCGCACCGGCAGGCTGATCAGCGGCAGTAAGGCCCGCCGCGATAGCTTGCGATGTCGAAATGCAAATGGTCTTCGTGGAACCCGTCCGATCCGGGGCCCAGCGTGGTGCCGAAAATCCCGCAGGCCGCCTTGTGGGCCTTGCGGATTTCCTTGTTATAGTCGCGCGCCACAGACCATTCCTTGCCATCGGCAAAGACAAAACCCGCCACGTCAATCGCCTTGCCGCGCCCGTGTTCGCTGACCTTGGCCCCGCGCACGTTGTTACGCGGACGGCAGGCATAGCTCGCCGCGATCCGCAATTCGATCACCTCGCGCTTGCCAAAGGCCGGGCGCATGGCCTGCTCAATCCATGTCTTCAGCGCCCCCGCCGCCTCGCAGTTCAGCGTGGCGGGTTGGTTCAGCCGGATGCCGTCGATCGCCGTCACCCGGACGGGCGCCTCTATGCCGCAGCCTTTGACCTTTGAGGTGATGGGCTTCAACACATCGCCCATGATGTCCGGATCGTTGCAGATGGACCCTTTGGGGGTCTTCTTTTTGCGACCCTTGGTGACGGGTGCCGGCACCGGGGCAGCAACTTGGGCCGAGGCGAATTGCGCCGCCAGACCGCGCGGGCGCGGCTGCGGGCGCGGCACCACCATCACCGCCGCCTCGACCGGCGGCGCGACCTCTGCCCCCGCCGGAGCGGCCACGGCAAGGCCCGCAGGGCGTGGCAAGGGCCGCAGCATGGGTTCAACAGCAGGTATGTCAGGGGATTGCGCGGCGGGGGTCTGTTCGGCGGGGGTCTGCGCGGCAGCCCCGACTTGCGACGGCGCAACAGGGGCCACAACGCCGGGACGCGGCAAAGGCAAAAGGGAGCGGTCCGGCGCCTCGGCCCATGCGCCGCCCGCAAAGGACAGCGCTGCGGCGATGGCCAGAAGCCGCACCGCTCAACCCTCCGATACGGGGGCCGTCCGCCCGAAATCAGGGGCCGCGGTGTCTTGCCCGGCCTCAATGATCCCGCGGCGAATAGCGCGAGTGCGGGTAAAATAGGCCTGCAATTCCTCGCCGTCGCCCATGCGGATCGCCCGCTGCAGCATGAACAGCTCTTCGGTAAAGCGGCCCAGAATATCCAGCGTCGCTTCCTTGTTGGTCAGGAACACGTCGCGCCACATCACCGGATCAGAGGCCGCAATCCGCGTGAAATCCCGAAACCCCGACGCGGAGTATTTGATGACTTCGCTGTTGGACACCCGGCCCAGATGGTCCGCCACACCGACCATCGTATAGGCGATCAGGTGCGGCGTATGCGACACGACCGCCAGCACCAGATCGTGGTGCGGCGCGTCCATCTCATCCACGTTGGACCCCATCGCTTCCCACAGGGCGCGCAGGCGGGCCACCGCTTCGGGCGGGGATTGCTCGGTCGGGGTCAGCAGGCACCAGCGGTTACGGAACAGGCTGGCAAAGCCAGAGCGCGGCCCGGAATGCTCGGTCCCGGCCAAGGGATGGGCAGGCACAAAGGCGACCCCGTCCGGGATATGCGGCGAGACTTCGGCGATGACCGCCTGTTTGACAGACCCCACATCCGTCACCGTGGCACCGGGCGCCAGATAGGGCCCGATCTCGGCGGCTATGGCCCCCATCGCGCCGACGGGCACCGCCAGCACCACCAGATCCGCCCCGCCAACCGCTTCGGCGGCGGTGTCGCACACCCGGTCGCACAGCCCGATCTCCAGCGCCACGGCCCGCGTCTCTGCCGATTTGGCGTGGCCGACGATCTCGCCCGCCAAGCCGTTCTCACGCATCGCCCGCGCCATCGACGAGGCAATCAGGCCAAGCCCGACCAACGCAACCCGCTGGTAAATCGGTGCTGTCGCGGCTTTGGTCATTTCACGCCCTTGAACTGGCCAATCGCATGGGCCACCCGGCGGCACGAGGCCTCATCGCCAATGGTGATCCGCAGGCAATGCGGCAGTTTGTAACCCGCCACCCGCCGCACCAGCAAACCCTGCGCCTGCAAGAACGCATCGCACGCGGTCGCCTCATCCTCACTGGCAAAGCGCGCCAGAATGAAATTGGCCATCGAGGTGTCAGACGGAATGCCCAATTCGGCCAAGGCATGGGCCAGCCAACTGCGCATCCGCGCATTGTCGGCCCGGCAGCGGTTGACGTAATCCTGATCGCGTACCGCCGCCTCTGCCGCATCCAACTGCGTGTTGGACAGGTTGAACGGCCCGCGAATGCGGTTCAGAACGTCGATGATCGCCTTGGGGCCATAACCCCAACCGATCCGCAACCCGCCAAGCCCGTAAATCTTGGAAAACGTCCGGGTCATCACCACGTTGGACCGCTTTTCGATCAGCGCCAGCCCCCCGTCAAAGCCCTCGACATATTCGGCATAGGCCCCGTCCAGCACCAAGATCGCCTGCGCGGGCAACCCTTCGGCCAGACGCTCTACTTCGGCGGCGGAAATCATCGTGCCGGTGGGGTTGTTGGGGTTGGCGATGAACACCAGACGGGTGCGCCGGTTGCACGCCTTCAAGATCGCATCGACATCGGTGGTCCGGTCGCGCTCGGCCACCTCAACCGGGGTCGCCCCCGCCGCCAGCGCCGAAATCCGGTACATCAGAAAGCCGTGTTCGGTAAAGACCACCTCATCCTTGGGCCCGGCATAGGCCTGACACAGAAAGGTAATGATCTCATCTGAACCCACACCGCAAATCACCCGGCCCGCATCCAGGCCATGCGCTTCGGCAATCGCTGTGCGCAACGCGGCATGGTCGGTGACGGGATAGCGGTGGATCTGGTGCACCGAGCGGGAAAACGCGTCTTTCGCCTTGTCCGAAGGCCCGAACGGGTTCTCGTTCGAGGAAAGCTTGGTCACATTCGCAACGCCCTGCACGCTGGCCTTACCACCCTCATAAAGGGCAATGTCCAGAATACCGGGCTGCGGTTTGATCGGATCGTTCATCATGGTCCCCAAATCCCTGGCCCGCGTTTTAGCGGCGCACCGGGAGCAATGCCAGCGGCATTTACCCCCGATGCCATCGCTCACACCACAAGGAAGTTTGTGAACTGCCAAGGATCGCTGTCATCGCGGTCTTCGGCAAAGCGATTGATCCGGTTGGCCAGCGGCGTCCAGTCCGTGTAATGCGCCTCAACAGACCCCAGATAGGGCCTTTGAACCGCAAGACAACGGGCGTGATCCATCTCATCCGCCTCAACAAAGCCTTCGTTCGGATTCTCTGCCGCCCAGACCATCGCCGCCAGAACCGCACTGGTCACCTGCATGCCAGTGGCGTTCTGATAGGGCGCCAGCGCGCGCGCCTCCTCAATCGACAGACGCGAGCCATACCACATCGCCCCCTTGGCATGACCGTAAAGGAACACGCCCAGATCGTCGCCGCCCGCGGTGATTTCCTCGGCCGTCAGGATATGCTTGCGCTCGGGCAACTGGCCCGACCCGTTGATCTCATGCAGCGAAAGGATCGCGTCGTTACAGGGGTGATAGGCATAATGGCAGGTCGGACGATAGATCGCCGCCCCGTTCTGCCAGACGGTGTAATAATCCGGGATCGACAGCGCCTCGTTATGCGTCACCACATAGCCAAACTGCGGCCCCACATCCGGGCACCAGCTGCGCACCCGCGTATCGGCACCCGGGCGGTCGATCCAGATCGCATAGCCCGCGCCAAAGTCAAACGCATGGCCCTCGGGCGGCAGCTTTTTCTCATGCGTGCCCCAGCCCAACTCTGCCGGCTGATAGCCCTCCGACAGCAAACCATCCACCGACCATGTGTTGACGAACACGCCCACAGGCTTGGCCCGCGCCGAGACCTGCGTGTCCCGCTCGGCCACATGCACGCCCTTGACGCCCAGCTCCATCGACAACCGCGCCCAATCCTCGCGGCTTTGCGGATCAGCCGCCACGCCGGTATCGGCGGCCAGACGCAACAACGCCTCTTTGTACAGCCACGACACCATCCCCGGATTGGCCCCACAACACGACACCGCCGTCGGCCCGCCGACAAAGCGCTTGCCGATCTCACGCACCTTTTCGCGCAGCGGGTAGTTCGTCCGCTCGGCATTGGGCAGCGGCGAGCCAAAGTAGAACCCCGGCCAAGGCTCCACCACCGTATCAATGTATTGAACACCCAACGCCTGACACAGCAGCATCAGCTCAATGGAATCCACATCCACCGACAGGTTGACGATAAAGCCTTTGCCTGCGGGAAACAGCCCGCGCAACACCTCGGCGAAGTTGTCCGGCGTCAGCGCGACCTGCAAATGGCGGATGCCATGCTCGGCCAAAAGGGGCGCGAACTCGTCCGAAGGCTCAATCACAGTGAAGGCGGCGCGATCAAAACCGATATGCCGCTCTATCAGGGGCAACACGCCCCGCCCGATAGAACCAAAGCCGATCATCACCAAAGGCCCGTCGATGCGGGTGTGTACGGTATAGGTCATCAGGCCCTCAATGCTTGTCTGTCTTGGCGGAAAGCCAGTCCATCAACGCCAAAAGCACGCCGGAACTGACAAAGGTCAGATGGATCACGACCATCCACTTCAACGTCGCAACATCCGGCGCATACTCTGCCCCGCCCTTGCCCAACGCCATGAAAACCTTCAGCAAATGGATACCCGAGATCGCCACGATCGACGCGATCAGCTTCATCTTCAGGCCCGAGAAATCCACCTTCCCCATCCAGGACGGCCTGTCCGCCCCCTCGCCGATATCCAGCTTGGACACGAAATTCTCATAGCCCGAAAACAGCACGATCAGCAAAAGATTTGCCGCCAGCGACAGGTCGATCAGCGTCAGCACCGCCAGAATGCCCTGATCCGCGCTCATGCTCAGCATCTGCGGCGCGTAATAGGCCAACTCGCGCAAAAAGATCACCGACAACATCGCAAGGCTGATCACCAGCCCCAGATACATCGGCGCCATCAACCAGCGCGAGGCAAACAACCCCTGCTCAAACTTGGTCTCAATCGTCGGCTTGTCAGACATCGCGCACTCCTGCAGCAAATGAAAAGGCCCGCCTGAAAGGCGGGCCCCAACTCGGTGAACTGTGGCCCGCGTGCGGGAAACGATCAGTTCTTGGCGTAGTATTCGACGACCAGGTTCGGTTCCATCTGAACGGGATAGGGCACATCGCCCAGACCCGGGGTGCGCACGAACTTCACGGTCAGCTTCGAGTTGTCCACTTCCAGATAGTCCGGAACTTCGCGCTCGGTCAGCTGGATCGCTTCAAGGATCAGCGCCATCTGCTTGGACTTCTGACGCACCTCAACAACATCGCCTTCCGAAACGCGGTAAGACGCGATGTTGACCGGCTTGCCGTTGACCAGAACGTGGCCGTGGTTGACAAACTGACGTGCAGCGAAAATCGTCGGAACCAGCTTGGCGCGGTAGACAACCGCATCCAGACGGCGCTCCAACAGACCCACCAGCATCTCGCCGGTGTCGCCCTTGACGCGTTCTGCTTCGGTATAGATCTTGCGGAATTGCTTTTCGGTCAGGTCGCCGTAGTAACCCTTCAACTTCTGCTTCGCGCGCAGCTGCGTGCCAAAGTCGGAAAGCTTGTTCTTGCGGCGCTGGCCGTGCTGGCCGGGGCCGTACTCGCGCTTGTTCACCGGGGACTTCGGACGACCCCAGATGTTCTCGCCCATACGGCGGTCAATTTTGTACTTGGCAGACGTGCGTTTGGTCACGGCTGATCTCCTTCGTTAAACGTGAAGGGCGTTGTCCTTTGCCTTTCGGCCGACAGGGTCCTTCTTGCGAAGTCCACCAACACCAATGAAAAAGCCCCGGACAGTGCTCCGGGACTGGCGGGCTTATACAACCCCTCCCTGCCGTGTCAACAGCCGAACGCCCCCCAAACACACCAAACCCCGCGCGCCCCCTCATCTCGGGTCAAATACTCTCGGGGGGTGAATGCCCGCAGGGCAGAGGGGGGCAGACAGCCCCCCTTCCTTGGCTGGCCCAGAGGGCTGACCCAGATAACCGGCTCAGGCCACCATCTCATGCCGCAAAATCGCCGCCTCCGAGGCCGAGATATTGCGCCGCGCATAGTCCCCGTAGCTGTGCGGGTTCTCGGCAATGCCGGGCAGCAACCCCAGCAAAACCTCGCGCTGGGCCGGCTCCACCATATCCAGCGAGGTGTTCGACGGATGAAAGCTCTCCGTCTCCATCCCGTTGGCCCAGACGATGTTGTGCCGCTCCAGCAGGATATGCACATAGGTCACTTCGCGCATCGCGTGGTCCACCAGAATGGTCTGATCATTGACCAGATGATCCGCAGACACCAACACTTCCGGCGCGTTGAACAGGGCCTGCGCCGCTGCCCCCCTGACCAACATCCGGTGCTGCGGCGAGACCAGCAAATCCTCATCCGGCCGCCCGATTCCCAGCGCGCCGGCCCGAAACCGGATCGGGCGCAGATGCGGCATCGCGTAAAGCCGCGCGCCCGTCATGCGCCGATGGCCGCGCCACAGCACCTCTTGCGCGCCGTTGTCGCGGGTCAATATCTGATCGCCCGGCTTGATATCCCGGATCGCGCGTGACCCATGCGGCGTGGCAAGCCGGGTGTCGGGCGTGAAACAGATCACCCCGCCCGAGGCCTTGGCCCCCGCTGCCACCTGCCGGTTCAGATCAATCGCGGTCCGAACCACCCACAAATCCTGATCGCAAGGCGGCAGATCTCCCACCACCATCAGCAACCGTGCCCCCGTATCGGGCACCGGAATGATGGTCACGGTAAAGCTGTGGTGCCCGTCGGTCACGATGAACCCCTGATCGGGAACCTCGATGACCGCATCGGGAACAAAATCCTCGGTGCCGTCGTTGCCGACCGCCACCCCGACCAAGCGGCGCACCATAAGCGCCGCACGTTTGCGAATATCCGCCGCTCCTTCAGCCCCCTCCAAAAGCAGAACCCCTTGAGGTCCGTCCACGCGGACGGGAACCCCGGTCCAGCGCCACGTGGCGCCAACCGACAAAACGTCCAAGGGTGCGGCCTTGAGGCCGTCTACTTCTGTTTGAGACCAGGATATGACGAACGTGCCCGGAGAGCCCGTTTTCATGCCTGTTTGCCTGCTCGTATTTTTTTCTTGTGGATAAACGTTAACAAGAAGTTTCAACGATAGCTATGGCAGAACAGCAACAGTGTAATGTTTCTTGATGCTTAGAAGCGGTAGTTAAAGTTGAGAGCGCCCACAGTTTGGCCTAAATCCTGCTCGTCGAACTCCGGCGTCAGGTAGCTTACGCCGTAAAAGACCGAGGCCCGCTCCCCCTGCCACTGCACCCCGGCGCGCAGGCGGCCGCGGGTCTCGCTCATCGTCGCGGCCCCACCGGCGGGCAAAAGGGCGGAATCAAAAACCTGTGCAATATCAGCGCCCATCGTGACGCTGAAGCCCTTGGTCCGGTCGCCCTCAACCGCGCGGTAGCGCTGGCCGGTAACCGGATCGCGCAGCATCAGATCGCCCGGACCATAGCCGCCAAAGCTTAGATCGCCGCCCACCCGGAGCAGCGTTTCCACCCCGGCGCGCAGCTCCACAAAGGGACGCGCCGTCCCGTTTTGGCCCAGCGCGAACGACCGTCCCATCTCGGCCACCAGCGTCGGATACAAACCGTTGCCGATCTGGTCATCCAGCACCAACGGCTCTGGCAGGCCAAGCTGATCGTGAATCCAGCGCTGGAACGACCCGACCCCGGTCTGTGGCCCGGTTGCGACCAGATCGCCGCCAAGGCTCACTTCATTGCCCTGCCACTGGTAATGCGTGTGCAACCCAAGGCTCAGCATCCCGGCATAGCGGCGGTCGTCCGGATCGGGCGATACCAGATCGGCCGGCGCCACGGTCTCGCCGCGAAAGCGCAGTTCCAAAATCTCACCCGGCCGCGTCGGCAAGGTGCCATCCCACGAATAACCCCGCACGCGGCTGATCGAATAGGCCCCGGTGTGCCAGCGATCATGCCCGTCACCCGTGGCGTCATTGGAGAAAAACCGGCCATAGCCCAAGGTCACCCGGTCTTCCGCCTGCGCAGATGCCGTCGCTGAAACCAAAACCAATGCCGCGAGGAGAGCCTTGACCATTCCGAACATTCCTTATCAAGGCCCCCAGCCTTTTTCCGCATCCTAAACAGGATGAAGTTAACAGGCCAGCAAGCTGAAAACTTTTACCCAATCCAGACTGCGACCTGTGGCAATCTCGCACTGCACATAGGCTTTGCTGTGGCCAAACTTCGGTATTTTCGAACCCATTGCGCAAACCGATGCTTGGCACAGCGCCCCATCTGCGGAAAGATCGCCCCGATTGGGGAGTCCATCTGATGCCAACCGCCTTTTACCATGACGAACGCTGCCTGTGGCACAGCACGGGTGAGCAGGTCTTGTTCCTGCCCGTGCGCGGCCCCCTGCAACCGCCCTCTGGCGCGGGCCATGCCGAAAGCCCGGAAACCAAACGGCGGCTGAAAAACCTGCTGGAGGTTTGCGGCCTGTGGAAGCAACTCGACATCCGCGATGCCCCGCCCGCGACCGAGACCGACCTGCGCCGCATCCACACCGACCGCTATCTGACGCAGTTCAAGGCGCTGTCGGACGCAGGCGGCGGCGATGCGGGCTACGATTCCCCGTTTGGCCACGGCAGCTATGAAATCGCCCGGCTTTCGGCAGGGCTGGCCAAACGCGCGCTGCACGACGTCATGACCCGCGCGATCGACAACGCCTATGTGCTGTCCCGCCCGCCCGGTCACCATTGCCTGCCGGACAGCTCGCTTGGGTTTTGCCTGCTGGCCAATATCCCCATCGCGATAGAGGCCGCACGCGCCGAACTTGGCCCGATGCGGGTGGCCGTGGTGGATTGGGACGTGCATCACGGCAACGGCACGCAAGCAATCTATGAAGACCGCGCCGATACGCTGACCATCTCACTGCATCAGGAAAATTGCTTTCCCCCCGGTCAGGGTGCGGCGGGCGAACGCGGGCGCGGGGCGGGGCTTGGCGCTAACCTGAACATCCCGCTGCTGCCGGGTGCGGGGCACCAAAGCTATCTGGATGCCTTTGACCTGCTGGTCGCCCCCGCCCTGCGTGCCTTTGCGCCCGATTTGATCGTTGTCGCCTCGGGGCTTGATGCAAACGGCGTCGACCCGCTGGCGAGGATGCTGGCCCATTCCGATACGTTCCGGGAAATGGCCCTGCGGATCAAAGCCCTGGCCGCCGATCTGTGCGGCGGGCGTCTGCTGGCCTGCCATGAGGGCGGCTATTCCGAGGCCGTGGTGCCTTTTTGCGGCCTTGCCGTGGTCGAGTCGTTTTCCGGACTTGCAAGCGGGGTGATCGACCCGTTCCTGCAAATCCTGACCGATCAACAACCGCCCGCCGACATGATTGCCTTTCAGCGCGCCCGGCTGGCGCGTCAGGCGCAAGACCACTTCGCCCGCTAAACCAGCCGCAGCCCCGGCGCGCCGACCGACAACGTGCCGATGATCGCGGCGGTCTCTCCGGCGGTCTGTAGCGCGTCCAGCAATGCCGCCGCCTCGGCCTGCGGCACGGCGGCCAACAGCCCGCCACAGGTCTGCGGGTCATACAGCAGTGCCGCGCGCGGATCGTCCAATGCGCCGCTGATCCGCGCCAGAACCGCCGCACGATTGGCGGGCCACAGGCTGGACCCCTGCCCCTCTGCGGCCAAAGCCTCCGCCCCCGGCAACAGCGGCACCGACCCCAGCGGCACCGTCGCCGCAAGGCCGGACGCCTCCAGCATTTCCAGCAGATGCCCGGCAAGCCCGAACCCGGTCACATCCGTCATCGCATGGGCCGCCCCGGCCAAGATCCGCGCCGCCGGGCCAAGGCTGCGGGCCATGCTGGCATAGGCTGCCCCCACGCTTTCGCCCAAAACGAGCCCCGGCACCCGCGCCTGCGCCATCTCGGCGGCAAGGATCACACCAGTCCCCAACGGCTTGGTCAGGATCAAGACGTCGCCCGCCTGCGCGCCCCCTTTGGCGACCGCGCGCGCGCCCAAGCCGGTGACGGTAAAGCCAATGGTCAACTCGGCCCCGACAGAGCTGTGACCGCCCACAACATCCGCGCCCTCAGCCCCAAAGACCAAGGCCGCCTCGGCCATGATCTCGGCCAGCATCTCGGCCCCTTTGGCCGCCGAAAGCCGAGGCAAGATCACCTGCGCCAAAGCCACCTGCGGGGCTGCCCCCATCGCAAATACATCGCCCAAGGCGTGATTGGCCGCAAACCGCGCCATCAGCCGCGCATCCTGGGTAAAGCTGCGTAAATGGTCGGTGGTCAGCACTTGCACGCCATCGCTGGTGCGCAAGACCGCCGCATCGTCACCGCGCCCCGACAGCACATCAGCCCGGCGCGGCGCGGGCAGGCCCGCCAAAGCCCCCGCGAGCCCCTCTGGCCCCAGCTTGGCCCCGCAGCCGCCACATAACGGCTTATCGCCGATGGCCTCGGCCAAACCCGGCACCGCCTGCGCCGGCAACCTGGGCAGGGCCATTGCCGGATACTGCTCAAACTTGGCCATGAACTTGCGGTCGATCCGGTCTTTCAGCCGCCACAGCCACGCGCCCTCGGCCCGCAGCCCGAACTTGTCGGCCACCGCCGCCCTGCCCCCGGTTGAGATCAGCTTCAGGTATTCACCCTGCGGCTGGTATTGCCGCATGGCCCCTCCGGCCAAGGCCGCGCGCAGGTTGTGGAACAACATCGGCGCCTCACGCACCGCAAACACCCCGGCCTTGGGGCGGGGCGCATGGGTCAGATGGGCGCAATCGCCCACCGCAAAAATCGCCGGATCCGAACTTTGCAGCGTTGGCCCGACGGCCACGAACCCCTGTTCCAGCGCGAGCCCCGTCTCGGCCAGCCAACCCTGCGCCCGCGCCCCTGCCACCGACAGCGTGAAATCAGACGCCAGAACCGCGCCATTGGACAGGGTGACACTGTCCGCGCCAATCGCCACCGCCTCGGCCCCAGTGACAAAGCGCACGCCCGCCTCTGCCGCGCAGGCCATCAGCGCCGCCCGCGCGCCCGCCCCGATCCGGGCCAAAGGCTGGCTGCGGTCCACGATCGACACGGTCGTCTGGCGCCCCCCGGCCCGCAACCGCGCGGCCTGTGCAAGCGCCAACTCCACCCCGCCAACGCCGCCGCCCAAAACCACCAACTGCGGCCGCTCTGGTGCGCGGGCGACAAAGCGCTCCCACGCCTCGGCGTATGAGCCCAAGGGCTTGGCCGCCGCCGCATGGGCCGCAAAGCCCGGCACCTCGGGCAGGTCCGAGACGATGCCGATATCAAGGCTCATCACATCATAGGAAAGCGGCGGCCGCCCGGCCAAAAGCACCTGCCGCGCCGCCCTGTCGATCCCCACCACCCGGTCAAGGATCAGCCGCGCCCCCGCGAAACGCGCCAGCCGCACAAGGTCAATCAGGATCTCGTCGCGCTGGTAGTGCCCGGCGATCAGGCCGGGCAACATCCCGGTATAGGGGGCGGCGGGTCCGGGGTTGATCACCGTCACGCGCACGCCCGGCAGCGGCTTCATCGCCCACATCCGCAACAGCAACGCATGGGCATGACCCCCGCCCGCCAGCACCAGATCGCTGACCACCGGATACTCTTGCCCCGCGCGCATCCTGCCTAAACCCCTGACAAATGCACCGCGCTCAGCCGCATTTCGAATGGCCACAAGACCCGCAGGTCATGCAGCCCTCGACCATGCGCATGTCATAGCCGCCGCAGCTGGGGCAGGACTTGCCCTTCGGACGGTTGCCCATCGCCACCACCTCGGCCTGCGGATCGGACTTAAGCCCGAGCCCCTCGCCCTCGATGAACCCGATAGAGATCAGGTGCCGTTCGATCACGCCGCCAATCGCCGCAAGGATAGAGGGGATATACCGCCCCTCCATCCACGCGCCGCCGCGCGGATCGAAAACGGCCTTCAGCTCTTCCACGACAAAAGAGATATCCCCGCCGCGCCGGAACACCGCCGAGATCATCCGCGTCAGCGCCACGGTCCAAGCAAAATGCTCCATGTTCTTGGAGTTGATGAACACCTCAAACGGGCGGCGATGCCCGGCGATCACGATGTCATTGATGGTGATGTAAAGCGCATGTTCCGACCCCGGCCATTTGACCTTGTAGGTCTGGCCTTCCAGCGCAGCGGGCCGGTTAAGCGGCTCGGACAGATAGACAACTTCGCCGCCCTCCAGCTGCTCCGGTGCCTCTGAAGGGGTCTTTTCCGCCGATTCAGACACCGTCAGAACCGATCCGGTCACCGCGTTGGGCCGGTAGGTGGTGCAGCCTTTGCAGCCCTGATCCCAAGCGGCCATATAGACCTCCTGGAACGCTTCAAAGCTGATGTCTTCCGGGCAGTTGATGGTCTTGGAGATCGAACTGTCGATCCATTTCTGTGCCGCCGCCTGCATCCGCACATGGTCCAGCGGCGGCAGGGTCTGGGCGTTCACAAAGTAATCCGGCAAGGGCGCATCGCCCTTCAACTCGCGCCACAGACGCACGGCGTAATCCACAACCTCTTCTTCGGTGCGGCTGCCATCCTTTTGCAGGACCTTGCGCTTGTAGGCATAGGCAAACACCGGCTCGATCCCTGACGACACGTTGCCGGCATAAAGCGAAATCGTGCCAGTCGGCGCGATAGAGGTCAGCAGCGCGTTGCGGATGCCGTGGCTGCGGATGGCCTCGCGCACGTCGGTATCCATCTGCATCATGTTGCCGGACGCCAGATAGGCGTCGGCCTCAAACAGCGGGAATGCGCCCTTTTCCTTGGCCAGATCGACCGAGGCCAGATAGGACGCACGCGCAATCGCCTTCATCCACGCTTCGGTCTGGGCCGCCGCCTCGGGAGAGCCATAGCGCAGCCCCACCATCAGCAACGCATCGGCAAGCCCGGTGACACCCAGCCCGATCCGGCGCTTGGCGCGGGCCTCGGCGGCTTGCTCAGGCAGCGGAAAGCGCGAGGCATCCACCACGTTGTCCATCATCCGGATCGCCAGCCGCACCAGATCGTCCAGCGCCACCAGATCCAGATGGCCCTTGGCGGTGAATGCGTCCTTCACCAAGGTCGGCATGTTGATCGAACCCAGCAGGCACGCGCCATAGGGCGGCAATGGCTGCTCGCCGCAGGGGTTGGTCGCGGCGATCGTCTCGCAATAGCCAAGGTTGTTGGCTGTGTTGATGCGATCAATGAAAATCACACCCGGTTCCGCGAATTCAAAGGTGTTGCGCATGATCTTGTTCCACAGATCGCGCGCCTGCAACGTCTTGTAGACCCGACCGCCAAAGGTCAGCTCCCACGGGCCATCGGCCTTGACTGCCGCCATGAACGGATCGGTGACCAGCACCGACAGGTTGAACATCCGCAGCCGGGCCGGATCTTTCTTGGCTTCGATGAATTGCTCAATATCGGGGTGATCGCAGCGCATCGTCGCCATCATGGCACCCCGACGGCTGCCGGCCGACATGATCGTGCGGCACATCGCATCCCAGACATCCATGAACGACAACGGGCCAGAGGCATCCGCCGCCACACCCTTCACCTCGGCACCGCGCGGGCGAATCGTGGAAAAGTCGTAACCGATGCCGCCGCCCTGCTGCATGGTCAGCGCCGCTTCTTTCAGCCCGTCAAAGATTCCCGCCCATCGAATCCGGAATCGTGCCCATCACAAAGCAGTTGAACAGCGTCACATTGCGCCCGGTGCCCGCCCCTGCGGTGATCCGGCCTGCGGGCAGGTATTTGAAACCCTCAAGTGCCTTGTAGAAACGGTTTTCCCATAGGACCGGGTCTTTTTCCACCTCGGCCAGCGCGCGCGCGATGCGCCGCCAGCTGTCCTCGACCGTCGCATCCAGCGCCGTTCCATCCGCGTCCTTGAAGCGGTATTTCATATCCCAGATGGCTTCAGCGATAGGGGCGGCAAAGCGCGACATGCGGCAGGTCCTTAACTTACGAAAAGAGGGGGGCGGTTAATAGGGATTGTTTCGACCGAAGCCGGAACACACAAGATACGTCCCCAAGCCCGAGGGGTCAAACCGAAACCTCTGCCTTTCCCGCTCTTGTCTCGGCGGCAAGGCGGCCTATGATCAGGGCACCAATGCAGGACAGGGCCGCACAGGCCCCGCTGAGAGCAGCGGCCGGGGGACTTGTGGACCATCTGAACATCGTCAAGCTGTGTGTCGGCGCGGAAAAGGTCGAAGACCTGACCGACTGGCACCACCTGCACGCCGGGCAATGGGCCCCCGGCACCACCGAACATGTCACCCGCATGTGGCCGAAACGCGAATCCGAACTGCTGGCGGGCGGCTCGCTGTATTGGGTGATCAAAGGGGTCATCCTTGCGCGGCAAAGGCTGATCGGGCTGGAGCGGCGCCAAGGGGGTGACGGCATCGAACGCTGCGCGCTGGTGATGGAGGCCGAGGTGATCCGCACCGAGCCCGCGCCCCGCCGCCCGTTTCAAGGCTGGCGCTACCTGAACCCCGCCGAAAGCCCGCGCGATCTGCCCAAAACCCGCGCGCTGGATGATACCTTGCCTCCCGAACTTGCCCGCGCTCTGGCCGACATCGGCCTGCGTTAACCCCCGCTTCCACTTAAGGATCAGCCCATGGCAAAACCCGTTTGGCTGATCGCTACGCCCGTGCTGTTCCTGATTCTGTGGTCGGCAGGCTTTGGCATCGCAAAAACCGCGCTGACCCATGCCGAGCCGCTGACCATTCTGGCGCTGCGCTATGTGCTGGTGCTGGTGTTGCTGGCCCCGGTGGCGCTGGTGCTGCGCCCGCGCCTGCCCTCGCGGACCGAGGCGCTGCACATCGCCATCGTCGGCTTTCTTATACAGGTGGTGTACTACGTCCTGTGCTATATGGCGTTCAAATCCGGCGTGTCGGCGGGGGGCGTGGCGATCATCGTCTGCCTGCAACCGATCCTTGTGGCGCTGGCGGCACCCTGGACGGTTGGGGAAAAGATCGGCCTGCGTGGCTGGCTGGGGCTGATCCTTGGCCTGACCGGGGCGGCGCTGGCCATCCTCGGGCGGTCCGCCATTGCGGCCGAAAGCCTGATCGGCGTGGGCTTTGCGGTCGGCGGGTTGCTGGGCATGACCACCGCCACGCTATGGGAAAAACGCTTTGGCACCACCCAGCACCCGGTCACCACCAACCTGATCCAATATGCGGTGGGGGCGGCTGTCACTTTGCCCGCCGCATGGGCCACCGAATCCATGACGATCCACTGGGATGGCGCGTTCATTTGGGCCATGGCCTATCTTGTGATCGGCAATTCGATCCTTGCGCTGTCGCTGCTCTTGGCAATGATCCGGGTGGGGGAGGTGGCGCGCGTGTCCTCCCTGTTCTTCCTTGTGCCGCCGTTGTCTGCGCTGATCGCCTGGCCGCTTCTGGGCGAGGCGATGCCGCCGCTTGGCTGGGTGGGCATGGGGTTGGCCGCACTGGGTGTGGCCCTTGTCAGCCGGAAACTGCGCCTACCAGCCCGCCGGATTGCCCGCACGGATCGTGCCTGAGCCTTCGGCCCCGCCCGCGCCCAACCATGTCAGCTTGTTGCCGCTCAGGTCAGCGGCCCAACAGGTGGCCGGGTCTTCACCATAGGCAAAACACATCCGGTCCCCGTCAAAGCTCCACCGTCCCTGATAGCCTTCGCCGCGAATGCTGCCGTCGGGGGCATAAAACTCGGCATAGCGCCCCGACGCCATCATTGCGCCTTCCACCGTATTGCCGATGATCGCCGCCCGCAGCGCCTCACCCGACGCACGGGTTTCGGCCTGCGCGGCAAAAGGGATCAAAAACAGAGCCATCACAGCAAAACGCATCGCGCAACCTTCCGCACAGGGTTGCGCAAAGGTTAGCCTGATCCGCCCCGCCGTCAAGCGGCCCCTCGGGTCAAGCCCCGCCCGTCAGCCCGCAAGCCCCTCGGGCAAGCGCAAGCCCAACCGCCCGGCCAGCTCTCCCAACACCGGGCGCGCCTGCGACCAGTCCGCCCGCCGTGCCGCGAAAAGCACCGCCTGACTTTGCAGGATGACACTGTCCGACAAGATCTTCAGATGGTTCGCTCGCAAGGTCGCCCCGGTAGAGGTGATGTCGGCAATCGCCTCGGCGGTCAGGTTCTTGACCGTGCCTTCGGTCGCACCCTGACTGTCCACCAACTGATAATCCGCCACACCCTGCGCGGTCAGAAACTCACGCACCAGACGGTGGTATTTCGTCGCAATCCGCAGCCGGAACCCGTGGCGCGCGCGGAACATCGCCGCCACCGCGTCCAGATCGTCCAGCGTATCCACGTCGATCCAGCAGGCCGGAACCGCGATGATCAGATCGGCATGGCCAAAGCCCAAGGGGGCCAGCTCCGCCACCTGCTGCGACCAGTCGGCCAGCTTGTCGCGCACCAGATCGGTGCCCGTCACGCCCAGATGGATGCGCCCTGCCGCCAATTCGCGCGGGATTTCCCCCGCCGACAGCAACACCAGTTCCACCCCGTCGATGCCATCGACCGCGCCGGAATATTCCCGCTCATTCCCGGTCTGGCGCATCGTCACACCGCGCGCGCCAAACCACTCAAAGGTCTTTTCCATCAAGCGGCCCTTTGAGGGCACCCCGATCTTCAACATCAGACCGCCCCTTTCAGCGCCGCAACCAGATTGGGGCGGATGATCCCGCCCACCGCCGGGATAGATCGCCCTTGCCCCAGCACCGCCGTCAGCGCGTCATAGCGCCCGCCACTGGCCAAGGGTGGCCAGCCCTCTGGCCCAAGGAACGAGAACACGAACCCGTCGTAATATTCCATTGAGGTGCGCCCAAGGCTCGCCTCAAAGGCCAGCGTGTCAACGTCGATCCCGCGTGCAGCCAACGCCGCCAGCCGCGCCTCAAACCGGTCCACCGCCGGGGCAATCGCGGGCAACATCCCGGTGATGCCGCGCAAATGCCGCAAGGCCGCCCGTGCGGGGGCCTGCAACGACAACAGGTCATACAGCAGCGCCGCCTCCGGGGCTGCGATCGACCGCGCCTGCGCGTCCTCGATCAACGCCGCCGCCCGTGCGGCGATTTCCTCGGCACCGCGCAGGCCGACAAAGCCGCCCGCCGCCGTGATCAGCGCCTCGGGCGACCCGCCCGCCAACCGGTCCAGCAACTGCGCCCGCGCGGGCGGCATCGGCGCGCGCCCGGCAAAGCGATCCAGCAAAGCGCGGAACCGCTTTGGCCGCCAGACATGGCGCAAAAGCGCCGCCTTGCGCCGCTCGGTCGTGTCCAGCCCGCGTACGGCGGCCATCAGAATCCCGATATCCCCGGTCAGAGGCCGCACCCCCAAAGGGGCCAACAGCCCGGCGAACAGCGCGAACACCTCGGCGTCAGCGGCCTCTGGTGCGCCCCGGTCAAACACCTCGAACCCGACCTGCAGGTATTCCTGCGCGCGGCTGTCCAGATGCTCTTGCTTGCGGAACACCTCGCCCATGTAGCAATAGCGCGCCGGATCCGCGCCATGCACCATATGGGCCTGCACCACCGGCACCGTGAAATCGGGGCGCATCATCAACTCACCGCGCAGCGGGTCGGCGGTGACATAGGCGCGCGCGCGGATATCCTCGCCGTAAAGGTCCAGCAGCGTCTCGGCGGGTTGCAGGATGTCGGTTTCCACCGCCACCGCCCCCGCCGCCTGAAAAGCTGCAAAAAGCGCCTCGGCCTCGGCGCGAATGGCCGCCTTGGTGCTCATTCGGCCAGCATCCGTTTGACAGCCGCGACCAGATCGGCGCGCGGAACCTCAATCTGGGCAGGCCGGTCCTTCCATTCCTCCAGCGTGGCGCTCTGCGCGATCTTCGCCCCAAGGATCAGATCCTTCAGGACAACCACACCCTTTTCCGACTCGTTGCCGCCTTGGATCACCGCGATAGGCGATTGGCGTTTATCGGCGTATTTCAACTGGTTGCCGAAGTTCTTCGGATTGCCAAGATAGACCTCGGCGCGAATACCTGCGGCGCGCAATTCGCCCACCATGCCCATGTAATCGGCCATCCGGTCGCGGTCCATCACCGTGACGACCACCGGGCCTGCCGCCGCGCGGCCCATCCGCCCCTTGGCGTGCAATGCCGCCAGCAACCGGTCCACCCCGATCGACACGCCCGTCGCGGGCACCGCTTGCCCGGTAAAGCGCTTGACCAGATCGTCATACCGCCCCCCGCCCGCAACCGAGCCGAACGACCGCTTGCGGCCCTTCTCGTCAAGGATCTCAAAGGTCAACTCGGCCTCGTAAACCGGGCCGGTGTAGTAGCCCAAGCCCCGCACCACGCCGGGGTCAATCACGATACGGTCGGCGCCATAGCCTTGCGCGTCCAGCAGGGCCGCGATGGTTTCCAGCTCCGCCACGCCCTCGCCGCCCATCACCGATGTGCCAACCAGTTCGCGCAGCCGCGCCACCGTTTCGGCCCCGCTGGCCCGCTTGGCGTTGGTAAAGCCCATGACCACCTCGGCCTGCTCTGCGGTCAGTCCGGCACCCTTGGTGAAATCGCCGCTTTCGTCCTTGCGCCCCGCCCCGAGCAGGGCGCGCACGCCCTCATCCCCCAAGCGGTCGATCTTATCAATCGCCCGCAGAACGATGCCTCGCTCGGCCTCAAACCGGGACGGATCAGACGGGTCCAGCACGCCCGCGACCTCCATCACCCCGTTCAACACCTTGCGGTTGTTGATCTTGACGATGTAGTCGCCCCGCTCAATCCCGACAGCCTCCAAGGCATCCGATAGCATCGCGCAAATCTCGGCATCGGCGGCCACGCTGGCCGAGCCGACCGTATCGGCATCGCATTGATAGAACTGGCGGAACCGGCCCGGACCGGGCTTTTCGTTGCGCCACACCGGCCCCATCGCATAACGGCGGTAGGGCGAGGGCAGGTCGTTGCGGAACTGCGCGGCCACACGGGCCAAGGGTGCGGTCAGGTCATAGCGTAGCGCCAGCCAGTCGGCGTCTTCGTCCTGCCAACCAAACACGCCTTCGTTGGGGCGGTCGACGTCGGGCAGGAACTTGCCCAAAGCCTCGACCGTTTCCACCGCACTCGTCTCCAGCGGGTCGAACCCATAGCGATGATACACCTCGGTGATCGCGCCCAACATGGCGTTGCGCTCGGTGACTTCGGCCCCGAAGTAATCGCGGAACCCCTTGGGCGTCTCGGCGCGGGGGCGGCGGGTTTTGGCGTCGGCTTTGGTATCAGACATGGGTAAGACCCCTTGCATTGCTTGGCGCATGCTCTAACGGATGGGGCTATGGGCGGCAAGCGGCGGATGAACCCTATGCAAGAGATGGAAGAGCGGATCGCGCATCTGACCCGCGCGGTTGAAGATTTGTCGGATGTGGTCGCACGCCAAGCCAAAGAGCTGGACCGGCTGACCCGCCTGACCGGCCTCTTGGCCGCCCGTGAGGCCGAGCGCGAGTCGATGGGCCACGACGCCCCCGCCGCCAACCAAAAGCCGCCGCATTGGTAGCAGCGCGGTGGCTATTGCTGGCCTTGGGGGCGCTCAGCGCTTTGGCCATGGCCTATCTGGCCCATGTCAATTTTGCCTTTACCTACGGCGACGGACATAGCCTGTCTTCCGCGCTGCCCGGAACGCTGGGGCTGCTTGGTGTGGCCGGTCTGATGGGCTGGATCGTGCTGCGCTGCGCGTGCGGCGGATTTGGCCAACGCGGCCCCCGGATCGCTGTGGGCCTGTTGGTTGTCGCAGGGCTTGCGCTTGCGGCCTATGCTGCCGCGGTCGATCCGGGGGACGCCGCTTTTACGGTGCCGGTTTTACTGGCCATCGTGTCGATCTTTGGCCTGATCGGCCTCGCCGGGCCGCAGAAATGATCCGCGGCGTGGACCTTGGCGCTTTGGCTGTGACCTTGGGTCTGGCTGGGCTGGGCGGGGCGGCAGCGGCGGCCCTGCATCTGCCGCTCGGCTATCTGATGGGCTCGCTTCTGGTCACCGGGATCATCGCGGCGCGCGGCCTGAAGCCTTTTGGCAAGCCCGTCACCCTGCCCGCCCGGCTGCGCTTTTCCTTTGTGCCGGTGATCGGAGTGTCGATCGGCGGGGCCTTCACGCCCGAGGTCGCCCGACAGGCGCTAGGCTGGGGTCCGTCGCTGGCGGCCCTGTTCCTGTTCATCCCGCTGGCCCATGCCATCGGCTATGCCATCTACCGCCGTGGAGGTCTGGCCCGGCCCGAGGCGTTCTTTGGCGCCGTGCCGGGGGGCCTGCTGGAAAGCGTGCAACTGGGCGAAGAGGCGGGGGCCGATGTGCGCCTGCTGACCGTGCTGCAATTCCTGCGGCTGATCCTGACCATCCTGATCGTGCCGATGATCTTCTGGGCGCTGACCGGGCAGGCCGTAGGCTCGGCCGGGGGCGCACGGATCGGGGGCGCGGCCTTGGGGCTGCGTGACGCGCTGGTGCTGCTGGTCGCGGGCGGGGCGGGGGTTTGGGTTGCGCGCAAGCTGCGGATACCGGCGTGGATCATCACCGGGCCGCTCTTTGCCTCGGCTTTGCTGCATGGCACGGGGCTGGTGCAGGGCACCCCGCCCGGCTGGCTGATTGCGGTGACACAGGTGGTGCTGGGCGCCGGGCTTGGCGCGCGCTTTGTGGGGATGGAGCGCGCGCTGTTGCGCCGCGCCGCCCGGCTGGCCAGCATCAACGGGGTGGCCGCGCTGCTTTTGGCCTTTGCCTTTGGCCAAGCCGTCCACGCGCTGGCGGGCGAGCCCCTTGCCGCCGCCTTTCTAGCCTTTGCCCCCGGTGGGCTGGCCGAGATGAGCCTGATCGCCCTTAGCCTGCATATGAGCGCCATCTACGTCACCGCCCACCATGTCCTGCGGATCGTGCTGGCGGTCACCGTGGCCAAATTCGGCGCGCGTTTCCTGCACCGCTCACCGTCCCCCTAACCGCTCAGGATCGGGCGCAAAGCCGCGGTTTCTGTCAGGATAAAGTCGATGAAAGCCACAACGCCGGGCCGCTGCCTTTGGTCAGGATGCGCCAACAGCCGCCAAGCGCGGGTCAATTCCGGTACCGGGCCGAACAGGCGGACCAGATCGGGTTCGGCGTCGCCCAAGGCCATGGGCAGGGCGGCCACACCCACCCCCGCTTTGGCCGCATAGATCAGCCCAAGGACCGAACTGTTGCGCGCGGCATAGCGGCCCTGCGGCGCGACCTCGGCCAGCCACAGCACGGCACGGTGGCGGGTCATGCTTTCCTCAAACCCGATCAGCGGGTGATCCTGCAAATCGCCCGGCCCCTGCGGCGCGCCGTGTTCCGCAACATAATCCCGGCTGGCATACACCGCCCAAAACGAATCCGCGATCTTGCGACCGACAAGGATGCCATCGTCCGTATCACCCGACCGCAACGCCACATCGGCCTCGCCCTTGGCAAGATCGACGTATTTGTCGCTAAGAACAAAGCTGACGGTCAGCGCCGGATGGGCCGCATGGAACCGCTCCAGCAGGCCAGATTTCTCCAGCCGGAATGCAATCGGTTCGGGGCACGTCACCCGCACCACCCCGCCTTGCGCGCGGGCCTGTTCCTGCACCGCTTGGGCGAAGGCCTCGGCGGCAAGGGCCACGCCCTGCGCCTGCGGCAACACCGCAAGGCCCAGCGCGGTCAGCCGGTAGCCTGCCGCGACCCGCTCCACCAGCCGCGCGCCAAGCCGGGCTTCCATCTCGGCCAAGCGCCGCTGCACGGTGGATTGGTTGACCCCCAGCGCGCGGGCGGCGGCCAGCGTGCTGCCCGTCTCGGCCACCACAAGCAAAAAGCGCACGCCGTTCCAGTCAAACATCGCCAGCCCCTTTTTTCGGTGGCCCCTCCGGGCAGCCGCAAATCTGCGGCCCCTGCGCGCAAAGATGCGGCTGCGAGGCCTTGAAGGAAAGTGCTATTGTCCCCTGACCAAAAGCCCCGCCCCTGACCCCGGCCCAAACGCAGCGCGATCCCGCCTGCGACCATCCCCCCACGCCCCTCGGCAAGAAAAGGAGCCCTGACATGCCCACCCAACCCCAACAAAACTGGGACAGTGCTGCGTCCGGCTGGGACAAACACGGCCCCGCCCTGCGCCAATGGCTGCGCCCCACGACCGAAGCCATGCTGCGCATGGCCGCGATCAGGCCGGGGCAAACCGTGCTGGATCTGGCGGCTGGTGCGGGCGACCAGACCCTTGATCTTGCCGCGTTGGTCGGCCCCGAAGGCCGGGTCATCGCCGCCGACATCTCGGCCCGGCTCTTGGCGCTTGCCGCCCACAACGCCCGACAGTCGGGCCATGCACAGATCACCACCCATCACGCCGACGCCGCGCAGCTTGGCTTGCCCGACGGCTCTGCCGATGCCGCAATCTGCCGCTTGGGGCTGATGCTGTTTGCCGACCCGCTGGCCGGATTGGCCGAGGCCTGCCGCGTGCTCCGCCCCGGCGGGCGGCTGTGCAGCGTGGTCTTCGCCGGGCCAGAGCAGAACCCCTGCCTGCGTGTCCTGATCTCCACCGCGCTGCGCCATGCAGGCCTGCCGCCCCGCGATCCGTTCCAGCCGGGGGGGCTTTGCAGCCTCGGCCAGCCGGGCGCGCTGGACAGCCTTTACCGCGCCGCGGGTTTTGTGGCCGTGGCCACCACCCGGATGGATGCCCCCTTCCCTCAACCCAGCACCGCGGACTATATGGCCTTTGTGCAAGACTCCGCCGCGCCAATCCTTGAAATCCTGTCCCCGCTTGCGCCCGGCGCCAAAGCAGCTGCCTTTGCCGATATGGCCGCCCAACTGGACATCTACCAGACCGACCGCGGCTGGATCGGCCCGAACACCCTGTTATTGACCGTCGGACAAAAGCCATGACGGAACCCCCCGAACCGCCTAAGGTAACGCCTGCCATGGACCCGCAAGACCAGCCCCCCACACCCCCATCGCGGCTTCGCGCGGCGCTTCCGCTGATCGGGCTGGCGGCGCTTGTGCTGGCCCTTGTCGCCGCAACCCCCTTCGTGCCGGAACCGGACCCGGTCTGGATTCACCAGACCGCCACCGCGCTTGGGGCCTTTGGCCCGGTGGTTCTGGTGGCGCTGATGGTGGTGGCCGTGGTGGTCAGCCCGATCCCAAGCGGGCCCATCGCCATGGCCGCAGGCGCACTTTACGGCGCGACGGGCGGCGGGGTCGTCTCGGCCATCGGGGCCGAGATCGGCGCCGTCATCGCCTTTTGCCTTGCACGCCGCTTTGGGTACGCGGCGGTGCAACGGTCGGAAAACGCGATCCTCAAACGGCTTGCCCAACCCCGGTCACAAACCGGGCTGATGCTGATTGTCTTTGCTTCACGGCTGGTGCCGTTCCTGTCCTTTGATGCGATCAGTTATGCGGCGGGGCTGTCGCCGCTGACCCTGCCGCGCTTTGCCTTTGCGACAGCGTTGGGCGTGGTGCCGATCTCCTGGGCGCTGGCGGCAACCGGGGCAGGCATGACCAACAGCGGCTTTGGCGGCCCGCTGCTGTTGGTGCTGGGCGCGCTGATCACTCTGCCCCCGGCGCTGCTGGCCTTGCGCCGCCGCTAAAGCGCACCCACCCCGGCGGCCACCGCAATCTGGCGGATCAAGGCGGGCAAAGCCACGGCCCGATGCGGGTCCAGCGGGCTTGGCTTGCTGGCCAATTGCGCGATCACCAACTTGGCCGAGGCATCGATATACAGCATTTGCCCAAAGATCCCCAACCCCATCAACACATCCCGCGCGGCATCCTGCACCCAGAACTGGCTGCGATAGCCCCCCTGCGGGAAAAGCGCCCGGTAATCCGGTGACAATTCCGCCCGCCCGCCGAATTTCAGATCCCGGATGAACCCCGCAGGCAAGGCTTGGCGCCCGGCCACCATCCCGTCACGCGCCACCGCCAGGCCAAAACGCCCAAGGTCGCGCAAGCTGCAACTGACCCCGCCCGAGGCACAGGCCCCCCCCGCCGGCCCCACCGTGACCGAGGCCGGATGCTCAGCGCCCATCGGTTGCCAGACATAGCGCGAGATCGCCTGCGCCAACGTCAGCCCGGTCATCCGCTCAATCAGAATGCCAAGAACCTCTGTCTCTATGGACGAGTAGTGAAACGCCGCCGGCTCATCGCGCGCAACCAACGTCAGGATCTGCGTCCAGATGGTGGCAGGCCATTGGCCGGGTGCCACAAACTCGGGCAGCGGCTTCCAGCCCGCCGCGCAATCGGTGATCGCCATATCGCTGTCAGGCGCGTCATAGTCTTCGCTATAGGCCACGCCCGAACTCATATCCATCACCTGCCGCAGCGTGACAAAGGCCCAGCCGGTGCTGGCAAGCTCTGGCAGATACTGCACAATCGGTGCTGCAGGGTCGACGACCCCGTTTTCGATCAGCCGCCCCAAGGCCATCGCCACAACCGACTTGGACACCGATTGCAGCAAATGCGGCGTCCCCGGCCCCATGCCGTTCCAATAGCCCTCAAAGGCTACGGCCCCATCGACCAACACCAAGAACCCATCGACAAAGCTGTGCGCCAGATAGTCGGCCAGCAACACAGGCCCCACGCCCATATCCACCACCATCCCGGCGAGCGAGAACGGCGCAGGCGGCAGCAGCGTTGGCTGGGCCGCCGGGGCAATCGGCTCGGTCTTCAGAATGGCCGAGATGTTTTGAAACGACCAACGGTTATAGGGCGCGCGGTCCCACTGATCAAAGCGAAACGCGGGCGGGACATCGCGGTTGGCATGTGCAAGTTCGATCATCATTCACCCTTCAAAGCCGGAACATCACGCCATCACCGCGGGTCAGCGCCCCGTTTCCACGCGCACCCCACCGCCGCAAGCCCTACGCAAGGCATGGCCCGCCGCCGAACGACGGCCTGTAGCGGGCCCCTAGCGCCGCAGCCCTAAAACCACTGGCCCGGCTCCATCAGCCCCAGATCCATCAACTGCTGCGAATTCCACGCAAACGGGATAGAGTTGTGCCAGCGGAAATCATGGATATCAAACCGCGACCCGGCATTGGTGCGCAGCGCTTTGGCGGTGCGGAAACTGGCAACCGCCGTGGTGATGTTGTGATGCCACGGGCAGGCGTAGGTGTTGTATTCTTCGTCCGACAGCGTGAAATCGGGCCGCAGCACCAGCCCCGGCCGGGTGCGAAACAGCGCGATCCGGTCAATCTTGCGGCGCGGCGCCGGCACGTGCTCTTCAAACCGCCAGCGCAGACCGCCAAAGAAATCCAACTGCCGCTCCTTGGGGTGGTTGTGATTGGCCGCATCGGGGCGGCCCAAGGCGTAATAGCCCGACTTGTCCAGATGGGCCTGCTCCAACGACACGGCGTCGGGGAACTTGTTCAGATCATCGGCGTAAAGGTCCACCACATAGGACAACATCGCGTCGCGCCGCTCTTCGGTGTGAAAGGCCAACATTTCCCGGATGTTGCGGGTCTCGCAGAACGGGTGGAACAGATATTCGGCGTTGTAGCAGTAGTACAGCCAAATCCCCGGCACCGCTTCATTCACCGCATTGACCGCATTGACCAACGCATTGTCGGCATGCACGTCATAGATGACGCGGTGGATCTTGGCCTCCAGATCCGGGGCCACGGTGATCTCTACCGGACCCAGCAACGCCACCTGCGTAAAGCCCGCCGCAAGGTGGTGGCGCAGGGTGGTGGCCACCTCTACCTGATCCTCGGCAAAGACCAAGGCCAGCGGCCCCTTGCCGATCGCGGCCTTGCCGTCGGTCAGGAAATGCGGAAGCGAGGGGTAAATCATGCCTGCGGCCCTTATGGCTTTGCCGCCAGACTCCGCCAAGCCCGTCGCCAATGCAAGCCACTTCGCACGCCTCTCCGTTGCGCCGGGGGCTGGTTTGGACTATGCGCGGCACAACAAAGTGAGGGCAAGCCATGGCAGAGCCGAAGAAGCTGTTCATCAAGACCTACGGCTGTCAGATGAACGTCTATGACAGCGAGCGCATGGCCGAGGCCATGGGCGCGGATGGCTATGTCACCACCGAGGACGCCGCCGAGGCGGATATGGTGCTGCTCAACACCTGCCATATCCGTGAAAAGGCCAGCGAAAAGCTGTATTCCGACCTTGGCCGCCTGCGCCCGCTGAAAGCCGCCAAGCCGGGGATGAAGATCGGCGTCGCGGGCTGCGTGGCCCAAGCCGAGGGCGCGGAAATCCTGCGCCGGATGCCGCTCGTTGATCTGGTCGTCGGCCCGCAAGCCTATCACCGCCTGCCCGAGATGGCCCGCGCCCAAGGCCCGCAGATCGACACCGAATTCCCGACCGAAGATAAGTTTGACCTGCTGCCCACCCGCAAGGCCACCCGTGGCCCGACCGCCTTTCTGACCGTGCAGGAAGGTTGCGACAAGTTCTGCGCCTTCTGCGTCGTCCCCTATACCCGCGGCACCGAAGTCAGCCGCTCGGTTGACCGCATCGTGACCGAGGCGCGGGGGCTGGTTGAACGCGGCGTGCGCGAAATCACACTGCTGGGCCAAAACGTTAACGCCTACCACGGCAGCGGCGCCACGGGCGATTACACCCTGTCGCAGCTTTTGCGCGAACTGGCGCGGGTCGATGGGTTGGAGCGGCTGCGCTACACCACCTCTCACCCGAATGACATGGATGATGACCTGATCGCCGCCCATGGCGACTTGCCCGAACTGATGCCCTACCTGCACCTGCCCGTGCAGTCCGGCTCTGACCGCATCCTCAAGGCGATGAACCGCAAACACACCGCTGCCCATTACCTGACGCTGGTGGACCGCATCCGCGCCGCCCGCCCCGACATCCTGTTGTCGTCCGATTTCATCGTAGGCTTTCCCGGTGAGACCGATCAGGATTTCGAAGACACCCTGTCGCTGATCCGCGCCGTGGGCTTTGGCCAGGCGTTCTCGTTCAAATACTCCGCCCGCCCCGGCACCCCCGCCGCCGAGAAAGCCCCGGTGCCGACCGAGATCGCCGACGCCCGCCTGCAAACCCTGCAGGCCCTGCTGACCGAACAGCAACGCGCGGCCCAGGTGGCCATGATCGGGCGCGACGTTACCGTGCTTTATGAAAAGCCCGGACGCCTTGCCGGACAGATGGTTGGCAAGTCTGATCACTTGCACGCCGTCCATGTCACCGACCCGGCCGGGCAGGTGGGGCAACTAGTCAGGGTCAGAATCTCAGCTTCGTCATCCAACTCTTTGGCGGCAGAGCCGATTTCGAAATAACCCTGCGTCAAAAGGTTGTTTCTGGTTAATCCGCAATCGTTATCAATGGCTGATTTTGGCAACGTGCACGCAACAATTAGTCCCACAATGCCACAAAAACACCTAGATTTTGCTTTACTTCGATAGACGGTGTCGGCAAACCTCAGGCCCAGAAGATATAGTTTTATTTCTGTGATTGAGAGGAGCTGCGGCGGTGGAACGTCTAACCAGGGCAGTGCGTATGATGCTTGGGGCCGCGGCGATGACCGTAGGTCTGATCGCGGCCAATACGGCAATGGCGGAAAACGCGCCAACAGTTGCCGGTAAAATCGAATGGGGTGCATGGGTCGACGATGACGGCTGCATGCACTGGTGGGCGGATGGCGGGCTGGAGGGCTATATGCTCGACCGCGTTGACCCCAAGACCGGTCGTCCGGTCTGTCTTAAGCGCAACACCTGTCTGGTGGAAAACACCGACACGCTGTTCGCAACCGACAGCGCCAAGCTGACGGCTGATGGCCGCCGCCGCCTGGAAAGCTTTTTCAGCAGCGTCGACGCGTTCGGGGTCGCCATCTATGGCCACACCGACAGCCGCGCCTCGGATGAATACAACGTCCGCCTGTCGCAGCGCCGCGCGGCCTCTGTTGCCGCCGTCGCCCGTTCGGTCGGCACGATGGTCGAACGTGAGATCGGTTATGGCGAGCGTCGCCCGATTGCCTCCAACGGCTCTGCCGCTGGCATGCAAAAGAACCGTCGCGTCGAAGTTGTCTGTTACAGGTGGTGATCAGAATGGCAAAAATCGCAACTCTTCCGCTGTTGATGCTGGCTGCCGCGGCTTTGGCCGGTTGCACCGACGGGCTGACGCCCTACGCGCAAGGCCCCGACACAGTGATCGCGACCGCGCGTGATTCCGGCAACGACCAGATCGGTCTGCGCGAGGGCGAAGCCGCCATCGCCTATGACCCGGATGGCTGCCAAGGCTGGATCATCGACGACGGCGTCGAGGGCTACTCCGGTCGCCGCTATGACCCGGTGTCGGGCCTGCCGGTCTGCAACAACCGCTATCCGCCGGGCACCGTTCTGGGCAACTACCAAACGGAATCCGCGCCGATCAACGACTACGTTCCGGGCCACCGGAATTGATCAGCTTATCGTGATCCACGGGTCACGATATAGTCGAACCAAAGGGCCATGGCACAAGCCGTGGCCCTTTTTCCATGCCCATCGCCCAAAAAACCGTCACACGTCCGACACGATTCAGGTCAAGACTGACCTTGGAGCACCAAGCCTATTGCGCGTTTTCCCCGAAAGTCGCAGGCTTGGTTCACGGCTCTGAACAATAAGGAGAACCCCTTGGGCATCAGCGCGCTGACCCCCCCGACCCGTTCCGAGGATATCGTGGAAACTGTCCTCGAATTTCCCGACAACCGGCTTCTCATTGACCTGTGCGGCGAATTCGACCGCAATCTGGCTCAGGTGGAGCATCAGATGGGGGTGCATGTCCTGCGGCGGGGCAACCGGCTCTCGGTGATTGGTGACAAGGGCGCGCGCGATCAGGCAGCGGCGGTCCTGCGCGCGCTTTATGCCCGGCTTGAGGCCGGACGCGGTGTCAACGCCGGGGATATTGATGGCGCGATTCGCCTTGGCCGGCCAATGCCCGCCACCCTGCGCGCCGAGGGCACAGAGCAGATAGAGATGTTCAGCGGCGGCGGTGTCGAACTGCGCACCCGCAAAAAGCCGATCGAACCCCGGACCGAAGCGCAAAAAGAGTATGTGAAAAACCTTTTCGCAAATGAACTGGGCTTTGGCATCGGCCCCGCCGGCACCGGCAAAACCTATCTGGCCGTGGCCGTGGGCGTAACCATGTTCATCTCGGGCGCGGTCGACAAGATCATCTTGTCGCGCCCCGCGGTTGAGGCAGGAGAGCGGCTTGGCTTCCTGCCCGGCGACCTGAAAGAAAAGGTCGATCCCTACATGCAGCCGCTTTATGATGCGCTGAATGACTTCCTGCCAGCCAAACAGGTGCAAAAGCTGCTGGAGGAAAAACGCATCGAAATCGCCCCCTTGGCCTTCATGCGCGGGCGCACTCTGGCCAATGCCTTTGTCGTGCTGGACGAGGCGCAGAACGCCACGACCATGCAGATGAAGATGTTCCTGACCCGTCTGGGCGAAGGCAGCCGCATGGTGATCACCGGCGACCGCACGCAGGTGGACTTGCCGCGCGGCACCGCCTCGGGCCTTGCCGATGCCGAGCGGATCTTGGCAGGCGTCAAAGGCGTCAGCTTCAACTACTTCACCTCCAAAGACGTGGTCCGCCACCCGCTGGTCGCCCGCGTCATCGAAGCCTATGAGCGTGATGAGGCCAAAGCCGTCTGACCCACACACCTACGGTTGGGGGGCGCCCCCCCCAACCGCCCCAAATCCGCCGCCGTTCCGGACGTCGCTTGAGGCGGCGCGGCGGATCGGATAGGCAACCGGCATGAATGAGATCGTCGATATCGTGATTGAGGATGACCGGTGGGAGGCCCTTGGCCTTGCCGCGCTGGCCGATACCGCCGCAGAGGCGGCTTTGGCCGAACTCGGCCTGCCCCAGCTTCGGTTTTGCGTAATGGGCTGCGATGATGCGCGCATCACCACGCTCAACGCCGATTTTCGCGCCAAGCCACAGCCGACCAATGTGCTCAGCTGGCCCTCCGAGGATCGCGCGGCAGAGCGGGACGGCGACCGCCCGATGCCGCCCGGACCGGACGATGATGAGCTGGGCGATATCGCCATCGCCTATGAGACATGCGCACGCGAAGCGGCCGAGGCAGGCAAGCCGATGGCCGAGCATGTGACGCACCTGATCGTGCACGGATTGTTACATTTGCTGGGCTACGATCACATCCGCGACGCGGATGCAGACCGAATGGAAGCGACAGAGGTGCAGATACTTGCGCGACTGGGGCTTTCTGACCCATATTCAGCATAAGTCCCGACGATTGATCGGGCGATTTCGGACAAAGGACACATGGGCAGTAGCAACGACGGAGCCTCCGCAGCGCAATCCGCGCCAGAGGGGAGCCAATCGACCGAACCGCCACAACGCGGGTTTTTCGGACGTATCCTCAGCGCCTTCGGCTCTGGTGAGGGGGGTGAGGATCAGGCGGGCAGTGGGTCGGTGTCCCACGGCGCTGGCGGGCCTTTCGGCTTTGGCAACCTGCGCCGCCTAAGGGTGGATGACGTGGCCATTCCCAAGGTCGAAATCGCCGCCGTGCCACTGGATATCGGCAAGGATGAGTTGGTTGAGGCGTTCCGCACCCACGGCTTCAGCCGCCTGCCCGTCTACAAAGGCACGTTGGACCATCCCCAAGGCCTCGTCCTGCTGAAAGACCTCGCCCTGCAACACGGTTTTGGCTCTGGCGGGCGGTTTTCCTTGCGTAAACTGTTGCGCCCGGTGCTGTTTGCCCCGCCGTCAATGCCCGCAGGCACGCTCTTGCAGAAAATGCAGCGCGACCGGGTGCATATGGCCTTGGTCATCGACGAATACGGTGGCGTTGACGGTCTGGTCACCATCGAAGACCTGATTGAAACGGTGATCGGCGAGATCGAAGACGAACATGACGAGGCCGAAGGCGCGTTGTGGAAAGAAGAGCGTCCCGGCGTCTTTGTCGCCCAATCGCTGGCCCCCCTGAACGAATTTGAGGCCGCCATCGGCATGAAACTGCGCCAAGGCGAGGATGACGACGAGATCGACACCTTGGGCGGTCTGGTCTTTTTGCGCACCGGTCGGGTGCCGGCGCGGGGCGAAATCGTGCCGCATGAAAGCGGTGTTGAGTTTGAAGTGATCGACGCCGACGCCCGCCGCATCAAGCGCCTGCGCGTGCGCCTGCCCGGCGCGCAAACCGCGGCCGAAGCGGCCGCAGAACCCGGCGAAGCCCTGCTTGGCCATGCCCCCTGAACCGCGCGCGCGGCTAGGCTGGCCCGGCGCTCGCCGCAGCGCCCTTGCCTTTGCAGCGGGGGCAGTTGCTGCCACGGGACAAGCGCCGCTGGCCCTGTGGTGGCTGGCGCTTGCGGGCTTTGCCGCCTTGGTCTGGCTGGTCGCCCGGCAGGCCGGGGCGCGTGGGGCGGGCTGGCTTGGCCTGTTTGGCGGGGCCGGGCATTTTGCGGTGGCGCTTAGCTGGATCGTCGAACCCTTTCTGATTGAGCCCGAGGTTTACGGCTGGATGGCGCCTTTCGCGCTGGTCGGGCTTGCCTTTGGTCTGGCGTTGTTCTGGGCGGCGGCGGCGGCCAGTGCGCGGCTTTGGCCCGCGCGCGGCATGGGCTTTGCCCTGACCCTGACGGCCGCTGAATTTGCCCGTGGCCATGTGCTCACCGGGTTTCCGTGGGCCTTGCCGGGGCATATCTGGCTGGCCACCCCGGTCGAACAACTGGCCGGGCAGTTTGGCGCCTATGGGCTGACGTTGCTCACGCTTTCGGTTGCGGCCCTGCTCGCGGGGCTGGCCGGCAAAAGCCCGTGGCGGGTGGCGGGGGCTTTGCTCGGCGCGGGGCTGATCGCGGGGGGGTGGGCCTTTGGGCTGTCCGCACTGGCCCAACCGCAGCCCGCGCCCCCCGGCCTGACCCTGCGGCTTGTGCAGCCCAACGCCGCACAGGTGATGAAATGGGACCCCGATCTGGCCGCTACCCATCTGGACCGGCTGCTCAGCTATACCTCCGTTTCGCCCACCCCCGATCTGGTGATCTGGCCCGAAACCGCCCTGCCCTATCTGCTGGACCGTCACCCCGAACTGGCGGGCGTCATTGGCCTGGCCGGGGACGGCGCCCCCGTCGCCATCGGCATGCAACGGGTGGAGGGAGAGCGGGCGTGGAACAGCCTTGCCATCATCTCGCCCGACGGTGCCATCGGCCCGGTGTATGACAAACACCATCTGGTGCCCTTTGGCGAATATGTGCCGCTGGGCGATCTGGCCTATCGGCTGTTTGGCTTGCGGGCCTTTGCGGCACAGGCGGGCGAGGGCTATAGCGCGGGGCCGGGCGCGCAGGTGCTTGACCTTGGCCGCCTTGGCAACGTGCTGCCGCTGATTTGTTATGAGGCGGTCTTTCCCCAAGACGTAGCCGCCGCCACGCAACGCCCCGACTGGATCTTGCAGATCACCAATGACGCGTGGTTCGGCACCCTGTCCGGCCCGTTCCAACACGCCGAACTGGCGCGGCTGCGCGCGATTGAACAGGGCTTACCCGTGGTGCGGGTCGCGAACACCGGGGTCACGGCGGTCTATGACGGGCGCGGGCGGGTCACCGCCGCGCTGCCCTTCGGCCAAGCAAGCTATCTGGACGCAAGCCTGCCCCCGCCCCTGCCCGCGCCGCCCTATGCCCGGCTGGGCGAAGGTCCGGCGCTGCTCCTGTGGGCCGTGCTGGCGCTTGGCCTGTGGCTTGGCGGTGCCGCCCGGTCGCGGATGCGTCGCCAAAAGGCCGCGCTCCCTTGACGCCCCAAGGTATATGGCCGTAGGACACCCCATCTCACCGTCACAACGGCTTCCTGGCGTGACGGCTTACCCAATGGAGCACTTCCCAATGAGCCGCAAGAACTACGTCTTCACCTCGGAATCCGTGTCCGAGGGGCATCCTGACAAATTGTGCGACCGCGTATCGGACGCCATTCTGGATGCATTCCTCACCGCAGAGCCCAATGCCCGCGTGGCCTGTGAAACCTTCGCCACCACCGGCCGCATCGTGGTTGGCGGCGAAGTCGGCCTGAGCGACAAATCCGCTCTCAAGGACATGATGGGGCGCGTCGAAGACATCGTGCGCGGCTGTGTCAAAGACATCGGTTATGAACAGGATGAGTTCCACTGGAACACGCTGAAGGTGCAGAACTACCTGCACAAGCAATCCGCCCACATCGCCCAAGGCGTTGATAAAGACGGCGCGGGCGATCAGGGCATCATGTTCGGCTACGCCTGCCGTGAGACGCCGGAATTCATGCCGGCCCCTATCCAGTACGCCCACGCCATCCTGAAACGCCTGGCCGAAGTCCGCAAATCCGGTCAAGAACCCACCCTGCGCCCCGACGCCAAAAGCCAGCTGTCGCTGCGCTATGAAGACGGCAAACCGGTGGAGGTGATGTCGATCGTGCTGTCGCACCAGCACGCGTTGGAAAGCCAGACCTCGGCCGATATCCGCGCGATCGTGGAACCCTACATCCGTGAGATCATCCCGGCCGACTGGTTCACCGCCGCGACACGATGGCACGTGAACCCCACCGGCACCTTCGTGATCGGCGGGCCGGACGGCGACGCGGGCCTGACCGGGCGCAAGATCATCGTCGACACCTATGGCGGTGCGGCCCCCCACGGCGGCGGCGCGTTTTCGGGCAAGGACCCGACCAAGGTTGACCGCTCGGCCGCCTATGCCGCGCGCTATCTGGCCAAGAACATCGTCGCCTCGGGTCTGGCAGAGCGCTGCACGCTGCAAGTGTCCTACGCCATCGGCGTGGCCGAGCCGCAGTCGATCTATGTCGATACCCACGGCACCGGTGCCGTGCCCGATGCGCAGATTGAGCGGGCCGTGATGGCCTCTATGGATCTGACGCCGCGCGGCATCCGCGAGCATCTGGCGCTGACCCGCCCGATCTATGCCCGCACCTCGGCTTATGGCCATTTCGGACGCACCCCCGAAGCCGACGGCGGCTTTTCATGGGAGCGCACCGATCTGGTCGAGGTGCTGAAGTCCGCCGTCTGACCCGGTCAGACCCTTTGCGATCCGGCCTTGGCGCCCCTGCTGCTTGCGGGGGCGCTTCTGTTTTCCGGGGAAGCCTCCGGCGGGAGTATTTGGGCCAAGATGAAAGCGCGGGCCAAAGGGGGCCAGTTTGGGGCGCCCCTATGGGGTGGGCGTATGGGGTGGGCCATCTCTGGCTTGACCTTGCGCCGGGCAGCGCCTAAGGCGCGGCGGGTCAGATTGGGGGGCCAGCCATGTCAGAGACCACCGAACGCCGCAATTTTTATGGCCGTATCCACGGCAAAACCCTGCGGACCAGCCAGAAAATCTATCTGGAAGAAGACCTTGGCAAGCTGACGCTGCCCGGCATCACGGTTGAGGACAACCCCGCTCGCACGCCGCTGGACCTTGGCCGCTTTGGCGGCAAGCCGCTGTGGCTGGAGGTGGGCTTTGGCGGGGGCGAGCATCTTGTGCATATGGCCGCCCTGCACCCCGAGGTGGAACTCATCGGCTGTGAGCCTTTTGTAAACGGCATCGCCATGTTGCTGGGCAAGATCCGTGCGGCAGAGGTGGGCAACCTGTTGCTGCATCCGGGCGATGTGCGCGATCTGTTTGATGTGCTGCCCGATGCCTGCCTGACGAAGTGTTTCCTGAACTATCCCGACCCCTGGCCCAAGGCGCGCCACCACCGCCGCCGCTTTGTGACGCAGGGGTATCTGACCGCTTTGGCCCGCTGCATGGCACCGGGGGCCGAGTTTCGTGTGGCCACCGACATTGCCGATTACGTGCGCCAGACCTTGGAAGAGGTGACGCAGGCCGGGTTTGAATTGCTGTGGCAGGGCGATGCGCCTTGGGACGATTGGTTGTCGACCCGCTATGAGCAAAAGGCGCTGCGCGAGGGGCGGCCTCCGCATTATCTGACCTATCGCCGTCTGGGCTAAGGCCGGCCCGTTTTGCGGCGCTAGCCACCTGTGGACCCCGCGCTTTGCTTGCGCTATCAGGCGGGAAACCGCGAGAAGGATCGACCGATGTCTGGCCATGGTGACGCCCAACCGATGACCGCCCATAAATCCGGCCCGCTCAGCGGTGTGGCCGCTGTGCCGGGCGACAAGTCGATCAGCCACCGGGCGCTGATTTTTGGCGCGATGGCGGTGGGGGAAACCAAGATCACCGGCTTGCTGGAAGGTCAGGACGTTCTGGACACCGCCCGCGCCATGCAGGCCTTTGGCGCCACGGTGGTGCAGCACGGGCCGGGGGCATGGTCGGTCAATGGCGTGGGGGTGGGCGGCTTTTCCGAACCTGCCGACGTGATTGACTGCGGCAATTCGGGCACCGGGGTGCGGCTGATCATGGGTACAATGGCCACCACGCCGATCACCGCGACCTTCACCGGGGATGCCTCGTTGCGCAAGCGCCCGATGGGGCGGGTGACGGACCCGCTCAGCCTGTTCGGCACGCAGGCCTATGGCCGCAAGGGCGGGCGTCTGCCGATGACCGTCGTGGGGGCGGCCAACCCGGTTCCGGTGCGCTATACGCTGCCAGTGGCCTCGGCGCAGGTGAAATCAGCGGTGCTTCTGGCCGGGCTGAACGTGCGCGGCCAGACCGTGGTGATAGAGCGCGAGCCGACCCGCGATCATTCTGAGCGGATGCTGCTGGGCTTTGGCGCGGACCTGTCCGTTGAGCAGACCAGCGAGGGCCATGTGATCACCCTGACCGGCCAACCCGAACTGCGGGCCCAGACCGTGGCTGTGCCGCGCGATCCGTCCTCGGCGGCCTTTCCGGTCTGTGCTGCTTTGATTGTGGAAGGGTCCGACATCCTTGTGCCGGGCGTCAGCCAGAACCTGACCCGCAACGGGCTCTACCTGACCTTGGTTGAGATGGGGGCCGAAATCGCCTTTCAAAACCCCCGGCTGGAGGGCGGTGAGCCTGTGGCCGATCTGCGCGTGCGCTTCTCTGGCGCGATGAAGGGCATCGAGGTGCCGCCAGCTCGTGCACCCTCGATGATCGACGAATACCCGATCCTGTCGGTCGTCGCGGCCTTTGCCGAGGGCAAGACCGTGATGCGCGGCGTCAAAGAGTTGCGCGTCAAGGAAAGCGACCGGATCGACGCGATGGCACGGGGGCTGGAGGCCTGCGGCGTGCGCATCGAAGAGGATGAAGACACGCTGATCGTCCACGGCATGGGGCCGGGCGGGATGCCGGGCGGGGCCACCTGCGCCACCCATCTGGATCACCGCATCGCCATGTCCTTCATGGTGGCAGGCATGGCCGCCAAGGCCGCGATCACGATTGATGACGCCAGCCCCATCGTCACATCGTTCCCGATCTTTGAGGGGCTGATGACCGGGCTGGGTGCAACCTTGCGCCACGGGCAATGAACCGCGCCCCGCTTCTTTTGCTGCTGGCCGCGACGGCGGCGGTCTATGCCGTTCTGGTGCTGGTCTACCTGCCGCAGCTTTGGGCAGGGGGGCTTGCGCCGTTTGACCTGCGGCTTGCAGGCTATGATGCCGAAGCAGCGGGCGATTATCTGGCGGGGCTGAGTGCTTTGGGCAAGGCGGCCTATCAGGGGCCGGTCCGGTTGTTAGACACGCTGTTTCCGATGCTGCTGTCGGCGGTCTTGTTGCTGCCGTTGGGCGCGCGGGCGTGGCGGGGGCTGACGGCGGGCACGCGGCTGGCGCTGGGCTTGCCCGCCTTGGGGTACGGCCTGCTGGATCTGGCCGAAAACACCGCCATCGCACGGCTGTTGCGCGCCGAACTGCCGGTTGATTCGGGGGCTGTGCGCGTGGCCAGCCTGCTGACGCAGACCAAATTCGCACTGCTGGCTCTGGCAGTTGTTCTCGCACTGGGGCTGCTCCTGCGAGGCTGGCGCAAACCATGATCTTTACCGTTGCCATCGACGGGCCAGCGGCAGCGGGCAAAGGCACCATCAGCCGGGCCGTCGCCCAGCAGTTCGGCTTTGCGCATCTGGACACGGGCCTGCTGTACCGCGCCGTGGGCCTGCGCGGCGGTGACCCCGCCGCCGCCGCCCGCAGCTTGACCGCCGAAGACCTGCAACGCCCCGATCTGCGCACGCTCGAGGCAGGCCAAGCCGCCAGCCGCGTCGCCACCCTCCCGCAGGTCCGCGCGGCGCTGCTGGAGTTTCAGCGCCGCTTTGCCCGCCAACCCGGCGGCGCGGTTCTGGACGGGCGCGACATCGGCACCGTGATCTGCCCCGAGGCCGAGGTGAAGCTTTATGTCACCGCCTCTGCCGAGGTTCGGGCCCGCCGCCGTTGGCTTGAACTGGGCGGCGACAGCGCCCCCCGCCCCTTTGCCGAGGTGCTGGCAGAGGTCATCGAACGCGACAGCCGCGACATGGGCCGGGCCGACGCACCGCTGCGCCCCGCCGAAGGGGCCGTGATCCTCGACACCAGCACGCTGAGCATCGACCAAGCCGTGGACCACGCCCGCAGCGTGATCGCCGCCCGGCTGGGCTGACACGTCGCGCAATTTGCGCACCTGCGCAGGCCCAACCGCAATTCTTCGTGCAGGAACGAACAGAACCTGTGCAGCCACGGCCATTGCCGCAACGCGGCATCGGGCGCATCTACCTCCCATAGAACACGCAACGGGCCAAGGCGGCCCAAGCCGAAGATGGGAAACATCATGCTGCACGAAAAGCTTAACTGGCGCTACGCCACCAAGAAAATGGACCCGTCCAAGGCCGTAAGCCAAGACAAGGTCGACCGCATTCTGGAGGCCGCTCAACTGGCGCCCACCTCCAGCGGCCTGCAGCCGTTTGAAATCATCCTTGTCACCAACCCAGAGGTGAAAGCCAAACTGCGCGAGGCCGCCTATGGCCAGGCCCAGATCACCGATGGCTCGCATGTCCTCGTCTTTGCCGCTTGGGACAACTACACCGAAGCGCGGATTGACAGCGTGATGAACGATGTCGCCAACGTGCGCGGCGGTGTCTCGGACGCGCTGACCAGCTACTACGCGGGTCTCAAAGCCACCTACCTGCCCCGCAGCGAAGAAGAAAACTACCAGCACGCCGCCCGTCAGGCCTATATCGCCTTCGGGATCGCGGTGACCGCTGCCGCCTTTGAACAGGTCGACAGCACCCCGATGGAAGGTTTTGATCCGGCCAAGGTTGACGAAATCCTTGGCTTGCGGGCCCGCGGCCTGCGCTCGGTCACCCTGCTGCCGCTCGGCTACCGCGCCGCAGAAGGCGACTGGCTGGCCGGTGCCAAGAAAGTCCGCCGCCCGATCGAAGATCTGGTGTCCAAGGTCGCCTGAACCTTGCTGGCTTGAGAAACAAGGGCGGCTTCCTGCGGGAATGCCGCCCTTTTGCTTGCCTCGGCACCGGTTTCCGGCTAAGGCACCTCATCCTGACACGACTCGTCCCTGCCGATTTTTCGGGCGGGCGGTTTTTTGCATCGGGGGGCGGTCACCGGACCGTCACGCAAACACACCACGACCAAGACCGGCGGAGCCAACCGCAAGGCCTGTGAAAATGTAAGAAAAGGAACTGAACTGCATGTGCGCTAAAGCATCTATGGACGAATTCGAAGCCCTCTTGAAGGAAAGCTTTGAAATTGACACCCCCGAAGAGGGTACGGTTGTCAAAGGCCGCGTCATCGCGATTGAAGCGGGCCAGGCCATCATCGACGTCGGCTACAAAATGGAAGGCCGCATCGATATTAAAGAATTTGCGAACCCCGGCGAAGAAGCCAACATCAATGTTGGCGACGAAGTCGAGGTCTATCTGGACCGCGTGGAAAATGCCCGCGGTGAAGCGGTCATCAGCCGCGAGAAAGCCCGTCGCGAAGAAGCTTGGGACCGTCTCGAAAAAGCCTATGCCGCCGAAACCCGCGTCGATGGCGCGATCTTCGGCCGTGTCAAAGGCGGCTTCACGGTTGACCTTGGCGGCGCTGTTGCCTTCCTTCCCGGCTCTCAGGTCGATGTCCGCCCGGTGCGTGACGCTGGCCCGCTGATGGGTATGAAGCAGCCGTTCCAGATCCTGAAAATGGACCGTCGTCGTGGCAACATCGTTGTCTCGCGTCGTGCGATCCTTGAAGAATCCCGTGCCGAGCAGCGCGCCGAAGTCATCGGCAACCTGACCGAAGGCCAGACCGTTGACGGCGTCGTCAAGAACATCACCGAATACGGTGCGTTCGTTGACCTCGGCGGCGTAGACGGCCTGCTGCACGTGACCGACATGGCATGGCGCCGTGTGAACCACCCGTCCGAGATCCTCGCGATCGGTGAGACGGTCAAGGTTCAGGTCATCAAGATCAACAAAGAAACCCACCGTATCTCGCTCGGCATGAAGCAGCTTCAGTCCGACCCGTGGGATGCCGTGGAAAAAGCCTACCCGTTGAACTCGGTCCACAAAGGCCGCGTCACCAACATCACCGATTACGGCGCCTTCGTGGAGCTGGAAGCCGGTGTCGAAGGTCTGGTTCACGTCTCGGAAATGTCCTGGACGAAAAAGAACGTGCACCCCGGCAAGATCGTTTCCACCTCGCAAGAAGTGGACGTCATGGTGCTGGAAATCGACAGCGCCAAGCGTCGCGTTTCCCTTGGCCTCAAGCAAACCCAGCGCAACCCGTGGGAAGTGTTTGCTGAAACCCACCCGGTTGGTGCGGTCATCGAAGGCGAAGTCAAGAACATCACCGAATTCGGTCTGTTCGTTGGCCTCGACAACGACATCGACGGCATGGTTCACCTGTCCGACCTGTCGTGGGATCAGCGCGGCGAAGACGCCATTGCAAACTACCGCAAGGGCGACACCGTCAAAGCGTCGGTCACCGAAGTCGACGTCGAGAAAGAGCGTATCTCGCTCTCGATCAAGGCTCTGGGCGAAGACAACTTCACCGATGCTGTTGATGGCGTGAAGCGCGGCGGTATCATCACCGTCGAAGTGACCGCGATCGAAGATGGTGGCGTCGAAGTGGAATACAACGGCGCCAAGTCGTTCATCCGCCGCTCCGACCTGTCGCGTGACCGTGCCGAGCAGCGCCCTGAGCGTTTCGGCGTCGGTGACAAGATCGACGTGCGCGTCACCAACATCGACCCGAAGACCCGTCGTCTGGGCCTGTCGATCAAGGCACGCGAAATCGCCGAAGAAAAAGAAGCTGTCGAACAGTATGGCTCCTCCGATTCGGGCGCTTCGCTGGGCGACATCCTCGGCGCCGCTCTGAAAGGCGACCGCAACTAATCCGATCCGTCGGACTGTCCTTAGGGACAATACAATACCCAAAGAGCCCCGTTTTAGGACGGGGCTCTTTGATTTCGCAGGGTTGACCTGTCCGAAAACGTTTGTGTGAAGCGTTTTTTTACCTATAGTTGCCGTTAACAACAGCGTCGCATCGACGGACCGGCACAGGTCCGGGGTGGCCGCAGGGGGGATATACGGATGATCCGGTCTGAACTGATCCAGAAGATTGCTGACGAAAACCCGCACCTGACCCAACGTCATGTAGAGCGGATCGTGAACACGGTCTTTGAGGAAATCATTGAAGCTTTGGCCAAAGGCGACCGGGTCGAACTGCGCGGCTTTGGCGCGTTCTCGGTCAAGGCCCGCGATGCACGGGTCGGGCGCAACCCCCGTACCGGTGAGGCGGTCAAGGTCGAAGACAAGAAAGTTCCGTTCTTCAAGACCGGCAAACTTCTTCGGGATCGCCTGAACGCCAAGTGAGGGCCAAGTGATCGCCCCACGCCGCCCTGATCGCCTGAAACGGAACGGATCATCGGCGCGGCGCGGGTTCGACTTGCCCTTGGCGGCTGCGCGTCCGATACTGGGGGCCAACCTCAGATCGGAAGCGAAATGATCCGCACCCTTCGCCTGATTTTCCTGTTCTGCCTTGCGCTCGCCCTGCTGACGGTCGCGCTGGCCAACCGCGACCCAGTCGTCGTCACCGCATTGCCACCTGACCTTGCCGCCTTTCTGGGCTGGGGCGGGCAAATCCAGTTGCCGCTGTTTCTTGTGATCTTTGGCGGCATCGTGGCGGGCCTGCTGATCGGCTTTGTCTGGGAATGGTTCCGCGAGATGAAGCACCGCTCCGCCGCCACCACCAACACCCGCGAAGTCCGCCGTCTGGAACGCGAATTGGCGGTTCTTAAGGATTCCTCCTCGCTGCCCCCGCAAGACGATGTGCTGGCGCTGCTCGATCGGCCCAAGTCGCGCTGATGCCTGATATTCGCGTCAAGATCTGCGGCCTGCGCCGCGCAGAAGAGGTGGCCGCCGTCGCCGCCGCGGGTGCGGCCTATGCGGGCTTTGTGTTCTTTGCCAAAAGCCCGCGCCACGTGACTGTGGATCTGGCGCGCAGCCTTGCCTTGGCCGCACCCTTGGGCCTGGCCAAGGTGGCGCTGGTGGTCGATGCCACCGATGCCGAACTGGATGCAATCATCGAGGCCGTGCCGCTCGACATCCTGCAACTGCACGGCAAGGAAACCCCCGACCGTGTGGCGGCGATCCGCACCCGCTATGGCTTGCCGGTGATGAAGGCCGTGGGCGTCGCGGATGAGGGCGATCTGGCCGCCGTCTTTGACTATTCGCTGGTGGCCGACCAGTTGCTGATCGACGCCAAGCCCCCCAAAGGCGCGGCCCTGCCCGGCGGCAACGGGCTGTCTTTTGACTGGCGCCTGGTCGCCCAGCGCCGCTGGCTTAAGCCGTGGATGCTGGCAGGCGGCCTTACCCCTGAAAACGTCGCCGAGGCGATCCGGCTGACCAATGCGCGGCAGGTGGATGTGTCTTCGGGCGTGGAAAGCGCTCCGGGCGTCAAAGACCCCGCCCGCATCGCGGCCTTTGTCACCGCCGCACGACAGGATGGCCCGCCACGGCTGCGCTAAAACGCCTTGAAGGTCATCGTCGTCAGCGTCCGTACGATGCCCGGAATGTCAAACAACCGCCCCGACAGGTAATGGCCCACGTCCTCGTCATCGGGGATATAGACCTTGGCGATCAGGTCATATTCGCCGCTGGTGGAATACAATTCGCTGACCACCTCGCGGTCATAGATCGCGGTGGCGACCTCATAGGTCTTGCCGGGGGTGCAGCGAAACTGGACAAAAACGCAGATCATCAGGCTCTCCTGTCATCGCCCGTCTGGCGGGCGCTTTGGCGTCAAGGATGGGCGGGGCCGCCGGGAAGGTCAAGCAGGCTCAGTCTTCCTGCACCTCAAGGCGCAAGGCCGCTGCGGGCGCTTTCAGATCGGCGACAGACAAGGTGTCGCGCGGGCGACCCAGACGGTTGCGCACCACCCAAAGCAGCCGCTTTTCCGCCCGCGTGATCGCCACATAGGCCAACCGCTTCCACAAGGGCACCCCCGCCTCACTGCGCCCGGCGGCAGCAGCGGCGTAAAGATCGGGCGCGAACACCTGCACCGTTTCCCATTGACTGCCCTGCGCCTTGTGGATCGTCACCGCCGCCCCGTGCAGGAAAGTCGCGCCCATCTTGGCGGCATGGGGGATGAACGGCTCTTCCTCGTCCGGCTTTTCAATCTTGATGATCGAGGCGGCGGAAAACTGCGGGTCTTCCGCCCCCACCACATGCAGCTTGGCAAAACCCTCGCGGTTACCCGGGCCCAGATAGATCACCTGCGCCCCCTTGATCAGCCCCCGCGCCTCCAGATCAATCCGCTTCTTGCGGTGCTTTAGCGGCAACTCGATCCCGTCACAGATCAGCGGCTCACCGGGCAGCAGATCGTGATCCGGCGCGCTATGCGCCGCCCGAAACGCCGTGATCAGACGGATGCGCGTGGCATTGCGCCACACCAGCACCGGGCTGCGCGCCATAAGGTCGGAATCCACCCGCTCGGCCCAGACCACCCGGTCATCGCGCCGCGCGATCTCTTCGACCATCCGCTCAAAATCCTCAAACCCCACGCGCTCATCGGCCAAGGCATGGGCCAGATCGAGGATCGGGTTATCCTGCGTTTGCCGGTGGATGCGCGACAGGATCAGCTTGCGGCTTTCGCCCAGCCGGTCAAACACCATCTCGCCCGATTGGCCCACCGGCGCCAACTGCGCCGGGTCGCCAAACAGCACCAAGGTCGGGAAAATCTCGCGCAGATCGTTGAACTGCCGCTCATCCAGCATCGAACTTTCGTCGACAAAGCCCACGTCCAGCGGCTCTTCGCGCCGCTTCCAGCCCTTGATGAAATCCGACCCCCGCAACCCGGCTGCCGCCAGTGCGCCGGGAATGGACGCGACCGTCTGGTAAAAGGCCCAAGCCCGGTCCAAGGCCAGTTCGGTCAACCCCTCGACCACCGGGCGGGTGCCCTGCCCGGTCAACCATTCGGCAATCCGCTCATATTGCGGGTCATACACAGGCGTATACAAAATGCGGTGAATGGTCGTCGCCGGAACCCCGCGCAGACGCAGCACCGAGGCCGCCTTGTTCGTCGGCGCCAAAATGGCCAGCGTGCGCCGATCCTTGCGCCGCCGTCCCTCAAAATCGGCAGAGATAACATCCACCCCCGCCGCCGCCAGCGCCTTATACAGACTGCCCAGCAGCATGGTCTTGCCCGACCCCGCCTTGCCGATCACCGCCAGCACCGACGACTTGCCCTCCGCCCGCAGCGTCAGCCCGGCCTCATCGCCAAGATCGATCCCCATGGACAAAAGCTCCGCTGACACGCGGTCAAAGGCTTCGGCCTGATCGTCGGAAAAGGTCACGGCGGGCAACATGGCGGCGACCATAGGCGAGCCCCGTTGCAAGGGCCAGAGCGGCGCAGTCGAATTCGCCCCGATTGCCGACGCTTAGTGCCGCCGGCGTGGGGGCGGCAGCTTGGGCGCGCCCTCTTCGGCGGTGATTTCAGCCCGCGCGATGGACAGCGCCTCTTCGGCCTTGGCGGCAAGGCCCGGCAGACCGTTGGCCTCGGCATAGGATCGCAGATCCTTCAGCACGTCGAAGATCCAGTCATGGCCCACGGATACCCCGATCAATCACCCTTAACACACGATCAACCATAGCACTCCCGCCCCGGCAGAGTGTAGTGACCCCTTGGGCAACAGTCCGTCGCGGCTTTGGCTTCAAACGCGGCAAAGCTGCCAATTCCCCAAGGGAAATGGCAGCTTCAAGGCTGTATTCCGCCAATGCGCCGGGTCAGCGGTTCAGGCTGGCCTCCAGCGTGTCCTCAAAGGTCCGCAATCCGGTGCGGGTGGCTTGCACCAAGGCCGCCATGTTCCCCGGCTTGTGTGCGTTGCGCCGCATCAACATATGCGCCGCCGGAATTTCCGCCCAAGGGAACACCTCGGACATGCACGGGTCCAGCCGCCGCTCAACCATCAGCTTGTTGGCCGAGGCCGCCTGCTTCAGATGCGCAAAGTGGCTGCCCTGCAAACGCTTTTGGTGCATCCACATATAGCGCACGTCAAAGGTGCAGTTGAAACCGCTGGTGCCGGCGCAAATCACCACCATCCCGCCCTTCTTGCACACCAAAGAGCTGACCGGGAACGTCGCCTCGCCGGGGTGCTCAAACACCATATCGACGTTCACACCCTTGCCCGTGATGTCCCAGATCGCCTTGCCGAAGCGGCGCGCCTCTTTCAGCCAGTCGTTGTATTCCTGCGTGTTCACCGTGGGCAACTGGCCCCAGCACTTGAATTCGTTGCGGTTGATCACGCCCTTGGCACCCAGACCCATCACGAAATCACGCTTGGACTCGTCGCTGATCACGCCCACCGCATTGGCCCCGGCGGTGTTGATCAACTGGATCGCATAAGAGCCAAGTCCCCCCGAAGCCCCCCAGACCAGCACGTTCTGCCCCGGCTTCAGGTCATGCGGCTCATGGCCGAACAGCATCCGGTAGGCGGTGGCCAGCGTCAGCGTGTAGCAGGCACTTTCCTCCCAGCTCAGATGCTTGGGGCGCGGCATCAACTGCTGGGCCTGTACGCGGGTGAACTGGCTGAAACTGCCATCGGGCGTTTCATAGCCCCAGATCCGCTGGCTGGGCGAGAACATCGGATCGCCGCCGTTGCATTCCTCATCATCGCCGTCGTCCTGATTGCAGTGGATCACCACCTCATCCCCGACCTTCCAGCGCTTCACCTTGTCGCCCACCGCCCAAACGATCCCCGAGGCATCCGAACCCGCGATGTGGTAGGGCTGCTTGTGGCCGTCGAAGGGGCTGATCGGCACGCCAAGGGCGGCCCAGACGCCGTTATAGTTGATGCCTGCCGCCATCACCAAGACCAACACTTCGTTGCTGTCGATCTTCCAAGTGTCCACCACTTCGACCTGCATCGCGCTGTCCGGCTCACCGTGGCGCTCTTTGCGGATCGACCAAGCGTACATCTTGGCCGGAACATGGCCCAAGGGCGGCATCTCGCCCACGGCATACAGATCTTTGACCGCAGCGTCGTAGGGCGCAATCTGGTTCACGGTGTCCAAAGCCATCCCGGCCTCCTTCATCCTATGCCGCGCCGCAGAATCGGCGCTGTTCTGGCACAAGCGATAAAGTTCGCCGCGCAACATTGCAATAGTATAGGTGACTATTTTGTAATTTTATGTCTGCCGCGTTGCAGCGTTCCCCGGGCCCGCCGCCAAGCGCTGCTGGACCGAGGCGGCATAGAACGCCACGACCGCCTCTGACCCCGGCGTGACCCGCAAATCCTGCCCCACCAAACCGCGTGCGATCAGCGGGGCCAAGCCTTCGGCCAGCGTCGCTTCCATGCCCTTGGGCGACAGTTTTAGCACCGCGCCCGCCGCCTCCAGCCGCGCGGCCAGCGCCTCTGCCGTCGTGGCCAAATCCGCTTGCGTGGCCGGGTGCTCGGCCAAGGCCGCGGCGATGAACGGCACCGGCAGGATCGGCACCACCTTGCCAATCTCGGCCATCAGCTGCGCGCCCAACGCCTCTGTCGGCGCGTCCGGATGGGCCGCCATGAAGGCGCGCAGAGACAAGGGCGGCCCGAAACCCGCCGCCGCCGTCCCAAAGCCCGGAAACCGCCGCAGCAGAATCTTGCCCGTCACTTTGACCGCAAAACCAAACATCGCCAAAGGCTTGCCGCGAAAGCGCCGCTCTGTGCTGCTTGCCGCCGCGGTCAGAATCCGGTCCTCCAGCACGCGGTCATAGGCCAAGCCGACTGGCACAAAGACCACATCCCGCCCCGCAGGCTCCCACCCGGCCACGATATAGCTTAACAGCCCCATCTTGGCGGCCCCCACCTCGCCCGTCAGGCTTAGCCCGCCCTCGGGAAAGATCGCCTGCGTCGTGCCCTCTGCCGTCGCCATCTGCACATAGCGCGCCAAAACCCGGCGGTAGAGCGTGTTGCGGCTGCCGCGCCGGATGAAATACGCCCCCATCGACCGGATCAGCGCCGACATCGGCCAGATCCGCGCCCATTCCCCCACCGCATAGGAAATCGCCGAGCGGTTCGAGACGAGCCAGGTGATCAACACATAATCCATGTTGGATCGGTGATTCATGACGAAGATCACCGTCGATTGCGGGTCAATCCGGCCCAGAGCGGCATCCACTTTGCCGATCCGCACCCGGTAAAGCCCGCGCGACAACCACCGCGCCAGCCGGATCGCAAAGCTGAAATACAGCGTCGCCGAGAACCCCGGCACGATCTCGCGCGCATAGCGGCGCGCCTCTTCAAAGGCCACGGCACCGGGCACCCCCGCTTCGCGGGCATGGTCGGTCACCGCCTCCAGCACTTTGGGATCATAGGACAATCGGACAATCATGTCCTGCCGCCGCGCCAGCTTGAACAGCTCAATCGGCCGATCGAGCCTCGCGTTCAGCCGTGCCAGAACCCGCTCGGCGCGCTTGCGGAAGAACCAGCGCACCGAGGGAAACAGGAAATGCGATGCGAAGGTCACCGCGGCAAAGACGCCGATCACCAACAACAACCACAAAGGAACCGCATACGTCTGGGTCATGCCCAACAGTGGCACGCCCCGCGCGGCCTTTCAAACGATTGCGTCCTTCCGTGCCTTACTCTGTATAGTAATAATCGCCGGTCGTGCAGACGTTGACCCGCGCCCGTTGCAGAACCGTGCCATCTTCAAACTCGGCCTTGAAATCAAACTCGCAATAGCCGTCGGGGTTGTCAAAGTTCAGACGCATCGACGCGCCGCTGTTCAACGTGCTGCGGCCCATCACGTCATTGCCCCAATGCTTGGAGCCGGAATTGGTGCTGTAAAACCGATACAACGTCACCCCGGTGTCATTGTGGATCCGCAAATGCCGATCCACCGCCGCGGCGGAAAGGGTAGAGGCTGCAAGCGTCACAGCGGCAAGGGTCAAGCGAAGGGTCGATGTCAACATGGTGTCCTCATGGGGTTTTGGCGTTATTCTCTGCCGCCAAAATCCACCCGAGGCCGGGTCCAAGTCAAATGACAAGCGCTGTCATCCGCGCCCCCATCCGTGCCACAAGATGCCGCAGCGCAGCGATTGACAGCAGTTGATTATGTCGCGTATCACTCACCCAAAGAAATAAAGTTGCGAAGCGGAGCCGACAATGCAGACGCAGAACAAACCCGCCCCAGAGGCCCCCCAAGCCGCCCCCAAAGACGCGCCCTGGCTCTTTCGCACCTACGCGGGCCATTCGACCGCCACCGCGTCGAACGCGCTTTACCGCAGCAATCTGGCCAAGGGGCAAACCGGGCTGTCGGTCGCCTTCGATCTGCCCACGCAAACCGGCTATGACAGCGACCACACGCTTGCCCGTGGTGAGGTCGGCAAGGTCGGCGTGCCGATCAGCCATCTGGGCGACATGCGCGCGCTGTTCCGCGATATCCCGCTGGAACAGATGAACACGTCCATGACCATCAACGCCACCGCCCCTTGGCTTTTGGCGCTGTATATCGCCGTGGCCGAGGAACAAGGCGCTGACATCGCCGCCCTGCAAGGCACCGTGCAAAACGACATCATCAAGGAATACCTGTCGCGCGGCACCTATATCGCCCCGCCGAAACCGTCGCTGCGGATGATCACCGATGTCGCGGCCTATACGCAGAAACACCTGCCCAAATGGAATCCGATGAACGTCTGCTCCTATCACCTGCAAGAAGCAGGGGCGACGCCGGAACAGGAACTGGCCTTTGCACTGGCAACCGCCTGCGCGGTGCTGGATGATCTGAAAGGGAAAGTATCTGCCGCAGATTTCCCCAATATGGTCGGCAGAATATCGTTTTTTGTAAACGCCGGCATCCGCTTTGTGACCGAGATGTGCAAGATGCGCGCCTTTGTCGATCTGTGGGATGAACTGTGCCGCGACCGCTACGGCATCGCCGACGCCCGCTATCGCCGCTTCCGCTACGGGGTGCAGGTGAACTCGCTGGGCCTCACCGAACAGCAGCCCGAAAACAACGTCTACCGCATCCTGCTGGAAATGCTGGCCGTCACCCTTTCAAAATCCGCCCGCGCCCGCGCCGTGCAACTTCCGGCGTGGAATGAGGCGCTTGGCCTGCCGCGCCCTTGGGATCAGCAATGGTCGCTGCGGATGCAACAGATCCTCGCCTATGAAACCGACCTGCTGGAATATGATGACCTGTTCGACGGCAACCCCGCTGTGGATCGCAAGGTAGAGACGCTGAAAGCCGGGGCACGGGCCGAGTTGGCGCAGATCGACGCGATGGGCGGGGCCGTTGCCGCGATCGACTACATGAAAAGCCGTCTGGTCAACTCAAACGCCGAACGGATCGCACGCATCGAATCTCGCGAAACCACCGTGGTCGGCGTCAACCGCTGGACCGAGGCCGCGCCCTCGCCCCTGACTGCCGGGGATGGGTCGATCATGCAGGCCGACCCCAAGGCCGAACAGGACCAGATCGACCTGCTGCAAAGCTGGCGCGCCACCCGCGATGAGCCGCGCGTCCAGGCCGCGCTGACCCAACTGCGCGCCGATGCGGCCGCAGGCGTCAACATCATGCCCGCCTCCCTCGCCTGCGCCCGCGCCGGGGCCACCACCGGCGAATGGGGCACGATGGTCCGCACCGCCTTTGGCGAATACCGCGCGCCCACCGGGGTTTCGCGCGCGCCCTCGAACCGCACCGAAGGACTGGGACCGATCCGTGAGGCGGTGCAGGCACTGTCCGCCAAACTTGGCCGTCCCTTGCGCTTTCTGGTGGGCAAGCCGGGGCTGGATGGCCATTCCAACGGGGCCGAACAGATCGCCGCCCGCGCGCGCGATTGCGGGATGGAGATTCACTACGACGGCATCCGCCAAACCCCTGCCGAGATCGTCACCGCCGCCGCCGAACAGCACGCCCATGTCATCGGCCTGTCGATCCTGTCGGGCTCACATGTGCCACTGATCGCCGAGGTGCTGGACCGGATGCGCGCCACGGGCCTCGGTGATCTGCCGCTGGTGGTCGGCGGCATCATCCCCGAAGAGGACGCCGCCGCCCTGCGCGCCATGGGCGTCGCCGCCGTCTACACGCCCAAGGACTTTGAGATGAACCGCATCATGCTCGACATCGTGGGCCTTGTGGACCGCGCCTCGCTGGCCGCCGAATAGGCCCACGGCCGCGCAACAACTTGCCAGAGCAACCCGCCTCTCATCGGGCTTGGCATTTATTTGCACGCATCCTAAGGTAAGGACGGAACCGTTTTGCAGGTTCCCGCGTTGTGCTGACCAAGCCTCCGATTTCTAGCATTTATCTTCCCCCGAAGAAGATCGAATGAAGATTGAATAAAGACGCCGAATTCACAGATCTTCCGCCTGTTCACAGAAAAAATTAGGTCATTATGAGCTATCACATCAAAGCAAAACCCGGCGACATTGCCGAAGTCGTCCTGCTTCCCGGTGACCCGTTGCGCGCCCGTTGGGCGGCAGAAACCTACCTTGAAAACCCGGTCAAGGTGAACGACGTGCGTGGCATGTTCGGCTACACCGGCACTTGGAAAGGCAACCGTGTCACCTTTCAGGCGACCGGCATGGGCATGCCGTCCCTGTCAATCTATGTCAATGAATTGATTAATGATTTTGACGCGAAGACCCTGATCCGCGTGGGCACCGCCGGCGCGTTGCAGCCCAATATCAAGCTGCTTGATCTTGTCCTTGCCCAATGCGCAAGCAGCTGCGATTCCCCCTCACAAACGATCTTCAAAGAGGTGAATTTCGCCCCCTGCGCCGACTTTTCCTTGCTGGTGGCCGCCGATGCCGCCGCGGGGCGCATGGGGCTGACCCACCACGTCGGGGGCGTGTTTTCGTCCAACACCTTCTACGATGAGCGCCCCGATCTTTTCGAACAAGTTCAAAGGCATGGCGCCCTTTGTGTCGAGATGGAAACGGCCGAACTCTACCAACTCGCCTCGCGCTACCAACGCCGCGCGCTGGCGGTTTTGACGGTGTCGGACCTCATGCTGACCAACGAAGGCGTGACCGCCGCGCAGCGTGAAACCGGCTTTGGCCCGATGATTGAGGTGGCGCTGGAGGCGGCGTTCACCTGACCCTGCAGCGCCGCTAACACCCCGACCTGTCATACTAAAATTCCCGCAGGCAGGCTTTCACGGCCCCTGCGACGCCTGCACTTGACCCAACCGATTCGCGGGTGTTTCCTGCCCTGCCCCAAAGGAGAGACCCATGCAGCAACGACAACTCGGCAACGGCGGCCCGATGGTTTCCGCCATCGGTTTGGGCGCCATGTCCTTCGGCGGCATTTTCGGCGCCACGACCGAGGCGGAAAGCCTCACCTGCCTTGATGCCATGTGGGAGGCGGGGATCACCTTCGTTGATACCGCCAACATCTACGGCATGGGCATCAGCGAGACGGTGCTGGGCCTCTGGCTGGCCAGCCGCAAACCCCAAGGCATCGCACTTGCCACCAAAGCCGCCTTCGTCGCCGGCCCGCCGCGCCGCATCGACAACTCCGAGGCGCATCTGCGCCACGAGCTGGAGGCCTCGCTGCGCCGTCTTGGGCGCGATCATGTGGATCTGTTCTACATCCACCGCCGCGAGCACGACCGCCCCCTGGAGGAGGTGATCGGCACGTTGGCCCGGCTAGAGGCCGAGGGCAAAATCGGCGGCTACGGCCTGTCCGAAGTCGCGCCCTACACCCTGCGCGCGGCCCATGCCCTGCATCCCTGCCGGGCGGTGCAGAATGAATACTCGCTTTGGACCCGCCAGCCGGAACTGGGGATTATCCAAGCCTGCCAAGCCCTTGGCGTGGCCTTTGTGCCGTTCTCGCCCTTGGCGCGCGGCATGTTCGGTCAGGTGCCGATGCCCCGGCCTGAAGACGGCTTTCGCGGGACCAACCCGCGCTTTATCGAACCGGCGTTTTCAGCCAATACAGCGAAAATCGCGGGCTTCCGCGCCTTCGCTGCGGCGCGGGGCTGGTCAACACCCGCCGCCGCCTTGGCCTGGGTGCTCCAGCAGGGGCCGCACCTCATTCCTATCCCTGGCACCCGCAGCGCCGCCCACCTGCGCGCATTCGCCGCCGCCGCCGATATCCGCTTTACAGCGGAAGACTGGGCCGAGATCGACCGCCTTTTGCCCCCCGGCTGGGCCGAGGGCGACCGCTACAGCGACCAGCAACTGTTGGCCATTGAGCGCTATTGCTGACCGCACCGCGCCATGGGTGTCAAAGCCCGTGGCTGCGGTCATAACCATTGGCCGCTGAGGGCTGCCAACCTTCCGGGGGTGCAGCCGGGCGGAAAACCTCGACCAGCAGCGGCGAACACCGTGCCTCATCCGACGAATGTTCCGACGCGCAATCCCCACCGGGGCAGGCCGACAGCCCGCCGATCATATCCATGCCCGCGAAAAACTCTATGAAATCCCCCGGCCGCACCGGCGACGCTTTCATGAAATACTGCCCCGTGTCGCGGGTAAAGCCGGTGCACATAAAAACGTTCAGCACATCATGCACGTGCCGTTCCGCCTCGGCCAAGGGCAGGCCCGTGTGGACGGCCAAGGCGCGCGTCAGGTTGGAATGGCAGCAATGATGATACTGCCCGCCCGCCAGCAGGTTGTGCGTGTAAGGATCGCAGCGCGTGCCGATCACGTCATGCACCCCACCGCCAAATGCGTCATAGCCATACCAATCCAGCGTATCTTCGGTGATCAGCGCCATCTCCCGCAGATGGGGCAGGCAAGACCACATCCGGTCCCCCGCGCTTAGGTGCGTTCCGTGCAAGGCGCGCGTTTTGCCCGAGAAAAACCGCTCGCCCAGATCGGCGGCCGCCCAAAGGTTCAAATCGCCAACCTGCGGCCCCTCCACGCTGGTGATGCGAAAGTAATGCCCCTCCGGCACCTCAAAACAGCGCGCCTCGCGGGCTGGCACCAAGACTTCCGCGATCCGTTCCCACCCTGCACGGGCGGCCAGATAGGGCGCCAGATCCGGGCGCGGCAAACCTTCAACCGGATAGCAGATCACCGGGGCAATCGCCTTGCGCGCGGCGGCATCTTGGGGGGCGGCATGGGCTGGCAGATCGGGTTTCATCAAGACCTCAGACGGGGGGCGGGCCAGACCCCATGAAGTTTGGCCAAAACGTCACGCCACGGGCCGCAGGCAGTCCCTTGGCGTCTTTCCCGGACCGGGATCGCAGATCGCGCCACAGGCCACACAGACATGATGCGAGGGCCCCAGACGCCGATCCAGCCGCCAACGGCAGGCCCGGGTCAAGGTTGAATTGCGGCGCGCGACCCAAAGATAGGCCACAACCCCAAAAAGCAAAAGTGGGAGAAGCAATAGCATCCCCCACTCCTGCCACGATGCGTCGACGTGCGAAAGACGGTGCGGTGCGTTCAGGCTGGCTGACCTCCCACCCAGAGGCCCTCCCCCTGATGTCCTCAGGCACAGGCTTCTTGCAACACAGGCGCTGCACCCATGCCCGCCAGCGCGCCCACGTGCGACCGCATAACGAACGGAACCGGCCGGTCACGCTCTTTGCGCGCACGCGAGTAATCGGCAGGCATGGTCAACACCGCGTAAAGCCGCCCGTCTTCGCCATTGCGATAGGTCTCGCCCAGACGTTCCGCCCCATAGCCCAACTGGCGCAATGCGCGCATCAGCGCCAGCGACGACAGACAGATCAATTCCTCGGCCCCTTTGGCCCGACCGATATCAACCAACCCGTCCACGATCAGCGACAGACATTCCGCGCGCTCGGCTTGGGTCGTCAACTCATCCGAGATCACCAGCCGCGTGCATTCCCAGACATTCGGTGCCGCAATCTCCACCGACATCACATGGGCGGGAATATGGGGCAGCTTGCCGGAATAGGCATCGCGCAACATGTAGGTGTGCTGGCCCCAGATGGCCGTCGTGGCCATTGCCCGCGCGCCGCCAACAACCTTGCCGTCTTTCAGGACCAAAGAGTAATGCGCGACCGGAGTGTCGTACTGGTCCATTTCGACATCGTCATTATGGGGGATGTCCCATTTGAGATCGTCCACAAAGACCTTTTTCCGCAGGGCCAGAAAATCATAGAAAGCACTGCCATGGCGGTGAAAATTGGAAAAATCGAAACGGACATTCTGCATTTTGGTACTCCTTCAAGGGTTGAGCAGTACCGAAAGTCTATTACGCCAGAAGTTGAATTGCCGCAGGATTCTGACAGCGTCAGTCGAAATCCTCCTAGAACCGCAAATGTGGGGTCAAAAGCAACTTACGCTGTTAAAGAATGCGCCGCGCCGCCGCGATAGAGGCCGCCTGCGATTGCGTGCGCGCGCCCAGCTTGCGCTTCACATTGTTCAACCGCGCCTTCACAGCGCTTTCCGAAATGCCCAGACGCCCCGCGATTTGCTTTAGCCGCATGCCGTCGGCCTGCATCTTCAGCGCCTCGATCTCGGCGGCGGTCAGGGTGGGTTCATCCTCGCGGCCAATGTGCAGACGCTCAATGATACGCAGCAGCCCGCCAAGCTCGGTGTCAGTAAAGTCGCGGTCCGCCCGAAAGAACAAACCGTAGCTGCGCCGGCCCTTGTCCGCTTTGGCCGAAAAGCTTGCGACTGCACCGTAAAGCAGACCGAACAGTTCGCCCGTCGCCCGCACCTGCTGGGGGTCCGGCAGGCCCAATTCGTTTGCGCGCACAGCGCCGGAATGGGTGTAGACCCATTTCAACGAAGGGTCATGGACCACCAAACCGTGGGTTGTATAAAATTCGACCCAAGGCTCAGGCAGCTTGTTAACCTCTGACTCGGGAAAGGAAAATCCAACACGCAGAGCCACATAGAACCCTGCGGGTGAGATCAACGCGATCTGATCTGTAAGGGCATCTGGTATCGTCATCTACTCAAATCTATTGCTGAAAACCGCTGTCGGTTCTAGCCTTATGACTGTAAGCAATGCCCGGTTGAAGAGGTTTCTGCAACACCTAGCAATACAGGAATGAAAGATGAGCTTAGATCAACGCAAAGTTGAAATAGCGTCTGATCTGCTTAGACGCGTTGGAACGCTTTGCGATTCGGGTTTCGCGCTTGCCGCGCATATCCGCTACACACGGCCGACTTTTCTCTATCAGAACTACGCGCCCAAATGGATGGAGTATTACAGCACAAAGGGCTTCATGCTCTCTGACCCCGTTGTGCATTGGGGATTGGTCAACACGGGCTCGGTTGAGTGGGACTCGCTAAATAGCCAAGACCCGGAAGGGGTTCTGGTGGCCGCCAAGGCGCATGGGCTGAACCATGGCTGGACCTATTCGACAGGCCCGGCCACCTCGCGCACGATCTCGGGGCTCACCCGGAAAAAGACCGCGTTTTCGCCAAAAGACCGCACAGAGATCATCTCGTTGATTGATCAACTGCATGAGGTCTTCGACGGTTTTGAGACTTTTTCGCCAGAGACTTTGGCGGCTTTGCGCGCCCTCGGCTAAAAATCCGCCCCAAAAACGAATCACCCCGGCCTGCAAGGGTCCGGGGTGATCATGGTCGCGGGCGGTGATGCGGGTGCGTCAGACCACCCGGTCAACCATCATCTTCTTGATCTCGGCAATCGCCTTGGCCGGATTCAGACCCTTGGGGCAGGTCTTGGTGCAGTTCATGATCGTGTGGCACCGATACAGCTTGAACGGGTCCTCCAGCGCATCCAGACGCTCTCCGGTGGCCTCATCGCGGCTGTCGATCATCCAGCGATAGGCGTGCAACAGCGCGGCTGGCCCAAGGTACTTGTCGCCGTTCCACCAATAGCTCGGGCAAGAGGTAGAGCAGGACGCGCACATCACACATTCATAAAGCCCGTCCAGCTTTTTGCGGTCGTCGATCGACTGGCGCCATTCCTTGGCCGGGCGGTTGGTCTTGGTTTCAAGCCACGGCATGATACTGGCGTGCTGGGCGTAGAAGTGCGTCAGGTCGGGGATCAGATCCCTGACCACCGGCATGTGGGGCAGCGGATAGATCTTCACGTCGCCCTTCACCTCATCCAAGCCGTAGATGCAGGCCAAGGTATTGATCCCGTCGATGTTCATCGCACACGATCCGCAAATCCCCTCGCGGCAAGAGCGGCGGAAGGTCAGCGTCGGGTCGATCTCATTCTTGATCTTGATCAGCGCGTCCAGAACCATCGGGCCACAGCTGTCCATATCGACAAAATAGGTGTCCACCCGCGGGTTTTCCCCGTCATCCGGTGTCCAGCGATAGATCTGAAACTTGCGGACGTTCTTGCCCTCTGGCTTTGGCCAGGTCTTGCCCGTGCGGATCTTGGAGTTTTTCGGAAGCGTGAACTGGACCATGGGATGACCTCTCAGACGGCGATATTGCGGGCGGGCGCGTCGGCGCCCTCAGGGATGAACAGCGCTTGGTTTTGGGTGACCAGACGGACCACCTTGAACCGAGCACCAGCGGGCAGATCCAACGTATTGATCCGGCGGATGAATTCCAGCGCCCCTGTGGGCAGGCGCGGGTTGGCACGCGCGCCAAACGGATGCAGCGCGCCGCATTCGGCCTCGCTCAGCCCGGCAAGGCGCAAAAGCTGATGGCCGGGATGGGCGCTGTCTGCCTCATCCTCCAGCCGGAAGAACGACACCCGCGCCCCAAGGACCGCGCGCATTTGCGCCTCCAGCCCCGGCCAGTCGCCGCAATCGGCATGGTCAGCCAGATACTCGGCCAGTGTCGCGCTGTAGCCGTCAGAGATGGTGATCTGCGCGTGCACACTGGCCTTCCAGCCCGACATCTCACGCGTGTAGACCACATACTGCGGCTGCATCGGCGCAAAGCCAGCGTCCAGCAGCCCCAGAATCTCCTGCCAGTGCGGGTATAGTGTGGCCGTGCCGCCATTGCCCGGCACCGCCCCCAAAAGGTTCTCATGCGAGATCAGCACCGCGCCCTCGCCCGTCAGCGCCTTGGCCTGCGCGGCAATCGCCGCGACCAGCCGGGCGCGCGCCTCAGGCGTCTGCTCAAGGCTGAACCGCAGCGCAGCGCGGCCCATCTCACGCGTGGGTGAGCCTTCGGTCGGCGTGCAAATCTCCAGCCGCCCGGCCAGACGCCCGGCATTCAACGCCAGATAGCGCTGAAGCGAGGTCGTGCCGGTCTTCGGCGCGCCAAGATGGATGATCAGCGATCGGGGGGACATGTCAGCCGCGCCACCCCGGTTGATCCTGCAACGACCGGCTCGGGAACTGGCCCGACCGCGACTTGACGCAGGATTTGTAAACTTCGGCTGGATCGCGCCCCATCAGATAGTCGGATGAGACGTTCAGCTCCAACGCCGCAGAGGTCTGGCCGTTGGAATTCATGCCGACTGCGACAGAGCCGCGCGGATGCACAGCCAGCCGTGCCTGTTCGGTGCATTGACGCTCCGCCTCTTCCAGCGGGATCGGGCCGCAGGCGGCGACCAGCAGCAACAGTGGCATCACAACCCGGATCATCCCTGCACCCCAAAGGCTGGAACCCCTGCCTGCGCCATGCAGGATGCAGGGCCGGGGCTGCCCGACAAGCGGCGTATGGTGGCCACGGTGGACGTTCCCGCCACAACGCCCACATCCCGCGCCAGCAACTGGATATCTTCGGCACTGGCGTTATCGACGATGCAGCGCGTCGCCGTATCCGCCGCAGGGCCTGCCAGCGATTTCGACACCACCGGCAACACCACCGATTCCGCGGCGCGGCGCCCCACCTTGTCAGCCATTTCTGTGGGCGAACAGGCGGCGATCACGGCCAACAGCAGCCCCGACGCAAGCACAGACAAACGCTTCATGCCAAATCCCCCGGCTTATGGGCCACGAACAAAGTCTCGCCCCGCATCAGCCCATAGCGATGCACGTCAGGCTCAACCGCGACCAGTTCTTCCAGCCGAAACCCTGCCGCGCGAATGCGGTCGCGGATGTCGCGGCCATAAAAGCGGGCGTGGTCGTTCTGGCCAAAGTGCAAAAAACGCCCCTCGCGGCTGGTGATCTCAGGGTTTTCATAGGTCTGTGCCCAGCCTTCGCAGACCGGGGTCGTCAGAAAAGCAATCCCACCGGGCCGCAACACCCGGAACAGTTCGGCCAGCGCCTTGGCGTCGTCGACATGCTCCAACACGTGGTTGCACATCACCCGGTCAAAGCTGGCATCCGGCAGGTCAATCGCCTCGATATTCACCACGTGGTCGGGGTTGGTGTCAGCGCGCAATTCTGCCGTCTCATAGGCGCCAACCTTGCGGCCCACAAACTTGCGCAGCGGCCCTTCGGCGGCAAAATGCAACAGGCGGTGGTCCTTGGTCAGCACCTCGTTGCGGCGCAGATAGAGCGCGATCAACCGATGCCGCTCCAAAGCGGCACAGTTGGGACAGCGCGCATCATACCGCGGTGGCGAGCCAAACGGGCCAAAGTTGCCGTAATAGCCGCACAGCGGGCAATGGCGGGGCACGATGCCCTTTGCCATCTCATTGAACTTACGGCGAAGCCTGTTCACAGACCGATCCAGCGCCCCACGGAATTCCTCCGTCCGGTCCACCTTTTCGCCCTGTTCCCAATCGTCCGCCATGGGTTTGCTCAATAGACCCGCGCTTTGGGCGCGATTTTCTTAAGGTCGATGCCACCTTTGTCAGCCGGGGTCAGCGGTTCCAGATGCACCGGGCGGCTGGACAAGGTGACCTTTGCCCCCTCGACATGCGCCAGAGAGTGCACGCGCCAGTTGGAGTCATCGCGGTTCGGATAATCCTCATGCGCGTGGGCGCCGCGGCTTTCCTTGCGCGCCTCTGCCGCCACGATGGTGGCCAGCGCGTTCGGCATCAGGTTGGTCAACTCCAACGTCTCCATCAGGTCCGAGTTCCAGACCATGCTGCGGTCCGTGACCTGCACATCGTCCATCTTCCCGGCGATGGCCGTCATCTTGACCACGCCTTCGGCCAGCGTCTTGTCCGTGCGGAACACTGCGGCATCGGCCTGCATGGTCTTTTGCATCTCCAGCCGCAGATCCGCGGTAGAGATCGACCCCTTGGCATGGCGCAACCCGTCAAACCGGCCCAGCGCCTTGTCCACCTCAGCCGTATTCACCGGGGCGGCGCGTTCCTTGGGGTTCACGACCTCTGCCGCGCGGATCGCCGCAGCGCGCCCGAAGACCACAAGGTCGATCAGTGAGTTTGACCCCAACCTGTTCGCCCCATGGACCGACGCACAGCCCGCCTCACCGACGGCCATCAGTCCGGGAAAGGTTGCGTCCGGGTTGGTGGCGGTGGGGTTCAACACCTCGCCCCAATAGTTGGTCGGAATACCGCCCATGTTGTAATGCACCGTCGGCAGCACCGGGATCGGCTCTTTGGTCAGGTCCACGCCCGCGAAAATCCGCGCGCTTTCGCTGATGCCCGGCAGGCGCAGATCCAGCGTTTCCTTCGGCAAATGGTTCAGGTGCAGGTGGATGTGGTCTTTGTTCGGCCCCACGCCGCGCCCTTCACGAATCTCGATCGTCATGCAGCGGCTGACCACGTCGCGGCTGGCCAGATCCTTGTAGGTCGGGGCGTAGCGTTCCATGAACCGCTCGCCTTCCGAGTTGGTCAGATAGCCGCCTTCGCCCCGCGCGCCTTCGGTGATCAAACAGCCAGAGCCGTAAATCCCCGTCGGGTGAAATTGCACGAACTCCATATCCTGCAAAGGCAGACCGGCCCGCGCCACCATCCCGCCGCCATCGCCGGTGCAGGTATGGGCCGAGGTCGCGCTGAAATAGGCGCGTCCATAGCCGCCCGTGGCCAGCACGACCATCTTGGCGTTGAACACATGCATGGTGCCGTCATCCAGCTTCCACGCCACAACACCGGTGCACCGACCATCGGTGATGATCAGATCCAGTGCGAAATATTCGATGAAGAACTCCGCGTTGTTCTTCAGGCTTTGACCGTAGAGCGTGTGCAGGATCGCATGGCCGGTCCGGTCAGCGGCGGCACAAGTGCGCTGCACCGGCGGGCCCTCACCGTATTCGGTGGTGTGGCCGCCAAACGGGCGCTGGTAGATCTTGCCCTCTTCGGTGCGGCTGAACGGCACGCCGTAATGTTCCAGCTCATACACCGCCTTGGGTGCTTCGCGGACAAGGTATTCCATCGCATCGGTGTCGCCCAGCCAGTCAGAGCCTTTAACCGTGTCATACATATGCCACTGCCAGCTGTCCGGCCCCATGTTGCCAAGGCTGGCCGCGATGCCGCCTTGTGCGGCAACCGTGTGGCTGCGGGTCGGGAAAACCTTCGTCACGCAGGCCGTGCGCAGCCCTTGCTCGGCCATGCCCAGCGTCGCGCGCAAGCCAGCGCCCCCGGCGCCCACCACAACCACGTCATATTCATGCACTTCGTAGGGATAAGCCGTCATGTCAGTTCCTCAGAGCGCGATCTTGATCAGCGCGAAAAGCCCGGTCGCCGTGATCACGGCGCTAAGCGACTGTACAAAGATCACCGCCATTTTGCGGGCGGTGCCGCGGGTGTAATCCTCAAGCATCATCTGCGCGCCCATCGCAAAGTGGCGCATCCCCACCACCAGCACCAAGGCGGTGATGATCGCCGGGAACGGGTGCGAGAAAGTCTCCACCACTTGCGACCGGCTTTGGCCAAGCGCATGGCCAAACAGATAAACCCAAGTCGGCACAAGGCAAGCCAAGGCCACGGCAGAAACGGTCATATGCCAATGATGCGCGGTGCCGGTGTGGGCGGCCCCTTTGCCTTCGGCGCGTTTGCGGGCGGTCAGATAGCGCATGGTCAGCCCCTCAGACGATCAGAACAGTGATAAGGGTCAGCACAACCGACCCGATGATGCAGCCCCAGCCCAGCTTTTCCGCCGTGGCAATATCTAGCCCCTTGCCTGCGTCGAAATAGAGATGCCGCAGCCCCGCAAGGTAGTGATACCAGATCGCCCAAGCCGAGGCGGTAAACACCAGATCCCCGAACCAACTGGTCACAACCCCGTCAGCCAGCGCAAAAGCGCGGTCAGAGCTTGCGGCCGCCAGCAACCACCACACCGCCAGCATGACCGCGACAATCAAGCCGTTCCCGGTGATCCGGGTCAGGATAGAGGTGATTGCGGTCAACTGAGGCCGGTAGATTTGCAGATGCGGGGAAAGGGGTCGCTCGACCCGTTTGACCTCTGCCATGGCACGTCCCTTCGTCTTTGGCTGCCCCGGCGCGCAAATGGCCCGGGTCTGGATTGGCTGTCACCCTTCAATAGCGCGGATTTCGCCACTGTCACGCGCCGGGATGTCGCTAACCTGCACTGTTTCCGCTATCAATGTCAAAAAGTTGCAATTGTGATCACAGTTTGGAAACGTGTGATCACAGCTTTACTGGCTTGCCTCGTAAATCCGCTGCGCATCTTCCGCGTACTCGCTGCAAATCGTGATGCTGCGATCCGAGGGGTCGTAAAACGCGTTTGCCTGACCACAAGGCGCAATTTGGACCGTGATTTCTTCAGGCAAGCCATAGGCCGCGTTGAAATCCACAATCTCGGCCTGCAACAGCGCGCCAATCGGGTCTTCGGGGTCAGTGTCCACCAACACCAGACCCTTCGCACCCTCGGTCAGTTCCAGCCCGTCCAGCACTGTCCCCCACGCGGCCTGCGCCTGGGCAAACTCATCGGGGCAACGCTCCGCCCGCTCGGCTGGCAACTCCAACGCATCGGCGGTGGCTTGCCGTTCGCCCGGACTGGCCCCGTAGAACAGACAGATCAGATTGTAATACCGCTGCTGATCAAGGCTGTGCTCGTCCGAGTAAGACGGCGCATCGCCCGCCGCTTCTGCTTCCGCACTGTAAAGCGCATAAGACAGCGCAGTATCGGTGATGATCTCGGTCGCCGCCTCCTCGTTCCAGATCGCGTGCACCAGCAGCGCCGAAAGCGTGTCTGCCGCGTCTTCTTCCTTGCCCAGAACAGGCACTTGCATCACGTCAATCAACGCGTGGCCAAGCTCATGATAAAACGTCGACACGATGTTAGAGCCGATAAACGACGCCTCCGCCTCATCCTCCGGCATCTCGAAGGCCGCCACTGGCGCCGCAGCCCCCAACGCACTCCCCAGCAAAAGCCCCGCAAAAAACCGTCCGCGCATCAACGTCCCCTTGAAATAGAAGCCCAGTCCCCACCGATATAGCCGCAAAAACTGCTAACCTTGTGCTAATTGCGCAGGGTTCCGCCGGAATTCTGGCGCGGCGCAAGGCCGGGCCGCCGCCCTCACCCCCGGCGCGGCACCAAGGCCCAATAGTCCAGATCCAGCAGCACCTCCGGCAGGTATTTCCCCTCGCCGTCGCGCAAAGCAAAAGGTGCGGCCCCCTGCTTGACCGCCACCAGCCGCAACCTCAACGCGCCCACCGACGGCACCGACGTCTCTGCCCGGTCCAGCACCTCCGACCAGGCCCGCACCGTATCGCCCGCAAAAGCCGGGTTTGCATGCGCGCCGCCGTTCAGCGCCACAATCATCTGGGCATTGGCCAACCCATTGAACGACAAGGCCCGCGCAAGGCTCAGGATATGCCCGCCATAAATCAACCGCCTGCCATCTTCGCGCGCCGTTGCGTCGAAATGCACCTTGGCGGTGTTCTGCCACAGCCGCGTGGCCAGCATATGCTCGGCCTCCTCCAGCGTGACCCCGTCGACATGGTCGATCCTCTCACCCACCGCGTAATCTTCATACGCATGCGGCTCGCCCGCCAACGCATAATCATAACCCGAAAAGTGCAAACCCTCCGGGATCACCAGATCCGCCGCCGCGACCACAGTCGCCAACGCAGGCACCACTGCCTCAACGCCCCCCCCGGCCCGCGCCTTGCGTACCATCACCCAGCGTACATAGCTCAACACCGGCTCTTCGTGCTGGTTGAAACCGGTCGTCCGCACCCAGACCACACCCGATTTCCCGTTGGAGTTTTCTTTCAACCCAATCACTTGACTGACCGCTTGCAGCGTGTCGCCCGGATAGACAGGGCGCAACCACCGCCCCTCGGCATAGCCCAGATTGGCAATGGCATTCAGACTGACATCCGGCACCGTCTTGCCGAAGACCGTATGAAAGGCGATCAGATCATCCAAAGGCGCGCGCGCCAATCCGCAGGCCGCCGCAAAAGCGTCCGATGAATACAGCGCGCCCCGTGCCGGATAAAGCGCATGATACAGCGCGCGCTCGCCGCCCGACACCGTGCGCGGCACCGCATGGGTGATCGTCTCGCCCAAACGATAGTCTTCAAAGAACCGCCCCGGATTGGTCTTCATCCCCGCCCCCCTTTGCTTGCCCGCAAACCCCGGGAAAGCCCATTTTCTGTCCTTAAATATCCCCGCCGGAGGCTCCGCCGCCAAGGCCCGCGCCCCGCATCAAAACCGCCGCCGACGCGCGGGCCTCAGGCTTCGCCCAACTTCATCTCGGGCGCGTAAGTCCCCGGCACCTCTTTCACCACCGCCTGCCCGCAGCGCATCACCCCGCGCGCCGCATCGAACGCATAGGTGGGCGCCCCGTGCAGCACCCAGCCCTTGCTCAGCGCCAGCGAGACCTTGTGGCAAAAGGCCGAGGTGTCGTCCTCACTCAGAAACCGGTAAAGCTGCATCAGTAATACGTCCCCGCAAACACCGGATGGCCAAGCCACGCATGCACCAACGCGGCCACACCGAACAACGCCAGCGTCCCCACAAGGTTCATCGCGTCCCCCTTCAGACCACGTCCCGCCGCAGGCTTCGCCCAAGGCCCGGCCGCATTGATCAAGGCCATCTGGACCAAAGCCCACGCCCCAACCCCGCCGAACAGCACCAATGAGGCCAGATCACCATTCACCAGCAAATGGGCCACCGCCCAAATCACCTGCCCCCACAACATCGGATGCCGCATCTTGGGGTAAAGCACGCCCTTGGTGCCGCCCACGCCGAACAGAAACACCGAGACCAGCATCAGCGTGTTGTTCAGATGCCCCATGCCGGGCAACGGGGTGTAGATCGGCACAAACTCTGCCGCGCGATAGCCCAGAACCATCAACACCACCCCGGCAAGGATCAGCAGGGCCACCAGACCTTTGCCCTTGTCTCCCAGTGCCGCGCGCTGTGCAGGCGCCACCCGCTTGAACAGGTGCGGCAGCACCCAAAGCGCCAGTCCAAGGATCAGTAAGGTCATGTTCAGGCGTCCTTCTCGGGGGGATCGGAATTCGGGGGATAGATATTCGGGCGGATCGGAATCTTGTCGCGCCGAACCTGCCTCTATCCGGCCAGAACTGCAATCGCTTCGGCCTTGGCAATCAGCGCCTTGGCGATCTCGATGTGCAAATTCTCAACGATCCTGCCATCCACCACCGCAACGCCCTGCCCCGCCGCCTTGGCCGCCGCATAGGCCTCGATGTGCCGCTGCGCCAGCGCCAGATCCGCCTCCGAGGGGGCAAAGACCGCGTTGGCCACGTCCAACTGCGCCGGGTGGATCAGGGTCTTGCCGTCAAACCCCATGTCGCGGCCCTGCTCGCACTCGGCCCGCAAGCCCGCGTCGTCCTTGAACGCGTTATACACCCCGTCCACGATCACCTTGCCATGGGCGCGGGCGGCCAGCACGCACAAGCCAAGCCCGCTTTGCAACGGCAGACGGTCCGGGCGAAAGCGGCTGCCCAATTCCTTGGCCAGATCATTCGTGCCCATCACCATGCCTTTCAGCTTCGGATGCGCGGCGATTTCCGCGGCGTTCAGCATCCCCTGTGCTGTCTCCATCATCGCCCACAGGTCGACATCCGGCACAGTCGCTGCCACCGCGTCCAGATCCGCCGCCCGGTTCACCTTGGGGATCAGCACCGCGTCAATCCGCAAACCATCGGCCTTTGCGACCGCCATCGCCACCGCATCGGACTGGCCCCAGTCGCTGTCCAGCCCGTTGATCCGTACGATCCGCGCGCGCTTGCCATAGTCGATATCGCGCAAGGCTTGGATCAACGTGCCCCGCGCGGCGCCCTTTTCTTCGGGCGCAACCGCGTCCTCCAGATCAAAGATGATGGCATCCGTGGCCAGCTCCCGCGCCTTTTCCAAAGCCCGCGCCTTGGAGGCGGGGATATAAAGCACCGAGCGATAGGGGCGGCTGGACATGATTCTCTCCAAGCAACATTCTTGCGCCAAGGGTCAACATTTCAGCACTTTCGGCAAGAGGGAATTGCCGCAGCGCAGAAATTCGCCGCCCCACCTTTGCCGCCGTGCGACGGGTTAACCAAGCGGCAGGATCTGGGGCGCAGTCTTTCCCTGTGCCGCTTTGGCAGTTTCTTGAAAGGCCCGCAGATGGAAAAGATGCTGTTCACCCTCTCTTTCGGTTTCGCCGCGCTTATTCTGGTCACGCAGGCAGGCTGGGCCGCACCGCAATGCGCGCCGCGCGATCAGGTGCTCGCAGCCCTTGCGCAAAAATACGGTGAGACGCGGCGCAGCATCGGCATCGCCGCCAATCAACAGGTGATAGAGGTGTTTGCCTCGGCACAAACCGGCAGTTGGACGCTGACGGCCACGCAACCTGATGGGATGACCTGCCTCGTCGCCTCCGGCCAGTCGTTTGAGTCAATCACCGAACCGCTGCCCGCCAAAGGCGCCCCTGCCTGACCGCTCAGCCCAGCAACCCCTTGCGGATCAACTCGGCCCCGATCAGCAACAACGACCACGTCACAATCCGGAAGAACAGCTTTTCGGGCAGCACCTTGACCAGCCACACGCCCAAGAACACCGAGGCCGCCGCAACCGGCATCAGCACCGCCGCGATCTTCAGACTGTGCAGGTTGATCTGGCCCAAAAAGTAATAGGGCACCAGCTTGATGGCGTTCACATAGGCAAAGGCAATGGTCGAGGTGCCCGCAAACACAGCCTTTTTCATGCCCAACGGCAGTGTCCACACCTGATAGGGCGGCCCACCGGTATGGCTGACAAAGCTGGTAAACCCCGCAATGGTGCACCAAAAGACCCCCGGCGCGACCGTCGCCCTGCGCGGCTCTGCAACGGCCGCGCGGCGCAGCAACTGGTTCAACGCAAAGGCGACCGAGATCACCCCCACCAGCACCGTCACCCAGCGCTCCGACACGATGCTGGCCGTCGCCCACCCCGCCGCAACGCCCAAAGTCATCGCCGGAATGGCAATCGCCAGCACCCGCCGGTCAAACGCCTTGCGATAGGCGTAAAGCCCGAACCCATCCGACAGCACATAGACCGGCAGCATCAGCCCCGCCGCCACCACGGGTGAGATGACCAGCGACAAAAACGGCACCACCAGCGCGCCCACGATCGGCAAACCGCCTTTGCCCATCCCGGTCATCATCGCGGCAATCAGCGCCACGCCCCAGAATTCCAGCCCGCTCATCTGCCCGCTCCTGCCGATTCGCCCTGTCGCATTGCGATCTGTTTGCGACCCCTTTTCGACCGGCGGCGCAATTTGTCGGACCTTTAGCGCAAACAATGGCCCTCTCCCACCCCTCAATCACTTTGCCGCAGCGCGGCAGGCTTGCGCCCCGGTATGTTTTGCGCTTACCACCCCATCGTCATTCACCGTTTCAACCCGGAGGGGGATTCCATGGCCAGACCCAAGATTGCGCTGATCGGCGCAGGCCAGATCGGCGGCACGCTCGCCCATCTCGCAGCTATCAAAGAACTGGGCGACATTATCCTGTTCGACATCGCCGAAGGCACCCCGCAGGGCAAAGCGCTGGATATCGCGCAATCCGGCCCGTCTGAGGGCTTTGACGCCGCGATGAAGGGCGCCAATTCCTACGCCGACATCGCTGGCGCTGATGTGTGCATCGTTACCGCAGGCGTTCCGCGCAAACCGGGGATGAGCCGCGACGACCTGCTCGGCATCAACCTCAAGGTGATGAAGTCGGTTGGCGAGGGCATCAAGGCCCACGCGCCCAACGCCTTCGTCATCTGCATCACCAACCCGCTGGATGCGATGGTCTGGGCGCTGCGCGAATTCTCCGGCCTGCCGCACAACAAAGTGGTCGGCATGGCGGGCGTGCTCGATTCGGCCCGCTTCCGTCACTTCCTCAGCCTTGAGTTCAACGTCTCGATGAAGGACGTCACCGCCTTTGTTCTGGGCGGCCACGGCGACACCATGGTGCCGCTGACCCGTTATTCGACCGTCGCCGGCATTCCGCTGCCCGATCTGGTCGCGATGGGCTGGACCACGCAGGAAAAGCTGGACGGGATCGTTCAACGCACCCGTGACGGCGGCGCAGAAATCGTCGGCCTGCTGAAGACCGGCTCCGCCTTCTACGCGCCCGCCACCTCGGCAATCGAGATGGCCGAAGCCTATCTCAAGGACCAAAAGCGCCTGCTGCCCTGTGCGGCCTTCGTTGACGGCGCCTTTGGCCTCAAGGGCATGTATGTGGGCGTGCCCACCATCCTTGGTGCTGGCGGTGTGGAGCGCATCGTCGACATCAAGATGACCGCCGACGAACAAGCGATGTTCGACAAGTCGGTCGATGCCGTCAAAGGCCTCGTGGCCGCCTGCAAAGCCATCGACCCGTCGCTGGCCTAAGCCTTGCCCATCGGTGCGTGACCCCACGCCCGTCATGAAACGCGCGCCCTTTGGCGCGCGTTTTGCTGCGCGCACCCGCGCCAGAGGCCGCCGGATCACGCCGTGGCCTTGCCCCCGCCCCCCAACTCTGGCATCCCCCCTCCAAATACCCGTATCCCTCACCCCATCCCCGGAGGCCCCCCGATGGACTATTCGAAATCCGGCAATGCCAAGGCCGCCAAGAACACCCCGCGCAACACCACCGTCACCACCCGCGGCGCGCCGAAACCGGCCGGCGGCATGCGCGAGAACAAGACCGAACTCCTGGCCCGCCTCAAAGCCGTCGCCGAAGCCAAAAAGGCCGCCGAAGACTCCACCAAGGGCTAAGCCCCTCCCCGGCCTCGCCCTGCCCCCCCAGTGCGACCTGCTTGACGCCCGCCCGGCGCGCGTCAAAACTACAGGACACGCTCCGGTAACGCAGCAAGGGCAGGTCCATGACACGGTTTCACGCATCGACCGAGACAGAGCCCTTCGCCCGCGGCGAGGCCTTTGGCCAAACCCATGCCGCGCGGATCGCGGGCACCCTGCAGGGCTACCGCGCCATGTGGGACACCCTGTCCCCCGGCCATGACCCCGCCCCCGCCGGGGCCGCAGCCCTCGCCGCAACAGAGGCCTTCGCCCCCCATCTGGCGTTGGAAATGCGCGGCATGGCCAAAGGTGCTGGCCTGCCCGCCGCAATGATCGGCGCCCTGAACGCGCGCACGGAAATCCTCGCCCAACTCAACGCGCGCTTGCGCGGGGAATGCTCGGCCGTGCTGGCGGTCCCCGACCTGAACCGCCCGCCCATCGCCCTGCAAACCTGGGATTGGTTCGGCCGCTTTCGCGATAACTGGCTGGTCTGGGAAATCCCGCTGGAAGACGGCACCACAACCCGCACCCTCACCGAATACGGCATTGTCGGCAAAGCGGGCGTCAACACCCGCGGCCTTGGCCTGCTGTTCACCATCTTGCACCACGCCAAAGATGGCGCGCGCATTGGCCTGCCGGTGCATGTCGCCGCGCGCGCCGCTCTGGATCTTGGCCAATCGCTGCACGACGCGGCACACCGCTTGGCACAGGCCAAGGTCTCGGCCTCCTCCTCGCTCAACCTGTGTTGCTGGCAACACGGCCAGTCGCAGGCGATGACGGTGGAACTTCACCCCGGCGGCCCCAGCTTCGTGCTTCCCGATGCCGAAGGCCTGCTGACTCATACCAACCACTTCCTCGCCCCCGGCCCCGCCGCCGAGGACAGCGGCCCGCGCGACGCGCCCGATACCCTGCTGCGCCGTGACCTGTTGCAACGCCGTCTCAAGGGCGGCGTGCAAGGCCCTGACCAGGTGCTTGCCGCCCTGAACTGCCACCTTGGCGACGATGGCGCGCTGTGCGCCCACCCCTTGCCCGGCGACAACGCCGACCAATACGCCACCCTCGCCACTGTCCGCCTCGATCTGGCCGCAGGCCAACTCCATGTCCATGACGGCGGCCCCTGCACCTGCCCCTGGCACAGCCCAAACCCGGCCTAAGCCCCCCATTTTCTGTCCTTAAATATCCCCGCCGGAGGCTCCCCCCACCTCTGCCCTCCCCCCGCTCACAAAACTGCCCCCACCCCACCGCCAGCGATGGCCTTTCCCCCCCGCACTGGCTAAGTTTCCCCCAAACAAGCCGCGGAGCCGCCATGACCAACCCCTTCGACAGCGAACTCGAATCCCGCCTGCTGCGCTACGCCGCCATCGACAGCCAAAGCGATGAGACCTCAACCACCGGCCCCTCTACCGCCATCCAATGGGATATCCTGCGCCTTCTGGAACGCGAGTTGACCGAGATGGGCGCCGCGGATGTGCGGCTGACCGATTACGGCGTCGTGCTGGCCACCCTGCCCGCGACCACCGATGCACCCACACCGACCATCGGCTTTCTGGCCCATATCGACACCGCGCCACAGTTCAACGCCACCGGCGTCAAGCCCCGCGTCATCCGCCGCTACAACGGCGGCGCGATCAGTTATCCCGACGATCCGTTGCTTACCCTTTCGCCCGAAAACTCCCCTTACCTTGCCGAAAAGATCGGTGAGGATATCATCACCGCCTCCGGCACCACGCTGCTCGGTGCGGATGACAAGGCGGGTGTGGCGATCCTGATGACCGCGGCGCGTCACCTGATTGCCCATCCCGAAATCCCCCACGGCCCGATCCGCATTGCCTTTACCCCAGACGAAGAAATCGGGCGCGGCGTCACCTCGCAACTCCCCGCCGATCTGGCCGCCGATTTCGCCTATACCTTTGACGGCGGTGCCGTGGGCGAGATCGAATACGAAAGCTTTTCCGCCGATGGGGCACAGGTCACCATCACCGGGGTCTCGATCCATCCCGGCCTTGCCAAGGGCAAGATGGTCAACGCCATCACCCTTGCCGCCAAGTTGCTCTCGGCCCTGCCGCAATCGACCCAAACCCCCGAGGTCACCGACGGGCGCGACGGGTTTATCCATGCGACCGACCTGTCGGGTGGCTCGTCCGAGGTGACCATCCGCTTTATCCTGCGCGACTTTGAACGCGAGGGGCTGGCCGCCAAAGGGGCGCTGCTGCAATCGGTCTGCGATGCCATTCAGGCGACCGAACCGCGCGCCAAGATCACCTGCACCATCCGTCCGCAATACCGCAACATGCGCTACTGGCTGGAAAACGATATGACCCCGGTGGAACTGGCCCGCACCGCCGCCCGTGCCTTGGGGATAGAGCCTGTCTCGGTGCCCATCCGCGGCGGAACCGACGGCTCCCGGCTGACCGAAATGGGGGTGCCCACGCCGAACCTCTTTACCGGCATGCAGAATATCCACGGGCCGCTGGAATGGATCTCGGTGCAGGATATGGCCAAGGCGACGCAGCTTTGCCTCGGCATCGTCACCGCCGCCACCACTGACCGCTAGGGCGCTGCTGCCGTGGCCAAGCCCGCGCTGTCCCGCCCGATCTCCCCCTACCACGCCCCCGGCTTTTACGCCGAGGCGCTGGCCAAGGGCCGCCACCGCGACATCGTCGGCGGCCGCTGGGAGGAAACCGGCACGATCCAGATGGCGCTGCTGCGCGACCACGGCCTGCTGCCCTGCCACCACCTTCTCGATATCGGCGCGGGCGCGCTGCGGCTGGGGTGCAAGGCCGTGCCCTATCTGGAACCCGGCCACTACTGGGCAACCGATCTGTCCCGCGCGCTTCTGCTGCGCGGGTATGAGGCGGAACTTCACGCCACCCCCCGCCTTGACCCCGCGCAACTGATCGAGGATGCCGATTTCGGCTTTCCCGGCGTGCCCGACCACATCACCCACGCCATCGCCTTTGCGGTCTTCACCCACCTGCCGCTTTCGCACCTTCAAGGCGCGATGACCCGCGCCGCTGCCCACTTTCCGGCCCTGCAAAGCCTGCTCTTCACCGTGTTTCTTGCCGAACCCGACGCCTACGCCGCGCCCCTGCGCCAACCCGATGGCGTGGTCACCCACGCCGACCGCGCGCCCTACCACCACCAACCGCAGGCCGTGCTGGCCGCCGTGCGCGACGCGGGCTTTGCCGCCACGGCGCAAGATAACCGCCTGCCGCGCGGTCAGCGGCTGTTCATCGCCACCCGCTAGATGCGGCGCAATTGCTTTTTGCCCGCAGAACCCCCAGCCTGCCACGAACGCCCGCCTATCGTGAACACCCGCCTGCCGTGAACGCCCGCCTGCCAAGACCTCCGGCCCGTCCCCTACGCCCAAACAAGGGCGGCATAGCCAACCGAAAGTGAGGCCCCCCCATGCGCCTGCCCCTCCTTACCCTTGCCGTCACGCTTGCCCTGCCGCTGGCCGTCGCCTCCCAAACCCACGCCGAAACCCTGTCCGAGGAAATTGCCCGCGCGGGGCTTGCCCCCACCCTTGCCCGCCTTACCGCCCTGCCCGCACCGACCCCCGAAGACCGCTTTGCCATCGGCGGCCTGCATTTTCTGCGCGCAGTCGAGCAAAGCTTTCAAACCCGCTACACCTATGGGCTGACCGACCGCACCGGAATGCTGCCCTTTCTGCGCCTGACCCTTCAGGATAACCCCGCCCCAAAGGATTTCGCCCCCGAGGTCATCGCGACCCTGTTCCGCGATGCGGCGGGCGAACTTGCGCAGGCGCAGGCGGCCTTGGCCGAGACCGGCGACTTCGGCCTTACCCTGAACCTTGGCGATCTGTGGTTTGACGTGAACGCCGACGGGGCACGCCAGCCCGACGAAGGCTTTCTGCCGCTGGCGGGAAACCTGCTGATGCGCCTGCCCGATACCGCGCCCGACACAGCCGCCCCCTCGATCCGCTTTGATACGGCCGATGCGGCGTGGCTGTCGGCCTATGCCAAACTTTTGGGCGGCGTGGCCGAGGTCGTGCTGGCCTATGACCCAACAGAGCCGATCACCCGCATCTTGTCGGCCCGCACCGCGATGGCCGAATGGGGCCCCGCTCCGCCCGATTGGATCATGGGCGGCAGCCAGATCCCCGACAGCACCGACATGATCGCCATGGTGCTGGCCACCGCCAACCAGACGCCCGACAAACAGCGCATGGCCAAGGCGCTCGCCCTCTTTCAAAGCGCCATTGCCGACAACCACCGCTTCTGGGCGCTGGTCGGCGTGGAAACCGATGATGAGCTGGAATGGCTGCCCAACGCGCGGCAAACCTCTCCTTTCGGGCTGACCCTGCCCCCCGAGACGGCCACCGTCTGGGGGGCTGTGCTGGACGATGCCGACGCGCTGCTGGCGGGCCGGAAACTGGCACCCTACTGGCGGGTCAGCGGCCCGGCGGGGCTGAACATCAACAAGGTCTTCACCGATCCCCGCCCCGCCGATCTGGCAGGCTGGGTGCAAGGCTGGGCGGCCCTGCCCTATCTGGAACCGGGCAATGTGGTTACCGCCGACACTTGGCGCGCCTTTGAAAACATGGCCGGGGGCGACCCGATGCTGATGGCACTCTGGCTGAACTAAGGCTTAACCCAGCCCGCCCCATACACCGTAAACCGCCCGCATATGCGCGATGCAACTGGCATTGGCCCCGCGCCGCTGCAATCCGTCGATCTCGGCGGCATAAAGCGGCTCGGTCGAGGACGGCCCCCTGCGCTCGCGCATCTGGTTCAACCCCGGCTCAGTCCAGATTTTCACCCCAAGCCGCGCCATATGGCCCGACAGCCAGATGTCATCCACCGCCCACATGATTGGCGGAATATCAAACGCCAGATCATCCAGAAACTCTGGCCGGATCGCCGTCCCGCAGAATCCTTGCGCGATATCGACATAGCCCGCCTGCGTGACCAAGGTATGCGTCGGCTCCAGCGGCAACACCTCGGGAAAGCCAAGTGCTGCGCGCGCGGCCAACCGCCTCAGCACATAACTCCACTGCTGACGCCGCGGCCCACCTCCCTTGGCGCGCGGCCCCTCGGGCTCCGGCTGGCCCAGCCGGGGTGGGACATGCATCGACGCCCCTGTCACCGCATCCGCCGGACGGCGCGCACGCACGTCCAACAGGCGCTGCGCCCAGTTTGGCAGGTAGATGTGGTCGTCGTCACAATACAGGATTTCAACCTGCTGCCCGCGCAGCGACTTGGCCGCGTGCAGCACTTTGGTGGCCGGGCCAAGATCCTGCTCCGGGCGGATCAGCGTCACCCCCTCGGGCAGGTCCGGCACCGCCCCCGCATAGCCGGGAAACCGCCGGAAGGCATGGGGCAGATACAGCCGCACCTCCTCGGGCCGCGACCGTTGCGCCAACAGCGCCTGCAACGCCGCGCCAACCTGATCCAGCCGCGGCGGAATCGTCGTCAAAGTGATGATATGGCGCATTTGGCCCCCCGATTTCGGCCAATTAGCACCACAGACTCAGCCGCTGTAAAGCCCAAGCCGCAGCCCTTGGCGCAGCAATCCCCCCCAACCTTTCCTGACAGTCTCATATGTTTCCGCTAACGAGGTAAATTTGTGATCACAGTTTTAAAACGTGTGATCACAAATGTTGCTTTTCCAGACCTCTTGGTCGATTACCGTTTTGTTGGAACGGTTTTTCGTGCATTTAGACCCCAAAATCACCTGTTACGGGGCGCAACCATGAATATCCACGAATATCAGGCCAAGGCGCTCTTGCGCTCCTACGGTATCCCGGTCTCTGACGGCCGCGCGGTGACCAAGGCGGAAGAGGCCAAGAACGCCGCCAGCGAACTCAACGGGCCGCTCTGGGTGGTCAAGGCGCAAATCCACGCGGGTGGCCGCGGCAAAGGCCATTTCATTGAACCCGAAGCCGGCGAAAAAGGCGGCGTCCGTCTGGCCCGCTCGGTTGGTGAGGCGGCTGAATTCGCCCGCCAGATGCTGGGCCGCACGCTGGTTACCATCCAGACCGGCCCCGCTGGCAAGCAGGTGAACCGCATCTACATCGAAGATGGCAGCGACATCGCCCGCGAACTCTACCTCGCCATGCTGATTGATCGCCAGACCAGCCGCATCTCTTTCGTCTGCTCGACCGAGGGCGGCATGTCGATCGAAGACGTGGCCCATGACACCCCTGAAAAGATCGTCTCCTTCTGCGTGGACCCGGCAACGGGCCTGTCCGATTTCCACGGCCGCCGCGTCGCCTTCGCCTTGGGGATGGAGGGAAATCAGGTCAAGCAATGCGTGGCCATCGTCAAGAACCTCTACCGGCTCTTCGTCGAAAAAGACATGGACATGCTCGAGATCAACCCCTTCTGCGTGCTCAAAGACGGCAGCCTGAAACTGCTGGACGCCAAGATGGCCTTTGACGGCAACGCCATGTATCGCCACCCCGACATCGCCGCCCTGCGCGACGAATCCGAGGAAGACCCGAAAGAACTGGCCGCCTCCAAGTTTGACCTGAACTACATCGCCCTTGAGGGTGAAATCGGCTGCATGGTCAACGGCGCGGGCCTTGCGATGGCCACCATGGACATCATCAAGCTTTACGGCGCGGAACCCGCCAACTTCCTCGACGTGGGCGGCGGCGCCACCAAGGAAAAAGTGACCGAGGCGTTCAAGATCATCACCTCTGACCCCAACGTCAAAGGCATCCTTGTGAACATCTTCGGCGGCATCATGCGCTGCGACGTCATCGCCGAAGGCGTGATCGCTGCGGTCAAAGAAGTCGGCCTGAAGGTCCCGCTGGTCGTGCGCCTTGAAGGCACGAACGTCGAACTTGGCAAGGACATCATCCGCAACTCCGGCCTGAACGTCATCGCGGGCGACAACCTTGCCGATGCCGCGCAGAAAATCGTCAAGGCGGTGAAGGGATGATCCGAACCGCCGCCCTGCTGCTGGTTCTGGCCACCCCTGCCGCCGCGCAGGACGCCGACCCGCACAACCAGATCGTCGAAGGCGTGATGGCGTGCTTGTCCGGCGGCGGTCAGGTTGATCTGACCGACAACATGCTGTCCGCCCTGTCCTGGACCAAGGACGCCGAGTTTGAAGACGGGCTCGTCGCCTTCAACCCCGGCACCGGTGAGGCGACGCAGGTCTACATGGCCACCGATGGCAGCTTTTGCCACGTCGAAGCCTTCTCTACCGGCAGCGCCGTGGCCCAGACGATCCTGCAAGCCACGCTCGATACGCCCGAAGGTGCGAAATACACCCTTGGCACCGATGCGATGGGCTGCACGCAGCTGACCTTGGCTTCGGGCGATCTGGTCACCGTCACCTCGGGCGGCAATGATCCGGTCTGCACCTCGGATACAGACGCCGGCATCCGGTTTGAGTTTTCGACCAACAATGAATGAACTGCGCGCCGGAGCCTCCGGCACGCCCCGCAGCTGATCACCAAAGGAGCCTCTCATGGCCGTCCTCGTCAACGAAAACACCCGCGTTATCTGTCAGGGCTTCACCGGCTCGCAGGGCACGTTCCACTCTGAACAGGCCATCGCTTATGGCACCAAGATGGTCGGCGGCGTGACGCCGGGCAAAGGCGGCACCAGCCACCTGAACCTGCCGGTCTTCAATTCCGTCCACGAAGCCCGCGCGCTGACCCAAGCCAACGCCACCGTGATCTACGTCCCGCCACCCTTTGCCGCCGACAGCATCCTTGAGGCGATCGACGCCGAGATGGAACTGATCGTCTGCATCACCGAAGGCATCCCGGTGCTGGACATGATGAAAGTGAAGCGCGCGCTGATCAATTCCAAGTCGCGCCTGATCGGGCCGAACTGCCCCGGCGTGATCACGCCCGACGCCTGCAAGATCGGCATCATGCCCGGCCACATCCACCGTCGCGGCTCGGTCGGGGTCGTGTCCCGCTCGGGCACCCTGACCTATGAGGCGGTCAAGCAGACCTCCGACCTCGGCCTTGGCCAGTCCACCGCCGTGGGCATCGGCGGTGACCCGATCAAGGGCACCGAACATATCGACGTGTTGGAGATGTTCCTCGCCGATCCCGAAACCCATTCGATGATCATGATCGGCGAAATCGGCGGCTCGGCCGAAGAGGAAGCCGCGCAGTTCCTTGCGGATGAGAAAAAGCGCGGCCGCTGGAAACCCACGGCGGGCTTTATCGCGGGCCGCACCGCGCCCAAGGGCCGCCGCATGGGCCACGCAGGCGCCATCGTCGCCGGTGGCAAAGGCGACGCGGAATCGAAGATTGAGGCGATGAAAATGGCCGGGATCGTCGTGGCCGAAAGCCCCGCCCATCTGGGTGAGGCCGTCATGAAAGCCCTGGGCAAATAAATGCGTGCGCCCGTGCCGTCCCTACGTGTCCTGCCCGGACCCGCTATTGGGGACGACACGGGTTCATTGAGTGTTAGGGTCCCTTGTCAATGATGACCCCGCCGCTTGCTTGGAAATGGGTTTAAGGATGTTTCGGATCACCTTGGCGCTTCTTGCTATCGTCTTCATGACCGCCACCGTTCTGGCGATGCAAGACGTCATGCAGCGCTCGCTTGGCCCGGTCGAATACGCCGACAGCAAGCCCAAGACCGATGCAGAACATCTGGCCGGGCGGCACTGCCTTAAGGGTGAGCCCAAGACCATGCCCGCTTTCAATGAGGCGTTGGATGCACGGCTGGACGGCAAGGGCTTGTTTGTCGGCGGCAAAACCACGCTGGGCCCGCTGCGCGATGACGGCACACACGCCATCACCGTGACCTATGAAATCTTCGACCGTACCGGGCGTTTGAAACACGGCCGCGCGGTCGGGTCCGTTACCAACGCCGACTGCTCCTTCACGATCACTGCGCTTGAACGATAGAACCGAGGCATCCAAATGACCGAACAAACCCCAAACAGCCAATTCCGTGCCGGGTCGTTCCTTGACGGCGCGAATGCCGATTACATTGACCAGCTGGCGGCCCGCTATGCCGCCGATCCCGCATCGGTCGACGCGCAATGGGCAGACTTCTTCCGCTCGCTGAACGAGCCAGAGGCGAACACCCGCCGTCAGGCCGCTGGCCCCGCATGGGCGCGCGCCGACTGGCCGCCGCAGCCCAACGATGACCTGACCGGCGCGCTGACCGGCGAATGGCCGGCCGGGCCCGCCCCCAAGGCCACCGCCCGCAAGATCGCCGACAAGGCCGCCGAAAAGGGCATCTCGCTCAGCGATGACCAGTTGCAGCGCGCCGTGCTGGACAGCATCCGCGCCATCATGATCATCCGCGCCTACCGGATCCGGGGCCACCTCGCCGCCGATCTTGACCCGCTGGGCATCGTTGATCGCGGCAACCACCCGGAACTCGACCCCGCCTCCTACGGCTTTACCGAAGCCGACATGGACCGCCCGATCTTCATCGACAACGTGCTGGGCCTGACCCACGCCTCGATGCGCCAGATCGTGGAAATCGTAAAGCGCACCTATTGCGGCACCTTCGCGCTGCAATACATGCACATCTCCAACCCCGAACAGGCGGCTTGGCTGAAAGAGCGGATCGAAGGCTACGGCAAGGAAATCCACTTCACCCGCGAGGGCCGCAAAGCCATCCTGAACAAACTGGTTGAGGCCGAGGGCTACGAGAAATTCCTCCACGTCAAATACATGGGCACCAAGCGTTTCGGCCTTGATGGGGCCGAGGCGCTGATCCCCGCGATGGAGGCGATCATCAAGCGCGGCGGGGCGATGGGCGTGCAGGATGTCGTGGTGGGCATGCCCCACCGGGGCCGCCTGAACGTGCTGGCCAACGTGATGCAGAAACCCTACCGCGCGATCTTCAACGAATTTCAGGGCGGCTCATTCAAGCCCGAAGACGTTGATGGCTCGGGCGATGTGAAATACCACCTTGGCGCCTCGTCGGACCGCACCTTTGACGGCAATACCGTCCACCTGTCGCTGACGGCAAACCCCAGCCACCTTGAGGCGGTGAACCCCGTCGTGCTGGGCAAGGTCCGCGCCAAACAGGATCAGTTGAACGACACCGACCGCCATATGGTCCTGCCGATCCTGCTGCACGGCGATGCGGCCTTTGCTGGTCAGGGTGTTGTGGCCGAATGTTTTGGCCTGTCGGGGCTGAAAGGCCACCGCACCGGCGGCACCATTCATATCGTGGTGAACAACCAGATCGGCTTTACCACCGCGCCCTCGTTCAGCCGCAGCAGCCCCTATCCCACCGACATCGCCCTGATGGTTGAGGCGCCGATTTTCCACGTCAACGGCGATGATCCCGAGGCCGTGGTCCACGCCGCCAAAGTGGCCACCGAATACCGCCAGACCTTCCACAAGGATGTGGTGCTGGACATCTTCTGCTACCGCCGCTTCGGTCACAACGAAGGCGACGAGCCGATGTTCACCAACCCGGCGATGTACAACCGCATCCGCAAACAGAAGACCACGCTCCAGCTTTACACCGAGCGGCTGGTCAAGGACGGCCTGATCCCCGAGGGCGAGATCGAGGATATGAAGGCCGCGTTCCAAGCCAAGCTGAACGAGGAATTCGAGGCGGGCAAAGACTACAAGCCCAACAAGGCCGACTGGCTGGATGGCCGCTGGAAGTCGCTGTCGCGCGAAGACCAGCAGAACTACCAGCGCGGGGAAACGTCCATCAAAGCCGAGACGATGGCCGAAATCGGCGTCGCGCTGACCCGCATCCCCGATGGCTTTGACATCCACAAGACCGTGGCCCGCCAGTTGGAGGCCAAGGCCAAGATGTTTGCGACCGGCAAGGGCTTTGACTGGGCCACGGCCGAGGCCTTGGCCTTCGGCTCGTTGCAGGTCGAAGGCTTCCCGGTGCGCTTGTCGGGGCAGGATTGCACCCGCGGCACCTTCAGCCAGCGCCACTCCGGCTGGATCGACCAGACGACCGAGGAACGCTACTACCCGCTCAACCACATCCGCCCCGGTCAGGCTCGGTATGAGGTGATCGATTCCATGCTGTCGGAATATGCGGTGCTGGGCTTTGAATACGGCTTTTCGCTGTCTGAACCCAACGCGCTGACCATGTGGGAAGCGCAGTTCGGCGATTTCGCCAACGGCGCGCAGATCATGTTCGACCAGTTCATCAACTCGGGCGAAAGCAAATGGCTGCGGATGTCGGGGCTTGTCTGCCTGCTGCCGCATGGCTTTGAAGGTCAGGGGCCGGAACACTCCTCCGCCCGGATGGAACGGTTCTTGCAGAACTCTGCCCATGACAACTGGATCGTGGCCAACTGCACGACCCCGTCGAACTACTTCCACATCCTGCGCCGCCAGTTGCGCCGCGACTACCGCAAACCGCTGATCCTGATGACGCCGAAATCGCTGCTGCGTCATCCGATGGCAATTTCCGAGGCGGCCGACTTTACCGATGGCTCCACCTTCCACCGCGTGCTGTGGGATGACGCGCAAAAGGGCAACTCGACGCTGAAACTCAAGGCGGATGCCAAGATCAAGCGCGTCGTGCTGTGCTCGGGCAAGGTCTATTACGACCTGCTGGCCGAACGCGATGCGCGCGGGCAGGACGACACCTACATCCTGCGGGTCGAACAACTCTACCCGACGCCCGTGCAATCCCTGACGGCAGAACTCTCGCGCTTCAAATCCGCCGAGATCATCTGGTGCCAGGAAGAGCCGAAGAACGCCGGCGCATGGTCCTTTATCGAACCAGAACTGGAAACCGTCCTGACACAGATTGGTGCCAAACAATCCCGCGCCCGGTATGCCGGTCGCGCAGCTTCCGCCTCGCCCGCTACGGGTCTGGCCTCCCGCCACAAGTATGAACAAGAAACCCTCGTGAAAGAGGCTCTGGGCTGACCCCCCGGACCATTCCAAGGAGCGAAGTAGAATGACTGATGTAATGGTGCCGTCGCTGGGCGAAAGCGTGTCCGAGGCAACCGTCTCCACCTGGTTCAAAAAGGTGGGTGACACGGTGAAACTGGACGAGATGCTGTGCGAACTTGAAACCGACAAAGTGTCGGTTGAGGTTCCCAGCCCCGTCGCGGGCGTGCTGTCTGAAATCATAGCACCCGAAGGCACGACCGTAGCCGCCTCGGCGCGTCTGGCCGTCGTGACCGAAGGCGCGGTTGGGGCCGCTCCGGCACCCGCCGCCGCCCCCGCCGCCAAAGCCGAAGCGCCCAAAGCGGCCGAGGCTGCCAAGCCCCGCGATGTGGAAGACGCGCCTTCCGCCAAGAAGGCGATGGCCGAGGCCGGCCTTAGCGCCGATCAGGTGCAAGGCACCGGGCGCGATGGCCGCGTGATGAAGGAAGACGTGGCCCGTGCCGCCTCCTCCGCCCCCGTCACCGCAGCCCCCGCCCCCACCGCAATCCCGCGCGCGCCCGTCCCCGCAGATGACGCCGCCCGCGAAGAGCGTGTGAAGATCACCCGCCTGCGCGCCACCATCGCGCGCCGCCTGAAAGACGCGCAGAACACCGCCGCCATGCTGACCACCTATAATGAGGTGGACATGTCCGGCATCATGGGCCTGCGCAACGAATACAAAGACCTGTTTGAGAAAAAGCACGGCGTCAAACTGGGCTTCATGTCCTTCTTCGTGAAGGCCTGCACCCACGCGCTCAAGGAAATCCCTGAGGTCAACGCCGAGATCGACGGCGGCGATGTGGTCTACAAAAACTACGTCCACATGGGCGTGGCCGTGGGCACGCCTTCGGGCCTCGTCGTGCCGGTGCTGCGCGATGCCGACCAGATGGGCTTTGCCACCATCGAAAAGAAGATCGCCGAACTGGGCCTGCGCGCCCGAGACGGCAAACTGTCCATGGCCGAAATGCAGGGCGGTTCCTTCACCATCTCGAACGGCGGCGTCTACGGCTCGCTGATGTCCTCGCCGATCCTGAACCCGCCGCAATCGGGCATCCTTGGCATGCACAAGATCCAGGACCGCCCCGTGGTCGTCAACGGCCAGATCGTCATCCGCCCGATGATGTATCTCGCCCTGTCCTACGATCACCGCATCGTCGACGGCAAAGGCGCCGTGACCTTCCTCGTCCGCGTGAAGGAAGCACTGGAAGACCCGCGCCGGTTGCTGATGGATCTCTAAAAAAGTCGGGGTGTAACCCCGACTGCACCGCTAATAGAAGTTAAGGGATAATTCCAATGGATATTATTGGCGGGCTGACAGCTGCGAAGCTTGCTTTAGACTTAGTCAAAGACCTCCGTGAAATTGATAAGTCGATAGACGAGGCCACATTCAAACTTAAACTCGCCGAATTGACCTCCGCTCTAGCAGACACAAAAGTCGCACTTTCAGACGCAAAATTGTCGTTGCAGGAAAAAGATGAAGCAATCGCTTCGCTCAAGACCTCAATAGACGTCGCTAGAAATGGCGAGGTTTGTCCCAAATGCAGAAGTGGACGCCTTTCGCTATCAAAGACCACCCCGCACCATCAATTTGGTGCCCACCACTTTGGTGTTGAAAAATGGACCTTCTGTTGCTCGGACGCGATATGTGGTTTTGAGCAAGTTCGGGTTCATGATCCGAATGGAGCAATGAAAGAGTTTGCCAGAAAATCATGACCCCCGAACTCACCGTCCTCGCCCTCGCGGGCCTCCTGCAAGCCGTCCAATACGCGGCCTTCGCGATCCCGGCCAACCTTGAACTTGGCACCGGCTACACCTCTTCCGCCCGCGACCGTCCGCCCTCGCGCCCGCTGTCCGAGAAAACCGCCCGCCTCCAGCGCGCGCTTACCAACCATTTTGAGGGGTTGATCCTCTTCACCCTCGCCGTCGTGGTGGTCACCCTGTCCAACCAGTCCACCCCCGTCACCCAATACGCCGCCTGGACTTACCTTGGCGCGCGCATCCTCTACGTTCCCGCCTACTACCTTGGCTTGCGCCCGTGGCGCTCGGCCATCTGGTTTGTGGGGTTTCTTGCAACCCTGACGCTCATCCTCGCCGCCCTGCTCTGATTTTTTCGACCTGTCCCGCCTCTTCCCCACAGGAAGATCAAAAGAAGATCGAAAGAAGATCGCCCCAAGACGGCAAATCCGAAGGAAAACACCCATGGCAGAGTTCGACACAATCATCATCGGCGCCGGTCCCGGCGGCTATGTTTGCGCCATCCGCGCGGCCCAACTGGGCCTGAAAGTCGCGGTGGTTGAGGGCCGCGAAACCCTTGGCGGCACCTGCCTGAACGTGGGCTGTATCCCGTCCAAAGCCATGCTGCACGCGACCCACATGCTCCACGAAACCCATGAAAACTTTGAGAAAATGGGTCTGATGGGCGGCGCGCCCACCGTCGATTGGGGCAAGATGCAGGCCTATAAGGCCGACGTGGTCAACGGCAACACCAAGGGGATCGAGTTCCTGTTCAAAAAGAACAAGATCACTTGGCTCAAGGGCTGGGCCACGATCCCCGCCGCCGGTCAGGTCAAGGTCGGGGATGAGGTGCACAGCGCGAAAAACATCGTGATTGCAACGGGTTCCGAACCATCCTCTCTTCCCGGCGTGACGGTGGATGAGACGATTGTCGTCACCTCCACCGGCGCTTTGACCCTGCCGTCGATCCCCAAAACCATGGTGGTGATTGGCGCGGGCGTGATCGGGCTGGAGATGGGGTCGGTCTACGCCCGGCTTGGCACGCAGGTCACCGTGATCGAATACCTTGATGCAATCACCCCCGGCATGGATGCCGAGGTGGCCAAGTCTTTCCAGCGTATCCTGACAAAACAAGGGCTTAAGTTCGTGATGGGCGCGGCGGTCCAAGGTGTCAGCACCGAGACAGGCACCGCCAAAGTCACCTACAAGCTTCGCAAGAATGACACAGAGGCCACGCTGGAGGCCGAGGTGGTTCTGGTCGCGACGGGTCGCAAACCCTATCTCGCGGGCCTTGGTCTGGAGGCACTTGGCGTCGAAATCCTGCCCCGTGGCCAGGTCAAGACCGATGACCATTTCCAGACCAATATCAAAGGCTTGTATGCGATCGGCGATGCCATCGTCGGGCCGATGCTGGCCCACAAGGCCGAAGATGAGGGCATGGCGCTGGCCGAAATCATGGCCGGAAAGGCGGGCCACGTTAACTACTCCGTCATTCCGGGCGTGGTATACACGACGCCAGAAGTGGCAAGTGTTGGCGCAACGGAGGAGCAACTGAAAGAACAGGGCCGCGCCTACAAGGTCGGCAAGTTCCCCTTCATGGGCAACGCGCGCGCCAAGGCCGTGTTTCAGGCCGAAGGGTTTGTAAAACTGCTGGCAGACGCCGCGACCGACCGCATCCTTGGGGCCCACATCATCGGGCCGGGCGCGGGCGATCTGATCCATGAGGTCTGCGTGGCGATGGAATTTGGCGCCAGCGCACAGGATCTAGCGCTGACTTGCCACGCGCACCCCACCTATAGTGAGGCGGTGCGGGAAGCGGCCCTTGCTTGCGGCGACGGGCCGATCCACGCCTAAGCGTTACAGCGACAAAGGTGGAAGCGGCACCCCCGCCGCTTCTGCCAAAGCGCCCGAGGCGATCAGCGCCGCTGCCTTGGTCAGGTCCGGCGCAAGATAGCGGTCATCGCCCAGCGTCTCCACCTCTTGCCGCAGCCGTGCGACCACCGCCTGCAAGGGGGCCGAGGTTGCCAAAGGTGCCCGGAAATCAACGCCTTGCGCGGCGCAAATCGCCTCTACACCCAAGATCACGTTCAGGTTGGCGATCAACCGCCCCAGCCGCACCGCCCCATGCGCGGCCATCGACACATGGTCCTCTTGATTGGCCGAGGTGGGTGTGGAATCGGTTACGCAAGGCATGGCGATGTGCTTGTTTTCACTCATTAAAGCGGCCGTCGTCACCTCTGCGATCATCAGGCCGGAATTCAGCCCCGGACGCGGTGTCAGAAAGGCCGGCAGGTTGAACGACAGGACCGGGTCTACCATAAGCGCCACCCGCCGTTGGGCAATCGCCCCGATCTCGGCCAAGGCCAAAGCGATCATATCCGCAGCAAAACCAACGGGTTCGGCGTGGAAGTTGCCGCCAGACACGATCATTCCGGACTGCGTCAGCACCAAGGGATTGTCGGTGGCTGCGTTTGCCTCAATTTCCAGCGTCCGGGCGGCTTGGCGCAAAACATCCATCGCGGCACCGGTCACTTGCGGCTGGCAGCGGATGCAATAGGGGTCCTGCACCCGCAGATCGCCCTCAACATGGCTTTCGCGGATCTCTGATCCGGCAAGAACCAACCGCATAAACGCGGCCGCCTCGATCTGCCCGGCATGACCGCGCAGCGCATGAATTTCGGGATGCAATGGGGCGGTCGAGCCCATGATCGCATCGGTCGAAAGCGCCGATGTCACCAGCGCAGATTGCGCCGCCGACCAGCCGTCAAACAACCCTGCCAAGGCATAAGCCGTTGAAAACTGTGTGCCATTTATGAACGCCAGCCCCTCTTTGGGGCCAAGCGGAATGGGGGTTAGCCCGGCGAGCGCAAGCGCCTCGCCCCCCGGCAGCACGTGGCCCTGATACTCGGCCTCGCCTTGCCCGATCAGCACGGCCGTCATGTGCGACAGCGGCGCCAGATCACCCGAGGCACCGACGGACCCCTGCTGCGGCACCACCGGCGTCACGCCCCGGGCCAGCATCGCCTCAATCAATTCGATCAACGCCCACCGCACACCAGAGGCACCCCGGCCAAGGCTGAGCAATTTGAGAACCATCATCAACCGGGCATGCCGGCGCGGGATAGCCTCGCCCACGCCGCAGCAATGCGACAGGATCAGATTGCGCTGCAACTGCGCCGTATCCTCCGGCGCAATCCGCATGCTGGCAAGTTTTCCAAAGCCGGTGTTAACGCCGTAAACCGGCTTATCCCCTGCTGCCGCAAGGGAAATCGCCGCGGTCGCAGCCTCAATCGCGGGGCGGGCGCTGCGGTTCAGCGTCACAGCCAACTCCTCCCGGTAGACGCGGGCGAGGTCGCTCAGCGTGACGTGGCCGGGCGTAAGGACAAGGGATTGGGCAGTCACAGGACACCTCCGTAGATGCGGTGAGAAAGCGGGTTGAACCCGATACGATAGGATAATTCAGCCGGGTGCGCGCAGGCCCAAACCGCCAGATCAGCCCGCTGGCCGGGCGCAAGGCTGCCGCGGTCCGCAAGACCCAAGGCGCGCGCGGCATTGCAAGTCGTCCCAGCCAACGCCTCAAGCGGTGTCATGCGAAACAGCGTGCAGGCCATGTTCATCGCGAGAAGTAGCGAGGCCATGGGCGACGTCCCGGGGTTCATGTCAGTCGCCACAGCCATCGGAACCCCTGCCGCACGCAACCCATCGATCGGCGGCAGTTTTGTTTCCCGCAGGGTATAAAACGCTCCCGGCAGGATGACCGCGACCGTCCCGGCGGCGGCCATTGCGGCTATGCCTTTGTCGTCAAGATGCTCCAGATGATCGGCCGAGAGTGCCCCGTAACCGGCAGCGAGGGCAGCACCGCCAAGGTTGGACAACTGCTCGGCATGAAGCTTGACCGGAAGCCCGAGTTCAACTGCAAGGTCAAAGACTTGCGCAATCTCTGCCGGGCTGAAGGCGATCCCTTCACAGAACCCGTCAACGGCATCAACCAGCCCTTCGGCATGGGCGGCGCGGAGCGTGGGAAGGCAAACCTCCTGAAGGTAATCCCCGGTCCGGCCCTTGAATTCGGGCGGCACGGCGTGGGCACCAAGGAAGGTTGTGCGCACAGTCAACGGCCGTTCCTCGCCGATGCGACGGGCGGCGCGCAACATACGCAGCTCCGTTTCGCGGTCCAGCCCGTAGCCAGATTTGATCTCCAGAACCGCAGCGCCCTCTGCGATCAGCGCGTCCACAAAAGGCAGGGCCGCATCAACCAAGGCACGCTCGGACGCCGCCCGCGTCGCGGCAACGGTCGAAATGATGCCGCCGCCCGCGCGGGCCACCTCTTCATAGCTCGCCCCATTGAGCCGCATTTCGAACTCGGCGGCGCGGTTGCCGCCATGAACGACATGGCTGTGGCAATCAATCAGGGCCGGCGTCACAAGCATTCCGTGCTGATCAACCCGCGGCCATGCCGCAAATGCAGCGGGCAGATATGGCAAAGCCCCGATCCAAAGGATTTGATCCCCAGAGATTGCGATGGCCGCGTCTTCGGTCAGGCCATAGCCCACATCGCCGGGCAACATCTGTGCCGCGCGGCAATTAAACAGCACATAATCTGCTGATTGCATCTCTTGCCCCCAAATTCTGGTTGGTCGACTCGTTATGTAAGCTACACTTGATATTATGTCTATACATAACAGCTGCCCGCTTCGACACGGGCAGGCAAGACAGGTTGCCATAGGGCCCGCGCACGCGAAGTCGTTACTTGCCGCGCTTTCGTGCTGACCCTATCTTCGCTTATGTTTCGTTTTCGCGCCATCATAACTGGTTTTGGGTCCGCCCTGCGGCTCTGCGGCCTTGTGGCTGTGCTGTGCTTACTAAGCCTTCCACATGTTGGGCTTGCCGCGTCAGATATGGGCGACCAAGGCACTCACGCCGCGCATACTGCGAGCATGGGCCACGTTAGCCCCGACCACCAAAGGCAACATGCCTCCCTCTGCGCGATGGTTTGTCTCGGTGGCATTGCCGTAAATCTGCCCACCTTGACCCAATCGCCGGAGCACATCACGCCTGTTGTCTGGAACGTCAGCGCCACCGTTTTCTTGCCCTCCATTGGCCCTGACCCCGCACTAAGGCCTCCGAAAACTGCCCGGTACGCGTGAACCCTTGCCGCGCTTTTGGCAGCAAATCTTATGCGTTTGGTCCGAAGTGACCAACTGGAGACACCGATGAACACTCAAATTTCGCGGCGCGGCTTTCTGGCCGCTACCGCCGCATTCTCGACCGCCATGGCTCTACCGTTGCGCGGTGTGGCGCAATCGGCGCCGATGACCCTTCGGGCGACACGCCGTACACTTGAAATCCACGGCAAGGCAGCCTCTGTTTATGGCTTGACGAATGCCTCCGGTGGTCAGGGTCTGATCCTTGATCCGGGCCAGAGCTTTCGGGTTGATCTGACCAATGACTGCGATGCGGAAACCATCATTCACTGGCACGGCCAACTGCCGCCGAACGTCCAGGATGGCGTGCCCAACATGCCGATGCCGCTTTTGAAGATCGGCGAAAGTCGCAGCTATGACTTCACCCCCAACCCCGGAACCCATTGGATGCACAGCCATATTCCGGTGCAGGAAATGGGGCTTCTTGCCGCGCCACTGATCGTGCGCAGCGCGGAAGATGTGGCGGCGGACAGGCAGGAAGTGGTCATGTTCCTGCACGACTTTTCCTTCCGCCCCGCCGAGGAAGTCCTGGCGGAAATCACGGGTGGAATGGCGGGCCATGACATGGCGGCGATGGGGACGCAGCCGATGGCGGGCATGGATCATTCCAAAATGGGCATGTCGGGCATGGATATGTCGGGCATGATGATGGACGGGATGGCGATGGACCTGAACGACTTCAACTTCGATGCCTATCTTGCGAATGACCGAACACTTGCGGACCCGGAGGTAATCGCAGTCGAGGCTGGCGGGCGGGTGCGACTGCGGATCGTGAACGGATCTGCTGCGACAACGTACTGGATTGATACCGGTGTTGCGGCAAAGCTGGTGGCCGTAGACGGCCATGCCATCCTGCCCGTGGCGGGCACCCGGTTCGGCGTGGCAATGGCACAACGACTTGATCTCGAAATTGACCTGCCCGGCGCGGGCGCCTTTCCGATCCTTGCGCTGCGCGAGGGGGCGCGCGAACAGACCGGAATCATTCTTGCCTCAAAAGACGCGCAGGTCTCAAAGCTGGAAGACTTGTCCATGGCTGAGGCCCCCGCCTTTGACCTGGATCTGGGCCAGGAAGGGCAGCTTCAGGCGGCAACATCCCTTGCCACACGTGCTGTCGATCGCAGCCATATGATCATGCTCGCTGGCTCGATGCAGCCCTATCTTTGGACCATCGACGGCCAATCATGGGAAACACGCAAGCCGATCATTGCCAAAAGCGGCGAACGGGTCGAACTGACCTTTCACAACATGTCGATGATGGGGCACCCGATGCACCTGCACGGCCATGTGTTTCAGGTCGTCAACATCAACGGCAAGGCGATCAGCGGCGCGCGTCGCGATACGGTTTATGTGCCGCCCATGGCGATGGTGACAGTCGCGCTGGACGCGGGGGAAGCTGCGCGTTGGATGCTGCATTGCCACCATATGCCCCATCTATCGACGGGGATGATGACAGAGTTTGCCGTTTCCGCCTAAGATCACGCCTGCTTTGCCTTGGGTTTTGGCTGCCATAACCCAAGGTGAAGTCGGGTCATCACGCAGCAAGGGCAGAAGGTGAACAGACGCGCTTTCCTACTGGCGACGGGCGCTTCAGCCTTGGTCTCTGCCCCGGCAGAGGCCAGGGCGCCCTTTGCTCTGCACAGCTCCGCGGTCGAACTGCTGTCTCCTCCCTTTCAAGATGATCGCGGGCAGATGGCGCAGCTTTCGGACTTTGCGGGCCGGGTTGTTCTGCTGAACGTATGGGCAAGCTGGTGTCCGCCTTGTGTTGACGAAATGCCCGCGCTTGACCGGCTTCAAGCGGCCATTGGCGGTGCAGATTTTACCGTTCTTCCCCTCTGCATCGACAAAGATGGCCTTGCGGCGGCACGGAGGTTTTACAAAAGGAACGGCATTCAGTCGCTAAATCTGTTCTGGGCCGAACAACTGCGGATCCAGATGGCTTTCGCAGTTGTTGGCTTGCCGTCATCGCTGTTGATCGGCCGCAGGGGCAAGGAACTGGCGCGCCTGTCTGGCCCTGCACAGTGGGACGGGCCAGAGGCAATGCAGCAACTGCGGCGCGTGTTGACGCTGTGACCCAAAGGGCCCGCGATTGAGCATCCTGTCCGCCTATGCCGTGCTGTTTCTGTCAGCGTTTCTGTCAGCGACCCTTCTTCCCGGGTCTTCTGAGGCAGTTCTGCTGGGAATGCTCGCATCGGAAACCGGCGCGCCGTTGGGGCTGGTCGCCGCCGCATCGGTGGGGAATATCCTTGGCGCGTTGGTCAACTGGGCAATGGGCCGATCCTTTCTGCTGCTAAAGGATCGACGCTGGTTTCCGTTAAAGGACGCAACCAATGCCCGCGCGCAGGCGTGGTTTTCGCGCTACGGAATCTGGTCGCTGCTCTTTTCCTGGGTGCCGATCATCGGGGACCCGCTCACCCTGATTGCGGGCGTCCTGAAGGTACCCTTTTGGCGGTTCTTGCTTTTTGTCAGCTTGGGCAAGGTGTTTCGCTATGCGCTGATTGTTGCGCTATGGCAGAACTGGATCGCCATGTGATGCCCGCTGCCCCCTTTCTAAAGGGGGCAACGAAGCACACCTGTCAAACGGCCGTTGCCTCATAACCCGCGGCTTTCAGGGCCACACGCAGCGCGTCAAGGCCCGCAGCACTTTGCACGTCGACCGTCCGGGCCGGCAAGTCAAAGGCAAGAACAGCGGCGGGATCAATCGCCGCAATGGTTTTCTCAATCGCGGCCTTGCAGTGGCCGCAGCTCATTTCGGGAATGGATAGGGTGGTCATGTCTGGTGCTCCTACTTGTGGTATACAGATGGAGGTTTCCAGCGCTGGAAGGTCAAGGGGCGAAGAAATCAAAATCTTATGGCTTGACCTTCCAGCACTGGGAACCCCTATCTGACGGGGGAGCAACCACATGAGGTCCCCAATGTCCGCAAATCAAACGATCACGCTGTCTGTCGAAGGCATGACCTGCGCGTCCTGCGTGGGGCGCGTGGAGCGGGCGTTGAAATCGGAACCCGGTGTGGTCGGCGCAGAGGTCAATCTGGCGACAGAAACGGCGCGGATCACCACGGATGGCAGCCTTGCGCCTGCAAAACTGGCCGATGTGTTGAACGAGGCAGGCTATCCTGCCCGGCTGGCCGAATTAGAGCTGCAAGTTCATGAGATGACCTGCGCTTCGTGCGTTGGCAGAGTAGAGCGCGCATTGGCGGCCGTTCCGGGTGTAATCGACGCAAGGGTCAATCTGGCGACAGAAACCGCCACGCTTCGCTACCTTGAAGGGCAAGTCACGCCCGCTGATTTGATCGCGGCGACCACAAGTGCCGGCTACCCCGCAACGGTATTGACGCGCGCTGATGTTGAAGATCAGGGCAGCCGCAAGGATCGAGAGGCAAGCGCCCTTGCCCGCATGACGTGGATCGCGGCCGCACTGACCCTTCCGGTCTTTGTCGTGGAAATGGGCGGTCACATGGTCCCCGCCTTGCACCATTTCATCGCCCGCACAATCGGCATGCAGACGAGCTGGATGCTCCAGTTTCTGTTGACAACGATGGTGCTGGTTTGGCCCGGCCGGGGTTTTTACCGAAAGGGCTACCCTGCCTTGCTCCGCGGTGCGCCCGATATGAACAGCCTCGTGGCCTTGGGCACGACCGCGGCCTATGGCTATTCGGTCATTGCCACCTTTGCCCCCTCCCTCCTGCCCGCCGGCACTGCGGCGGTTTACTACGAAGCGGCCTCCGTCATCGTCGTCCTGATCCTTTTGGGCCGCACCTTGGAGGCGCGCGCCAAGGGGCGCACCGGCGCGGCCATCCGACGGTTGATTGGCCTTGCCCCAAAATCGGCACGGGTCACCCGGGACGGTGAAGTGGTCGAACTGCCTTTGGACCAGATAAAGACCGGCGACATCGTCCACGCCCGCCCCGGTGAACGTATCGCGGTGGATGGAGAGGTGATTGCGGGCCATTCCTACGTCGATGAAAGCATGATCACCGGTGAACCCGATCCGGTCGCAAAGTCCGAAGGCGCGCGCGTAACCGGCGGTACGGTAAACGGAACCGGCGCGCTCACGATGCGCGCGACCCATGTGGGCGCTGACACCGTCTTGTCCCAAATCATCCGGCTGGTCGAACAGGCCCAAAGTGCGAAATTACCCATTCAAGGTTTAGTGGACAAAATCACCCTTTGGTTTGTGCCCGCCGTCATGGCGGCTGCGGTGCTGACCGTGACATTGTGGCTGGTCTTTGGGCCGGTGCCTACGCTCGCGCATGCCCTGGTGGCGGGGGTTTCGGTGCTGATCATCGCCTGCCCCTGTGCAATGGGATTGGCGACGCCGACCTCTATCATGGTGGGGACTGGGCGCGCGGCAGAGCTTGGCGTGCTCTTTCGCAAAGGGGACGCGCTCCAGGCTTTGCAAGGTATGGCCGTTGTCGCACTGGACAAGACCGGCACGTTGACAGCCGGTCGCCCCGAAATGACCGATCTTGTCGTGATGCCCGGCTTTGACGAGGATGAGGCCCTTGGTATCCTCGCCGCTGCCGAGGCAAGTTCCGAGCATCCGGTCGCAAGCGCCATACTTCGCGCCGCCAAGGCCCGGGGCCTGACGGTGCAGGATGCCACCGGCTTTGCCGCCATTCCCGGTTTCGGCGTCGAGGCCACGGTTGGCGGCCGTGCCATACTTGCCGGTGCAGATCGGCTAATGCGGCTAAAAGGCATCGCTTTGCCATCAGAAGATCCGGCCTTGGCGCTGGCCCAACATGGCCGCACGCCGCTTTATCTTGCGGTCGATGGCACGTTGGCCGCTGTTGTCGGGGTTGCGGACCCGATCAAGCGCACGACCCCGACCGCGATTAAGGCACTTCAGGCGCAGGGCCTCCGCGTGGCGATGATCACCGGCGACAACAAAGCAACCGCTGCCAAGATTGGGGCTGAACTTGGGATTTCCGACATCATCGCCGAGGTCTTGCCTGCCGGCAAAGTCGAGGCGCTGAAGGCCCTGCGCGCGTTTGGCCCCGTGGCATTTGTGGGCGACGGCATCAACGACGCCCCGGCCTTGGCCGAGGCCGATGTGGGGATCGCGATTGGCACAGGGACCGATGTTGCCATCGAGTCGGCGGATGTTGTGTTAATGGCCGGAGAGCTTTCGGCCGTGGTCAATGCCTTTACCATCAGCCGCGCAACGATGCGCAATATCCGCCAAAACCTGTTCTGGGCCTTCGGCTACAACGTCTTGCTAATTCCGGTTGCGGCCGGGGTGCTTTACCCGGTGAACGGCTTGCTTTTGTCGCCCGCGCTTGCCGCCGGCGCGATGGCATTGTCCAGCGTGTTTGTGCTGAGCAACGCGCTCCGGTTGCGCCGGGTCAAGGACGCAGCCCTTGACCTTGCTGCCACGCCAAGCTTCAACGCGGAAAGGGTCGTGCCGTGAACATCTCTGAAGTCGCCAGCCAAGCTGGTCTGCCACCCAAGACGATCCGCTATTACGAAGACATCGGCCTGATAAAACCGCCGCGCGATTCCAACGGCTATCGGGCCTTTCGGCAAAGCGACATGCATAAGCTGGCGTTCCTTGGACGGGCGCGCGCGCTTGGTTTTACAATCGAGCACTGCCGCGCACTTCTGGCCCTCTGGGAGGATAAATCCCGCGCTAGCGCCGATGTCCGCGCCATCGCCCAAGACCACCTTACCCAGATCGAAGCGAAAATCGCCGATCTGTCCGAAATGCGGGATACCCTGACCAATCTTGTCCAGACCTGCGCCGGAAACGCGCGCCCCGATTGCCCGATCCTCAAATCCTTGGGACGCGAGAGCGAGACCTAAACACGCGAACCAAAGCCGCTCGATTCAAGGGAGGCCTGCGTCAGTATCCAGTCCACAAAACACTTGGAATCCGGGTGTCGCCGGCTTGCATCCGGTTCCAGCAAGTAGAAAGCCTCATTGATCGGCACGCTTAGCCCAAACGGGGCGACTAGCCGCCCCTCAAGCAGATCGCGCGCGGCAAGCGAAGACCTCCCCAGGGCCACGCCGCCGCCTTGCCGCGCGATCTCAAACGCCGTCAGCGACGTGTCAAGCTGCAGTCCCTGCCCCGGGTCAACGCCCTTTGCTTGGGCAGCGTTCAGCCAGACAGCCCAGCCCTCTTGATAGCCCAAAACATGCAGAAGGCGGTGATGACGCAGGTCGGCCGGCACCACCAAGGGTGGGCGACCCGCAAGGTCTGGCGCGCAAAGGGGGGTGATCCACTCCTGCGTCAGGCGATGGCACACAAAGCCCGGCCAATTTCCATTGCCATACTGAATATCCAGATCGCAGGCATCGCGTTCATCCGCGTCATTCCAGACGCTGGAAAGAATGCGCACAGTCTTGCCCGGATTGCGCTCCAGAAAGTCCGGCAACCGGGGGGCAAGCCAGTTGACGGCAAATGAAACCGCGCAGCGCAGGGTCAGCATTTCGGTGCGCCGATGCCCAAAGACTTCGCGCGTGCCCGTTGCAAGCCGCTCCAACGCGTCCTGCACTTTTGGCAGATAGGCTTCGCCCGTCTTTGTCAGTTCCAGACTGCGCGGCCGTCGGATGAAAAGCGGATGGCGCAGGTGCAGTTCCAACGACTTGACGTGCTTGGATATCGCCGCCTGGGTCACATGTAACTCTGCCGCTGCATGCGTGAATGACAGGGTGCGCGCAGCCGCCTCGAATGCGCGCAACCACGTCAGAGGGGGTAGATCGAACTGCATTTCGCGCTCCAAACCCAGCCATAACTTTTAGTGTAGGCATTGCCCCTGAATACGTCGTTTGACCACACCCTGCCAGAGCGATCATGTGACGTTCAGTTTGCCGGAGCACCCCAGATGTTTTCTATCCAACCCACCCAAAGACTTCGCCCCTCGCCCTTTTACCAAAGTGCCGTGGCCGAAGGCCTCGTCGCTGCGAATGTCTACAACCGCATGATCATGCCGACCTCCTTCGGCAACCCGGAAGCGGAATATTGGCGCCTGATCAACGGTGTCTCGCAATGGGATGTGGGCGTTGAAAGGCAGGTCCAGTTGAAAGGCCCGGATGCAGGAAAACTCGCGCAAATCCTTTCTCCGCGTGACCTGTCGACCTGTAAGGTCGGGCAAGGCAAATACGTGCCGCTTTGCAATCATCGCGGCACATTGATCAACGATCCGATCCTGTTGAAACTTGCTGACGACCTGTACTGGCTTTCCATTGCCGATAGCGACATCTGGTTCTGGGCCAGCGCAATTGCGGCAGAGCGTGGGCTTGACGTTGAAGTAAGCGAACCTGACGTGTCCCCGATGGCCCTGCAAGGTCCGAAGGCCGAAGAGGTGGTTGCCCATGTGCTTGGCGACTGGGTCCGCGGCTTAAAGTATTTCTGGTTCAAGGAAACAGAGATTCAGGGGATTCCGGTCGCTGTTCAGCGGTCTGGCTGGTCGAAACAGGGCGGATTTGAGATCTACCTCAAGGATGGCTCCAAAGGCACCCAACTGTGGAACATCTTCAAAGAGGCAGGCCAGCCTTGGGGCATTGGCCCGGGCGCGCCCGCCACGGCAGAGCGGGTCGAAAGCGGCCTTGTCTCGGTCGGCGGCGATACCGATGACTGGACCAACCCTTTTGAGGTGCGGCTTGGCAAATACGTCGATCTGAACGTGCCCGATGATGTGGTCGGCATTCAGGCTTTGCGCAAGGTCCACGCCGAGGGGATCAAACGCCACCAACTCGGCCTGATCCTTGAGGGGGACAAGCCCGCTCCGTTAGGGTTTGTCTGCGAAGACATTCAGGTGAACGGTGCGACAGTCGGCAAAATGACCAACTGTGTCTGGTCCTACCGCATGAAATCCAACATCGGCTTTGCGTTGATCTCCGCGCAGGTTCACGCAGGCCAAACCGTGCAGGTTATGCGGGCCAGCGGGACAGTCGATGCCAAGCTTGTTGAGCTTCCTTTCCTCTGAGTTGCACCTTGGGAGAGGACAAATGGCACATTTGGAGATCATCACCAACAGCTTGACCAGGCACCGCTCGGCCTTCTGGCTTGGCTTTTATGGTGCGATCCTTGCGGCTTGGGCGGGGCTGTTCTGGGCGTCGGCTTCTCCCCTTCCCGGTGTTTCCGCGGCGGAGTATTGGGCCAGCCTGTGCCTTGGTGCTGGCGATGCGCCCTTTGCCTCGCTGTTTGGCATGTGGTCACTGATGACAGCGGCGATGATGTTGCCAAGCTTTGCGCCCGCCGTCCGCGTGTTTGATGAGGTCAGCGGCCTCGGCGCCTCTGACGGGCGGGGGATGGCCGCTCTGGTCGGTGGGTACAGCATTGTTTGGCTGGGATTTTCGTTTGTTGCGGCCATGATGCAAAGCCAGATCGGGCGGCTGGATCTACCTGTTGAAGTGGCAACCCTTGCCACCGCGGGGCTGTTCCTGCTCGCCGGGGCCTACCAGTTTTCCACCCTAAAGGCCGCTTGCCTCGCCAAGTGCCGCCACCCGCTGCTGTTTTTCATGGAACATTGGAAACCCGGTGCTGGCACCGCCTTCCAGATGGGGCTTCGGCTGGGCGCCTACTGTTTGGGCTGTTGCTGGGTGCTGATGCTCTTGGGTTTTGTCGGTGGCGCAATGAACCTTTTGTGGATGGGGGCCGCGACCCTGTTCATGGCCATTGAAAAGCTTCCCAGACCGGGCCGCTTCTTGACCAAACCAGCGGGCTACGGCCTGCTAATTGCGGGCGGCGTTACGCTGGCACGCGCCTCCACATTGATCTGAAGGGGAGAAAGATCATGGCCGAACACCAACCGGAATGGACGCTCAAAGGCGAACTCATCCTGAACTGTAACTGCACCGTTTTTTGCCCCTGCGTCGTGTCACTGGGCAAGCACCCGCCGACCGAAGGCTATTGTCAGGCTTGGATGGGCGTGCGGATCGACGCAGGCGCATTTGATGGCGAAAGCCTTGCCGGGTTGAACATCGGCATGGTTCTGGACATTCCCGGAAACATGGGTCGCGGCAACTGGAAAGCGGCCGCCTACATTGATGAGCGCGCCACCGACAAGGCCTATGACGGTTTGGTCAGCATCTTTTCTGGCAAGGTGCGCGGCACGACGGGCCTTTTCTCGATGCTCGTCTCAGAATTCCTTGGCGCACAACGAGCGCCCGTGATCTTCGAAACCGAAGGCAGAAAGCGACGGCTAATGGTCGGCAAGTTCATTCAGGGCGAGGTCGAACCGATTACCGGCGCTGATCAGGATCAAGAAGTCAAAGTCACCAATACCGGCTATTGGATGGGCCCGGACATTACCATCGCGCAGGCGAACAAGGGCAAAGTGCGCGCCCATGGCCGGGTTTGGGATTTCGACGGTCGCTCCGCCGAGATTTGCCAGATCGACTGGCGCGGGCCTCGCTGATCATGCGCACCCATTACGAAAACCCGCCCCCGACGGCTGCCAACCATGTGGCGCTCTCACCCCTGTCGTTCTTGCAGCGCGCCGAGCAGATCTATGCCAAACGCCCCGCGACCACGTTTGACGGGGTAACCCGCACTTGGGCAGAGGTCGGCACGCGGGTAAGGGCCTTGGCGGCAGGGCTCGCAGCGCGTGGGCTCGGCATGGGTGACACCGTTTCGGTCCTGTCAGGCAACCGTCCGGAAGTATTTGAACTCCACTACGCCGTGCCCTTGATCGGGGCCGTGCTCAACACGCTCAACACAAGGCTCGAAGTCGAAACGATCGCCTATATCCTCGATCATTCCGATAGCCGGCTGGTCATCGCGGATCCGGCATTGGCTCCTCTGCTGCGCGCTGTTTTTGCGTCGATGGGAAGAAGCCTTCCAGTGATCGACTTGCCCGCCACCGGCACGGGCGCAGGTTTTGGCGAGATCCTTTATGAGGATCTCGCCGTTTCCCCCCCATGGGATGGCGCTTGCCGCAAGATGAATGGCAAGCCATGGCCCTAAACTATACCTCTGGCACCTCGGGACGGCCCAAAGGCGTCATATATCACCATCGCGGAGCCTATCTGATGGCGATGGGGACCATCGCCGCGTGGGCCCTGCCTGCACACCCTGTCTATCTGTCAGTGGTTCCGATGTTTCATTGCAACGGCTGGAACCACCCCTGGGCCATGGCGATCGTCGGCGGGCATCTGATCTTTTCCGCTGACATGCACCCGGCCTCGCTCTTGTCGGCCATCGCTACCCACAAGGTCACGCACTTCGGCGCTGCCCCGGTGATCTTGCAAATGCTGTGCGAAAGCCCCGACGCCCGCCCCTTTGGGGCACCTGTCAAAGTCCTGACCGCTGGTGCGCCTCCGCCACCGTCCGTGCTGGAAAAAGCGGCCCGCCTTGGGCTGGACGTCATGCAGGTCTACGGCCTGACCGAAACCTATGGCCACATCTCGCAATGCCTTGTCCAAGAGGATTGGTCGGACCTGTCGCAATCTGCACGGGCCGAAAAGCAGGCAATGCAGGGCGTCGCCTTTCCCATGGTCGAAGGCATCCGCGTCGTTGACCGCGACACAGGGCAGGAGGTGCCCAGCGACGGGCTGACACAGGGTGAGATCGCCATACGCGGCAACACCGTGATGAAGGGCTACTACAAAGACCCCGATGCCACCGCCGAGGCGTTTGCAGATGGCTGGTTCTGGTCAGGCGACGCCGCTGTCGTTCATCCCGACGGCTATATCCAGATCCGCGACCGGCTTAAGGATGTGATCATCTCGGGTGGCGAAAACATCTCGTCGGTAGAGGTCGAAGCCGTGCTCTATCGTCATCCAGCGGTCAAAGCTGCCGCCGTCGTGGCCCGCCCGCACGATCGCTGGGGTGAGGCGCCTTGCGCTTTTATCGAGTTGCGCGATGATACGGTCGCATCCGAAGCCGAAGTGATCGAATTTTGCCGGCGCCATCTGGCAGGGTTCAAAACGCCCAAATCAGTGGTCTTCCAAGAGTTGCCCAAAACCGCCACTGGTAAGATACAGAAATTCATCTTGCGGAATGCCGCAAAGGCCCTTGGCCCTGTGGCATGACCGATATTCAGAAGGACATGGACATGACATTCAAAGCGCTGGTCGTCGAAAAAGACGCCGAAGGCAAAACGCATGCGTCGGTGAAGGACCTGACGCTTCAGGATCTCCCGGCGGGTGAGGTTCTGGTGTCGGTCGAATACTCTACCGTCAACTACAAGGACGGCCTTTGCCTTGGGGCGGGTGGCGGCTTGGTCCGGACCTATCCACACGTTCCGGGGATCGACTTTGCCGGGACCGTCAAGGCCAGCGAAGACCCGCGCTACAAACCGGGCGACCAAGTGGTGCTGACGGGTTGGCGCGTGGGTGAGGCCTATTGGGGCGGCTACGCGCAATACGCGCGCGTCAAGGCCGATTGGCTTGTGCCGCTCCCTTCGGGCCTGACCGCCAAAGAAGCGATGGGCATTGGCACCGCAGGCCTGACCGCCATGCTTGCCGTCTTGTCGCTTGAAGCGCACGGGCTGAAGACCGGTCAAGGCCCGGTTCTTGTCACCGGGGCTGCAGGTGGCGTCGGCTCTGTTGCCGTCGCCATTCTCGCAAAGCTTGGCTACGAGGTCGCCGCGGTGACGGGCCGCCCAGAAACCGAAGCCTATCTGCGTGATCTGGGTGCGTCGCAAATCGTGGCACGCGACCAGATCAACGAAACCGTCAAGCGCCCGCTTGAGGCTGAAACTTGGGCGGCCTGCATTGATGCTGTCGGCGGGGCGATGCTTGCGCGGGTGTTGGGGCAAATGAAATATGGCGCCTCGATTGCGTCCGTCGGGCTTGCCGGGGGGGCGAACCTGCCCGCAACCGTGATCCCGTTTCTGTTGCGCGGCGTGAACCTTTTGGGCATCGACAGCGTGATGCAGCCCTATACCAACCGTGTCGCCGCGTGGACACGGATTGCGTCGGACATGCCGAAAGACAAGCTTGCCGCAATGATCTCTGTGGCACGCCTTGCCGACTTGCCGCGTCTGGGGGCCGAGATTCTGGACGGAAAAGTCAAGGGCCGCACGGTCATTGACGTCAACGCCTGAAACCCCGCCGCAATTTCCTGACGAAGAGGCCCAACATGCCCATGCCGCTACCCAAACTCGAAAACATCACCCTTGATCTGCGCGACAGCGGGGTCCTTGTCGCCACCATTGACCGTGCCGCCAAACGCAATGCGCTGAACGCAGAAACCATCGAGGAATTGGTCTCGCTTTTTGCCATGTTGCCGCGCAGTGGGGTGCGTGCAGTTGTGCTTGCCGCGGCGGGCGATCACTTTTGCGCAGGTCTCGATCTTGTCGAACACCACAAGCAAGATCGCAGCCCTGCGGAATTCATGCATCTTTGTCTGCGCTGGCATGAGGCGTTCAACAAAATGGAATACGGCGGTGTTCCGATCATCGCAGCCTTGAAAGGGGCTGTGGTGGGGGGCGGGCTGGAACTTGCCTCTGCTGCCCATATTCGCGTGGCTGATGCCTCTACCTATTTTGCCTTGCCTGAGGGGCAACGCGGCCTTTTCACCGGCGGCGGCGCCACGATCCGCGTGGCGGGCCTCGTGGGCAAAGCCCGGATGATCGACATGATGCTGACGGGTCGCGTCTATAAGGGCCAAGAGGCCGTGGACATTGGGTTGACGCAATATCTGGTCGAAGGGTCAAGCTTTGATGCCGCGCTGCGGCTGGCGGAAAAAGCTGCCGAGAACCTGCCGTTGACCAACTTTGCCATTTGCTCGGCGATCAGCCACATGGGCAACATGTCGTCGTTTGACGCAGCTTACGCCGAGGCGGTCGTCGCAGGTGTGGTGAACACCCAACCCGAAGCGCGCGCGCGGCTTGATGCGTTTGCCAAAGGCACAGCGGCCCGCATCCGCCCGACCGAATAGGCGAAGCGCCCTTTCAACCGTTGGCCTTGGCACACGCGCTAAGGCCAACGTCATTGGCATACTCTCAGACGATCCCGCCGCCGCCGCCGCTCACCTTCGGGCGGATCGCCGCGACACTCGCGCGATAGCCGCTGGCGCGATACGCCGCTACCGGATCAATGGCCCCCCCCTGCCGCTGCCGCGCCATGGCAAGGATAGGCTCTACATCCGTCCGAAACCCCCCCCGCAACGTGGCCGAGGCCATCAAGGCATCGTTGCTTTCGCGATAGGCGTCCAAAGCCACACGGTCGACCAACGAAGCTTGCACATAGGCCCGCTGGATCTCGACCGCCGACACGATAAGGCTTTCAATCGGGTCGGTCACATTGTGGCTTTGGTCAATCATATGCGCCAAATTCAGTCCCGGCGTGTCTTCCAGTTCAACCAACTCGTTGAAAACAAGGAACAAGCGATAGGGGTCAATCGTGCCCGCATCCAGATCATCATCCCCGTATTTGGAATCGTTGAAATGGAAGCCCCCCAGCTTGCCCGCCCGAACCAAGCGCGAGACGATCATCTCAATGTTCACATTGGGCGCATGGTGCCCCAGATCAACAAGGCACTGCGCCTTTGGGCCAAGCTCTGACGCTGTCAAATAGCTGGTGCCCCAATCCTGAACCACCGTCGAATAGAACGCCGGCTCATACATCTTATGTTCAGAAAAGATCCGCCAGTCGTCCGGCAAACCCTTGTAGATCGCTTTCATCGAATCGAGGTAGCGGTCAAATTGCTTGGAAAGCGAGGTCTGGCCGGGGAAGTTGGAACCATCCCCGATCCAGACGGTCAATGCCGTCGAACCCAGCGCCTCACCGATCTCGATGCATTCAAGATTGTGCTCGACCGCCTGCGCACGCGTCGCCGCATCCACATGGCTCAGCGAGCCAAACTTGTAACTTTTTGCCTGCACAGGTTGATCTTGAAAGGTGTTCGAGTTCATCGCATCAAAGCCAAGCCCTAACGCCTCGGCCTTGCTTTTCAAATCAGCGGCAGGGGCTTTGTCCCACGGAATGTGAAGCGAGACCTTTGGCGTCGCGGCCGTCAACTGGTGGATCACGCTGCAATCTTCCAGCTTGTCAAAGATGTTGCGCGGCTCCCCTTCACCCGGAAAACGCGCAAATCGGGTGCCCCCGGTGCCTGTGCCCCAACTGGGAACCGCGACGCCAAACGCAGCCGCACGGGCTGTCAAAGCCGCAATATCCACGCCCCGCCGTGAAAGCTGTTCGCCGAGTGCCGCATAGTCGGTCTCAAGTGCCGCCGACCGCTTGGCATTTTCGGCTTCGATGATGTCGTGGCTGATCATGGCTTACCTCGTGAACGCTTGTACGTTGCCTGCGTCGACATTCAGGATATTGCCGGTAGATTTGGCCGACAGATCTGACGCGAAGAAATACGCGCCCTCCGCGATGTCTTCTGGCAAAACAGAGCGCTTCAACATAGAGCGCTGACGGTACATTTCCTCCAACCCATCCTTGTCTTTGCCATAGGTGCTTGCCCTTTGGTCAAGCCATTCCCCCGACCAGATCTTGGACCCTTTAAGCACCGCATCCGGGTTGACGACGTTCACGCGGATACCGGCTTCGGCCCCCTCCAGCGCAAGACACCGCGCCAAGTGAATTTCGGCAGCCTTGGCGGTACAATACGCGCTGGCATTCGGGCTGGCAGCCAAGCCGTTCTTCGAGGCAATGAACACCACCGAACCGCCAATTCCCTGAGCACGCAAGACTTTGAACGCCTCGCGGCTGACAAGGAAATACCCGGTCGAAAGAATATCCATATTCTTGTTCCAAAGCGCCAGGCTCGTCTCTTCAATCGGTGCCGAAGAGGCAATTCCCGCGTTGGAAACCAGAATATCCACCCCGCCAAACTCAACGGCCGTTTCTGCATAGGCCGCGATGACCTGTGCTTCGTCGGTGACGTTCATCATCACCGAGCGCACCCTATCCATGCCGTGGCGGCCCGACAGGTTTTGGGCTGTCGCGCTCAGTGCCGCGGCATCGATATCGGCCAAGACAACGCAAGCACCCTCTTGCAAGAATCGCTCCGCCGTCGCCGCACCGATACCGCCCGCCCCTCCGGTGACAAATGCCACCCGGCCCGCCAGTGATTTCGGCTTCGGCATCCGCAGCAATTTTGCTTCTTCAAGCAGCCAATACTCGATATCGAACGCCTCTTGCTCCGGCAAACCACAATACTCGCTGACCGTATCCGCGCCGCGCATGACGTTGATCGCATTCACATAAAACTCAGCCGAGATCCGTGCCGTCGCCTTGTCCTTGGCAAAGGTCAGCATGCCGACGCCCGGCACCAGATAGACCACCGCGTTTGGATCGCGCAGAGGCGGTGAATTGGCGTGCTTGCAGCGATCATAATAGGCCGCATAGCCGTCGCGATAAGCGGCCACTTCGCTGGCAAGCGACGCCAGAGTTGCCGCAACATCCGGTTTCGCCGGATCAAAACCCACAACCAACGGGGAAATCTTGGTCCGCAGAAAGTGATCGGGGCACGACGTTCCCAAAGCGGCCAGCGGCTTCAGTTTGGCCGCGTTCACAAACTCCAGCACGGCAGGCTGATCGTCAAAATGGCCAACCATCCGGTGCTCGGCGCTGATCATCCCACGAATAGCGGGCATCAACCGCGCCGCTACCGCCCGGCGGTCCGCCTCGGGCAAGGATTGGCAAACACTGCCGCCAAAGATTTCCTTGCCTGACGTTTCGGCGGCGAACCAATCCATGGCCTGCTGAATGATCTTAAGCGTCAATTCATAGCATTGCTTGGCGTCGTCATCCCAGGTGAACAACCCATGCGATTCCAAAACGACACCTTTGGCATCCGGATTGTCGATGCAGAATTGCTCAAGCCACAGCCCCAATTCATAACCGGGTCGCTTCCACGGCAACCAGCCGATCTGCTTGCCGAAAATCTGCTCGGTTAGCTCGCGGGAGTTCTTAGACGCCGCGATGGCAATAATCGCATCCGGGTGCATGTGATCGACATGCTTGCGCGGCACATAGGCATGCAACGGCGTATCAATCGAGGCCGCCCGGGGGTTCAGGTTGAAGGTGCAATGCGGCAGAAGACCAACCATTTCGTCTTCCATATGGACGCCTTTGTAGACACCCTTAAGTGCCCGCAATTTCTCCATATAAAGCGTGGCAAACCCGTCCATCTTGATCGAGCCGACATCCCCGCCCGAGCCTTTGACCCAAAGCACTTCGGCTTCCGCACCGGTCAACGGGTCCACCTCCATAACCTTGGCGCTGGTGTTGCCGCCGCCGTAGTTTGTGATCCGCTTGTCCGAACCCAGCAAGTTCGACCGATAAAGCAGCTTTTCCGCCTCGGTCATCGCTGCCGCACGGGCATCATCCCACAGGTTTTTTAGCCGGTTACCCGATGATTGGTTCATGCCGTCCTCCCATTCCGTTGCCGCAAATTTGCCGAAACCAACGGCCAAGTCAATCATTTTCAATCATGTCCAATCATGCTGCGCCGCAGAAAGCTTATGTCTGATCGAAAATGATTGACACTGCGCGATTCTGGTGGAACCTTGCGACACAGGGAGGAACCAATGCACGAAAGCGAACGCCATCGGGTTATTCTGTCCGCCATCGAAGGGCGGCCTGTCGTTACGGTCGTCGATCTGGTGACCTTAACCGGTTCATCAGAAGCAACGATCCGTCGTGACATCGCAACGCTGCATGTTCAGAAAAAGCTGCGCCGGGTGCGGGGTGGCGCGGAATCCATCGCGCCGCCGCAATTCGTGGGCATAAACGCCCGCCCCTTTTCGGTGAACGAAACCATTCGCATCGCAGAAAAGCGCGCGATCGCGCGCGCCGCCGTTGACCTGTGCGAAGATGGCGAGGCGGTCATCATCAACGGGGGCACGACGACGTTTCAGATGGTGCATCCGCTGACCGCAAAACGCTTGCAGGTTTTCACCAACTCTTTCCCGATTGCCGAGCATCTGCTGAAGCATTCCAAGAACACCGTGCTTTTGCCAGCGGGTGCGATCTACCGCGAACAGAACATCATCCTGTCGCCCTTTGACGAAGATGGCAGCCGCCACTTCTATGCGCGCCGGATGTTTATGGGCTGCCGGGGGCTTGGTCCTTTGGGTCTCATGGAGGGCGACCCGCTGCTGGCTCAGGCCGAACAAAAGCTGATCGGGCAGGCCGATGAACTGGTGGTTCTGGCCGACAGCACCAAGTTTGCTGCCCGCTCCAGCCTGCTGCTCTGCGCGCTCAGCCGCATCCATACCGTCATCACGGACGACGCCATTACAGACCGTGACGCCGCCATGCTGGATGCCGCGGACATTAAACTGATCGTAGCGTCCATTGGCGCGACGGACAGGAACGAACGTGCAGGCGAGGCCTGACACGCATAAACCGCTCATAAGGGAGGAATATATGAGCATTCTGAAGAAGGCCCTGACGACGGCGGCACTGGCCACCGCCTTGATCGCACAGTCGGCATATGCCGAAAACGTCAAGATCGCCATTCTCGTGAAAGCCCTCGGCATCGGCTTCTTTGAAGCAGCCGCAAAGGGTGCCGAAGAAGCCGCCAAAGAGCTCGGCGATGTCGAGATCATCTACACCGGCCCGACCGACACCACGGCAGAAGGCCAGATCGAAGTGATCAACGCCCTGATCGCCCAAGGTGTAGACGCAATCGCGATCTCTGCCAACGATCCGGATGCCGTCGCGCCGACCCTGCAAAAGGCCATGGAACGCGGGATCACCGTTATCTCCTGGGACTCGGGCGTCGCCAAAGAGGGTCGCCAAATGCACCTCAACCCCTCGTCTTCGGCTCTGATCGGCAACACGATCATCAAGCTGGCCGCAGACAACATGCCCGAAGGTGGTGATGTCGCAATCCTTTCGGCAACCTCGACCTCGACCAACCAGAACATCTGGATCGAAGAGGCCAAAAAAGTCCTGCCGAACTACCCGGGCGTCAACCTTGTTGCCACCGTTTATGGTGACGATCTTGCCGATAAATCCTACCGCGAAGCACAGGGCCTGATCGCAACCTACCCGAACCTGAAAGCGATCATCGCGCCGACGACCGTGGGCATTCTGGCCGCGTCGCAGGCTGTCACAGATGCGGGCCTGATCGGCAAAGTGAACGTCACGGGCCTTGGCCTTCCGTCTGAAATGGCGGGCGCTGTAGAGTCGGGCGCGACCAAGTCCTTCGCGATCTGGAACCCGATTGACCTTGGCTATGCGGCAACGATGCTGGCCTACAACATCAACAAAGGCGCCACCACCGAAGCGGGCGCAACCATCCCGATGGGCCGCATGGGTTCTGCAACGCTAGACGAAAACAGCGAAGCCGCCATGTCCGACCCCTTCACCTACGACGCGTCCAACATTGCTGAGTTCAAGTCGATCTTCTGATCTGTCGCTGTAACAGCACCGGGTCTGACGGGGCGCTTCCCCTCGTCAGACCCCTCTCCTTTCCTTGAGGTTTTCCCATGATCCCCGTCCTGTCGCTCCGCGGCATTTCCAAGTCATTTCCGGGCGTCAAAGCGCTTTCGGATGTGAAGCTTGATCTTTATCCGGGACAGGTTACCGCGCTTGTGGGTGAAAATGGCGCCGGAAAATCGACCATCGTCAAAGTGTTGACGGGCATCTACCAACCCGACACGGGCTCCATCACCGTCGACGGAAAAGAGGCGCGGTTCGCAACGCCCGATGCGGCGGCAGCGGCAGGCGTGACGGCGATCCACCAGGAAACCGTGCTGTTTGATGAACTGACCGTGGCCGAGAACATTTGGCTGGGCCATGCCCCGCGCGGGGCCTTTGGCCTGATCGACCGGCGCGCGATGCGGATCAAGGCAGCCGAATTGTTGCGCAGCATCAACGCCAATCTTGATCCCGACGAAAAGCTGAAAGACTTGGGCATTGCGTCAAAGCATCTTGTGGCCATTGCCCGTGCCCTGTCGATCGACGCGCGGGTAGTCATCATGGATGAGCCGACTGCGGCCTTGTCCCACAAGGAAATCCACGAACTTTACGAACTCGTCGAAACGTTGAAAGAACAGGGCAAAGCGATCCTTTTCATCAGCCACAAATTTGATGAAATTTTCCGGATTGCAGACCGCTACACCGTCTTCCGCGACGGCCAGTTTGTCAGCGAAGGTAAAATTTCCGAGGTCAGTGAGGGCGCGCTTGTTCAGATGATGGTAGGCCGGGCGGTCGATCAGATTTTCCCCACACGCGCCCACAACATCGGCGAAGAAATGCTGCGCGTCGCGGGCTACAACCACCCGACGGAATTTGCCGACATCGCCTTTACCCTGCGCCGTGGCGAGATCCTGGGCTTTTACGGCTTGGTTGGCGCGGGCCGATCAGAGGTGATGCAGGCACTTTTCGGGATCACCAAACCGTCTCGCGGCGCCTGCATGGTCAATGGCAAAGCTGCCATCATCCGCTCCACAACCGAGGCCATTGCCTATGGCATAGTCTACGTTCCCGAGGACCGCGGGCGGCAGGGAGCGGTCAAAGGCTTGCCGATATTCCAGAATGTGACACTCCCGTCCCTTGCCCAAACCTCGTCCCACGGCTTCCTGCGCCTCGCCGAAGAGTTCAAACTGACACAGGAATATACGCAACGCCTTGATCTGCGTGCGGCGTCGCTCGATCAGGATGTCGGGCTTCTCTCCGGGGGCAACCAGCAAAAGGTCGTGATTGCGAAATGGCTTGCCACAAAGCCACGGGTGATCATCCTCGACGAACCCACCAAGGGCATCGACATCGGCTCAAAGGCGGCCGTGCACGAATTCATGGCGGAACTGGCGTCAGAGGGTCTGGCAGTTATTATGGTCAGTTCAGAGATCCCCGAAATACTCGGCATGTCAGACCGGGTTATCGTCATGCGCGAAGGCCGCATCGTCGCCGAAGTCTCTGGTGCCCAGATGACCCCCGAAACACTTGTCCGGGCTGCTGCCGGGATCGAGGAGACCGTATGAACCGTATCCTGAAATCCCGCGAGGCATTGCTGGCGCTGGTCATCATTCTGCTGACGGCGGGGATAGCGTGGCGCTTTCCAGCATTCATCTATCCTTCGAACCTCGCGAATGTCTTCAACGACACCGCACCGCTCATCATCCTGGCCATCGGGCAGATGATCGTGATCCTGACAAAATGCATCGACCTGTCGGTCACGGCGACCCTTGCGCTGGCGGGTATGATCGCGGCCCTGCTCAATGGCGCGGGCGTACCATTGCCGCTGATCTTGCTTGCGGCGATTGCAGTGGGTGCTGCCTTGGGCGCGATCAACGGTTTGTTGGTCTGGCAAGTCGGCATCCCCTCGATCGTTGTCACTTTGGGCACCATGACGATTTACCGGGGCGTCATCTTTCTGATGACCAACGGAAAATGGGTCAACGCGCACCAGATGTCCGACAGCTTTAAGGCGCTGCCGCGCCATGTCATGCTTGGGCTTCCGGTGATGAGTTGGATCGCCATCATGCTGATTGGCATTTTCGCCGTCGTGATGAGCCGAACCACCCTTGGCCGCGCCTTTTTTGCCGTCGGCGGCAACCCTCATGCTGCTGTCTACACAGGGCTGAACGTGGGGCGCACGCAGTTTGCCGCCTTCGTTGTGTCTGGTGCCTTGGCAGGTCTTGGAGGCTATCTTTGGGTCGCGCGCTACGCAGTCGCCTATGTCGATGTCGCCTCGGGGTTTGAACTTAACGTCATCGCCGCCTGCGTCATTGGAGGCATCTCGATTGCCGGCGGCGTGGGCTCCGTGGCGGGCGTCGTTCTGGGGGCGATCTTTTTGGGCGTGATCGCCAATGCGCTCCCCGTCATCGGCATCTCACCCTTTTGGCAAATGGCCATTTCCGGCTGTGCCATCATTCTTGCCGTCACCTTCAACGCCAGCCAGTCCCGCGTGAAGGGCCGCATCATTCTCAAGCAGGCAGAAGCATGACCAGTCCACTGACCCAACGCGAGGCGCGCATTGTTCCAGATCGGTTGCATTCCTCGTTTAGTCGGGGCCTGCGGTCGTGGGAGGCACTTTTATTTGTCGTCCTCGTGCTGGTCTTCACGGCCAATTCGTTTGCCTCGCCCTATTTCCTGAACGTCTGGAACTTGTCTGACGCCACCTTCAACTTTACCGAAAAGGCGATGATCGCCTTTGCGATGGCCATGCTGATCATCGCGGGCGAAATTGACCTTTCCGTCGCCTCGATCATCGCGCTCGCCTCAACGGCCATGGGTCTGGCGATGACAGCGGGGGCAGACACGCCCCTGATCGTTTGCGCGGGCCTTCTGACAGGCGTGCTTTGCGGGGCCATCAACGGTGCTTTTGTGTCGGGACTTGGCCTGCCCTCGATCGTGGTAACAATCGGCACGATGAGCCTGTTTCGCGGGATATCCTATATTATTCTTGGGGATCAGGCCTATACGGGCTACCCCAAATCTCTTGCCTTCTTCGGGCAAGGCTACGTCTGGTGGGTGTTTTCGTTTGAGTTCGTGCTCTTTGCCGTCGCGGCTTTGGCCTTCTACATCCTGTTGCACCGCACCAGCTTCGGTCGGGCGGTTTTTGCCATTGGGAACAATGCCACAGCGGCGCAATTTGCGGGCCTGCGCGTGGCGCGCATCCGCTTTTCGCTGTTTCTACTGACGGGCTTGATGTCGGGGATCGCAGCAGTCTGCCTGACGTCGCGGCTCGGTTCCACCCGCCCCTCAATTGCAACGGGGATGGAGTTGGAAATCGTCACCATGGTCGTGCTGGGCGGGGTCAACATTCTGGGCGGGTCGGGCAGTATTCCCGGTGTGGTTCTTGCGGCCTTTATCATGGGCTGCGTGACCTTCGGCTTTGGCCTGCTCAATGTACCGGGCATTGTGATGAGCATCTTCCTTGGCCTGTTGCTGATCAGTGTGATCGCCATCCCGCGCCTCTTGGCGCGACGCACGCGGGGTAAGTGATGCAACGATACGCGTTTAAAATGCGACTCAATCCGGGTTGCGAAGCAGAGTACAAACGGCGCCATGACGCGATCTGGCCAGAGCTGGTCGATCTGCTGCATGAGGCAGGCGTGTCGGATTATTCGATCTTCCTAGACCCCGAAACGCTGGTGCTGTTTGGCATGCTGCTGCGCAGAGACGATCACGGGATGGATGATTTGCCCACCCACGCACTGATGCAGCGCTGGTGGGCCCATATGGCCGATATCATGGAGACCCACGCCGACAATTCGCCGGTCTCCAGCCCCCTCGTCAATCTTTTCTACATGAAATGAAGCACATCGCCGTCATCGACATTGGCAAGACCAACGCAAAACTCGCGCTGGTGGATCTGGCGCAACGTGCCGAAATCGCGGTTCTTACCCGCCCTAATCCCGCGATCCAAACCGGCCCCTACCCGCATTTCGATACCGACGGGATCTGGGACTTCCTTTGCGCCGGCCTTGCAGAATTCCAATCACGCCACGGAATAGACGGAATCTCGATCACCACGCACGGCGCTTGTGCCGCTTTGCTGACCGCCGACGGCACCCTTGCGACGCCGGTTCTGGATTATGAACATCGCGGGCCGGATGATACCCGCGCTGCATATGACCTGCTGCGCCCCGACTTCGCAGAAACCGGTTCGGCGAGGCTGCCAATGGGGTTGAACCTTGGCGCGCAACTCTTCTGGCTGTTTGAGCAGGACGCCAGCCTGAAGGCCCGCACATCCAAAATCGTGACCTGGCCACAATACTGGGGCTTCCGCCTGACGGGCAATCTTGCGTCTGACCTTTGCTCCATTGGCTGCCACACCGATTTGTGGAACCCCTATCTGGCGACTTGGTCCAGTTTGGTTGACCGGCTTCGCCTTGAGGACATCATGGCCCCGCCGCAGAAACCTTCCCAAATCCTCGGGGTGCTGTTGCCGGAATTGCAATCTCGGCTTGGTCTTTTGGCGGTGCCGGTTCTGACGGGTATTCACGACAGCAACGCCTCACTGGTGCCCTACCTGACAGAGCCTGCCCCGTTTTCAGTCGTCTCTACAGGCACTTGGGTGATCGCAATGGCAATGGGTGGCAAGAGTGTGCCACTTGACCCAAGCCGTGACGTCTTGGTCAACGTGAACGCATTGGGCCACGCGGTCCCCTCAGCCCGCTTCATGGGCGGGCGGGAGTATGAGTTGATCTCACAGGGGCACGCACCTTCGGCGACACAAACCGATGCGTCCCGCGTTTTGGCGCGCAGCCTTATGTTGCTGCCCTCGGTTGTTCAGGGCAGCGGGCCATTTCCACGGCTTCAAATGCACTGGACGGATAGCAGCCGTGATGATGCCGAATCCGAAGTCGCTTTGGGCTACTACCTGGCGCTGATGACTGCGGAATGTTTGGAAAGCATCGGCGCACAAGGGCCAATCCGAATTGAGGGGCCATTTTCGGTAAACCCTTGGTATTGCAGCATGTTGAATGCCGCGACAGGCCGCGAAACGCGCACGTCGACCGCGCGGACAGGCACCGCGATCGGGGCAGCACTGTTGTTTCTGCCACAAACGGCAGAACCTGCACCGCAGACACCGCCCCCGCCAACGCCGAGTGGTGGCCTTAAGGCCTATGCACAGAAATGGGCCGCGCTGGTCAAATCGCGCGCACCAACACATCCCTAGACTGCGGCATCGCCCCCTTGGGCGCCATAAATCTCTAACTCTTGCAGGGTCGCGCCAAGGGTCTTCTTAAGCGGCGCCATTGCCTCTGCCAAGGCACTTGCCTCACCCCGCTTGAGGCTGGTTTCCAACGTTGCAAGTTTCTGCCGCAACGCCGCAGCCCCAAAGACCCCCGCCGAACCCGCAAGCGAATGAACAATTCTGATCGTCTCGCTGGCAAGCGGTTGGCGATCTGGTTCGGCGATCTGGCTCATCGCAAGATGGGCGCTTTCCGCGAAGGATTTCATAAGATCCTCCAGCGTCTCGGCCCCGAGATCTTCGCGCAAAGCGATGAGCACCTCATGCAAAACCAAAGGCCGCTCGTCGGCTTTGGCCCCTGCCGGTTCACCCTGCGGTTCGGGCAACGTCTCGGTGATCGCCAAAGGCGTCGCGGCCATGACCTTTGTGATCATCTCTTGCAGCCCGTCCCGAGACAAGGGCTTGATCAGCACATCGGTCATACCGGCCGCGCGGAAGCGCTGGCGCTCGTCATGCATGGCAAGGGCAGTGACCGCGACAATCGGCACATCTGCCGAAGCCCCCCTGCCCGCCCGAATTTCCTTGGTCGCTTGCATCCCGTCTTTGACGGGCATCGAGATATCCATAAGGATCAAATCGAAATGATGCCCATCGGCGGCATGAACCCCTTCTTCGCCGTCCTGCGCCTCGGTCACCTTGTGGCCCAGTTTTTGCAGGTTGGTGCGCAAAAGCATCCGGTTGATGGGATTATCTTCCACGATCAGGACATCCAAGGCGGCTTTCGTCGGGGATTGCTCATCCACTTCCGCCGCAACCGTTGGCATTGCCAGAATGCTTGGCAAATCCGCATCGGCGACACGCTCAAAAGGCAAGCGCACCCAGAACATGCTGCCCTGACCCAAGTCGCTCTGCGCCCCAATCTCACCGCCCATGGCCGCGGCAAGACGCCGGGTAATCGACAGGCCCAGCCCAGTCCCGCCAGACTTGCGCGAATAAGAGGCATCCAACGTCACAAAATCTTCGAATATCCGCTCCAGATCTTCGGGCTTGATACCGATGCCTGTATCCGTGACTCGCAGTTCGGTCAGGTTGGAATTGTCGAGATGTTCAACCTCAACGAAAATCTCGCCGTTCCGGGTGAACTTGTTCGCATTGCCGACAAGGTTCAGCAATATCTGACGCAACCGGGTCGGGTCTGACAGCACGTAGCATTGGTTTTCAGGCGGCAACTGCATGCGCAACCGGTTCTGGTTGGCTTGCGCGACCACACGCTGGCTGTCCAGCGTCTCCTCAACCAGCGCCCGCAGATTAACCGGGTGGCTTTCGATCGGCATCTTACCGGATTCCAGCCGCGAGATATCCAGAACATCATTCACATGATGCAAAAGCAAATGGCCCGAGGATTCCGCGACCCGGATTAGCTCACGCTGCGGGGGCTTGAGGTCAGAGTCCTGTAGCAACTCCAGCGTTCCAAGCAAACCGTGAAGCGGCGTGCGCATCTCGTGGCTCATAACCGCAAGAAGGTCCGCCTTTGCGCGTTCACCGGCAAGCGCCTTGTCGCGGGCATCCAGCAACTCCCGCTCTGCAGCAACCTGCAAGGACAGATCGCGCAGAAAGCAGATGAAGATCTCCCCGCGGTCCGATTCAGCGCTCGACAGCGTCAGCTCTGCGGGGAACACCTCGCCCGACTTGCGTAGCGCCTCCAGCCGGATCCGCCCCTGCCCCGTCACGTGCGCGTCGCCCCCCGCCAGATAGCGCTTCATGCCGGCGCGGTGGGCTGCGCGCAGGTGCTCCGGGATGACCAGTTCCGCTAGGTCCTGCCCAACCATTTCTGACCGAAGGTAGCCAAAAATATCCTCTGCCGCCCCGTTGAATGCCAGCACGGTGCCTTTGGTGTCCGCAACGATGATTGCGTCCAGTGACGTCGCAATGATCGCTTCTTGACGCCGCAATGACAGCAAATTTTCACGCACAACCAGCCGATTTGCACGGTCAAACCACAAAAGAAGAACGACAAACCCCACCAAAAGCGCGACCAAAAGCGCCGTCATGTATGCAAGATATCGCATCGTCAGAACGATGCCTTCCCGCTCAGCATCCGCGCGATGTGCAAATACCTCCAGCCCGGACAGCGAGATGGTCCGCGAGGCTTCCCGCAAACGTCCAAGCTCTTGGTCGATAACGGGCAAAGACGCTTCAAGCGCGATTTCAGGCCCGTCAATGATCGACGCGAAACGGTTCAGAAAGCCCCAAAGCTCATTGCTGGCCGCTTGCACTTTCGGTTCTTCCCGCAGCGGTGCGAAAAGCTCGCTTGCCGAGACCAGATTCATCCGGCTGTAAAAGACGTCAAACCGCCGCTTGACCTCCGCCACCGAGCCGGTCCCCGCCGCATTATCGGCAACCGCTTTCGCCAGGGTCAGAAACTCGACATCAACCTGCGAAATCGTCCATTGGATGTTGTCAGAACTCGCGGTCGCCAGGGCTTGGATCTTGCGATTGACGTCGAGCGCCAAAGACCCGATGCCAAAGACACAAATCACGACCGTCAACCAAATGATCGACAAAAGTGCTGATCGCGGCAGCCCCCCAAGTGCCACGCGCAAATTCCGAGGGACCGACACCAAATGCTCCGTCATCGTCTTGTTTTCAGTCTTTTGCCATCAGGCGCGAAAGTTGCCAGATGCTGCGGGAGTAGATGACCTCAGTCTGGTATTCCGGATTGGAATCAAACGGATAGATAAGCCATATCGGACCCTTGTCGCGCACGGACATCGGCTCCCCGTCCATGAGATACGCCAAGATCGGCCCGCCTTCGACGGCGTCCGTCATAGGCACGTCAATGGCATAGTCGTTGATCGCAGTCGCTTGCAGCGCACTTGCCTCAATGCCCAGTCTTTCAGTCATGACCAGCAGCGAGACGCCGGTGAATTCATGTACTCCGTCTGTCCAGGTGGTGCCGGTCGAAAAAACTGTAGCAGGCAGTTGCTTCAACATATCCAGATCAAATTCTGCCGTCTCTCCCGCATTGGTCACGGCGATCTTGCCGGAAACGGTCAGGATGACGTCACCAGTCGGTGCGTCCAACGGCGCCACATCGGCCAACGCGCCGAGGGCTGCAACCGATAGTGCGCACGCACCAATCAAGGCGGTCAGATGGTTCATATGCGGCTCCCTAGCAGACGCGCGGACAGGACGGGATCGTTTTTCGCCCTGCACGTCAAAACGGTTTGAACTATGATCTTTTGTATAGGGAAGGGATGCAATTACAAATCCCCAACTTGGGGTCAAAGCGTGCGTTTGATGGCAGCAAGATAACAAATTTGTCTCGGAAAATAGGTGGCTGGAGAAAAATCTGCAAGGTGATTGCGCCTGCGCGGTTTCAACCCAGGGTTATCGCGCGGCCACCGCCCTGTCAGGCCGAACGATTGCCGTGGCGTGGTCGCTGCGCCAGACGGCCAACACCTGCCCCGATCCGGCGCACAACAACCCGCCGCCGTCGTTTCCGCATTTGCAAGTCGTTTCATTATTATCTACATCATAGGAAAAGCGCTGATGCGTTACCGCCCGTCGATAGACTTGCAGAGAGCCCAGACCATGCCCGCGATCCTTCCAACGAAACGTGGCGGAGCAACCATGAAGACCATCGACAAAGCGCTTGGCCTGCTTGGTTACTTTCTTCCCGAAACGCCCGAGTGGCGGCTCAGTGACCTTGCCCGAGCCGCAGAGATCGACAAGGTCACCACGATGCGCCTGCTGAACTCGCTGGCCGCAAAGGGCATTGTTGAGCAACACCCAGAATCGAAAAAGTATCGGCTGGGAACCGCAGTCTTGCGTCTTGCCCGTATTCGCGAGGCCTGTTTTCCGGTGGTGGATGTCCTGCAACCGATCCTTGACCGGCTTACCCTTGCAACAGGCGAGACGACCCACGCTTGCCTGTTTTCCGGAACCTCAATGACGACCATCGCCATCGCAGAACCAAATCGGGCGACGCGGGTCTTCGTCAGCCCATCGCAGTTGCTGCCGGTCTATGCGACCGCATCCGGCCTTGCCTTCCTTGCCCATACCAGCGCCGACATCGCAGAGGATACACTGAAACGCCTGTCGCTACGGTCGCCGACGACCAAGCCAGTTGCCGATATAGCGGCGTTGAAAGCCGCGCTCGCGACAGTGCGGAGCAAGGGTTATGCGTTCGCCGAACGCACCTTCGAAGACGATGTCACCGGCATTGCCGCGCCGATATTCGACTGGCATGGCGAAGTTCAGGCGACGATCGCCGCGGCTTGCGTGTCGAGCAGGCTTACGGAAAGCACGCGGCGCCAAATATTGGACGCGGTGGTTGCCGCATCCATCGAGGCGACCCGCGCCATGGGGGGCGAAATGAAAGCCAAACCTGCAAGCGCTTGATTTGCCCGCTAGTTGTTGAAAAGATGCGCTTCACTGGCCTCAAACGTCAGGCCGATTTCGGCCCCCACCGGGAAAATCGCGTCACGGGTCAGCGAGGCAATCAGCGGCGCCCCGTTTGACAGGGTGACCTCGATGACCGTCTCAGCACCCAACCGCTCGGCAAGCGCCACCTTGCCATGCAACTGACCTGACCCTTCGACGGGGCTCAGATACTGCGGGCGGATGCCCAGTCGCGCCGTGCTGCCCACCTGATATGTGCCCGTTTTGGCCTCAATTTCCACCGGATCAAGCGAGGCATTGGCCACGGTGATGCGGTTGCCCTGCACCGCCGTTACCTCGACATCAAGAAAGTTCATCGAAGGCGAGCCGAGGAACCTGGCCACAAAGGCATTCGCCGGATTGTGGTAAAGCTCCATCGGGCTGCCGATCTGTTGAACCAGACCATCCTTCAATACCACGATCTTGTCGGCCAAGGTCATCGCTTCGACCTGATCATGGGTGACATAGACCATCGTCGCACCGAGTGCTTTGTGAAGCTTGCCAATCTCCATCCGCATGTCCATGCGCAGTGCTGCATCAAGGTTCGACAGCGGCTCATCAAAGAGAAACACCTCGGGCTTGCGAACGATGGCGCGCCCGATGGCAACACGTTGACGCTGGCCGCCCGAAAGCTGGCTCGGACGACGGTCGAGCAAATGTTCCATCTGCAAGATCCGCGCGGCCTCGGCAACCTTTGCGTCTTTGACCTCTTTGCTGTCGCCCGCGATGGTCAGGCCAAAGGCAACGTTTTCGCGCACAGTCATATGCGGGAAGATGGCATAGGATTGGAACACCATCGCCACACCGCGTTCTTTCGGCGGCAAGTCGTTGACCCGCCGCCCGCCGATCGTCAACTCCCCAGCGGTAATGTCCTCAAGCCCCGCAATCATCCGCAGCAGCGTTGATTTCCCGCAGCCTGACGGGCCGACAAAGACCACAAACTCGCCATCGTCGATGGTGATGTCGACACCCTTGATGACATGGGCCTGACCATAGCTTTTCTTAAGTCCGCTCAGGGTGATGCTTGCCATGATCTACTCCGCTGCCTTTGCAAAGGTTTGTATGCTCAATGAACCATCAGGGCCGACGAGAACGGGCTCGGGGTCCATGACATATCCGCCGAAGTGTTCTTTGCCGCCGTCCGCAAAGCCCAAAATGACCAAGCCGTCCGGCCCATCAACGATCCGCGCGGCATAGCGGCGGCAGGGCTCGCTGCCATCAAGGAACGGCCCCTGAGGGATGCGCCACGGCCCGCGCGGGTGATCGGCGATCAGGTAATGCGTGCCCGTCACCGGGGTCTGCGGATTGACGCGCCGGGTCTGCTCTGACCACTGGTGGGCGGCGGTGCAGAACAGGCAATACCATGTGCCGTCAATTTCAAAGACCTGCGGAACCTCAAGCTGGCCGTAGCCGCCCGTAAAGACCGGCGGGCGCAAGGTCCAGTTGACCAAATCGGGCGAGGTCGCAAATCCGATTGCGCCACCGGCATTTGGCTCGGCAATGCCGGGCGCGCGGCCGGTAAAGTACATGAGCCACCCTTCGCCGTCCGGATCGCGCATGACCCACGGGTCCCGCATCGCGCGGTCGTGCCAATGCCCGACCATATGCTCAGCCTCATAGCTTTCGGCCGCGGGGCCCGTCAGATCAAGGCACAACCCATCCCCTACACGCACCCAAGCATGCAGATCGGCAGATGTGGCATGGCCGATCCGCTGATACATTGAGCCGTCTGCCTTGGAGGTGCCGGTGTAGAAAAGATGCCACAACCCCGCATCGTCCTGCACGACAGACCCCGTCCATGTCGTACTGTCATCCCACGCAGGCCCTTTGGAGGGCGCAAACATCGTGCCCAAATGCGTCCAGTTTACCAAATCTGTCGACGTGGCATGGCCCTGCGACACGTTGAAATGCCGCAGATCAGGGTCCCCCAAAGCTTTGTCCGCTTGCAGGAAAAACCCGTGATAGGTGTCGCCGTCCTTGGCGTACCAGCTGTCCCAAATCCACTTGTCGTTGATCGCTATGACCATATCAGGCTCCTCAACCCTTCACGCCGGTCGACGCAATCGACGCGATGAAGGCTTTTTGCAGGTAAAGATAAAAGGCGAGAACCGGCACGGTGATCAGGCTCAGATAGGCCATGATCTCGCCCCAGGCGCGGTTCAACTGGAAGAAGTATTGCAAGCCCACCATCACCGGACGGTAGCCTTCCTCTTGCACCACCATCAGCGGCCAGAGGTATTGGTTGTACATCACAAGGAACTTCAGAATGGCCGCTGTCGCCAGCACAGGGCCCGACAACGGCATGACGATGCGGCGGTAGATCTGGAACCAACTTGCCCCCTCCACCCGCGCAGCCTCGATCAACTCACTTGGCAAGTCCTTGAAGAACTGAACAAACAGAAACACCGTAAGGCCATCGACGATAAAGGGGATGATCTGCACGCGATAGGAATTCAGCCAGCCGAAGGTCAGCCCATCCATGCCGATCCACGGCAATTTGGAAGAGATCAGCAAAAGCGGAATGGCAATCGTCTCGAACGGAACGATCAGCGTGGCCAGAATGATCGTCAGGACAAGATCGCGCCCCTTCCAGTTCACGAACACAAAGGCAAAGGCCGCCGTTGAGCACAAGAACAGCGACAATGCGACTGTAACCCCCGTCACGATCACCGAATTCATCACGAACAACGCCACCGGCGCGCGCTTGAAGGCCGCCCAGTAGTTGTCCAGACTGATGTCCCCGACGGGCAAGAACGCCCGCAAGCTGCCGGTGTCTGCCAGCAATTGCTGATCAGGCTTCAGCGACGACATCACCATGAACACCAGCGGAAAGACGAAGATCACCGCGATCAAGCCCATCACCACATACCGAACCGCCAGTCGCAGCCCGTGGTTGTCAGCAGAAATAGCCATCAGTCGCGCTCCCTCGTGATCCAGCGTTGCATCAGCGAAATCGACAGGACGATCACAAACAAGATCACCGAAATCGTCGAGCCGCCCGAGATGTCCTGCTTGCCATAGCCGCGCTCAATGGCTTGGAAAACAATGGTTTGAGTGCTGTCGAGCGGGCCACCATTCGTCATCACGTCAATCTGCGCAAAAACGGCAAAGGCCTGCATGGTGATGACGATCAGGACCAGAATGGCCGTATTCTTCAGGCCTGGCCATGTGATGTATCGAAAGACCTGCCACTTGCTTGCGCCCTCGATTTCGCCCGCCTCATACAGCGTTGGTGAAATCGTCTGCAGGCCCGACAGCCAGATGACCATATGGAACCCGACGGCTTGCCAGATTGACATTGCGATCACCGATCCAAGGGCGGTGGAGGGGTTGCCCAGCCAGTCCACCCGCGGGATCGCACCCCAGCTGATCGCACCAAGCAGGTTGTTCAACAGCCCCGAATTGCCGTCATAGATAAACCGCCAAAGCAGCGACACGACCACGATCGAAACCACGACCGGCATGAAGTAGATGGTTCTGAATACGTTTATTCCGCGTATTTTCTGGTTGATCAAAAGCGCCAATCCCAAGGCCAAAGCGCCTTGCAGCGGGGCCACGACAAGCACGAAAATGAACGTGTTGAGCAGCGCTTTCATGAAGACGACGTCGCGGGCCAGCACATAGGTGCGGCTTTCGCCCCAGCCAACGCTAAACCACTCCCGCATGCCAGCCAGATTGGCGTATTCGGGATTGCCGCGGGTAAAGCTGCGGATCGGCGGATATTCCGGGGTGCCGTCAGCGGCCATTTTGACAAGACCGGCCTCGTCCTTGATCGGATCAAGCGTCAATGTCGCCATTCCCAACAACTGGCGATAATTGGCAAGCCCGGTGAATTCGGTGGGATTGGGCGAAATCAATCGCTGGTTTGTGAAGGACAGAATGATCGCAAAGACAAAGGGCAGAATAACAAACGTGCCAATCAAAAGCGCGGCGGGCCCGGCCATCAGCCATCCCGTCCGGTTCGATTTCAGAAACTTCGATGCCATGATACCCCCCTGCGCTGGATCAGTGGGGGCGACCCGAAGGCCGCCCCGCGCTGTGATCAGTGGCCGTAGCCGCCGTTTTTGGTGATGTCGGCGTTGATCTCATCGGTCGCGGCATCAAGCGTTGCAGCCACGTCAGCGCCGTTGGCAATGTCGGCCAGCGCTTTTTCAAACACCTTGGCCTGCACCACATACCCCGGGGTGACCGGGCGGACCAAAGCTTCCTTTTCGGTCATCGAATAGTAGACCGCCAGCGGGCCACCTTCCTTGTAGTTTTCGGTCATCGCCGCAGCCGAAGCCGTGGCGGGGATCAGACCGGTGGTATTGGCGAAATCAGCCAAGTACTTGTCCTGAAGCGCAAACTCGATGAACTTCGACGCGCCGTCCGGATGCTGCGATTTTGCCGATACGCCGAATTGCCACGACGCCGCACCGATCTTGCCGCCCTTGCCCATGTCGGGTGCCGGCAAGAAGACGGTGTCGTCAAAGGCTTTCAAAGCGCCCAAGGCCGCCCAGTTTCCGTTCCACGAGAAAGCATATTTGCCTGCCGCGAAACCGTTGTCCCGGTCAGCAGGATCTTGCGTTGCCTGTGCGTAGCCGCCGGTGAACAGACCCTGCCACCAGTTGCCGAACGCCATCGCGGCTTCGCCGTTCAAAGCGCCTTCGGCGGTCTGGTAGGTGCTGCGATCAACAATGTCGCCGCCGAAAGACTGCAAGAACGGCGAGAATGCATAGGGATACCATTCGCCGGTCCAGGCCATGCCCAGATCCAGTGCATATTCAAACTTGCCGGATGCCTTTGCGGCATCAAGCGCGCCTTGGAATTCCTCGGCCGACCACGGTGCGTCCAAAGTGGGCGTACGCAGTTTCAACTCATCAAGGATCGACTGACGGGTCACCAGCGAAACAGCCGCATCCCACAGCCCGATCGAATACAGCTTGCCATCCCAGACACCCTTGGGGCCGGGCAGGAAGTTCGCGATCTTGCTTTCGTCGATTTGCAGCGGCTGCATATAGCCAGCCCAAGCCCAGTTCGGCATCACAGGCCCGTCCACGTCCAGAATGTCGGGCAAGTTGCCTGCAAGGGCGCCCGCAACGACCGAGTCATTGTAAGCGGCTTGCGGAAAGCTTTGCAGTTCCACTTTCCAGTCGGCCTGACTTGCGTTGAAGTCGGTGATGATCTGGTTCAGGACCTTGGCTTCGCCCTCATTGCCCGCGCCGTGGTACCACATGGAAAGCGTGGTTTGCGCCTGCACCAGCGTGGTGAATGCTACGGATGCAAGCAGCGCTCCGGTTGCGATAGATAGATACTTCATGCGTCAATCCTCCCTGACGATTTTGAGATTGGAAACATTGCTGGCGCGTCGCTCTGTGACAGAGCCACGCCAGTAGACCGGCCCCGACACCAAGGTCGGGCTGCGGCCATCCCGAAGCTGCTCGTTGGCAGGCTCGGAAATCATCGCCATCAGGCGCTGTGCTGCGCGCACACCAATGGCCGTATAGGCAAGCTCAACCGTGGTCAGCGGCGGAAACAGGGTTTCGGCGATGACACGGTAGTTGTCGTAACCCGCAACCGAGATTTCGTCCGGCACCTTGAGGCCGCGTGAGCGCAGGATGCCATAGACGCGCACGGCCATCTTGTCATTGCCACAGCACAGCACAGTCGGCGGCTCGGGCAGACGCAACATGCGGTCAATGATATCCCACAGGATCTGCGTCTCGTCCGCGCGGCCCTCATAGTCGGCACATTCGACAAGGTCCGGATCGTATCCGATGCCTGCGTTTGTCAGCGCCTGCCGATAGCCCGCCGTACGCAGTGTGTTGGCCACCATATGCGGCGGCAAGGTCAGATACGCGATGCGCCGATGCCCCGACGCAATCAGACGCTCGACAAGCTCGCGCTGGCCGCGCTGGTCATCCGGCAGAATGGACGGGGTGCCAATGTCATCAAAGCAGTTGGCCAGCACCATCGGCGTCGTCGCAGGCACGCGCGGCAGTTCAACCTTGCAGTTATATTCCGCAACGTAGATCAGCCCCTCAACCCGGTGGCGCAAAAAGGTCTGGATCAGGTGCGGCACCCGGTCGAGCCGCCCGCCCGTATCCGCAATCATCAATGTCATGGGTGTGGCCGACATCGCCCGCTGGATGCCCTGCACGATAAACAGATCCGGCAGGCCCTGCGGCTGCGACGGCTCGTTGGTCAGTGAGATCGCGCCGGTAATCAAACCCACCATGCCCGACTTTTGGGAACGCATCATGCGGGCGGCATTCGATGGAACAAACCCAAGTTCTGCGATGGCCGCCTCGATCGCAAGCCGGGTTTCGGGGCTCACGGGCGCGTCGCCGTTCAGCACACGGCTCACGGTTTTGGCAGACACTTTGGCCAGCGCGGCCACGTCGTAAATAGTCGCCAAAATCGCTCTCCTCCCCAGGAAAACCAGATGACACCGGTGTCATGTCACCGGTGTCATAGTCCACAAAAGTGATTCGAGTCAACAGTCACGCCCGCCCTGCCCGCTTGCGGCGCAGCAAGGAAAGGGTGGGATTGGCCCTGCCTCCCCGCTCAAAGACAAGCGCGCCGCGCCTTCGGCCTTACAAAAATGTAACCCTCCCGAAAGGCGGGCGACGGGCAGCCGAACTATCGACGGCGCAAATCCGCCCCGTGCGGCCCCCAACATGGATCGGCTCAAAATGCTCTCATCGCCCCAGACACCCGCGACCGTCGCCCGACACAGCCGCGCCACGCGCTTGTTTCACGCAGGCCTCGCCCTCGCCATCCTCACCCAGCTTTTCACCAGCCTCGCGATGGAGGGACCGGACGAAGAACAGCTGGGCGACCTCCTGTTTCAGGTCCACCGTTATTCGGGCCTGATCGCGACAACGCTGGCGCTGGGTCTGTGGCTGGTCATCGTGCTCCGCGCACGCGGAACAGCGCTTGGCGCGTTGATTCCATGGTTCTCCGCCGGGCGCTTGGCCGCCCTTTGGCAGGATACAAAGGTGCATATCCGCGCAGGTCGGAAATTGCAGCTCCCCGAGCACAACCCAGAGGCCGCACTACCATCGGCAGTCCACGGCCTTGGCCTTTTGCTCATCTCGGCGATGGGCTTGTCTGGCGCCGTCTATTTCGGGCAAGTGGCGCTTGGATTGCACTCTGCCGAACCCGACGGCATGCTCGCAATGACGATCCACCTGACCCTTGCCAATCTGGTCTGGGCCTATCTGATCGCCCACGCAGGCCTTGCGGCACTGCAACATCTGCTGAAGTCGATGAGCCTGTCCACCATGTGGTCCTTGGGGCGCTAAGGCCTTGGCCGCGCCGCTGTCTGCGCTCGAAGCCTGGAACCAAACCGCCTTTATGGCCCTGAATGCCGGTGCCCAAGCACCGGCATTTGCCATCACGGTCGCAAAGGCGGCCGCAGAGTGGTCGGTTTATCTGGCAATGATCCTTTTGATTTTGGCATGGGTGCGCCGAGGCCGCGCCGTTCGGTTCGTGCTGCTGGACGCAACCGTTGCAGCCCTGCTTGGCTTGGCCCTCGCGCAAGGGATCGGCGCAGCCTGGTATCACGCCAGACCGTTTGAGATCGGCTTGGGGCGTCAACTCTTGGCCCATGCGCCTGAAGCCTCATTTCCAAGCGACCATGCAACCTTGTTGTTTTCCTTGGCAATACCGCTGCTTTGCAGCGCGCTTACCCGCGCCTTTGGCGGTCTCTTTCTGCTTTTGGGTTTGGCCACGGCTTGGGCGCGCATCTATCTTGGCGTCCACTTTCCCCTCGATATGCTGGGCGCTTTGGGCGTCGCAGGCATCGCCGGGGTGCTGGCGTGGACCACACGCGCGCCCCTGCACCGTTGGGTCTACCCCCCAATGGTCCGGATCTATGCGGCAATCCTGAAATGGCTCCGACTGCCTGCCTCGCTCTTTCCCCGCACCCCTTGACGGCGCGTCGTCTGGGCATCAGCGGGACCGCGATGGGACGCTCCCGCCTCGGCCCCGGCCAAACTTACGTGCGCGATGGGCTCAAATAGCGCTCTGCACCCGATGAAAGCGGACAACAACGCATAGACCCGGTCCTGCGTCACGCAGGGCAAGATCCGCACCGTGCAGATCCGCCACCGCTTTGACGAGCGCAAGGCCAAGGCCCGTGCCCTCGGTTGATCGGCTCTTTTCCAACCGGTAAAGGCGGCGCAAGACTTTTTCATGCTCTTCGGCCACGATACCGGGTCCGCCATCGGCGACCGCCGCTTGCACGGAATCACCGTCTACCGTAACCGAACAGGTAATCTTCGTGCCGGCAGGGCAATGGCGAATGGCGTTTTCGATCAGGTTGGCAAAGGCTTGCGTCAAAAGTTCCTTGTCACCCAAGACAAATGACGGGGTCAGCGCGTCACAGTGCAAACTCTGCCCGACGTCCTCGGCAACCTCGGCGTAAACCTCGGCCACATCCGTCATCAACGCCGCCAAATCCAAAGCCGCAAACTTTTCGCGCCGCGCGCCCGCTTCAATCTGCGCGATGCGCAACAGCGCAGAAAACGTCTCGTTGATCGTGTTGCTTTCGCGAATGGCCTCTGCCAACTCCTCCTCAGCCGGCAGGCCCTGCTTGACGCAATCCGCCGCACTCTCGATCCGGATTCGCAAGCGGTTCAAAGGCGTGCGCAGATCATGGGCAATGTCGGCGCTGACTTGCCGCATTGCCTCAACCAGCCCTTCCAGCCGTGCAAGGCTGGCGTTGATCGCCGCTGAGATGCGGTCCAGATCGTCTCCTCGTTCCGAGACCGGCAGCCGCGCCGAAAGATCCCCTTGCGCGACCCGGGCCACAGCGGCCTCTGCCTGCGCGAACCGGCGTTGCACCCGCGTTGCAAGCACCGCCCCCACTGCAAGCGAGGCCAACAACGCCAACAGCACCGCCCAACCAAAGGCACCCAGCACGATCTCTTGCAAGTCATCAAGATCGGCATTGGTCAGACCGATCATCACGGTGTAGGGCCCTGTAGCACCGACATAGACACGATAGGGATAATCCGTCTCCACCCCCAAACGGTCTGCCGGAACAGTCGACCACCCCATCGCCAGACCGGGGTCCTTGATATTGCCCGCCAGAATTCGGCCAGACTGATCCGTGAGCAAATAGACCGTGGACCGGTCCGGGCTTGCCTTGATGCGCGCATCCATGGCTTCGATCAGCTCTGTCACATCTTCTTGCAAACGGGTCTGCTCAATGGCCGAGAAAACTTCGGTCACCCGTGCATCCTGTCGCGCATTCAACTGACCTTGCATGACGCCATAGCCCACGCCGCTGGCCAGCATCAGCGTGGCAAGGCTGAACACCGCGACGCCAAGCGCCAGCCGGAACGAACTGTGCCGCCACAGATCAGCGGGGCGCATGGATCGAATAGCCCATGTTTTTGACGGTATGCAGCAAGGCCACGTCAAACGGCTTGTCAATCTTGGCCCGCAGACGGCTGATATGGGTTTCGACAACCGAGGTTTTCGGGTCGAAGTGAAAATCCCAGACCCGCTCCAACAGCATCGTGCGCGTCACCACCCGGCCCTCGTTGCGCATCAACACCTCCAGCAACGTGAACTCCTTTGGCAGCAAGTCGATGGGCTGACCTGCCCGTGCTGCGGTCCTGCGCAGCAGGTCTAACTCCAGATCCCCCACCTGCAACACGGTCTTTACCTCTTGCACCGGGGGGCGCCGGGCCAACGCATTCACGCGGGCCATCAATTCGGCAAAGGCAAAAGGCTTGGTCAAATAGTCATCGCCCCCCGCCTCAAGCCCCTCGACCCGGTCGTCGATGCCGCCAAGCGCTGTCAGGAACAACACCGGAGTTTTGCGCCCCGCTGCACGCAGCGCACGCACCAGGGACAGACCGTCCAACCCCGGCAGCATCCGGTCCACAACCAATACATCATAGCTTTCACGCGTTGCCTGAAACAAACCGTCCGTGCCGTCGGACAACACATCACAGACATGGCCCTGCTCGGTAAGGCCACGCGCGACGTAGCCCGCGGCAGAGGCATCGTCTTCGATCAGCAGGATACGCATAGCGACCTTTCGTTCTTGATCCGACAAAGATGCACTTGCGGCATAACACAAAGCTATCTGCCACCATACAAATCTGTAAGCCGGGCGAAAGCTCACCGTATTGCGCGGCCCCTATCACCGCCAATGCCGGGGACACTCCACCCCGAACCGGAGCACGAAAATGAAGCAGTTTCTCCTTGCGACGGCGCTGATCGCCCTGCCCGTTACGGCCTTCACCGGCTTCAACCTTTGGCAGGCAAGCGCCCACGCGACCGCAGACGCCCCGGCGGCCAGCCTTGGCGATCTGTCGGCCTTCGCCAGCATCGTCACAGATGTGCAAACCATCGCCACCAGCGGCGATCTTGCCGCGGCCAAGGCCCGGATCAAGGATTTTGAGATCACTTGGGACGACAACGAGACCGGCCTGAAACCGATTGACCCCGCCCATTGGGCGCTGATCGACGATGCCGCAGACGGTGCCCTTTCCGCACTGCGCGCCAAGACACCCGACGCGGCAGTCGTGCAAGAAACCCTCACCGCACTGCTGGCAACCCTGCAAACCAACGCCCCGGCCGCGCCATGACCACGGCCCAACCCATCCGCCAAAGGACACGCCCGATGCCCGCCCAATCCACATCCTTCAACCGGGTGCCCAAGGTCACTGCCGACTTCTGGCTGATAAAGCTGATGGCGGTAACGATGGGCGAGACGGCTGCCGACTATCTGGCCGTCAATCTTGGCTTTGGCCTGACAGCAACATCGCTAATCATGACCGGCGTGCTGCTAGGGGCGCTGCTGATCCAGTTTGGCCAAAAGCGGTATGTGCCTTGGTCCTACTGGCTTGCTGTCGTGTTGATCAGCATCGTGGGCACCTTGGTGACCGACAATCTGGTGGATAACTTCGGCGTCTCGCTGCTTACCACGACCGTTCTGTTCACCGTGGCGCTGGCGGCAACCTTTGGCCTTTGGTTCGCCTCAGAGCGCACCCTGTCGATCCATGCGATTTTCACCACCAAGCGTGAGGCCTACTACTGGCTTGCCATCCTGTTCACCTTTGCCCTTGGCACGGCAGCCGGCGATTTGGTTGCCGAACAGTTTGGCCTTGGCTACCTCGCAACCGGGATCTTGTTCGGGCTGATCATCGTTTCGCTGACCGCCGGATACTTTTTCCTGGGCCTCGATCCGATCCTTGGCTTTTGGCTGGCCTATATCTTCACCCGCCCGCTCGGCGCGTCTTTCGGCGATCTGCTGGCACAACCTGCCCACTATGGCGGCATGGGTCTGGGAACGGTCATCACCAGCGCGCTTTTCTTGGGCGCGATCATTGTGCTGGTGGCTTACATGACCCTGACCCGCGACGGGGAAGAGCGCGCGACAACCGCCTAAAGGCCAAAAGACTGGCGAACATCGCATGTTCGCCAGCCCCCCGCTGTGTTTTCCGGATAATGCGCCCTGCTCAACCAAAAAAAGAATGCGCGCGCGCCGCCCCTTACTCCTCCAAGTTGAAAAGTGCGGCGCAGGTTTTGTCGCCATCAATCTCAATTTCCGGCCCGATCGGCGTAGCGTTCATACCGATCCGCTGCAGCCAGCGACGAAACACCGAAGGCACAATTCCAATCACCTGCGATGCCCCCCCGGCGCGGGCCGTCTCGGCCATCTTGGTCATCAAAAGCGCCTGCACTGCGGCCCTGCGGTGGGACGGAACATCTTGGCTGATGAACAGCCGGGACGCTTCCCAGATCATCGACGACACCGGCGCCTCGAAATACAACACATCAAACGGCAGGCCCGACAACATCCCCAACTGTGCGTCGCGGATCATGTAACTATGCGCGCCCACCCGCGCCGTGGTTGGGCTAAGCCTAATGCCCGCCAGAATTTCGCCGTATTCGTGAATGACGATATAGCTGACCAGTGGCGTGTCGTACTGATCGAACTCCATCCCGTCGATTTCTGGCAGAGCCCAACCCTTTTGTTCGATAAAGGTCGCGTGCCGCGCCTTCAAAAAGTTGACGAACATATCGCCGTGCCGATGGATTGTTGCGAAAGTAAGAACAGACGCAAGGATGTGCCCAGCCGACTTTGCAACCTTGGCGTGTTCCGTGCGGGCCGGCCTCGCAGCGGGGATTTTCCGCTCAATCACACCCGGTTCATGGCTCAAAGTGGGGAAAACCAACTCTGCGCGCGAGAAGTAACCCAATTCTGCGGTGCCCATGTTCTGCGAATCCCACTGTCGTTAACTCATCTTAAGGTAGAGTTAATAACGAATTTTCGCCATAGTTTTGCCACTTTAGGGCGACTTACTGGAAACAGTGTCCGAAGCATCACACTTGTGTGAGCCTGTTTGCGTCACCGAACCGTGGCAAGAACTGGTCAACTGCAAGTATTCGGCACGAAAGACACCGCCCGGATTGGCGATTTTCTGGTCAAGAAGGTAAGTAAGATGGCAATATTCGGCGTCTATCAGGATCATAACAGGGGCGACCGTTCGCCAGCGCAGCTGTTGGTCCAGTTGCAAGATTACGCCACGGTTGGCAAAAACCTGTTCTGGCAGCGTCAGACTATTTTCGCCGCCGCCCTGTTGCTTGCCAGCTACTACTACAGCCTGACCTACGCCCTGATCACCTGCGTTCTGATCGTTCTGGCCGAAGCCAATGATTACTATGCCTTCCAACGCGTGCTAAGCGCGAAATCCAGCTCCAGACGCGAGCTGAACACGCTCTTGTTGATGACCTACTTCGGCACGATGGCCAGCGCGGGCATCATCTCATTCTACTCCATCTGGATTTCGCTTCTCGAAGGGCATGGTACGCACTTCATGGCCCTGTTTTTCCTGTTCGCCGCCGCCCTCTTTGCCGCGATGAACAACCACCACCTGATTTCCGTTCTGGTCCTGCGCCTTGTGATCTACGGGGCCGCGTTCCTGTTCATCCCGATCTATGACATCGTGGCCACCGGCGCGCCGCTCACGTCGGAACTGTGGTCGCAGTTGTTCACCAGCGTGTTCGTCGTCTACTTCATCATCGACTGCTCGCGGATCTACCTCAACTTCTACCGCCTCACCCGCAAGCAGATGAGCGATCTGACCATTGAACACGAAAAGACCAAGGAAGCCCTGCGGATAAAGTCCGAATTCCTTGCCACGATGAGCCACGAACTGCGCACCCCGATCACCGCGATCAAAGCCTCGGTCGATATGGCCAATTCGGGCAAACTGGGAGAGCTACCGCCAAAGGCAACCAACGTTCTGACCGTCGCACAGCGCAACTGTGCCAAGTTGATTTCATTGATCGATGAAGTGCTCGACCTGCAAAAGATCGAGTCCGGGCAGATGGCTTTTACCTTTGAACCGGTTGAACTGGGGGCTCTGGTCAAAGAGACCCTGGACGCCAATGTGCCCTTCGCCGAGAAATACAATGTAGAGTTGCAGTATATACCGGGCGCTACGCCAGAGACTGTGCGGGCCGATCATCAGAAAATATCTCAGGTCCTGACCAACCTGCTGTCCAACGCGGTAAAATTCTCGCCCAAAGGGTCGCTTGTGCGGGTCAAGATCACCGGCACGACAGATAGCGTCCGGATTGTTGTTATAGATGAGGGCATTGGCGTGCCCGAGCAGGACCGTGAACGCATCTTTGACAGGTTCACGCAGGCAATCTCCAGCGACAAAAAAGCCGACGGCACCGGGCTTGGGCTAAATATTTCTAAGCGGATCATAGAGGCGCATGACGGGGCTATTGGTTTTACAAACAACACCGGTCCGGGCTGCACCTTTTATGTGGACTTAAAACGCGAAGGTCCGAAACCCGCCACACAGCAACCAGCCGCAAATCATGGGAAGGCGGAGTTTAAGATGACATCTGCAATGCCCGCCAAACCCGCCATGTAAGGTTGAGCAATTACTCAGGCACCCATTAGTTGGGGCAAACTTATCGCTTCCAGATTTCAACAATTGTATCGGCAAGGGTCATCGGATCAAAAGGTTTGGTCACGACATCTTTGGCGCCCATTTCAATGAGCGCGTCAAGTTCTTCGCGCAAGGCCTTCGCGGTCAGGAAGATGACCGGAGTTGACGCGAATTCAGGCATTTCCCACAGTTTTATCGCCGTCTCAGGGCCAGAAAGCCCCGGCATCATCACGTCCAGCAAGAACAGATCCGGCTTGAACAGTGGCGCTTTGATCAGCGCTTCCTCGCCGGATTCACATTGCTCGACTTCCAGCGATCCGATGGTTTCCAGCGCGATGAGGATGACCTCTCGCATGTCTTCGCTGTCGTCTACGTGCAGAATTCTTGGCAGCAAGACGGACCTCCAACTATAATCGACTTTGTGCGCGCAACACCTGCACAACAAGCAATCTCTCGGGTCACAAAAAGGCTTTGTTTCTGACTCACCCCGACGAATGTGCCGGATATCGAGACAGTGGGCCGAAGGCAAGTGCAAGGCAAGACGTTTCCGCGCGCGCCTTAAAAGACGCTATTTCGGGCAACACCCCGCCCGCCCTTAGACTGATCCCTTAATTACCTAGCGTCACTGGCAAAACCACCACGCCTCTACAAATCACCTTTTTGAAAATAGCCCTTCCAAACCAGTCACTTCGAACGACCCCAAGGGATTAGATCCATTGATTCCAAACTGGAAAACCACAAGTGCGACGCAGGCCCAAGATGATAATACAATGTCGGACATTTTGATGTCGGCCTTTTAGGAAATACGCGCCGCTTCTCCACCTCAGGGCAGGCGAAAAAAATCCGCACTGCCGCAGACCTCTGCCGACCATCCGCTCGCGATCGCACACAGATGCCCTTCAATCGCCAGGGCCGCGCTGTCACCAAACCTTTACCCCCACGATACCGCAGCGTCACACAGGCCCCGTATCCCCCCGGCAACCAGCAACGGGGGGCGTCATGCTCAAAATCGACAACGTCACACGGATGTTCGGCCAGAAAGCAGCCGTTGATCGCGCCTCGTTTCAGATCACTGGCCCAGCCTTTGTTGGCATAATCGGTCGCTCCGGCGCGGGCAAATCCACCCTGTTGCGCATGATGAACCGGCTGACCGACGCCAGCTCAGGCGAGATCGTGTTCGAAGGCCGCAACATCCTGCCCCTACAGGGCCGCGCAAAACGGGCCTGGCAAAGCCAGTGCGCCATGATCTTTCAGCAGTTCAATCTGGTGCCGCGCATGGATGTGGCTTCCAATGTGCTGCACGGGCTGCTGAACCACCGCTCTACCGCTGCCACGCTGTTCAACCTGTGGTCAGACGCCGATATCGACCGTGCCTTGTCGATCCTTGACCGCCTCGGCATCGCCGAACAGGCACCCAAGCGGGCCGAAGCCCTGTCGGGCGGCCAACAACAGCGCGTCGCGATTGCCCGCGCGTTGATGCAAGACCCCAAGGTCATCCTTGCCGATGAACCCATCGCCAGCCTTGACCCGATGAACGCCCAAGTGGTGATGGACGCCCTGCGCCGCATCCACGAAGAAGACGGCCGCATGGTCATCGCCAACCTGCACACGCTGGATACCGCGCGGCGCTATTGCGACCGGGTGATCGGCATGCGCGACGGGCGTGTGGTCTTTGATGGCACGCCTGACCAGCTGACCACCGGGGCGGCGCGCGACATCTACGGTGCTGATGCCAGCTTTAACGAAAGCGCCACCTCCACCTCCATCACTGGCCCCAAAGACACCGCCTATGCCGAGGCGTTGCTGGCCTGACCCCTTTACCCCCGGCCCCGAACGGGGCCCCATCCGGAGACGACCATGAAAAAGCTGCTTGCCCTTTTGGCTGCCACGACCTGCCTGACCGCGACCGCTCAGGCGCAAGAGATCAAAGAATTCAACATCGGGATTCTCGGCGGCGAAAACGCCCAAGACCGGATGACCTCGAACGAATGCTACCGCGCCGCGATCGAAAAAGCGCTCGGCGTTCCGGTCAAGGTCTTTACCCCTGCCGATTATGACGGCGTCATTCAGGGCCTGCTGGGTGGCACGCTGGATATGGCGTGGCTCGGCGCCTCGTCTTACGCCAAGATCTACCTGACCGACCCGACCGCGGTAGAGGTCGAACTGACCAAGCAGAACCTGAACGACAGCACCGGCTATTACTCCATCGGGTTTGCCCGCAAAGACAGCGGCATCACCTCCATCGACGATGCCAAGGGCAAGGTTTTCGCCTTTGGCGAGCCGAACTCCACCTCGGGCTACCTCGTGCCCGGTGCGGAACTGATCGCCAAATACGGCCCGCTCGACGCTTTCTTCAAAGAGGTCAAATTCTCTGGCGGCCATGAGCAAACCATCGTGGGCGTGAATAACGGCGATTTTGATGCGGGCGTGTCCTGGGCCGACGGCGTTGGCAACTGGGAGGACGGCTACGCGTCGGGTGCCTTCCGCAAGGCCGCCGATGCAGGGCTTGTCGATATGAACAACCTCGTGGAAATCTGGCGCTCAGCCCTGATCCCCGAAGGCCCGATGGTGGTGCGCGCTGCCCTTCCGGCGGACGTAAAGGCAAAAGTCACCACATTGACCGCTGACCTGTGGGAAACCGACAAGGCCTGCGCCTACGGTGTTGCCGCTGGCGACGCCAAGGATTTCGTGCCTGCCACCCATGACATGTATCTTGGCATTATCGAGGCCCGCAAACTTTCGGGCGAGTAATTTTTAGCACGTAATGCCGGGCCCCCTTTGCGGGGCCCGGTTTTTTATTGGGGGCCAGCCGCATGGTAGACATCTCTTTCGGGCCAGAACCGGGCAAGCGCCCCGATCTGTCCAACCCGACCGAAGCCTATATCGCCCAGACCCGCCGCAAGCGGCTTTACGGATTCGTCCTGCTGGTGCTGTTTGTGGCGCTGATGGGGTCGGGTTTTCACACCGCGCAAGACCGCAACGCTGGCGATTTTCTGGCGGGCCTGCACCGGCTTGGCGATTTTCCCGCCGAGGTTTTGGCTGAGGCTTGGGCCAACAGGGCCAACCTGCCGGGGTATGTTCTGCACTACCTGCCCTCGCTGCTTGAAACGATCAACATCGCCGCCGTTGCAACCCTTTTGGGCGCGCTGGTGGGGTGCTTTCTGGCCCTCGGCTCGACCCGCCACCTTGCCCGCTTTCCCGCTCTGACCCCACTCTTTCGCCGCACGGCGGACTTGATGCGCGCCATCCCCGAAATCGTGCTCGCACTTGTGCTGATCTTCATCCTTGGCAGCGGCCCGATCCCTGCGGTTCTGGCCATCGCGTTCCACACCGCCGGCGCCTTGGGCAAACTCTTTTCCGAGGCGGCCGAGAACGCCGACCTGAAACCGGTTGAGGGCCTCGCCTCCACCGGCGCAACTTGGGGCCAGCAAATCGCCCTTGGCATCCTGCCCCAAGTCGCGCCGAACTGGCTTGGCTACGCGCTGCTGCGCTTTGAAATCAACGTCCGCGCCTCGGCGATCCTCGGCTTCGTGGGATCGGGGGGGATCGGCTATGACCTGAAACTGGCGCTGCAATGGGGCGGCGGCAAGTATGATCAGGTGGTTGCGATCTTTGCGTTGCTGTTCCTTGCCATTGTCGCCTTCGACCAACTTTCCAGCCTTGCACGCAACCGACTGGTCAAGGGGCACTGACATGACCGACGCCACCTATATCCCGAACGCCACCGCCCAGACCGTTCACCGCCAGTTTCGCAGCCGCCGCCGAACCGCCATGGCGATTCCGGTGATTATCCTGCTGTATCTGACTTATATCTTCGTCAGCTTTGACATTGCGGGTCTTGCAGGCCGTGCCCGTCTCGACAATGCCGCGATCCTTCTGTCGGATTTCTGGAGCTACAAAACCCACGTCACCCGCGACAACCGCTCCGGTGCTGTCACCATCGCGATAGAGGGAGAGGCTAAGGGCACCTATGCCCCGGGCCAGCACCCCGACTGGGTCCAGACCCAAGGGGCGGTCACCACGATTGATCTGGGCGGCGGCAATGTCATCACCTATGATCCTCAGGGCGCGCGCTATGTCGTGCCCGGCTACGGCACCATCGACATCCGGCCCGTCGGCGGCAAACTTTCCCTCACTGCCCCGCAGCCGATCCCGGATTGGATCAACGTCACCGACACCCGCATTTCTGTCACCACACCCGCCGGGCGCTTTGCCTATTCGCGCTCCAAAGTGGAAACCTTCAAATACCAACCGGGGTGGGAGCTGTTCTTCTTCACCCTCGACAGCCCGTTCTTTGGCAAATCCTATGGCCAATTGACGGCTCTGCTGGCGGGGCCACGCATCGATCCCTTGCACAGCAACATCGGGCTGATGCTGTCTGACATCTGGCACAACAAGATGTGGCACCACGCCGATGTCGCATGGGCGCTGTTTGAAACGGTGCTCATGGCGTTTTTGGGCACGATGGGGGCGGCGATGATCGCCCTGCCACTGGCGTTCCTGGCGGCCGCCAACTTTGCCCCGGTTAAGGCGGTGCGCTTTGCCTTCCGACGTATCTTTGACTTTTTGCGCGGGGTTGATGGGCTGATCTGGACCATCATCCTCAGCCGTGCCTTCGGACCCGGCCCAATGACCGGGGCGCTGGCCATCCTTTTGACCGATACCGGCACATTCGGCAAAACCTTTTCCGAAACGCTGGAAAACATTGATGAAAAACAGGTGGATGGCATCCGCTCTACCGGGGCAGGGGCGATCCAGCGCGCGCGCTTTGGCGTCATCCCGCAAATCGCGCCGGTGCTGCTGAGCCAGATCCTGTACTATCTGGAATCCAACACGCGCAGCGCGACGGTGATCGGGGCGATAGTCGGCGGTGGTATTGGCCTGCTGCTGACCCAAGCGATCATCACCCAGAAAGATTGGGAAGAAGTCGCCTATTACATGATCTTGATCGTGCTGATGGTCATGGCGATGGACAGCTTTTCCGGCTGGCTGCGCCGCCGCTTCATCGGGCGCTGAACATGGTAAAACTGAACGCCGACCAGCCCCTGATCCACCCCAACTGCCAGATCGTCAACGCGCGTTTTGGGGCCTATTGCGAAGTGGGTCAGGGCAGCCGGGTGTTGAACACGACCTTTGAAGACTATGCCTATTGCGACCAACTGGCCGATATCGCCAACACAACTTTGGGCAAATTCGCCAATGTCGCTGCGATGACGCGGATCGGGCCGACGGATCATCCGATGGGGCAGCCGAGCCTGCATCACTTTCTCTATCGCAGCAGCGCATATTGGGATGACACCCCCGACGATGCCGCGTTCTTTGCGGCCCGCGCCGCGCGCCGCACCGTTATCGGGCCCGACACTTGGATCGGCCACGGCGCGATCATCAAACCGGATGTGAACATCGGCGCGGGCGCCGTGGTCGCCAGCGGGGCCGTGGTGACGAAGGATGTCGCCCCCTACATGATCGTCGCGGGGGTGCCCGCCATTCCCCTGCGCCCCCGCTTTGCCGCGGCCTTGGCCGAACGCCTTTTGGCTTTGGCATGGTGGGACTGGTCCCATGACCGCTTGCGCACGGCCCTGCCGGATTTTCGCAACCTGCCGACCGACGCCTTTGTCGAGAAATATGCCTGACAAAGGGCGGGCTGCGGGGGCATCGAGCCCCCGAATCCCGCGCTGCCACGGAAGGCAGATCTGACGCGCCCTATTCCGCCGCCAGCCGCAACACCTGCGGCTGCGCCATGAACCGTTGTGCGGCGTCGCCTGACAGGTAGCTGAGCCGGCCCGCTGCGATTGTCGCCTCAATCACCCGTGTCTCGGCCTGAATGATCACCAGATCGGCCCGCAATCCCGGTTCAAGCCGACCCCGGTCCACCATCCGCATGATCTCGGCGGGTCGGGACGAGATCAGCGCCCAAGCCTGCGGCAGGCTCATCACCCCCCTGTCCACCAGGGCCCAGACGGCCAGCGGCAGGGCGGGTATGTGATAATCGGATACCAACGCGTCGCACAGCCCCTCAGCCACCAAGGCCTGCGCGGACACATTTCCTGCCTGACTCTGCCCCCGCACCACATTCGGCGCCCCCATGATCACCGGGCTCATCATCGCATGGGCGGCCGCTGCTGCGCGCCGGTTCAGCGGGAATTCGGCGATCTTGGCCCCGATCATCGAGTAATACTCGCGCGTTTCGCCATCCGGATCATCATGGCTGCCATAGAGAACACCCAGCCGATCAAACGCCTCGGCCAGCTTGCAGAGGGTGCGCTGCACGTCTTTGCCGCGCGCCGCCGCGGCCTCGATGCTATCAGCCAGTTCCGCCGCGGTCTTGCCAACCTTGCGCGCCCAAGCCGCGAAATCGGTCGGGGCGATGCGGGCCATGTGCTGGCCCTCGGCCAGATGATCGTTAAAGACGACGTACCCCACCCGGTGCCGTTCTACCGCGGCAATCAGGCGAGCCGTTTCGGTCACGAAATGCGTCTCGGCCCGGATTTGCAGGCGCAGGTCGGTCATCGCCTGCGGGCGGTAATCGTCCAGCGCGCCCATCAGCGCCTCGGCATGATCCGGGCCGCGATGACCGCCCTCCCAGCTCCACCCTTGCGCGAGATACGCGGTGGTCACCCCATGCGCCGCCGCCTCTCGGTCATAAGACGCAAGGCCTGCCGCCAAGGGAAATGGGGCGGATGGGCGCGGGGCCAGGTGCCGTTCAAACCCGTCGCCATGCAGGTCGATGATCCCCGGCAGGATCAGATATCCCGTCAGATCAACCTCGGGCAGCGGCCCGCGCGTAATGCGCCCCTCGGCGAGACCCAGCGATCTTTGCTGGAGCGCGCCGTCGCGCAAAATCTGCGCACCGGTCAGACGAAGGGGGGGAAGCGGTTGGGTCATGGCGGCACTCAGCACAAGCGGTTTGCGCACTTTTATCCGCGCCACGCAACGCCCTTATGACAAAGCGTCGGCCGACAGCGTCACCGTCACGCGATCCCCGGCGAACCAAGTGGTGCCAAACTCAACCGGCTGGCCCGTGGTATCCACGTTGACCGCAACCGTTCGCAAGATCGGCGCGCCTTCCGCGACCCGCAAATGCAACGCCTGCAAAGCATCGGCAGCGACGGCGGTGATTTTGGTCGAAGCGCGGGTGTAGTCGGTCAAGCCCTCTGCCGCCAAGGCCGCCGTGACCGATTGGGTGGCCTGCATTGTCGCCAGAAACGTCGCGAACCGGGCCGCAGGGAACACCGACCGGAACAGCGCCAGCGGCAAACCATCGGCCAAGGACAGCCCTTCAACCACATGCACCGTGGCCTGCGCTGCCAAGCCCAACGCCGCCGCCTCACGCGCATCGCCGGGCCGCGTCTCCAGCCGCAGGATGTGCCGCGAGGGCGAGCGCCCCGAGGCCAGAACGTTCTGATGAAACCGCACCCGCCGCCCGATCGGGTAATCTGTCGGCCGGATGGCCACAAACACCCCCGCCCCGCGCCGGGCAAGAACAGCCCCCTGCCCCGCCAGACTGGCCAGAGCATGGCGCACCGTGTGCCGGTTCACGCCAAAGCGCGCCGAAAGTTCGGCCTCGGTCGGCAACTTGTCACCGGGCTGGTAATGGCCCGCCGCAATCTCCCCCGACAAGGTCGCGGCGATTGAGGCCCAAAGCGGGGATCGCGCCATTGTTACGAAAACTTCACGTGCATTTTGCGCTCCATCGGCCTAGGTGTTGTCTAGTTGTATAGAAACCTAGACAACTTCGCAAGATGTTGAGGGCCCGATGACCGCACATTCCCCGCTGCCGACCGCGCGCCAGACTTGGATGGGCCTGCTGGCCCGCGCCAAACCCGAAATGCTCGCGCGGCTTTACCCCGATCTGCCCCCCCATAGCCTGCTGCGCGGGCCAGAGGTGGGCGCGGTGATGGTTCAGGGCCGGACTGGCGGCACGGGCGCGCCCTTTAACCTTGGCGAGATGACGGTCACCCGTTGCACGGTGCAACTGGCCAGCGGGGCCATCGGCCACGCCCATGTCCAAGGGCGCGACAAAGACCACGCCCGCCGCGCCGCCCTGCTGGACGCGCAACTGCAAACCGACCCTGCCGACCTGCAGGCCCGCGTGCTCGACCCTTTGCACCGCGCTGAAACCAGCCATCGTGACGCCCGCGACGCCAAAGCAGCCGCAACGCGGGTTGAGTTCTTCACCCTCGTGCGGGGAGAAGACCAATGATGTCCTCCGCGTTGCTTGGCGGCTTTGCCGACACACCCCGCCAATCGGCCCTGGCTTTTCGCGCCTGCCTGACGGCGATGGCCCGCCCCGGCACCTTGCACCGCATTGCGGGGGCTACGCCGCCTGCACCGCTGTCCCCGGCGGCGGGCGCTGTGCTGTTGACGCTTTGCGACGGCACGACGCCGATCCATCTGGCGGGGGCCTATGATTGCCCGGACCTGCGCGACTGGATTACCTTCCACTGCGGCGCGCCGCTGGTGGCTGCGCCCAGCGCGACCTTCGCCTTGGGCGATTGGCCCGCCCTGCACCCCCTGCACCGCTTTGCCATTGGCCGGCCCGACTATCCCGACCGCTCGGCCACGCTGATCGTTGAACTGGCGTCCCTCGCACCCGACGGTGCGCGCCTGACCGGGCCGGGGATCGCCACCTCAACACGGTTGTCGCTGCCTGAAACCGCCGCGTTCCAAGCCAACCGCGCGCTCTTTCCGCTGGGCTTTGATTGCTACTTTACCTGCGGTGACCAGATCGCCGGGCTACCGCGCTCAACCAATGTGGAGGCTTGCTGATGTATGTGGCCGTAAAAGGGGGCGAGCGCGCCATCGACGCCGCCCATGCGTGGCTGGCCGAAGAACGGCGCGGTGACCCTGGGGTTGGGGAACTCAGCATCGCGCAAATCCGCGAACAACTGGCGCTGGCCGTCAACCGGGTCATGGCCGAAGGCTCGCTCTACGACCCCGATCTTGCCGCGTTGGCGATCAAACAGGCGCGGGGCGACCTGATCGAGGCGGTGTTTCTGATCCGCGCCTATCGCACGACCTTGCCCCGGCTTGGCACCACACGCCCGGTCGAGACAGCCCAGATGGCGGTGATCCGCAGGGTTTCGGCAACCTTCAAAGACCTACCGGGCGGGCAGATCCTTGGGCCAACCTTTGATTACACTCACCGCCTGCTGGATTTCAAACTTGCCGCCGAGGGCACCGTCGCCCCCGCACCGATTGCGCCATACGTGCCGGGCGATGTCCCCCATGTGACGGGGCTGCTGAATCGCGACGGCCTGATTGAGGCAGAGCCCGCCAGCGACACCCCGCCCCCCGATCTGACCCGCGAACCACTGGAACTTCCCGCTAGCCGCGCCCTGCGCCTCCAAGCACTCACCCGCGGCGACGAAGGCTTTGTCCTGTCGATGGCCTATTCCACCCAGCGCGGCTACGGACGCACCCATGCCTTTGTGGGGGAGCTGCGGATCGGCACCGTTGCCGTGGAACTGGATATCCCCGAGCTGGGCTTTGCCGTGACGATCGGCACGGTGGATCTGACGGAATGCGAAACCGTCAACCAGTTCAAAGGCAGCAAGACCGAACCGCCGCAATTCACCCGCGGCTACGGTCTGGTCTTTGGCCAAAGTGAACGCAAAGCCATCGCGATGAGCCTTGTTGACCGGTCCCTTCGCTGGCAGGAGCTCGGCGAGGATGCCACCGGCGCCCCGGCTCAGGATGAGGAATTCGTGCTGATGCACGCCGACAACGTGCAGGCCACGGGCTTTCTGGAACACATCAAACTGCCCCACTACGTCGATTTTCAGGCGGAACTGGAACTGGTCCGCCGCCTGCGTGCCGAGGCTATCGCCGCACCGCACGCCCCCAAAGTGCCCGCGTTATGAACCGCGCGTCACGGCCAGTGCTGGGTGCCGTCGATCTTGTCGCGCAGCCGCCGCATGGCCTCCAATGCCTTGCGGGCGCGATACCACAACAAGAACACCATCGGCCCCATCACCGCCAAACCGATCAACGCCAGCAACAGCACGCTGCCAATCATATCATAGACGTCGGTGAACGGCATGGCGCCACTCCTGCAAACGGAACCGGAAACATGACCGACTATAACTTTGCCTATCTCGATGAACAGACCAAACGCATGATCCGCCGCGCGATCCTCAAGGCGCTCGCCGTGCCCGGCTATCAGGTGCCCTTCGCCAGCCGGGAGATGCCCATGCCCTACGGCTGGGGCACGGGCGGCGTGCAGGTGACCGCCGCCTGCCTGACACCCGACGACCGCCTGAAAGTCATCGACCAAGGTGCCGATGACACCACCAACGCCGTCTCGATTCGCAAGTTCTTTCAGCGCACCGCTGGCGTCGCCGTGACCGAAGCGACGACCGAGGCCACCCTGATCCAGACCCGCCACCGCATCCCCGAAACGCCGCTGACCGAAGGGCAGATCCTTGTCTATCAGGTGCCCATCCCCGAACCCCTGCGCTTTCTGGAACCGCGCGAGTCTGAGACGCGCAAGATGCACGAGCTGGAAGAATACGGCCTCATGCACGTCAAACTTTACGAAGATATCGCGCGCCACGGCACCATAGCCACGGCCTATGCCTATCCGGTCAAGGTCGAAGGGCGCTACATGATGGACCCCTCACCGATCCCAAAGTTCGATAACCCCAAACTGTCCGGCAATCCCGCGATCCAGCTGTTTGGCGCCGGGCGAGAGCAACGCATCTACGCCCTTCCCCCTATACCCAGGCCATCAGCCTCGATTTCGAAGACCACCCCTTTACCGCGTCCAAGGCCGCACATGACTGCGACCTCTGCAACGCCCCCGACAGCTATCTGGATGAGGTGATCATGGATGACCAAGGCGCGCGGATGTTTGTCTGCTCGGACACCGATTTCTGCTCCCGACGCCGCGCCGCCGGGCATCTTGGCCCAATGGCCACCCCCACCACGGAGGCTCTGTGATGGCCGCACCCGCCCTTTCCCCGCAGCCCCAGACTGACCACTGCCTTTTGTCGGTCCGGGGCCTGTCCAAAGCCTACGGGCGCCGCATCGGTTGCGCCGATGTGTCCTTTGATCTCTTCCCCGGCGAGGTGCTGGGCATCGTCGGCGAAAGTGGCTCGGGCAAATCCACCCTGCTGTCCTGCCTTGCGGGTCACCTGACGCCGGACGCTGGGCAGGTGATCTTTCAGACCGCCCAAGGCCCCCGCGATACCGTCACCATGGCCGAGGCCGAACGCCGCCGGCTGGCCCGCACCGACTGGGCCTTTGTGCACCAGAACCCGCGCGACGGATTGCGGATGGGCGTCTCGGCGGGCGGTAATGTGGGTGAGCGATTGATGGCCATCGGCGCGCGCCACTATGGCGACATCCGCAACGCGGCGGTTGACTGGCTTGGCCGGGTGGAAATTGCCGCAGACCGGATCGATGACCGCCCCCGCGCATTTTCCGGCGGCATGCAGCAACGCCTGCAAATCGCCCGCAATCTGGTGACCGGGCCGCGCCTTGTGTTCATGGACGAACCCACGGGCGGGCTGGACGTGTCGGTGCAGGCGCGGCTTTTGGACCTTTTGCGCGGGCTGGTGCGCGAAATGGGGCTGTCAGCGATCATCGTCACCCACGATCTGGCCGTGGTCCGCCTGCTGGCCGACCGGTTGATGGTGATGAAAGGCGGCTATGTCGTAGAGCAGGGCCTGACCGATCAGGTGCTGGACGACCCGCAACACGCCTATACCCAGTTGCTCGTCTCTTCCGTGCTGCAGGTCTGACATGCTTTTTGCCTATGGCTTCACCTCTGGAAAGCTGACCCCGATGCTGCCGCCCGCCAACCTTGCGGGCGCCCTCTGGATCGACCTGTATCGCCCCCTGCCCGGCCAATCTGCCGAAGTGGCCCAACTGGGACTACCCGTGCCCAGCTTGGCCGAAATGGAAGAAATCGAGATCTCCAACCGCCTGTACCGTGAAGGCGGGGCCGATCACATGACCGTCGTCCTGCCCGGCCTGTCGGAAAGCAAAACGCCGATCTCCGGCCCTGTCACTTTCATCTTGTCGCCCGAACGGCTGATCACCGTGCGCCACCACGCCCCCCGCCCGTTTGAAACCTACCCCGAACGGGCCGACAAGGTCGGTCCCGGCTGCGATCGCCCCGAACGGGTGTTTCTGGGCCTGATAGAGGAAATCATCGGGCGCATGGCCGATATTCTCGAAGGCATCGGGCGCGGGCTGGACGCAGTTGCGCGCGGCATCTATCGCGGCGGCACCGACGGCCTGCGCGCCGAGGCGCTGCAAGCCGCGCTCGAAAGCGTCGGGCGCGAAGGGGACCTGCTGGGCCGGGTCCGCCTGGGCCTGCTCACCGTCGAACGCGCGATCAGCTTCTTTGGCCAGACGCTTGTTGCGCGCGGTTCTGATCCGCTCCGGCCCTTGGTCAAAGGCCTGATGCGCGACCTGCAGGCGCTAGAGGTGCACGCCGACTTCCTCGCCTCGCGGCTCGCGTTGACCTCGGACGCCACGCTCGGCATGATCAACCTGTCGCAAAACGTGACAGTGCGGATCGTCTCTGTGGTTGCGGCCCTGTTCATGCCCCCCACCTTGATCGCCAGCCTTTACGGCATGAACTTTGCCCATATGCCGGAACTGGACCAACCTTGGGGCTATCCGATGGCCCTGCTGATGATGCTAGGCTCTGCCATCAGCACCTATCTTTTCTTCAAATGGAAACGCTGGCTATGATCGAGATTCAAAACCTTTCGAAAAGCTTCACCCTGCACAATCAGGGCTCGGCGGTAATTTCGGTGATGGAGAACGCCAATCTGCACGTCCGCCCCGGCACCTGCGTCGGCCTGATCGGGGCCTCTGGCGCGGGCAAATCCACGTTGATGCGGATGGTCTGGGGCAATTATCTGGCAGCGTCCGGCGTGATCCGCGTCGGGGATCTGGACGTCGCCAAAGCGGCCCCGCGCCAGATTTTGCACCTGCGCCGCCAAACCCTTGGCTATGTCAGCCAGTTCCTGCGCGTGGTGCCCCGCGTGCCAACGATCGACGTGGTGGCCGAACCCCTGCGCAACCTTGGCACCCCCCCCGAAGCCGCCCTCGCCCGCGCTGCCGCCCTGCTGGCGCGGCTTAACATCCCCGAGCGGCTCTGGTCCCTATCGCCCACCACCTTTTCGGGGGGCGAGCAACAGCGGGTCAACATCGCCCGTGGCTTTACCCACCCCTTCCCGGCGCTGTTGCTGGATGAACCCACCGCCTCGCTTGATGCCGCCAACCGCGAAGTCGTCCTGACCCTGATCGAAGAAGCCAAAGCCCGAGGCGCCGCCATCCTCGGAATTTTTCATGATGAGGCCGCCCGCGCGCGGGTCTGCGACGAACTGGTCGACGTGCGCGATTTTACCCCGCAGGCGGCAGCGTGACCGGGCAACTCTTTCTGGTCGTCGGCCCCTCCGGCGTGGGCAAAGACACGCTTTTGGCCGGGGCAAAGGCCGCAGATGCGCGCCTGCACTGGGCGCGGCGCGTTATCACCCGACCGACCGCCGCAGGCGGCGAGCCGTTTGAAGGCGTTACCGCCGCCACCTTCCAAGACCGCCTAGCGGCCGGTGATTTTGCCCTGCACTGGTCAGCCCACGGCCTGCACTACGGCGTGCCGGTGCAGGAACTTGCTCCGCTGAATGAGGGCCGGACGGTGCTGGTCAACGGCTCGCGCGGGGCACTTGGCGCGGCACTTGCGGCGTTTCCCGACCTGATCGTCCTTCGGATATCGGCACCATCCTCAGTCCTCGCCGCGCGTCTCGCGGCGCGCGGGCGCGAAAGTGGTGCTGAAATCCACGCGCGCCTTGACCGGGCCAGCTATGACCTCCCCGCAGACATCCGTGTTCTGGATGTCCACAACACCGGCACGCCGGCCGAGGGCATCACCCACCTGCTTCACGCCCTCAACGGGCAGCGGTCCAGCAGATGAAACCGACCCGCCGCATCCTCGCCAAACAGGCACAATGCGCCCAGCACGAAAGGCTGCGGCACCCGGCCGGCGAAATGCCGTGTGGCGGCCTTGGCCAGGGCCACCCTCTCGGGATCTGTCAGCCGACCAGACAGCGTCAGATGAAAGCGGAACTCTTCCAGAACATAGGGATAGCCGTAAATCTCCAGCAGCTCGCGTTGGCGCGGCGTCAACTGCTCCGGTCGGCGCCGGGCGATCTCGGCCTCGGTCAAGGGCGCGCGCCACGGCTCCAGCGCCCGCACCACTTCGGCGGCCAGCGTCTGCAACCCGCCCGCGTCGCCCTGCGGGACAAAGGCCAGAAACCCCTCCAGATCAACCATCTCCAGCCCCGGCATAACGACAGGCCGCAGCCCTGCGGCCAACCGGACGACCGCCGCGCGCAGATCGCGGGCCGTCACGCCTTCGGCCAGCCGAAACGGCGGCTTGAGCGTGCCATGAAAGCCGTATTTGCGCGGCTCTTGTGTCAGGGCGGCCAACCCGTCAAGGCCCGCCCCCTCTGGCTGTGCCACCACCTGCCCCGCCGCCGCGTCCCACCCCAGCCAGCGCGCCGCCGCTTCGGCAAAGGGACCGGCTTCGGGCGCGTAATACACCGCAAATCGTTTCATCTGTTCCATGACCGACGCCTCTACCCGGGGTTTGTCACACGCTTGTGAAACTCTTCTGACATTCCCTCGCTGTTTGCACAATCAAGGCCCAACCCATGCCCCACACCATCCTTGCCAACGCCCATCTGGTTCTGCCCAACGAAGTCATCCTTGGCGCGGTCCATCTGCACAATGGCAAGATCACCGCCATCGACCCCGGCGCAACCGTGCCAAGCGGCGCCACCGATTGCGACGGCGATCTGGTGATGCCGGGCCTGATAGAGCTGCACACAGACAATCTCGAACGCCATATCGAGCCGCGCCCCAAGGTCAATTGGCCCCATGCCTCTGCCATCATCGCCCACGATGCGGAACTGGCAAGCACCGGAATCACCACGGTTTTTGATGCGCTTCGGGTCGGCTCGATCCTGTCGAACACCAAAAGCAACTACGGCGAATACGCGCGCCTGCTGGCCAATGAAATCCTTGACCTGCGCGCCCGTGGCGCCCTGCGGATCAGCCATTTCCTGCACCTGCGGGCCGAGGTCTGCTCTGAAACCCTTATCGCCGAATTGGCCAAATTCGGCCCCGAGGACCGCGTCGGCATCGTCAGCCTGATGGATCACACCCCCGGACAGCGCCAGTTCCGGGACCTGACGCAATTGCGCGCCTATGTCTGCGGCAAACACGGCCTGTCGGACGCCGAGTTTGAAACCCATGTCACAAGCCAAAAGGCGCTCTCCGCCCGGCTTGGCACCGCCCATGAGGCCGCCGCAGTGGCGGAGGCAACCCGGTTTGGCGCCGTGCTGGCCAGCCATGACGACACCACCGCCGCGCATGTCGCAACCTCTGCCACCCACGGCGCGCATTTCGCCGAATTCCCCACGACGGTAGAGGCCGCCACCGCCTGCCGCGCCCACGGCATCAAAGTCATGATGGGCGCGCCCAATCTGATCCGTGGGGGGTCGCACTCGGGCAATGTTGCGGCCCAGCGTTTGGCCGAAGCGGATCTGCTGGATATCCTGTCGTCGGATTATGTTCCCTCAGCGCTGCTGTCTGCCGCGCTGATGCTGGGCGACCTTTGGGGGGATCTGGCGCGCGGTGTGCGCACGGTGACCGCCGCCCCGGCCCAAGCCGTCGGCCTGACCGACCGTGGCAGCCTTGCCCTTGGTGCACGGGCCGATCTTATCCGCGTCAGACGGCTTGGCACGTCCGCCGCCCTGCGCGGCACTTGGGTGCAGGGCAACCGCGTCGGCTGATACGCACCAAACGCAGACACCGGCCGCAAGGGGCCGGTGTCGCGTAAAGGGGCCGGCGCGTCAGTCGTCCTGCTCAGCCATCCCGGATTTCACCCCGGTGATATAGCTGACGATGTCATTGCCGTCGGTCTCATTCTTGTTCAGCGAGGCCACGATGCGGCCCCGGCGGAAGACGACGATCCGGTCGACCAGATCGAACACCTGCCGCAGATTGTGCGAGATCAGGATCAACGGCACTTCGCGTTCCTTCAGCCCGCGGATGATGTTCTCCACTTGCGCGGTTTCCTGCACGCCCAAGGCGGCGGTCGGCTCATCCATGATCACCAGTTTGGACGCAAAGGCCGCCGTCCGCGCGATGGCCACGCATTGCCGCTGGCCGCCCGACATGTTGCGGATCGGGTTGTCGACGTTGGGGATTTTCACCGCCGTGGTCTTCAGCGCCTCCATCGTGCGTTCGCGCATCGCCTTGCGGTCCAGCCAGGAAAACGGGCCGAGGTTGAACTTGAACAACTCACGCCCAAGGAACAGGTTCGACGGCACGTCCAGATCATCGGCCAGCGCAAGTGTTTGAAACACCGTCTCAATCCCGGCCTCACGCGCCTCCAGCGGCCCGGCGAACTGGGTGGACACGCCGTCAAAGATGATCTCGCCCGCCGAGCGTTGCTCAACCGCGGTGATCTGGCGCACGAAGGTCGATTTGCCCGCCCCGTTGTCGCCCACAACCGCCACATGCTCGCCCCGGCGCAGCACAAAATCGGCCCCTTCCAGCGCGTGCACGCCGCCGTAGCGTTTGGTCAGGCCACGGGTTTCCAGAATGATGTCGCTCATCTCATTTCCCCCGGCTGCGGCTTTGCCGCCATTGATCCAGCACAACAGCTGCGACGATGATCACACCCTTGACCATCTCCTGATAGTAAGCGTCCAGACGCAGAAACGTGAACCCCGAGATGATCACCCCGAAAATCATCGCCCCCAACACCGTCCCAAGGATGGACCCACGCCCCCCTTGCAAAGACACCCCGCCAATGACCGCCATTGCAATGGCGTCCAATTCGTACATCACGCCCATGCCCGCCTGCGCGGTCAGGTTCTTGGAGGTCAGCACAATCGCCGCCAAAGCGGCCAGCATCCCGGCGATCAGATAGACCAACATCTTGTGACGGTTGACGTTGATCCCCGACATCCGCGCCGCCGCCTCGTTCGAACCGATGGCATAGCAGTAGCGGCCATAGCGGGTACGCGTCAGGATCAGGTGAAACAGCACCGCCAGCGCGACAAAAATCAGCACCGGAACCATGCCCTTGCCGATGGCGGTATAGCTTTCGGTGGGAAAGGAAATCGGGTTGCCCTTGGACCACCACTTTGCCGCCCCCCGCGCAGTCACCATCATACCCAAGGTGGCGATGAACGGCGGGATCTTGGTATAGGCCACCAGTGCCCCGTTCACCAAACCGGCACAAAGCCCCACGGCCAACCCGATGATCACCGGCACCACGACCGGCAAATCCATCGCCCAATCGCCAAAGATCGCCTTGGGGTTGGGGTTGCCGTTGACCATGGCAACCTGCGCAAAACTCATCGCGACCATCGCAGACAGCCCCACGACAGAGCCTGCCGACAGATCGATGCCGCCGGTGATGATCACCTGCGTGACCCCCAGCGCGATAATGCCCACGATAGAGACTTGCAGCACGATGATGGACAGCCGCTGCGTGTTGAACAGCCCTTCGACATTGTCGCGCGTGTTGAACAAGAAACTGTCGCCCAGAACCAACCGGCCGATCACTTCAAACGCCACGACAATCGCGACGAGCGCGAGGAAGACGTTCAACTCTTGCGGTTTGGCTTTCTTGCTTGGGTCATAGCTCAGACCCCCAAGCCCTTGCGTTGCCTGTGCCATGCTGAACTCCTGTGCCAGCCGAGGATGAAAGGGGGGACGCGTCCCGCGCTTTGGCGGGGAAAGATGTCCGGGGGCAGTCGGGAAAGGCCACCCCCGGAGCAAAGATCAGACCAGATCAGTTCTTGGCGGCGTAGTCGCCAACATTGGCGGGAGTAACCAATTCGAACGGAATCCAGACGGCCTGATCAACCGCTTCGCCCTTGGACAAAGCAATCGCCGCGTCCAACGAGCCCGAGCCTTGAGCCGCCGCGTTCTGGAACACGGTCACATCCAACTCGCCAGCCTGCATCGCCACCAGCGCGTCTTGCGTGGCATCCACACCGGCCACAACGATGGTCGACAAATCTGCGCCGCCGGCTTTCAACGCCTGAATGGCCCCGATCGCCATCTCGTCGTTGTTGGCGATCACGCCGTCAAACGGCGCGCCGCTCGACATCCAGTTGGTCATCAGGTTCTGCGCCTCGTCGCGCGACCAGTTGGCGGTTTGCTGATCCACGACGTTCAGCTTGACCGCACATTTGCCGGCCTCAACCACGTCATAGATATCTTGCGTGCGCTGAACCGCCGCTTGGTTCGACAGTTGGCCCTGCATCACATAGATGTTGGCTTCGGTCTTGCCTTGCTCGGCGAACAGACGGCACGCTTCGATGGTTTCCAGCGTGCCAGAGTCGACCTCGTTAGACGCCACAAACGCCTGGTTGTCGGGCAAGGTGTCAAGGTTGACCGGCTGGCGGTTCACATAGACCAGCGGGATGTTCGCCGCAGCAGCGGCATCCGACATGGCCTGCGTGGCCGAGGTGTCGACGGCGTTCACGATGATCGCCGAAACGCCCGACGCGATGAAGTTGTTGATCTGGTCCAACTGCTTGGCCACATCGTCTTGTGCATCTTCGATCTGGATCGAGACGCCAGCCGCATCGGCATGGGCCTGCATGCCGTTGCGCAAAACGGTCAGAAAGTTGTCGTCAAAGCGCGCCATCGACACGCCGATATTCTCGGCCATCGCGCTGGATGCCAACAGGCTGGTGATACCTGCAATGATCAAGGTCTTTTTCATAGTCTTCCTCCGCTGTGTGTCCGGCGGCACGCGTTGATGCCGGAAAGTATAGGTTCAACACGGACCCGCCCCATAGTGGGGCACCCGCATGGGATGAGCTCTTATGCGGCTCACTCTACGTCACTCTAAGCATGGGTCGATTATTTTTGCAACCGGTTGCGAAAATGAATCCGCGCTGTTCCGTTTGCTCCCCCGCCCATCTGTCGCTATCTATAAAGGTGGTAACCGGGGTCCGTCTGAATGCAGGTAACGCTGAAGCAAGTGGCGCAACGCGCCGGGGTATCGACCTCTGCCGTATCGCGGGCGTTTACCGAAGGTGCGTCGGTGTCGGCCAAAACCCGCCTCAAAGTAGAAAAAGCCGCCGCGGAATTGGGCTATAGCCCCAACGTTCTGGCCAGCAGCCTGACCACCGGGCGCACGAAAATGATCGGCCTTGTGTCCAACAACTTTCACAATCCGGTTTTTCTTGAGGTTTTTGACCTGTTTACCAGCGGCTTACAGGCCAAGGGGCTGCGGCCGCTTCTGGTAAACCTGTCCGAAGCGGTAGATCCCGAAAGCCTTCTGCGGCTTTTGCGGCAATATTCGGTGGATGGCGTAATCATCGCCTCTTCCACTGTGCCGCCAGAGTTTCCCTTGGTGTTCAAAACCGCGGGGATTCCCATCGTGCATTCTTTTGGCCGCTACTCTGCGGCGCAGGGCGTGGATGTTGTGGGGATCGACAACGTCGAATGCGGGCGCCTTGCCGCACAAACTCTGGCACAGCGTGGCTATAAGCGGGTCGCTTTCATGGGCGGTCCTGCAACCGCTACCACAACCCAAGACCGCTGGAAGGGCTTTCAAGAGGCCCTCGCCCTGCATCCGGGAATCACCGTCACCCACAGCTTCGCCAGCGCCTATTCCTACGACGCCGGCAGCACAGAGATGGCCCGCCTGCTGCAAACCAACCCGGCCGAGGCCTATTTCTGCGGCGATGACGTGCTGTCGATTGGCGCGCTAAGCGCGATCCGCTCTGCCGGGCTTTCGGTGCCGGGGGATATCGGCATCATCGGGCTGAACGACATGGAAATGTCGCGGTGGGAGCTGATCAATCTGACCACGATCCGCCAGCCCATCCCCGAAATCATCGCGGCCTCGCTGGATCTGATCGTGGCGCAGATCGGGGACTCCCATCGTTCGACGGAAGCCCGCATTTTTCCGTGCAATCTGATCGAACGCGGCAGCCTTCGACCGATCACTGCCCCTTAGCGGAACATCGGCGGACGCGCGTCCACCCAGGCACTGTCGGACTTGCCCGACTGCGCAACCGCCACCACCGCCGCCATAGACCGCAAACCGTCTTCGGCCTTGGGGAACAGATCAGCGGCCGGGTCCATCGGACGGCCTTCTTTACGCGCATGGATCGCTTCGGCCAAATCCTTGTAGATGTTGGCAAAAGCCAGTGGCATCCCCTCGGCATGGCCCACTGTCACACGGCTGGCGCGGTCAGCTTCGGGCGAAAGATTGCCCTCGCCACGCTCAATGATCTGCAAGCGCTGCTTGAGCGGCATGTAGAACAACTGGTTCGGTTGTTCCTGCGACCAGCGCAAACCGCCGGTTTCGCCAAACACCTGAATCCCCAGACCATGCTGCCGACCAATCGCGATGGACGAGGTCCACAAACGCCCGACCACGCCGCCCGTCATGCGAAAGTTCACCATCGCATCATCTTCCAGCACCCGGCTGGCGATCGCCGAGACGCAATCTGCCGACAGCTTTTCCACCTCTTGCCCGGTGACAAAGCTGGCCATGTGCATCGCGTGGATACCGCAATCTGCGAACTGCGCCGAAACCCCGGCCTGCGCCGGGTCATAGCGCCAACGCACGCGCGGGTTTTCCGCGTCTGCCGCATCGGCATGGTGGCCGTGGGCGAATTCCGCATTCACCACCCGCACCTTGCCGATATCACCCCGCGCGACCATCGCGCGCATGTGCCGGACCAGCGCGTAACCGGTATAGCCGTAGTTCACCGCACAAATCTTGCCCGTGGCGCGCGCGGTGCGGACGAGCTCTTCGCCCTCTTCCACGGTCATCGTCATCGGCTTTTCGCACAGCACATGGAACCCGGCCTCCAGAAAGGCCTTGGTGATCGCAAAGTGGGTCGAATTCGGCGTGGCGACAGTCACCAGATCCACCCGGTCCGGGCGGTTGCGCTCACCTTCCAGCATTTCCTGCCAGCTGCCATAGGCGCGGTCCGCCGCCAGACCCAGCTTTTGGCCAAAGGCCCGGCCTTCCTCGGCGCGGTGGTCCAAGGCCCCGGCCACAAAGGAAAATTCGCCATCAACGCGCGCGCCCAGACGGTGCGCCGGGCCGATCTGGCTGCCGTCACCGCCGCCGATCATGCCCCAATTCAACATAGCCATGTTCCTAAACCCTCAGTTAAAGCCAATGGAGGACAGATACGCCCGGTTCGCCGCCGCGTCGTCCAGCGGGCGCACGTCCAGCGTCGGGTCACAGTCTTGCTCAACCGTGCACCAGCCCGAAAAGCCCGCGTCTTGCAGCAACTGCCGCACCGCCGGGAAATCGACATCACCCTTGCCCAGATTGCAGAAAATCCCCTGACCGCAGGCGTCATAGAACCCGGTCCGGTTGGCAATGGCGCGCGCCTTCACCTGCGGGTCGATGTCCTTGAAGTGCATATAGCTGATCCGCGCCATATTGCGCTTCATAAAGGCCACCGGGTCAAAGCCCGCATAGGAATGATGGCCCGTGTCGAAACAGATCTTCAGGATGCTTTCGTCAACTTCGGCCAACAGCCGCTCCAGCTCTGGCTCAAAGTCGATAAAGCCCGCCGCATGGGCATGAATGCCCACGGTCAGCCCGTATTCCTGCGCCCCGATCTTGGCGACGGTCGCGATCCGGTCGCGGAACGCGGTCCACTCGGCGGTGTCCATCTGCTCGGCTTCTGATGCGCGCCCAGCGGTCGGGGCACGACGCGGCGAGATCGAATCGATCAGCACCAGATGCTGCGCGCCATGCGATTTCAGCGCCTTGCAGGTCCGGTGCGCGGCATCCAGCACCTCATCCCACGCGGCAGGATCGTGGAACGGGCGGAACACCACCCCGCCGATCAGGCTCAACCCATTTTCGGCCAGCGCCTCGGCCAGCACGACCGGGTCTTCGGGCATATAGCCGACCGGGCCAAGCTCGATCCCGCGATAGCCCGCCGCCGCGCAGTCTTTCAGAACCGAGCGCCACTCCGGGTTGCGCGGGTCTTGGGCAAACTCGACGCCCCAGGAACAGGGAGCATTGCCGATTTGAATGGTCATGTTGGTCTTCCTTGTCGTGTCTTAGAGGGAGGAAAGGGTCAGCCAGGATTTCTGGGCCGAAGACAATCGGGCGGCGACCACAACGCGTGTGACCTCCAGCCCGTCGCGGAACGTGGGGAACGTCGCGGTTCCCGTCTCGATGGCGCGCAGGAAATCATGCGCTTCAATGATGATCTGGTCCTGATATCCGGTGCCGTGGCCCGGCCCCTGACAAAAGGGCAGATAGTCCGGGTGGGCAGGCCCGGTCAGGATCTTGCGGAACCCCCGCAGCGCCTCTGGCCCCTCGGCCAGATACAGCCACAGGGCGTTCTGGTCTTCCTGATCAAAGCGGATCGCACCTTTTGTTCCTGTCACTTCATAGGCATAGCCCATCTTGCGACCCATCGCGACGCGACTAAAGAACAGATGCCCCATCGCGCCATTGGCAAAGCGGCACATGATCTGGGCCTGATCGTCATTTGTCACCGCCTCGGGGCCATTGGGGCCGGGGCGGGTGGCGTGGACGGTTTCAATCTCGGCGGTCAGCGAGGCAATCGGCCCGATCAGGGCCAGAGCTGCGTTGATCATATGCGGGGCCAGATCGCCCATCGTCCCGTTGGCATCGCCCTTGGTCCGCCACGTCGACGGCAGGCTGGCATCGGCCATGAAATCCTCGGTATGCTCACCGCGAAACCACACCACATCACCGATCTGGCCCGAGGCGATCAACTGGCGCGCAAACTGCGTGGCAGGCGTGCGGACATAGTTGAACCCGGTCATGTTGACGACGCCCGCCGCCTCTGCCGCCGAGGCCATGGCTTCGGCGTCCTCCAGACTGGCCCCCAGCGGCTTTTCGCAAAACACCGGCTTGCCCAGCGCAATCGCCGCGAGGGCGACCTCGCGGTGGGTTTCCTGCGGCGAGGCGATGATGATCGCGCCGACCCGCGGGTCGGCCACCAGCACCCGCCAATCCGCCGTGGCCCGTGCGAACCCGTAGGCAACGCGGTAGCGCTCTGCCGAGGCCTCCGTCGTCGCGCAAACCATCTCAAGCCTTGGGCGCAGCGTGGTGTTGAACACCGAACCGACCGCCGCCATCGCTACGGCATGCGCTTTGCCCATATAGCCACCGCCGACGATTCCAATTCCAATCTCGGTCATTTTCAGGGCCTTCCATTAGCTACTTGCAAGCGGTTGCAAAATGTCTATCTTTGTGGGGCAGCCTCTGCAACTGAATTCTGCCGCTTCCCGACCGCACCTGCACAAATCGCCGCCCCAAAACCCGACCAGCCAGAACCTGACCAGCCTGAACACGGAGTGACCATGACCGACACCATTCGCCTTACCACCGCTCAGGCAATCATCCGCTACCTTGCGAACCAGTTCATCGAAATAGACGGCACGCGCCAGCGGCTGTTTGGCGGCGGCTTCGGGATTTTCGGGCATGGCAATGTGACCTGTCTTGGCGAGGCGCTGTATGAATACCGCGCGGAACTGCCGCTGTATCGCGGCCAGAACGAACAAAGCATGGGCTTTGCGGCGGCGGGTTATGCCAAATACCACCTGCGCCAGCGGTTCATGTTCTGCACCGCCTCGGCGGGTCCGGGCACCGCAAACCTGCTGACTTCGGCGGCCTTGGCCCATGCCAACCGCCTGCCGATGCTGCTGTTGTGCGGCGATACCTACGCCACCCGCCTGCCCGATCCGGTCTTGCAGCAGATGGAGCATTTCAACAATCCGACGCTGGGTGTGAACGACGCGTTCATAGCCGTCACCCGCTATTGGGACCGCATCACCCATCCGGCGCAGATCATCCAATCCCTGCCCGCCGCGATTGCGACCATGATGGACCCCGCCGATTGCGGCCCGGCCTTCCTTGGCCTGCCGCAAGACGTGCAAGGCTGGGCCTATGACTATCCGGTCAGCCTCTTTGCGCCCCGCCTGCACCGCCTGCGCCGCCAAGCCCCCGACGCGGCCGAACTGGCCGAGGCCGCCGCCCTGCTCGCCTCTGCCAAGCGCCCCCTGATCATTGCAGGCGGCGGCGTGCAATATTCCGGCGCTGTCGCAGAACTCACCGCCTTTGCCCGCGCCCACAACATCCCCGTGGTGGAAACCATCGCGGGCCGCGCGAACCTGCTGGACGATGATGCGCTGAACATCGGCCCTGTCGGCGTCACGGGCTCTGACAGCGCCAACTGGGCGGCAGAGCGTGCCGATGTGATCCTTGCTGTGGGCACCCGCCTGCAAGACTTCACCACCGGCTCGTGGACTGCCTTTGCCAAGGACGCGCAGATCATCTCGGTCAACGTGGGCCGCCATGATGCGGCCAAACACCTGTCCCTGCCCGTGGTGGGCGATGCCAAACTGGCGCTGACAGCACTTGGCCCGATGCTGGCCGACTACACGGCCCCCACCGACTGGACAGTACAGACGCAAAGCCAGCGCAAAATCTGGAACGCCTACGTCGCCGACAATGTCTCCATCGGCAACCGCCCAGCCTCTTACGCCCAAGCCATCGGCGTGGTGAACGCCGCCTGCCACCCCCGCGACCGCGTTGTCGCCGCCGCAGGGGGCCTGCCGGCCGAGGTCACCGCCAACTGGCGCACCCTTGATATCGGCACCGTCGATGTGGAATTCGGCTTTTCCTGCATGGGCTATGAAATCGCGGGTGCATGGGGCGCGCGCATCGCGCAGACCGAGGCAGAACCCGACCGTGACACCATCGTCTTTGTCGGCGACGGGTCTTATCTGCTGATGAACTCCGACATCTATTCTTCGGTGCTGACGGGCAAGAAGCTGATCGTGCTGGTGCTGGACAACGGCGGCTTTGCGGTCATCAACAAGCTGCAAAACAACACCGGCAACGAAAGCTTCAACAACCTGATCGCCGATTGCCCAACCGTAACCACGCCCTTCGCGGTGGATTTCGCGGCCCACGCGGCCTCAATGGGCGCAATCAGCGAGACCGTCGCCGCCCCCGCCGATCTGGCCGCCGCCTTTGCCCGCGCCAAGGCCGCCGACCGCACCTATGTAATCTGCATGTCGGTGGACGCCTATGACGGCTGGACCACCCAAGGCCACACGTGGTGGGAAGTGGGCACGCCCGAGGTCTCAAACTCCGCCTCCGTCCGGCAAAAGCACGCCGAGGTCGAAGCCGGCCGCGCCAAACAGCGTCTGGGGGTGTGATGACGGCCCTGGATCGCCTTGCGCGCAACCGCTTCGTGGTGCTGGGCCGCGTCGGCATGGACCTTTACGCCGACCCACCTGGCACCCGCACCGAGGACGCCACCCAGTTTCACGCCTGCATGGGCGGCTCTGCGGCCAATATCGCCGCGGCCATCCTGCGCCACGGCGGGCAGGCCGATCTGGTCACCTGCGTCTCTGATGACGCCGTGGGCCGGTTTTGCCGCAACGAGCTTGCCCGCTACGGCATCGGCGCGGCCCATGTCCGCACCGTGGGCGGCGAGGCGCGCAACTCCCTCGCGCTGGTCGAGACGCGGATTGAGGATCATCAGTCGGTCATCTACCGCAACACCGCCGCCGATTTTGAAATGACCACCGCCGATGTGGCCGCTGTGGACTATGCCCGCTACGGCGCGCTGGTCACGACCGGCACCGCCCTTGCGGCAGAACCCTCGCAGTCGGCCACCTTTCGCGCGCTCGATCTGGCGCAGGCGGCTGGCCTGCCGGTTGTGTTCGATATCGACTACCGCCCCTATTCCTGGCCCTCCCCCGAGGCCGCCATGCGCGCCTATTCCCGCATGGCCGCGCAATGCGCGATCATCGTCGGCAATGATGTGGAATTCGGCTTCATGGCGGGCGACTATGCCAAGGGTCTCGACATGGCCCGCACGCTTGCCGCAACCACCGCGCAGATCGTTGTCTACAAACGCGGCGAATTGGGCGCGATCACCTTTGCGGGCGGGCAGGAACTGCACACCGGCATCTACCCTGTGACCGCGCTGAAACCCACCGGCGCGGGCGATGCCTTCATGGGGGGCTTTCTGGCCGCCCTCGCCCACGGCCTGCCCGTGCAAGAGGCGGTCTTGCGCGGCTCCGCCTGCGCGGCCATCGTCGTGGCGCGCGTCGGTTGTGCGCCTGCCATGCCAACCCCCGCCGAATTGACCGCATTTCTGGCCGACCATCCCGGCCCAAGCCAACCTGCCTAAGGACACCCCATGCACATCGCCCCCTTCGACAATGCCAACAAACCGATCGTGAATGTGGATGACCCCTTGGTCCCGCTGAACTATTTCAACATCGTCAAACTGACCAAAGGCCAGGCCTTCGAATATCAGGTGCCGGGCTACGAGACCTGCATCGTCCCCGCGACCGGCACCGTTGATGTGACCGTCGAAGGCGTGGCCTTTCCCGCCCTTGGCAATCGCGGCACCGATGTCTGGGATGGCGAGCCCGAGGGCGTCTATGTGCCGGTGGGTGCCAAGGCCCTGATGGTCTGCACCTCTGACGCGGCCGAGGTCTTTGTCGCCGGCGCGCGCTATGACAAGGTGCTGGACCCGTTCGATGTGCGCGTGGCCGATCTTGATACGATCCAATACGGCTCGGATGACACCAAGACCCACCGCAAGATCAAGCACATCCTCGGCACCAAATACCACGGCCGCGTGGGCCGCCTGCTGGTCAGCGAGCTGTTCACAGTGGGTCAGGGCGGCTGGTCCGGCTTTCCCAGCCACAAGCATGACACCGACCGCCTGCCGCTGGAAACCCGCCATGACGAGACTTACAACTTCCGCTTCCGCCCCGATCACGGCTCGGGCGTGCAGATGCTGCAGCGCGAGGATAACAAGCCCGGCGATGCCTATCACATCGTGAACGGCTCCACGATTTGCATCGACAAGGGCTATCACCCCTGCGCGGCCCTGCCCGGCTATGAGATGTATTACTTCACCATCCTTGGCGGCCTGAGCCAGCGGTCTTTGGTGCAGTATCTTCCAGCCGACCCACGCCTATCAGATCGAAACCATCCCCGGCATCAAGGACATGGTGGCCAAGTTCAAATGACCCTCGCCACCCTGTCAGATGTGCTGCAACCGGCCCTGCGCGACGGTCACGCCGTGGCGGGCCTCGTGGTGCTGGGCTGGGAAGACGCCCGCGCCTATGTCGCCGCCGCCGAGGCCGAAGGCCTGCCGGTGATCCTGCAGGCCGGGCCGGGCTGCCGCGCCCATACGCCCCTGCCGATCCTTGCCGCGATGTTCCGCCACCTTGCCGAACAGGCCAGCGTGCCCGTCGTGGCCCATCTGGATCACGGCACATCGGTGCAGGAATGCCGTCAGGCCATCGACTGCGGCTTTACCTCGGTGATGTTCGACGGCTCGCGCCTGCCCTTGGATGAAAACATCGCCCAGACGGCCGCAATCGTGGCCATGGCCCATGCCGCGGGCCTGTCTTGCGAAGGGGAGATCGGCTTTGTCGGCTATGCCTCGGGTGAGGCGTCCGCCCGCACCGCCCCCGCCGACGCCGCCCGCTTTGCCGCCGAAACCGGGGTGGACGCGATGGCGGTTTCCGTCGGCAACGTGCACCTGCAAACCGAGGCAGCAGCCGTGATCGACCTTGATGCCGTCGCCGCGATCATGGCCGCGACCCGCACGCCCCTGGTGATTCACGGCGGCTCTGGCGTGCCCGCAGCGATGCGCCAGCACCTTGCACGGCACACATCGGTCTGCAAATTCAACATCGGCACCGAATTACGCATGGCCTTTGGCGCGGCCCTGCGCACGGCGGTGAACCGCGATCCAGCGCGGTTTGACCGCTTGGCGATCCTCAAGGAAACCGAAGGCCCTGTGACGCTGGCCGCCCGTCATGTCTTGCGCGGGCTGGCCTAAGTGGCCCGCAACCGGGCTGGCCTAGTGGCGCGCAAGCGGGCTGGCCTGAGTGGCCCGCAAAATGCCGCGCCCCGGCGAACCGGGGCGCGTGCTTGGCTAGAACCCTTCAAGCACCAGCTTGCCCTTGGCCTTGCCGCTTTCAAGAATGGCATGGGCGCGCATCAGATTGGCTGCGTTGATCACGCCAAGGCTTTCCGTCGCGGTAGAGCGGATCTTGCCACTGTCCAGCAACGCCGCCACCTCATTCAATATCTCTCCTTGCCGGGCGATATCGGGCGTGGTGAACAGTGACCGGGTGAACATCAGCTCCCAGTGGATCGACACCGACTTGCCCTTGAAGGGCATGATGCTGAACTGCTCCGGATCGTCGATCAGGCCGAACCGGCCCTGCGGCGCGATCAACTCCCCCGCCTGATCGTTATAGCTTTCGGTCGCATTGGTTGAGAACACAAACCCCGGCGCGCCCAACCCCAAGGCCGCAATCTGCGGCGGCAAGGGCTTGGAATGGTCAATGACGTGATGTGCGCCCAAGGCCTTCACCCAGTCCTGCGTTTCCGGGCGCGAGGCGGTGGCGATCACCGTCAGATCGGTCAGCGCGCGCAGCAGCTGAATGGCGATGGACCCAACACCCCCCGCACCGCCGATGATCAGCACGGCCTTGGCCGCCCCCGGCACCGCATCGCGCACCCGCAACCGGTCAAACAGCATCTCATAGGCGGTCAACGTCGTCAGCGGCAGCGCCGCCGCAGCCGAGGCCGACACGGTTTTCGGCGCGTGGCCCACGATCCGAGCATCCACAAGGTGGTATTCAGCATTCGTGCCGGGCCGCGTCAGCGCCCCCGCATACCAAACCCGGTCGCCTAGGGCGAAGCCCGACACCTCGGCCCCCAGCCCCACAACCTCACCAACGGCATCCCAGCCCAGAATCTCAGGCGTGCCCGGTGCCGCCGGGCGACGCTGGCGGATCTTGTAATCCACCGGATTGACCGAGATCGCAGCAATCTTGACCAACAGGTCATGGCCCGCCGCAACCGGCGTCTCAAGCACCAGATCCACCAGCGCATCCTTGCGCGAGATCGGGCCAATTTCAGTATAACCAACGGCTTTCATAGCAGTTCTTCCTTCAGGTATTTCAGCGAATGTCACACCGGCACAGCCGGAGAGCGGCAGGCAGCGCCTCAGCCGATCGGCGTCATCTCGTGCAAGGTAAAGGCGGCAACAGCGCCTTCGGTGGCGGCGGAATAGGCGGCCAGATGCGGCGCGCTCATATGCGCCTGCCACAACGCGCGCGATTCCCAGTTTTCATAGAACATGAAATGCGCGGGGTCCGCGTTGTCTTGATGCAGGTCGTAGTTCAGACACCCCGCCTCGGCCAAGGTCGGCGCGATCAGCTTGGTCAACTCGGCCTTCAGCAACGCGATCTGGTCGGGCTTGGCGTGGATATTGGCAACGATTGTCAGTTTCGGCATTTCAACGGCTCCTGTTTGGCGTTGCCCAAGACCTATCCTATTGCCGTCGCCGGATAAATGGACCACATATGAAAACACAATCCGGAATATCCGTATAATCATGCTCGACAGCCTCGCCCTTTTCCTGCTCATCGTTGAAAAGGGCAGCCTGACAGCCGCAGGCCGCGAGGCGGGCTTGTCGCCCACCACCGTCTCTGAACGGCTGGCGATGCTCGAATCGCATTACGGGGTTGTCCTGCTCAACCGCACCACCCGCGCCATCAGCCTGACCGACGAAGGGCGCACCCTTGTCGACGGCGCCCGCCGCGTGCTCAGCGAGGCGGCAGAGCTCGACCAGCGCATCCGCTTTGGGGCCGAAAACCTGTCCGGCCCTTTGCGCATCTCGGCCCCCAGCGACATCGGTCGCGGCGTGGTGTCGGACGCGATCAACAGCTTTCTGACCGCCCACCCCGGCATCTCGGTCGAATTGCACCTGTCGGACGGCTATGTCGATCTTGTCGGCCAAGGGCTTGACCTTGCCGTGCGGTTTGGGGTCACCACTGACAGCACCCTGCGTGTCCGCAGCCTTGGCCAGACCCAGCGCATCGTCTGCGCCTCCCCGGCCTATCTGGCCCGCCACGGCACCCCGCTGCACCCTGAAGACCTGAAGCAACACAACTGCCTGCTGATGCGCTTTGGTCCCAATCTGGACAACCTCTGGCACTTCGGACCGCCCCCGTCAAAACCCATCACCGTCCACGGCGACCGCACCTCCAACGATGGGGCGCTGGTCCGCCAGTGGTGCCTCGCGGGTTACGGGATCAGCTTCAAATCCACGCTGGACGTCGGCGAAGACCTGAAGGCGGGCCGCCTTGTGGCGCTGCTGGCCGCCCATGCCGCCCCGCCCAGCCCGCTGCAAATGCTGTTCCCGCCCGGTCGCGCCCAACCGCGCCGCCTGACTGCCTTTGCCGACCATCTGGCCGATCAGGTCAAGGCCCGCACGCCGCAAGCCTAGCTTGCCAGCAGATGCCGCAACCCCTGCGTCACGTCGGTTCTGACCGCCAGCCGTAACCCCGGCTCATCCCCCGCCCGCAGCGCGGCAAGGATCAACCGATGGTGCTGCGGCACCTCGCGGCGACGGATCTTTTGGTAAAGCGCGCGCATCGTCGGCCCCAACTGCAACCAGACCGTTTCAATCATCGCCAGCATCGCCGGGGTCTGGGCGCGCAGATACAGCATGCGGTGGAACTCAAGATTGGTCCGCACATAGCCGACCGCATCCTGATTCATCACCGCTTCCTGATTAAGCGCATTGATCGCCGCCAATCGGTCGATCAGCGCGAAATGCGCCCGCGGCAGCGCGCGTGAGGCCATCTCCGGCTCCAGCAGCGCGCGGATAGAGGCCAACTCTTCGATCCGCTCCGGCGTCAACTCTGGCGTCGATATCCGACCGGAGGAAGACATGGTGAACGCCCCCTCCGCCACCAGACGGCGCACCGCCTCCCGCACAGGGGTCATCGACACGCCAAACTGCTTGCCCAAACCGCGCAAGGTAAAGGCCTGACCGGGGGCCAATTCCCCATGCATGACTTGCAAGCGCAGCGTCCGGTAAAGCCGCTCATGGGCGGCCGCGTTCGGGTCCGCCAGGCGCGGCGACATGGGCAAAGGGGCTAGGGTCATGGACCCACTCGATCAGCGCGCAAGGCTGCGGTCAAGGGCCATCGCCCGGCCCTTCGCCAGGGTCTTCCCCCACCCCCTCGAACCGGTAAGCCTGCAACGCCCCGCCCTGCCGCTTTAACCACGCACGCTGCACCTGCCAGCCGGGATAGATCCGTCCCACCACCGCCCAAAAGGCATCCGAATGGTTCATTTCGACCAGATGCGCCACCTCGTGCGCCGCCACGTAATCCAGCACCGACGGGGGGGCCATGATCAGCCGCCACGAATACATCAACCGCCCATCCGCCGTGCAAGACCCCCAACGCGACCGCGTGTCGCGCAGGCTCAGCTGACTGAACCGCCGACCGACCTGTGCGGCATACCGGTCCGAGGCCGCGGCAAGCCGGTCGCGCGCCTGCACCTTCAGCCAGGCCGCCACCCGCGCCCCCGCCAAAGCCGGATCGCCCGGCACCAGCAGCGAATCGCCCTCGCGCCGCAGCACCCGCCCCGTGCCGGGCCGCAACGTCACCTCGCACCCCTCAAGCGGCAACACCGACCCGATCCCCACCACAGCACGCAGCGGCATCCGCGCCAGCGCTGCCCGCAGCCAGTCTTCCTGCGACCGCGCAAAGGCCAGCGCCTCTGATTCCCGCGCCCGCAGCGGCAAAGACAGCACCACCTGCCCGTCAAGCCGCGACACCCGCAGCGAAAACCGCCGCGCCCGCGCCGAGCGGCGCAAGGTGATCTCAATCGGAGGGGGTCCGGGAAGCAACGGCATGGTCAGCGTATCGGGCCTCTTGCAACGGGCGGTCAGAATAGCCAACTGCCACGCAGGCGCAACCAGCCGCGCAACCGGGATTATCGGGCCAAAAGCCTTTGACACTGGCACTTGCTTGTGGCAAGCGATCCCATCTTCGAACACCGATCCTGAAAAGGGAACATCATGCCCAAGGCAGAATGGGGCACGAAGCGCACTTGTCCCACCACCGGGAAGCGCTTTTACGACCTGAACCGCAGCCCGATCGTTAGCCCCTACACGGGCGAAGTGGTTGATATAGAAAGTGCGCGCCGCAAGATGGCCGCCTCCGTGATCAGCCGCGTCGCCCCTGAAAAGGACGATGACACGCTTGTTGACGACATCGAGGCGGATGACGATCTGCTCGCCACCAGCGCGACAGAGGATACCGAACTCGACGACGAGCTTTTGGAAGACGACTCTGACGACAACGTCTCCCTCGACGATCTGGCCGACGTGGCCGGCGATGAGGAAGAAGGCTGAACCCTTTGTGGCAGGCGCGAAAGTAAGGTGCATTTTTCCTCTTGCACCCCTCCGCGCCTGCCCCTAAACAGCGCTCAAGACGCGCCCAGCGTCGTATGGTTTGAACGGGGTCATAGCTCAGATGGGAGAGCGCTTGAATGGCATTCAAGAGGTCGGGAGTTCGATCCTCCCTGGCTCCACCAAACCACCCAAGACCGGGTTGAAAAACGGCCTCGCATCTGCGAGGCCTTTTTCATTTATGCGCCCGGTGATCTGTGTGCTTCGGCCCTGCTGCGCGCCTGTGGCCCCTGCGTGACAAACCCCGCGGCATTGTCCAGTCAACCAAAGGAATCGTGGTTGCCCTTTGGCGTCGATGTTAGGCCAAAAACAACAGGAATCGGTCTTTCTGCAATCCCGCTGCTGCTGCGGGCGATGCGTTTTCGGGCCATGAAAATACGGATGCGGGGGATCTGCCGCGCGGTCTGAACACGGTCCAAACTCGGGGGAGCAAGCAATGCCAGGCAAAGCCCAAGACCTTACCGGTCCGGACCTCCGCCATGCGGACCTTGCCCAGCTGATCGCCTGCCCGACCTGCGACACGCTTTACAAGGATGTGCAGGTGCCCTTGGGGTCCTCCGCTGTCTGCCACCGCTGCGGTACGGTTCTTATGGCCCCCAAAGAGCGCGCCATGACCAACATCGTCATGCTGGCCGCGACCTCTGCGGTGCTCATGTTTGCGGCGGTGTTCTTTCCGTTTCTGGAACTCAGCGCCAGCGGCCTGCAGCAACGCGCCTCACTGCTGGATGCGGTTCTCGTGTTCTCGGACGGGATGATGCTGCCGCTGACCTTTGCGGTGGCCGCCCTGATCATCGTGCTGCCCCTGACCCGGCTGGCCACCATCGTTTATGCGCTGGCCCCGATGGCGCTTGGCCACCACCCTGCCCCCTATGCCGCAATCGCCTTTCGCATCGCCGAGGCGATCAAACCCTGGGCTATGGCCGAGGTGTTCATCGTCGGCGTGACCGTCGCGATCGTCAAGGTCTCGGGCCTTGCCCACCTGTCGCTTGGCCCGGCGTTCTGGGCTTTTGCCGCACTGGTCATCGTGACGGTGCTTAAAGATAACTTCATGTGCAGGCTGACGATTTGGAAAACGCTGGAAAACCGCGCACGGCCCTGACCGCCCGTGAGGCGGGTCTGGTTGCGTGCCAGGGGTGCGGCCGTGTGCACGCGGCCGAGGCGCGCACTTGCCTGCGCTGCGGCCGTCCCTTGTCTAGCCGGGATCCGCGCAGCCTCCAGCGGGTCTGGGCGTGGCTTTTTGCGGGGCTGATCGCCTATCTTCCGGCCAACATCTACCCCATGCTCATCACCACAAGCTTTGGCAAAACCCGCGAAAGCACGATCATCGGCGGGGTGATCGACCTGATGCACCACGGGTCATGGGGAATCGCCGGCATCGTGTTCTTCGCCAGCATGGTCATCCCGATCAGCAAATTCGCGGCCATCGCCTATCTTGCCGTCAGCATCCGCTCCAAGACGGCCGTTCCCGGCCACGGGCGCCAGCACCTCTACGAAATCGTCGAATTTGTCGGTCGATGGTCGATGGTCGACGTTTTTGTGGTGGCTATCCTTGCATCGTTGGTTCAGTTGCACTTCGCGGCCTCCATCGCGCCGGGGATCGCTGCCGTCAGTTTCGCCTTGTCGGTCGCGTTCACCATGCTTTCCGCCTTAAGTTTTGACCCAAGAATGATCTGGGATGCCGACGGGACCGACAGATGACAGAGCCAACACCTGACCAGACACCAACGCCGATGGACACGCGCCCGTCCAACCCGATGCCCGGAGCGGTGCCCGACATGTCCCCGCCCGAGCCTGATATCATTCAGGCCCCGGCGCGGTTCTGGCGGAATTTGTCGCTGGTCTGGCTGATCCCGGTGCTGGCACTGGTCATCTCGCTTGGGATCGCGTGGAAAAGCTATGCCGACCGCGGCACGCTGATCCAGATCACCTTTCTGAACGCCGCCGGAATCGTGCCCGGTGAGACGGTCGTGCGCTTTCGCGATGTCCAGATCGGCAATGTGGAAACCGTGAACTTCTCTGACGATCTGTCCAGCGTGATCGTCTCGGCCCGGATCGACAATCAGGTGGCCACCGCCTTGGGCGGTCAGGCAGAGTTTTGGGTCGTGCGCCCGATCGTCAACGCCAGCGGCATCAGTGGCCTGTCGACGGTCCTGTCGGGCGTCTACATCGACGCCGCCTTCAAACCCGGCACGGGCGCGGTGAAGAACAGCTACAAAGGCCTTGAAACCCCGCCCCTTGTCCGTCCCGGACGGGTCGGCACCCGCATCACCATCCAGTCGAACACCGGCAACCGCATCTCGGCGGGCGCCCCCGTGTTTTACCGTGGCATCGAAGTGGGCCGGATGGAGACGCCGCGCCTGAGCGAAAGCGGCGACAGCGTGCTGGTCGATGCCTTTATCGCGGCCCCGCATGACAAACTGCTGACCTCAGCCTCGCGGTTCTGGGACATGTCCGGTTTTTCCGTCTCGCTGGGCGCGGGCGGGGTCGAGCTGAACGTCGGCAGCCTTGCTGCCTTGGTCACCGGGGGCGTGTCGTTCGACACAATCCTGTCGGATGGCAAACCGCTGACCGAATCCATGTCGTTTGAACTTTTTGCCGATGAAGCCTCGGCCCGCGAAAGCGTGTTCAAACTTGTCGGCGCAAACTCGGTCAAACTGTCGGTGGAATTCGAAGGCTCGGTCAGCGGGCTTTCTGCCGGGGCGGCGGTCATGTACCGCGGCCTTCGCATTGGCGAAGTGACCGGGATCGGCGCCTTCACCCAAGACACGCCGCGGGGCAAGATCGTCAAGCTGCGCACCACTATCACCATTGATCCACAATCGCTGGGCCTGCCTCCGGATGCGGATGAAGCGACCACGATGGCCCTGATGGACGATGCGGTCCAATCGGGCCTGCGCGCCCGGCTGACCAGCACCAGCATCTTCAGCGCGGCCCTGATCATCGAACTGGCCGAATTGCCCGACGCCCTGCCCGCAACCATCGTGCCATCGCCCAATGGCTATCCGGTGATGCCGTCGGTGCCCTCGAACCTCAAGGACTTTACCGCCACCGCCGAAGGCGTGCTGAACCGGGTCAACGCCCTGCCCATCGAAGAATTGCTGGATCAGGCGATGTCGCTGATGGCTTCGGTAGAATCTCTGGTGTCGCTGGACGGCACACGCGCCGCACCCGATGCCTTTGTGGCACTGATGGACCAGACCCGCGAACTCGTCGGATCCGAGGCAACCAAGGCCCTGCCCGAAGAGTTGCGCGCGACGATTGCCGAGCTGCGCGGCGTGGTCACGGATCTGAAGGCCAGTGGCGCACTGGATCGGCTGACCTCGGCACTGGATAGCGCCGACAAAGCCGCCGCCAACATCGCCACCGCCTCAACAGACTTCCCCGCGCTTGTCACCGACCTGCGCGATCTGGCGGCAAAAGCCTCGGCGCTGAAGGCCGAAGACCTTGTCGCCTCGGCCACGCGCGTCATCGACAGCGCCAACGCGCTGATCGACACAGATGACGCGCGCGCCCTGCCGCCCGCCCTGACCTCCGCCCTTGGCGAAGTGCAGGCGGCGCTGGCCGAATTGCGCGCAGGCGGCGCGGTCGAGAACACCAACGCGGCCCTCGCCTCGGCCCGCGCCGCGGCCGATGCCGTGGCCGCCGCCGCCGCAAATCTGCCCGACCTGACCGCCAAACTGGACAGTCTTGCCGATCAGGCCGACAGCTTGTTGGCCGCCTATGGCAGCCGTTCGGATTTCAACAAGGAAACCGTCGCAACCCTGCGCGATGTCTCCAAAGCCGCCCGCGCGATCGCACAGCTTGCCCGCACGATCGAAAGAAACCCCAATTCGCTTCTGCTGGGACGATAGATGATGAAAACAGCCGCCCTCCTTGCCTTTGCCCTGCTGCTGTCTGCCTGCGGCGACAACGCATCGCGCTACCTGATAGAGACACCCGCCGCCGAGAAACGGGCCAGCCTCAGGGTGCAAAGCATCGAGGTGCGCGATGTGTCTCTACCCGCCTATTCCGGCGCGGTTGAGCTTGTTGCCGAAGATGCCGACGGCGCGCTCAAGGTCGTCAAGAACGCGGTCTGGGCGGATGATCCGACGCGCGGGGTGACTGCCGCGCTGGCCACCAGCATCGCCGCCCGCTCTACTGCGTCGGTCGCGGCAGAGCCGTGGCCGCTGGACTCCGGCCCCGATGTCCGGGTCGAGGTGCGCGTGGACCGCATGGTTGCCCGTGCCGACGGTACATTCCAGTTGCGCGGCCAATATGCCGTGACCTCGCCCAACCAACGGGTCCGCGAGTTTCTGGAGCGGTTCGATCTGACCGTGCCCGTCGAAGGCACCAGTGCAGCGCAAATCGCCCAAGCCAACAGTGCCGCGATTGACGCCCTCGCCGCCATGATCATCGCCAAACTGCGCTGATCCCGCATCCCCCCACCCCCGCAAAAGCCGCCTCCGGGCGGCTTTTGTCATCCGCCTCGCCCCTGCGACCGCCTGTCCTCTGGACCGCACCGCGGCCGCGCTGCACGATGCCGCCATGACCGACGACACCCGCGTTCTGTTCAACGAAAGCTGCCCGGTCTGCCGGTTTGAAATGCACAGCTACCGCCGCCGCGCCACGCAGTCAGACCTGCCGATCCGGTTTGAGGATATCACCCAAGCCGAAGCCTGGGGCCTGACCCAGGATCAAGCGGCCCGCAGACTCTATGTGATCCACCGCGGCGCGCTGCTCAGCGGCCTGCCCGCGATGCAGGCGTTGTGGTCCGAGTTGCCGGGCTGGCGCTGGCTGGCCCGCCTGACGTCCCTGCCCGGCTTGCGCGCGGTCACCGCCTTTGCCTATGACCGCGTCGCAGCCCCGCTGCTGTACCGCAGCCACCTGCGCCGCCAACGCGCCCAGACCCCGCACGTCTAAGCGATATCTGACATTCAGCTTTTTAGCGCGCTGTACACGAAACCGTGATATCTTGTCGCGCGCGGGCCGCCTGCCCGTGAAAAACAGGATGCTGAAAATGGACATCTCTCGCGGATTTCTTGTGATGGGTTCGTTGTATCTCGTGGTTGGCATTGGCTTTGGCAGTTACATGGGTGGCTCTGGCGATCACACGCTCGCGCCGGTTCATGCCCATATCAACCTGCTGGGTTTTACCCTGATGACGGTCTTTGGCCTTGGCTACCGGCTTTTGCCCGGCCTCGCCTCGGGCTGGATGCCCAAAGCGCATTTCTGGCTGCACCAGATCGGCGCTTTTGCCCCGCTTGTCGGGCTGTTCCTGATGATGAGCGGCCGCGTCGCCGAGGCGACCATCGGGCCGGCCTTCCCGGTCTTTGAACTGGCCATTCTGGCGGGCGCGCTCCTCTGGGCGGTCAACCTTTACCAAAAGACCCGCTGAACCAACGCGTGGCCGCGCCCCAGCCTGATCGGCGGGCACAGTTCCGGCGCGGCCATGCCCCTAGCCCAGCAACACCACCAACCAGACCACCCCGCCCGCAATGGCCGTCACCGCCACCGCCGCCGAGCCGCAATCCTTGGCCTTCTTGGCGCGTGGGTGCCGCTCCATAGAGATGTAATCCACCGTCTCCTCAATCGCACTGTTGACCAACTCGGCCACCAGAATGAGCAGACCCATCGCCAGGATCAACGCCCGCTCCGCCCGGCTCATCGGCACTGCAAACGACAAGGCGGCCGACAACACGTTCACGATGGTCCATTGCCGCAAGGATTTCTCCGTGGCCCAGGCGGCCTTCCAGCCTTCCCAGGACCAGATTCCGGTGTTGATCACCCGGCGCACTTCTTCGATCAACCAACGCATGCCGCCCCCCCCCTTGGCCCTTTTGCCGGGCCGTTAAGCGGCATCCAAACCGAAACCAGCGGCGCTGTCTATCACAAGTGGCCGCACCGCCACGCCCTCAGGGCAGCGCAAGATAGGCCCGCACGGCTGTCACCACATGGGCAAAGCGGTCACCGCCCAGATGCACCCCGCCATACCAGCGGGTCACAACGACCAGATGATCGGTCAACTCCGCCCGCTCCAGCATCCGCAGGATCACAGCCCCAGCGCCCGCCTCGCCGTCGTCGTTCTTCACCGGACCGCCGTCCGTCAGCACGACCGCCCAACTGTTGTGCGTTGCCTTGGCATATTTCTTTTGTTTTTTGAGTGTGGCCAGAAAGGCGTCGACCCCGGCCCGGCCCTGCACAGGCCCACCAGACACCGCATAGCGCGACCCCCGGTCACGCAGCACATCGTCAATCTGCTTCATCCCCGGACATTAGCCCAAGCCCCGCACCCCCGGCAAGCCGCGCGCCCACTGGCCCTAAAACAACCGGGCCACCCGCCCCCCGACCACCCGCCGCCGCACTTAATCCTTAAGCGCCGCCAGCGCTGCACCGTTGGGGCAGAACCCTGGCGCGTCAGCGGTGCCACCCTCGGCCAGCCAGTCACGACAGCCCGAAGTCTCCCCGCAACAGGCGCAAGTGCCAACCAAGGCCCCCAACTCGCCCCGGCTCAACCAACCATCCATCACCGCGCCCGTCAGATCGACACCCAAGGTCCGCGCCATGGCCTGCGCAAATCCCCACGCCCGCGGCGCCTCTGCAAATCCGATCATCCGCACTTCCTCCGCTGCCCGCCCTTGCCCATCGCAAGTGCCGCAGGCACGGCTTGCCGCCCCGCGCCGCCAACCGCCTTGATGCAGATCAAAACCGATCCCGCCTACGATCCCGCCAACCGCCCCATCACCCGACGCACAATGGCCTTGCGATCGGCATTGGCCGGATGGCTGCCCAGAAACTGGTCACCCGGGTCTGGCAACCGGTCAAAGAACGCAGACCCGCGCAGCGGATCAAACCCGGCGCGATAGGCAATCTCGGTTCCCAAAGCATCGGCCTGCAATTCGAACTCTTTGGAATAGGTCCGCGCGCCGACCGTCGCCCCCATCTGCTGGGCCGCTTCCACCCCCTGCTCGCCCGCTCCCGAGGCTTGCGCAAGGATCCCCGCCAACAAGGCCCCGGTCATCGCCGAATCCTGCTGCTGCGGCAAATGCCCCAGAATGTGGTGCGCGGCCTCATGGCCCATCACAAAGGCCAACTCATCGCCGTTGCGCGCATCCGCCAGCAACGCCGTGGTAAAGGCCAGAATCGGCCGCCCCGACCGATCAACCGTCTGGAACGCATTGGCGGGCTGCCCGGGGCGGTCGTCGATCACGATACGGAAATCGCAGGCCGATACCCGTCCCAGATCGCGGCAATAGCTTTCCGCCCAAGGCTCAACCCGCGCCACCACCTGCGCAAAACCCGCCTCACTTGCCGCAGCCGACACCACCGGCCCTACCGGTTGCGAAACAACAGGCCCGGAATACGGGTCCGACGAAGGATAGGGCTGGGGTGCGACGCAGCCCGCAAGCCCTGCCACCGCCAAAACCAAAGCCAGAGGCCGGCCCAAACGCCCCACCCCTACCTGCACCACAACTCGCCGCATCACCCGCTCCTGCCCTGTGCGCCGCTTCTGCGGCCTTTGCGCCGTTCTACCACAACCCGCAGCCCCCGACAGCCCGCTGCCAAACCCGGTAAGCGACAGTCTGCCACCCTCGACCCCCCCCAGACCAGCCCCGCGCCCCCTGCCCCTTTTCTGTCCTTAAATATCCCCGCCGGAGGCACCGCCGCCACCGCCCCGCACCCCGCTCAATTCCCCTTGAGCCCGCCGCGCCCAACCCCTAGCATGGCCCCATGTTTACGATTGAACACGAATTCGACGCGACCGTGATCACCCTTGTCGATGAGGGCGACGGCGGGGCGCATCTTCAGGAAGATGTGACCATTGAGGCGTTTGAAGATTGCGTCGTGCTGCGTCAGGCCGACCCGCTCAGCGATGAGACGCTCAGCATCACCCTGTCGCTCACCCAAGTACAGGATCTCGCCGCGGCCCTGAACCTGCCCGAAGGCAGCTACCGGCTGGAACGCGCCGCCAAAACCTGACGCGCCCCTCAGTCCAAACGGAACAGCTTGTCGCGCGCCGTGGCCCCGCGCACCAACACCAGCCGCGTTTTGGCCACGCCCAAGGCATGGGCCAACGCCTCGGCCACCGCCGCATTGGCGCGGCCCTCTTCCGCCGGGGCGCTGACCGCAACTTTGATCACCCCGCCCTCGCGGCTGATCCCGGGTTTGCGGGCGCGCGGTGTGACGCGGCACGCGAATTCCGCACCCACCACCGCCAACTCTGCCCAAGCGCCCTTTTCCATGGCGCCAGTTTGCGCCGCAGCCAACCCGCCCCGCAACCCCCCAAAACCGCTGCCCAATCCCTCTGGCAATGCCTGCCCCAAGCCCTTACCTTGCCCCCATCAAGGAGACCGCCATGCCGACCGCCAACACCCCCGCCTTTGCCTTCCTGTCCACCCGTCGCTCGCATCCGGCCAAGGGGTTTTCCGGCCCCGTCCCCGACCGTGCCGCGTTGGAACCGATCCTGACCGCCGCCCTGCGCGTGCCCGATCATGGCAAGCTGGAACCCTGGCGGCTGGTCGTGCTGGACAAACCCGCCCTGACCCGGCTTGCGGGCCTTGCCGAAGACCACGCCCGCAGCATCGGCGCCCCCGAAGACGCGGTCGCCAAGGCGCGCGGGCAATTTGACTGGGGGCAGTTGGTGGTGGTGGTGATCTCTTCGCCCAAACCCAGCCCCAAAGTGCCCCTGTCCGAGCAAATCCTGTCCGCTGGCGCGCTGTGCCTTGGCCTCGTCAACGCCGCCGAGGCCGCAGGCTGGGGCGCCAACTGGCTCTCCGGCTGGCCATCCCACGATGCCGCCTTCATCGCCCGCGCCTTTGACGCGACCAAAGACGAAACCGTGGCCGGCATGATCCATATCGGCACACCCGTCGCCGAGGCCCCCGACCGCCCCCGCCCCGACCTGTCCCGCCTCGTCACCTGGGCAAAGGGCTGACCCATGATCTTCGCCGATTTCTTCAAAGCGCTGCGACAAATCGGCGACCGCCGCTTCCGCCGGGTGATGTTCTTCGGCATCCTGCTGGCCTTGGCGCTGCTCGGCGCCTGCTATGCGCTGCTCTTGTGGCTGATGGAGTTCTACAGCCCCGGCTCGGTGGATATCCCCTATATCGGCCCGGTCGGCGGGCTGGATACGCTGCTCAGCTGGGGGTCTTTTCTGCTGATGATCGGCCTGTCGATCGCTCTGATGATCCCGGTCGCCTCGGCCTTCTCCGGCTTGTTCCTGGAGGACGTGGCCCGCGCGGTTGAGGCGCGCTTCTACCCCAACCTGCCCCCCGCCCGCCCCGCGCGCCTGTCCGAAACCCTGATCGACACCGTAAATTTCATCGGCCTGATGATCGCGGCGAACGTCGTGGCGCTGGTGGCATACGGCTTTGCCGGGCCGTTCATTCCGGTGATTTTCTGGGGCCTGAACGGTCTGCTGCTGGGGCGCGAATATTTCAGCCTCGTCGCCCTGCGCCGGATAAGCCGACCTGAGATGAAACGCCTGCGCCGCCGCCACGCGCTGCAAATCTGGTTTGCAGGCACGCTGATGACGGCACCGCTCTCCATGCCCTTCCTCAATCTGGTCATTCCGGTGCTGGGGGCGGCAACCTTTACCCACCTCTACCAACGCCTCGCACCGCCCCTTGCCTACAGCCCCAGCGACATCCCAAGGGTCAACGGCTAGACGCTCACTTCATGATGCCAAAGACATCCATGTTGTCGATGGTGATCAACCCCGAGGTCACGACCCAATAGATCAACCCCGAAATCACCACGGCAATCACGGTGGTGATCTTGGCCTTGCCCTTGATCATCGCATCCGCCGGGGCAGAGGATGGCGTGCCGGGCACCACATGGCCCGCTTCGCCCTGCGATTGGTAGCGGAACGGCAAAACCATGAAAAACACCATGAACCAAGTGGTGGCGAACACGACGAGAGCGGCGGTGATGGTCATGCTTGTTCAAGCTCCACTAAGCAGCCGTTAAAATCCTTGGGGTGCAGGAACAACACGGGCTTGCCATGCGCCCCGATCTTCGGCTCCCCAGTACCCAAAACCCGCGCGCCAGCGGCCTTCAACTTATCCCGCGCGGCAAGGATATCATCCACTTCATAACAGATATGGTGAATGCCCCCCGAAGGATTCTTTTCCAGAAACCCAAGGATGGGTGAGTTCTCGCCCAGCGGATGCAAAAGCTCGATCTTGGTGTTGGGCAGCTCTATGAACACCACCGTCACGCCGTGATCCGGCTCGGGCTGCGGCGCGCCCACCTTGGCGCCCAGCGTGTCGCGATACTGCGCCGCGGCGGCTTCCAGATCGGGAACAGCGATGGCAACATGGTTCAGACGGCCAATCATGGCAGGCTCCTTACGGCGAATGTTGCGCCGTTATGAGCGGCCCTGCCCCCCACGGCAAGAGGGGCGCAGCGTCGCAGCACCCACGCCACCAAAAACGTGAAAATGCCGCGGTCTTTACCAGACGTTAGCCAATGTCGTGGTTGACTGAAAGGCGACCCGAATCCAAAGGCCACGCGATGCAAACCCCAGCGACGTCCCACCCGCCTGCCCTTAGAACCAGCACCGCCGGGCTGCCAGCCTCCGTCCTGCCCTTGGCCTCGAATGCCTTCCGCATACTCCCCTTGCACGGCCTGACGTTGCTCGCGGTCGAAGACAGCCGTTTCGCCTCCGATGCCCTGCGGCTGATCTGCCAACGCGCGGGCGCGCGCTTGCGCCGGGCGGAAACCATCGCCGCCGCCCGCGCCCACCTGCGCACCTACCGGCCCGATGTGGTGATCGTCGATCTCGGCCTTCCCGATGGCCGGGGGGAGGCGTTGATTCGCGATCTGGTCCTGTCCAAAGCGCGCCCCTGCGTGGTGCTCGGCACGTCGGGCAGCGCCACGGGGCGTCAGAACGCCCTTGCCGCCGGGGCCGACGGATTCCTCGACAAACCCCTGCAAAGCCTCAGCCAGTTTTGTGAGGCGGTCCGCCGCCACCTGCCCGAACTGACAAGCGCCCCCCCCATCGGGATGGAGGATACAATTACCCCCGATCCCCTCGCCCTACAGGATGATCTGCTGCGCGCCGCCCATGTGCTGGGCGACAACCCCGACCCCGTGCGCCAGCGCTATGTGACGGGTTTTGTCGCGGGCCTCGCCCGCCAGTCGCAAGACCCGGCCCTCGCCGCCGCCTCGCTTCAGGCAGCCGAGGCGGCCGATCTGACCCCGCTCCGCGGCCTCATCGACCAACGCCTCACCGCGCCGGACGCGGCGTTTCCGGCCGCAAAAACGATCCTGCGCTAGCCTTCGCGACACTGTGACATCAGCGGCATGTCGCTGTCGCTCATCGTCAGCATCAACCCAGCCTCGCGGCCCGCTTTCAACGCCACCTGCCGCCCCTCGGCCTGAATAACCGCCAAGGCACCGTCACCCGCGCGCCGCCGCCTGCTCCCCTGCTGGCCAACCCGTCGCACACACCATGCCCGCCGCGCCCTTACACCGCCACAGCCCTAAACGCTCTGGCGGCCCGACAAAGACCGTAGTGCCTGCCGAAAGGAACGGCCCCCCGCCACATCCGCAAAAGCAAACGGCCCCGCACAGGGCGGGGCCGCATAAGTCGCAAACCGGTTGCGGGCTCAGCTTTCCTTCGGCACCGTCCGCAGGCTCAATTCCCGCATCTGCGCGTTGGTCGGCTCCGACGGTGCCCCCATCAGCAAATCTTCGGCGCGCTGGTTCATCGGGAACATGATCACCTCGCGGATGTTCGCCTCATCGGCCAGCAACATCACGATCCGGTCGATCCCCGCCGCGCAGCCGCCGTGGGGTGGCGCGCCATATTTGAACGCCTTGACCATGCCGCCAAAGCGCTTGTCCACTTCCGAGTTCGGATAGCCCGCCAACTCAAACGCCCGGTACATGATCTCCGGCTTGTGGTTGCGGATACCGCCCGAGATCAGCTCATAGCCGTTGCAGGCAAGGTCATACTGATAGGCGTAAACCTGCAACGGATCGCCATTCAGCGCCTCCAGCCCGCCCTGCGGCATCGAGAACGGGTTGTGGCTGAAGTCGATCTTGCCGTCGTCGGTCTTCTCATACATCGGGAAATCGACGATCCACGCGAATTTGAAGCAATTCTGTTCCGTCAGCCCCAACTCGCGCCCGATCTCATTGCGCGCCCGCCCCGCAACAGCCTCAAAGGTCTCCGGCTTGCCACCAAGGAAGAACGCGGCGTCGCCCACAGCAAGACCGAGCTGTATCCGCAAGGCTTCTGCTTCTGCCCAAGTGCTTTGGCGATAGGCCCTGCGGCTTCAACAGGTCCGAGATACAGATCGACTTGTGTCTTTGCCGAGAGCAAATCGAGCGCATCGCCAGACGCAATCAACTGTTCCAAGTTCTTGAATGCACTCCGGATTCCAAATTCTTCGGCCTCTTTAGCTTCTCTGGCCCAAGCTAATTGGTCCATATCGACTACTCTGGTCTCGATCCAGCCCAATGCTTGACGGCGAAGCTCAAGCTGAATCGGGTTTTCTCGCCGACGCCAGAAGATGTAACCCATGCCCGGCAAGCCCTTCCTTCTGGGCGAAGGCATTCATCCGGTCGGCGAATTTGCGGCTGCCACCCGTCGGCGCGGGGATCGCCCGCACCTCATTGCCCTCGACCTCCAGCAACTTGGCGAAAATCGCAAAGCCCGAACCCGCAAAATGCGCCGACACGTCCTGCATGCGGATCGGGTTGCGCAGGTCCGGCTTGTCGCTGCCATACCACTTCAGGCTGTCGCGATATGCGATCAGCGGCCAGTCGGAATACACCGTCTTGCCCGGCGCAAATTCCTCGAAAATCCCCTGAATCACCGGCTGCACAGCGGCAAACACGTCTTCCTGCTCGACAAAACTCATCTCGATATCAAGCTGATAGAAGTCGGTCGGGCTGCGATCCGCCCGCGGGTCCTCATCGCGGAAACAGGGCGCGATCTGGAAATAACGGTCAAACCCCGCCACCATGATCAACTGCTTGAACTGCTGCGGCGCCTGCGGCAAGGCATAGAATTTGCCCGGATGCAGCCGCGACGGCACCAGAAAATCGCGCGCGCCTTCGGGCGAGGACGCGGTGATGATCGGCGTTTGAAACTCGTTGAACCCCTGATCCCACATCCGGTTGCGCATAGAGCGCACCACATTGGATCGCATCATCATGTTGCGGTGCAACTTCTCGCGCCGCAGGTCCAGAAAACGATAGGTCAATCGCGTCTCTTCGGGATATTCCGTCTCGCCAAACACCGGCATCGGCAGCTCGTCCGCCGCCCCCAGAACCGTCACCCCGGTCGCGTAAACCTCAATCTCACCCGTCGGCAGCTTGGGGTTGACCAAAGACGCATCCCGCGCCTTCACCCGGCCCTCAATCCGCACCACCCATTCGGCACGCAGCTTTTCAATATCGGCAAAAGCCGGGGAATCGCTGTCGGCCAAAACCTGCGTAATCCCGTAATGGTCCCGCAAATCGAGGAACAACACCCCGCCGTGGTCCCGGACGCGATGCACCCAACCAGAGAGGCGAACCTCCTGACCTACATGGGCAATGTTCAGATCGGCGCAAGTATGGCTGCGATAAGCGTGCATCAGCTTCCCCTTCACGGAGGCAAAATCGGTTCCGGCCCGATACACCCCGCCTACCCCGTGAAGTCAAGCCCACCCGCCAAAGCCCCAGCCCCCAACACGCCCCCGCCCCCCATTTTCTGTCACCAAATATCCTCCGGGGGTGAGGCCGCAGGCCGAGGGGGCGGAAAGCCCCCTTCGACCCGAGCCTGCAAAGGCGAGATATCGGCCTGCGGCGCAGCCGCGCCATTCAAAAACGGCCGCGCCCCAAATCGCCCGATCCGGCTCACCCGACCCAGACCGCCGGGCCTAGCCCGCGCAACGCATTGCCCAACCACAGCCGAACCCCCGGCAGGTCCGCGACGTGCAGCACCTCTTCCGGGCAGGCCAGTTCCGCCCGCAAGACCCCCGGCAAAGCCCCGCAAGCCAGCGGTGGCGTCCGCGTCCCCGCGCCACGGTCGAAGAACACCGACGTTATCGTGCCCTCACAAACCTCGCCGCGCTCATTGGCAAAGATCACCTCATCCAGCCCCGCCGCCAATCCGGCCCGTGCCACGTCATACACCTGACGATGGGTGGATTTCACCGTCAGCCACGGATCGGCTGACCAAAGCCGTACCTCCGCCAGCCCCACCCGCCAGACCGGCAGCGCGGGCGGCAGATCGGCCAGCACCACCTCGACCCGCCCCGCCGCGTCCAGCGTCAACCGCACCCGCGCGGGCCCCTCGTGCCGCACGCGGGCCAAAGCCCGCTCTGCCGCGCCCGCATCCCATCCCAACAGCCCCGCCGACCGCTGCAACCGCGCCAGATGCCCCGCCCGCCGGGGAAAGCCGGTGCCATCCCACAGCAGCGTCTCGATCAGCTTCAAACCGGGCGCGTCAGCCCCCGCACGTAGCGCGCTTTCCACAAGGCTTCCTCCCATTCTCCGTCCGCCGTGCTGTCTTGCACCACGCCGCCGCCCACATTCAGCACCACCCGGCCCCCGGGCCACAGGCTCAGCGTGCGGATCGCCACCGAAAAGGACGCCTCCCCCCCGGCGCCATCCACCCGATCGCCCCGCAATAGGCCCGGCGCGGATGCGGTTCCACTTCGCGGATAATCTGCATCGCGCGAATTTTCGGTGCCCCGGTGATCGACCCGCAAGGAAACAGCGCCGCCATCACCCCCGCCATCGACGGCGGCTCTACCAATTGCCCCACGACGGTCGACACCATCTGATGCACCGTCGCATAGCTTTCGACCGCGAACAGCTTGGGCACCTTGACCGACCCGACCCGCGCCACCCGGCTGATATCGTTGCGCAGCAGGTCCACGATCATCAGGTTTTCGGCCTGCCCCTTGGCCGAGGCACGCAGCTCTTCGGCCAGCTCGCCATCGCGCACCGGGTCGGGGTCGCGCGGGGCGGTGCCCTTCATCGGTCGCGCCTCGATCCGCCCCTCGGCCCCGATCCGCACGAACAACTCAGGCGAGCGCGACACCAACACCGGCCCCTCCCCCAGCGCCACATAGCTGCCATGCCCCACCGCCTGCCGCGCCCGCAGCGCGCCGTAAAGGCCCAAGGCGGTCCCCGACAACAGCGCGCTCTGCATCGGAAAGGTCAGGTTGATCTGATAGCAGTCGCCCGCGCCAATGTAGCCCATCACCCGGCCCATCGCGCTGTCATACTCTGCCCGGCTGATCAGCGGCTCCGGCGGTGCCAAGGCCGCCCCCCCCGCCTCGCCCACCGCTTGCGCCAGCGCCGGGCCCGCGTCCTGCGGCCCGTCGTAGACGCCAAACACCACCAGCGGCCCGGCGTCTTCTGGCATCAGCTCGGCCAGCTTTGGCTCCAAGGCATAGCCCGCCTCATAGGCGATCCAGCCGGCCACCCAATGCCCTGCCGCCCGCGCCGCGTCCAATGCGGCAAAGGCCCCCAGAACCTCGTCGGCGCGCCGCGCCACGATCAGGCTCCGCGCACCGTCAAACAGCGCCGGTCGGTTGTCAGGTCCGTCTTCAATCAGGATCACGCGCGCCGCCTCCCTGCCATTTCCATGACGTAGGACAGCACGCGCCCCAAGACCAGCCCCAAGCCGCCGCGTCCTGATGCAAATCCGACCTCGAAACGCCGTTATTTCACGCCGGAACCGAAAGTTTTCTGAAAAGATTTATTCAGTGCTTGCCAGACTGAAATTTTCGCGCTTCCCTGCCGTCAGGTAAGGCAAATCGCCGCACCTTAATGATAAACAAGACCACTCCAACGGGTCAGAGGGAAACGTAATGGCATCGGACGATTACACCGATAAGGATGCCCACGAGGATATCAAAGTCCTCCACGGCATGGGCTATGCCCAGGAGCTTTCGCGCTCCATGTCAAAATTCTCGAACTTCGCAATCTCGTTCTCGATCATCTGCATCCTATCCGGCGGCATCAACTCTTTCGCGCAAGCGATCGGTTCGGTGGGTGGCGCGGGTGCTGGCATCGGCTGGATCGTGGGTTGCCTTGTGTCAGGTATGTTTGCGCTGGCAATGGCGCAAATCGCATCGGCCTTCCCTACGGCGGGTGGGCTTTATCACTGGGCCTCTATCCTTGGCGGCCGGTTCTGGGGCTGGCTGACGGCTTGGCTTAACCTTTTGGGCCTGATCACGGTTCTCGGCGCCATCAACATCGGCACCGCCTATTTCTTCGCTGGCACCTTCGGCGCATCGTTTGGCTTTGCTGGCACCGACACGCAAGTCGTGCTGTTCGTGGCCGCCATCACCATCGTTCAGGCGCTGTTCAACCACCTCGGCATCAAGGTCACCACGATCCTGACCGACATTTCGGGCTATATCATCTTCGCCACAACCGCCGTTCTGGTGGTGGCTTGCCTGTATTTCGCACCCGCCATCGACATCTCGCGCCTGTGGACCTTCACCAACTACTCCGGTCCGGCAGGCGGCGATGTGTTCCCGCAATCGGACAACATGGGCTATCTGTTCCTGCTGTGCCTGTTGCTGCCGGTCTATACGATCACCGGCTATGACGCCTCGGCCCACACGTCCGAGGAAACCAAGAACGCCGCCATGTCGGTGCCAAAAGGCATCGTGACGGCTGTGTTCTGGTCGTCGCTGGTCGGCTGGATCATGCTGTGCTCGATCACCCTGGCCATTCCGGATCTGTCGGTTGCGGCGGGTCAGGGCTGGGGCATGTTCTTTGCCACGATGGACACCATCATGCCTGCCGGCTTGAAGACGGTGCTCTACCTTGGCATCTTCATCGCGCAATTCCTCTGCGGTCTGGCCACGGTCACCTCGGCCAGCCGGATGCTCTTTGCCTTCTCGCGCGATGACGGCATGCCGATCGGCTCCAAGGCCTTGGCCTCGGTGTCGCCGAAGTATCGGACCCCCGTGAACGCAATCTGGACCGCCACGGCGCTGTGCATCCTCTATGTGCTGCTCGCCATGTCGATCAAGGTTGGCGAAACCTCGATCTATGTGATTGTGGTGAACTCCACGCTGGTCTTCCTGTTCTTGTCCTTCACCATTCCGCTGGTGGCCGCCTTGTTTGCCTACGGCGGACCGAAATGGGCCAAACCCGGCCCTTGGGCGATGAGCGCAGGCGTCTACAAACTTGTCACCGTTCTGTCGGTGGTCGGCATGGGGGTGATCCTGTTCATCGCCGTCGCCCCCCCGAATGAGCGCGTGCTTTGGGTCGTGCTGGGCTTCATCGCTCTGGCGCTTATCCTTTGGGTTACGGTCGAAAACCGTCGCTTTGAAGGCCCGCCGACGGGCGAACGCATCGCCGCCCGCAAGGCCGTCATCGCTGCCGCCGAAAAAGCGGTTGGCGAAACCGCGCGCTAATCTGCAAAATCTGCTAGACAAAGGCGGCCAGAAATTCTGGCCGCCTTTTCCTTTGCCCAACAGGAGCGCCCCCATGTATCTGCTGCTCAAAGCCGTAATTTCCGGCGTGCTTATCGCGCTGGCCTCTGAGGTGGCGCGCAAGAATGCCGGGCTTGGCGCGCTGATCGCCTCGCTGCCCTTGGTTTCGGTGCTGGGGATGATCTGGCTTTGGCACGATACCAAAGACCCGATCCGGCTGGCCAACCATGCCAGCGCGACCCTGTGGTATGTTGCGCCCTCGATTCCCATGTTCATCGTGATTCCCGCACTTTTGCGGCACGGAACCCCGTTCTGGCTGTCCCTTGGGTTGGGCTGCGGGCTGACCTTCATGCTTTATCTGCTGATGCTTTGGCTGACCACGCGCGCGGGGCTGTCGCTTTAGGCCTTTTCCCGCGTCTGGGGCCCAACGCCCCTTGCGCCCCTGCGCCTGCTGGCTATAACCCGCAAAGTTTTGCCGACAGAGACGCTTGCAGGGGGCCGCCATGCCGAAAAGAACCGATATCAAATCCATCATGATCATCGGAGCCGGTCCCATCGTGATTGGTCAGGCCTGTGAGTTCGACTATTCCGGTGCCCAAGCCTGCAAGGCGCTGCGCGAAGAGGGCTACCGGGTCATTCTGGTAAACTCCAACCCGGCGACGATCATGACCGATCCGGGGCTTGCCGATGCGACCTATATTGAGCCGATTACGCCCGAGGTGGTCGCCAAGATCATCGAAAAAGAACGCCCCGACGCGCTCTTGCCCACGATGGGCGGGCAAACCGGCCTGAACACCGCGCTGGCACTTGCCGATCTGGGCGTGCTGGAAAAGTTCAACGTCGAACTGATCGGCGCGAAACGCGAAGCCATCGAGATGGCCGAAGACCGCAAGCTGTTCCGCGAGGCGATGGACCGCATCGGTCTGGAAAACCCCAAAGCCACGATCATCGCCGCCCCGAAACTTCCCACCGGCAAATACGATATCGCCGCGGGCGTGGCCGAGGCGATCGCGGCGCTTGATTACGTGGGCCTGCCCGCCATCATCCGCCCCGCCTTTACCCTTGGCGGCACCGGCGGCGGCGTGGCCTACAACCGCGACGACTACGAAGCGATCTGCCGTTCTGGCCTTGAAGCCTCGCCCATGGCGCAGATCCTTGTCGACGAATCCCTGCTCGGCTGGAAAGAGTTTGAGATGGAGGTGGTGCGCGACACCGCCGACAACGCCATCATCATCTGCGCGATTGAAAACATCGACCCGATGGGCGTGCACACCGGCGACAGCATCACCGTGGCCCCGGCCCTGACGCTGACCGACAAGGAATACCAGATCATGCGCAACGGCTCTATCGCCGTGCTGCGCGAAATCGGCGTGGAAACCGGCGGCTCCAACGTGCAATGGGCGATCAACCCCGCCGATGGCCGCATGGTGGTGATCGAGATGAACCCGCGCGTCTCGCGGTCCTCCGCCCTTGCGTCCAAGGCCACCGGCTTTCCCATCGCCAAGATCGCCGCAAAACTTGCCGTCGGCTATACGCTGGATGAGTTGGACAACGACATCACCAAAGTGACGCCCGCGTCCTTTGAACCCTCCATCGACTATGTCGTCACCAAGATCCCGCGCTTTGCGTTTGAGAAATTCCCCGGCGCAGAAAACAACCTGACCACCGCGATGAAATCGGTGGGCGAGGTTATGGCCATTGGCCGCACCATCCACGAATCGATGCAAAAGGCGCTGGCCAGCCTCGAGACCGGCCTGTCGGGCTTTGACGAAATCGCCATCGAAGGCGCGCCCGACGTGGCGGCGATCACCAAGGCGCTGTCAAAACAGACGCCCGAGCGTATCCTTGTCATCGCCCAAGCCATGCGCCACGGCCTGACCGATGACCAGATCAACGCGATCACCGCCTTTGACCCGTGGTTCCTTGCCCGCATCCGCGAGATCATCGACGCCGAGGCCGAGGTCCGCAAATCCGGGCTGCCGCTGGATGCCGACGGCATCCGTCGCTTGAAAATCATGGGCTTCACCGACGCCCGCCTTGCCAAGTTGACGGGGCGCGAAGAGGCGAACATCCGCCGCGCCCGCCGCAACCTTGGCGTCACCGCGGTCTTTAAGCGCATCGACACCTGCGCCGCAGAGTTTGAGGCCCAGACCCCCTACATGTATTCCACCTACGAGATGCCCGCGATGGGCGAAGTGGAATGCGAAGCGCGGCCCTCTGCCGCCAAGAAAGTCGTCATCCTTGGCGGCGGTCCCAACCGCATCGGTCAGGGGATTGAATTTGACTACTGCTGCTGCCACGCCTGCTATGCGCTGACGGCGGCGGGCTATGAAACGATCATGGTCAACTGCAACCCCGAAACCGTGTCGACCGACTATGACACCTCGGATCGGCTGTATTTCGAACCGCTCACGCTGGAACATGTGCTGGAAATCCTGCGCGTAGAGCAGGACAACGGCACCCTGCACGGCGTGATCGTGCAGTTCGGCGGCCAGACCCCGCTTAAACTGGCCAACGCACTTTACAACGAAGGCATCCCGATCCTTGGCACCACGCCCGACGCCATCGACCTTGCCGAAGATCGCGAACGGTTCCAGCAATTGCTGCACAAGCTGGACCTGAAACAGCCCCACAACGGCACCGCCCGCAGCCGGGATGAGGCCTTTGCCGTCGCCCGTGACGTGGGCTACCCGCTGGTGATCCGCCCCTCCTTTGTGCTGGGCGGCCGCGCGATGGAAATCATCCGCGACGATGCCCAACTGGAACGCTACATCGCCACCGCGGTGCAGGTGTCCGGTGACAGCCCGGTTCTGCTCGACAGCTACCTGTCCGGCGCGATCGAGGTCGACGTGGACGCCCTGTCCGATGGGCAGAACGTGCATGTCGCTGGCATCATGGAGCATATCGAAGAGGCGGGCGTCCATTCGGGCGACTCTGCCTGCTGCCTGCCGCCCCATTCGCTGTCGCCCGCGATCATCGAAGAGCTAAAGCTGCAAACCGTCGCCATGGCCCGCGCGCTGAACGTGGTCGGCCTGATGAACGTCCAATTCGCCATCAAAGGCGAGACGATCTACGTGCTGGAAGTGAACCCGCGCGCCTCGCGCACCGTGCCCTTCGTCGCCAAAGCCACCGACAGCGCCATCGCCGCCATCGCCGCCCGCCTTATGGCCGGTGAGCCGATGTCGAACTTCCCCATGCGGCAGGCCTATGCCCAAGGTGTGGGCCCCGACAGCCCGCTGCCGCTCGCCAACCCCTTCACGCTGGCCGACCCGATCACGCCGTGGTTCTCGGTCAAAGAGGCGGTGCTGCCCTTTGCCCGCTTCCCCGGCGTTGACCCGGTTCTGGGGCCGGAAATGCGGTCAACCGGCGAAGTGATGGGCTGGGACCGCACCTTTGCTCTGGCCTTCCTCAAGGCGCAGATGGGCGCGGGCGTGATCCTGCCCGAGGCTGGCCGCGCGTTTGTGTCGATCAAGGACATGGACAAATCCGCCGCCTTCGCCGCCGCGATGCGCGACCTGCTGGCCCTCGGCTTTGAAATCGTCGCCACCAAAGGCACAACCGCCTGGCTGACCGAGCAGGGCATCGCCGCCACGCTGGTCAACAAGGTCTATGAAGGCCGCCCGAACATCGTGGACCGCCTGAAGAATGACGACATCGCGATGGTGATGAACACCACCGAGGGCACCCAAGCCGTATCCGATAGCCGCGACATCCGCCGCGTGGCGCTGATGGACAAGATCCCCTACTTCACCACCGCCGCTGCCGCCATCGCGGTTGTCGCCGCGATGAAGGCCCGGGGCGAAGGCTATGGTGTAAGGACGTTGCAGGGGTAAAATACGCCGAAAACGCTCCGCCGGGGCGTTTTCGGCACCCCCGCGCGGGCGTTAGCGGGAAGAGATTCGCATGTTCATCACACGCGCGTTCATCTGGATTTCCATGCTCGCCTGAACAAACTGGGCCCTTTGTTCGGCCAACTCGGCAAAGCCGCTTAACGGCTCCAGCATCTGCTCAATATACATCTTGTAATCGCCACCGTGCCGCAGCGCGATCTCCGCCTTCCACGCCAGAATACGCTGCGTGTTCTCTGAAAGCCGCATCGCGTCGCCCTTGCTGATGCCCTGCATCTGCTCTTGGCGCGGCTCATCACTGACCACAAGCGACACACGCGCCTGCCAGATCGCCCAGATGACGCCATTGGCCGTAACGAACGGATAATAGGCCATATTCAACGCGTTATTCAGAATCTGAGAGCTAGGCACTACAGATTGAACCGCCCAACAAACCTGCTTTGCCAGCCGGTCAAGCTGCGTGGTCGACCGGACCGAACAGGGCAGACCACAATAGGCCGCGCTCAAATCCATCCACGCCGCAAGCATCCCGATATTGGAACCGATCGCCCCTGTCAGTGGCGCCCGTCTTTTATAATCGGCAAAATTCTCTTCAACAGATTTCAAATTAGCCACAGCGAACTCCTGTAAAAAGCAAAATACGGATACGGCGCTTGGTCATAAAATGTGCAGAAAGCTGCGGGTGATTTTCGCAGTCCCGCGGGTCGGTTTCTTACTTGGCCCCGGAAATCTGGTGGCACGCCCAGCGAACAGTATCAGCTTTTGGAAAAGGTAGTAAAAATCCTTTTGGCGGGGATGAAGGCCGCCTCCAAACCGCCGTCAGCCACCGAAAGACGTCAGGAAGATCGGAAGAAGATCAAAAGAAGACGCCTTCTTTCTTGACATTGCGGCCCAAATCTCCCATCTGCCACCTATCGGAGTGCCCGTGCCGCGTGAGCATGTGTAAGGCCCCGAGACTGGTTCCCACCGCACGCAGGGGTTCCGCGGAAGGCACGGCGCAGGACAAGGGTCCGGCGCGAGGGTCTCCGCTTCCCACTGTCGGCCCTTGGGGCCGAGGGCGGCCAATGGGCCGTCGGAAAGACTATCATGGCTACGTTCGAATCTTTGGGCCTTTCACCCAAGCTGCTGAAAGCGCTTGAGAAAACCCAACTCAAAACCCCGACGCCCATTCAGGCTCAGGCAATCCCGCACATCATGGAAGGCCGCGACCTTATGGGTCTGGCCCAGACCGGCACCGGTAAAACCGCCGCTTTCGGCCTGCCTTTGCTGCACCGTTTGCTGGACCTCGGCCACCCGCCGGGGCCGAAGAACGTCCGCGCGCTGATCCTTGCGCCGACGCGTGAGCTGATCTCGCAGATCAAGGACAACCTTGAAATCTTCACCAAAGGCACCGCTGTCAAAGTGACCATGGTTGTCGGCGGGGCATCCCTTTTCAAGCAAGCTCAAGCACTTAGCAAGGGCACCGACGTTCTGGTCGCCACGCCCGGCCGCCTGATTGACCTGCTGGAACGCGGCGATGTCAGCCTTGAGAAATGCGCCTATCTGGTGCTGGACGAGGCCGACCACATGCTGGACATGGGCTTCATCCACAGCCTGCGCAAGATCGCCAAGCACATCCCGCAAAAGCGCCAGACCCTGCTGTTCTCGGCTACCATGCCGAAGGATATCGAAGAGATTGCAGACGCTTACCTGCGCGACCCGATCCGCGTGCAGGTCGCAACCCCCGGCAAACCGATTGAGAAAATCGACCAAGGCGTGCACTTCATCCCGAACGGCGACAAGGCCCGCCTGCTGGAAGAATACCTGAAAAAGCACGTCGGCGAGCAGGCGCTGGTCTTTGGCCGCACCAAGCACGGTTCAGAGAAACTTAGCAAATTGCTGGCAGTATGGGGCTTCAAGGTTGGCTCAATCCACGGCAACAAAAGCCAAAGCCAACGCGACCGCACCCTGACGGAATTCCGTTCGGGCCAGTTGGATGTTCTGGTGGCCACGGATGTGGCGGCACGGGGGATTGATATTCCCACCGTTCGGCACGTTTACAACTTTGATCTGCCCAACGTTCCGGAAAACTATGTCCACCGCATCGGCCGCACCGCGCGTGCCGGCGCGGAGGGAACGGCGGTTGCCTTCTGTTCACCCGGTGAGATGGGCGAGCTGCATGCCATTGAAAAGGTGTTGAAAAAGCCTATTCCGGTGCTTGCAGGTGCGCCTTGGGCGGCGGATATCGTCGCCGCAACGCCCAAGCCCGGTCAGAACCGCGGTCAGCGTCCGTCGTCGGGCCGTGGCGGCCAAAAGCCGGGCGCCAAGCCGCCCGTCAAATCCTCCAAGCCGCAGCGCGCAGGCGGGGGCCAAGGCCGTCCGGCTGCTGCTGGCAAGCCCGCCGGTGCGCCCAAGCCGCAGGGTGGCACGTTCACCCCGCGCCGCGCCGAAGGTGGCAAGCCGCGCCGCCCGGTCTAAGTGCGAACGGGCCGCTCCGGGATACCCGGGGCGGCCTAGCTCACCTCGTCTTCGAGGTTCAGCTTCATGTCCAGCAAGACCTGCTGCAGCGCCAGCGTTTCGCGCAGCAACCTCTTGGCTTCGTTGATAGAAATCCGCCCATCCCCGATGGCCGCGTTGTATTCCGACATCAGGATCGCAAAGCGCTGCGCAAGCATCACCACATCCTGATTGACGCCTGTCGAGGCCGCATTCTTGCGGTCTGAATCATAGGACAGCGTGATCCCGCGCAGGTCGGCCAAGGCCGAGGTAACATGCGGAAAGCGGCTTGCCGCCTCCAGCCGCGCCACCACGTCGATCGGCATGAACCGGTCGTCATGCTCGCTCGCGTCAGAATAATAGCGGCCCAAAGTGGCCTTGGATTTGCCGGTGATCTCACACGCGGCTTCGATGCCCACGTCTTTGACCAAGGCTTCGCTGTGTTTTTTCAGGTAGGTCTCGATACTCATGTCACGCCTTAACCACCCCGGCCAAATCGGTACGGGGAATTGGATTTACCTTTTCCCATTAATGCTGTCGCAAGAGTTTGTCATTGATAAAGGTATCCCGTGTGATGGGATGGTACGAGTGGCCGGCGCCCCCAGCGTCGGTTCGGGTGGGGGTCCGCCGCATAACCTGTTGTGCGGAAAGGTCGGATTTTGGTTTTTCTCGGCCTTGCGGCGGGCCTGTCTACCCAGTGTGGTGCCGGTTGTTTCGGCGTGTAACGGGATCTGACACCCCGCCGCCGACCCTGCCTTTTCGCCCGCTTGCACCAAACGGCGTGCCTCGGTATGTGACGGCATGGCAAAGCTTTACTTCAACTACTCCACGATGAACGCGGGCAAGTCGACCCTGCTCTTGCAAGCCTCGCACAACTACCGCGAGGGCGGCATGGCGACCTATCTGGTCACAGCCCAGTTCGACAACCGCGCCGGTGACGGGCGTATCGCCAGCCGCATCGGCATTGGTGAGCCTGCCGATACCTTTACCGCGGGTGAGGATCTTTACGACAAACTCGCCACCCGCTTTGCGGTTGAAAAGGTCGCCTGTGTCTTCATCGACGAGGCGCAGTTCTTGTCCAAAGAGCAGGTCTGGCAATTGGCCCGTGCGGTGGATGATCTGGGCGTGCCGATCATGTGCTACGGCTTGCGCGTTGATTTCCAAGGCAATCTCTTCCCCGGCTCCGCCGCTTTGCTGGCTTGGGCCGATGAGATGCGCGAGGTCCGCACCATCTGCCATTGCGGGAAAAAGGCGACAATGGTGATCCGCCGTGGCCCTGACGGGCGTGCCCTGCGCGACGGCGAACAAGTGGTGATCGGGGGCAATGAGACCTACGTCAGCCTGTGTCGCCGCCACTGGCGCGAAGCTGTGGGCGATCAGCCCTCCTGAACGCGGGCGCGCAGGGCGATCATCGCCCCGGCCGCCACAATCAGCCCCATCCCCAGCACGGCAAGCAGGTCCAACCGCTCCCCCCACAGCACCCAGCCCCAAAAGGCCGAGGCGGGCAGGATCACATATTCCAGCACCGAGGCGCGCCCCGCATCCGTGATCTGGTAGGCGCGGATCATCATCCCCACCCCCAAAAGCGATCCGGCCGCCTGCACGAAGGTCCAGAAATAGAACGCGCCATCCGGCCAGACCGGCCCACGCATCACAAACCCAGCGGCCCCCGGCGGCACCACCAACGGCCAGACCGTCAGGATCGCCATGCCGATCACCCCCAGCACGCCCAGCCCAATGAAGAACCCGGCGAGCAAGGTTTCCGCACTTTCTTCGGGGCACCATTCCCGCGTCGCGATGTTGCCCATCGCGTAAAAGGCCCCGGCCAGCACCGGCAGCAGCGCGGCCAAAGACGCGCCGCTTAACGCCTGCGGGCCCAGCACCAACACCACGCCCAGAAACCCGACTGCCACCGCAAAGATCCGCACTGGCCCAATCCGGTGCCCATAGGCAAAGCGCGAAATCAGCAGCACAAAGATCGGCGCCGTAAACAACCCCGCCGCAACGAGCGCCACCGGCAGAAACGCCAAGGCCCCGAAATAGATCATCATTCCCGTGCCGTGGATGGCCGAGCGGGCGATCACCGCGCGCAGGTTCACCGGGCGCAACCGCAACCCCAAAACCGGCACGGCAAGCCCCAGCAAAACCATCGCCATCAGCGTGCGCGTTGCATGGAACTGCCAAAGCCCCACCGCCTCCGCGATCACCCGCACATAGTTGTCGGTAAATCCGATCACCATCGCATAGACAAGGATCAGACCGGCCGCTGCCAAAGTGCGGTCATGGGTCACGGATTGTTGCATCGGGCACTCCTCTTACGCTCTCCAACTCGCCCGCCCCGGGGCCTCTTGCGCGTCAGAAAGCGACACCGGCCTGGTCAGAACCGGGTATGTGCCCCCGGCACCCCGCCAAAGGCCAAGGAAAACACCACTTGCCCGATCTGCGGACCCGGCAATGATTGTGGCCCGCGACCCGCTGGGATAACCTGCGACGAACTTGGGTAGCAGGTAGGCTTTAAACGCGCATGACGGCGCTCCGCAAATATGACCGGCTTGAAAGCCCCGGCCTCTGGCGCGAACATCCGCAAGCCAAACGGCGGGAGGTCATCGTCGGCCTGCGTGAGGCGACCATCATCCTGAGCGACCCCAAGAATGAGATGGCACTGGCCCAATGGTCGCTGCCCGCGTTAGAGCGCTTGAACCCCGGCGAAAGCCCCGCGCTCTACGGCCCCGGTGCCGACGCCCCCGAAACGCTCGAGGTGGAAGACACCGACATGATCGCCGCGCTGGAAACCGTGCGCACCGTGTTGGAACGGCGGCGCCCGCATCCGGGCCGCCTGCGCGGCGTTGTGCTGGGCACGGCGGCGCTGTTGGTGGTAGGGGTTGTGGTGTTCTGGCTGCCGGGCAAACTGGTGCAACAAACAGCCGCGGTTCTGCCCGCACCGACCCGGGATGAACTGGGTGAATTTGCCTTGGCCGATCTGGGCCGCCTGACAGGATCCGCGTGCAAGTCCGTCTCGGGCCGTCACGCGGCGGCAGAGCTCGCTACCCGGCTCTTCCCCAAAGCCCCGCCCCGCATCGAAGTGGTCCGCAACGCGCTGACGGCCCCCCTGCTATTGCCCGGCAACCTGATCGTGCTGCCCGCCGCCTTGGTTGAGGGCAGCGACGGCCCGGACACGCTGGCCGGATACCTGCTTGCGACCGAACTGGCCGCCAAAGGCACCGATCCGGTCACCGCCCTTCTGGATCACATGGGCCTTGCCGCCACGCTGCGCTTGCTGACTTCGGGCGCAACCTCATCCACCGCGATCACCGGCTATGGTGAGATTTTGCTTGCCCTGCCGCCGCCATCCGCCCCCGACACCGATGCCCTGCTGGCCGCCTTCCGGTCCGCCAATGTCTCGGCAACCCCTTACGCCTTGCGCCAAGACCATGGCGCGGCGATCTCCCTTGCGCTGGTCCAGGGCGATCCCTTCCCTGATGGCTCGGGCAAAACCGTGCTAACCGACGAATCCTGGATTCAGTTGCAGGCCATCTGCTCAAAGTGACCTAGACCCCCCGGCACAAAAGAAAAAACCCCCGAGCCTAGGGCCCGGGGGTAAGATTTATATGCCCGACTTTTTATTAGCGCAGGATCGCGTCGCCAAAGCCCGCACCGCGTGCCATCGACAACGCAGCGCGCGCATCGGCAGCCGAAGCAAAGGGACCCGCCAGCACGATCTGCATGGCCTTGCCGCCTGAAGTAATTTTGGACCGCGACACGGGCAGGCCCAAAGCCCGCAACCGCGACGCCGCACCATCCGCGTTGGAGGACACGCCAAACGTGCCCACCTGAACATAAGACCGACCTGCCGCCTTAGCCGCGACAATCGGCGCTGTGGCCGAATTCTTGGTAGAAACTGTCACACGGCTGCCCACCGGCTCTGCCAACAGCGCCTTCTTGCGCTTGGCTTTGGGAACGTCGGCAACCAGACGCGCGGGAACCTCACGGGTCCACACCTGATCCTGATCCGCCCAGCCCTGCGCCGTCCCGCGCCCACGATTGGGGTTCAGCCGGTCATCATCCCAAGCCAAGACATAACCCGCCGGAGGCGTCGGAACCGCGGCAACGGGCGCCGCAGCCCGAGGCACCGCCGCCGCATAATCTGCGACATAGCCCGCCGCTCCGCCACGATCTGCACGCGCAACTCCGACCGGATCGCTCAGCGCCGCACCCACCCTTGCGCCCACCGGATAGATCGGCGGCCGCCAGCCGTTCATCGTGCCGTCGCCTCGCGTGCACACCACCGCAGTGCCGCCGCTGGTCAATTTGACCCGCTCTGCCACGGGGGCCGAGGTATAGCAGCCGATCTTGCCGGCCACGCCCTGCCCTGACACCACCTCATACCCGCTTTGCGGTGCGGTCTGGGCGTAGGGCGCGGGCTGACGCGCAACCACAACCGGGGCCGCCACCGCGACGACCGCGGGAACATATGTTGACGGCGCAGGTTCTGCCGCAGCGACCGCAACGCGCGGCGCCCGCATGACCGGCGCCGCAGCCACTGGGGCCCGCGCCACAGGCGCCGCCGCCGCAACCTGCGCCGGAGCAGGGGCCGCTACCTGATTTTCAACCACCTCTGGCGGCTTGGCAAAGCTGGGCGGATAGCCACACAACGCCTTACGGTTCCGACCGACGCGCGGCACCCAATTGGTTTGCCCCCCCAATCCGGCCTTCAGGAACACACAGCCGCGCTTGTCGACAAACTGCTGACCTTTAAAGCCTGCCGGGGGCAGGTTTGCCGGCCCGCCGATATCGGCCACCGACTGCGCTTGCGCGCCAAAAGTGAAACAGACTGTCGCCAGAACAGCGGCAGAAACAACTTTCAAAAACATGACTACCCCCAAGTAGTTTGGGCCGAATCATGCGCGAGGATTGTTTCCGAGTAAAGGGGGTAAGACTTTATTTGGTACCGAACATCCGATCACCCGCATCCCCTAGTCCGGGTACAATATATCCATGGTCATTGAGGTGGCTATCCACAGATGCTGTGACGATTGGTACATCCGGATGGGCCTCTTTCATGCGCGCGATGCCCTCAGGGGCCGCCAAAAGGCACAAAAACCGGATATTGCGCGCGCCCGATTGTTTCAAAAGCGAGATCGCCGCAACCGAAGAATTGCCCGTCGCCAGCATCGGATCGACCACAATGGAAAGCCGCTCTTCCAGATGATCCGGCAATTTGCAGTAATATTGCACCGGTTGCAGCGTTTCGGGGTCACGGTATAGCCCGACAAACCCCACCCGTGCCGCCGGGATCAGCTCCAGTATCCCGTCCAGCAACCCATTGCCCGCCCGCAAGATAGAAATCAACGCCAGCTTCTTGCCGTCAATCGCCGGGGCCTGCATCGGCTCCAGCGGCGTCTCGATCGCCTTGGTGGTCATCGGCAACTCCCGCGTCACCTCATAGGCCAGCAGCAAGCTGATCTCGCGCAGCAACTTGCGGAACGAGGCGGTCGAAGTGTCCTTTTCTCGCATCAACGTCAGCTTGTGCTGCACAAGCGGATGGGAAACGACTGTCAAATGGTCAAGCATGGCCTTGCTCCAGTTTTTTGGCGATCTTTGACTTGGTATCCGCGTCACAGAATGCCGCGTCAAGCGAGGTTCGGGCAATCTTGTCAAACACCCCCTCATCCCAGTCAAAGGCTTGATGCAACATCTCATATTCCCGCGCCATCGTGGTGTGAAAGAACGGCGGATCATCGGTCGAGATGGTGACCTTCACCCCCCGGTCGAACATCTCGCCAATCGGATGGGCGCGGAAACTGGGATAAATCCCCAAGGCCACGTTAGAGCCGGGACAAACCTCCAACACCACACCGCGCTCGGCAATCTCATCGACCAGCGCAAGATCCTCGATGGCCCGCACCCCGTGGCCGATCCGCTCCGCTCCCAGATCATTCATCGCGGCCCGCACCTCACCCGGCCCGCGCCATTCGCCGGCATGGGCGGTGATCCGCAACCCCGCCTCGCGCGCCATGTCGAACGACCACAGATAATCCTTCGGCGCCCCCACCTTTTCATCGCCCGCAATCCCAAACCCGGTGATGAATTTGCCCGCGGTCTCCGCTGCACAGCGCGCCGTTTCCCGCGCCTTTTCGGGGCCAAAATGCCGGATACAGGTGATGATCCCGCGCAGCGTGATCCCCATCGTCCGCTCGGCAATTGCCGCCGCTTCTTCAATCGCGTGCAGATATTCGCGCCACGCCCCCAGATCGCGCCCGCCGCAGAAATCGGGGCTCAGGAACGCTTCGGTATAAACCACTCCACTGGCCGCACTTTCCTCCAGCACCGCGAGGGTCAGCTGGTGAAAATCCTCCGGGCTCTGCAGCGTCGTCGTCGCCGCCTCATAAACCTTCAGAAAGTTCCAGAAATCGGTGAACCGGTATGAGCCGTCCTCATTGAACAGCCCCGACAGATCCATCTTCTTCTTCTTCGCCAACCCCCGGATAAAGGCCGGCGGCGCACCGCCCTCCAGATGCAAATGCAGCTCCACTTTCGGCAAGCTCTTCATGCCCGACCCTTTCATCTTGGTCAAAATACTCCGGGGGTCCCGGGGGCAGAGCCCCCGGCGCTGGAAACAAGAACGACGGGCAGGCCCCTGGCACGCGTCACAGAAACGACCGCCCGACCCCCTGCCCCGCAACCCCAAGCCACGCCGCGACCGACGCCCCCACATCCGCAAAGGCGCACAGACCCAGACTGCCGCTGCCCGCGCCCGCGCAGATCACCGGCACCCGCTCGCGGGTGTGATCCGTCCCGCGCCATGTCGGATCATTGCCATGGTCTGCCGTAAAGATCACCAGATCACCGGGCCGCAACCCCGCCAGAAACGCCCCGGCCCGCGCGTCAAACCACTCCAGCGCGCGGGCATAGCCCGACACATCGCGCGGATGCCCGTACAGCGAGTCAAACTCGACAAAGTTGGCAAAGGTCAAGGAACCGTCCTCAGCACCTGCCCCCAAATGATCCAGATGATCGAAAAGCTCTGCATCAGACTTTCCCTTCCACAACTTTCCAATCCCGCGCATCGAGAAGATGTCACCGATCTTGCCAACGCCGTGGGTGGCACGCTCGGCCCCTGCAACCCAATCCAGCAGGGTCGGCGCGGGCGGTGCTATCGCGAAATCCTTGCGGTTGGCAGTGCGCTTGAACGCCCCCGGCACGCCCGTAAAAGGCCGCGCGATCACCCGGCCCACTTTGCGGGCATGCAGCATCGGCGCCAGATCCGCACAAAGCGCCAGCAGGCGCTCCAACCCGAACGCGTCCTCATGGGCGGCAATCTGGAACACGCTGTCGGCCGACGTGTAACAGATCGGCCAGCCCGTTCTCAGATGCGCCTCAAAGTGCTCGGCAATGACCGGCACGCCCGAGGCGTGGCAATTGCCCAAAATGCCCTCCGTCCCCGCCAGCCGGCAAACCTCGGCAACGATGTCCTCGGGAAAGGCCGGCAGGGTATCGGGGAAATAGGTCCACTCCCAAGGCACCGGCACGCCCGCCAACTCCCAATGACCCGAGGGCGTGTCCTTGCCCTGCGACACCTCGGTCGCTGCCCCCCAAAAGCCCGTCGGCACCGCAGCCAGCCCCGGCGTGGCTTGCCCCGAGGCCTGGCGTATTGCGGCCCCCAGACCCAGACCATCCAGCACCGGCATCCGCAATGGCCCAGACCGGCCCGCTTCGGCCCGCCCTTCGGCGCAGGCCTGCGCGATATGGGCCAAGGTGTTGGCCCCCGCATCGCCAAAATCCGCCGCATCGGGCGCACCGCCACAGCCGACAGAATCCATCACCACCAAAAACGCCCGCGCCATCACGCGATCCTTTTCAAAACCAGCGGCGGGTCTTCGGGCGCTGCCGGGCCCACGCGGTAAGCGCGCTGCACCGCTGCCACGGCCGCCTCGGCCTGTGCTTCGGTCGCGGCCTGCACCAGACACAACGGATCGCCCGCGCCAATATCCTCGCCAATGCCCGCCAACTCTGACAGGCCAACCGACGGGTTGATCTTGTCGCCCTCGCGTTGCCGCCCACCACCCAAGGCGACCACTGCCAAGCCAAGCGCCTCGCCGTCGATCGCAACCACAAACCCGGCACCCAGGCTGGGCACCTCCCGCGTGACCGGGGCGGCGGGCAAACGGTCCGGCCAGCGGTCCACGAAATCCGCGGGCCCGCCCTGCGCTGCGATCATCCGCCCGAACCATTCCGCAGCCGCACCGCTTTCCAAGGCCTGCACAATCCTCCCGGCCCCGTCTTCCGGATCGGCCGCCAAGCCGCCAAGCGCCAACGCCTCCCCCCCCAACGCCGCCGTCAGATCCCACAATGCGGCATTGACCGACGTGCCGGTCAGCGTCTCCATCACCTCGATCACCTCCAGCGCATTGCCTGCCGCCGTGGCCAAGGGCTGGGTCATGTCGGTGATCAGCGCCGTTGTCATGCATCCGGCCCCCTGCGCCGTGCTGACCAACGCCCGCGCCAAAGCTTCGGCATCCTCCAGCGTTTTCATGAACGCCCCCGAGCCGCATTTGACATCTAGTACCAAGGCCTCCAACCCCGCCGCCAGCTTTTTCGACAGGATCGACGCCGTGATCAAGTCGACGCTTTCCACCGTTCCCGTCACATCGCGGATCGCATAGAGCCGCTTGTCCGCCGGGGCGATTTCTGCGCTGGCCGAGACGATGGCGCAACGGATATCCCGCAACTGCGCCCGCAACCCGTCCTCACTCATCGCGCTGCGGAAACCGGGAATGGCCTCCAGCTTGTCCAGCGTGCCCCCGGTGTGCCCCAGCCCCCGGCCCGAGATCATCGGCACATAGGCACCGCAAGCCGCCAAAGCAGGCGCCAGCAACAAAGACACACAGTCGCCAATGCCCCCGGTTGAATGCTTGTCCAATACCGGGCCGGGCATATCCCATTCCAGCACATGGCCAGAATCGCGCATCCCAACCGTCAGCGCGACCCGCCCCTCTTCGCCAAGACCCTTCAGCAGCACGGCCATCGCAAAGGCCCCCGCCTGCGCATCCGTCACCCCACCCGAGGCCAACCCCGCCGCGAACCAACGCAACTGCTCGGCGGTGGGTGTCCCACCATCCCGGATTTTGGCGATGATCGCGCGGGCGTCCATCACTTTGTCCCTTGGCCGGTGCTGGCCATATGCGCGGCCGTGAACATGCCCGGCAACAACTCGGCCACCGTCATCTTCCGCGTCGCCCCCCCCGTGGTGCACAGAGTCACCACAACATCGCCCGCCGCGAATTCCGCCAGCTTTTGCCGACAACCGCCGCAGGGCGGAACCGGCTCGGGGCTGTCGGCGATCACGCAAACCTCGGCAATCGCACCATCCCCTGCCGCGATCATCGCCGCAATCGCCCCGGCCTCTGCACAGGTGCCCTCCGGATAAGCGACGTTTTCCACGTTGCAACCCACATGCACCGCGCCCGACGTCGCCCGGATCGCCGCCCCGACCTGAAACTTCGAATAGGGCGCATAGGCACGCAGCCGAACGGCAGTTGCAGCTTCAAGCAAGGACATCTGAGAGCTCCAAGGATTTGACCATCTGGTCGGGAAGTGTGCTGCCAGCGGGGGCGAAGTGCAAGCGCCCTCCACCGGCTCGGCAGCCACGTGCCACCAAAGCGCGCCATTTAACGGAATCCCCGAAAAGACTTGCGGCATTCAAGCGCTTGGCCGACGTAAGGGAATGGGTTAGGCGTGGACCAAACGCGGGGGAGACGACGATGGATGAGGCACGGCACGACAATGCGCGGCAGGCAGCGCTGGACTACCATGAGTTTCCCAAACCCGGTAAGCTGGAAATCCGCGCGACCAAACCGCTCGCCAATGGCCGCGACCTAAGCCGCGCCTATTCCCCCGGCGTGGCCGAAGCCTGCCTTGAAATCAAGGCCGACCCCACGACCGCCTCTCGCTATACGTCGCGCGGCAATCTGGTTGCGGTGGTCACCAATGGCACGGCCGTTCTGGGACTTGGCAACATCGGCGCCTTGGCCTCCAAACCAGTGATGGAGGGCAAGGCCGTGCTCTTCAAGAAATTCGCCAACATCGACTGTTTTGACATTGAACTGAACGAACCCGATCCGGTGAAACTGGCCGCGATCGTCTGCGCACTTGAACCCACCTTTGGCGCGATCAATCTGGAGGACATCAAGGCCCCCGATTGCTTCATCGTCGAAAAGCTGTGCCGTGAGCGGATGAACATCCCCGTCTTTCACGATGACCAGCACGGCACGGCCATTGTCGTGGGTGCGGCGGCCACCAACGCGCTGCATGTGGCAGGCAAAGCCTTTGGCGACATCAAGATCGTTTCTACCGGGGGCGGTGCGGCGGGCATCGCTTGCCTGAACATGCTGCTGAAACTGGGCGTAAAGCGTAAAAACGTCTGGCTCTGCGATCTGGAGGGGCTGGTCTACAAGGGCCGCACCGCCCAGATGACCGAACAAAAGGCCGCCTACGCCCAAGGCACCACTGCCGCCACGCTGGATGACGTGATTGCCGGCGCTGACCTGTTCCTCGGCCTGTCCGGCCCCGGCGTTCTGACGCCCGAGATGGTCGCCAAGATGGCCAAACGCCCCATCGTGTTTGCGCTTGCCAACCCCTCACCGGAAATCCTGCCCGACGCCGTGCGCGCCGTCGCCCCGGATGCCATAATCGCCACCGGGCGGTCAGATTTCCCCAATCAGGTCAACAACGTCCTGTGCTTTCCCTTCATCTTCCGGGGCGCGCTGGATGTGGGCGCCACCACCATCAACGACGCGATGGAACTTGCCTGCATCGACGGCATCGCCGCCCTTGCCCGCGCCACCACCAGTGCCGAGGCCGCCGCCGCCTACAAGGGCGAACAACTGACGTTCGGCGCGGATTACCTGATCCCCAAACCCTTTGACCCGCGCCTGATCGGCGTTGTCGCCTCGGCCGTGGCCAAGGCCGCGATGGAAACCGGCGTCGCCCAACGCCCGATCGAAGATCTGACCGCCTACCGCGAAAAGCTGAACGGCTCGGTCTTCAAGTCCGCGCTGATCATGCGCCCGGTGTTTGAAGCCGCCGCGACCGCCTCGCGCCGGATCATCTTTGCCGAGGGCGAGGATGAGCGCGTTCTGCGCGCCGCCAACGCGATGCTGGAAGAGATGACCGACAAGCCGATCCTGATCGGCCGCCCCGAGGTGATCGCCACCCGCTGCGAACGCGCGGGCCTACCGATCCGTCCGGACCGCGATTTTGAAATCGTGAACCCCGAAAGTGACCACCGCTACCGCGATTACTGGGGCAGCTATCACGAGTTGATGGCCCGGCAGGGCGTCACCCCCGACATCGCCCGCGCCGTGATGCGCACCAACACCACCGCCATTGCCGCCATTGCTGTGCATCGGGGCGACGCCGACAGCATGATCTGCGGCACCTTCGGCCAATACCTGTGGCATCTGGGCTATGTCCGGCAGGTGCTGGCCCGTGGCGGGTTGCACCCCCAAGGCGCGCTTAGCCTGATGATCCTTGAAGATGGCCCGCTTTTCGTTGCCGACACCCAAGTCCACCCGATCCCCACCCCCGAACAAATCGCCATGACCGCGATCGGCGCGGCCCGCCACGCCCGCCGCTTTGGCGTGGTGCCAAAGGTGGCGCTGTGTTCGCACTCAAACTTTGGCAACCTCGACAGCGATTCCGGTCGCCGGATGCGCGCAGCGATGGAACTGCTCGACGCCCGCGAGGTGGATTTCCAATATGAGGGCGAAATGAGCGCAGACGCGGCCCTTGATCCCGACCTGCGCGCCCGGATCTTCCCCGCCGCACGTCTGCAAGGTCCGGCCAATATTCTGGTCTTTGGCTACACCGATGCCGCCAGCACCGCCCGCAACATGCTCAAGTTCAAAGCAGGCGGGCTAGAGGTCGGGCCGATCCTGATGGGGATGGGTAACCTTGCCCATATCGCCACCCCCTCAATCACCGCGCGCGGGTTGTTGAACATGTCGGCCATCGCCGGCACGCCGGTTGCGCATTACGGTTAGATCATGGGTTAAGGGCGGGGGCTGTTAGCAAATCCCGCCCAAAACTTTGCAAACTTGGCGCAAAAGCGCAGGAACCAGTATATTTTTGCCGAGTTTGCAAAAATTTGCGGCTATAGAAGGCCAAAGACTGCAAACTAATTGTCGCAGGCCCGCCGTCAATGTTGCGCGACTCGCACGGCACCGCCTAACACCCGTCAAGCTTTTGGGAGGAGGCATACCATGGCATACCGTGACGTCTACGACGGCTGGAAGGCTAACCCGGAACAGTTTTGGCTCGACGCGGCTAAACAGATCGACTGGATCACGCCCCCGCAAAAGGCGCTGAACGACAGCCGCGCGCCGCTCTACGAATGGTTCACCGACGGCATGGTCAACGCCTGCTGGAACGCCGTGGACCGCCACGTCGAAGCCGGGCGGGGCGACACCTTGGCCATCATCCATGACAGCCCCGTCACCCATACCAAACACGCCATCACCTACCGCGAGTTGCAAACCCGCGTGGCCAGCCTCGCTGGAGCGCTTCGTGCCAAGGGCATCACCAAGGGCGACCGCGTCATCATCTACATGCCGATGGTCCCCGAGGCGCTGGAGGCGATGCTGGCCTGCGCCCGGCTTGGGGCCATTCACTCGGTCGTCTTTGGCGGCTTTGCGGCCGCGGAACTGGCCGTGCGGATCGACGATTGCACCCCCAAGGCGATCATCGCCGCCTCTTGCGGGATAGAGCCGTCGCGCGTGGTCCATTACAAACCGCTTCTCGATGCCGCCATCGACCAAGCCCGCCACAAACCCGACTTCTGTGTCATTCTCCAGCGCGAACAAGAGGTCGCCAAACTGACCGAAGGCCGTGACGTGGCTTGGCACAGCTTTCAATACGGGGTGGAACCGGCAGATTGCGTGCCGGTCGAAGGCAATCATCCGGCCTATATCCTGTACACGTCCGGCACCACCGGCGCGCCCAAAGGCGTTGTGCGCCCCACGGCCGGGCATCTGGTCGCGCTGAACTGGACGATGCGCGCGATCTATGACTGCGGCCCGGGCGACGTGTTCTGGGCGGCGTCCGATGTGGGCTGGGTCGTGGGCCACAGCTACATCTGCTACGCCCCCCTGATTGCCGGCTGCACGACCATTGTGTTTGAGGGCAAACCCGTCGGCACCCCCGATGCGGGCACCTTCTGGCGCGTGATTGAAGAACACAAAGTCCGCGCCTTTTTCACTGCCCCCACCGCCCTGCGCGCCATCAAGCGCGAAGACCCAGAGGGAAAACTGGTCAAGGACTATAACCTCAAGCGGCTGAAAACCCTCTACCTTGCGGGTGAACGCGCCGACCCCGACACAATTCGCTGGGCGCAAACCCATCTGGGCGTGCCCGTGATCGACCATTGGTGGCAGACCGAAACCGGCTATGCCATCGCCGCCAACCCGATGGGGATTGAGGCACTTCCCGTCAAGATCGGCTCTCCGTCGGTCGCCATGCCGGGCTTTGACGTGCAGGTGCTGGATGAGGGCGGCCACCCTGTGTCTCCGGGCACGCTGGGTGCCATCGCTATCAAACTGCCGCTTCCCCCCGGCACCCTGCCCACGCTTTGGAACGCCGAAGACCGCTTCCGCAAAAGCTATCTGTCGCATTTCCCCGGCTATTATGAGACGGGCGACGCGGGCTATGTCGATGAAGACGGATATCTCTACATCATGGCCCGCACGGATGACGTGATCAACGTGGCCGGGCACCGCCTTTCGACCGGTGCGATGGAAGAGGTGCTGGCCAACCACAAGGACGTGGCCGAATGCGCCGTGATCGGCGTGGCCGACGCGCTGAAAGGCCAGTCACCCTTGGGATTCTTGTGCCTCAACAAAGGCTCCTCGCGTGAGCCGGCCGATGTGGTGCGCGAATGTGTGGCCCTGATGCGCGACAAGATCGGCCCGGTGGCCGATTTCAAACGCGCCGTCGTGGTGGACCGCTTGCCAAAGACCCGCTCGGGCAAGATCCTGCGCGGCACCATGGCCAAGATCGCCGACGGAACCGAGTGGAAAATGCCCGCCACCATCGACGATCCGGCGATCCTGGACGAAATCACCACCGCTTTGCGCGGTCTTGGCCTTGCCGGGGGCTGAAGCGCGCGCGCGGCAAGGTAAAGCCCACCCCTTGCGGGGCATAGCTCTGCCCGCGTAACCTTTGGCCATGACAACAGACCTGCACGACTCCACCAAGGCTTCCTGCCCCGACACCCTCGGCGCTAAAGGCCTGCCCGCATGACGCTTATTCGCGCCCGTCTTGCGGTGTTGGTCGTGGACGAAAAGTCAGCCGTGCAGACGATGTGCCGCACGGCGCTGACCAAGGCTGGTTACATGGTCGGTCTTGCCAGCGACGGGGCCGCCGCGCTTGCCGCTTTCCGTCAGGAAGACTACCCGCTTGTGGTGTTGAACCTCAGCCTGCCCGACGCCAGCGGCCTCGAAATCATGCGCGACATGCTCGAATCCCGCCCCGAAACGCGGGTGATCGTGATGACCACGCACAGCTCGGTCCGCAACGCAGTCGAAGCGATGCGGGCCGGCGCGTTAGATTTTCTTGTCCAACCCTTTGATGAAGATCGCCTTCTGACCGCAACCGCCCAAGCGGTACCGCGCCCGCTGCCCGGCCTGCAAAACAACGTCGAAGGCGAGATGTTCATCGGCACCTCTGCCCCGATGCGCGCCATCCACGCCCGGATCAACTCGGTTGCCCGCTCAACCGCCACGGTCTTTATCACCGGCGAAAGCGGCACCGGCAAAGAGCTGTGCGCCCTCGCCGTCCACGGCAATTCCAGCCGCGCCACGGGACCGTTCATCGCCCTGAACTGCGGGGCCATCCCCCAGGACCTGCTGGAATCAGAGGTGTTCGGCCATATGAAGGGCAGCTTCACCGGGGCAATTGCAGACAAACCGGGGGCCGCCGCCGCTGCCGACGGGGGCACGCTGTTTCTGGACGAAGTCTGCGAGATGGCCCCCACCCTGCAAACCAAATTGCTGCGGTTCCTGCAAACCTCAACCGTGGTGCCCGTCGGCGCGACCCGCCCGCGCAAGGTGGATGTCCGCATCGTCTGCGCCACCAACCGCGACCCGCTTGCGGCCGTCCGCCGTGGCGAGTTCCGCGAGGACCTTTTCTACCGTCTCTATGTGGTGCCGATCCACATGCCGCCGCTGCGGGATCGTGGCGAAGACGTCGTGGAAATCGCCCGCGCCGCCCTGAACCGCTTTTCGCAAGAGGAAGGCAAACGCTTTGTCAGCCTGACGCCCGAGGTAGAGGCGCTGTTCCGCCGCATGCCTTGGCCCGGCAACGTCCGCCAAGTGCTTAATGTCATGCGCAACATCGTGGTGTTGAACGACGGTGTCAGCGTCAGCCCTTCCATGCTGCCCGATACGCTTGATCTTGAGGGGGAATGGCCCCCGGCCCCTGCCGATCCGCCCCAAGCTCAACTGCCGCTCGAAGCGCTGCTCGGTCGCCCCTTTGCCGAGATTGAGCGCCGGGTCATCGAGGCCACGCTGGACCTCTATGACGGCTCTGTGCCCAAGGCGGCGCGGGTGTTGGAACTGTCGCCCTCAACCCTTTATCGCAAGATTGAAGGCTGGTCCAAGGGCTAGCGGCGATCAGGGGTTAGCGGCACGCCTCAGACAAACTGCTCAACGATCAGCCGTTCTTCCAACCCATGCCCCGGATCGAACAGAATCCGGTGCCGCACCGAAGGCTCGCTGCGCACCTCAACCGAGATCACATCCGTCACCGGGCGGCTGTCGGCATCTGCGCGCACCGGGCGCTTGTCCGGGTCCAGCACGTCAAAGCGCACGACGGCAGACTTGGGCAGCAACGCGCCGCGCCAGCGCCGAGGCCGGAACGCGGCCATCGGTGTCAATGCCAGCACATCCGACCCAATCGGCAAGATCGGACCATGCGCCGAGTAGTTATAGGCCGTCGATCCCGCGGGCGTGGCCAGCAAGGCCCCGTCGCACACCAATTCTGACAGCCGCTCTTTGCCATCAATGGTGATCCGCAACCGCGCGGCCTGCGGACCAGCCCGCAACAACGAGACCTCGTTGATCGCAAGCGCCTCGGTGACGGTGCCATCGGCCCGTTCTGCACGCATCGCCAGCGGGTTAATCGCCGTCTCTTCCGCCGCCTCCAGACGCTCAACCAGATCGTCGGTGGAATAGGTGTTCATCAAAAAGCCGATGGTGCCGCAATTCATCCCATAAACCGGCACGTCGCGGCCCTGCATCTCATGCAGCGTCTGCAGCATGAACCCATCGCCGCCCAAGGCGACCACGACATCCGCCGCTTCTGGTGAAACCTGCCCATGCCGCCCCGTCAACAGCGCCAAAGCCTCCTGCGCGGCAGGGGCGGAACTGGCCAGAAAAGCAATTTTGCGATACGGCACACGGTTTCCTTTGCATGAACTGGTTAAACCTTGGGCGGAGGGGACGGCAAACTCAACCCCTGCCGCAGGGTTTTCCATCCGGTCACACTGTTTCCGATCGGAAACTTATTTCGTCCCAGCCCAGAGAAGGGTCGTTTTACGGCCTTCACCGACCCCCTCCCATGCTCTAGATAGCCTCCAAGCCCACCTGAAATCGCATCCCACAAAGCCTTCACCCGAGGAGACGCCATGACCGCCGCCCACCGTGACACTGGATTTTTCACCGAAAGCCTCAGCCAGCGCGACCCCGAGCTTTTCGGCTCGATCACCAAAGAACTTGGCCGCCAGCGCCATGAGATCGAACTGATCGCCTCGGAAAACATCGTGTCCCGCGCGGTGATGGAAGCCCAAGGCTCGGTGATGACCAACAAATACGCCGAAGGCTATCCCGGCAAGCGCTACTACGGCGGCTGCGAATTCGTCGATGTGGCCGAAAATCTGGCCATCGACCGTGCCAAGGCGCTGTTCGGTTGCGCCTTTGCCAACGTCCAGCCGAATTCGGGCAGCCAAGCCAACCAAGGCGTGTTTCAGGCGCTGATCAAACCCGGCGACACCATCCTCGGGATGAACCTTGCCTCGGGCGGTCACCTGACCCATGGCGCGGCCCCGAACCAGTCGGGCAAATGGTTCAACGCCGTGCAATACGGCGTGCGCCAGCAAGACAACCGCATCGACTATGACGCGGTGGAGGCTTTGGCGCTGGAACACCAGCCCAAGCTGATCATCGCCGGTGGCTCTGCCGTGCCGCGCCAGATCGACTTTGCCCGCTTCCGGGCGATTGCCGATAAGGTCGGCGCTTATCTGATGGTCGACATGGCCCACTTTGCTGGTCTGGTCGCGGGCGGCCAACACCCCTCGCCCTTCCCCTATGCCGATGTCGCCACCACCACGACCCACAAGACCCTGCGCGGCCCACGCGGCGGCATGATCCTGACCAACAACGAAGACATCGCCAAAAAAGTAAACTCGGCCATCTTCCCCGGCATTCAGGGCGGCCCTTTGATGCACGTCATCGCAGCCAAAGCCGTCGCTTTTGGCGAGGCGCTGCGGCCAGAGTTCAAAGCCTATGCCAAGCAGGTCATCGTCAACGCCCAAGCCTTGGCGGATGAGCTGATGAAAGGCGGGCTCGACATCGTCACCGGCGGCACCGACACCCATGTGATGCTGGTGGACCTGCGCCCGAAAGCGGTGAAGGGCAACGCGACCGAAAAGGCGCTCGGCCGCGCCAACATCACCTGCAACAAGAACGGCATTCCCTTCGACCCCGAAAAGCCCACCATCACCTCGGGCGTGCGTCTTGGCACCCCGGCGGGCACCACCCGCGGCTTTGCCGAGGCTGAATTCCGCCAGATCGGCAAATGGATCGTCGAAGTGGTCGATGGCCTTGCCAAGAACGGCGAAGAGGGCAACGCCGAAGTCGAAGCCTCGGTCAAAGCCCGGGTCGAGGCGCTGTGCGAAAAGTTCCCGATGTATCCCGGCCTCTAAGACCAACGGGGCGCCCCAACCGGGCGCCCCTTTTCATCCCCCATTCCCCGCACCCTTCCCTTGACCCAAACCAGCACCTCCCGTCTGGAACGCGCGCTCGGAGACTGGGCCCGCGCCCGGCTGCCCTTTGTGCTCGCCGAATTCGTGATGTTCGTGCTGAAACAAGGCTGGGCCTGCCTGTTTGGCGGCATGCTTCTGGCGGCGATCCTGCTGACAAAGGCGCTGTGGAACCCCGACTGGCCGCTGCAACGCTATGACGCGCTGTTCCTCTTTGCGCTGGCGACGCAAGCGGCCTTTCTGCGCTATCGGCTGGAAACATGGGAAGAGGCCCGCGTCATCCTGCTGTTCCACCTGACCGGAACCGCGATGGAATGGTTCAAGGTCAGCGCCGGGTCCTGGGCCTATCCCGAACCCGGCCTGTTCAAACTGCTGGGCGTGCCGCTGTTTTCGGGGTTTATGTATGCCTCGGTCGGCAGCTACATGGCCCGGGTGATCCGCCTGTTTGACATGCGCTTTGATCCCTACCCCCGGCTGTGGGTCACCTTTGCCTTGGCCGCCGCGATCTATGTGAACTTCTTTGCCCACCATTTCCTGCCCGACATCCGCCTTGGGCTGTTCGCGGCCACGCTGGCCATCTATGGCCGCACCCGCGTGTGGTTTCGCATCTCGGCGCGCGACTGGTGGATGCCCCTGCCGCTTGCCGCCCTGCTGTCGGCCTTTGCGCTATGGGTGGCTGAGAACATCGGCACAGCAACCGGGACATGGCTTTACACGGGCCAAAGACCCGACGGGCTGGTCAGCTTTGCCAAGCTCGGCTCGTGGTATCTGCTGCTTTATGTGGCCTTCGTGACGGTGACGCTGGTGGCGCGCTCGGCCTTGCGCCCTCAGACAAACCCGCGCCAGTGAAGCACCGCCAACAGCAAGACCCCCACCACCAAGACTGAAAACGCGATAGACCCGGCAACGCCGACCACCGCCGTCATCCGCCGCTCGGCCTGATTGATCGCCCCCAGATGGCGCACGCAAATGTCATAGGCGCTCGCCACTGCCTCATGGTCAATCTGTAGCAACAGCTTTGGATTTTGCGCCATCTTGGCGGCTTGCACCAAGATATCGGCGGCCCCGCGCACCTTGCGCGGCAACAGACGCCGCCCTTTGCGCAGCTTTGCTTCCAGCCCGGTCCCGCGCAAACGCAACCGTTCCTCCATCAGCGCCGCCACTCGGTCGGCCATTTGCTGAATCGTGATCGCGCTCATGTTGATCCCCTTGTATTGCGCCAGAGTAGGGTGCTGCGCGCGCGCCTGCAACGGGGCTCTGGAAGGCCGGGGCCAAGGGCGCTATCACTGGCCCATGCTTGCCCTGACCCGCCACCCCGCCGCCACCCCAACGGACGCCCTGCCCTTGGTCATTGCCCACGGCCTTTTCGGCTCGGCCCGCAACTGGGGCGTCATCGCGCGCCGCCTTGCCGATACGCGTGAGGTGGTCGCGGTCGATATGCGTAATCACGGCCACAGCCCCCGCGCGGCCTCGCAAAGCTATCCCGACATGGCCGATGATCTGGCCCTCGTGATCCGCACGCTGGGCGGCAAGGTGGATCTGCTGGGCCATTCGATGGGCGGCAAAGCGGCGATGCAACTGGCCCTGACCCACGGCGATTTGCTGCGCCGCCTTGTGGTGGCCGATATCGCCCCTGTCGCTTACGGCCATGACCAAAGCCCGCATATCCATTCCATGCGCGCGCTGGACCTGACCAACTTGTCCACGCGCGCCGAGGCCGACCGCCGCCTGTCGGCCAGCATCGACGACCCCGGCCTGCGCGCGTTTTTCCTGCAATCGCTGGATCTGAAATCGACGCCGCCGCACTGGCGGCTGAATCTCGACGTGCTGGAGGCCGAGATGCCCAAGATCGTCGGCTGGCCTGATACCGTCGGGGCCTTCGACGGCCCGGCCCTGTTCCTGACCGGTGCCGACAGCCACTATGTCAAACCCGAATACCGCGAGACGATCCGCACCCTGTTTCCCAAGGCACGGTTTGCCAAGCTGCCGGGCGCGGGCCATTGGCTTCATGCCGACCGCCCGCGTGAGTTTGAAGAAACCGTCCGCGTCTTTCTGAACGCCTAAGCGTTACTGACCGGGCCGGACCATCCGCGCCACCAGATTGTCCTTGATGACAAACTGGTGCCACAGCGCACCCACCACGTGCAGCACGATCAAAACGATCAGCACGGGCTTAGCCCAGCTGTGCACCTCGCCCGCCACTTCGATCCCGCCATACCAAGCGACAAGCCCGGTCGCTGGTACCGCCAGCATCAGCAAATACAGCGCCAGATGGGTGCCCTTGGCCGCAAGCTTGGTCAGCATCGTGCCGGCCTCTGCCTCGGCAGGGGCGCCACGACCCATCCGCACCGCCACGCGCCACAACGCCAGAAGCAGCACAGAGACGCCGACAACGATATGCGCCCACACCAAAAGCGTCATGTTCGGCACACCGCCTTCCATCGACGCATCCCATGCCTCGCCGATGGACTCGCCAAAGATCAGCTGGAAAACAATCAAAGCCCCGATGATCCAGTGAAGGCCAATCTGGGTGCGCGAATATCCGGTCGGAGGTGTCATGATCACTCTGTGATAAGGGGTTACGGTCGATATCTTAACGTCCCACCCGCGAAAATGTGGCGCGGATTATGCGTCTTCTTCCAACTTTTTTGCGATCGCCCAAGAGACCGGTATGGCCACCACAAATCCAATTGCCGCAGCAATCAGGATCGGCCGCAACGTGTCATTGCCGCTGACAAGGGCCGCAATCACTCCTATCCCCATCAAAGTTGTCGAAATCATCGAAAACAGGATCATCATCAAACGGGTCATCTCAGCGCTCCTTTAGCTGCCTTTGGCCGCCAGCCTGCCCGCCCAACCCGGTCGCCGCCTTGATCCGGGTCAATTCAGCCCCCGTTTCCACCCTGCAGGCGAAAGAAAAAGCCAAAGCACTGGGGATGCTCCGGCTTTTCCCCGACCAGACGATTACACCCGAAGGCTAAGCCCGCCCTGCCCGGCCGATTGCTCGGCCCGGTCCAAAAGTCGCTGCAACATCGCCCCCCGGGCAAAGTCGGGGTCCGGAGCGCCCTCGCCCCGGATCGCCGCGATGAACCGCTGGTAGATTGTCGGCAGAACGGGCGGGTCGATGTCATGCCACCGGGCCTCTTGCAGATCGCCGCCCAGACAGGCGCGCAACCGGCTGACGTTGTTTTCCCACGCCACCTCCAGCCCGCCCGTGTTGCCGTAAATCCGCAAGCGCAGATCGTTCAAATGGCCGCTGGCAAAGCGTGTGGCTGCCACCGTGCCCAGCGCACCATTCGACAAGACCAGTTGCATGGTGGCGCTGTCATTGGCGTCCAGCGGGTATTCCCCGATCTGGTCCCCCTCGGCCTTCTGAAAGGTCGCAAGGCGGCAGGACACTTCGGCGGCATCCAGCCCCGCCACAAACAACGCAAAGTCCAGAATATGGATGCCCACATCCCCCAGCACGCCCTTAGAGCCGTGCTTGGTCGACAAACGCCACAACCATTGGCTTTCCTTATCCCAATGGCCCCATGCGGGCTGGGTCAGCCAGCTTTGCAGGTATGACGCCTCGAAATGCCGCACAGTGCCAATCGCCCCGTCCGCCACCATCCGGGCGGCCTGCTGCAAGGCCGCGACGTTGCGATAGCTCAGGTTGACCATGTTGATCACCCCGGCCTGCGCCGCCGCGGCCGCCATCGCTTCGGCATCCGCCTCATTGGTCGCCAACGGCTTTTCGCACAGCACATGCTTGCCCGCGGCAAGGAACGGCAGAGTGGTGGCGTAATGCGCCGCGTCCGGCGTCACATTCGTCACCGCGTCGAATTCTCCCCAAGTGATCGCCTCGTCGATTGAGGCAAAGCGCTTGGCGATCCCATGCCGATCGCAGAACGTGGCCAACTGCTCGGGCCGGGTGTCGATTCCGGCCACAACCGTCACCCCCTCAATCGCCCCAAAGCTTTCGGCATGGTTGTTGGCCATGCCGCCGGTGCCAAGGATCAAGACGCGCACTGGTTGCCCCATTACCGATACCCCGCCTCACCATCATGGTGCAGACGCGGGCCGCGCTCCTGGATCGGCTCCAGCGCGGCCTCGACGGGGGTGTTGGGCGCGTTGGTCGGGTCGGGCAGCCGGGCGTTGGGGTTATGCGCCCACTTGACCGCGTTTGAAATCACCCGCTGCACATTGCCGTCGTGATAGGTCGGATAGGTCTCATGGCCCGGGCGGAAGTAAAACACATTCCCCGCCCCGCGCTTGTAAGTCAGACCCGAGCGGAACACCTCGCCGCCCTGAAACCAACTGATGAACACCGTCTCCAGCGGTTCGGGCACACCGAACGGTTCGCCATACATTTCCTCATATTCCAGTTCAAAATGATCCGGAAGACCGGCGGCAATCGGGTGCTGACGGCTGGTGACCCAAAGCCGCTCGCGCTCGCCCGCTTCGCGCCACGACAGGTTGCAGGGCGCGCCCATCAGCCGCTTGAACGGCTTGGAGAAATGCGCCGAGTGCAGAAAGATCACCCCCATCCCGGCCCAGACCGCCTCGCAGACCCGCTCCACCACCGCGTCCTCGACATCGCCGTGCGCGGCATGGCCCCACCAGATCAGTACATCCGTCTGCGCCAGCTTTTCGGCCGTCATCCCGTGTTCGGCGTCCTGCAAGGTCACCGTGGTGGCCTTGATCCCCGCATCGCGGTTCAGCGCCTCGGCAATCGTGCCGTGCATGGTCTTGGGATAGAGGTCGGCCACGACCTTATTCTTCTGCTCATGGACGTTTTCGCCCCAGACGGTGACACGAATGCTCATGATAAGCTCCTGGTATTGGCCCCCGCGCCTGTTGCGAGAGGGGGGAAGTTGAAAGTCACCGGGCCGCAAAGCCCGGCCCGGTCAGTGTTGCGGCAGGCCATCCGCGCCAAAGCGGTAAAGCGCCCCCGCCTTGGGGTTCAAGCCCACCTTGGTGCCAAGCCGCACCTTCAGCTTGCCTTCCTGCCGCACGATCAGCGGCTCTTCCGAACCCACCTCGACAAACAGGTAGTTGTCCGAGCCCAGATCTTCGGCATGAATCACCTCGCCCTGCCACTTGCCCGACCCGTCCAGCGACACGTCGATATGCTCTGACCGCACCCCCAACGTGGTGCAACCCTCATCTGCGGCGAATTTCCCGGCAAGGAAATTCATTTTCGGGCTGCCGATAAACCCTGCCACGAACAGGGAATTCGGCCGTTCATACAGTTCTGCCGGCGTGCCGACTTGTTCCAGCTTTCCATCGCGCAAGACGGCGATCCGGTCAGCAAGGGTCATCGCCTCTACCTGATCATGGGTCACATAGATCATCGTGACGTTCGACATCGAATGGTGCAGCTTGGCAATCTCCAATCGGGTCTGCACCCGCAAGGCAGCATCAAGGTTCGACAAAGGCTCGTCGAACAGGAACACCCGCGGGTCCCGCACGATGGCCCGGCCAATGGCCACCCGCTGACGCTGACCGCCTGACAACTGCTTGGGCAAGCGCTCTAGCAAATGGTCGATCTGCAACAACTTGGCCGCGTCCAACACCCGCGCTTTCATCTCTTCGGGGCTGGCCTTGGCCAGCTTCATACCGAAGGCCATGTTGTCGTAAACGGTCATATGCGGGTAAAGCGCATAGCTTTGGAACACCATCGCAATGCCGCGCTTTGACGGGATCAGATTGTTCACCCGCTCATCGTCAAACAGCATGTCACCGCTGGTGATTTCCTCCAGCCCCGAGATCAAGCGCAACAGGGTAGACTTGCCACAGCCCGAAGGCCCGACAAACACCATGAATTCGCCCTTCTCGATCGTCAGGTCGATGCCCTTGATGACATTGACCGCCCCGTAGGACTTCTTGACGTTCTTGAGTTCAATTTTTGCCATGACTTTAACCCTTCACGCCGCCAGCGGTCAGACCCGCCACGATTTTGCGTTGGAAGATAAGAACGAGGACGATCAGCGGCACCGTCACAATAACGGACGCGGCCATGATCGGACCCCACGGGATTTCCTGCTGCGATGCGCCGGACAACAGCGCAATCGCCACCGGGACCGTTCGCGTCACCTCGGATGAGGTGAAGGTCAGCGCGAACAGAAACTCGTTCCACGCCCCGATAAAGGCCAAAAGGCCCGTGGTCACCAAAGCGGGCCACAACAGCGGCAGAAACACCTTGGTAATGATCACCCAAGGCGTTGCCCCATCCACAATCGCGGCCTCTTCAATCTCCACCGGCAGATCGCGCATAAAGGTGGTCAACACCCAGACCGTGAACGGCAGCGTGAAAATCGTATAGGACAAGATCAACGCAAAAGGCGTGTTGAACAGGCCCAGAAAACGGATCAGCTCAAACAACCCGGCCAGAACCGCAATCTGCGGAAACATCGACACCGCAAGGATTGTCATCAACAACAACCCCCGCCCCCGGAACCGCACGCGCGCCAAGGCATAAGACGCGGTCACCGCCAAAAACAGCGCAAACCCCACCGTGGCCGATGCGATGAACACCGAGTTCAGGATATTGCGCGGAAAGGTCCGCCCGCCCAACACGGACTTGTAGTTGGACAGATCAAAATGCTTGGGGATGTAGTTGATCTCAAACAGCGCGGTCCCGGTCGCAAAAGAGGTCACGATCGCATAGTAGAACGGAAAGACCGAAAAGATCACAATGGCCACGACCAAGGCATAAAACGCGATGTTCTTGAAAAGCTTAGCGTTGGTCATTTGCCGCTCTCCCCGCTTAGATCCACCTTGCCAAGCCAGATGTACAACGACACGAAAATCGCAAGGATTGCGAAAAGCAGCGTCGATTGGGCCGAGCCATAGGCAAAGTTGTCAAAGTCGATCAGGTTTTCGCGGCTGATCACCGACATGGTTTTCGTGGCCGACGAATTGGGCGTCAGCACATAGATCAGATCGAAAATCCGCAACGCGTCCAGCATCCGGAAAATGACCGCCACCATCAGCGCGGGGCGGATCAGCGGCAGAGTGATCTTGAAGAACACCTTCACCGGATGCACCCCATCGATCCGCGCCGCCTCATAGATATCGCGCGGCACCATCTGCAACCCGGCCAGACACAACAATGCCATGAACGGCGCGGTCTTCCAGACATCGACCATCAGAACCGCATACATCGCTGTATCGGTCGAGGCCGTCCACGCCACCTTTTGGCTGATCAACCCAAGGCGCAGGAACAGGTCGTTGATGATCCCGAACTGGTCATTCAGCATCCAAGCCCACATCTTGGCCGAAACGATCGTGGGAATGGCCCAAGGGATCAGAATGGCGGCGCGGACCAGCCCCCGGCCCTTGAACTCGGCGTTCAACACCAGTGCGATCACCAAGCCGATGATCGTCTCCAAGGTCACAGAGACCACCGAAAACCGCACGGTATTCCAAACCGCATTCCACCAGGCGGGATCAACCAAAGTGCCCCGATAGCGAACGGCCCCGCTCGAAAGCGTCTGAATCCGCAGGTAATTGTCAAAACCAATCCACTTGCCGCCGTACAGATTGTTCAGCGAGGTATCGGTGAAAGAAAACCAGATGGTGCGCAACAACGGCCAGGCGGCCACGCAAAACAACGCAAGCAACATCGGAGCAAGGAACCAAAAGGCGGCTCGTTGGCGTTGCTCATGCAGGCTCAACCCCGCGCCACGTCCTGCGGCGGTCTGTATTGACATTTTGTCCCCCAATCACGGCCCCCCCTCCGGGACCGGCAAAAGAAAAACGGGCGGCGGTAAGGCCGCCCGTCTCCTAGGCATCGGCTAGACCGGGAGGATTACCAGCCGTCGCCTTTCAGATCGGCCAGATCGGCCTCCAGCATTTCAAGGTTCTCGGCAGCGGTGCCGTTGCCCGAAAGGCTGTTGTGGACCGCAGACCAGAACTTGGCGGACACTTCGTTGTACTTGCCCTTGGTCGGGGCCGACGGGCGCGGCACGGCTTGCAGGAACACATCCTTCCAACGCGGAATGATCGGCTGCTGCGCGGCAATATCCGCATCGTCATACAGGGCAACAATCGTCGGCAGGTTGGATTCCGCCAGCGCGCGGGCCTTTTGGGCCTCCGGTCCGGCCAGATACATCGCCAGCGAGATCGCGGCCTCTTGCTTGGTCGAATACTTCGACACCGCCACGTTCCAGCCGCCCAGCGTTGCCGCCGAGGTCGTATTGTCGCCACCCACCGGCAGCGTCGTCACGTCGAACAGACCCTTCACCGCCGAATCGTCGCCATTGCCCAACCCGTACGCATAGGGCCAGTTGCGCATGAATACCGCGTTGCCGGTCTGCCAGACGCCGCGCGCTTCTTCTTCCTGATAGGCCAGAACCCCGCCCGGCGAGATCGTACCAACCCAAGACTTCGCCAGTTCAATCGCCGCCGCCGCTTTGGGGTTGTTGATCGAGATCGAGCCATCCGGCTCAACAATCTGGCCGCCGCCGAATGACTTCACCCACTCCAGCGCGTCACAGGTCAGGCCCTCATAGGCGTTGCCCTGCCAGACAAAGCCCCAAAGATCGGCCTTACCCTCGGCCCGCTCTTTATCCTGAATCATCTGCGCGGTCGTGGTCAGCTCTTCCCAGGTCTTGGGAACCGCAGCGCCGTATTTCTCCAGCAAGTCCTTGCGATAATACAGTGCCGGGGCGTCGGTAAAGATCGGCAGCGCAACCAGCTTGCCGTTCACCGTCTGCGATTCAATGATCGACGGGAAATGCGTCGGGGCCAGATCCTTGGCCACTTCGGTCAGATCAACAAAGTGCTCCGCCAATTGCGGTGCCCAGATCACGTCAGTCTGATAAAGGTCGATGTCGGCGGTGCCTGCGGCAAGCCAAAGGCGATACTGCGCGAACTGGTCACTGGTCGACGCGGGCATCGGCACCATCGTCACAGTGTTGCCAGTTGCGTCTTCCCACGGCTTCACGAGGTTCTTGAAGTTATCAACGGCATTGCCGACAGCGCCAGACACATAGAACAACTCATCCGCAACCATCGGCGATCCGACAACCGCCATAGCAGCCGCGAAAGCGACCGAACGCAGCGCGCGGCCCTTCAATCCAAATGACATGGACATTCCTCCTTGCTGATTTTGCGGCGCCGTTTGCCCGGCGCCTCCCTGTTTCAAAACGCCCCTATTTCCCAAACCGATGGCCGGGCCTCCCGAAGCGTTTGGCCTTGTCTAGCGCGGGGGTTTCCATTCTGTCAACGATTCTAGACCCAAAGCGCTTTCAAATTAGCCGCAAGATTGGTCAGCATTGCACCCCTATTCCAAAGCATAAAAACCAACATGCCGCCATTCGCGCAGCGCAGAAAGGCAACTTTGCAACCGCAGAAATTTCTAAAATTACATATATATTACAGATATTTAATTCAGAATGCCGCAAAGCCGCCTCGACGAATCCCCCACGGAATCCGCGCGCGCCAAGCCGGCCAACACCACCGACCAAATAACCGGAAAATCACCTAATTGCGCTTTGGTTTTCGCCCGCCGCCCCCAAACCAGACCCGCCCCCGGAATCCCCAAAGCGCACGCCAATAGACCCGCGGAAAAGGCGAATTCCCCCCGCAACCCCTTTCAACCAAAGACAGAAATTGGGGCCACCGCCCGTCAACCACCCGCTCAAAACAGGTCAGGCCCGCAAGCCCCCGTCAGCCGATCACCGGCAAAGCAATCAGCCCAGATGCTCCCGCACGAACGCCGTGATATCGGCGGCAGGGCGCGCGCCGGCAAGGCGTGCCACTTCGCGCCCGTTGCGATACAGGATCAGCGCCGGGATGCCTTGGATGCGCGCGCGGGTGGCGATCTGGGGGTTGTCCTCGGTATTCAACTTGGCCAGCCGCGCGGTTCCGGTCAGCGCCTTGGCGGCCTTGGCGAACTCAGGGGCCATCATCTTGCACGGGCCACACCACGGCGCCCAATAATCGACCAGCAGCGGCATCTCGTCGCCGCGGGTGGTCTTGTCATGCGCGGCGGCATCCAATTCCATCACCTTGCCGTCCACCAACGGCTCACCGCAGGAACCACACTTCGGCCCCGCCGCCAGACGATCCACCGCCACCCGGTTACGTTGCCCGCAGGTGGCACAGCACAGTTTTACACTCTCGCCCATCTCAGCCTCACATTCGCTCTGACGAATACATGGGCATCCGCCCCCCGGCTTGCAAGCGGCCTAACCTGCCATCGCCCAAACAGCCGCGCCATAGGCCGCCGATCCCGCCATCGTCGCCCCGACAACCGACCGGCTCAGCACAAAGGCCACCACCACCGCGCCTGTCCCCACGATCAACGGCACCGGCGCGCCACCCGACAGCAATGGCAAGGCCGAGGCCACGAACAGCGTCGCGATCGCCGCCGGACCGGTCGAGGCAAGAAACCGCGACAGCAATCCGTCCGGGTGCCATCGGCTCATATCGGCCTTCGTCGGAAAATACCGAAACGCCCAAGTGCAGGCCCCAACGATCAAACACAGAGTTCAGGATCTCAACCCGCATTCCGCAGCCTTCCGCCCAACACCCCGCCGAACACCCCAGTCAGGGCCCCTGCAACCATCCCTGCCAAAATCCCGGTCGTGCCAGAAACGGCCAGCGTCACCGCAACCGTCACAGCACCCGCCACCGCGATCACCCCAAGCTGCGCCCGCGACAGGATCGACAGCAGCAGCGCCAGAAACAACGCGGGCAACATAAACCCCAGCGCCGCCTCCAACACCGGCCACCCTGCCAAAGCCCCGCCACCGGCAAAGGCACCCAAGGCCGTGCCAGACAGCCATGCGCCGTAAGCCCCTATGGTCAACCCGAACATGAACGGCTCTGAAAACGTCCGGCCCCGCGCCAACGCCCCGAGGGCCGCGCCAAAGACCTCGTCCGTCAGCCCAAAGGCCCAAGCCCAAGCATAGCGCCGCCGTGCCCCCGGCCCCACCCGCTTCATCAGCGCCGGGCCGTAAAGCACATGCCGTAGGTTCATCGCCACCAGCGTGAATGCCGCCACCAACAGCGGCGCACCCGACGTGATCAAAGCTAAGGCCAGAAACTGCGCCGCGCCCGCATAGATGATCAACGACAGTCCGAACGCCTCCAGCGGCGACAGGCCTTGCCCCGTTGCCGCCACACCAAACGCAAAGGCGATTGGGAAATATCCCAGCATGATCGGCAAGGCGGTCAGCAGGCCCGACAGGAAGCTGGTTCGAGATAAAGGTTCGTTCATCGCCAAGGCCTAGCCGCGCCCCTTCCGCCTGTCAACGCGGCCCCAGCCGCCGCCTTTGGCGACGAAAGGGGACCGCAATCGCTCAGACAGGTGGAAGATCACAGGAAGATCGAAAGAAGATCAAAAGAAGACGCGCAAAACGCTATTCCGCGGCCTCCATATAGCTTTCCACCGGCGGGCAGGTGCAGCTTAGGTTGCGGTCCCCCCAGACGTTGTCCACCCGTCCGACGGGCGGCCAGTATTTGTCCACACGGAAGGCGCCCGGCGGGAAGCAGCCCTGTTCGCGGCTGTATTTCCGCGTCCAATCCGCGACCAGATCGTTGACGGTATGCGGGGCATGGCGCAAGGGGCTGTCTTCAGACGAAATCTCGCCGTTTTCAACGGCCCGCACCTCTTCACGAATGGCCAAAAGTGCGGTGATAAAGCGGTCAATCTCGGCCTTGGTTTCGGATTCCGTCGGTTCTACCATCAGGGTTCCAGACACCGGCCAACTCATGGTCGGCGCATGAAAACCGTTATCAATCAATCGCTTGGCGATATCATCTACCGTCACACCCACCTCAGCAAAGGGGCGCGTATCCAGAATGCACTCATGCGCGACCCGGCCCTTGTTGCCCATGAACAAGATCGGATAGCTGCCCGCCAAACGCGCCGCGATGTAGTTGGCGTTCAAGATCGCCACCCGCGTCGCTTGCGTCAGCCCCTCGCCCCCCATAAGCAGGCAATATGCCCATGAAATCAGCAGGATAGAGGCTGAACCGTAAGGCGCCGCACTCACCGGCCCCTCTTGCCCGCCCAGTTCCGGATGACCGGGAAGGAAGGGTGCAAGGTGCGCCTTCACGCCAATCGGCCCCATTCCCGGCCCCCCGCCACCGTGCGGAATAGCAAAGGTTTTGTGCAAATTCAGGTGGCTGACATCCGAGCCGATCTCGCCCGGTTTCACCAACCCGACCAGCGCATTCATGTTCGCCCCGTCAAGGTAAACCTGCCCGCCGAATTTGTGGGTTATGTCGCAGATATCGCGGACGGTCTCTTCAAACACACCATGGGTAGAAGGGTAGGTGATCATGCACGCCGCAAGATTTGCGCCCGCGGCTTCGGCCTTGGTGCGGAAATCGTCAAGATCGACGTCGCCGTTCGGGGCTGATTTGACCACCACCACCTCCATCCCTGCCATCTGGGCAGAGGCCGGGTTGGTGCCATGCGCCGAGGTGGGGATAAGGCAGATCTTGCGATGCCCCTCACCTCGCGACCGATGCCAGGCCTGAATGGTCAAAAGCCCGGCATATTCCCCCTGCGCGCCCGAATTCGGCTGCATCGAGAACGCATCATAGCCCGTCACTTCACACAACTTCGCCATCAGATCATCGATCGCCTCGTGATAGCCAAGCGCTTGATCTGGCGGGCAAAACGGGTGAAGAGAGCCGAATTCAGGCCATGTAAGCGGCATCATTTCCGCCGCCGCGTTCAGTTTCATCGTGCAAGAACCCAGCGGAATCATCGCGCGATCCAGCGCCAAATCACGGTCCGAAAGGCGGCGCATATAGCGCATCATTTCGGATTCTGCCCGGTTCATATGAAAGACCGGGTGGGTCAGATAGTCGGTCGTGCGCAGCATTTCTTCGGGAAAGCCAAGCTCTGCGCTGGCAGGCGGTGCCTCATGAATGCCAAAAGCACGCAAGACCCGACGCAGCACATCTTCGTTGCTCGTCTCATCCAACGAAATCCCGACATGCGCGCTGCCAACCTTGCGAAAGTTAAGGCCCTCCAGTCGTGCCGCGGCAAGAATTCCCGCTTGCCCGACGCCGACTTCGACCGTGATCGTGTCGAAGAACGCCTTTGGCGGCAACGTCGCCCCCGCATCCCGCAGCGCCTTCGCCAGGCGAACGGTCAGAGAATGAACCCGCTCCGAGATCGCGCGCAACCCCTTAGGGCCATGAAAAACCGCGTAAAAACTTGCCATTACGGCCAAAAGGGCCTGCGCGGTGCAGACGTTGGACGTGGCCTTTTCCCGGCGGATATGCTGCTCACGCGTTTGCAGCGCCAACCGGTAGGCCTGATGCCCATGCACGTCGATCGAAACCCCGACGATACGCCCCGGCATGTTGCGCTTGTGTTCGTCTTTGCAGGCGAAAAACGCGGCATGCGGCCCGCCGTAGCCCATCGGCACGCCAAACCGCTGCGACGAGCCGACAGCCATGTCTGCCCCCATCGCCCCCGGCTCTTTCAACATGCACAGCGCCAACAGATCAGTGGCAACAATGGCCACGGCCTTGGCGCCATGCAAAGCCTCAATCAAAGGGGTCAGGTCACGGACATGTCCCCAAGTGCCAGGATATTGAAAAATAGCGCCAAAAACCTGCTCTGGCCGCAAATCCTCGGGCTTTCCAACGATCACTTCGATGCCCAATGGCACCGCCCGGGTCTGAATAACGCCGATGGTTTGGGGGTGACAATGTTCATCGACAAAGAAAGCCCGCGCTTTGGATTTGGCGACTCTTTCGGCCATTGTCATCGCTTCAGCCGCAGCCGTGGCTTCATCCAGAAGCGAGGCATTGGCAATCGGCAGGCCGGTCAGATCGGCAACCATTGTCTGGAAATTCAGCAGCGCTTCGAGGCGCCCTTGGGCGATTTCAGGCTGATAGGGGGTATAGGCCGTATACCACGCCGGATTTTCCAGAATATTGCGCTGGATCGCCGGCGGCGTGACCGTGCCATAATACCCCTGCCCGATCAGACTGGTCATCATCTTGTTGCGCGACGCAACCCCGCGCATCCGCGCGAGCAGGTCATGTTCTGACAACGGATCCCATGTCAGAGGCTCAGCCTGGCGAATGGAGCGCGGGACCGTCTCATCAATCAACGCATCGAGCGTCGAGACTCCAACGGCTTGCAGCATCTGCGCCATCTCGTCGGGCGACGGTCCGATGTGCCGACGATTGGCAAAATCATAGGGATCATAATTGGTTGGGGTGAAGGTCATGGCCAAGCCTTTGCATTTCTGGAAGGCCGGGCGCGACACGCGCCCGATCAAAAACCGTCAAAAAACAGTGCAAATTTCGATGGGAATTTGCGGCGGCTGATCAGCCGATCAGGTCATTGTATTCGTCTTCGTCCATCAGATCATCGAGCACCGACAGATCATCAAGTTTCATTTTGAAGAACCAGGCAGCTCCGGTCGGATCTTCGTTAACCATTGCCGGGTTATCGACCAACTTTTCGTTCACCTCGACGATTTCGCCGTCAACCGGGGCCAGAATATCGGAAGCCGCCTTGACGCTTTCAATCACCACGACCTCATCCCCCTCGGCGACGACGGTCTCGATTTCGGGCAGTTCAACGAACACCACGTCGCCAAGTTGGGTTGCCGCATGCTCGGTGATGCCGACGACGACAAGGTCACCCTCGACGCGCAACCACTCGTGATCCTTAGTATATTTCATCGCTCATCCTCAGCGTTTGTAGGTTGTGGGTTGGAAAGGCATTGCGGCGACGGTGACAGGCAAGCGCTTACCGCGCAACTCTGCCTCCAGGTTCGTGCCGATTGTTGCATGTGCCGATGCGACATAGCCCATGGCAATTGGCGCCTCGACAGACGGACCGAAACCGCCCGAAGTAATCGTGCCGACGGGTGTGCCATCGGTTGAGAATAGGGGCGTGCCTTCGCGCATCGGGGCGCGACCTTCTGGTCGCAGGCCCACGCGCATCCGTTCTGGCCCTTCAGCCAACTCTTTCAGGATTCGGGACGCGCCGGGAAAGCCGCCTTCTCGTATCCCGCCGATGCGCCGGCTTTTTTGCATAGCCCAGATCAGCCCAGCTTCGACGGGACTGGTTGTAGTGTCGATATCATGGCCATAAAGGCAAAGCCCGGCCTCAAGGCGCAGGCTATCCCGCGCGCCAAGCCCGATTGGCAGCACTTCAGGTTGATTCAGAAGTGCTTGGGCAAACTCAAGCGCCGCAGATTGGGGGACCGAGATTTCATACCCGTCCTCGCCCGTATAGCCGGAGCGTGAGATCCAAAGCTCCGCGCTTTTCCAATCAAGAACGGCCACATCCATAAAGCGCATCGATGCCGCGCCGGGCACAAGACGCGACAGCGCCGCCTCAGACTGCGGGCCCTGAAGCGCCAGAAGCGCCCGGTCCTCTATCGGCACCACGTCAGCCGCAGTTGAAAGATGCGCGGTCATGTGGGCGATATCATCGGCCTTACATGCCGCATTCACCACGACAAATAGGTGGTCCCCACGGTTGGCAAACATGAGGTCATCCAGAATGCCGCCTGTCTCATCGCTGAATAGCCCGTAGCGCTGACGGCCGCTTGCAAGGCTCAGCACATCCACAGGCATCAAGGCTTCAAACGCCAAAGAGAGCTCTTCAAGACTGCCCTTGGGCCGCAGGATCACCTGCCCCATATGGCTGACATCAAAGAGACCTGCAGCCATGCGGCAGTGGAGGTGCTCTTTCATCACGCCGGTCGCATATTGGACGGGCATTTCATAACCGGCAAACGGGACCATTTTGCCCCCAAGAGCCACATGCAGGTCGTGTAGACCCAAACGCTTAAGTTCCTCGGCCAAAGCCGTCTCCCTCTGTTCGCCGGGCTAAACGCAAGCCGGCACCGCACAGACAGGTTCCCCCTGTCCTCGGTGCCCCCTCTGTCTTTACCCTACCCTGCACATAGCTGGCGTAGAGCGCCTGAGATCGTTATCCCTTCGGCGGGCGCGTCCGCGCCACTCTCCAGAGTCTGTAATCAGGACGGTTCTTGAGCCTGAGAGTTTACCGGGGCGGTTGCTCCTTCGGCACCAAGGGTTTCCCCCCGGATTCTCCCGATCCTGACGCCTTTGGGTAGCGCGGCCCGCACTAGGCTGGCAAGTGTAAAATGAAATCGACGTAAATATCAGCAAAAACGGCATTCATTGCGCCAGCCGCGCTATGCGGGCCCCTTACTCGCTAACCAGCAGCAAACGCCTCCGAATGCAGTCAAAGCCACTGGGTTCGGTGGCGCCGTCGCGCCCAAACCGAACCGTCGGCCTTGATCCAACCCTCAGAGCTGTGGCACGCCTGACAAAAGCTGCATGACATCGGCCATCTCAGGGCCATTTTCTCTGCCCGTCAACGCCTTGCGCAAAGGCATGAATAGCCCCTTGCCCTTGCGGCCAGTGGCCTCCTTCACGGCCGAGGTCCACGCCCCCCAAGTTTCTGAGGTCCACGGTTGTGTTGGCAAAAGCGAAAACGCTTCAGCTACAAAGGCACGATCCTCTTCAGCCACCATTGGCTTGGCACCGTCGCGGAACAGCGTCCACCACTCCTCCAGATCGGCCAATACGGTGATGTTTCCCTTGGCAACGGACCAGAACAACTCTGCCTTATCTGCCGGCACGCCCAGTTCAGAAATGCGCGCTTGCACGGCCTCAAACGGCAGCCCTTGAACATGTGCGCGCGTCAGCGGAAACAGATCCTCGGCATCGAATTTCGTCGGCGCAGCACCAAAGCTGCCAACATCGAATCCTTCGATCAATTCTTCCATCGAGGACACAAGTTCGACAGGCTTGGACGACCCTAGTCGCGCCATGAGACTAAGCAACGCCATCGGCTCAACGCCCCGCGCCCGCAGGTCGCGCAACGAGAGTGTGCCAAGCCGTTTAGAAAGCTCCTCACCCTTAGAACCAGTCAGCAGCGAATGGTGGGCAAAGGCCGGAGGCGTTCCGCCCAGGGCTTTCATGATCTGAATTTGGGTGGCTGTGTTGGTGACATGGTCAGCGCCACGCACAATGTGGGTCACCCCCATATCCACGTCGTCGACAGATGAGGCAAAGGTGTAAAGAACCTGACCGTCCGCCTTGATCAAAACCGGATCAGACACAGAAGCAGCATCAATGGAAATAGGCCCTACAATCCCGTCCGGCCATTCGATCCGCTCCAAATCCAGACGGAAGCGCCAATAGCCAGAACGGCCCTCGGCACGCATCTTCTCTTTATCTTCTTGGGACAGATTGAGCGAACTGCGGTCATAAACGGGCGGCTTGCCCATGTTCAGCAGTTTTTTGCGTTTCAAATCCAACTCGACGGGGCTTTCAAAGCACTCATAAAACCGCCCGGCCGCCCGCAGATCATCCGCCGCGGCGCGATAGCGATCCATCCGCAGACTTTGCTTCTCGACCCGGTCCCAGTGCAAGCCAAGCCATTCGAGATCTTGCTTGATGCCGTCCGCATATTCCTGCTTGGAGCGTTCCTGATCCGTATCATCCAAACGCAAGATGAACGTACCACCAGATTTGCGGGCAATCAGGTAGTTCATCAGCGCGGTGCGCAGGTTGCCGACGTGAATATAGCCGGTCGGCGAGGGGGCGAAACGGGTGACGGTCATGGACAGGCTCCTTCAAGCGCCCCTCCCTGTCACACCGCCCAAGATTTGTCCAGTTTGGCTGCGCGAACCCGGCCAACGATAACCGTTATCAATGAGAGCCCGCGCAATTGGCGATCTTTAACATTTCACTGTCACAGGCTTTCCATAGACAAAGCGGAAGTCTAACCTGAGAGCATGACACTTCCTGACCCCGGTAGCATTGCCCCACCCCTCGAACTGATCGACGCTTTGGCGCGCGACGCCGTCGTCGCGTTGCCCGAACCATTCCGCAAGGCCGCAACACTTGTCGTGTTGCGTGTTGAGGATTTTGCCCCCGATGAGATTCAAGAGGCCATGGGCTGTGACAGCCCCTATGATTTGACTGGTCTGTACGAAGGCGTCCCGCTGACTGAAAAATCAGTTTCCGATCAACCTGAGCAGCCTGATGTCATCTGGCTCTTCCGGAAACCAATTTTGGAAGAGTGGATCGACCGAGGGGATGTTTCGCTTGCCGATTTGGTGACGCATGTGATGATCCATGAACTAGCCCACCATTTCGGCTGGTCGGACGAAGAAATCGCACGCGTTGATCCCTGGTGGGAATAGAGCCGCCGAGGCGCATCGGGTCGTTTCCGCATGAGCGTTTGGCGCCAAAATGTGCCCATCCGATGATCGCACTTGGCGCGGGACCGTTGCTACCGCTATCATGCCAACAGACCCCGTTCAGGGGCGAATGTATTTGCGAGGAGATTGCACGCGTGGGCAAACAGATTTTGAAATCGGCAGCCATTTGGATGGGGCTCGCCCTTCCGGGGCTATTGCTGTCATCCGCGGCCATGGCGGGGCCGGTCACCGACAAAGCAGCGGAAATTGAAACCTTGCTTGAGGCTAGCGATTCTGGCGGCGCAGTCGCCGCAGCGCGCGATTTGCTTGGGATCGTCTGGTCCACGTCACAAGAGATCGGTTTCGATGCAACGGTTTTGGTCAGCGAACCTGCCGCCGGCTATGGCATTTACAACCCGCGCGTCGACGAAAAGTTCAAAGCGGGTGAGCCAGTTATCATTTACGCCGAGCCCTTCGGTTTTGAATACGGCGCGCCGGGCGACGGACTGAACTCGATTGGGTTCTTTGTCGACCTGAAAGTGACCAACAGTGAGACATCCGAAGTCTTGGGCGATGTCCAGAACGTTACCGAACTTGACCTGACATCGCGTTACAAAAACCGTGAGTTTCAAGCAAACCTAACCTACAATCTCGACGGCCTTCCGCCGGGTAAATACATTTTGCTGACCACGTTGCGGGACAAGAACTCTGCCAAGTTTGGCGCGTTTGAGACAGCCATCGAAGTGGTTGAGTAAGCCTATGTTGGTGCGTCAAAGTCCGATTCTGACCCTGACGCTGAACCCCGCGCTGGATATGGCAACCGAAGTCGCCGAAATCCTGCCGGGGGAAAAACTGCGCTGCGCGGATCCGCTGATGGATCCGGGCGGCGGCGGCTTGAACGTAAGCCGCGCGATCAAGGCGCTTGGCGGCGACAGTTTGGCCTTGGTGGCGCTTGGCGGCTTGACGGGCGACAGGCTGGCCGGATTAATCCGGGCGGAAGGCGTGACCTTCCTGTCCATCCTTGGGCCTGGGGAGACGCGCCAAAGCCTCACAGTCAATGACCGCGCTTCTGGCAAGCAATATCGCTTTATGTTGCCGGGTCCAGTCTGGACAGATACAGAACGCGCAAGGGTTTTTACCTTGCTTGCGGCCACAGCACGGCCACAAGGGATCTCGGTGATTTCCGGCAGCCAACCACCGGGCGTTCCGGCCGATTTTCCCGCGCAGCTTGCGGCTTCCATGCCTGACAGCAGGATCGTGCTGGACACCTCTGGCCCGGCATTGACCGCCGCGGTGACCGACCCAATTCCCGGCCTATTCGTGCTGCGAATGGATGGAGAAGAAGCCGAGAGTTTGGCTGGTCGAAAACTAGAGACCCGATCTCAAACCGCCGACTTCGCCCAGGAATTGGTTCGTCGTGGCGTGGCCGAGCGCGTAATCGTTGCACGGGGTGCTGACGGAAACGTTTTGGCAACCACAACCTCTCGTTTGTTCGCCAAAGCGCCCAAAGTACAGGTTCGCAGCACCGTCGGTGCCGGGGACAGCTTTGTTGCCGCGTTCGTCCTGGCGCTTGCCCGCGGCCAATCTTCCGCCGAGGCTTTAGCACAAGGGTCGGCGGCGGCGGCAGCGGCAGTGACCACAGATGCAACCCAGCTTTGCCGTCTGGAAGACGTGCAAAGACTATTGCCCGCATGCACCCCGGTTGAAATTTAAGGGTTCAGGTAGGATCTCTCCAACGGTTTGCCACCGGATAACGCCGATCTGCCCAAAAGGCGCGGCGCGTAAGGCGGGTGCCGGGTGCTGACTGAAACCGCTTGTATTCGCTAATATAAATCAGGTGTTCGATCTTCTTGACCGTCACCCGATCAAACCCCTTGGCCACCATTTCGGCAACAGACAACTCTTGATCAACCAGACCTTCAAGGATTGCGTCCAATACGGAATAGGGCGGCAGGCTGTCCTCGTCTTTTTGATCCGGACGCAATTCAGCACTCGGTGGTTTCTCTATCACACGCGGCGGGATCACTTGACCGGCGGGTGCCAGCATCCAGTCCAGGTGGTGTTCATTCCGCCAGCGACAGGTTTCAAACACCCGCGTCTTGTAGAGGTCCTTCAACGGATTGTAGCCGCCGTTCATATCGCCATAGATCGTGCAATACCCCACCGCCACCTCTGACTTGTTGCCCGTCGTCAGAAGCATTTCTCCGAATTTGTTCGACATCGCCATCAGCAAAAGCCCGCGCAAACGGCTTTGGATATTTTCTTCGGTAATGCCGGGCTTCGTTCCCTCAAAGAGCGGACCCAGCGCCGCTCCAACCGCGTCCTGAGGGGCCGAAATCGGCACAGTATCCAAACGGCAACCCAGAGCCTTTGCCACGGCGGCGGCATCATCAAGCGAATGTTGCGAAGTGAACTTTGAGGGCAGCATTACGCAACGTACATTCTGCGGCCCGATAGCATCGGCGGCGATCGTCGCAACGATGGCAGAGTCGATACCGCCCGAGAGGCCAAGAAGCACCTGTTTGAAGCCGGTTTTTGCCAGATAGTCGCGAAGGCTCATCACCATCGCATGGTAGTCAGCTTCCAGGGCTTTGGGCAAAAGCGCCTTCATCCCCGGTGATGCGCGCCAGCCACTTTCAGTTTCTTCAAAATCAACATGGGTGATGCAGCGTTCGAACTGGGGAAGTTGCACGACAAGTTCTCCCCCGGGGTTAAGCACGAAAGAGGCCCCATCAAAGACCTGATCATCCTGCCCCCCAATCATGTTCAGGTAGACGAGCGGCAACCCTGTTTCGACGACCCGTGCGACCATTAGGTTGGTGCGCACCGACGGCTTGCCACGATGGTACGGCGATCCATTTGGCACCAAAAGGATCTGAGCACCGGTTTCCGCGAGCGTTTCGCAAACGTCTGAATGCCACGCGTCTTCGCAAATGGGGGAACCAATGCGCAATGGCCCTATGCGATACGGGCCCTGCGGTGCGGCTGACGCAAATACGCGCTTTTCATCAAAAACGCCATCATTCGGCAGATCATGCTTCAAAACGATCGCGGAAATTTTCCCGCCTTCGAGAATATAGTAAGCATTATAAAGGCGACCGTCTCTCAGATGCGGTGCGCCGATCCCAAGCGCCGGTCCATCCGCCAGCTCGGCCGCAAGCGTCGCAACAGCTTTCATCGCCTCCTCGACGAAGACAGGCTTCATGACCATGTCCTGCGTTTGGTAGCCGGTTATAAACATCTCGGTCAGCGCAACCATATTTGCACCAGCCGCACGCCCGGCTTCCCACGCCGAACGGGCGAGGGCAGCGTTAGCGGCAAAGTCGCCGAGTACGGGGTTTAACTGGGCCAAGGTCAGGCGAAATTGGGCGGCCATGGCGGGCTCCTTGCAAACGGCTCTGTTGCGGTTCTAGCAGGTTCGGGGGCGAGGAAAAGCCTGTGCCGTCAGTCACCCACGTGGGGTTCTTGTCAGGCCGGGGGTGCAACGGATAGGGTTCAGCGTAAGATCGCGGACCAGTCGGTTCCACAGGAGGGTTGCGCATGCGCCAAGGCAGAGTTTCACGTGACAAAACGCGGTTCGTGATCGGCCTAGCCTTTGCGCTGCTGGTTAGCTGTTCCGGGGCCGCGTTTGCCGAAGGCGAGATCGTCAGCAAAACATATGATGACGGGTCTATTTATGAGGGAACCTTCAAAGACGGATTGCAGGACGGCATCGGCACATATCGCCTGCCAAATGGCTACGAATACACCGGTGCCTGGGTCAAAGGGCAGATCCTCGGCCAAGGGACGGCACGTTATCCAAATGGCTCTGTCTTTGTCGGCCAGTTTGTAAACGGGCGCCCCGAAGGGCAGGGTAAGATCACTTTTGCCGACGGCGGCAGCTATGAGGGTGACTGGGCTGACGGAAAAATGACCGGCTTGGGTAAAGCGACCTATGCCAACGGAACTGTTTACGAAGGTGCTTTTGAGGATGGGAAGCACCATGGCGAAGGTATTCTCACCGACAATCAAGGCTATCGCTATGAGGGCGCTTGGATCGAGGGACAAAAGCAAGGCAAAGGCAAGATAACCTATGCTGATGGCACCGTTTACGAAGGGGATCTTGAAGCTGGCGCACGGGCAGGCACCGGGACGCTGACCATGCCAGACGGTCTGACCTATATTGGCCAATGGAAAGATGGACAAATCAACGGCGTTGGCAAATTGACGCAGCCTTCAGGTGACGTCTATGAGGGGCCGTTTTCCAACGGTCTGCGGGAAGGCGAAGGCCGCGTGACCTATGCCTCAGGCGATGTTTATGAGGGTGGCTTCAAAGCGGACAAACGCGACGGCAAAGGCAACTTTACCGGAAAAGACGGCAGCACATTCAAAGGCGATTGGAAATCCGGCCAGATGGAGGGCATGGGCGAGATGACCTACGCCGATGGCTCAGTCTATATCGGCACCTTCAAGGGCAACCAGCCCGAAGGTAAGGGCAAGATCACCTATGCTGACGGCTCCACCTACGAGGGCGACTGGAAAGCGGGCGTAATCGCTGGTGTCGGCAGGGCCGTCTACGCCAACGGTTCAAGCTATGACGGGACGTTTGTTTCAGCCAAGCCGGATGGGCAAGGCGTGATGGTCTATTCAGACGGCTACCGCTACGCAGGGTCATGGAAGGCAGGCGTGCGCGAAGGGCGCGGGCTTGCGACATGGGCAGATGGTACGACCTACGAGGGCGACTTCAAAGGGGGCCTTCGCGAGGGCAAAGGGACTTTGGTGCAACCCGACGGTTTCGAATATTCAGGTGAATGGAAAGCAGGCGCTATGGAAGGTTTGGGTCAAGCCAAATATCCCACTGGCGATGTCTACGAGGGTGCTTTTGTGCAAGGTCGACGGGATGGACAGGGCAAGTTGACTTATAAGAATGGGGAAATCGCGGAAGGCCTTTGGCTCAAAGGCGTATTGACGGCCCCTGCGCCAGCCGCAGATCCAGCCCCGGGCGCCACCACGGAAAGTGATGCATCGGGCGGCTAAAACAAAAAGATGCACAGCAACGCCATAGTAACTGATTTAGTCGATGATTATTCGCGAGCCCCCCTTTCCTTTGCGCAATTCCCCCGTATAGTTTCGCCCATGACACGGGAAACCATCATCGCCTTAGAACCACGCTCGCGTTGCGCGTCGTTTGCCCGTGGCCTGCTTCTCCTTAGCCGCTTCTGAGCGTGCCTCCGGGTGCGACCGCTCGGAAGTGAAAAGCGCCCGAAGGAAAAGCAACGGACCTCAAGGAACATCCCATGATCGATAAAAGCGCCCAAGCACGCGTAATGATTTTTGACACGACCCTGCGCGACGGCGAGCAATCTCCCGGCGCCACCATGACCCATGATGAAAAACTGGAAATTGCCGGTTTGCTCGACGAAATGGGCGTCGACGTGATCGAAGCCGGTTTTCCAATTGCTTCAGAAGGCGACTTTGCCGCTGTCTCGGAAATCTCCAAACGGGCAAAAAACGCAACCATTTGCGGGTTGGCGCGCGCGAACTTCAAAGACATCGACCGCTGCTGGGAAGCTGTCAAACACGCGGCATCACCCCGCATTCACACCTTTATTGGTACCTCTCCGCTGCACCGCGCCATTCCCAATCTCGACATGGACCAGATGGCGGAGCGGATTCACAGCACCGTGACCCACGCCCGCAATCTGTGTGAAAACGTCCAGTGGTCACCGATGGATGCGACACGGACAGAGCATGATTATCTGTGCCGTGTCGTCGAAATCGCTATCAAAGCGGGGGCCACCACGATCAACATCCCCGATACTGTTGGCTATACTGCCCCTCGGGAAAGCGCAGAGTTGATCCGTATGTTGCTGGAGCGTGTGCCGGGTGCTGACGCCATCATTTTTGCGACCCATTGCCACAATGACCTTGGCATGGCGACTGCGAACGCTTTGGCCGCGGTCGAGGCAGGCGCGCGTCAGATCGAATGTACGATTAACGGTTTGGGAGAACGCGCCGGCAACACGGCTCTGGAAGAAGTCGTGATGGCGATGAAGGTCCGCAATGACATCATGCCCTTCCAGACGCGGATCGACACTACCAAGATCATGAACTTAAGCCGTCGCGTGGCGTCTGTCTCTGGCTTCCCGGTGCAATTCAACAAGGCTATCGTCGGCAAGAACGCCTTTCTTCATGAGAGCGGCATCCATCAGGATGGCGTTTTGAAAAACGTCGAGACCTTTGAGATCATGCGGCCTGAGGACATTGGCTTGACCCAGACCAACATCGCTATGGGCAAACACTCTGGCCGCGCCGCACTGCGTTCAAAGCTCAAAGAGATGGGATTTGATCTTGCGGACAACCAACTGAACGATGTGTTTGTGCGCTTTAAGGCCTTGGCCGACCGCAAGAAGGAAGTCTACGACGAAGACCTCGCCGCTCTGGTGGCGGATGAGGCCACGATGGCCGAACATGACCATCTTCAAGTCAAGCGGCTGCGCGTCGTTTGCGGGACCGATGGCCCTCAGGAAGCGGAACTGACGCTGACAATCGACGGTATCGATCACTCGATCGACGCCACAGGTGATGGCCCAGTGGATGCAGCGTTCAATGCTGTGAAAATGCTTTTCCCACATCAGGCGCGCTTGCAGCTTTATCAGGTGCATGCCGTAACCGAAGGAACCGACGCCCAAGCAACCGTTTCCGTGCGCATGGAGGAAGATGGCCGAATTGTCACAGGGCAGTCAGCGGACACTGACACGGTGGTTGCTTCGACAAAAGCTTACGTGAACGCCTTGAACAAACTGGTGGTCCGTCGCCAGAAATCAGCGCCGGGGGATGACCTTAAGTCGGTGAATTACAAGGATGCCTCCTAGGAAGTCGCAAATTTTGGGATAAATATGCGAAAAGGACAAGTCATGAGAATTCGGGCGGAATAGCGCCACCTTAGCCCCTGCCCCTTTCGCTCCTGCGGCCCTGTCCCTATAAGAAAACGCCCGCCTCAGTTCCGCCTGAGTCGCGGGCGTTATCTTTTTGCGGTTCAAGGATCACCACAGCATGTCTATCCTCTCGGGTCTCTTCTCCTCGGATATGGCTATCGACCTCGGCACGGCGAACACCCTCGTCTACATCCGTGGCAAGGGCATCGTTTTGAACGAGCCCTCCGTGGTGGCCTACCACGTCAAGGACGGCAAAAAGCAAGTCTTGGCCGTTGGCGAAGACGCCAAGCTCATGCTCGGCCGTACCCCTGGCACTATCGAGGCAATCCGGCCGATGCGTGATGGCGTCATTGCCGACTTCGATAGCGCAGAAGAGATGATCAAGCACTTCATCCGCAAAGTGCATAAGCGGACGACGTTCTCCAAACCGAAGATCATCGTTTGCGTCCCACATGGCGCGACACCCGTGGAAAAGCGCGCTATTCGACAGTCAGTTCTTTCGGCCGGCGCACGCCGCGCAGGTCTGATTGCAGAGCCGATCGCCGCCGCAATTGGCGCAGGAATGCCGATAACCGACCCGACAGGCAACATGGTTGTCGACATCGGCGGTGGGACCACTGAAGTGGCCGTCTTGTCACTTGGCGACATTGTATACGCCCGTTCAGTGCGCGTAGGCGGGGATCGCATGGACGAAGCGATCATTTCCTACCTGCGGCGCCATCAGAATTTGCTCATCGGTGAGTCAACGGCAGAGCGGATTAAGACAACGATCGGGACGGCTCGGATGCCCGATGACGGACGTGGTGCGTCCATGCAGATCCGCGGGCGCGATTTGTTGAACGGCGTGCCTAAAGAAACCGAGATCAATCAAGCTCAAGTTGCCGAGGCCCTATCCGAACCTGTCCAGCAGATCTGCGATGCGGTCATGCAGGCCCTTGAAACCACGCCACCCGACCTTGCTGCGGACATTGTTGATCGCGGTGTTATGCTGACGGGTGGTGGTGCGCTATTGGGCGATCTAGACCTTTCGTTGCGCGAACAGACTGGGCTTTCGATTTCAGTCGCCAACGAACCGTTGAACTGTGTTGCCCTTGGCACGGGCAAGGCGCTGGAATACGAAAAGCAGCTGCGCCATGTTATCGACTACGACAGCTGATCAAGACTGTTTTACTGGGATTGTCCGCCCGCTTGCCAATAGTGTCCACTTGACCGGCTTGGGCAAGTTCTTCCGTGAAGGCGGGGGGGATTGCCCCTCCTGCCCCAATCCACAATCGCAGTAGGCCTTTCATGGCACGAAATCGTACCGATCCAGAGGAATTTTCCCGACCCTTGCGCAGGGTTTTAGTCGGCCTTTTGGTGTTGTTCATGGTGTCTATTTTTGCCCTTTGGCGCATCGACAGCCCGAGAGTTGAAAGATTTCGCGCAGCACTGGTCGACCGCTTTGTGCCGTCTTTTCAGTGGGCCATGGCACCGGTCACTTGGGGCGTAGAAGTGGTCGACGATTATCAATCTTACTCGCGACTTCTGGCTCAAAACCAACAGTTGCGTGAAGAGTTGCGGCAGATGAAAGCTTGGAAAGAGGCCGCTCTTCAGCTTGAACAGAAAAATGCCCGGCTGCTCGACCTAAACCAGGTACGCCTTGATCCCCGTTTGACTCACGTGACCGGCGTTGTTCTGGCAGACAGCGGAAGCCCATTTCGGCAATCGGTGTTGCTCAACGTCGGGGCGCGAGACGGGATCTTGGACGGTTGGGCCACGATGGATGGTATTGGCCTTGTGGGGCGCATTTCTGGGGTTGGCGAAAGAACAGCGCGGGTCATACTTCTAACAGACAGCAACAGCCGCGTTCCGGTGACGGTTCAGCCTTCGGGGCAAAAAGCATTGCTGTCTGGCGACAATTCGACATTTCCTCCGCTGGATTTCTTGGAGGACTCTGATGAAGTCCGGCCGGGGGATCGTGTTGTCAGCTCTGGCGACGGCGGGATGTTCCCCGCAGGGCTTCTTGTGGGACAGGTGGTGTTGGGTAGCGACAAGCGTTTGCGTGTCGCGCTTGCTGCCGATTACCAGCGCCTCGAATTCTTGCGGGTCCTTCGCAGCCACCGACTGGAGCCGATAACCGATGCGGGCGCACTTGTCGCGCCGACCCCGCTACAAGGCCCGCCGCTTCCAGCCGCGATGCCTGACAGTCTGCCAGACGGAGGCAGCAATGGTTGACCCGGCAGCGCGTTCGGTTTGGCTCCACCGTGCGATGTTCTTAGGTGTGGCGTTCGGTTTGCTGTTTCTCAAACTGCTGCCGCTGGGGGAAACTGCAGGCGAATTGCCCGGTCCGGACATTTTGCTGTGCATCATTTTCGCGTGGACAATGCGCAGACCTGACTATTTGCCCGTCTTGCTCATTGGCGCGGTCGTATTGCTCGAGGACCTGATCCTGATGCGCCCTCCGGGGCTATGGACTGCGCTCGTTTTGCTGGCGTCTGAGTTCGTGCGCGGACGGGTTGCCTTGACCCGTGAGCTGAATTTTGGCGTTGAATGGCTGCTTGTTTCAGGACTGATGATCGGATTGCTTTTGGCCTATCGGACGATCTTCGCTTTGGTCCTCTTACCCCAACCCGGCTTTGGCTATGCAATGGTGCAGGTGGTATGGTCGGTCATGTGTTATCCTGTGGTCGTCGCTGTATCGCGTTTCGTACTTGATTTGCACAAGCCCGCCATGGGGGAAATCGATGCATATGGGAGACGGATGTGAAACGCACGCCCCGTGATACCGAAGCCTCGTCCCGACGCGTCACGCGGAGGTCATTGATCCTTGGCGGCGGAATGGCAGCGATGGTGACCGCGCTTGGCGCAAGAATGCGCTATCTGGGGGTGACGCAAGCGGATGAATTCCGCCTGTTAGCCGAAGAAAACCGCATCAATATCCGCCTCATCCCTCCAGGCCGCGGACTAATTCAGGACAGGAACGGCAAGCTGATTGCCGGGAACGAGCAGAACTACCGCGTGGTTATCACGCGGGAAGATGCCGGAGATGTGGAAGCCGTTCTTAACAGACTTTCTCACATTATCCCCATGACCGCCGAGGATATGGCTTCGACGCTAAAAGATGTAAAACGCAACAGCCCTTTCGTGCCGATCACAGTGGCCGATCGGTTGCAGTGGGAAGACTTCTCTCGCATCGCCGTCAATGGCCCTGCCCTACCCGGTGTGACGCCGGAGGTTGGCCTTAGCCGTGTCTACCCGCGCGATCTGGATTTTGCACATGTGGTTGGCTACGTTGGCCCTGTCTCGGAAAAGGATTTGGAAGCGCTTGAGGAACCAGACCCTCTGTTGCGGATACCAAAATTTCAGATCGGCAAAATCGGCGTTGAAAAATGGTTGGAAGACCAGCTTCGCGGCTCAGCAGGGACCAAGCGCATTGAGGTAAATGCGGTCGGTAGGGTTATGCGGGAGTTGGACCGGGTGGAAGGCGTGCCGGGTGCGGATGTTCAGCTAACCATTGACGCCGGCGTCCAAAACTTCGTGCAGGCCAGACTCGGAGTTGAAAGCGCGGCTTGTGTTATCATGGACGTCCAGAACGGCGATATCATTGCTTGTGTCTCGTCGCCGTCGTTTAACCCGAACCTCTTCGTTCGGGGGATCAGCCAAAAGGACTTTACCGGTCTGATGGAGCACGATCATCGACCCCTTGCCAACAAAGCCGTCCAAGGCGCTTACCCTCCGGGCTCTACGTTCAAAGTAGTGACGGCGCTGGCAGCACTTGCCGACGGGAAAATCACACCCGAAACCAAAGTCCGTTGCCCGGGGTATCTGGAAAGCGGGAGCCGCCGCTTTCACTGTTGGAAGCGCGGGGGACATGGCACGGTCGGATTGGAGCGCAGCTTAGCGGAAAGCTGCGACGTGTTTTATTATGACGTGGCTCAGCGAGTGGGGATCGACAAGATCGCCGAGATGGGCCGCCAGTTGGGCCTTGGCCAACGCCATGATCTTCCGATGTCGGCAATCACCGAAGGTAACATGCCCGATAAGGCGTGGAAGCTGGAACGGCACAAAACGGAATGGCGGATCGGCGACACGATCAACGCCTCCATCGGACAAGGGTACGTATTGGCATCGCCGCTGCAACTGGCCGTGATGACAGCCCGCGTTGCATCCGGAAAAATGGTCAAACCGCGTCTGGTTCACGCGATCGACGGGCGCGAACAACCCGTTGAAGAAGCGGTAAGCCTTGGCCTTGAAGGCTCTATGCTGCGTGCCGTGCAAGGCGGCATGTTTGCCGTGATGAACGGCAAGGCCGGAACCGCGAGATCGTCGCGCATAGCGGATGACTCAAAGCTGATGTGTGGCAAGACGGGCACGAGCCAAGTTCGCAACATCTCTACCGCAGAGCGTGCAAGCGGCGTTGTATCCAATGACAACTTGCCATGGAACCGGCGGGACCACGCCCTGTTCGTTGGGTATGCCCCTGCAGAGGCCCCACGCTACGCCGTTGCTGTCGTTGTGGAGCATGGGGGTGGCGGTTCGGCTGTGGCTGCGCCAATCGCAAGGGATGCAATCTTGAGGGCGCTTTATGGCGAAATGCCTCCGCTAGAGGCCTACCCGGCGGATCAACGCGGGCGAATGGAGACGCTGCTCAAGGAGTTGCAAGTGCGGCTTCCCGACGGGCGCATGCCCCCGAACTCTAAAGTCTGAGGGGCACGATGAGTTTTCTAGAATACCGGGTCAAAACAGCGCCTTCCGGCCTTACAAAGATCTTTTATGTCCATTGGGCGCTGATCCTCGTCGTCACGGCCGTCGCGGCGATTGGGTGGCTCATGCTCTACTCAATCGCTGGGGGAGATATTTCCACCTGGGCAGAACCGCAGATGAAGCGCTATGCACTCGGCATGGCCCTCATGTTCATTGTGGCCTTCGTACCGATTTGGTTCTGGAGATCCATGTCGGGGATGGCATACGGCTTGGCAATGATCCTCCTGCTCATCGTCGAATTTTTTGGCACCGTCGGGATGGGGGCTCAACGCTGGATCGACTTAGGGTTTATCCGCCTCCAGCCGTCTGAACTTATGAAGGTGACTCTGGTCATGATGCTGGCCAGTTATTACGACTGGCTGGACGACAAACGCGTTTCGCGACCACTGTGGGTTCTCATACCAGTCGTGCTCATTGTCGCGCCGACGATTCTGGTGCTCATGCAGCCGAACCTGGGAACTTCGATCATGCTGATCGCGGCAGGTGGGGCCGTCATGTTCGCGGCCGGCGTGAGTTGGTGGTATTTTGCGGGTGTCACAAGCCTTGTCGGTGGTGCTGTCGCAGGTGTCTTTTTATCGCGAGGGACACCCTGGCAACTGCTGCACGATTATCAGTACAAACGCATCGATACTTTCTTAGATCCCTCCGCCGACCCGCTTGGTGCCGGCTACAACATTATTCAGGCGAAAATCGCCCTTGGTTCGGGTGGCTGGGCCGGCAAAGGTTTCATGCAGGGCACCCAAAGCCGCCTAAATTTTCTGCCCGAGAAACACACCGACTTTATTTTTACCACTCTTGGTGAAGAGTTCGGATTCATCGGGGCAATATCGCTGTTGGCACTTTATACTTTGATTTTGGTGTTCCTGATGATTGCGGCAATCCAGAACAAAGACCGTTTCAGCCAGTTGCTGATCATAGGCGTAGCCGCAAACTTTTTCCTCTATATAGCCGTGAATCTGTCAATGGTCATGGGCATGGCTCCCGTCGTCGGCGTGCCTTTGCCCCTGCTCAGCTACGGTGGCTCAGCGACCCTTGTGATCCTTATCGCCTTTGGCCTTGTGCAAAGCGCTATTGTGCATCGTTTGCGGTGACAAGATGAGTCGACACCAACGCTTTCTGCTGGCATTTGCAGTTGGCCTTATGCTGACAATAGGAAGCTTGGCGTTCCCACTGCGCATAGAATTGCGTGCGCTAATCGGCGTGAACGCATTTTGCTTATGCTACCTTGGCCTTATGTTTCGGCTTGCACAAAAGTCTGGGCCGGATCTCTTGCGGCGCAGGGCTGAGACGTCAGATGAACAGCTTGGCGTGATCGTTGTGTTGGCCTGTCTGGTGGTTGCGGCAAGCATCACCGCAATCACTCTCGTCCTCAACGGTCCTGCGGGAGGGAGTTTGGCAGCAAGGCTGACTGCCCTGCTGTCGGTGCCACTTGGCTGGGCAATGGTGCACACGCTTGCGGCCTTCCACTACGCCCATCTTTTCTATCAGCCTGCCACAAGTCAAACGCCCGCCGGTTTGAAATTTCCTGGTGGAAAGGAACCATCCGCCTGGGATTTCATCTATTTCGCCTTTGTTATCGGCATGGCGGCCCAAGTCTCTGATGTCTCGATCACTACCGCCCAAATGCGCCGCGTCGTGCTCGTCCATTCAGTGACATCCTTTTTCTACAACACGATCATCTTGGCGCTTGCCGTCAATGCGGCCGTGACGATCACCAACTGAGATCGTTTTGCACGAACCGTTTCCGATCTGCCAACCGCTGGACGAAGCGGCGCCCCAGAACTATCCCTATTGCGGACCAGCTAGGAGCCAGCCATGACAGTCCCCGTAATCCTTTTTGCCGAACCACGTCTTTGGGAAGAGTACAAAGGCGTTCTTCCCGTATTATTGGCAGAGGCAGGCATCGCCGCCGAAATTGTATTGGACGTGGGCGATCCATCCAGCGTCGACTTCATCATCTACGCGCCGAGCAGCACCTTGCAGGACTTTACACCATTTACCAGTTGCAAAGCCGTTCTCAGCCTTTGGGCCGGAGTGGAGAGGATTGTCGGCAACGCGACTTTGACCCAACCGCTCTGCCGCATGGTCGACAACGGCCTGACTGAGGGCATGGTCGAGTGGGTGGTCGGTCATACCCTGCGTCATCATCTTGGCATGGATCGCCATATCGTGAATCCCGACCATATTTGGGACCCAACTTGCCCGCCACTTGCGCGGGAAAGACCGGTAACAGTTCTTGGGCTTGGTGCGCTTGGTGCGGCCTGCGCGCAGGCTTTGATCGCCTTAAACTTTCCAGTCACTGGCTGGAGCCGCTCTGCCAAGGAAATCCAAGGCGTCCGGGCCTTGCATGGAGAAGCAGGGCTGGAAAAAGCGATGCGCTCTGCAGAGGTTCTGGTCACCTTGCTTCCCAAAACCCCAGAGACTGAGAACCTTTTGGATGCGCGCCGATTGGCGTGGCTGCCCAAAGGTGCGGTCATTTTAAACCCTGGGCGCGGCGCAATTGTGGATGACGAAGCTCTGCTTGGGGCACTGCTGGACGGCGACGTTGGTCACGCAACGCTAGACGTTTTCCGCGTGGAACCTTTGCCCAAAGATCATCCATTCTGGGCCCATCCCCGCGTCACGGTAACCCCCCACATCGCGGCGGATACCAGAGCAAGCAGTGCGTCAGCAGTGCTGGTGGAAAACATTCGCCGTGGACTGACTGGCGAGCCATTGCTCCATATTGTTGACCGAACCGCTGGGTATTAACGGGGCCTGTCTTAACGAAAACGGCGGAAGACCCTCGTGCGTGCATACAGGTCCTCCAGCCGTTTAAGGCGCGGCTCTGTCTCCACCCAAGTCAAATCCTGAACGGCCGCGAGGAGTGTTTCCACCAGCACCATCAGAACAACATTGCTGTCCCATGCTGAAGGTGCCTCAATATGGCAGGCCAAGGTGTGGGTCGCATGAGTAGCGGCAGGCGAGACCCAACGATCGGTAATCAAAATGATCTCGGCCCCTTGTTCCCGCGCCATCTCAGCCATCTGGAGCACAGCGTTTTCGTAGCGGCGAATATCAAAGACCAAAAGCACATCGCCCGGGTTCAAATCGACCAACGCTGTCGGCCATGTTGAAGAACTGTCTGACAAAAGCGTCACGGACATGCGAATTGAGCGCATCAGAGACGTAAAGTAATCGGCCATCGAATGGGTAATCCGCCCGCCCATTGCAAACACCGCGCGTGACGGATCGGCCAAAAGCGCAGCCGCGGCATCAAATTCAGCATGGTCTATTTGGCCCAACGTCGCCTGAAGATTGCCCATCACCGCATCGGCAAAACGATTGAGGATGTGGCTGTCTGGCACTCCACCCGCCCAGCGGTTGTGCTTGGCGATCGGGGATGCAAGCATCGCCTCGACTTCGGCGCGAAGCGAGTTCTGAAAATCAGGGTAACCCTTGTAGCCGAGTTTCTGCGCGAGGCGCACGACTGTCGGGGTAGAAACCTCGGCGGCTTTGGCCAGAACTGTAATAGAGCCAAGCGCCGAAACAGGATATTGCTTAAGGATGTGACTGGCCAACTGCCGTTCCGCACGTGTCAGATCGGGCATTGCCGCCCGCAACTTATCGTCAACCGCGATTTGCCCGCTCATCCTTCGGTCTCCTCCGAGGTTTGGTAAGTATTGTAACAGCACAACATCGAAAGAAACAATCTTGACAGAACCCGACGGGCAGGTGAGCCTTCGTTCAAATACAGGAGATGACTCGACCCCATGTGCGCAGCAAGCCCCAAACGCGCAGGCGGTATTTATTCGCCGGTCATAGAAAACCCGACCGCTCTGGGTCGCTTTGTTTTTGTCTGTGAGCATGCTTCGGCGACCATACCGGAACGCTGGGGTGATCTTGGCCTGACTGCCGACCAACGCGCAGCACATATCGCTTGGGATCCGGGGGCACTTGGCCTCGCGCGGCGGCTATCAGAAAAACTGGACGGCCCGTTTATCCACGCGCCTGTTAGCAGACTTGTCTATGACTGCAATCGCGCGCCCGATATGCCCGGGGCAATGCCCGAAAAATCCGAAATCCACGAAATCCCGGGCAATTCCGGTTTGACCCGCGAAGAACGCCTTGAGCGAACAGAGGCCATATACCTGCCTTGGGCGAATGGATTACATGCTCTGATCGCGCGACGCATTGCACTAGGCCTGCGCCCAGTGATCATAACGGTTCACAGCTTTACACCTGTTTATTTCGGCAAAACGCGCCGGGTCGAATTTGGGATCATTCATGACGCCGATCCTGGTCTTGCTGGCGCAATCCATACACAAGCCCGCAAGCAAACCCGCTTGAACGCTGAGTTGAACTCCCCCTACTCGGCAGCCGACGATGTCACCCATACCTTGCGGCTGCATGCAACTCCGTACGGCCTGCCAAGCGGGATGCTTGAAATTCGAAGCGATCTGATTGGCACACCCGAAGCTGAAGAAGCGATGGCGGATAAGTTGGCCCTGGTTCTGGCAACCGCGCTGGCCGGCGTAACAACGCAAGCCAAAGCAGGTTGACCATGGGCCCGGGAAACAAACACAAACTGGAAACGTCAGGATACCCAATTGCAACCGGCCGCAGTCGAGCTACGATCAAATTTTGTCTAGCAGCGGCTGTCGAGCCGCGCGATGAGGCGGTTCATGCAGATTGATTCTTTCGCCGGTGAATCCGAGATCCGAAGTGCTGCCGATTGCTGGCCACGCAAACCGGAATTCGGCGGCGGGGCCGACCGGGCTAGAAAGCCCTACCGCAAGTAGCCTCGAATGCCCGCCGATGCGGGAAAGACCGAACTCTAGATGAAAGGCACGTTCATGCCCGGAAATATGACTTTTGACGCCCTCAAAGAAGCTGTAGCCAATGGCGAGATCGACACGGTGCTGGTCGGCTCTGTTGACATGCAAGGCCGCCTCATGGGTAAACGTTTTCACGCCGCCTTCTTTGTTGAAAGCGGGTACAAGGAAACCCATTGCTGCAACTACCTGCTGGCTGTGGACATGGAGATGACGACAGTCCCAGGGTACAAGTCCTCCAGCTGGGAAAAAGGCTATGGTGACTACGTACAAAAGCCTGACCTGTCGACGCTCCGCCGCATTCCATGGCTGCCAGGGACTGCACTCTGCCTCGCCGACTTGTTGGACCATGACACCCATGAAGAGGTTTCGGTCTCGCCCCGTGCGATCCTGAAGCGCCAGGTTGCGCGCGCACGCGCCATGGGTTTTGAGCCAATGATGGCGACCGAGCTTGAGTTCTACATTTTTGAGAATGCTTATGAAAACCTGCGCGATGGCGGGCTTTCCGCTCTGCGCCCAATCAGTGGCTACAACGAGGACTATCACCTTTTTCAGACCTCAAAAGAAGAGAGCCTGATGCGGGATGTCCGTAATGGCCTTTATGCCGCGGGCATTCCGATTGAGAACACCAAAGGCGAGGCTGACGCAGGTCAGCACGAGGTAAATTATCACTATTCCGACGCGCTGGATACGGCTGACAACCATGTCATCGTCAAGCAAGGGGTCAAAGAGATCGCCCACTCCAAGGGTAAGTCTGTGACTTTCATGGCGAAATACGACCACCGCAAAGCGGGGTCTTCTTCCCACGTGCACCAAAGTCTTTGGACCAAAGATGGCAAGGCGGCATTTGCTGACCCGTCAGACACTTACGGCATGTCCGAAGTGATGAAGCAGTTCCTCGCAGGGCAGCTTGCGCACGCCGAAGCGATAACCACGTTTCTTGCGCCCTATGTGAACAGCTACAAGCGTTTTACCATTGGAATGTTCGCCCCGACCAAAGCGGTCTGGAGCGCCGACAACCGTACCGCGGGATTCCGGGTATGCGGGGCGCACTCAAAGGCTGTCCGTGTTGAATGCCGCATTCCCGGCAGCGACGTAAACCCCTATCTATGCTGCGCAGCACTACTCGCGGCGGGTCTTGACGGCATCGAGCAGAAGATGGAATTGGAGCCCGAGATGAAAGGCGACATGTACAGCGCTTCGAACGTTCGCAATATTCCGACCAACCTGCGCGACGCGGCGGATGCACTTGCTGGTTCGGCCATGCTGCGCGGTGCGTTCGGTGACGATGTTGTCGATCATTACCATCATGCTGCCCAGTGGGAGATCACGGAAACGGATCGAGTTGTCACAGACTTTGAAGTGCAACGTTTGCTGGAACGGGCCTGACCAAGGGTCAAAAAATCCGACAAGACCTAATATCCGGGCGGGCGCACCGCCCTTTAAGGACGACAGACATGAAGCCAATTCAACTTATCTCCCCCGTCGATGGCTCGGTTTATGCTGAGCGGACCCCATTGACGCTCGAAGCCGCCAAAGAAGCCGTCGCTCGCGGCAAAGCTGCACAAAAGTCTTGGGCGGCCCGCCCCCTTGCTGAGCGTGTCGCCTTGGTCAATGCTGGCGTCGCCCGCCTGAACGACATGAAAGACGCCGTGGTGGAGGAATTGGCATGGCAAATGGGGCGACCAACCCGATTTGGTGGCGAGTTCGGGGGCGTCAACGCACGCACAGAGTATATGTCCAAAATCGCGGCAGAAACACTGGCACCGAAAATCGTTGAGGATAGTGAAAAGTTTCGCCGCTACCTCGCACGTGATCCGGTTGGCGTGGTCTTTATCGTGGCTCCATGGAACTACCCCTATCTGACGACCATCAACACGCTGATTCCGGCGCTGATTGCGGGCAACTCGGTGATCCTCAAGCATGCGTCTCAGACCATGTTGGTTGGTGAGCGTCTTGCCGAAGCATTCCACGCTGGGGGAGTGCCGAACGATGTGTTCCAGAATGTCGTGCTTGACCATGCGACGACGGAAGCGCTGATCGCCGCGCGATCCTTTGGGTTTGTGAACTTTACAGGCTCAGTAGGCGGCGGCGTTGCCATGGAAAAGGCGGCCGCAGGCACCTTTACGCCGCTTGGGCTGGAATTGGGTGGCAAAGACCCCGGATACGTGCGCGCCGATGCAAACCTCGACGCGGCCGTTGATACGCTTATGGACGGCGCCCTTTACAACGCAGGTCAATGTTGCTGCGGAATCGAGCGCATCTATGTCCATGAAAGCCTCTATGATGCTTTTGTGGAAAAGGCCGTCGCTTGGGTCAAAACATTGAAGCTCGGCAATCCGTTTGACGCAGACAGCACGTTGGGCCCGATGGCCAACAAACGCTTCGCCGCCGTCGTGCGCAGCCAAATCGCTGATGCCATTGCACAGGGAGCGAAGCCACTTATCGACCCCGCGCTTTTCCCAGCTGATGACGGCGGGGCCTACCTTGCACCGCAGATTTTGGTCAACGTAGATCACACCATGCGCGTCATGACCGAAGAAAGCTTTGGTCCAGTCGTTGGGATCATGAAGGTTAAGGACGATGCCGAAGCCATCGCGCTAATGAATGACAGCCCATACGGCCTGACAGCATCCGTCTGGACCGAAGACTATGATACCGCCGAAGCCCTCGGTCGACAGATCGAAACCGGCACCGTCTTCATGAACCGCGCCGATTATCTGGACCCAGAACTCTGCTGGACAGGCTGTAAGGACACTGGGCGCGGCGGAAGCCTGTCTTACCTTGGCTTCCATTCGGTCACCCGCCCGAAATCATACCACTTCAAGAAAGTCTGAGTCATGAGCCACAATGTTCCAAATCGTAACTGGTCCTACCCGACCGCAATCAAGTTTGGCGTCGGCAGGATTGCCGAACTTGCAGAGCATGCCGCCGCGGCAGGGTTGAAAAAGCCACTTCTGGTGACCGACAAAGCGCTGGCAAGTTTGCCAATTACAGCCGCCGCTTTGGAGGTGCTGGAAAAGGCAGGCATGGGGCGGGCCGTATTCTCCGAGGTTGACCCAAACCCTAACGAAGCGAACATGATCGCAGGGATCGCCGTCTACAACGCAGGGCAGCACGACGGGGTAATTTGCTTTGGCGGTGGCTCTGCGTTGGATCTTGGCAAGATGATCGCGCTGATGGCCGGCCAGAAGAAAGAGCTTTCTGTCTGGGATCTAGAGGACATCGACGATTGGTACACCCGCGCCGATGCCACCAAAATAGCCCCGATCATTGCGGTTCCCACGACGGCAGGAACGGGTTCAGAGGTTGGTCGTGCTGGCGTCCTGACCAACAGCACCACCCACAAGAAAAAGATCATTTTTCATCCTAAACTGATGCCTGTTGTGACCATCTGCGATCCGGCGCTGACGGTTGGGATGCCAAAATTTATCACGGCAGGCACCGGCATGGATGCATTGGCGCACTGCCTTGAGGCATATTGTTCGCCGTTCTATCATCCCATGTCGCAGGGTATCGCCCTTGAGGGGATGCGGCTGGTGTTCGAGAACCTTCCCAAGGTTTACGCGAACCCGAACGACCTTGACGCCCGCGCTCATATGATGAGCGCTGCGGCGATGGGGGCTGTCGCATTCCAGAAAGGTTTGGGTGCGATCCACAGCCTCAGCCATCCCGTTGGCGCTGTCTATGGAACCCACCACGGCACAACAAACGCTGTCGTGATGCCGATGGTCCTGACTTTCAACCGTGAAAAGATCGAAGCGCGGATCAACTCAGCGGCGGCCTATCTTGGCATTGCGGGTGGCTTCGAAGGATTCTACCGTGAGGTACTGAAGTTGCGGACTTTGCTCGCAATTCCCGAAAACCTTGGCGCGCTTGGCGTTCAGGCCAAGGATCTTGATATGCTGACCGACATGGCGCTCGAAGATCCGTCCTGTGGCGGCAATCCTGTTGAGATGACCCGCGAGAATACACGCGCCTTGTTTGAGGCCTGCATGTAAAATGGGCGGGCCGACGACCCCGACGCGCACGGAGATTGCCGTACTCGGCGCGGGGGTCGTTGGCCTTGCTATCGCCGAAGCATTGATAGCGAAGGGCCACGAAGTCACGCTCGTCGATCCCGGCGAACCCGGGATGGGTGCCTCATACGGCAATGCCGGCACCATTGCAGATTACGCCGTAATGCCCGTGGGCACGCCCGATGTTTTGCGAAACATTCCGTCGCTGCTTTTTGACCGCGACTCTCCTTTGTCGATCCGCAAGGCAGCGCTCCCGACGCTAGCACCTTGGTTAATGCGGTTTGCGGCGCAATCCCTTCCCGGTGCCGCAAGCCGAAATGCCGCGGCAATCGCGGCGCTGGTCGCGGATGCTTGCCCAAGGTGGGAGGCACTTGCGGCACGCATTGATGCGGAAGGAATGCTGCAAAAGCGCGGCTGCCTTTATATGTATGAGACGGCTTCAGGCTATCGAGCAGCGGCGGCGGATATGGCAGGTCGGCGCGCGCTTGGGATCAGTGTTGAATTGCTTTCTGCCGCTGAACTGGCGGCGATGGAGCCGGGGCTTCCACCCGTCGACGGCGGCGCTGCGTTTTTCCCGAAAGCCGTCTTTTTGTCTGATCCCGGTGCCGTCGTCAGACTTCTGCTTTCCAATGTTTTGAAAAAGGCCAATTTGATCCGCGCGACGGCAACCCGCCTTACGCGCAAAGACGGCGGCGTGTTGGTCGAGGGTCCAGACGTTCGGATACAGGCCCAAAGGGTTATTGTGGCTGCTGGCGCGCATAGCCGCGGGCTCGCTGCCTCTGCGGGCGATCGGCTGCCGCTCGAAACGGAACGGGGCTACCATTTGGAGTGGGACCTTGACCAGCCAAAGCTGACACGGCCAACCTGCCCGACCGCGCGCGGTTTCTATCTTTGTCCAATGACCGGGCGTTTGCGGGTCGCGGGCACTGTCGAATTGGGTGGCCTCAAGGCACCGATTTCACGCCATCGGATTGCCAAATTATTGCAAGGTGCCCGAGCAATCTTCCCTGACCTTGGCACTCCAGACCGAGAGTGGATGGGGTTCCGCCCTTCTATGCCAGACAGCCTGCCGGTCATTGGACCTTCGAGCAAAGGGGCCGAGATCATACATGCGTTCGGCCATGGCCATATCGGTTTGACATTGGCCCCGATTACTGCCGCGATTGTTGCCGATCTGGTTGAAAAGAAGACGCCCGCATTGGACATCCATCCCTACCGCGCAAACAGGTTCTGAACATCAAAACGCCGGACGCATTCAGCGCCCGGCGTTTTAGATTTCTCGCTCTCGCGCGCAGTCAAAACGGTCAGTTACCAACCATACCCAAAACGACCGGAGCGACCTCTTCCCAGCCCTGCCACATCATTTTCAATGCCACATAGACGATGATCAAAAGGCCAACATAGGCGATCCAGCGGTGCTTGTTCAAAAGCCGCGCGATAAAGGTTGCGGCAAGGCCCATCAATGCAATCGACAAGACGAGCCCAATCACAAGCACAGTTGGGTGATCGCGCGCGGCACCTGCGACCGCCAAGACGTTGTCGAGCGACATCGACACATCGGCAATCACAATCTGCCATGCGGCTTGGGCAAAGGTCTTCCGGGGCGCCCCGCCTGCAACAGTGCCGTCTGCGTTCAAGTCAAGTCCGGTCAAAGCCTCTTCTGCCTGCTGGCTGCCATGACCCTGACGCAACTCGCGCCACATTTTCCAACAGACCCATAGAAGCAAGACGCCACCAGCAAGCAACAACCCGACGATTGCCAAAAGTTGAGTGGTAATTAGTGCAAAACCGATCCGCATGACCGTTGCGGCAAGAATGCCAACCAAGATTGCCTTGTTGCGCAGTTCTTTTGGTAGACCTGCCGCCGCCAATCCGATGACAATTGCGTTGTCACCCGCAAGCACCAAATCAATCCCGATGACTTGCATCAGCGCAATGAAGCCTTGGTATGTAAAGATTTCCATCAGTCCCCCGGCTCTGCCGTGTGTATTATTTTTGCGGGCGATGCCCGGCAATCACCTATTTATGATCTACCCGTCTTCGCTTCAACCGGGCGCCCTGTGATTATTTCGCCGAAGCATCGGACGATGTATCAGAGCATGCCTGGAACAACCTGATCTGGGGGGCGGTGACCGTCGGCGAAAGTCTTGATATTGATGATTACTTTTTCACCCATTTCAATCCTTCCCTCCAACGTAGCGGACCCCATATGGGGTAGCAAAACAACGTTAGGCAGTTCCCGCAGGCGCGGGTTCACTTCAACGCCGTGTTCATAAACATCCAGCCCTGCGCCCGCGATTTCGCCGGTGCGCAGGCCCCGTGTCAGTGCATTTTCGTCGATGACTTCGCCACGCGACGTATTCACGATAACTGCCGTAGGCTTTAACAGTTTGAGGCGCCTGGCGTTCATGAGGTGAAATGTCGACGGTGTGTGCGGACAGTTGATGGAGATGATATCCATCCGGCTTACCATCTGATCAAGGCTTTCCCACCAAGTTGCGTCAAACTCAGCCTCTACTTCCGGGCGCAACCGTTTGCGATTGTGATAGTGCACCTGAAGGCCGAAAGCGCGTGCACGCCGTGCAACCGCTTGCCCAATCCGGCCCATCCCAAGGATGCCGAGGCGGCGACCGCCAAGTCTGCCCCCTAGGAATGCCGTCGGGGCCCAGCCCTTCCATTCCCCGGCCTGCATAACCTGCAATCCCTCTGGAATTCGGCGCGTCACAGCCAGCATGAGCGCAAGCGTCATGTCGGCAGTGTCTTCGGTCACCACGCCCGGTGTATTTGAAACCAAGATCCCCCTGCTGCGCGCGGTCGCCACGTCGATGTGGTCCACCCCAGAGCCGTAGTTGGCGATCAGCTTTAGTCGATCACCGGCCTGCGCAATCATCCCGGCATCGATCTGATCCGTAATTGTCGGCACCAGCACATCGACTCTTCGCATCGCAGCCGCCAACTCATCGCGGGTCATCCGCGTATCGGGATCACGCAATTCGACGTCGAACAATTCCTTCATCCGGGTTTCAACCGGTTCCGGCAAGCGTCGCGTCACAACAACACTCAAGCGTCCTGCGGGCATCTTGGGCTCCTGCACTTCCAAATCCACATCCTTAGTGGCAAGGTGGCGGGAAGCGGGGCGCGACACAAGCCCCGCATGAGGCTCGCGCCCCTTGTGGCGCGGAATGTCGCGCCGAAGTCGGTGTTGGGAGTGGTTATATGAAGCGCGCGGGGCCGTGGGCGTTTGCATTGCTAGTGGGGTTAATGGTTGTTGCCAGTGGACCAGCCTCTGCACAAGAAGCGGCACCTGAAACTGACCCGCCCGGCATGTCTCTGCGCCCAAGGCTACGCCCGCCGGGCTTAGCCGAAGGTTTTGTACTCACCGGCCCAGAAACCACGGACGACGAGTCTTTGCCGATCATCGCACCTTCTCCGGTTGATCCATCGGGGAGCGGCCCTGCGGCTAGTGTTGCGGCTACAACACCGGCCCTCGAAGCCCCAACCCAACGTGACCCGGCAAAGGGCGTGGTGACCAACTTGCCCATTCCACGTTATGTCAGCCTGAAGGGTGGCGAGGGTAACGCACGCCGCGGGCCGGGATTGACCAACCGGATCGACTGGGTCTTCACGACATCTGGGATGCCTTTGAGGATCACCGCAGAACATGAGAATTGGAGACGCGTAGAAGATTCAGAGGGCTTGGGGGGCTGGGTGCACTATTCCCTTCTCTCCGGAGTGCGCACCGTGCTCGTCACAGTGGACATGGCAGAATTTTTTACTAAGCCTGACCCCAAGTCCGGAGTGGCCTTTCAAGCGGAAATGGGCGTGATTGGGCGGCTGATCGAGTGCCAGCCCGATTGGTGTCGGGTGAATGTTCAGGGCGAAAAAGGTTGGTTACAAAAGTCTTCGTTATGGGGAGTCGATCCAAATGAAGTGCTTGAGTAGTTAGCGAATTTGCGCTGGAAACTTAGCCACCCGGATGGTCGGCCTTTAGCGCGCCCTTGAACGACAAGCCGACTCTTGATAGGGCCAAAATCCTCAGGATGGAGCAGGCAAATGTCGGAACCAACGTCCATCAGGCTCAATCTGTCCGCCAGCCTAGGGTCGGTCACGGTCGCCGCGCTGCTTGTCGCGCTCAAACTTTGGGCACTTGGGGCCACATCGGCCCTTTCTGTGGCAGCCTCGCTTGCCGATAGCGCGATGGACCTTATGGTCAGCCTTGGCGCGGTTGCAGCCTTGATCTACGCGGCTCGACCTGCAGACGAGGATCATGCCTTTGGTCATAGTTCTGCCGAGGATCTTGCGGCACTTGGTCAATCCTTCTTCATCTTAATTTCTGCCGGAATTATCGGATGGGCCGCAACAATCCGGCTTCTGAATCCTGGATCAGTCGGCTTGGAACAAGAGAGCCGCGGTATGCTAGCGATGGCAGTCTCGGTCACGTTGACCCTTGGCCTCGTTCTCTGGCAAGGCCGGGTAGCGCGCAAAACCGGCAGCAAAGTTATCGCCGCCGATAGGTTGCATTACATGGGTGATCTTGTGCCGAATGTCGGCGCAATTGTTTCACTCTGGGCGTCGTCGCGGCTTGGCTTGGCGCAAATCGACAGCATAGTTGCGCTCGGTGCTGCTGGAATGCTGGCGATTGGGGCCCTTCGGATTGGCAAGGGTGCTTGGGATGCGCTGATGGACCGCGCGGCCGAACCTGAATTGATCGCTGGGGTCAGCGACATTGCGCGGACGTGGCCGGGGGTACATGGATTTCACGATCTCAAAACCCGAATGGCCGGAAGCCGCGTCTTTGTGAATATTCACATTGAACTCGATGGCGAACAAAGCCTGCGTGAGGCCCATGACATAGGCGCTGGTCTGCGGCGCGCCATTCTTGTAGCCTATCCACAGGCTGATGTCATTGTGCACAAGGATGTCGCAAGGCTTTGAGGCGGTCCATCAAATTGAAACCTCTTGCCACAGGGTATGCTCTGGCATACTCAGATCAAATTACTCAACTGTATAACAAGGCGAAACATGACCGTCGATCGTCGCCCCTATCGGCGCGAAAGCGAAGAAACGCGCCGCGAAGCGCTTATTTCCGCTGCGTTGGAGTTGGTGGCTGAGGGGGGAACGCAGGCCGCAACCGTCCGTGCAATTGCCGACCGGGCTGGTGTCACTCCCGGTCTGATCCGCCACTATTTCGTCAGCAAAGACGAGCTGACCCGTGCCGCCTATCATCGCTTGATGAAACGGCTGACCGAAGACAGTTCCTCGGCTTTGGATGCCTTTGGCGCGACATGGACCGCACAGGAACGCCTTGCGACTTATGTTGCCAGCTCCCTATGCCCGCCCGTCGTGGACCCGCTGCGGCTTGGCTTATGGGCGGGGTTCTTAAACGCGACGCGTACTGACGAAGAAATGCGCCGGATCCATGAGCAAAGCTATCTCGCTTATCGTGACCGGCTAGAAGGCCTCATTGCGGCGCTACCCCGCGATGTCGACGGCAAACGAACGCGCGCTGATGCAATCGCCTGCAACGCAGTCATTGATGGGCTTTGGCTTGAAGGGTCTGCGTTGCCGGAAGGCTTTGCCAGCGGTGAATTGGTAGAGATAGGCGTGCAAGCCGTCGCCGCAATCGTCGGGGTGGCCCTTACCCTTCCGTTGCACCCACGTACTCCAGAAGGATCAGTCGCATGAGATATGCCCCTATGACAGACCGCCTCGCGGGCTTGGGTGGTGCAAAATGGGAAATCCACGGTCAGGCGCGCGCTATGCGCGCCGAAGGGATTGATGTCATCGAATTGACGATCGGTGAGCCAGATGTGCCTACACCGCCCGAATTGTTGGCCGAGGCCTCAAGGGCAATGATGGCGGGTCGAACCGGCTATTCCAACGGCCGCGGTGAACCCGCCCTATTGGAGGCGTTGGCGGCGCGATATACCGCGCGCCGACACCGTTCCTTCGGGCCGGCAAATGTCATGACACTTCCCGGAACTCAGACGGTTCTTTTTGCCGTGCTGAGCACGCTCGTTGCGCCGGGAGATGAAGTCCTGATTGGCGACCCTATGTATGCAACCTACGAAGGACTGATTGCTTCGTCAGGTGCGACGCTTGTTCCGGTGCCGCTTAGCCCGGAGAATGGGTTTCGCATGCAGGCCTCAGATGTCGCTGCCCGCATCACGCCACGCAGCCGCGTGCTGTTTCTGAATACCCCCCATAACCCAACCGGGGCAGTCTTGCGCCATGCCGAACTGGAGGCGCTAGGGCGCCTCGCCATTGAGCATGACCTTTGGATCGTGTCTGACGAAGTTTACGAAGAGCTCGTCTTTGAAGGGGTGAGCTACACTTCTCCGCTTGATTTTCCAGAACTTGCCAATCGCGTCGTAGCCTGTGCGTCTATCTCAAAATCCCATGCGGCACCCGGATTTCGGTCGGGCTGGTGCATTGGGTCGGAAGAGTTTTGCAATCGCCTTCTGCCTTTGTCCGAAACAATGCTCTTCGGGTCGCAACCCTTTATCGCTGACATGACGGCATTGGCAGTCTCATCTCCCTCACCCGTTGCCAAAGGCATGGCCGAGCGGTTCAGCCGACGCGCAAACCTCATCTCGGCACGGCTGAACGGCGTGTCCGGACTTGCTGTGCATAGACCAGAGGCCGGCATGTTTACACTTGTTGATATCCGCTCGACCGGCCTTTCGGGCGCGTGTTTTGCAAAAGGGCTGTTGGAGCAAGAACATGTTGCGGTCATGCCCGGCGAAAGCTTTGGCGCGACTTTGGCTGGCTGGCTCCGCTTAAGCCTGACACAGCCAGATCCCATTATCGAACTGGCCTGCGATCGCATTGCGCATCATGCGGCCAATTTGATTGGGCGTGCTGCATGAAAACCGTTGGCGAACGGCTGGTTGAGGGTCTTGCAGCCCGAGGTGTGGAAGTCGTGTTCGGCATCCCCGGAGTGCATACCGTTGAACTTTACCGAGGGCTTTCAGGAAGCCCCGTGCGCCACGTGACCGCACGGCACGAACAGGGCTGCGCCTTCATGGCCGATGGTTATGCGCGCGTTTCTGGGAAACCCGGCGTCGCATTTGTCATTACGGGCCCCGGCATTACAAATGCGTTGACGGCAATGGCGCAAAGCCGCGAAGACTCTGTGCCGGTGCTGATTATCTCGGGCGTAAATCGCAGAGCCTCCCTTGGCCTAGGGCTAGGCTTGCTACATGAGCTACCCGATCAGGCGGCATTGGTCGGTGCATTGTGCCCGACGCGGCAGATCACTTCCGCCGCTGAAGTCGGCGAGGTTTTGGACTGGGCATTTCGGAAACTTACGACCGGTAGACCCGGCCCGGTGCATATTGAGGTGCCAACCGACGTTATGCCTCTGCCCTGCGCCGCTTTGCCAGAACCCAAACCGCAGGGCCCACCAAAACAGCCCGAGCGTGGCCCACTCATGCGCGCGGCAGAAATGTTGAATGCCGCCAGCTGTGTCGTCATTTTGGCCGGTGGGGGTGCCCGTGGCTGCCAGACCGAATTGCGTGCCGTCGCCGAGGCGCTGGATGCTCCTGTGGTCTTGACGACAAATGCCCGAGGGATGCTTTTTGAGCATCCCCTCTGCGTGCCAGCTTCGGCCAGCCTAGAAGCCGTGCGCACGCTCATTCAATCTGCCGATCAAGTTTTGGCCCTCGGGACCGAATTTGGCCAGACGGACTATGACATGTACGCGCGTGGAGGGATTCCGGCACCCAAGACTATGATCCGATTGGATATCTGTGCCGATCAACTTGAACGGTGGCCAGCGGCCCTGAAACTGCATGGGGATTGCCGCGCAACCTTGGCTACCCTGCTGCCCTTGCTATACAGATCTCACGGCGACGGCGCGGAACGGGCAGCGCTCACGCGGGCAGCGGCCAGAAGCGAAATCGGCACGCTGGATTTTGCCATGACCGAACGACTGGAAATGGTCGAAGCAATCCGCGCCGCCATGCCCGGCTGCGTGATCGTTGGCGATAGCACACAACCGATTTACGCGGCCAACCTCTACTACGACCATGACCGCCCGGGTGGCTGGTTCAACGCCGCAACCGGATTCGGCGCACTTGGCTTCGGCCCCGGTGCCGCAATTGGCGCGGCCCTTGCCGCTCCTGGCACGCCCGTAGTGTGCCTGATCGGCGACGGCGGCTTGCAGTTTTCACCTGGCGAACTGCGCACGGCAGTGGACGAAGCCCTTCCTGTTACTTTCCTTGTTTGGAACAATTCAGCCTTTGCCGAGATCGCCGATGCGATGCGAGGAGCCAACACGGAAGTCATTGGTTGCTCACCGTCGCCACTTCGAATGGAACCCTTTGCCGCTGCATGTGATCTCCCCTTCGCGTCGGTTCCCCTTGACGTAGAGGCGCTACTTTGGGCGTTGTCGCAGCCTTGCAGCGGACCAAGGATGATTGAGGTTCGCGTCAAAGTCTAAGAACCGGCGCGTCTTATCAACGGCACCCTTTATTTTGATCAAATTGTCAGGCATAAGGCAGGCAATCGCCGCTGGAGGTGCCGAGATGGCCGCTGACTTAGTTGCTGGAATTATGCCCGATCGGCTTGAGAGTCTGCGCTTGCGAGAAGCAAAGCGTTTTGCGGCAGGGCGGCCCAAAGCCAAAGCCTCTTCGGACAAAGCGTCTTCGACCTTTCTGGATGGAGTCCCCATGCACTGGATGAAGGACTGGCCAATGCCATTTCTTCCCTTAATTGCAAAAGCAAAAGGCGCCCGCATTACGGATATAGACGGCTACGAGCTTGACGATTTCTGTTTGGGCGACACGGGTTCCATGTTTGGCCACTCTCCAGCGCCAGTCGCCAAAGCCATTCGGCACCAAGCGTCGCGCGGGCTGACGTTTATGTTGCCAACCCAAGCCGCGTTTGAAGCAGGCCATTTGCTGAGCAAACGCTTTGGTGCTTTCCGTTGGCAGATCGCCACAACCGCAACCGATGCAAACCGATGTGCCATTCGGGTTGCACGCGCTGTGACGCAGCGCCCCAAGATACTGGTTTTCAACGGTTGCTACCACGGCACAGTTGATGATGTCATGGTGGAACTGGTCGATGGCAAGACCCGAAACCGTCAAGGATTGATGGGGCAAGTCTCAGACCTAACTCTTGGTGCAGTTTGTTGCGAGTTCAATGACTTGTCGGGCATTGAAGCGGCTCTGGCGGACGGTGATGTCGCGGCAATTTTAACCGAACCCGTGATGACAAACTCATGCATGGTACTGCCAGAAGCGGGCTTCCATGCTGGATTGCGTGAGCTCGCAACACGTTATGGCGCGCTGCTGATCATGGATGAGACGCATACAATTTCGTCAGGCCTGGGCGGCTACACGGCAGTCAAAGGGTTACAACCCGATCTGTTTGTCGTCGGAAAATGTGTGGCGGGCGGCATGCCAACAGCTGTTTGGGGGATGACAGAGGTCGTCGCCGATCGCTATCTTGTCGCAGATGCTGCCCGCATGCCCGGCCATTCGGGGATGGGAACGACGCTCTCAGCCAACCCTATGCAGTTTGCTTGCCTGACTGCCACATTGGCCGACGTCATGACTGCCAAAGCCTATGTTCATATGGACCGGCTCGCCGAGCACCTTGCCGCAGGGCTTGCGGAATGCATCGCGCAGCATCAAGCTCCTTGGCATGTCGTTCGGGTCGGCGCGCGCGTAGAGTTCATTTGCGCGCCCGGCCCGCTTCGCAACGGCACTGAATCGGCACGCGCCCACCAGCCTCAAGTTGAATCAGCGTTGCATGTTGCCCTTCTAAATCGCGGGTGCCTTATCGCGCCCTTCCACAACATGATGCTCATCTCGCCCGCAACGAAAATGCGGCAAGTGAAGCGCCTGATCGCCGCCTTTGACGAAGTTCTGACCGAGCTTTTTGCTGCTTGACCTGCCCCATTCAGACAGAGACCCACATGACCCTTTCGACAAGCCCCTCCGGTTCGACGGTGACAGAGGCCGAAGAATTCCTTGCTGCTCACCCCGAGATCGAAGCATTTGACATCGTGCTCCACGATGCCAACGGGATTGGCCGAGGAAAGATTATTCGCCGGCATGAATTACTCGGGCTTTTCAAGAGCGGTCGGCATTTGCCTATTTCGATCCTTGGGCTTGATATCTGCGGTGAGGATGTGCACGAAACCGGCCTGATCTGGGACGAAGGCGATGGTGACCGTCGTGCTTGGCCAATCCCCGGCACATTGCGACCGATTCATAAATCAGCCCCAGCACGGGGCGAAGTGCTGATGAGCGTTTACGAATTTGACGGCAGCCCACAATCCTCTGACCCTCGCCACGCCATGCAGCGCCAAGTCGATGCGCTTGCAACCGAGGGGTTGCACCCGGCTGGGGCATTCGAATTGGAGTTTTTCCTGCTCGAAAACGAACGCGGTCCGGATGGCAAGATGGTTCCCGCGCGCGATGTGCTTGATGGACGGTCAAATCGAAAGACGGACGTCTATTCCGTCGATCAATTGCACGGCATGTTGCCACTTTTTAACGACATTTACGCCGATGCGGCCAAAGCTGGAATCAAGGCCGAAACCCTGATTTCTGAATTCGCGCCTGGCCAGTATGAGCTGACGCTTCACTACCGCGAAGACGTCATGCGGGCTGCAGATGATCTGATGCGGCTGAAAAGAATGGTCCGCTACCACGCGCGGCAACACGGCGTGACGGCTTGTTTCATGGCGAAACCCAATGAAGACTACGCGGGCTCGGGGATGCATTTCCACGTCTCGCTTCAAGATGCCGCTGGGCGTAACGTTTTGATGGAAAAGGAAGAGGGGCTATATTCTGACCTCATCCTCAACGCGATCGGTGGCTTGCGGGCGACGATGGCGGAATCCATGCTGGTCTTTGCCCCACATGCCAATTCTTGGCGGCGGTTTGCCTCAAACTCTTATGCGCCTGTCAGTCCGACATGGGGCGTAAACAACCGCTCTGTGGCATTGCGGATCCCGGCGGGCGATATCAAGGCGCGCCGGATCGAACATCGCCCGGCCGGAGTGGACGCCAACCCGTATCTTGTGGCAGCAACGGTTCTGGCGGGCGTACGCCACGGTCTGGCGGGCAAGATCGATCCGGGGCCCGAGACCACTGGCAACGGATATGCAGAAGCGGTTGACGCGCCGCCGATTCCAGTGGATTGGCGCTCTGCTATAGAGGCTGCAAAGGGGTCAGATTTTCTGAAGAACGCCTTGGGTGAGGACATGCACCGGACGTTTACGGCCATAAAATCGGCCGAATATGCACGGGTGATGCGGACGGTTTCCGAAGTCGACTTTGATCTGTATCTGCACACTGTCTGACAAGGTATGCTAGGACCAGAGCCGCCTGGGCCGAGCATTCGGATCGGACGGGGCGCTGGCCGTTTCTCGCTTCGCATTGGTCGCAAGTAATACCGAGTGGCACTTACCTACCGCTTATCCAGCCATTTGATGGCGGCAAGTCAGCGCACATGACGGGACTGCGCGGTTGATCGCAGACGCGATGATCGAATGCACGCGCGGGTCCAGTCCGAGCGGCGGCAGAATACGGCCTTGGAATCCTGCGCTGTCGAGAGCCAGTGGGAGATCGACAGTTACATGCCCGCCCGCTGCGGCAAAATAGGGCAGACAAACCGACCTCGCCCCAAAGCCCGTCAGGTCAGCAAGCTTTGGGTCTTGATCAATAAAACCCGCTGCGACGCGCCCCACCCCCGCGCTAGCCACACGGCCAACAATTTTTAGGGCAATATCCGAAGGCACACGGCTTTTGAACGAACCATGCGCAGCAATGATGACTTCGGCGGTTTTCAGATCTTGCCCTTCCAGTGCTTCCAGCACCACCGCGACAGCAAGGCTCTGCATTTCCTCCTCGCAACCCATCGGCTCCAAGACGGAAAAGTCTTTCGCCCCGACAGCGTGCAATCGGCTAGGGATATTGATCCGGGTGAACCAGCCACCTGCCATGAACATTGGAAAGATAAGTGCGCCGGACCCTAGCTCCAGAACGGTGCGCTCCATTTCGCCTGGCTCTGCCAAGGTCGCAGAACGGACATCGCGACCCGGCAAAAGTGCCGCAACAGCCTGTGAAAATCGCGCCAGTTCTGCCGCAGCAGGCCCATTGTCTGACGGTTGGCCGTGCGCCACGATCAAGACGGGAAAATCAGGTTTCATAGGGCCAGTTCGCTTGACTGAAGGCGCCGCCGTCGACCCAGAGCGTCTGCCCGGTAACAAATGCTGCAGCTTCGGAGACAAGAAACAACAGCGGTCCAGTCAGATCCTCAGGCGTGCCAACCCTGCGCAAAGGCGTGACGCGCGCCCACGTCGCGGCATAGTCTCCTGCCTCCGAAGCAGTGCGCTCAGTGGCAATCGCACCAGGTGCGATACAGTTAACCCGGATATTGTGCGGACCAAGTTCTACTGCCGCAACCTTTGTGAACTGCTCGATCCCGCCCTTTGACGCGGTGTAATCGACCAGCCTCGGGAAGGCCAATTTGTTGCAGCCGGACCCGAGGGTGATAATGGACCCGCCCTGCCCTGCCGCGATCATCGCGCGGGCTGCCGCTTGCGTGTTCAGAAAGGTGCCCCGCAGGTTGGTGGCCATAACGCGGTCCCAATCTTCGACCGCCAGATCAATCAGCGGAGCCCACGTCTGTATACCAGCGTTGTTGACCATGACCCGTGGTGCCGATCCGGCCCAAAGTGCGGCCTCCTTGTGAAACCGGGCAACCTCATCTGTTTGGCCCGCATTACTTTCCCAAGCTCGCGCACGACGTCCAAGTCCCTCAACCTCGTCAACCAATTGTGCGGCAGCCTCGTGCTGCCCAAGGTGGGTGAAACCAAGATCGTAGCCTGCATCCGCTAGCGCGCGAACTAGGCTTCGCCCAATAGCGGAGGGTCCGGCTGTGACAAGAGCGAGCGGCGACATGGCGTGTCCTTCAAGCGCATAGGTGACGTCGTAGTTGTTTTATCACAGGCCGGACAGTTAGGGCTAAAGATGCCCTAAATGCCAGTCACTGCCCCCAAGTACGATGCAGCAGTGCAAACCAATTCTCGTGGCTTAGCTTTTTGACAAGCGCGGGGCCAAAACCGTGGTCAAGCATCGCATGTTGAAGATGAGGCAAACCAGTAACATCACCGATGCCTTCGGGTAGAGTGGCGCCATCAAAATCCGAGCCGAATGCGACGTGATCCTCGCCAAGAAAGGTAAGGAGATGGTCCAGGTGCGCAAGCGTATCTTCCCAGCCCATCTTTTCCGACTGCTTGCCGTCTTTGCGCAAGAATGATGTCGCAAAATTCAAACCTACGATTCCACCGCTGTCTCGGATCATAGCCAGTTGCCGGTTGGTCAAATTGCGCGACGACGCGGTAATTGCATGGGCATTGGAATGCGTCGCGACCAGCGGCGCATCTGAATGCCGGGCAACGTCATTGAAACCGGCTTCATTCAGGTGGCTTAGGTCGAGCATTATATTGAGTTCGTTGCACGCTTTGACCAAGCGCTTTCCGGCATCTGTTAGCCCGTCGCCCGTGTCCGGAGTGGCGGGGAAGGCAAAGGGTACGCCGTGACCAAAGACCGTTGGGCGTGACCAGACCGGGCCCAGCGAACGCAGGCCCATATCGTAAAAGAGATAGAGCGCATCAAGGTCGGGGCCAATCGCCTCGGCACCTTCCATATGCATAATGCCCGAAATCACGCCCCGCGACAGGCAGTCACGCAGCTCTGCCACGGTCGTGCAAACCTTGAAGTCGTGTGGCGCGGCACGCTCCATCCAGCGCAGATGCCCCGCCATCGCAAGGGCAATTGGTTGGGCGGTGCGTGCATCGATCAACTCTGGCAACGGCAATCGGAAGGGCGGATTCTCCATGGCCGTCATGTAGTCGGGGGCATCATGGGCTTCGGGGGACGGGATATAAATAGCAAAGAACCCGCCCGCAAAGCCCCCCTTCCGCATACGAGGCAAGTCAAGATGACCCTTGCCTTCCCCCTCAAGCCAGATTTTCTCACGGCTCTCCGGTTCTTGCCAAAGACGGAGGAGAAAGTCGTTATGGCCGTCAAATACGCGAAACATAATTGGCTCCGAATAGGGCAGGTAAGGTCCAACGGGTGGCTATTGTGCGAGCATCCGGTCGGCACTGGCCGCGAAGAGGCTACGGGCATAGTCGGTCTTCATTTCGGCAGCGGCAAGGGCGTCGCGGCTCAGTTCCTCAACTGCACGGCCATTTTGCATAACCAAGACTCGGTCACACATATAGTCGATAACCGCAAGATCATGTGAGACCATCAGGAACGTAAGCCCACGTTCGGACCGCAAACGATTGAGAAGGTTCAATGTTTCCGCTTGCACAGACGCATCAAGTGCAGAGGTCGGCTCATCCAACAACAGGATTTGCGGCTGCAGCATCAAAGCGCGTGCGATGGCGACACGTTGACGCTGCCCCCCCGACAACTGATGCGGAAAGCGAAAGCGAAATGCCGCGGGCAGGCCAACATCGTTTAAGGCCTGCATCACACGCGCATCTGGATTGCCAATGCCATGAATGGCCAAGGGTTCCGACAGCGTTCGATCTATGGTGTGTCGGGGATGCAAACTTGCGTAAGGGTCTTGAAACACCATCTGTACTTGTCGCGCGAAAGCAGCCGCGCGTGGGGCCACAATAGGCTTTCCGTCGATGCGAATAGACCCACCCGTAACAGGCGCCAGTCCGCAAATCGCGCGCAGGATTGTCGACTTTCCAGACCCGCTTTCCCCAACCAGACCAAAGCTTTCCTTTGCGTTCACCGAAAGTGAGACATTCTGCACCGCATGAACAAGTCTGCCCTTCGCATTAAACGTGACGGAAAGATTATCAACTTCAATTAGCGCCATCTCAGTTCGCCCATTCCGCAGTTCTATCCAACCCGGGCAGCGGAGTGCGCGGACCACCTATGCGGGGCAGGCAGTTCAACAGGCCTTGCGTATAGGGATGTTTGGCCTGCATTAAATCTTTGGCAGCGAGTTCTTCGACCACGCGCCCCTTATACATCACAAGCACCCGGTCGCAAAACCGAGCCACCAGTCGCAGGTCATGAGAAATGAAGATAAGCCCCATGCCTCGGTCACGGACCAGCGCATCCAGAATGGAAAGCACTTCGGCCTGAACGGTCACGTCCAGCGCACTTGTCGGCTCATCCGCAATCAAAAGGTCTGGGTTTGGGATCAACATCATCGCAATCATCACGCGCTGGCCCATACCCCCTGAAAGTTCATGCGGATAAGCTTCCATGACCCGCTCGGGATCGCGGATTTGTACGGCGGCAAGGGCTTCGATCGCCTTTTCGCGGGCGTCCGGTTTGCTCATGCGATCGCGATGGCGCAAGCCTTCCGTCAATTGTGCGCCGATCCGCATGACCGGATTCAGCGAATATTTTGGGTCCTGCATGACCATTGCGATCCTTTGGCCCCGCAGAGTGCGCATCTCGGCTTCCGAAGCTCCGATCAGGTCAATGCCGTCAAAACGCATCTCGTCCGCCGTGATGTGGCCCGGGGGACGAATTAACCTTAAGACAGAGCGCCCAGTCATTGTCTTGCCCGACCCACTTTCGCCCACGATGCCCAAACGCTCGCGACCAAGGGAAAAGGATACGCCGCGCACTGCCTCAACCACGCCTGTTTCGGTGTCAAAGGTCACACGCAGATTTTTCACAGACAAAAGGGTCATTTACCTGAACTCCGCGGGTCAAGCACATCGCGCAATCCGTCCCCCAAAAGGTTAAACCCCAAGGAGACGATGAAGATCGCAAGACCTGGCATGGTGGCGACCCACCACTGTTCAAAAAGATACTTTCGGCCAGCAGAAATCATCTGTCCCCACTCGGGCATCGGGGGTTGCACGCCAAGGCCAAGAAAGCCGAGGCCAGCCGCAATCAGGATCACGCCAGCCATATCCAACGTCGCCCGGATGATCACAGAGGGCAGACACATCGGGATCACATGTCCAAGGATTATCCTTAGCGAAGGGGCCCCTTGAAGGCGTATCGCCGCGATGTAGTCCGAAGATCGCACAGTCAAAGTCTCGGCCCGGGCAACGCGCGCATAGGGTGACCAAGAGGTAATGGCGATCGCAAGGACCGCATTCTGGAACCCCGGCCCCAGCACTGCAACGAGTGCCAATGCAAGGATCAGTTTTGGAAAGGCTAGAAAAATGTCGGTGATCCGCATAAGGATCTCATCCGTCCAGCCGCCAAAATAGCCAGCAATGGTACCAACCAACAAGCCAAAGACCGGTGCCGTCGCGGTGAAAAGGACAATGATTGTTAGTGTAATCCGACTGCCATAGATGATCCGGCTTAGGATATCGCGGCCAAAATCATCCGTTCCCAGCAAGTGCCCGGCGGATAACGGCGGCATCAACCGATTTTGCAGATCCTGGGTGATTGGGTCATGCGGAGCCAACAATGGCGCGAAAGCTGCGACAAGCAGCAACAAAACCGTAATCGACAGGCCTATGACCGCCAAATGGTTTCGACGCATCCGCAACCAACCCATATACGCTTGGCCCCAGCGGGCCTGCCGGCGGCTGGACGGGTTCGGGTCACGGAGCCAGAGGGTCAATGCGGTCATGTTCTGGCCCTCGGATCAACGAGCTTATAAAGCACATCGGACAGCAGGTTCAGACCGATATAGACCATACCCACCACCACTGTTCCGCCGAGTACCGCAGGCATGTCATTGGTCAGAAGCGACTGCGTGATGTAGCTGCCAATGCCCGGCCACGAGAAAATCGTTTCGGTCAGCACCGCCCCTTCAAGCAAATAGGCAAATGAAAGGGCAATCACGGTGATCAACGGAACCATCACATTGCGCATCGCATGGACCCAGATTACGCGCCGCTCGGGCATGCCTTTGACGCGGGCCGTGGTTATGTATTCTTGGCCCAGTTCGTTCATCATAAAGCTGCGCGTCATGCGGCTGATATATGCCATCGAAAGATAGGCCAGCAATCCGGCGGGCAGAATTATATGTGAAATCGCGTTAGCGAACATATCCCAACGGCCATTCAGCGCCGTGTCGACCAAAATCATGCCGGTATATTGTGTCAGCTCAAATTCCAGCTCCATGTCAAATCCAGCGTCCAGCCGCCCCGGGCCTCCCACCCAATCGAGCACGCCGTAAAATAACAAAAGGCCCATGAGGCCCAGCCAGAAAACCGGCATCGAGTAACCCATCAGGCCCACAAGACGCACAATTTGATCTGAAATTGATCCGGGCTTTGTGGCCGCTAAAACCCCTGCGGGCACCCCAAGTGCAACCCCGATGAACGTCGCAAGCGTAGCCAGCTCAAGTGTCGCTGGAAAATAGCGCGCAATTTCCTCGATGACCGGTTCCCGGCTGCGGATTGACAGACCAAAATCGCCCTGAGCGGCCTGCCAGACATATATCGCGAACTGCTTCCACATCGGTTCGTCGAGGCCTAGGCGGGTGCGTTCGGCGACAATCTGTGCCTCCGTCGCACGATCCCCGAGTATGGTCAAAACCGGGTCAATCGGCACCACACGGGCGATGATGAATGTGACCAGCAGCAGGCCGATAAACGTGGCCAAAAGTGAAAAGGCCACCCCAGCCACCTTGCGGAGCGGATCGGGTAGCCAGACGGTGCGGGCGGGGTGGGTGGGGTTCTTCGACATAAAAAGGTCAGACGGCGCGGCCAAGTTGGCCGCGCCGTCCTGTGCTTACTTCGTGACCAACCAATAGGCGGCGCTGTCTGTCGCCCCGCCGGTATGGAAGTTGCTGACATTGGCGCGAAGGCCAGTCTGATAGCCAATCTGGAACATCAGGATGAACGGTGACGTTTCACGGTGTGTCGTCTGAATTTCTTCATACATCGTTTTGCGCGTGGCGCCGTCACGTTCCATTACTGCAGCTTCGGTCTTTGCGTGCAATTCGCCAGGATCATAGGCGTTGCGCCAAGCCAGACCACCGGTGGTGGCATCATCCGCGTTGTCGGCGTTCATCGAGAAGGCCGATGCGTTTGTATGCGGATCAGGATAGTCTGGGCCCCAGCTTTGCAAAGTAGCATCGTGCTGGCGAGCGCGGTAGCGCTTCAGCTGTTCCGCACCTTCGCCCACGTTCAGCTCTACCGTGATCCCGGCTTGACCAAAGGTGTTTTGGATCGACTGCGCCATTTCCATGCGGTCAGCGGCGTTACGCACATCGAGCACGATCTTTGGATTGGCAACACCAGATTCCGCGACCAGCGCCTTGGCCTTTTCGATGTCGAGCGAATAGGGCGTGTCCGACAATGCACCCAGATAGCCATTCGGCAAATAGGCCTGATGCACAACCATCGAACCTTTCAGGAACGTGTCGGCCATGCCTTGATAGTCGATCGCCCAGCGCATCGCATCAAGCAGCTTGGCGTTCTTATAGTTTTCATTCTTCTGGTTAAAAGACAGATAGAAGACCTGTCCGCCCACATCCGACTGAATAGAGATGTCCGCATTCCCCGCCATGCCCTCGATATCAACTGGGGTCAGTTCCCGCGCGATATCGATGTCACCTTTTTCAAGCTGAAGCCGCTCGGTGGCCGCTTCGGGCACGTGCCGCATGAAAACTTTTGCGATTGCCGGCGCGCCCCGCCAATGGGTCGGGTTCGCTTCCAGAACATAGCCCTCATTGGGCTTGAAGGATTTCAGCGTATAGGCGCCGGTCCCGGCTGAGTTGTTCTTCAACCACTCATTGCCCATGTCACCCGCCACGTCGTGTGTGGAAACAACTTCCTTGTCCACGATCGAAGCGACGCCCGCCGTCAGGCAGTTATAAAGGAATGTCGGTGCATAGGCTTGATCGACCCTAAGCGTAACCGTGTCGCCGTCAGCAGAGATCATGCTGTCAACGTTTTCCGGCGTCCAACCAAACTGGGTAAGGATAAAGGCCGGGGACTTGTTAAGCTTGACCGCGCGCTGCAACGAATAAGCGGCATCTTCTGCGCGAACTGGATTGCCGGACGAAAACGTAACGCCAGCCTTCATCTTGAACGACAGCGACAAGCCGTCGTCAGAGACTGTCCAGCTTTCGGCAAGGCCGGGTACCATTTCACCAGTCACCGGATCCAGTTCAATAAGACCATCATAGGTGTTGTTGATGACATCTAGGCCCGAGAACTCATAGGCCTCACCGGGATCGAGGGAAACGATATCATCAATAGCGTCCGCAAGTACCAAAGTATCCGCGGGTGTTTCGGCAAAGAGAGCGGCGGGTGCGCTGCCAAGCATCAAAGCTGCGATTGCCACAGCACCTACGCGGCGGAGCGTCGGATCCATCTTCATCATGAACTCCCTGTTTTTTCATTGTGTTAGCGGGGGTCGGGGTGAGTCCCCGGCCATTCCTTGACCATTTGGCCAGTTTCTGATCAGCCTTGTCAACAACCACGCTCAGCTTGTCAGACATTCGAACGAAGGAAAGCGCGAAATGACCGATCTGCGCATTTTTGATGGCCACAATGACCTGCTCTCGCAGCTTTGGGCCGCAAAGGATTTTCATGGCGACAGCTTTGTGGCTGGTAGGGACGGACACCTTGATCTGGCCAAGTGCCGGACGGGTGGGCTTTCGGGTGGTTTCTTTGCGGTTTGGGCGGGTAATGATCCGGCTAACAGCCCGGACCCGATGGCCATTCGGCGTGAGTTTGTTGCAATAGACCCAGCACGCGCGCGACGGGAAACCGAAGGCCAGATTGCACTCTTGCAAGCAATGACCCGCGCCCATCCAGAGGCGATCCGGCAATGTACCAACGCTGTGGAAATTGAAGCCGCGCAGGCCGCAGGGGCAATCGCCGCCGTGCTACACATTGAAGGCGCCGAAGGGATTGGGCCAGATCTATCGGAGCTGGGAATTTGGCATGCGGAGGGTTTGCGCTCGCTTGGGCCGGTCTGGTCGCGGCCCAATATCTTTGGACATGGCGTTCCGTTCGATCACCCAGCAAGCCCCGATACCGGGCCCGGATTAACCGATCTGGGAATGAACTTGGTCAAAGAATGCGGCCGTTTGGGAATTATGGTCGATTTGGCGCACCTGAACGAGGCTGGGTTCTGGGATGTCGCGAAGATCAGTGACCAGCCCTTGGTCGCCACCCATTCAAACGCTCATTCGGTGACACGCTGCACTCGCAACCTGACGGATCGCCAGTTGGACGCAATGGCGGAGCGTGGTGGTTTGGTGGGTTTGAATTTCGGTTGCCAATTTCTGCGCCCCGACGGGATTAAGCGGGCGGACACACCGCTTGAGGACATGATCCGTCACCTCGATCATCTCCTCGCCCGGATGGGTGAACACGGGGTCGCATTGGGCTCAGATTTTGACGGGGCGTTGATGCCAGATAGCCTACGTGACGCGGCAGGCCTGCCAAAGTTGGTCGCAGCAATGGAAGAGGCAGGCTATGGCGTGGCATTGATCCAGCGCATTCTGTGGGGAAACTGGCTCGACTTGATCCGACGCGTCATCCACTGATCCGGCATAAGTCTTCGGTCATGTTCCAAATCAGGCGACCAATCGCCGGAAATACCTGCGGATATGTTTCGGCCACGCCTTGCCCTTGCGACATGACCACCGCAACAAGCGGCTTTCGCCCCGCAGAGGAAAATCGGATCATGTCATGCTTGAACCAGCTGGCATTGGCATCTCCGGTCCAAAGATTGTGACCCGCTTTTGACCAAATCTCGGCCCCTTCGGGCAGCGCGCCGCCAAGATATTCACACAGTTGATAGTTTGGATTGGCCGCGTCTTGATGGCTGGGGTCTCGTCGCAAGATCGCTTGGGCACGATGTCGCAGCGGGGCGGCGATGGGAAGGTTTCCGGAAAACAATTCCCACATGAGGCGCGCAGACGCGAGCGGGGTCAGCGCATTGAGATTTTCACCGTTCACCCCGGCGAACTGCGCTTCACGGCCATAGCGCGTATCGTCCATCAGCTTTTGTACCAAGTTGCAGGTTGCAAACTCTGGCCAGCCCAGTGTCGTGAAATAGCTATTCAGTCTTCCGCGCTTGATCGTCCAATCCATGTATTCCGCGCCAGACAGCAACGTGTCGCCGGTGGTGTTGGTCAAGAGGTCGATGACATAGTTGGTCGCCGTATTGGACGACCAAAGGATCATGTCGCGCAACGCGCGGTCCAACTCGGCATGTGGGTTCAGACGACCGGTGTCCAAAGCGTCTAGCGCATGAACAAGGTGAAACACCTTGACCAGTGAGCAAGGGTAGCATCGCCAATCGCCTCGATACGCAAACCCTTGGGGGCCAGGTGCGCCATCTGAAACCAGCACTAGCCCAAAAGTGCCCGCACCAAGCCCAGTATCGGCGTGCTGGCTGAAGATTGCTTCAGTTATTGCCGCACCGGCTTTCGCCCACTCCTGTGTCTCGGTAAAAAACATGCGGCACCTCCGTCAAAATCCTAGCCCGATGGGATGAAGCACGCCAGAGGGACCGATTTCAATTCATCGGCGCGCCACCCTCAGCCTTACGGCGCGCGACATAATCGGCAAGCGCCTCTGCAACAGACGGATCCAGCGAGGGGGCCACATGCTCGGCCAACAACTGCTTCCATATCGCATTGGCGCGTTGTGGTGCCTCAACTGCGCCGCGTTCCTGCCAGTTCGGGTAGTTATCCCAATTTGATACCATCGGCGTATGAAACGCTTTCTCATATCGTGCCATCGTGTGCGCAGTGCCGAAGAAATGCCCACCTGGCCCGGCTTCGGTGATGGCATCCAAAGCGAGGCTCTCGGGGTCAGCCGCTATCGGCTCCAAATAGGCTTGCATCATTTGGAGCATTTCGGCGTCTAAAATCAGCTTTTCAAAACTGGCCGTCAGCCCGCCATGCATCCAACCCGCGGCATGTTCTACAAGGTTGGCACCACCCATGATTGCGCCCCATAATGCCATTTGCGATTCGTAAGCTGCCTGTGCGTCGACGGCGTTTGCTGCGGTGACATTTGACGACCGAAACGGCACGCCAATATGGCGCGCCAACTGCCCAGAAGCTTGCGCGGCTTTGGCATACTCCGGCGTCCCGAAAGCGGGGGCACCAGACCGCATATCAACATTGGACGTAAATCCGCCGTACATCACCGGAACACCGGGCTGAACGATTTGGGTCAGAATGATCCCGGCCATTGCCTCAGCGTGTTGAAGAACGAGCGCCCCTGCGAGAGTGACCGGGGCCATCGCTCCCGACAAAGTAAAGGGGGTTATCACGTTGACCTGTCCGTGGCGCGCCATGGCGATCAAGCCCTCGGCCATTGGAATATCCAATTGAAGTGGGGAATTGGTGTTAATGATCCCCATCAGCGTACATGGTAGCGTTTCTGGTGTCTTCCCCAACATCAGCGCCGCCATCTCGATGCCGTCCATCGTGCGGGCATGACCGAGGGTCTGGGTCTGCCAGCTTTTGTCCAGCTGTGTGATCTGCGCGAGATAGATATCCAAATGCCGGGTATTTGCAGGCAGATCCAAGGGCTCAAACGGGCCACCACCTTCTTGATGAAGCACGTTAAGAGATTGCACCAGCTTTAGAAAATCGCACATTTCGGAAAAGGTGCCATCGCGGCGCCCGCGGTCAATGTCCATGACGTAGGCAGGGCCGCCCACGGAGGAAAAGATCATGTTGTTTCCCCCCACGCGTAGGTTTCGTAGGGGGTTTCGGGCACAGAGTGTAAAGACCTTGGGCACTGTGGAAAGGTGATCGGCCACAAGTGCTGGATCAAAATGCACCATCCCATCGTGCACCTGCGCGCCCGCCGCCGCGTAAAGGGCGCGGGCCTCTCCGGACAAAACGCGCATCCCCGTTTCAGCAAGGACGCGCAATGCGGCCTCGTGGATAGCTGCGACCTGATCAGCCGAGATCACTTCAATGGGCGAATAGCCAAGTGGCACCTGACCAAACGCGCGCTGGTGCAGGCTGGTGCTATCTCGTGGCGCGCGGCGTTGTCTCATGGCTGGCTCCTATGTGGGGGCAATTCGCGGCGCGGTGGCAAATCCACTTCGCCCAAGAGCCGGGCATAGCGATGTGCAGAGTAAATCGCGTCGGCAAGCGATGACGGCGACAGGCAATCTCCGACCAAAACCAGCCCCGGCATATCGCCCAGGTCGCGAAACAACTGATCTTCTGGCAGGCGCCCTGTACACAAGATGAGTGTCGCGCAAGGGATTTCGCGTGCCGACCCGGTGTAAGCGCAAGACAGACGTGCAGTCTCCTCCCCTTGCCCGCTCAACAGGTGAGCCAAGTGGAGCTTTACGCCAAGTGTCATCAGGCGGGTCTGCACAAAGCTTTGCTCATCGGTATAAGCCGTCCAGTAAGAAGCAGTGGCATGCGGGCTCACCAATGCAACGTCATGCCCGGCAAGGCGAAGTTTTTCCGCCAGCGCGCCGCCCATAAAGTAGTGCTCATCGTCATAGATCACGACTGGGCCACTGACCGTGGCCCCCGCGAAAATGTCGTCGGGCGTCAGAGCGCGCGGCAGATCTTGCCTCACCATGCCCAAGACGCCAACACCATCGCGGCGCCATTTTGACCCTGTTGCAAGCACCACGTGATCGGCACCAAAATCGCAGATATCTGCCGACGACATACGGCTTTCACGAAAAATCTGCACATTTGGTAGCTTGGACAGCATCGTGGTGCGCCAGTCGCGCAAGCGCATCCAAGTGGAAAGGCCGGGCAATGTCGCCTCACGCAGCACGCGACCGCCAAGATCGCGCGTGGCTTCCGCAAGCGACACGTCCAAGCCTCGTCGCCCGAGCGTCAAGGCCGCTTCCAATCCGGCAGGGCCAGCACCAATGACCAGCACTGTTTCGCGAATGGGATAGGGAGCAATGCGTTCTGGATGCCAGCCGCGCCGCCATTCTTCGCCCATTGTGGGATTTTGAGTACAGCGAAGGCCCACTGCCTCATTATTCGCCGCGCGACAGATGTTGCAGCCGATGCATTCGCGTATTTCATCAACCCGTCCCAGCCGAATTTTTTCCGGTAAGAACGGATCGGCAATTGACGGACGCGCCGCGCCGATAAAGTCCTGCAGGCCACTCCTGATACGTTGTGCCATTGCGTCAGGTGATGTGAACCTCCCGACAGAAACCACAGGTTTGGTGGTCACGCCTTTAACGAAACGGATATATTCTTCTTGAAATCCCTCGACCGAAAACCGAGCGGACTTGCTGTCGTTGCCCAATGCTCCCGCCACATTCACATCCCAAAGATCGGGAATCTCGGCGAGCAATTCCACAACTTCCCGCCCTTCGGCCTCAGAGGTAATGCCTTGCGGGCCATGCAGTTCGTCCACCGCAAGACGGATCGCCACAGCACAACTTTCCCCGATCGCATCGCGCGTGTCCTCCAGCATTTCACGCAAAAGGCGGCTGCGGTTTTCGATTGAGCCACCGTAGGCATCGCCGCGGTCATTGGTACGACGCGACAGAAACTGAAACGGCAAATAGTCATGACCTGCATAGACATAGATTATATCAAACCCTGCCAACTTTGCCCGCCGCGCAGCGTCGCGTTGCCAGCCACGAAACGCCGCCATATCGGCACGATCCATTGCCCGCGCAGTGGTCGGCAGGTGGAACATGGCGGGTTGCACATTTGGAGCAATACCGGGCACGCGGCTCATCCGGTTTGAGGCGTGCGCGCCTCCATGCCAAAGTTCGATCCCTGCCAAGGCCCCATGCGCGTGGATCGCCTCAGCGGTGACCGAAAGAGCGGCCACATCAGCGTCATCCCAAAGTGTCAGGAATGCGTGGGGGCTGTCGTCAGAAGTTGGATGGATGGAGCAATATTCCGTACAGACGACTCCCCACCCGCCCTCAGCCTTGATGCCCCGCAACGCAGCTCCGGACTGAGGTCGCTGCCAACCGAACCCCGTCGCGTGTGGCGTCTGATAAAAGCGGTTTGGTGCAGTAAGAGGCCCTATCCGGACTGGATCAAACAGAATGGCGTGGCTTGCATCCATGGGTTCTCTCCTTGCTTTTGAAGTAGCCCTTATTGTATGTTTGTTCAACAAGGATTTTTGATATGCCTCACGATGCGCCAATTGTTGACAATTTCCCCCACGCAGTGCGGGTTGTGGAAAATATTTTCATTCCGATGGCGGATGGCACCCGGCTTGCTGCGAAGCTCTGGCTACCCGAGGGAGTCGGGCCTGTTCCCGCAATTCTTGAATACTTGCCCTATCGCAAGCGTGACGGAACCCGTTCAAGGGACAACGCGGTGCACGCCTATTTGGCCGGGCATGGATACGCCTGCATCCGGCTAGACATCCGTGGAACCGGTGACAGCGAGGGCATCATCACCGACGAATACACCCCGCAGGAGCAATTGGACGGCGTGGCAGCGATTGGATGGATCGCGGCACAAGACTGGTGTGACGGTCAGGTCAGCATGATTGGAATTAGCTGGGGCGGATTTAACGGCCTACAAATAGCAGCCTTGCAACCTGCGGCATTGAAGACAGTGATCTCAGTGGGTTCAACGGATGACCGCTACGCGACGGACGTCCATTGGATTGGCGGTTGCCTGTCCAAAGACAATTTTGATTGGTCAGGCACCATGATGGCTCAAAATGATTTGCCCCCTGATCCCGCATTGATGGGGCAGGGCTGGCGAGAGGAATGGCATGCCAGATGTTCTGCCAACGTCCCTTGGGCGCTGGAATGGATGCGTCATCAAAGGCGGGACGACTATTGGAAACAGGGTTCAGTTTGTGAGGACTTCAGCAAAATCCAAGTCCCCGTTTATGCTGTATCCGGCTGGGCGGACAACTATTCTGAAAGCATTCCAAGGCTCTTGGCGGGCCTTTCGGGGCCGAGACTGGGGCTCATCGGGCCCTGGGCGCATAGCTTTCCACAGGACGTAACCGTCGGCCCAGCGATCGGTTGGCTGCAAGAAGTTCGGCGCTGGTGCGATTATTGGATGCAGGGATCCGACACTGGAATTATGCAAGAACCCATGCTCCGCGTCTGGATGCAGGAGGGGGTGCCGCCCGCAACTTGCTATCGGGAACGGCCGGGGCGTTGGGTCGGCGAGCCGATTTGGCCATCGCCCAGAATCTCAGAACAAGTGCTTCGCCTTGGATCAGGTCTAACAGGGCCAGAGGGTGAAATCTCACTCGCCTCGCCTTTATGGGTCGGATTGGATGCAGGCGAAATTGGCCGCTACGGGGACGACGCAGATTGGCCGGGCGACCAACGAATTGATGATACGGGCTCTTTTGTCTGGACCTCGCAGACCCTGGAAGAGCGTGTTGAAATTCTGGGTGCTGTGACTTTGCGCTTACGGATCAGCAGCGACAAACCAAATGCTTTACTTGCGGTCCGGCTGAATGATGTCGCGCCCGATGGCACCTCAACGCGCGTTACGCTTGGCCTGCTGAACCTGACGCACCGGAACAGCCATGAGCATCCCGAGCCGATGCCAGTTGGGGACTGGGTCGATATTGTAATAGAGCTCGATGATATCGCTCACTCTTTCGCGCCTGGCCAAAAGATCGCGGTTTCGGTTTCGACTAGCTATTGGCCGATTGCTTGGCCGTCACCCGAAACAGCGACTCTGCGGTTTGACACCAGCGCCTTGGCTCTTAGCTTGCCTGCACGACCCCTACGGGCTGAAGACTCGCAGTTGCGGCCCTTCGATCTGCCGGAAGCGGCCGCAAACTGTCCGGCAATCTGGCATCCGATGGCTTCGGCTCCGCGTCGTCGCGTTACCCGCGATTTACTGACAGGCCGTGCTGTCGTCCATTTTCCGCGCTGGACTTATGATTGTGAAATGACCGACATAGACCAGCGCGTCACCTCAACCGGGGTTGCGCGCCATGAAATCACGATTGGCGACCCGTTGTCGGCCGAAATGTTCACCGAGTATCATGTGACGCTTGCCCGCGCTGATGGGGTTTTTGGTCACAAAAGCAAGGGTCGCCTGCACTGCGATGCCACCCATTTCCATATAGAAGTGGACTTGGAGATCAGCGAGAATGGCAACATCTTCTTCCAACGCCAGTGGCGCGAAAGCATACCGCGAGATCATGTCTGAAGGACCCCGTTTTCGCAGATACCGCCCGGAAGAGCGCGCGGCCATGTTGGTTAACGCAGGCTTGGCCGTTTTGGCCGAAGGCGGCATTGCAGGCTTTACCGTAGACAATATCTGCACCAAGTCTGGCGCCTCTCGTGGCCTGATCGCCCATCATTTCGGCGGAAAAGATGGTTTGTTGGCGGCATGTTACGGGGCGGCCTATGCACCGTTGCTGGCTGATTTGGCACCCAACGAGGGCCCTGAGCCAGCATTGGAAACTATGTTGGACCGCCTGTTTTCCCCCAGCCATTTCCGCCCCGAAACCCTTCGGCTTTGGTTGGCCTTGTGGGGCGAAGTCGCGGGGAACGCCAAGCTGCAGGCAGAGCATCGACGCCACTATGCTGCCTTTCGCGCGTCCCTCGCCCGCGCCATCCGGCAGAAGGCCCCTGCGCTGGCCGAGGATCTGGTGGAGGATTTGGCGGTCGCCGTCATCGCGTTGGCTGACGGGCTTTGGCTCGAACTGTGCATCGCGCCAGACGTGATGCCTGCCGCAAGGGCCCACGCGCTGTGTGGCATGCTGCTGGAACCGGTCTTGGGTGCGCTTGCCTCGGACCAAACCTCCGTGGCAAGCTAACAAATAAGAGTGCAAATGGGGAAGCCGTGTCCAAGATCATCATCTCCTGCGCGATAACCGGGTCAATCCATACGCCCTCGATGTCCCCGTATTTACCAATAACGGGCGCTGAAATCGCGGCCAGCGCATTGGGTGCAGCCGAGGCGGGTGCCGCAATCTTGCACTTGCATGCGCGCAACCCACTGACCGGACAGCCTTCGGCAGATCCGAACCATTGGGCGGGGTTCTTGCCGACAATAAAGTCAGCAACAGACGCTGTGGTGAACATGACGACCGGCGGATCGGCCGTGATGACACTTGACCAACGCCTTGCCGCACCGCGCAAATTCCTGCCGGAGATGTGCAGCCTGAACATGGGCACAATGAACTTTGCGCTTTACCCAATGGCCGCGCGGATCAAGCACTGGAAACACGCGTGGGAGCGCCCTTTCCTTGAAGAATCTGACGATCTCGTCTTCAAAAACACCCCGCGCGACATCGCGCAGGTGCTGACCGAGATGGGTGCCGCCGGCGCACGGTTTGAGTTTGAGTGTTATGACATCGGTCATTTGACCATGCTCAAACACTTCGTTGATCGCGGCATGATCCACGGGCCGCTCTATCTACAGTTCGTTTTCGGTGTCTTGGGCGGGATGGCGGCAGAGCCGGACACGCTTGTCCTGCTTAAACAAACGGCGGATCGTTTGTTTGGCGACAGCTATCTGTTTTCGGTCCTCGCGGCAGGGCGATCGCAGATCCCGATGGCGACGATTGCGGCTGCCATGGGGGGCCATGTCCGGGTTGGCCTTGAAGATAACCTTTACCTTTCGAAAGGTGTTCTGGCCAAGACCAATGCCGAACAGGTCCATCGGATCAGGGCGATCGTTGAAGGGCTTGGCCGCGAGGTGGCTTCGGCGACGGAGGCGCGGGCGATGCTGGGGTTGAAGGGTTCGGCAAAGGTGGGGTTTTGATCAGCTTTCGTATTGCAGTGGCGCAGGACGTGCCCTTGATCCATGCCTTGCTGTCCGAGATGGCCGAATCTGAGGGAGCACAGATCGGCGGCGGCACGAAAAGCCTTTTGGATCATGGGTTTGGTGCGGCCCCACACTTTCGGGTTGTGTTGGTGGAAGAGCGTCAGGTGGCCTTGGGTTTTTGCCTTTTCCTGCCAGAGTATTCCAGTTGGCGGGGGGCTATGGGGGTGTTTGTGCAGGACATCTATCTGCGCCCGGCGGCGCGCGGCAAGGGGCTGGGACGGGGCCTGTTGGCAGCGGCGATGGGGGCCGCGCAGGACTGGCAACCGGCTTTCATGGCGCTGATGGTCAAACGCAGCAACCTTTCGGCCATTGGCTTTTATGAGAAACTGGGTTTCGTGCTTCGCGAGAGCGCCGAACCTTATATCATTGAGGGACAGGGGCTTAGCGACCTGATGCAATCATGATCACCGTCTTTGACACCGCACAACGCGCCCATGACCCGCAGTTCTTTTTGTCCTCGGGAACGCGCCAGCCCTGCCCGGAAAAACCGGCGCGGATTGACTCACTTTTGGGGGCGGTCAACCGCATGGGTTTGCCCGTCAGACCCGCCCCTGATGCCGGGATCGCGCCAATCGCCGCCATTCACCCGCAGCGCTATCTTACCTTTCTTGAAACCATCTTCTCGCGATGGAGAAGAATAGAAGAGGCCTCCGCCGAGGTGATCCCGAACATCCACCCGGCAAACCGCAGCGACGGCTATCCGCTGTCGGCGGTCGGGCAAGCCGGCTATCACCAGACCGACACCTCTTGCCCGATCTCGGAACACACTTGGGCCGCAGCCTATGCGTCGGCCCAGACGGCGATCCATGCGGCGGATCTGACCATGGGTGGCGAGCGAGCGACCTATGCGCTGTGCCGCCCGCCCGGCCACCACGCTTTTGCCGAATTGGCGGGCGGGTTTTGCTATTTGAACAATTCCGCCATCGCCGCCCAACGCTTGCGCGATCAGGGGCGCAGGGTTGCCGTGCTGGATGTGGACCTGCATCACGGAAATGGAACGCAAGGCATTTTCTACGACCGCGCCGACGTGTTGACCGTTTCGCTCCATGCCCACCCCGAACGGTTCTACCCGTTCTTCTGGGGCTACCCTACCGAGTTCGGCCAGGGAGAGGGGGCCGGGGCCAACCTGAACCTTTGTCTGAGCCGCGGCACTGGCGATGCCGGGTTCCTTGCGGCACTGGATGTTGCCTTGCAACGCATAAGCGACTGGGGTGCCGATACACTGGTCTTGGCGCTGGGGCTGGATGCCTTCATCGGCGACCCGTTCGCGGGGCTCGCCGTGACCACGGCGGGCTTTCACCACATCGGGCGGGCGGTGCGCAGCCTTGGCCTGCCCACGGTGATCGTGCAAGAGGGTGGCTATCTTTGCCCGGAACTGGGCGACAATCTGGAGGCTGTGCTGTCGGCCTTTGACTAGGCAACGGCCTGAGGCGTCAAGGACACCTGCGAAACGGCAGTTGGCGATCCCGGGAGGATTTCGAACCCCCGACCAGCCGCTTAGAAGGCGGCTGCTCTATCCAGCTGAGCTACGGGACCAGTGCCTGCCGCCCTTTTGGGGCAATCACGCCGCTCAATCAAGGCGTCGCGTCATGAAAACCGAAAAGCGATCTTCTTGATAGCCCTCAAACGGCGGGCATTCCGTGAACCCCGCGCGGGCGTAAAGCTGCCGGGCGGGTTGGAAAAGGTCTTGCGTGCCGGTTTCCAGCGACAAACGGCTGTAGCCTGCGGCAAGCGCCTGTTCCGTCAGATGGTCCAGCATTCGCCGAGACAGGCCCCTGCCCCGCGCTTCGGCAAGGACGTGCATGGATTTGATCTCGGCATGTCCGGCGTCAATGCGCTTGAACGCCCCCATTGCTTGCGGAACCCCGGCTTCGCGCAGGACGAAAAACACGACGTCCGCTGAGTCGAGTTGGGAAGCATCCATCATGTGGATGCTTTCCGGTGGCGTGTCGGCGTGCATGTCTGCCGTGTGTCGTTCCATCAAAAGGCGCAGGTCGGCCCCAAGGGGGCTTTCCTGCGCAATCGTCAGGGTCATTGCATCCCCATCGCGCTGAGGTCCGTGCCGTTCACCAACATCTTGCCGTCGGCGGTCATCTCAAGTTCCCAGATCAAAGCCCCGTCTTCACCGGGCTTGGCCATACCTTGCGCCATTGCCAGCATGGGGGCTGCCTGCATCCCGATTTCTTCCGGAGCTTTGGACAGGGCTTGTTCAACGGCTGTGACACCAGACAAGGTGACCGTTGCTTTACCGGTTGGCATCCCCATCGGGCCAGCCGACATCACGCCTTCAAGGCCAAGGCCATAGATCGGCGCGGTGATGCTGCTGGGTGCCAAGGTCACATCGACAGCGCCTTTGGGCAAGAGTGCCGCGAACAACTGGCCACCCATGGCGTCATCCACCGGTTGCGGTTTGGTCAGATCCATCGCCTGAAGGAACATCGCGGCAGGAGACGCCAGATCAAAGCCCGACACGCCAATGTCCAGCGCCACGTCCTTGGGCACCAAATCAACCGCCCACTCCGGCACCAGACCGGCCGGCAAGCTTAGACCTTTAAGGCCGATCGCCTCACGGAGCATTCCTTGTTCGATCACGCCGCCCGCCTCGACTGTCGCCGAAAGCTCTGCCGCCGAGATCTCACCCACGGGGGATTGCACCTTGAGACCCGCGCCCGTCGCCGTCGATTCGAGGTGCTCAAACAGCGGCATGCCGTCGGTCAGGATGGTTTTGAGTTCGCCCTGCGCCGCTTTGATTGCCTCTTCCGAGGGGTTGGCGACGAAGAAGGCCAGCAGCTTGTACATCGCATCGGGGCGCAGACCTGTCAGAGTGCTTTCGCCCGTGTAGCTGTCAACCGTCAGGGACAAGGACATCGGCGGCGCGCCTTCGCCCATCGGCGGCAGTTCAAAACTCTCGCTGATGCCGCTCATCTCAAAGGTGCCTGCGCTATCGACACCGCCCGCTTCGCCTTCCTCGGCGGTGCTGTCAAAGGTGCCCTCGGCGATACCGTAGGCGACGTTTTGCTCGCCCATGGTCGGGTCGGTCATCTTCTGGGTCATCGTGAGGCCCGAGAAGCTGGTGGAAGCGCTGCTGAAGGTCTGCAACGACTCATCAAAGGTGCCCTCGCTGCTTAGCGAGGCAACGGCGATGTCCATCTCGATTTCGCCCGGCACCGACAATTTCAGCGTAAAGGCCTGATCCTGCACCATTTCCCAGGTGTCATCGCCATTGTCAGCCAGCGTGAATTCCATCGGCGACACTGTCAGAGAGCCTTTCGGCATCATCGCGGTCAGCGGCGCGAAATCCAGTGTGACATCATAGGCGTCGTCGCCCGGCTCCACCAGAACCACCCCTTCAGTCGCGCCAAGGTAGGCCTGAAGCACAGTGGTCAGTTCCGCAGCGCCCTCTGGAGTGGGCGTTTCGGCGGCATAGGCGGCAGTCGACAAAAGCAACAGCGGGAGGGCAGCAAGGCGAAGCGGGAAGGTCATCTGGAAATCCTTTTTACGGGTTTTGGCCGCGAAAACCGCGGCTTGGGGGCAGCTGAAATACCAGTGCGTATTAGTGAGTCCACGCACCGCGACGGTCGGTCGCAAAATTCTCACCATAGCCGCGGGCGCGGATCAGCGGCTTGCGCGATTTGGGTTCAATCACGTCAGCCTCGATCCCGTTGGCCTTTGCATAGGCCAGCGCGGCATCGCTGGTGTCAAAGCGCAGTTTCACCTGCGACTGGGTATCGTCGGAAGAGGTCCACCCCATCAACGGGTCCACTTCCCGCGCCGAGGCGGGTGCAAATTCCAACACCCAACCCTTGGCTTTGGCAGTGCCGGATTGCATGGCGGTTTTGGCGGGCTGATAAATACGGGCACGCATGTTGGAAACTCCCTACGAGATGGCAAGGTTATTCCGAAAAAACCGACAAAGCGCAAGCCTTTGCCCGCGCCACCCCGCTGGTTCGTAAAGAAGTCGCTGTCGGCCGGTCACGGGGAGTGTGGGTGGGGTGTGTGGTGCAACCAGCCGACAACTTGGTATTGCTGCTTGCCCCTTGATCCTCGTTGGTTTCACCCCATTTTTCAATCTGAAGCTGCGTTTTTGCGGGACATTTTCGCTAAAATTGAAAGTCTTTTCTTTACGCCCTGACAAGCCGGTCGAAACGGCGCACCAATCGCTGCGGCCCCCTTCCATGGGAACAAAAACAGAATAGATTAGCCGGCAGAAGGAATCACCCATGCCACACAACCCCAACAACGCCCTGTCAGAACGCCCCGAGGTCCTGACACGGCCTAAGCTGGAAGGTGGGCGGCGCTTTGTGCTGTCAACGCCGTTTGAGCCAGCGGGCGATCAGCCCACGGCCATTGCCGCGCTGACCGAAGGCGTTTTGGCCGGTGACAGGGATCAGGTTTTGTTGGGCGCCACGGGGACGGGCAAGACCTTTACGATGGCCAAGGTCATCGAACAAACCCAACGCCCGGCGATCATTCTGGCGCCGAACAAGACCTTGGCGGCGCAATTATACGGGGAATTCAAGGGGTTCTTTCCCGAAAACTCTGTCGAGTATTTCGTATCCTATTACGACTACTACCAGCCCGAAGCCTATGTGGCACGCAGCGATACCTATATTGAGAAGGAATTGCAGATCAACGAACAGATCGACCGGATGCGCCACTCGGCCACGCGGGCGCTTCTGGAACGGGATGATGTGATCATCGTGGCCTCGGTGTCGTGCATCTACGGCATCGGCTCGGTTGAGACCTATTCCGCGATGACGCAAGACCTGAAGGTCGGCCAGCTTTATGAGCAGCGGCGCGTGATCGGGGAACTTGTCGCCCAGCAGTACCGCCGCAATGATCAGGCCTTTACCCGCGGCTCTTTCCGGGTGCGTGGTGATAGTCTTGAGGTTTGGCCCGCGCACCTTGACGACCGGGCATGGCGGTTTTCCTTTTTCGGTGAAGAGCTTGAAACGATTGTAGAGTTTGATCCGCTGACGGGGGCCAAGACCGACACATTCGACCAGATCCGCATCTATGCCAACAGCCACTACGTAACCCCGCGACCAACCCTGCAACAGGCGATCAAGGGCATCCGAAGCGAGTTGTTCCAAACGCTGAAACAGATGCAAGAGGCGGGCAAACTGCTTGAGGCGCAGCGGCTGGAGCAGCGCTGCAACTTTGACCTTGAGATGCTGGAGGCGACCGGCTCTTGCGCGGGGATTGAGAACTATTCCCGCTACCTGACGGGCCGCGCACCCGGTGAGCCGCCGCCGACACTGTTTGAATTCATCCCGGACAATGCCATTGTTTTTGCAGACGAATCCCACGTTTCCGTTCCGCAGATCGGTGGCATGTACAAGGGCGACTTTCGGCGCAAGATGACGCTGGCAGAGCACGGGTTCCGCTTGCCCTCTTGCATGGATAACCGCCCGCTGAAGTTTGAGGAATGGGACGCGATGCGCCCGCAATCGGTTTTCGTCTCGGCCACCCCGGCGGCGTGGGAGCTGGAGCAATCCGGCGGGGTCTTTGTGGAACAGGTGATCCGCCCCACCGGTTTGATCGACCCCCTGGTCGAAATCCGCCCTGTCGAGATGCAAGTCGATGACCTGCTGGATGAGATCAGGCGCGTGGCACTGCAAGGATTGCGGGTGCTGGTCACGGTTCTGACCAAGCGCATGGCCGAGGATCTGACCGAGTATTTTCACGAGCAAGGCATCCGCATCCGCTATATGCATTCGGACATCGACACGCTGGAACGTATTGAAATCCTGCGGGATTTGCGGCTAGGCGCCTTTGATGTACTGGTCGGGATCAACCTGTTGCGCGAAGGATTGGACATTCCGGAATGCGGACTTGTGGCAATCCTTGATGCCGACAAGGAAGGCTTTCTGCGGTCAGAAACCTCGCTGATCCAGACGATCGGGCGGGCCGCGCGGAACTCTGAAGGTCGGGTGATCATGTATGCCGACCGGATCACCGGATCGATGGAGCGCGCGATTGGCGAGACAACACGGCGTCGGGATAAACAGATTGCTTACAACACCTTGCACGGAATCACTCCGCAAACGGTGAAAAAGAACGTCGAGGATGTGCTGGCCGGCCTGTGGAAGGGCGACACGGATATGGCGCGGGTCACGGCGAAGGTGGACAGGCCGATGGTCGGCTCTAACCTTGCCGCGCATCTGGACGCGATGCGGTTGGCGATGCGCAAGGCGGCGGAAAACCTTGAGTTCGAAGAGGCGGCGCGCTTGCGCGATGAGGTCAAGCGACTGGAAGCAGTGGAACTCGCCGTGGCCGATGACCCGCTCGCACGGCAATCGGTGGTCGAAGAAGCCGTTCAAGCGGCAGTGAAATCTTCGGGCCGCTCAACGGCGGGGCGTGCGGGCCAACGCGGCGGCAAACCGCGGCGCGGGCGCTAGGCCGGCAGATCAAGCCAAAGCTTGCCCTCCTCATAGCGACCCCGAATGAGATGGCCGGGCACGTTGACCTCTGGATGGTCGGCGGCCCAGTCGCGGTAGCGGTCGTTCGTGACGATCTGCGCGCCGATCTGGCGCGCCGAGGCCAGAATGGTCGGGTCCGCCGGAACGCCTTTGGGCACGACCAAAAGCCGCGCTTCCGGCAAATCCAGCAGGCGCGCCATTGCCGCATCGTCTTGATAACGGCCGGAAATTTTGTAGCCCGCGTTGGCATCAAAAACGACGCCGGGGGTGTAGCCCTGCCGCTTCAGCTCACGCACCACGGCCCGCAGCGGGGCAATGCTCGGCTGACCATCCTGCCAATGCATGACGTTGGAGCCATCAACCACGATCAACTTGTTTGCCTTTGGGCGCTTCTGCGACTGAACCGCGGCGCCCGACAAAAGCCAAAGGGAGGCCACGGCCGCTGGGCCAGCCAACATCAGCCAATCCGACTGGCCCGGAACCAGAACGGCATAAAGAACCCCCAAAACAGCGGGGACAAAGAGAACCAACGGCACTTTCATCGCGCGAACCCGAAAATATTAACCCGTGAAACCCCGTGCAGAGTGGCGGGCGATTCGGCCGAAATTACGGCGCAGCGTTTAGCGTGTGGTGATCCGCGCAAAGCTTGGGTCGTTGCGGATCAGCAGATCCAGCGCCAAGCGCTGCAAGCCGTCAATCTTGACCAGCCCCGTCACCTTTGCCTCACCCTTAAAGATCTGATCGCCGAAACAGGTGGCGGTAAAGGAAAACTGCAGCTTCAACCGTCGCAACCGCGCGGCCCCCACGCAAATCGCCGTGCCATCTGCCAGATGGATCGAGGCTGTCCGCGTCAGCTCATCCGGAGCGCCACCGAAAACCATGTAACCCTTTAGATTTTCAGTTTTTTTCGTCGCCCCATTGTAGGATTCAATCATCACCGGCATCCGCAGATCCATGCGCATCGCCTTGTAGCGCGCCGGATCGACGATCTTGCCGTTCTCATACATCACCTTGCAGGGCAGGCTTTTGCGCATCGTGGCGGGCGGTTGGGCCTGACATTGTCGCAAGGCCTCGGACCGCGCTTCGGCCATGCTGGGCCAATCCCACGCACACCAATAGGTGCCCAGATCGTTAACGGCCATGACGGTGTTGCCACGGGTCTTTGCCTTGCAATAATCAAGGGCCCAATCAATCGCGTATTTTCGATCCTTGCCCTCTGCCGCCTGCGCCCCCGTGTTGCCAAACACCATCGCCAACAGCGCGAGCGCCACCGCCCACCGAAGCAGAGGCGCGATCATCAACCGCCCCCCTCAACCACGCCGACCACCTCATACATGACCGGCTCAAACCCCTTGCACAGCTGGTTAATCTCCCGGTTTCGTTCGCGCATTTCCGGGGTGCGCAGCATCGCCTGATAATCTTCGCGCCGCCCCCATTTCGAATAATTGCATATCCGGGTTAACGCGTCGTTCATGTGCAAACCCGCGCCGAGAAAGCCGGGCTGATGGCAGATCACCTCGGCATAGGCCGCTTCCAGCTTTTCCAGCAGGTCTTGTGCGGTGGCTGGCGTCATCTCAAATGTCGTGATGACCGTTTGTCCTTGGAATTCCTTGCGTATTTCGGGCATTGTTGGCTCCTCCACCGGGCAAGAGTGCCATAGAATCGGAAAATCGCCATGAAGTTTCTTGACCCAGACCACCCGTTTTTCGCCAAGACTTGGCGTCGGTGGGCGACGATGATTCTGCCGCTGATCTGGGCGGGGGCAGAGCTGTGGATGGGCAGTCCCGGCTGGGCCTTTGTCTTTGGTTTTGCTGGGGTTTATGCGGGTTGGATCCTGATTTTCAGCCGCCCTTCGGACAACGGATAGACCCGCGCATTTCCCCCGAATCGCCCTGAAGTGAGCGTTCGTTCAAGGTGCAGCCCGTCGCCTGCGGGATCAGGGTGATCATCGCGGCGCGGATCGCCTGATGCTCGCCACGGCTCGCGTGGCCAAGGCGGATCACCTCTACCCGCTTTTCGGTATAAAATACAGTGTGTTGGCGGCCATCTTGGGTGACATCCACCCGCTTGGCCCCCATGAATTCCGGCGCCGGAGAGGCACCGCAAGCGGCCAGCAACAGCAAGGGGATCAGGCGTTTCATCCCCCCATTTTGCCGGTGCATGGTTAACGCGGGATTAATGGGGCCGGGCCAAGACCCTGTCTTCTTTCGATCTTCCTTTGATCTTCCCGGCGTCTTTCCCTACCGCCCCGCGCGCATCGCTTAGCCTTGGTTAACCCATTCGCACCATTTTTGACGCCCGGAGGTGCCGCGATGACCGATCTGACCAAACTTTCCGCCAAACAGGGCGCGCATTACAGCTATATGATGGATGTGATGGCCCGGCTGGAGTGGGATCTGCACAACACCATCGAGATGACCGGGCGTATCCCGGCCGAATGGCACGAGATCGCCCGCCAAACCCCCGACCGGCCCAAGGTGAAGATCAACCTGATGCTGGAAGAGGACGTGGTAAAGTTCTTCAAGTCGATGGGCGAGGGCTATGGCGCGCGCATCAATGCGGTGCTGAAAAGCTATATGCACGCGCGTCTGGCGGGGGTGATCAAAGGGGCCGAGACGGTCGCGCACTACCGCATTCGCGCCGAGCAGCACGCAGGCCCCAAGCCCAGTTTTGGCGACTACGCCCGCGGCTTGGGTGAAGACTGGACCGACGAAGGCCCCGAGGTTGAAGCCAACGCCAAGGTGCGCGTGATTGAGGCGCTGCAACGGCGTTTTGCCGAAGAAGGGTTGCCGGAATGGGATTTGGAAACCCTGCCAAGGGTTTAGCGGGGCGCGCGGGCGCGCACCCCAAAGGCGCTTAGCTGTCCATCTTCAGCGCGGAGATGAACGCCTCTTGCGGGATCTCCACCTTGCCAAACTGGCGCATCCGCTTTTTACCGGCCTTTTGCTTGTCCAGAAGCTTGCGCTTCCGGCTGGCGTCGCCGCCATAGCATTTGGCGGTCACGTCCTTGCGCATCGCGCTGAGCGTTTCGCGGGCGATCACGCGGGCACCGATGGCGGCCTGGATCGGGATTTTGAACATGTGGCGGGGGATCAGCTCTTTAAGCTTTTCCACCATCGCACGGCCCCGCGCCTCGGCCCGGTCGCGGTGCACCATCATCGACAGCGCATCCACGGGTTCCTCGTTCACCAGGATCGACATTTTGACAAGGAAATCCTCGCGGTATTCCGAGATCACATAGTCAAAGCTGGCGTAACCTTGGGTGACAGACTTCAGCCGGTCGTAGAAGTCGAACACCACCTCGGCCAAGGGCAGGTCATAGACCACCATCGCCCGCGACCCGGCATAGGACAGATCAAGCTGGATGCCGCGGCGATCCTGACAAAGCTTAAGGATGTCACCCAGATAGTCGTCGGGCACCATGATCGTGGCTTTGATCCGCGGCTCTTCGATATGGTCGACATAGGTCAGGTCGGGCATATCGGCAGGGTTGTGCAGATCGGAAACCGAGCCGTCCTTCATATACAGCTTGAAGACCACCGAGGGCGCGGTCGTGATCAGATCGATGTCATATTCGCGCTCCAACCGGTCACGGATGACTTCGAGGTGCAAAAGGCCCAGAAAGCCGCAGCGGAAGCCAAAGCCAAGCGCGGCTGAGGTTTCCATCTCGGTGCTGAACGAGGCGTCGTTCAGCGACAGCTTTTCAATCGCATCGCGCAGCGCTTCAAAATCGTTCGCGTCCACCGGGAACAAGCCACAAAACACCACCGGCTGCGCGGGTTTAAAGCCCGGCAGAGCCGTCTCGCAGCCTTTGCGCTCATGGGTGATGGTGTCGCCGACGCGGGTATCGCGGACCTGCTTGATCGAGGCGGTGAAGATGCCGATCTCGCCCGGTCCCAATTCGTCAATATCGACCATCTGCGGCTTGAGCACCGACAGCTTGTCGATGCCGTAGACCGCATTGGTCTGCATCATCCGCACCCGGTCGCCCTTTTTCATGACGCCGTCCATGATGCGCACCATGACGACAACGCCCAGATAGGCGTCATACCACGAATCAACCAGCATCGCCTTGAGCGGTGCATCGCGGTCGCCCTTTGGGGCGGGCAGGCGCGTGACGATGGCTTCCAGCACATCCGGGATGCCAAGGCCGGACTTGGCCGAGATCTCGATCGCGTCACTGGCGTCCAGACCGATAACATCCTCAATCTGCTGCTTGACGCGGTCGGGTTCTGCGGCGGGCAAGTCGATCTTGTTCAGCACGGGGACAATCTCATGCCCCGCGTCCAGCGCCTGATAGACGTTGGCCAGAGTCTGCGCCTCAACCCCCTGAGAGGCGTCAACAACCAGCAAAGAGCCTTCCACCGCGCGCATGGAGCGAGAAACCTCATAGGCAAAGTCGACGTGGCCGGGGGTGTCGATCAGATTCAGGATGTAGGTCTTGCCGTCCTTGGCAGGATACTCGATCCGCACCGTGTTGGCCTTGATGGTGATCCCGCGTTCCCGCTCGATATCCATGCTGTCCAGCATCTGCGCCTTCATATCGCGCGCGGCCACCGTGCCGGTCATCTGAATGAGCCGGTCGGCAAGGGTGGATTTGCCGTGGTCGATATGGGCCACGATGGAGAAATTGCGGATGAGGTCAAGCTGGGTCATGGGCGGCATATAGCCAAGTTAGCAAGGGCCGGGAAGGGGGTAGGCGGGGTCTGCGCAGAGATGATGCGGGTGCTGTGGCACAAGACCGGCGCGGACCAGTGGTGGCCACCCCTCAGAGGCGCAAAAATCAGCCTTCTGCACCCCTTTCTGCGCCGTCGTGACACCGGACCACGCGGACGCTCCGCGGGGGATATTTAAGGACAGAAAATGGGCTTTCATCTTGGCTTAAATACTCCCGCCGGAGGCTTCGACCTTTGTCGCGCGCGGAAACTTTCAAGCGGAGAGAATCAGGTTGCGGGCGGGGGTACTGGCACCTCTGGCACTAGGTTTTGCGATGGCTGTCGCGGGGAATGACAGGGATTGTGGGCGCGAGGGGCCCGTCGGCCAATTTCCGCGCAACTGTTTCTACGGATTGAAAAATCTTGCACGAATCTGCATATTGTCTGTCAGAAAATGACCCGTGGCGGAGGGAAACCCCGGACCGGGCGGCACATTGGGCATATGAGGCAGACACATGATCAAGACCTTCGCGCTGGCAGCGGCAGTGGCCGTTTTGGTTCCTTTGACGGCGAGCATGGCCGCGGCGGGGCCGGTGGACAAAGCCTGCAACCAGTCCGATCGCAAGGCGGCCAACCGGTCGGTTTGCAGCTGTATTCAACAAGTTGCGGATATGACGTTGAGCGGGTCTGACCAGCGGCGCGCAGCATCCTTCTTCAAGGACCCAGAGCGGGCGCAGAGCGTCAAGATGTCCAAACGGGATGCGGATGACGCGTTTTGGGACCGCTACAAGGCGTTCAGCCAGCAGGCTGAGGCCTATTGCGGCGGCTGAGCGGCATTCTTCATTTGCCAGAGGCGGGGCGGGGTATTGCGGCGGATTTCAAGGCCGTGCTGCAGGGCCTGCCCACGACATGACGATCAGCCCCGCTTTTGCGGGGCTTTTTGCTGGCTGACCGGTTAGTCGGGCAGTTTGGCGAGGAACGCGCGGCTGGCGGATTCGATCAGGTCCAGAACGCCGTCAAAGTCGCGGGTATACCAAGGATCCGGGACGTCGGTTTTGCCAAGCTCTGGCGCGTAGCTGAGCAAAAGGCGGGGCTCTGGTCCCTGCCCTGCTTCGGCTTGCATCTTGCGAACATCTGCCAGATTGGCGCGATCCATCACCAGAAGGTGGTCAAAGCGGGTAAAATCCTGTGCGGTAAGTTGTCTGGCCCTGAGCGCGCGCAGATCGTAGCCCCGCCGTTGCGCGGCCTCTATGGCGGGCAGGTAGGGCGGCTCTCCGGCGTGCCAGCCGCCGGTGCCGCAACTGTCGACGGTCAGATCGCGGCCGCAATCAAGCGCCAGTTTCCGAAGCACCGCCTCGGCGGTGGGGGAGCGGCAGATATTGCCGAGGCAAATGCAAAGCACGCGGGTCATGGCAAGCCAGAGTTGCGCCCATCTGGGCCGGGATCAGTCAGGATCAGAGCCAAAGCGGTATTGGGCAGCATGGTCAGGCACAGCGAGCGCTGGGTCAAGGCCCGGTGCGGGTTCGGGGGCGCCCATGCGTTGCCGGATGGGCAGCACGCCGGCCCAGACCGGCCAGGTGAGGTCTTCCTCTGCGTCGATGGGCGGGCTGGCGGCGAGTTTCGCCGAGGCCTCGGTCAGCGGCAGCGACAGAATCGCGGTGGCCTTCAGTTCCTGGTCCTTCATCGGGCGCAGGGCATCCCAGCGACCGGGGAACATCTGTTCCATCATTGCCTTCAGGTGCGCCGCTTTGGCGGCAGGGTCGGTGACCAATTCGGCCGTGCCCAAGACCATGACCGAGCGGAAGTTGACCGAGTGTTCAAAGCCTGACCGCGCCAGCACCATGCCATCGGTCAAGGTGACCGTGACGCAGACCGGGTAGCCGCGTGCGGTCTTTTGCATGCGGCTGGCGGCAGAGCCGTGCCAGTATATCCGGTCGCCCTCGCGCCATTGCAGGGTGGGGGTGACGAAAGGGACCCCGTTGTGAAGGTAGCCGACATGCGCGACCGGCATCGCATCAAGTATCGCGTCAATCGTGGGACGGTCGTAGGCGGCCTTGTCGGGCATGCGCCGCAGGCGGGTGCGGTCTGACGGGGCTTTGGCGGAGGGCTGTTCGGACATCGGGGTGGGCCTTTCGTTTTGGCAAGCCTAAGGGCCAACGCGCGAAGTAGAAAGGGCGCAGGTGTACGATCACCTGCGCCCGATACGGTTGCGTGGGGCTTTGTGCCAAACCGGGGCCAAAGCCCGATCAGGGCGCGCTGTGGGTCATGCCCTTCATTGCGCCCATGCCGCCTTCTTTGCGGGCATTGTCGACGACGGCTTCAACCACGACTTCCCCCGCCCGCTCAAAGGTCAGCGTCAAAGAGATGGTGTCCCCATCGGCCAGCACTCGGGTCAGGCCCATGAGCATGATGTGGTCGCCCCCGCGCGCCAGGGCGTGGCTGTCATTGGCCGGAATAACGACTCCCTCGGGCACGGCCATCATTTGCATCACGCCGTCGGCGGTTTCCTTGTGGGTGTGCAGTTCGGCCATTTGTGCCACATCGGTCGTGACCGACACCAAGCGGTCATCCTCCATCTGGTGGTTCTGCACGACGAAGAACACCGCCCCCGTGCCGCCAATCGCGCCGTTGGAGCGGGCGTAGGCGTCTTCGATGTGCACGCCGTCATGGGCGAGCGCAGGCAGGGAAATCAGGGCCGCAGTCGCGGCAATCAGGGTTTTGAAGGCATTCATGGGTCTGTCCTTTGAGTTGATTTATAGCTTCAAACGTCAGGACAGGGTCGGCGGCCCCCGGGCGCGGGCGGCGGGCGCGGTAAGGCTGGCGGCGGCCGGTGCAAAGGCGGGGCGCAGCGTGGTCGTGCGGGTTGCGGGGCGCAGCAGCGGTGCTGTGGCCTCAACCAGCGTAAAGGCGGTCATGCCCAGCGTGCATTCCGGGCAAGGATGGCGCGGGGTGATGGGTTTGCCACTGGCGTCGACGCTGACGGTCTGCGCGCTGCCCGCGATGCACAGCTCTACCTCTTGGCTGGACATCGGGCTTTGGCCGCGCGCGACGGCCATCGTCACCGAGGTGACGGCCATCAGCAGGGCCAGCAAAAGGCCAAGTATGGGGCGCAGGCGGGTCATGGCGACGGGGTAGCGCAAGCCATGGCCGAAGGGAAGAGGTGCAAATGTCGCAAAGCGAAATGGCCCCGCTCCGGGCGGGAGCAGGGCCATTCGCAAAACGAACCGATCAGATCAGACCGCGGCTTGTGCCTTGGCGATGGTCTTTTTGATCTTCAGAGCGTCGGACGACAGCTCTACATCCTTGGCCTTCGCCAGGAACGCGTCCAGACCGCCACGGTGATCGACGGTGCGCAGAGCAGCCGCAGACACGCGCAGTTTGAACGACTGGCCCAGAATGTCGGACATCATCGTGACATCGTTCAGGTTCGGGAGGAACCGACGACGGCTTTTGTTGTTGGCATGGCTGACAGTGTTGCCAGACATCGGGCCTTTGCCCGTCAGTTCGCAAACGCGAGACATTGCGTGATCCTTCGTGTCAAAACTGGAGAACACCGCCGAAAGGGGCAGCATCCATATACGATTGGGGGGCTAGTAGGGGTATTCCAAGGCGGCGTCAAGCGATTCACGGTGCGGGCGGTGCCAAACCTGCTTGCAGCGGCGCTTGCGCCGTCCGCCGGGCCATAAGCTGCGCCAGAACCGGAATCGCCACAAGGGCAAGGGCCGCAGAAACAAAGGCCATGCGCAGGCCGAACTGCCCGGCCACAAAGCCCAAAAGCGGGGGGCCAAAGAAGTAGCCGAAATAGCCCAGCAACGTCGCGCGCGCCACGGCCCTTGCACGCGCACCCGGAGCTGCGGCGCGGCCGACAAGCGAAAATGCCGTCGGTGCGATGACCGAAGCCCCAATGCCCATGACGACAAAGCCAAAATAGGCCATGGCAGGCGAGGTGGCCATCGCCGCAATCAGCGCGCCAAGGGCCGAAAGCACGGCCCCGCCTGTCAGCAAGGTGATCGGGTTCACCCGGTTGGACAACCCCTGCCCCGCCAGCCGCGACAGCCCCATGGTCAGCGCCAAGGCCGCCGGGCCCATCGCCCCCGCCGAAGGTGAGCCGCCAAGGGTCTTTTCAATGTGCAGTGCGGACCAGTTTTCCGCCGCGTTTTCGGTCAGAAAGGCGATGAACACCATGGCCCCGCCCAACATTGGCACCACGCCCAGACGCGCGGCCCCCGGCCCTTTGGGGCGGGTCAGTCCGTCGATCCGACCGTCATGCTCCAGCGAGAACAACGCGATCACCCCGGCCAGCAGCGCCATGCTGCCCATCACCGCGCCCGGCGACCACAGCGCGTCGCGCATCTGCCCGGTCAGCACCGCCCCCCCCGCATAACCAAAGGAATAGGCCGCGTGGCTGAGGTTCATCAAAGCCGAGCCGCGCGCGCTTTCCAGCGCCGAAACCCGGGCGTTCATCAACACATCGGTCAACCCGGTGGCCGCCCCCGCCGCCATCATCGCCAGCGGAAACAGCCACAGCAGGCTGGTCTGCCCGGGCAAGGCAAAAGCCGCGCACATCAGCAGCGTGGAGATCGGCAAGGCCCGCCGCCCAAAGGCCTGCCCCAGCGAAGGGGCCGCCAGCATTGCCAACACCGCAGCGATCGGGGTCAGCAGCAACAAAAAGCCAAGCTGCGATTCGTTGACCCCCAGCATCGCCTTGAGATCAGGCAGCACTGCCGCAAAAGTGCCCCACAACACGCCCATCGCCGCAAAAACCGCGATCACGGGGCGGGCGAAGATCAGGGTGGACAGGAAAGGGATGGCTCGGATGGACATGGTTCGGCTCCGCGACAGGTGCCGCAGCGTTATGGGTTTAACGCGGTTCTTGCTGGCTTGACCGCGACAGGGCTGAGACGGCAGCGGCAAGATTTACGGCTTTAGAATCAAAGGTGCGGCTTCGCCGCAAGGTTTATCACGCGCCTCTGGCCTGCGGCCAACCGGCTCGGCGTTGCCTCCGGCGGGAGTATTTGGGCCGAGATGATGGGGCTTTCATCTTGGCCCAAATACTCCCCGCGGAGCGTCCGACGGGGGCTGGCGCGGGCGGATTTGGCCTTGTTTTCTGCCTTATTCAGCGGTTCATCGCGGCCTTGGGGGTGTTTTTGCCCTTCCCTGCCCGCTGATTCCCCGCTATAGGCCCACGGTCGCGCCATGCACCCTTGGAGGATGGCGGATATATATATGGAGAATGACTATGGCACGCGAGATCCCGGATCTTCAGGCTGTGGTGCGGACGGGGACAGGCAAGGGGGCCGCTCGTCAAGCTCGTCGTGAGGGCAACGTACCCGGCATCATCTATGGCGACGGCAAAGAGCCTGTCGCCATCAACATGAACTACAACTATCTGCTCAAGCGCCTGCGTCAGGGCCGTTTCCTGCAGACCCTGTTCAACCTGAAGGTTGAGGGTCAGGACGACGTGCACGTGATTTGCCGCGGTGTGCAGCGCGATGTCGTGAAAGACTTGCCGACCCATGTGGATTTCATGCGTATCCACGACGAGTCGCGCATTGCTTTGTTCATTCACGTGAACTTTGAGAATCAGGCAGCGTCGCCCGGTTTGAAGCGTGGCGGCACCTTGACCGTTGTGCGTTCGGAAGTGGAACTGGAAGTGTTGGCCGGGGATATCCCTGATCACATCACCGTGGACCTGACCGGCAAGCAAATCGGCGACGTGATCCACATCGGTGACGTGGTTCTGCCGGAAGGTGCGAAGCCGACGATCGACCGGAACTTTGTGATCGCCAACGTGGCGGCTCCGGCTGGTCTGGCGTCTTCGGAAGCGGAAGATGAAGAGGCTGAAGCCTAAGCTTTACCGCTTTTGGGCGAGCTTTGGGGCGCGGCGGGGGGACCTGCCGCGCCCTTTTCCATTTGCATCAGCGGGCGGCTTCGGCTTGGGCTTCAAACGCTGCGATGCGAGGATCGGTGGCCGGGTTCGTGCCGGCTTTGGCATGGATCAGCCGCAGGTGGTCTGCGCAGCACAATGCGTGCAGGCGGGCGACGCCGGGCATTGCCATGATCTGGGCGCGCATCGCTTCAAACGCTTCGCTGTAGCGAAAGGCGGTGCTGTCGGGTTCGTCGCCTGCATTGGCGCGCTGGTAGTAGCCTTTGGTGTAGCGGTCTTGCAACGCCACCGGCGACAGGCTGTTGCGTTTAAGGCTAAAGCTTTCGGTAGAGCGGAGCATGTAGTGATTGATCTGCGCGCCTTCATAGGTCGCCTCACCCTTGGGCAGGCGGCGCACATAGGGCGCGCGCGGGGTCCAGGATGTGACCTCTTCCCCTGCTGCGTTGACCCATGCCATGCCGGGGGCGCCCCAGTCTTTGCCCGCCAGTGCAAGGTTAAGTTTGCGCGGACCGTGTTCCCCCATATGGGTGAACCAGCCCGGTTGGCGGTAGATGGTCTTGATGCCTTTGGAAAGGCCCTTGGACAGCGGCAGTGCGAGCGAGAATTGCTGGTGCACAGGCGTATCTTCGAACTTGTTCACGCCGCAGGTGCCGAAGATCCGCCAGTTGATCGACATGCCGAGGAAGGCAGGCTCGGCCCCGTCGGCGGTGGGCAGAAGGTCGTGGATGCTGCCGTCGCCGCGGTGGATCACCAGAAACTCGTCCACGTCGCAGACAAAGACCCAGCCAGAGCGGCGCACGGCGCGGTATTGCTGCGCCATAGCCAGTTTGCGCGGCGTGATGCCCACGCCGGGCGGGATGTCGTCGCAGCGCAGGTGGTGCAGCCAGCGTTCGTTGCCGATGGCGTCCAGCAGTTGCGGCGAATGGTCGGTGCAGTCGTTGGTCACGACGACGATGTCGGTAAAGCCCAGCATCCGGTACCAGCTGATCCATTCGACGATGAACGGCCCTTCATTCCGCATCGACGCCACGACGGTGATCCGCAATCTGGGGGCCTTTCTGGTGGGCACCGCGCGGCGCGCGCGAACGGGTGCAGGCTGTCGCGTGCTGTTTGGCAAGTCAATGGGGCGAGAGTTTGTCATGGCGCGGATTTGCGCTCTGGCAGGCAGCCGCGTCTGCAGCAGGCAGGGCTTGCAATGCGGGGGCGTGCGTGGGATTTCGGACAGGCAGGATAAAGGGGGCGTGATGCGGCTGTTCGTGGGCTTGGGCAATCCGGGGGCCAAATATGCGGGAAACCGGCATAACATCGGCTTCATGGCGCTGGACCGGATCGCGGCGGACCATGGGTTCGCCCCGTGGCGCAAGGCCTTTCACGGGATGGTGGCCGAGGGGCGGCTGGGCAATGAAAAGGTCGTACTGCTGAAGCCTGAGACGTTCATGAACCTGTCAGGCCAGTCGGTGCAGGGGGCGGTGACCTTTTACAAGCTGGCGCTGAACGAGGTCACGGTGTTCCACGATGAGCTGGACCTTGCCCCCGGCAAGTGCCGCGTCAAGATCGGCGGCGGGCATGCTGGCCACAACGGGCTGCGGTCCATCCATCAGCATCTGGGCGAGGCGTATGGCCGCGTCCGGCTGGGCATCGGGCATCCGGGGCACAAGGACGCGGTGGCAGCCTATGTGTTGCACGATTTTGGCAAGGCCGATCAGGACTGGCTGGATGATCTCTTGCGCGGGATCTCGGACGGGGCAGCGGCTTTGGCGGGGGGCGACGGGGCCAAGTTCATGAACGCCGTGGCGCTGCGCACCGCCCCACCCCGGTCGGGCGGGGCCGAGGCTGGGCGCGAACAGGGGCGCGGGCGCGAGGCGGGGACCAAACCCGCCGATCCTAAGCCCGTGGCAAGCCCCTCCCCTGCCGCCAAGACCCCCCCTGCCCCCGAAGCAGACCCGCGCTCGCCCATGCAAAAGCTGCTGGACCGCTTTCGGTGACCGACGCCGTCCGCGCAAGTTTTCTGGCGCAGGCCGGGGCTTGTGCGGAGCTGGGCTCGCCGCTGACCGCGCGGGTTTTGCGGCTTTTGGTGCGGGAAATGGCCGGCGGGTCTGTCGAAGACCGGGTGCTGGGCTGGCAAGGCGATCTGTCACGCAGCGGCGATGCGCTGGCCCTGCGGTTGGCGGGCGGGCTGCATGCGGTGGTGCTGGCGGGCGAGGATGCGGCACTGGCGGGTTTCTACGCCCGGCCCGAGGCAGTGGACGACCGGCAGGCGGGCGCGCTGCTGCGTGACGCGCTGCGCGACCACGCGGCAAGGCTGCATCTGTGGCTGGACAGCCCGCCGCAAACCAATGAGGTCCGCCGCTCGGCGGCGCTGATCGCGACGGGGCATTGGCTGACCGCGCAGTTGGGCCTGCCCTTGGTGCTGTCGGAACTGGGGGCGAGCGCGGGGCTGAACCTGCACTGGGACCGCTATGGGCTGCACCTGCCGCGCCCCTATGGCCCGGCAGACCCACAGGTCGTGCAGACGCCGGACTGGCAAGGGCGGCTGCCGCCACAAGCGCCGCCAACCGTTGCCGCCCGCGCCGGGGTGGATCTGAAACCGTTGGACCCGGTGGCGGACCGGCTGCGGATTTTGTCCTATATCTGGGCGGATCAGGCCGACCGGCTGGCCCGCAGCCGGGCCGCCCTCGACCTTGCGGCGGCGCAGCCCGTCACGGTGGCGCAGGGCGATGCGGTGGATTGGCTGGCCGGGCGGCTGGCCCAGCCGCATCCGGGCCGGCTGCATCTGGTTTATCACACCATCGCCTGGCAATACTTTCCGCCGCCGACGCAGCGCCGGGGCGAGGCGCTGTTGTTGCAGGCAGGCGCACGGGCCAGCGCGACCGCCCCCTTGGCGCGGCTGTCAATGGAGGCGGACGCGCAGCAAGACGGTGCGGCGCTGACGCTGCAGCTATGGCGCGGGGCGGGGGAAGAGCGCTTTGACCTTGCCCGCGTTGATTTCCACGGGCGCTGGCTGCGCTGGCAGGTGTAAGCGCCGCAGGTTTCCCCGCGCAGTCGCCGTAAGGTTCCACTTGCGGCACGGGGGCGGCGGTGCTTCCCTTGTTTGAAACGGGGGGCGACAAGGGATGCTGAAACGGATCATGAAAGGGCTGGCGGTGCTGGTCGTGGCGCTGGTCGTGGTGCTGGCCGGCCTTGGGCTTTGGAAGCGCGAGGATATCACGCGGCTGTTGGCGGTGAACCACCTCTTTGACGCCGACCGCATCGTGCAGAACTTCAGCCATATGGATCAGCTGTTCTATCACCGTGCCCTGTCGCGGGGGGATGGTCCGGTGGCCCCGCTGCCCGTCGGCGAAAAAGTGCCGCTGTCACCGGATGCAGAGCAGTGGATCAAGGACCGTTCCGTCACGGCCCTTGTCGCGCTGAAAGACGGCAAGGTGGTGCAAGAGGGCTATTATCTGGGCACCGGACCCGAGGATCTGCGGATCAGCTGGTCGGTGGCCAAAAGCTTTCTGTCCGCGCTGTTCGGCGTGCTTGAGGCCGAGGGGGCCTTTGCCTCGCTGGATGACCCGGTGGAGAAATACGCGCCACTGCTGAAGGGCTCCGCCTATGAAGGGGCCAGCATCAGGGATGTGCTGACCATGTCGTCGGGCGTGGGGTTCAACGAAGACTACCTGGATTTCTGGAGCGACATCAACAAGATGGGACGTGTTCTGGCGCTGGGAGGGTCGATGGATGACTTTGCGGCAGGGCTGACCGTGCGCGCGGCAGATCCGGGCAGCTACTGGCACTATGTCTCCATCGACACCCATGTGATCGGCATGGTGATCCGGGGAGCGACCGGCAAAGACATCCCCGAACTGCTGGAAACCCGGATTCTGGCGCCGATGGGGCTGGAAGCCGCGCCCTATTACCTGACCGATGGGCAGGGCGTCTCTTTTGTGCTGGGCGGGCTGAACCTGCGAACGCGGGACTATGCCCGCTTTGGCCAGATGGTGCTGCAAGGCGGGTCATGGCAGGGCCAACAGGTGGTCCCCGCGCCTTGGGTCGCCGCAATGACCGCCCCGCAGGCCAAGGACGGCTCGGCCTATGGGTTCCAATGGTGGATCCCCCCCGACGCCGCACCGGGAGAGGTGATGGCGCAGGGAATCTACGGCCAGTACATCTACATCAATCCCGGGATTGGCGTGGTGATCGCCGTGAACGCCGCCGACCGGGGCTTTGAAGAACCCGGGGTCTATGACAGCAACATCGCGATGCTGCGCGCGATGGCGGCGCAGCTATAGTGGCGGCCCAACCTTAAGCGGCGCGATGCCGGACCGCGCGGACGCTCCGCGGGGGATATTTAAGGACAGAAAATGGGCTTTCATCTTGGCTTAAATACTCCCGCCGGAGGCGTCTTTGGGGGGCGTGAGCGTGGCGTTTGGGCCTTGCTGTTGCGGCATGGGTGACGGCAAACTGGGCCATTGCAGGAAAGGACGCCCTTTTGACCCGGCTTGCCCGCCAGACCCCGATCCCTTTGGCTGACAGCGCCTCGCTGCGACTGCGCTCCGCGTGGCTTTATCACAACCGCGGCTGGACCCAGCAGGCGATTGCCGAGCATCTGGCGATCAGCCGGTCGACCGTGATCCGCTTGTTGGACGAGGCGCGGGCGCGGGGCGAGGTGCAGGTCTGGATCAACCCGCCACCGGGCGATTGCACGGCCCTTGCCTTGTCGCTGGAAGAGCGGTTTGGGTTGGAGGAAGCGGTGGTCGTGCCCGGCGAAGGCTTACCCGAGGAGACGGCGCGGGATGTGGGGGCGGCCCTTGGCCGATTTCTGACCGAGGTGGTGGCCGAGGGTATGGTTATTGGGGCCACTTGGGGGCGGACCTTGAACGCCGCGCTGCAAACTTTTCGCCCGCCGCCGCGCGCTTCGGTGCGGGTGGTGTCGTTACTGGGTGGCGTATTGGAGGCCAAGTCGATGAATCCCATCGACTTTTCATGGCAGTTGGCGAGCCGGTTGCAGGCCGAATGCGTGCTCTATCTTGCGCCGCTGATCGTGGACAGTGCGGCGACCAAGCGCGCCCTGATCGAGGCGTGCGGATTGGACCGGTTACATGAGGTGGCCAAGGAGATGGATCTGGCGATCATCAGTTGCGGCGATCTGGGCCCTGCGGGCAGTTCGCTGACCGTGGATTTTCTGGACCCGACCGAGATGGCCGCTTTACTGGCGGCGGGGGCCATTTGCGACGCGGGGTGCAATTTTCTGGATGCCGAGGGCCGCGACGTGGACACGCCCCTGCGCGACCGGGTGATGAACGTCGATCTGGAGACGATCTCGCGCGCAGGCCATGTGGTGCTTGCGTCCGGCGGGGCGCAGCGGGCTTTGGCGATCCGGGCGACGATTTTACGCACGCGGTGCAAGACCCTGATCACGGATGAGGCAGCGGCGAAGGCGTTGCTGGCGTTGTAAGGCGGGCCAAGCCCCCCCCACAACGACACCACCCCCCGCAGGTCCGTGCGGGGGGTGGTGTTTGGTGGGTTTTGCTATCGCGGTTCAGGCCGAGAGGCGGGCGGCGATCAGGGCCAGCAGCTTGCCATGATCAACGTCGAAGTTGCGGATGCCTTCGGAGAGCTTTTCGGTCGCCATCGCGTCGGCGTTCAGCGCCCAGCGGAATTCGGCCTCGGTCATACGGGGGCGGGGGGCGGCGGCAGGGACGTCAGCTGTCAGCATGGCCGGAACGGCGGCGGTGTCGGCCTCTAGCTCGGCCAGCAGGTTCGGCGCGATGGTCAGCCGATCACAGCCTGCCAGCGCCTTGATCTGCCCGGTGTTGCGGAACGAGGCGCCCATCACCACAGTCTTGATCCCGTGGGCCTTGTAATCGCGGTAGATGTTGCGGACCGACAGCACGCCCGGATCTTCTTCGGCGGTAAAGGTGCGGCCTTGGGCCTTGGCATACCAGTCGGTGATCCGGCCCACGAAGGGCGAGATCAGGTAGGCCCCGGCCTCGGCGCAGGCCTGTGCCTGGGCGGCACAGAACAGCAGGGTGAGGTTGCAGTTGATGCCCTCGGCCTCTAGCTGTTCGGCGGCGCGGATGCCTTCCCAGGTCGAGGCGAGTTTGATCAGGATGCGGTCGCGGCCAAGGCCACGGGCCTCATAGGCGGCGATCAAGGCGCGGCCTTTGGCGACGGAGGCCGGGGTATCAAAGGACAGGTTTGCGTCCACCTCGGTTGACACGCGGCCGGGCACGATGCCGGCCAAGGCAGCGCCCACGCCCACGGTCAGCGCATCGGCGACGGCCAGAGCGGTGGCCCCGGCGGCGCGGCCCTTGGCCACTTCGTCGGCCAAAAGCGGCTCAAACGCCGGGCTTTGGATCGCCTTGAGGATGATGCTTGGGTTGGTCGTGCAATCGACCGGCTTCAGGGCGCGAACTGATTCCACGTCGCCAGTGTCGGCAACCACGGTTGTCAGGCCACGCAGGCTTTGCAGTGCCGATGCCATTTTCCGTCTCCAGATAGGTTGAGCGCGGCACGACGCCCCGCAAATTGGAACTTTTGTATATCCACATTGGCAAATGTGTCAATCTTGAACCGCCGTCCGCCCGGTGCGATACCAGACGGTGCCAAGGCGTCGCGGGGACTGTTTGCCCCTTTGGCAGCGCTTTCGCAACTCTGTTCCGGCGCGCGCGGGTCAGTGCAGGCTGTGCAGGGCGGCGGCGATCTGGTCGGCCAGCGGGGACATCGCCTCGGGGGCAAGCGAGGGGGCCGCGATTTCGGCAACGGCGGCGGCAGAGCGCGCGCGGTGGCTGGCATAGCGGGGGTCGTAGTGCTGTTCCATCAGCCCTTCGGCCAAGCGGGCAAAATCGCCCTTGGCGGCACAGGTGAGCCAGTCAGCGATGCGTTCGGCCGGGTGTGCGGGGCGCAGAAGGTTGATCACCCGGACCAGCCGCGCCTCATCCGCCACCAGATCGGCGTAGGCGCGCAGCAGGTAGCGGGCACGCTGCGGCGCCGGGGCTGCGATGGCCACACGGGGGGCCGCCTGCATGGCGGCCCACAGGCCCGGCGGCAGGCGGCAATCGCCGATCTTGGCGCTTTCCGCCTCAACCACCACGGGGCGGTTGGGGTCCAGCGCGTCGATGGCCATGGCAAGGGTGGATTCGAAGGCCTTTTGCGAGGGTTGCCCGCCCATCGACCCAAAGAGCGAGCCACGGTGGCGGGCCATGCCTTCAAGGTCCAGCACCTGAAAGCCGCGCGCGGGCAGCAGGTTCAGCAGTTCGGTCTTGGCAGAGCCGGTGTTGCCGTCCAGCACATAGACCGGGGCGGGAAAGGGCGTGTCGTAGAGCGCGTTGACCACCAGTCCGCGCCACGCCTTGTAGCCGCCCGCGATGGTTTCCACCCGCCAGCCGATCTGTTGCAGGATGGTGGCGAAAGAGCCGGAGCGCTGCCCGCCCCGCCAGCAATAGACCAAGGGGCGCCAGCCGCCGGGGCGGTCGGCCAAGGTTGTCAACAAATGGCCCGCCACGTTCTGTGCGACAAGGGCCGCACCCAGCTTGCGCGCGGTGAAGGGATTGACCTGTTTGTAGATCGTGCCGACCTCGGCCCGCTGAGCATCATTCAGCACGGGGAGGCTGATCGCGCCGGGCAGGTGATCTTCGGCGTATTCCGCCGGGGCGCGGGCATCGATGATGTCATCGAAGCCGAGGCGGGCAAGGTCGGACAAGGAGGTAAGGGTGACAGCCATGCGCCCTGATAGCCCAAGTGCTGCGGATCGGGAAGGGCGGGCCTTGCGCGCGTTGAACAACTGGTCGGTGGCGCGGCCATTCGCCGGGGGTGACCCCGGGGTTGGGAGGGGGGTTGGGCAGGGGCGATTTTGGTTTTAGGGCGGGGGCGGTTTGGTCAATTAAATACCGAATATTAAATACATGAAATAAAAATGCAGGATTTTAAGGGGCCATTGGCCCAGCCCAGCGGCGGCGTCGCATAAAATGCGCCGGAATAATCAGGGCGTGTCGGGGGGTTTATTTGGTTATGTTTATTTGGGGGTTCGGGCGCAACTGTTCCGACCGAAGACTTAGGCCCCATTCCTGCCCGCCTAGGCGGCTGGCATTTGGCCATCAGAAAGAAGAGGAAGAGGTGAGAGGCTGGACAACGACCCAAGCGGGGCTCGTTACGGCTGCTTCCTTCCGGACCTGACCGGGTTGGCGAGGCGCTCGCCCGCGCCAACCTCTCACCGGGGTATATAAGAGAGGCGGGCGTGGCGTGCAAGCGCCCTTGAGGGCAGAATTTTGCGGATCAGACCAGCAGACCCGCCAGACGCGCCCCGGCCAGAATATCTTCGGCAAGGTGATGGGCCCAGCGCCCCTGACTGGGTGCGATATCGGGCACCTGCACCACGATGCAGCCCGCCCGATGCGCCGATTCTGCGCCGGTTTCGCTGTCTTCGAACACAAGACAGCGGGCGGGCGAGACGCCAAGCCGCTGCGCCGCCAGAAGGTAGGGATCGGGCGCGGGTTTGGGCGCTGTCACGTCGTGAAAGGTCACGACTGTCTCGAACTTGCCGGTCAACCCGGCGATGTCCAGCTTACGATGCGCCTCATCGCGGCCAGATGAGGTGACCAAGGCCATCGGGCGCAGGCGCGCGGCCAAAAGCGCCTCTGCCCCCGGTTTCAGCGCAAGGCCCTTGGCCGTGGCGGCGTGAAAGCCCTGCCCCCAATGGCGATGCAGCGCGTCTTGATCCAGCGACGGCAAAGCGGCGGCGATCAGGCGGCCCGCAGTGGGCATGTCCTTGCCGATCAGCCCGTGCATGAAGCTTTCCTCAACCGGGTGCCCGACCGCCGCAAAGGCCGCCAGACCCGAGGCCACGGCAAGGCTTTCGGTGTCGATCAGCGTGCCGTCGAGGTCGAAAAATATGGCGTCGATCATCGGCTTGGCCCCATTGCAGATGCGGGCGGGATAGCGGATCAGAGCGTCAGACGAAAGCGCATAAATCCCTTTGTCCCGACGTCGGGCCCCTGTTGGGTGACGCCGGGCGGCGGTGTGTCCGTCGGTGCGTCCAACAGCGACACGCTGGTTCCGGGCATCGGCTCAAACGACCAATCGGCGCGCAACCGGTTGGTGGCCCCGCTGCGGATGTGGGCGTTGACAAGGTCGCGCACCTGATCACGGCCTGCCCAGACCACGCGCGCGCCGATCCCTGTGCCCGCAAAGCCCGCAGCCCCGTTGCTGCGGTAGCTGTGGCTGGCAAGGATCACCCGATCCTTGGGATCAAGCGGCACGCCAGAGGCAAAGCGAATGTCCAGCACGCGCCGCGCGGTCGGGTTGATCTCTACCCCGGCGGCGTTAAAGCGCGGCGGCTGCGACAGGTCGATGCGGTAGCTGAGACCGTGGATCATGTCGAAGTTGAACGAAGGAAACTCGGGATCGCTGAGCGGTGCATCCTGCGCGCCCGGCCGGATCTGGTGGTAAAGCGAGACAGAGCGTTCCAGCCAAAGCGCGACTTCGGCCCCGGTCAGGCGCAACCCGGTCAAGGTGTTGTGATGCAGGTAAAGATCGGCGGCGTGGCGGACGGTCAGCGGGCCTGCGGGGATGTGGGTGTAATTCTCGGCCCCGCCACGCCCGCCGCATTTGAACGGCGCGACCGCAGCAAGGATCGGTAAATTGCCATGCGGATTACCGGCAAGCAGACTACGTAACCGGTCGGCCTTGGCATTGGCGATCACGGCCATCGCCTCGGACGGGGTGACGAGAGCGAAATGCGTGGAAAGCGGGCGATCGGTGTAGCCGATCACCTCGGCGTTGCGCTGTTGCAAGGCGGCGTGGTCCCCGGCGGTGAGGGCGACCAGATCGGCACGGGCGGACACAACAGCCGGGCTTTGGCCCGCCGAAGCGCCCACGGCGCGCAGTTCGGATCGGTGCCCGACAACCCGCCAGCCGCCATCCGTCAGCAGCAGGTCAAGGTCGATCACCCCAAGATGAGAGCCAAAAAACCCCGGCATCACAACCGGCTTGCCCGCAAGGGTGCGTGCGCCTTCAGGCTTGGGAAAGATGTCATGCGTGTGGCCCGCGATGACGGCGTCGATGCCAACCGTTTCGGCCAGCGCGCGTGACACCCGCTCGCCGCCATGACCGGGGCTACCATGACCGGGGCCGCCGCTGTCTGCCTCAATGCCGGAATGCGACAGGGCGATCACCAGATCGGCCCCGGCGGCGCGCAGGCGGGGCACCTCGCGGCGGGCGGCGCACAGGATGTCCTCGACCGTCAGCGCGCCGCGCAGGCTGTTGCGTTCCCAGACCGTGGTAAGCGGCGGCAGAAACCCGATCACCCCGATGGTCAGCACGTGGTTGCGCCCGGCGTTGTCTTGCAACTGGCGCGTCAGCAGCACCCAAGGTGGCACCAGACCTCCGCGCTTGCGGTGCGCGTTGGCAGAGACGACGGGGAAGCTGGCCCCTTCAAGGCAGGCGCGCAAAAAGCCGATGCCGTGGCTAAACTCATGGTTCCCAAGCGTCGCCGCATCATACCCCAGACGGTTCATCGCGGCGACCATCGGATGGGCGCGGCGGCGGCTGGGAACAAGCGTGGCCCAATGATCCCCCAAGGCGCTGCCGTGCAGGAAGTCGCCATTATCCAGCAGCAGGTTTTGCGGCGCCTCAGAGCGGGCCGTGTCAATCAGGCTGGCCACGCGCGCCAGCCCCCGCGCCTCGGCAGGGCGGTCGGTGTGGTGATCCCAAGGCAGGATATGGGCGTGCAGATCAGATGTTGCCAACAGACGCAGCGACAGCGTTTCAACCATAGGGACAGAATTGGCCGCGGGCGTTTGCCCTGGAAGGGGGGCATCAAGCGGCGAAGCGGGGTGCACCCCCTCATTTGCGGACTTCAGCGTTGTCGTTTTGAACGGCGAATTTCGATCCGTTGGCATGGGTCGGGCGGCTCTATGTATAATGGATTGTTCGGAAAAACGTGTATTGCCTCGGTATGGCGTATGAATACGACGCCACCATTGGTTGTAAAACGTTGCGTCGAAGATTTGATAGACTTTCACTCTATAGTTGCATGAAAACCCTATTTTAAGCCGCAATGGGGTATTTGCTGTGCGCGTCGGTTCGTGCCATGAAACGCGGGCGGTGTTTGATGGTGGGGGTGCGGCATGCGGGACAGCGAAAGCGTGACATTTGGCGGATCAGGGCTTGATCGCGCGGCGGCTTTGCGGAGCGACCCGGCGGCCTTGGCGGGCCTTTGGGCCACGGCGATGATCCTGCCTGTCTGGCGCGGCAAGCCGCTGTTTGAGGACGCGGCGGGCTTAGGCTGGTTGCGGGCGGACAGCCCGGTTTTGGCAGACGCAGGAACGGTGGTGTTCCTGGGGCGTGACGGAGCCGAGGCGTGGTTTGCCGCCGATATCTCGGGCTATGAGCCCGAAGGCGGGGCACCTGCCCCGGTGGCAGGCATCCTTGATCCGGGCCGCATCGCCCACCCTGCCCTGCCCGAGACCTTTGGGTTTGAGGATTTGCGCGGGCGCATGTCCGATCTTTCCCCGCGCGAGGCAGAACTGGCCGCGACCGGAAAAGCGGTACTGCAGTGGCACAGCTCACACGGGTTTTGCGCGGCCTGCGGTGTGGCGACAGAGGTGATCAAGGCCGGTTGGCAGCGCAATTGCCCCGCCTGCCGCGCCCAGCATTTTCCCCGCACCGACCCGGTGGTGATCATGCTGATTGAACGGGACGACAGTTTGCTTTTGGGCCGATCGCCGGCGTGGCCAGAGGGGATGTATTCGCTTTTGGCCGGCTTTATGGAGCCGGGCGAGACGCTGGAAGCCGCCGTGCGCCGCGAGGTCTTTGAAGAAACCGCCATCGTCGTGGGGCGCGTGCGCTATCTGGCCAGCCAGCCTTGGCCGTTCCCGGCCTCGCTTATGCTGGGCGCGCGGGGCGAAGCGCTGAGCGAGGCGATCACGCTGGACCCGGAAGAATTGCAAGACGCGCTGTGGGTCACGCGGCAGGATCTGGTTTCGATTCTGGCCGGGCAGCATCCGGTGATCAAGGCCGGCAGAAAAGGCGCAATTGCCCATTTTCTGATGACCAACTGGCTTGCGGACCGGCTGGAATGAATCCAGATTCAACACCTAACGTGACAAGCGCCCAATAATCGCCCTTTTCGGATTGCAAGAGGCGCGCTCAAGACGACGGACAGGAACGGCAGAATGAAATTCTCTACCAAGAAGGATATCGAGGCGCCGCTGGATTATGTCTGGGCGGCCATGACCGATTTTGAGGCTTGGGAGCGGGCCGCGATGCGGCGGGGTGCCGATGTGACTCGCACCGACTCAAAGCGCAGCCCGGCGGCGGGCATGGGCTGGGCGGCGAAATTCCGGTATCGCGGCAAGGACCGGACGGCAGAGATTCAACTGACCAAGATGGAGGCCCCGGCCGCGCTGTGCTTTGCCGGGCAGTCGGCCGCGATTTCGGCCGAGGCAAATGTGGAATTGATGGAGATGTCGGCCAAACGCACCCGGATTCACGTCACGATGGAAGTGACACCGCGCAGCCTTGGCGCGCGGTTGTTCCTGCAATCGTTGCGGCTGGCGCGCGCGCGGGTCGACCGCAAGTATGAGACACGCATCGCGCAGCTCGCGCTCGACATCGAGCAGCGCTATCGGCAAAGCCAGCGGCGGGTGTAACGCCGCCGCTTAATCCCGGCGGCGGTCCGCCGGGTAGACGCCCAGAATTTCAAACCGCGACGTGAAATAGCGCAGTTCTTCCAGCGCCAGTTTCACGCTTGGGTCTTCTGGGTGGCCCTCAATATCGGCGTAGAATTCGGTCGCGGTAAAGCTGCCGCCGACCATATAGCTTTCCAGCTTGGTCATGTTCACGCCATTGGTCGCAAAACCGCCCATCGCTTTGTAAAGTGCCGCGGGGATGTTGCGGACGCGGAAGACAAAGGTGGTGATCATGTCGGGCGCGCGGCGGCTGTGGTCGGCCTCGCGGCTCATCACCAGAAAGCGGGTGGTGTTGTTGGCGTTGTCTTCGATGTGGCGGGCCAGCACGTCGAGCCCGTAGATGGCGGCGGCCAGTTCGCTGGCAAGGGCCGCTTTGCTGCGGTCGCCCGCCTCGGCCACTTCGCGCGCGGCGCGGGCGTTGTCAGAGCTGACCTTACCCTTGATCCCGTGTTCGCGCAGGAAGATCGCGCATTGCGGCAGAATGACCACATGGCCATGCGCCTCACGCACCTCGGCCAGGGTGCCGCCGGGCACGCCCAACAGGTTCACATGCACCCGCACGAACGCCTCATCAACGATGTGCAGCCCCGCCTTGGGCAGCAGCGAATGGACATCCGCGACCCGCCCATAGGTGGAATTTTCCACCGCGAGCACGCCCAGATCGACCTCGCCGCTGCGGGTCATTTCGACCACATCTTCAAAGGTTGTGCAGGGAACAACCTGCATATCCGGGCGGGCCTGCTGGCAGGCTTGATGGGAATATGCCCCCGGTTCCCCTTGAAAAGCGATGCGGCCGGACATGGCTGACGGGCTCCTGAGTGAAAAAAGCCCCTCTCAGGGGCGATTGGTCGCGCTACTACACCTTGAAAGACATAGGGGGAAGCGGGTAGATACCCCGCAAACCAGTCTCAGGGGATGGCGCGACATGTTCGACACGATGACATTGACCAAAGTAACGGGTGCGGTCTGCGGATCGCTGCTGGTCTATCTCTTTGCGGCTTGGGCGGCAGAGTCGCTGTATAGCACCGAACCTGCAGGCGGACATGGCGGCGAGGAAATCGCACAGGCCTATTCGGTAGACACCGGTGCCGCCGAAGGTGGCGAAGCCGCCGCAGAAGAAGGCCCGGCCTTCGCCGATCTCTACGCCGCCGCTGATCCGGCCGCCGGTGAGAAAGTGTTCGGCAAGTGCAAGGCCTGCCACAAGGTGGACGGCAACAACGCGACCGGCCCGCACCTGAACGGTGTTGTGGACCGCAACCACGGTGTGGTCGAAGGTTTTGGCTATTCCGACGCGATGGCGGCCCTTACGGCAGAAGTCTGGACCCCCGAAGCGCTGGACCACTTCCTGACCAGCCCCAAGGCTGCGATTGCCGGCACCAAGATGTCCTTTGCCGGTCTGCCCAAGGCGCAAGACCGCGCGAACGTGATCGCGTATCTTGCCACGCTGAAGTGATTTTGCGCGTCTAGACGCCAGATCCCAAGGCCGCCCCCGACCGGGCGGCCTTTTTCTTGGCCAATGGGCGGAAATGGGGTGCCGCGACGCGGTGCCTCACGCATTCGCAACTTGTGACAGGTGACGGTTCCGCACTAGATTCAGGAAACCGCGCGCAACGGCGGACGTTTCAGAGGAGATCGGGATGCGTCAGATCAGGATCGCACAGGCCAAGGCCGTGGCAAAATCGAACCGGGGCCTGTGGCTGTCGGCTGGTGCCTTGCTGGCCGGGCTGGCCTTGACGGTAAGCGCGCAGGCCACTCGGGCCGAGGATCAAAAGATCATCGTTTCGCACGGCATCTCTACCTTTGGTGAGTTGAAGTATCCGGCGGATTTCAAGCATCTGGATTACGTCAATCCTGATGCCCCCAAGGGCGGTGAGATAAGCCAGTGGTATCCCGGCACCTTTGATTCGATGAACCCTTATTCGGTCAAGGGTGTGCCGGTGGCGCGGGCCTCAAGCTTGTATGAATCGATTCTGACCTCAACCAGCGATGAGATCGGGGCGGCCTATTGTCTGATGTGCGAGACGATGGAATATCCCGAGGATCGGTCCTGGGTGATCTTCAACCTGCGCAAGGACGTGAAATTTTCGGACGGATCGCCGCTGACGGCGGATGATATCGTGTTCAGCTATGATCTGTTCCGCGACAAGGGCATTGCCGAATTCCGGTCGGTGTTCAACGCCAAGGTGCAAAACGTCGAGGTGCTGGACCCTTACAAGGTCAAGTTCACCTTCACCCCCGGCATTCCAATGCGCGACATGCCCGGCACGGTGGGCAGCCTGACGGTGTTTTCCAAAGCCGATTATGAAAGCAAGAAGCGGGATCTGGAGGAATCGAGCCTTGAGCCGTTCCTTGGCACCGCGCCCTATGTGCTGGACAGCATGCGCCCCGGTCAGCAGATCATCTACAAGCGCAACCCCGACTACTGGGGCAAGGATCATCCGCTGATGGTCGGGCAAGCCAATTTCGATCGGATCAGAATCGAGTATTTCGGCGACGACAACGCCGCGTTTGAGGCGTTCAAGTCGGGCGTCTATACCTTCCGCACCGAAAATTCGTCGAAGCAATGGGCGACGGGTTATGATTTTCAGAACCTGAAGGACGGCTACGCGGTCAAGGCGGAAATCCCCAATGGCAACATTGCCTCGGGTCAGGGGTTCGTGTTCAACCTGCGCCGCCCGCATTTTCAGGATGTGCGGGTGCGCGAGGCGATCGGGTTGATGTTCAACTTTGAATGGTCGAACGAGACGCTGTTCTACGGGCTTTATGAGCGGATCAACTCTATCTGGGACAACACCGCGATGGCGGCCAGTGGCCCGCCCAGCCCGGCAGAGTTGGCGATTTTGCAGCCCTTGGTCGATGAGGGGCTGCTGCCTGCGTCGATCCTGACCGATGACGCGGTGATGGCGCCGGTTTCGGGCAAGGACAAGGCGCTGGACCGCAAGAACCTGCGCCGCGCCTCGGCCCTGCTGGATGAGGCGGGCTGGGTGCCCGGTGCGGACGGCATGCGGCGCAACGCCAAGGGCGAGACGCTGCGGTTGGAATTCATCGAGGACAGCCCGGCGTTTGAGCGGGTGATCGCACCCTATGTGGAAAATCTGCGGGCTTTGGGGGTGGACGCGCTGTTCACGCTGCTGGACCCCGCGCAGATGAGCAACCGGTCTGACCCGCCCAGCTTTGACTTTGACATCATCGTCGGCGCGGCCATCAACTCTTACGAGCCGGGCGGCGAGATGAAGCAGGCTTATGCGTCGGCAACCGCCAATAACTCTACCCGCAACCGGGCGGGCTTGGCTGATCCGGCGGTCGACAAGATCCTTGACCAGATCGAGGCGGCCAAGACCCGCGCGGATCTGGACGTGGTGACACAGGCGCTGGACCGGGTGCTGCGGTCAATCCGCTTCTGGATTCCGCAATGGAACAAGAACGTCTACACGGTGGCCTATTACGATGTCTTCGGCCACACCGAAACGCCGCCGACATATGCGCTGGATGAAACGATGACGTGGTGGATTGATGTGGAAAAGCTGGCAAAACTACAGGCCGCGGGCGTGCTGAAGTAACCTATGGGCGCTTACATCCTCCGCCGTCTTTTGCTGGTGATCCCGACGCTGTTCGGGATCATGGTGATCAACTTTGCCCTGACGCAGTTCGTGCCGGGCGGGCCTTTTGACCAGATTGAGGCCCGGATGGAGGGCAATGGCGATTCCATTCAGGCGGTGACAGGGGGCGACGGCAGCGATCCGGGGGTGGAGGACAAGTCCGGCTATGTCGGCGCGCGCGGCCTGCCGCCCGAATTTCGCGCCAAGCTGGAGGTGGAATTCGGCTTTTCCCGCTTTATCTGCCCCGAGGGCTATGAGGGCAGTCTGCTGCAGCAGGCCAAGGATTGTGTGAAAGAGCCGATCCCGGCGGTGGAGCGGTTCTTTATCATGATGGGCAAGTTCATCCGCTTTGACTTTGGCGAAAGCTATTTCCGCTCGGCGGGGGTGTTGGAGCTGGTGGTGGAAAAGCTGCCCGTGTCGCTGACGCTGGGCCTGTGGTCGACGCTGATCGCCTATGCCATTTCCATTCCGCTGGGCATCCGCAAGGCGGTGCGCGATGGCTCATCCTTTGACAACTGGACCTCGGGCATCATCATTGCGGCCTATGCCATTCCGGGCCTGTTGTTTGCGGTGATGCTGCTGGTGCTGTTCGCGGGCGGGTCCTATTGGAAGCTGTTCCCGCTGCGGGGGCTGACCTCGGACAATTGGGAACAGTTGTCGTGGTTCGGCAAGGCGGTGGATTATCTGTGGCACATCACCTTGCCGGTGATCGCCTCGACCATTTCCAGCTTTGCCACGCTGACGCTGCTGACCAAGAACAGCTTTCTGGACGAGATCAAAAAGCAATATGTGATGACCGCCCGCGCCAAGGGTCTGCCGGAACGGCGGGTGCTCTATGGCCATGTGTTCCGCAATGCCATGCTGATCGTGATCGCGGGCTTTCCGGCGCTGTTCATCGGGGTGTTTTTTGGCGGCAGTCTGATCATCGAGACGATCTTCAGTCTGGATGGGTTGGGGCAGCTTGGCTATCGGTCCGCGCTGGAGCGGGATTATCCGGTGATGTTCGGCACGCTGTTTGCCTTTGGCCTGTTGGGGCTGGTGGTGGGGATATTGTCGGACCTGATGTATGTCTGGGTCGATCCGCGCATTGATTTCGAGCGGAGGGGATAAGATGAAGCTGTCCCCGCTGAACCAGCGCCGCTGGCGCAATTTCAAGCAAAACCGCCGGGCCTATTGGTCTTTGTTCCTGTTTTGCGGGCTGTTCGGATTGTCGCTTTGCGCCGAATTGCTGGCCAACGACAAGCCCTTGCTGGTCAACTATCGCGGCGAATGGCGGATGCCGTTCTTGTCGTTCTATTCCGAGGCCGATTTCGGCGGCGACTTCCGCACCGAGGCAAATTACCGATCTTCCGAGGTGCAGTGCCTGATTGTCACCGGCGGCTTGGTCGATTGCTTTGACGAGCCGGAAACGATGCTGCAAGCGGTGGCGCTGGACAAGTTCGACGCCGGGGCCGAGGGCTTTTCCAAAGGCTGGATGATCTGGGCCCCGGTGCGCTACAGCTATAACACCATCAGCAATCTGAACGGTCAGGCAGCCCCTTCGGCGCCTGACAGCGAGCATTGGCTGGGCACCGACGACACCGCGCGCGATGTGCTGGCGCGGGTGATCTACGGGTTCCGTCTGTCGGTGGCCTTTGCGCTGATGGTGACGGTGGCGACCTCGGTCATCGGGGTGGTGGCGGGGGCGGTGCAGGGTTATTTCGGCGGCAAGGTCGATCTGATCTTTCAGCGCTTTCTGGAAATCTGGTCCGGCACGCCCGAGCTTTACGTCATCATCATCGTCTTTTCGGTCTGGCAGCGCAGTTTCTGGGTGCTGGTGCTGTTGATGGTGATGTTCGGCTGGACGCGGTTGATCGGCGTGGTGCGGGCGGAATTCCTGCGGGCGCGCAACTTTGAATATGTACGCGCGGCCAAGGCGCTTGGCGTGCCGGACCGGGTGATCATGTTCCGCCATGTGCTGCCCAACGCGATGGTGGCCACGCTGACGATGCTGCCCTTTGTGGTGACGGGGGCCATCGGGTCGCTGGCGACGCTGGATTATCTGGGCTTTGGCCTGCCTGCCTCGTTGCCGTCGTTGGGGCAATTGTCGCGGCAGGCGCAGCAGAATTTGCAGATGCCCTCGTTGGCCTTCACGTCGTTTTTCACCTTTGCGATCATGCTGAGCCTGCTTGTCTTCGTCTTTGAAGGCGTGCGCGATGCCTTCGACCCCAGAAAGACCTTCCGATGACCGCTGTTCTGGATGTTTCGGACCTGCGCATCGGCTTTGGCGGGCTGGCGGCGGTCAAGGGGGTCAGCTTTACCGTGGACCGGGGCGAAACCGTCGCGTTGGTCGGTGAAAGCGGGTCGGGCAAATCGGTGACTGCGCTGGCGACGGTGGGGCTGCTGCCCGATTCGGCGGTGATCTCGGGCTCGGTGCGCTATCAGGGGCGCGAGTTGGCCGGTGCCTCCGAACGCACGCTGCGCGGGGTGCGCGGCAATGACATCAGCTTTATCTTCCAAGAGCCGATGACCAGCCTGAACCCCTTGCACAGCATCGAGCGGCAGTTGACCGAAAGCCTTGAGTTACATCAGGGCTTGCAGGGGGCGGCGGCGCGGGCGCGGGTGTTGGATCTGTTGAACAAGGTCGGTATCCGCAACCCCGAAAGCCGTCTTGGCGCTTATCCGCATGAATTGTCTGGCGGGCAGCGTCAGCGGGTGATGATCGCCATGGCGCTTGCCAACGGGCCGGAGTTGCTGATCGCGGATGAACCGACGACGGCGCTGGATGTGACCGTGCAGGCGCAGATCCTTGACCTGCTGGCCGACCTTAAGCGCAGCGAGGGTTTGAGCCTGTTGTTCATCACCCATGATCTGGGCATCGTGCGCCGCATCGCGGACCGGGTCTGTGTGATGCAGGGCGGCGAGATCGTGGAGCAGGGGCCAACGGCGGCGCTGTTTGCCAACCCGCAGCACCCTTATACGCAAAAGTTGTTGGCGGCCGAGGCGACGGGCCGCCCTGATCCGGTGCCCGAAGGGGCTGCCGAAGTGGTGCGGACGGATCATCTGAAGGTGTGGTTCCCGATCACGCAGGGGTTTTTACGCAAAACGGTCGGCTATGTGAAGGCGGTCAACGACGCCAACCTGTCGGTGCGCGCCGGGGAAACCCTTGGGATCGTGGGCGAAAGCGGGTCGGGCAAGACCACGCTGGCGCTGGCGATCTTGCGGTTGATCGGGTCTGAGGGGCGGGTGACCCTTCTGGGGCGCGATCTGTCGGGCCTGCAGGGCAAGGCGCTGCGCGGGTTGCGGCGCGACTTGCAGATCGTGTTTCAAGACCCCTTCGGCAGCCTGTCGCCGCGCATGACCGCCGAGCAGATCATCGCCGAAGGTCTGGGCGTGCATGGGGTGGAACCGGGCCGCGACCGCCGCGCCATGGTGGCCGAGATCATGGCCGAGGTCGGGTTGGACCCGGCGATGATGGAACGCTATCCGCATGAATTCTCGGGCGGGCAGCGCCAGCGTATCGCCATTGCGCGCGCGATGATCCTGCGGCCCAAGTTGGTGGTGCTGGATGAGCCGACGAGCGCTTTGGACATGACGGTGCAGGTCCAGATCGTCGATCTGTTGCGCGCCTTGCAGCGCAAATGGGGGCTGGCCTATATCTTTATCAGCCATGATCTTCGCGTGGTGCGCGCGATGGCGCATAAGGTGATGGTGATGAAAGAGGGCGATGTGGTGGAGGCGGGCGACAGTGCCGCCCTGTTTGCCGCACCGCAGACCGACTACACGCGCAAGCTGATGGCGGCGGCGTTCGGGGATAATGCGGGCGGCAGCAGTGGGGGCTAAGGCGTGAAGATCCTGTTCGTCCACCAGAACTTTCCCGGCCAGTTCCTGTATCTTGCGCCCGAGTTGCAGGCCCGCGGCCATGACTGCAAGGCGTTGACGGATGCGGGCAACACGCGCAGCTCATCGGTGGAAATGCTGCGCTACACCCACAAGCCCGAAACGGTAGAGCCCGCCAAGACCCGGTTAGGCCGCAACTACACCTCCATGAGCGACCGGGGCGTCACGGTTGCGCGCGCGGCCCTTGCCCTGCGCAAGGGCGGCTATGTGCCCGACGTGATCTTTGGCCATTCCGGCTGGGGCGAGACGTTGTTTCTGAAAGAGGTTTGGCCAGAGGCCAAGCTGATTGTCTATGCCGAGTTCTACTATAAGGGGCGCGGCGCGGATGTTGGGTTTGACCCCGAGTTCAACCCGCTAAGCTTTGATCAGGTGCTGATCGCGCAGGGGCGCACCACCCATCTGGGACAGGCCTTGCTGCATGCCGATGCCGGGGTGTCACCGACGCAATGGCAGGCCTCAACCTATCCGCCAGCGCTGCGCCGCATGATCGAGGTGATCTTTGACGGGGTGAACACGGCAGTCATGCGCCCCGATCCCGGCGCGCAGGTGATGCTGCCCAATGGCCGCGTGCTGCACGCAGGCGATGAGGTGCTGACTTTTGTGAACCGCAATCTGGAACCCTATCGCGGCTATCACATCTTCATGCGCGCCCTGCCCGAAGTGATGGCGGCCCGGCCAGAGGCGCAAGTGGTGATCGTGGGGGGCGATGAGGTCAGCTATGGCGCTGCGCCCAAGGATCAAAAGGGCTGGAAGGACATCTTTCTGGAAGAGGTCAAAGACCGTCTGGACCTAAGTCGCGTGCATTTTCTGGGAAAAGTCGCCTATCCGCAGTTTGTCAGCCTGATGCAGGTCAGTCGCGCCCATGCCTATCTGACCTATCCGTTCGTGCTGAGCTGGTCGATGCTGGAGGCGATGGCGGCGGGGTGCCATGTTGTGGGGTCAGCAACCGCGCCGGTGGCCGAGCTGATCCGCGACGGGGAAAACGGCACGCTGGTCGATTTCTTTGACGTGCCCGCGTGGTCGCGCGCGTTGACGGGGGCGCTGGCCGATCCGCGCCGCTTTGCCGGCCTGCGCCGGGCGGCACGGCAGACGGTGCTGGACGGCTACGACCTGCACTCCATCTGCCTGCCCCGCATGGTCGCGTTTGTCGAAAACATGGGCCGACCGACCGCCTAGATGGCCGCCGAATGTTGGGCCTTCATCTGGTCATAGGCATCAAAGCTGCGGGCCACCATCCGCGTCAGGGGCCGGGCCTCGGGCGGGATCGTCAGCCCGTCGGCGGCGACCGTCACCATTCCGCCAAAGGCGGCGGCGGCGTCTTGGAACATCGTCTCCAAAGCGGCGGGGGCAATGTCGAAATCCCGTAGGATTTCCGCGCGCGCGATATGGAAATCGCACATCACCGCCTCTATCAGCCGGGCGCGCAGGCGGTCTTCGCCGGTGAACGCATGGCCGCGATGGGTTGAGAATTGCCCGGCCCGGATCGCCTTGGTATGGGCGGCAGTCGCCGAGGCGTTCTGCGCATAGCCTTGCGGAAAGCGTGAGATGGACGAGGCCCCCAACCCCACAAGGATCGGCGCGGTATCGTCGGTATAGCCCTGAAAGTTGCGGCGCAGATGCCCGGTGCGGCCGGCAATGGCCAGCCCGTCTGAAGGGCGGGCGAAATGGTCGATGCCGATTTCGTCGTAGCCATCCCACAGGAACAGCTCACGCGCGGTTTCAAACAGCGCAAGACGTTCTTGCGCCGTAGGGATGGTGTCAGAGGGAATCATCTGCTGACGGCGGCTGACCCATGGCACGTGGGCATAGCCATACAGCGCCACGCGGTCGGGGGTCAGGGTCAGCAGTTTTTGCACCGAATCTGCGATTCGCGCCTTGGTCTGGAACGGCAGGCCAAACAGGATATCGGCGTTCAGGCTGGTGACACCGCGGTCGCGGATCATGGACGCGACGCGCTGGGTCAGCTCATAGCTTTGTTCGCGGCCAATGGCCTTTTGGATCGCCGGATCAAAGTCCTGCACCCCGATGGAGGCGCGGTTCATGCCGCTGGCAATCAGCGCATCCAGCCGTGCCGCGTCGATCTCATTCGGGTCGATTTCCACCGAAAACTCGGCCCCCTCAGCAAGCGGGGCCACATCAAAGATCGCATCGGCCAGATCGCGCATCAGATCTGCGGGCAAAAGCGTGGGCGTCCCGCCGCCCCAATGCAGCCGTGACAGGCGCACCCCTGCGGGCAAATGGCGTTTCAGCAGCGCAATCTCGGCCTTGAGCGTGTCGGCATAGGCGCGAACGGGTTCTTCTGAGGACGTGCCCTGCGTGCGGCAGGCGCAGAACCAGCACAGCCGTCGGCAAAAAGGCACATGCACATACAGCGATATGCGCCCACCGGGGGGGATGGCCTCGATCCAGTTAACGAATTGCGGGGCCTCGACCCCGCCGGCAAACTGCGGTGCCGTCGGGTAAGAGGTGTATCTTGGCACCCGGGCATCAAAAAGCCCCAGCCGCGTGAGTTGCGAATTGCGATCCATTAGCCTATCTTGCAGGCCACGGCCGTGCTGGCTTTGACCCAGATCAACCGGAAAGTCTGCATGACCACTCAGGATCTTCAATTTCTGTCTCATGACTGCGGAAACTGCCCGATCCGGCATCGTGCGGTCTGTGCGCGCTGCGAATCAAGCGAGCTCGCCCAGTTGGAGCAGATCAAGTATTATCGCAGCTATCAGGCCGGGCAGACGGTGATCTGGTCGGGGGACCGGATGGATTTTGTGGCCTCTGTCGTGTCGGGAATTGCGACGCTGACCCAGACCATGGAAGACGGCCGCCGCCAGATGGTGGGCCTGCTGTTGCCGTCGGATTTCGTGGGCCGCCCCGGTCGGTCGCAGGCCGCCTATGATGTGACGGCCACAACCGATCTGGTCATGTGCTGTTTCCGCAAGAAACCCTTTGAAGACATGATGCTGGCCACCCCGCATATCGGACAGCGTTTGCTGGAAATGACACTGGATGAACTGGATGCCGCGCGGGAATGGATGCTGCTTTTGGGTCGCAAGACCGCACGCGAAAAGATCGCCAGCCTGCTTGCGATCATCGCGCGGCGCGATGCGGGGCTGCGGCTGGAGAAAGCCAAGGGGTCAATGGTGTTCGACCTGCCGCTGACGCGCGAAGAAATGGCGGATTATCTTGGGCTTACGCTGGAAACCGTCAGCCGCCAGGTCAGCGCGCTAAAGCGCGACGGCGTGATCACGCTGGAAGGCAAGCGCCACATCATCGTGCCGAATTTCGACCGGCTTCTGGAGGAAACCGGCGATGATTCTGACGGTGGTTACCTGAACTGACCCTTACTGCGAGCGGCAGGACCGGCCCTTGCCCAAGACGGTGCAAATCGTGCTGATCTGCGGCGGGATCAGGGTAGAGGGCGGCTCACCCTTGGCGCCCCGGAAGGGGAAGTCGGGCAGTTTGCCGTCGCTGCGCCCGCACAGGAACGTCATCGAATACCAAGTGACAGAGCCGGAAAAGACATCGGACACCAAGGTGCCGGAATGGCTTTCGCTGTCGATCACCTGATAGCTGCCTTTGCAGTAGTCGGCCGCCTCATTCATGCAGCGGTTTGGGTTGCGGCTGCATTTGGTGTATTCAACCGTGACACCCGAAGGCGCGTCGATCTGGGACACTTTGTCAGCCAGTGCCGGGGCCGCAAGGCCACCGATCATCAGGCAAGCGAGGGGAAGACACCGCATGGGAAGGCTGCTCGTTTTGTTATGAGTTTTGCAGACCTCTACCTTGTTCTGCGGCTTGGTGAAAGATCCGCCGTTGCAAGCGGCCCCCAAACGGCGGAGCGGCGCCGGGTCTTGCCTACCAGCCAATCGGTCTGGCAAAACTGTCAAAGAACCGCCCGGAGGCAGGCGGGGCCTCCAGCAGGTCGATCAGGCGGGCGGCGGCGGCGATGGGGTCTTCCTCTGCCTCGGCCCCGCCCATGTCGGTGGTGATCCAGCCCGGATGCAGGCCAAGGCAACGCTGGGGCAGGTCATCGTCCAGCTTGCACAGCGCCCGGTTCAGCGCGGCTTTGGACAGGCAATAGGCATAGTCGCCGTCGGGGTCGGCCCCTTCGCTGCACGATCCCGCACGCGAGGAGATAAAGGCGATGGTCCCCTGCGCCGGCACGCGCGGCAGCAAGGCGCGGGTCAGCAGCAGCGGGGCGGCCACGTTGACCGCCATGACCTGCGCGAGGTCAGCGGCGCTGAAGCTGGCAAGCCCCCCGGTATCGCCCCGGATCGCCGCGTTATGGACCAGCACGTCAACCGGGGCGCTGTCGCCCTGCGCCGCCAAGCGGTCGGGCAGGGTTGCAATGCTGGCCGGGTCGGCAAGGTCAAGCGTTTGCCAGATCACGCCGGGCAGGGCCGCGCCACGTGCAGGATCGCGGGCAAGGGCCAGAACCTGCTCACCCCGCCGCGACAGGTCGCGCACGAGGGCCAGACCCAGCCCGCGCGCCGCCCCGGTGATTGCCCATCTGCGCGCCATGCTACCGCCCCCTGCCCCGGAACCGATGTTCAACCCGCGCCACAAGGCTGGCCGCCACCAAGGTCAGCAGCACATAGACGATGGCCGCCGTATTATAGGGGGCAAAGGGCAGGAAGCTGGCCGACTGAAACTCGCGCATGCGCTGGGTCAGGTCACGGATCGACAGGATCGACAGGAGCGAGGTGTCTTTGAGGATCGCGATGAATTCATTCCCCATCGGCGGGATCACGATGCGGAAGGCTTGCGGCAGGATCACCAGCCGCGCCGTGGACCAGCGCGACAGGCCAAGGCTGCGCGCGGCCTCTATCTGGCCCTGCGGCACGGCGTTAATGCCCGAGCGGAAGATCTCGGCCAGATAGGCCGAATAGGCGATGGCCATGGCCGTGATGCCGCGCAGCATGTTGGGCGGATCAATAAAGCCGCCCGAAGCGGATTTCAGCACCCCGGCCAAGGGCAGGCCGATATACAGGATGATGACCAGCATCGGGATGCCGCGCAGGGTGTCGATGATGAATTCGGCCGCGATGGACAGCGGGTGGCGTTGGTGCAGCGCCCCTGCCGCGGTGATCAGGCCGCAGGCGATGGCAAGGACCAGAAGGCTGATCGCCAGCGTTGCGGTGGCATTGGGCAGGGCAGCCGCTTGCCAGAACACCGTGGCACCGGCGGGCAGCGTGGCCCCGTCCAGCACCAAAGCGCCCGACAGGGTGCCGGCGGCAAGGGCGGCCAAAGCCTCTTCTCGGGTGGAAAAACTGCGTACTGGCAGTTCTCCGCCCGGCGCGCCGGGGAAGGTGCCATAGCGGACGGTATCAATCAGGCCCTGCGGCGTGTCCTTGACGATGCCAAGGGTCGCGGCGGGGGTGCCGATCAGGCTGTGGGCCAGCCGGGGTTGCGCAAACTGCCCCCCCGCCCCGGCCAGCAAGGCAAGGGTCAGCGCCACAAAGCCCCATGTGCTGCGGCGTGAGGCGCGCAGGTGCATCATCCCCACCCAAATCAGCCCCAACACCACGGCCAGCAGATAGGCCGTGACCGCCGCACGAATGGAAATCACCAGCCCCACGGCAAAGCCCAGATGGGCAAACAGGATCAACCCCGCCAGCCCCAACCCGTGCAGCGCCACAAAGCCCCGCCGCGCGAACCGGTGGCGGCGCAGCGCCCAAAGCCCCGCCGACAGCAAAGGCACGGCCAGCCACAGCAGCATCCGCCCTTGCAGCACCGCCAGCGTGGTGTCGGTCAGCCGTCGCGGCGTTTCGCCCTGCACAATCAGGGGGGAGGTGAACGGGTCCACCGCATTGGCCAGCACCGAGGCACAAAACGGCAGGCCCAACGGCGTCAGCGCCAGTGCCAACCCGCAAGCCAGACTGGCCGCAAGCGCCACCTGCGCATGGCGGCGCACAAGGCCCGCCGCCAAGCCCGCGCCAAACATCCCCGCCACCAGCGCAAAGCCCGGCAGCAGCGCCAGTGAGCCCGGTTCCACCCCGACAATCGCCTTGAGGGACCGGCTGTAGTCGCTGGAACTGACGAACAGCCAGCCGATGAACGGCAGGGCAAAGAGGATGATCAGGTTGCTGGGGCGCAGACGCTCAATGGTGGTCAGCAGGCGCAAGGCAGATCCTCCGCGGGGATTGGGGGGGGGCGCCGTGCGGGCGCAGCAGGGTGGGCCGCCCTTGGGCGACCCGCGTTCGGATTATGGCGCGCGTGGCGTGGCGGTTATTGCGCCGTCCAGTATTTGGCGATCAGCGCGTCCAGCGTGCCGTCGGCCTTGATCGCAGCCAACCCTTCATTGAAGGCATCGCGCCGCGCGTCGCCCTTTTGGAACACCAGCCCCAGCGGATCGGATTTCAGATCGCGGATTGAGGCCACCAGCTGACCCGCAAACTGGGCCTCATAGGCCGGCGCATTGGCGCCGTTGATCACCACCCCGTCGACATCGCCGTTTTGCAGGGCCAGCACGGCGGCGTTGAAGGTGTCATAGGCCTGCACGTTGTCCTTGCCGACGATTTCCTCGGCTGTGGCGGCGTCGGTGGTGTTGGCTTGGGCCGCAAGGCGATGCCCGCCCGCCTGAAAATCGGCCACGGTCAGGGCTTGATTATCGACCTGCACCAGAATGGCCTGACCGTTGATGATATAGGGCTCAGAGAAATCCATGACCGCCGAGCGTTCCTCGGTGATCGACACACCCGAGGCGACCAGATCGAACTGCCCGCCCTGAAGGGCGGCAAAGATGCCGTCCCAGCCGGTCGTGATGAATTCGGCGGTGCAGTTGATCTTGGCGCAGATGGCATTCACCACATCCACGTCAAAACCCACGATCGCCCCCGAGGCGCTGTCGATATATTCCATCGGCGGCGAGGTGGTGTCAGAGCCGACACGCAGGGTAACGCCACCCAGATCGGCGGCCATGGCGGGGGAAAGCAGCAGGCTGAAAGCAAGGGCAAGACGGGTTTTCATCGGGACACTCCTTGTCGGGTTGGGTTGGGTTTGTTGGGTCGTCAGGCGGGTATTGTCTGGCCGGGTATTGTCTCGGCGGGGGTGGTCCATGCGGCGACGCCGCAAGGGGGCAGCTGGCGCGCGCCAAGGTGGAACGTGGCACCGGGCGGGGCGGGCACCTCGGCAGGGGTCGGGCCAAAGTTAAAGGCAAAGCTCACCGCCCCCCGCCGGGTCAGGCGCAGGTCGCCAAGGTCGGGCAGATGGTCGACCCCGGCCCAAAGCAGCGTGTCCTCCATGACCCGGCGCAGGCTGTCGGGGTCAGGCAAGGTTGCCAGATAGCGCGCCTTGTCATTGCCGATCAGCGCAGGGCTGCCATCGCGGTAATCGGTCGCGAAATGGCCCAGCGTGGGCGCGGTTGTTTCCACGGTTTCGCGCCAGCGGCGGGCTTGCAGGCGGTGATTGCCCAAAAGCACCGTCTCGGCGTGCCAGTCGGGCAGGCTTTCCACCCGCGTTACCTTCATGTCGATCAGCCGGGCCAGGGGGCCGGGCGGCAGGCCAGCAGGTATATGCATATCAGCGGTCTTGGACCCAGAACGCGGCCCGAAAATCGCTTTGGCAGCGCTGGCTTGCAGGCGGGTCACGAAATCGTCGGGCATCATCACCATGTCCGGCGCCACGATCAGGCGGTAGCCGGACAGATCGCTGTCGGGGCCAAGGAAATCCACCTCTACCCCCAGACGCCGCAGCGCCGAATACCAATCCAGCGCGTGATGCGCCGGGCGAAAGTTGCGACCTTGCGGCAGCGCCGCCAAGGCCCAGCGCGAGGCATAGTCCAGCACGAAGCCGACCGGGGCCTGCGCGCGCGGCGGCATCGGTGGCAGTTGGGCCGTCTCGGCGGCGACTTGTGCCACCTCGTGAAAGGCCTGATCGGGGCTGTCATCGGGCAGCAAAAGCCCGGTGTGGAATTGTTCCTGCGCGAAGGGGGCCTGACGCCAGCGGAAATAGCTGACCATCTCACAGCCATGGGCGAAGGCGGCCCAGGTCCACAGCCGCACCATGCCATCGGCGGGCGCGAGGTTGTGGTCGGCCCAGTTCACCGGGCCGGGTTGTTGTTCCATCACCCAGACCCGCCCCCGCCCCACGGCGCGGTAAAGGTCATTGTTGAATCCGGGCTGATCGGGATCGCCCATCCGCAGATAGCGCGATTGTCAGCGCCTCGGGCAGGCGACCGTGGATCAGGTTGCCCAAGGGATAGGCATCCCATGAGGCCACATCAATATCCTGCCCCAAGCGGTGATGATCAAAATCGGTGTTTTGATTCATGAAGTTATGGGTGATCGGCCGCCCCGGCGACAGATCGCGCAGGATCTGGGCCTGCGCCGCGTTAAAGCTGATCACCTGATCAGAGGAAAAGCGCAAGAAGTCGGTCAGGTGGGTGGGGCTGGGTTCTTCCACCACCTGATGCGGCAGGTCGATCTGGTCAAAGCCGTTGTAGCGCATGGACCAAAAGCTGGTGCCCCAAGCGGTGTTGAGCGCGTCGATAGAGCCGTAGCGGGCCGCGAGCCAGTCGCGAAAGGCGGCCTCGGCGGCTGGGGAATAGGAATGCACCGTATCGTGGTCGCCGTATTCATTGTCGATCTGCCACGCCTGCACATGCGGATTGTGGCCGTAGCGTTCGGCCACGGCGGTTGCAATGCGGGTCGCTTCGATCCGGTAGCGGGGCGACGAAAAGCAATAGTGCCGCCGCGCGCCGAACTTGCGCACATGACCATCGGGGCCGACGGGCAGGATTTCGGGGTAGCGATCCACCAGCCATTTGGGAGGTGCCGCGGTGGGCGTCGACAGGATCACCCGCAACCCCGCGTCGCCCAAAACCGCCACCGCCCGGTCCAGCCAGCCCCAGTCGAAGCGGCCGGGTTCAGGCTCAATAAGCGACCAAGCGAATTCGGCGATGCGCACCCATGTCAGGCCAAGCGCCTTCATGCGGGCGGCGTCGGTGGTCCATTGGGCTTCGGGCCATTGTTCAGGGTAGTAGCATACCCCAAGTTCAGGGCCGCGTTGGGAAAGGGTCATCTGGGTCATTCTCAGGTCAGGGCCGTCAGGGCGCGGTCGGTTTCGGCCAACACAAGGTCAGCTTCGGCTTGGCCGAACACCATCGGCGGCTTTAGTTTCAACACGTTATCGGCGGGGCCATCGGTTGAGCCGAGCACGCCGTAGCGGCGCAGGTGATCGGTCACTGCCTCGGCCAAGGCGGTGGCGGGGGCGCGGGTGGTGCGGTCGGTCACCAGATCGACGCCGACAAACAGGCCCGAGCCGCGCACCTCGCCAATCGCCTCATGCCGGGTGGCAAGGGCGCGGTATCCGGCCATCAGGTAAGCGCCGGTGGCAAGGGCGCGGGCTTGCAGGTCTTCGCGTTCGATCACGTCCAGCACCGCATGGCCCACCGCCATCGACACCGGATTGCCGCCAAAGGAGTTGAAATACTCCATCCCATTGGCAAAGCGCGCGGCCAGTTCGGGGGTGGTGACGACGGCGGCCAGGGGGTGGCCGTTGCCGATCGGTTTGCCCAAGACGACGATATCGGGGGTGACGCCTTGCAGTTCAAACGCCCAGAATGCGCTGCCGACCCGGCCAAAGCCGCATTGCACCTCATCGGCAATGCAGATCCCGCCTTGGGCGCGGATGCGGTCATAGACCCCGGCCAGATAGCCCGGCGGGTAAAGCACTTGCCCGCCCACGCCCGAGATGCTTTCGGCAATGAACGTGGCCGCGCCAGAGCCTGTGCGGGCGCTGACCGCCTCAAGGCAGCGATCAATGTCGGCGGCATAGGCCGCCCCGCCCGTCGGGCCGGGATGCGGGCCGCGGTAGGGGTCTGGGAAGGCGGCGATCTGCACGAAATCGGGTTGGGCAAAGCCGCCCTTGCGTTTGAACTTGTAGGGGCTGATGTCCACCGTGCCGCCCGAATTGCCGTGATAGGCCCAGTCGAGCACCACGGTATCCTTCTTGCCCAAAGCCGTGCGCGCGATCCGCAGGGCCAGCTCATTCGCCTCGGTGCCCGAGTTGACGAAATACACTACCGACAGATCGCCCGGCAGCGTGGCCGAAATCCGTTCGGCCAGCGCGGGCATCAGCGGATGCAGATAGCGGGTGTTGGTGTTCAGCTCTGCCGCTTGACGCGCAAGGGCTGTCACCACATGCGGGTGGCAATGGCCGACATGGGTGATGTTGTTCACCGTATCCAGCAAGCGCCGCCCGGTATGGTCGATCAGCCACGCGCCGCGCCCGCGGATGATCTTCAGCTTTTCGCGGTAGGACAGCGACAGGGACCGCCCGATCACCTGCTGACGCCGGGCAAGCAGGGCCTCGGGCGGATCGGGGTCGATGGTATAGCTTTCCGGCTCCAGCCGCAGGATCAGGTTGGGATCGGGGCACAGGGCCTGCCAGAAGTCCCACAGGCTTTCCTGCCCCACGCCAAAGAAATTGCCCTTGGGTTGGTCCAGCAAGCTGGCGGTGATCTGAAAGTGCAGATGCGCCGCCCAGCCGCCGTTTTCATGCCAATCGCCAAGATGGGCGATGACCTGGCCGGGCTCAACCGCCTGCCCTTCGCGCAAAAGGCCCGGAAGGCTGCCGCCCAGATGGCCATAGAGCGTGTAGAACACATGGCCCCCGGCCTCATGCCGCAGGATCAGGGTGTTGCCGTAATCCAGCGGGTCGGCGTTGTAGCTGACGCTATGGACGATGCCGGCCAATGGCGCATGAATAGCGGTCCCGGCGGGCAGAAAGATGTCGATGCCAAGGTGCATGCAGCGGCGTTCCGCACTGGCCGCATCAGCGAAATGTGCCGAGGTATAGACGCTCCGCTTTTCGCCATATAGCCCAAGGCCCAGCAAGGGCAGGTCCTGGGGCACATCCGGCGCGCGCTGCGCGGCAAACCAGCCGTCAAAGCGGCGGTCGGAAAAGGCGGGCATGTCAGCGCGCTGGCCTTGGGTCGGCAGGGCAAGGCGCGGCAGGCGGGCGGGGTCATGGGCAAGGATCGGCGCAACCGGGGTGGCCGCCAGCCAGTCGCGCAGCGCGCTGGTGCCTGCCACAGGCTCATACCCCGCCGCGACCCGCGCCACCGCAACCATCAGCGCGGGGTCGAGCGTGCCAAGCCGTTCCAGCAGCGCAAAGGCGGGCGCTTGCGAGATGGTCAGATAGGCGTTGTCAGGGTGCAGCCGCGACTGGTGCGACGAGATGCAGACCGAGGTGACCAGCCGCATCCGCATCAGGTCATAGACCAGATCAGCCTCAATCTCTTGCAGCGGGAAGGCGGCGGCAAAGCCCGAGATCACCGCCCGCATCGCTCCGTAAAGATCGGGCGCATCCAGTAAGGCATAGGCCAGCGTGATCGCCAGTTCGTTCACGGTGCGCCCGTGGCACATGTCACCAAAGTCGATCAGCCCGGCGATCTGGTCGGGCGCATCCGGGTTGGTGATGACGTTGTAATCATTGGCGTCCTGATGCAGCACCGAGGCGCGCATGCGCGGCAGGTGCGGGGCAACCTGTGCGGCGTAGCGGGCAAAGAGCCCCTCCACCAGCGCGCGGCGGGCGGGGTCTGTGATGTCAGCCGCATAGGGGGCAAGGCGCGCCACATGATCCAGCGACCACGGGAAATCGGGGCGGCTCGCGGCCGGATGGGCAAACCCCTGCAACGCCGCCGTCATCCGCCCCATATAGCCGCCCAGTGCCGCCAGTTGCGCCAGACTGCGCGGGGCGTCGGCCATCGGCTGGCCTGCGACCCATGTCACCAGACGCAGCAGCGCAGGCTGGCCCGCCACCGCAACCGTGGCCGCGTCTTGGCCGGTCAGGGTCGCCACGACGCGCGGCACGCCCGGCATCCCCACCGCCGCCAGATGCCGCATCGTCGCGGTTTGCAGCGCGATCTGGGCCGCATCCTCGGCTGGGTTGGCGATCTTCAGCACGTAATCCACGCCCCCGGCGGTCAGGCGGGCGTTCTGATCCCGCTCTGACGGCAGGGGCCGAATGCGGCCCGACAGGCCGAAATGCTGCGCCGCAAGGGCGGCGAGTTCAGTATCGGTAAAGGCGGGGTTGGCGGTTTGAAAAGCGGTCATGTCAGGACTTTCGCGCGCAGGTAATCGTCAGAGCGTTCGATGAGGTCGGGCATCAGCAGGGTTTGCAGCATCTCGATCGGGCGGCCTTCCAGCCGGCCCAGCATATGTTCCCCCAAAAGCCGCGCCGGCCGGCTGATCGGCAGGAAGAACGTGGTCAACGGCGGCTGGAAATAGGCGCTGACGTTCAGATCGTCGGTGGCGTTGATCACCGCATCGACGCCGTGCACCAGACCGCAGCGCGCAAAGCCCGCCAAGGTGCCCAAGGCCGCCGCCTCATTGGCGCACAGATAGGCCGTCGGCGGATTGGCCAGCGCGCTCAGCTGCTCCACCGCCTGCACCCCGAACCCCGGTGACAGCAGACCCGACACCACCAGATCCGGATCGAACCCCAGCCCCAGCCGCGCCAGCCCCGCGCGATAGGCCGCCTCTCGGGTCTGGGCATAGGACATCTCGGCAGGCGGGTTCACCAGCGCGATCCGCCGATGCCCGCGCGCGGTCAGCCGGGTAAGCGACAGGTCGATCATATGGGCGTTGTCGGCATCGACAAAGGGGTGCGGGCCGTGGGCCGTGGTGGTGCCATAGGTGACAAAGGGAAAGCCGCGCTCTTGCAGGAAGGCCACGCGGGTATCGTGCGGCCGGGTGCCGGACAGGATGATGCCATCCGCCTCGCGCAGGTCGACCAGACGGCGGATCACCGTCAGCGCCTCACGGTGATCGGCCACGGCATAAAGGGCCACGCGGTAGGGTGTCGGCTCCAGCGCCTTGGAGATGCCTGACAAAAGCTGCGCGTATTCGACGCCCTCCCACTCATCCGTCTCGGCCTGCGGTGCGGCAAGGACGGCGGCGATCTGATAGGTCTTGCCGGTGCGCAACTGCCGCCCCGACAGGTTCAGCGTATAACCAAGCTCTGCCGCCGCGGCCTCTACCACGGCGCGCGTCTCGGGGCGCACCTGATCCGAGCCGCGCAGCGCCTTGGACACGGTGGCCATCGAAAGCCCGGTCTGCGCGCAGATGGTTCTGAGCGTGGGTCTTGTGTCTTGCGTCACAGAATTGTTCCGTCTTGTAGCGTTGCAGGCGGGGCGGGGCGGCCCAGCCAATCCGAGAACAACAGATACATGGCCGAACTCCACGCGAAAGCCGGATCGCGCAGCGCAGCCCCTGTCAGGGCATCATAATTCTCGGCCATCCCCGAGGTTTCGCACAAGGTGCAGAAGCGTTCGGCAAGATCGCGGGCAAGGGCCGCTTCGCCCTGACGGCGCAGCCCGTCCCAGATCAGCGCGGTGGTGGGGGCCCAGATCGGGCCGCGCCAATAGCCATCGGGTTCATAAAAGGCGCTGTCGGGGGCCTCGGTGGCGACACCCCATGGCGTCAGGAAACGCGCCCGCAGGCGGGCGATCAGCGCCTGTGCCAAGGGGCGCGGCAAACGGTCGCCCAACAAAAGCGGCATGAACCCGATCAGGCTGTCGCCTTGGTGCAAGGTGTCGGGCGCGTGAATCAGGCGGGTTCCAAAGCCGTCGTCCGTGGCCAGACGGTCCATCAGCAGCGCCAAAAGCGCGCGCGCCTGCGCTTGCCATTGGCTTTCCTGCTCGGGGCGCAGCGCCGCCAGACAATCGCAGCACAAGATCAGGAAGGTCGGCAGATCGGGCGAAGCCACCGGACCGCCCCGGTCAAAGAAGCTGGCGTTGTCCCAGCCGCTGTCGTTGCCATGCGGATAGGCGGGCAGATCGCCCGGCCCTGCCCGTGTCTCGCGCAGCCACCAGCCCACCTGCGCGGCCAAGGCTTTGGCAAGGGCCAGGCGGCGCGCGTCGGTCAGCCAGTCGGGCCGCATTGCGGCGATCAGCGACAGGCCCCAGCCATGCACGGGCGGCTTGGTAAAGGCAAAGCTGGCTTCGCGGTCATTGACGAAATCGGGCAGCGCGCCAGAGGCGTCTTGCTGGTCATAGATCACCGCGAACTGATCATAGGCCAGCGCCCCATCCGCCCCGGCAAGGCCAAGGGCCGAAAACACGTTGTCCCAAGACCAGACGTTGATCATGTGGTTCTTCGACATGTAGACGGCGGGGCGCGACAGATGCCCGCCCGCCGGCACGGTATTGGCCCAAAGCAGATAGGCAGCCAGCCGGTGTGCCTCGGCCCCCCCGGCGCGGGGCGGGGCAAAGCGGGCGTGGAAAGCGGCAAAATCGGCAGCAGCCTCGGCGCGGGCAGTGTTGAAATCCGCAGGCGTGTCGCTGGGGGGGGTGACGGCGAACAAATCCACAACGCCCTCAAACCCCGCCGCGCCGGAAAACCGCGCCACCACATTGTCGGCCCGGTCGCGCCGCCAATCGCCCGACACCTCAACCGTGCCACGCGTGCAGCGCGGCGCGAGGCGGATGTTTTCATAGGCCGCGACCAGACAGGCCTGCCCCTTGGCGGTGCGATAGGCGTAATCGTAGCGCGAGCCTTCCAGCCGCAGCGTCAGGTCCATCCCCTGCCCCGCGACGTGCAGCCGTTCCCCCGCGCCCACCACAAAGCGCACCTCGCCCAAAGCGGACCGCGCGATCAGGCAATCGGGGGCAAGCTCCAGCGTCACCGCCACCGCCTGCCCGGCCGCATCGCAAAACCCGACCCGCGCCAGACGCCCCAGCGCTGGCCGCAAATCGCCGCCGCGCACAGACCGCAGCATCAGCGCGCCGTCCATCACCGACAGGGTGACAAACCGCTCTTTCCGGCTGAACGGGATCTTGGCCGCATCAAACAACGTCATCCCTTCACCGACGACCCAAGCGCGGAATCCATGATGTAGCGCTGGGCGAAGAAGAACAGCGCCAAGGGCGGCAGGCACAGCACCACGGTGATCGCGGCGATAGAGGTGACGTCCTGATCATGCAGCCCCTTGAACAGCGACAGGCCAAGGGTCAGCGTGTATTTCGACTGATCGTTCAGAAAGATCAGCGGGCCAAGGTAATCGTTCCACGCGTTCATGAAATGGAACGTCCCGACCAGAACCAGCGCCGGGGCCATCAGCGGCAAATGGATACGGGTATAGATCTGCCAGGCGTTGGCACCGTCCATCCGCGCGGCTTCGTCAATCTCCATCGGGATCGACAGGATGTATTGGCGCAGAAGGAAGATAAAGAAGGCCTCACCGAACCACGCCGGCACGATCAGGGGTTTAAGCGTGTTGATCCATCCCAGAAAATTGAACTGCATGTACAGCGGGATCATCTTCACATCCCAAGGGATCATCATAGAGGCCAGCAGCACCACAAACAGCATGTCCCGCCCCGGAAAGCGGAACCGCGCAAAGCCAAAAGCCACCAGCGACGACGAAAACAACTGCCCGATGGTCGACAGCACCACCACAATGACCGAGTTTTGCAGGAAGGTGCCAAACGGCAGCTTGGTCCAGGCGCTGTGGAAGTTCTCCCAGTGCCACGTCTCGGGCCACAGCACGGGGGGATAGGCCACCAGATCGGCTTGCGATTTGACCGCCGTAATCAGCGTCCACAGAAACGGGGCCACAAACAGCGCCGACAGAAAGATAAGCGCGCCGTAACCAAGGGTCTTAGCCATTGGATTTGCCTTTCACTTCGCCCTCGTAATGCACCCAGGCGTCCGAGGATTTCATCACCACAAGGCTAAGCACCAGAACGATCCCGAACATGATCCACGACATCGCCGCGGCGTAGCCCATGTCGAAGTATTTGAACGCGTTGTCATAGATATACATGGCGAAGAAATAGGTAGACCCCAGCGGCCCGCCCTTGGTCAGCAACAGCGCGATGGTCAATTGCTGAAACGCCGAGATGATGGAGGTGATGATGGAAAACAGCAGCATCGGCCCCAGCATCGGCAAGGTGATATACAGGGTCTGCGCCCAAAGCGGGACGCCAGACAGCCGCGCGGCCTCATACAGCTCTTTCGGCACGGCTTGCAGCCCGGCCAGTAGGATCAGCATGGTGCCGCCCAAGCCCCAAAGGCTGGCGATAACGATGGCGAAAATGGCGTAAGACGGATCGCCCAGCCAGTTCGGCCCCTCAATCCCGACAAGGCTTAGCAGGTAGTTCAGCAGGCCGTATTGGTTGGAATAAAGCCATGACCAGATCGTGACCAAGGCCACGCCCGAGATGACCGAGGGCAGGTAGAACGCCGTGCGGAAAAACCCGGTGCCGCGCAGGCCAAGGTTCAAAAGCATCGCCATACCGAAGGCGATCGCGATGTTCAGCGGCACGAACAGCAGCGCAAATTTGGTGGTGATCCACAGGCTTTCCCAGAACTGCGGGTCAAGCGTCAGCATGGTCTGGTAGTTGTCCAGCCCGATGAACGACCGTTCACCAACGATGGGCCAGTCAAAAAAGCTCATGTAAAGCGAGAAGATCATCGGGCCGAGTGTGAAGACAACAAACCCGATGATCCACGGAGAGATGAACAACCATGGCGTCAGTCGTGAGACTTGCCGCAACCGCCGCCGGGAGGTGGGAGCGTTGGTCGGGGGCATGGCGTTCATCCCTCCGCAGCCGTTAGCGCAGGAACCGGGCGGAGCGGGCGACCGCCTCGTCCAGATGGGCCTGCGCGTTACCCTGATCGACCATCGTCGCCTCAATCGCACCAGCAAGATTTTCCTGAATGCGCGCCCATTCCGGGGCCTTCAGGAACGCCGGCAGTTCGGTGGTGGACACGGCCAGCATCTCAAAGAACGGTGCCAGTTTCGGGTCTGCCGTCAGGCCCATGGTTTCGGCAACCGAGGCCCGGACCGGAAGGTCGTTCTTGCGCATCGCCACGGCTTCGGGCGAGGCGAAGAATTTGACAAAGCTCCACGCCAGTTCGGCATCTTTGCTGTCTTTGGAAATCGACAGGGCAGAGCCGTTGATCGTCGATTGCACAGGCTTGCCGGGGAAGGCGGGCAGCACGGCGACGCCGTAGTTGATGCCCGACTCGTCAATGCCGCCCTTGTTCCACATCGCGCCTTCGAACATCGCGATCTTGCCGCCCTTGAACAGGGTGGAACCCGAGGTGTCATCACCGATGTTCAACGCCACCGCCTCGCCCGATTTCACCATGTCGGCAAACATCGTCAGCACTTCGGCGGCTTCGGGGCTGTTCATGTACCCGTCGACGGCCTTGCCATCATCGGCAATGAACTTGGTGCCGTTTGACCAGAAGAACTGTTCAAAATCAAAGGGATCGGGCTTGGCATCCACGGCAAAGCCATAGACCTTTTCCGCCGGATTGCTCAGCTTGGCCGCTGCTGCGCGCAGGTCGGCCCATGTCCAACCTGACTGCGGTTCGGCCACGCCGGCTGCGGCCAGCATGTCCTTGTTGTAAAAGATCACATGGGTGGTGAAGCCTGCGGGCATCCCGTAGATGTTCCCGTCAATCTTGGAGCCGTTCAGCAGGCCTTGCGAGATGTCGGCGATGTTCATCGCCTCGCCGTCGCGGGCGATCAGGTCATTCAGCGGCAAAAGCGCTGCCGAATAGGCCGGGAAGTTCCACATATACATCACGTCAGGCGCGTTGCCGCCGCCCATCGCCGCCGAAAGCTTGGTGTCATAACCGTCGCCATAGGCCTCAACCTGCACCTTGACGCCGGGGTTGGCGGCTTCGAACATGCGGGCGATTTCTTCTTCGATGGCAAGGGATTCCTCGGAATCCCACGTGGCAAAGCGCAAGACTTTGTCTTCGGCCATGGCGGTGGTTGCCAGCAGACTTGTCAGGGCCAAGACGGCCCCGGTTCTCAGAAGTTTCATGCAAGTTCCTCCTGTTGAGCGGCCCCGGTTTGGGGTCTTTTGTCCTGCCGGAGCAGGGATTGAGTGGCGGGGTCCAAGCGGCGCGGCAAGGCTTGGCCTGCGGCGTCGAACAGATAGGCGTCCGCGGGGGCAAGGCTGACGCCCACCCGGTCTTGTTGCCGCAATGGGGTGGCCCCATCGGTGACGGCGGTGATCATTTGCCCGTCGGCCAGCGTGGCGTGGACATGCGCCTCGGTCCCCAGCCGTTCGACCAGCGAGACGGTGGCGATCAGCCCGTCCGCCTGCGCCACAAACTGCAAGCGGTCGGCCCGCACTCCCAAGGTGACCGGGTCGCCCGCACGCACCGAAGGCGCGGCCTCCAGCGGCACGACCAAGGGCGCTTGCCCCGGTGCGGCAACAGTCACCTCTGCCGCACCGACGGCCACAACCTTTGCCGCGAAAAAGTTCATCTTCGGCGTGCCGATAAAGCCCGCAACAAACAGGTTTGCCGGGCGATGGAACAATTCCAGCGGCGCGCCAAACTGGCTGACCTGCCCCTTGTCCAGCACAACGACCCGGTCAGAGAGCGTCATCGCCTCTATCTGGTCATGGGTCACGTAGATCATCGTGACGCCCAGCTTGGCATGCAGGGCCGACAACTCGGCCCGCATCGTCACCCGCAGGGCGGCGTCCAGGTTTGACAGCGGCTCATCCAGCAAGAACAGTTGCGGCTTGCGCACGATGGCGCGGCCAATGGCCACCCGCTGACGCTGGCCGCCCGAAAGCTGCTTGGGCTTGCGCGTCAAAAGGTCGGTGATCCGCAGGATTTCCGCCGCCTCTTGCACCCGCGCGGTGATCTCTGGCGCGGGCATACCGTTCAGAGACAGGCCGAAGGCCATGTTCTTGGCCACGGTCATATGTGGGTAAAGCGCGTAGTTCTGGAACACCATCGCGATGTCCCGCTTGGCCGAGGGCGCATCGGTGATGTCGCGCGCGCCCAGATGGATCGCGCCAGTCGACATCTCTTCCAGACCCGCAATGCAGCGCAACAGCGTGGATTTCCCGCAGCCGGACGGACCCAGAAAGCAGACGAACTCGCCCGAATCAATCGCAAGGTCGATGCCCTTCAGGATCTTAACCGCCCCATAGGACTTGTGCAGATCGCGGATGGTTATAGCGGCCATACCTTGCCCTCCCCGGTCAAGAATCACCTCGTTCCGAAAATATAAACGATTATATTTTCAGTTAAACGATTATATTTGCCAAAATGACGATTTTCTGTGGCCCCGCCCGCCCGCGGCTGTGCGGCACTCCGTGATTTGGCCTTGTCGTCCCATGCAGTTGCCGTAAAAGTCCCCGCCCACGCGTGCCTTTTGCAGCGGCCAGCCTTTGATGGGTCGCGGGCGGGTGGGGCGCCAAACCGAAACCGCGCCTTCCACGGGCGATGAAATGGGTTGAACCGATGCAGCCGGGCACAGTGAACAGGCGTCGCCATCCCCGCGTGCGCGCGTGCCTTGTCGCCGCAGTGTTGGCGCTGTCCTTGGGCACGCCGCTGGCCGCCCAACAAAGCCCGGCCCCCGCCCTTGCCACCGAAGCCCCCGCGCTGACCACCCCCGCAGCCGAGCCGGCCCCGGTCTTGCCACTGGCCGATCAGGCCGCTGGCCAAGTCGCGCCAGCGGCCGCTGCACCGCTTAGCCCGCTTGGCATGTACCTTGCCGCGCATTGGATCGTGCAAGCGGTGATCTTGTCGCTGATCTTCGCCAGTTTCGTGACCTGGACGGTGTTTCTGTTCAAATCGGCTGAGCTTGCCATTGCGGGCCGTCGGTTGCGGGCCAGCCGTCGGCAGATCGACCGCGCCGAGACCCTTGCCGAGGCCGAGGCCCAGCTTTCCGGCCAGACAGATCCGGCCGGGTTCATGGTGGCCGCCGCCGGGCAAGAACTGCGCCGCTCGCAGCCCGCGCCGGACAGCGCGGGGGTGAAAGAGCGCGTCGCCTCGCTCTTGGCGCAGACCGAGGCGCAAGCCGCCCGCCACCTGCGCCGCGGCACCGGGTTGCTGGCCACCATCGGCGCAACGGCCCCGTTTGTGGGCCTGTTCGGCACGGTTTGGGGGATCATGAACGCCTTTATCGCGATTGCGGAAACCAAGACCACCAACCTTGCGGTCGTGGCCCCCGGCATCGCCGAGGCCCTTTTGGCCACCGCCATCGGTCTTGTCGCGGCCATCCCTGCGGTGATCCTGTATAACCTGTTCTCCCGCGCGATTGGCGCCTATCGCCAAGGGCTTAGCGATGCGGCTTCGGGGATTTCCCGGCTTGTCAGCCGCGATCTTGACCGCGCCGCGCGGGCGGAGCGTTAGACATGGCCGCCCTGCTGCCAGAGGATGATGACGAGATCCACGATATCAACGTCACGCCGTTTATTGACGTGATGCTGGTGCTGTTGATCATCTTCATGGTCGCGGCCCCCTTGTCGACGGTTGATGTGCCGGTGGATCTGCCCGGCTCTACCGCCAGCAGCGCGGACCGCCCTGACGATCCGCTTTACCTGACGCTGGGGGCGGATCTGCGGCTGACCCTTGCGCAGGCCGAGGTGGCACCCGAGGCGCTTGCCACCGCGCTTGATGCGGCCAGCAAGGGCGACCGGGACACGCGGATTTACCTGCGCGCCGACAGTGCGGTGTCCTATGGCGATCTGACGGTGTTGATGAACCGTTTGCGGGCGGCGGGATATCTGAAGGTGGCGCTTGTCGGGCTAGAGGCCGCGCCCGCGCCATGACCCGAGCCGCGCGCGCTCCTTCGGATTGGTCCAGTTTGGCGGGGCGGGCGCATTGGGGCGGGTGGATGATTGCCGCCAGCCTGAGCGCTGGGTTGCTGATCGCCGCGGGCTTGCAGGCGCAGGCGCTTTTGACCAGCGCGGGGGATGCGGCGGGGGTCGCGCAAGCGGTGTTGATCGAACTGCCGCCAGCCGCCCCGGCCCTGCTGGCCGTGGCATCCCCGCCGCCGCCCACACCCGCCGCCGCGCCCGCGCCCATGGCGGCCCCCACTGCCGAAGACGCCCCCGCCCTGCCCCCAGCCGACGCAGCGCCGCAGATCCCTGCGCCCGCGCCCCGGCTGGCCCCGGCACCGGATGCGGCACCACCCGCAGTCTCCGCACCGCCGCCAAAGCCCGTCGCCAAGGCCGCGCCAGAACCGCCTGCGAAGGCAGAGGCGCCTGCGGTGGCACCAAAGGCCAAGGTCGCAGCGCCAAAAGCCGCCAAAGCGCCCACCCCCGCACCCGCTGCCGCCCCGGCCGAAGCCAAAGCCGCGCCCATTCCCAAGGGGCGCCAGCAATCGTTGCTGAAATCATGGGGCGGCAGTATCCGCGCCCGCATCCAGCGCGCCCAGACCTCGGGCAACGGCAAGGGCAGCGTGACGCTGGCCCTGACCGTATCCAACACGGGCGCCTTACTGGGCGTCAGCATCGCCAAATCGTCGGGCAACCCGGCGTTGGACCAAGCGGCCCTTGCCGCCGTGCAAGCCGCAGGCCGGTTCAAGCCCGCGCCTGATGGGCTGGACGCGGCCAGCTATGATTTCACCTTGCCCATCACCTTCAAAGGGTAGCTGCGCGCGGCCAAAGAAAAACCCCTATGCCGTTTCGGGCAAAGGGGTTTGGGGTAGATCAGGGCGACGGGGCACTGCCCCGATCGCCATAGGTTTAGCGGCTGAAGCGTTTGTATTTGGCGCGCTTGGGTTCCAGTGCGTCCGGGCCAAGGCGGCGGATCTTGTCCTGCTCATAGGCTTCAAAGTTGCCCTCGAACCATTCGACATGGGCGTCCCCTTCGAAGGCGAGCATGTGGGTGCAAAGCCGGTCAAGGAAGAAGCGGTCGTGGCTGATGATGATCGCGCAACCGGCGAAATCTTCGATGGCACTTTCCAGCGCCTGCAGGGTTTCCACGTCCAGATCGTTAGTCGGTTCGTCAAGCAGCAACACGTTCCCGCCCGAGCGCAGCAGTTTGGCCATGTGCACGCGGTTGCGTTCGCCGCCCGACAACAGACCGACTTTCTTCTGCTGGTCGGTGCCTTTGAAGTTGAACGCCCCGGTATAGACGCGCGAGTTCATCTGCATGTCGCCCAGTTGAATCACTTCGGAGCCGCCCGAGATTTCTTCCCAGACGTTCTTGTTGGGGTCCAGCGCGTCGCGGCTTTGGTCGACATAGGCCAGATGCACCGTGTTGCCCAAGGTGATCGTGCCTTCATCGGGCTGTTCCTGCCCGGTGATCATGCGGAACAGGGTCGATTTGCCGGCACCGTTCGGGCCGATCACGCCGACGATGGCGCCCGGCGGGATGGTGAAGGTCAGGTCTTCGATCAGTTGCTTGTCGCCCATGTGCTTTTTCAGGCCGACGACCTCGATCACCTTGTTGCCCAGACGTTCGCCGTTCGGGATGATGATCTGGGCCGAGCTTGCCCGTTCCAGCACGGTCTGACCGGCCATCTCGTTGTAGCGCGCGATACGGGCCTTGCCCTTGGACTGGCGGGCCTTGGCACCGGAACGGATCCATTCCAGTTCCTTTTCCAGCGCCTTTTGCTTGGACTTGTCCTCGCGCGCTTCCTGCTGCATCCGCTTGGCCTTCTGTTCCAGCCATGCGGAATAGTTGCCTTCGTAAGGAATGCCGCGACCCCGGTCGAGTTCCAGAATCCAGCTGGTGATGTCATCCAGGAAATAGCGGTCGTGGGTGACGATCAGGATCGTGCCCTTGTAGGCGATCAGGTGCTTTTGCAGCCAGGCGATGCTTTCGGCGTCAAGGTGGTTGGTCGGTTCGTCCAACAGCAGCATGTCGGGCTTTTCCAGCAGCAGCTTGCACAGCGCGACGCGGCGACGCTCGCCCCCCGACAGGGTTTCCACATCGGCATCATCAGCCGGGCAGCGCAGCGCGTCCATCGCTACCCCGACCGAGGCTTCCAGTTCCCACAGGTTCTGCGCGTCGATCTGATCCTGAAGCTGGGCCATCTCATCCGCGGTCTCGTCGGAATAGTTCATCGCCAGTTCGTTGTAGCGTTCGAGAATCGCCGTTTCCTTGGCGACGCCCAGCATCACGTTGCCCTTCACATCCAGCGACGGGTCCAGATAGGGCTCTTGCGCCAGATAGCCGACCTTGGCGCCTTTTGCGGCCCAGGCCTCGCCTTTGAAATCGGTGTCCATACCGGCCATGATCTTGAGCAGAGTGGATTTACCCGAGCCGTTGATGCCCACCACACCGATCTTCACACCCGGCAAAAAGTTCAGATGGATGTTCTCAAAACACTTCTTGCCGCCCGGATAGGTCTTGGACACGCCTTCCATGTGATAGACATATTGATACGAGGCCATCTGATCGCTCCATCTTGGGTTGGCGCGTATGTAGCGATTGTTGTGGACAAGGGCAACGCGCGCGGGAATGGTTGCGCCCGGTTTTAAGGGGGCAGGATGCGGGCGGGATTTCCCATAGCGACACGCGGCATGGTGGTGGGCCTTTTGGGCGGATCTTTCGATCCCGCGCATGAAGGGCATGCCCATATCACGCGTGAGGCGATCAAGCGGATGGGGCTGGACCGGGTCTGGTGGCTGGTCAGTCCGGGCAATCCGCTGAAGGCGCACCAGCCTGCGCCGATGGCCGAACGGCTTGCCCGCGCCAAGGCGGTGATGCCTGACCCCAAGGTGGTGATCACCGATCTGGAGGCGCATTTGGGCACGCGGGCCACCATCGACACGCTGACCGCACTGAAGGCGCTGTATCCGGGGGTGCATTTCGTCTGGCTGATGGGGGCGGACAATCTGGTGCAGTTCCACAAGTGGAACCGCTGGCGCGACATCTTGCGCGCGGTGCCGATGGGCGTGATGGCGCGGCCCGGTGCGGGCGTCGCGGCCCGGCTGAGCGTGGCGGCGCGGGCCTTTCGGGTGGACCGTGTGGCGCGCGGCGAAGGCATCGGCGCGCGCAAGGCCCCGGCGTGGTGTTTCGTGAACCTGCCGTTGAACGACATGTCCTCCAGCAAGATCCGGTCGCGGGGGGAGTGGCGCAAGTAGCCGCAGCCCCCCCTCGCGGGCCATGGCTAATTGCATCCCGCACCCTGCAAACGGTATCACTGCCGCAAAGTGTTGAACGGAGCGAGTTGCCGTGACGGATGCCAAAGGACTAACGCGGCGGGGCCTGCTGGGTGCCATGTTGGCGACGGCCGCTGTGCCGGGCTTTGCCGTGCCGGGTTTTGCCGAAGCGCCGCTGACCTCGCCACGCCCCGAACTGCGGCCCGGTGCGCGGCCTGACCGGGGCGCGATGCAACTGGTCGAGGCGTCAAAGCTGGGCGGGCTGACCGGTTTTGTGTTGGCCGACGCCCAAACCGGCGCGGTGCTGGAAGCCGAGGGCGGCGATCTGCTCCTGCCCCCCGCCAGCGTGGAAAAGACCATCACCACCCTGTATGCGCTGGAAAAGCTGGGGGCGGGGCACCGGTTTGTCACCCGCGTCATGGCCACCGGCCCGATCACGGACGGCACGCTGCACGGCGATCTGGTGCTGGCAGGAGGCGGTGATCCGACGCTGGACACCGATATGCTGGGCGATATGGCCGCCGCCCTGCGCGCCGCTGGCTTGCGCAAGATCACCGGGCGGTTCGTTGCCCAGTTCGGCGCGCTGCCCGCCGTGGAACAAATCGCCGCCGATCAACCCGCGCAGGTCGGCTACAACCCCGGCCTGTCCGGCTTGGTGCTGAACTTTGGGCGGGTGTATTTCGAATGGAAGCGGCCCGGGGGCACGCTGACCCTGACGATGGACGCCCGTGGCGAACGCTTTGCGCCGCCGGTGCAGATCGCGCGGATCACCGCGCAGGACCGGCCGTTCCCGCTGTTCACCTTTTCGCGCGACGGCAGCATCGAACGCTGGACCGTGGCGCGCCCGGCGCTGGCCAAGGATGGCAGCCGCTGGTTGCCGGTGCGGCAGGCCGCCCCCTATGTGGCAGAGACGTTTCAGGCGCTGTGTGCCGCCCAAGGCATCGCCCTGCCGCAAGCCGATCTGGCCGCCAACCTGCCCCCCGGCGCGACCGAGGTTTTACGCCACGAAAGCCGACCCTTGGATGCCATTTTGCGCGACATGCTGCGCTATTCCACCAACGTGACGGCCGAGATGGTGGGGCTATCGGCCTCGGGCGCGGGCACGCTGACGGGCTCGGCGCGGGCGATGCAGGAATGGGCCGCCGCCCGTCTGGGGCTGGAGGCGCATTTCGTCGACCATTCCGGGCTGGGTGCTGCGGGACGGGTGACGCCGGCGGGCATGGTGCGGGCGTTGATCGCCGGGCGGGCCACGCAGTCCGGCGCGGCGCTGCCGGGGCTCTTGCGTGAGGTGGGCATGCGCGACGCGAAAGGCAAAGCCATCAAGGGCCACCCAACCAAGGTGCTGGCCAAGACCGGGACGCTCAACTTTGCCTCTGGTCTGGCGGGGTTCATCCAGCCGCCGCAAGGGCGTGAGCTGGCCTTTGCGATTTTCAGCGCCGATGTGGCCCGCCGCGAGGCCCTGCCGATGTCGGAACGCGAAGAGCCCAAGGGCGGGCCGCAATGGGTGCGCCGGGCGCGCACGATGCAGGGCCAGTTGATCAACCGTTGGGCCAATACCTACGGGACCTGACCCAAACCGCGCCAAAACGCCTTACCCCTAACGATTTGCCCCGGTTTTCGCCGGTTTAGCTTGGAAAAGACCGCTTTTCCTTGACCCTTCGGCGCGAAACGTCAACCTTTTGAACTGGTGACGTGCAAGTGAGGACGAAGATGCGCAAAGTTCTGGGGGTCGCGGTTTTGGTTATAGGCGTTGGGGGTTTGGGCTGGTGGGCACAAACGCACAACGCCAGACAGATCGAAGCGCAGATCACTGAAGCAGCCGCGCAAGTCGTGGCACATTCGGTCCACGGGGTGAAAAGTTCTGTCTCTGGCCGCGATATTCGCCTGATCGGTCTGGCCGATACGGTTGAGGAAAAAGCCGCGCTGTTGGCCGCCGCCGATGCCATTGCGGGCCGCCGCGTGGTGCTCGCCCCGCGGCTAAAGGTTCTGCCCGTGGCCGCGCCCTATGCGCTGGACGTGGGCAAGTCCGGCCCCGACGCGCCGCTCAAGGCGCAAGGCAGCCTCCCGCGTGAGGCACTGCGCGACGGCTTGGGTCTGGGCGACGCTGCCAAGGCGCTGGTGCTGGCCTCTGGCGCGCCCTTTGGCTGGGAGGCGCTGGTGACCAGCGGCGTGGCCGCCCTTGGCCCCTTGGAGCGCGGCAATCTGGACCTGACCGACGACCACCTGACCCTGACCGGCGAAGCCCTTGGCCCAGAGCAGGCCGCAGCGGCCGAAGCGGCGCTGGCCGGTCTGCCCAAGGAAAGCGTGACCCGCAAAATCACCCTGCTGGATGATGGCACCCCGGCGGTCTTTACGCTGGAATATGCCGCTGCAACCGGGGCCAGCTTGTCAGGCAAGTTGGCCAAGGGGCTGGACGTGGGCAAGATCAGCACGGCCCTTGGCCTTCCGGTCGCGGCCAACGTGACCAAGGCGAAACTGGGCACTGCAAGCGATCCGGGCGTGTTTGAGGTGTTCCAAGGCTGGCTGGGCCAGATTGAGACCCTGCGCATCGACGCCACCCCCGACGGCATGAAAGCCACCGTCCAAGTGCTGCCCGGCACCGATGCCGAGGCCATGCAGTCCGAATTTGAGCTGGCAGGCTATGACACCACGATCACCGCAGCCCTTGCCCAAGGCCAAAACGGGGCGCTGCGCACCAACGCGGCGACAGGGGTGCCAGAACGGTTCATGGCGGGCTATTGGCTGGCCGTGCCGCAGTTCACGCCCGACCTGCCCGGCTGTCAGACCGCCGCTGATGCGGTGCTGGCCGGGAACACGATCCGCTTTGTTTCGGGCGCGGATGCGCTGGATGACAGCGCAGTGCGGGTGATCAACGATCTGGCGGGCATCATGGCGCGCTGCGCCGAAGAATCAGGGCTGCGCGCGGAAATTGGCGGCTACACCGATAACAGCGGCGATCCGGTGGCGAATCTGGCACTAAGCCAAAAGCGCGCGGTGGCGGTTCGCAAAGAACTGATCGCGCGCGGCGTGCCGGGAACGGCCTTGCGCGCCATTGGCCACGGCGACGCCGACGCCATCGCCGACAACGCAACCGAAGAGGGCCGCGCCCAAAACCGGCGCACCACGATCCGCTGGTCGAACTAGGCCCGCCCGCAAGGGGGCGGCGCCTGTCAGATTTCGGGGCCAATCGCCCCAACCACGTCATTCGGGGCCGCTCGCCCCAACCAGGTAAGGAGTAAGCAATGTTTCAGAGATGGGGATTTCTCTTGTGCGAAATCTGGGGGCTGTTGGTGCTGGCCGCCCTTTTGGGGTTGCTCGCAGGATGGCTGATCTGGGCACGACGGGGCGGGGACCGGTCCGGCACCGCCCGGATCGCAACCCTTGAAGCAGAGCTTGCCGCGTGCCAGGCCCGCGTTGCGGCCACCGAAAACGAGACCGGCGGCTTTAAGGGTGAGTTGTTGACGATGAACGCACCCGCCGCCAAAGCCCCGCCGCCAAAAGCGCCGGCCGCCGCCGCCCCTCCTCCGCCTGCGCCGCCACCTCCGCCTGCGCCGCCACCAACGGCAAAACCCGTGGCCGTGGCGGCCCCAGCGACGCCCGGCAAGCCCAAAGCACTGGCCGCGGCGCGGGACGGAAAGGCTGACGATCTGAAACAGATCAAAGGCATAGGGCCAAAGCTGGAACAGCTGTGCCACAAGCTTGGCTTCTACCATTTCGACCAGATCGCCGCGTGGTCCGATGCGGAAATCGCTTGGGTCGATGACAATCTGGAAGGCTTCAAGGGCCGCGTCACGCGCGACAACTGGGTGCCACAAGCCCGCGCCCTGGCGGCCGGAGCCGCGCCCGACGCCTGAACGGACCCCAAAGAAAAGGCCCCGGACACTGCCGGGGCCTTTTTATTATAGTCGGGTCAACCGCGCTTACGGCTTCAGATGCCGCACTCGCGCACCCCATTCGATCGCCGCACCGTGCAGCCTGTCGATGCCCAGCTCATCGCGCACCTCTTCCAGCATCCGCAGTTCCAGCTCATTCATCTTGCCGTCCGCCGCCACCACATCGCAGGCGAGCGCATAGGCCGTCTCGTGCAACCGCTCCGGCAGCGCATCGCGGATCAGGCCGAACAGCGCGTCCAACCCATCCTCTTCCTCAAACAGATCGAAGACCACCTGCGCGATGGTCCGAATACGGTCCGAATCATAGTCCGCAAACACCGGCATATGGTTCACGGTGCGCTGAATCGCCACCAGTTCCGCCGTCCGCATATGGTTGTCCGAGGCGGAAACAGCGATCATCACGGCCAAAAGCGCGTCCTGAGCCGAAAGCGAGGCGGGTGTATCGGGCATTGCTTACTCCTGCATTGTTGCAGTGCAGAATATTGACGGGGGGGGCGCGCGGCAATAGAGGACGGAGGTCAAAGGAAACATAGGGTTTCCGCTCCAGTTCGGGGATATGCCATGTCTGCCCTTCGCGATGCCGCCATGAAGTCCAAAGCCTGGCCCTTTGAAGAGGCCCGCGCCATTGCCAAGCGGTATGAAAAGAAGGCCCCCGAAAAGGGCTATGTGCTGTTTGAGACGGGCTATGGCCCCTCGGGCCTGCCGCATATCGGCACCTTCGGCGAAGTGGCGCGCACCACGATGATCCGCCGCGCCTTTGAGGTGATCAGCGACATCCCGACCCGACTCATCTGCTTTTCCGATGACGTGGACGGGATGCGCAAGGTCCCCGAAAACGTGCCGAACCGCGAAATGCTGCTAGAGCACTTGCAGCGTCCGTTAACCTCGGTCCCCGATCCGTTCGGCGAATTCGCCAGCTTTGGCGACCATAACAACGCCATGCTGCGCCGGTTTCTGGACACGTTCGGCTTTGAATACGAATTCATCAGCGCGACCGAGTTCTACAAATCCGGCCGCTTTGACGACACGCTGAAACTGGCCACCGAACGCTATGACGCCATCATGGCGATCATGCTGAAATCGCTGCGCGAAGAACGCCAGCAGACCTATTCCTGCTTCCTGCCGATCCACCCCGAAACCGGGCGGGTTCTGTATGTGCCGATGAAGAACGTCGATCCGGTCAACCATACCATCACCTTTGATGATGAAACCGGCCGCGAATGGACCCTGCCCGTCACCGGTGGCAATGTGAAACTGCAATGGAAGCCCGATTTCGGCGCCCGCTGGGCCGCGCTGGATGTGGATTTTGAAATGTATGGCAAGGACCATTCCACCAATACCCCGATCTATGACGGCATCTGCGAAGTGCTGGGCGGCCGCAAACCGAACCATTTCTCGTATGAGTTGTTCCTCGACGAAAGCGGTCAGAAGATTTCCAAGTCCAAGGGCAATGGCCTGACGATCGACGAGTGGCTGACCTATGCCTCGACCGAAAGCCTGTCCTATTTCATGTACCAAAAGCCCAAGACGGCGAAACGGATGCATTTCGACGTGATCCCGCGCGCGGTAGATGAATACCACCAGCAATTGCGCGCCTACCCGACGCAGGACGTCGAGGCGCAGGTGAACAACCCGGTCTGGCACATCCATCAGGGCAACCCGCCGGAATCGAAGATGGTCGTCAGCTTCGGGATGCTGCTCAATCTCGCCTCGGTGGCGGGGGCGACGGATGCCAAGGGGCTGTGGGGCTTCATCAAGCGCTATGCGCCCGAGGCCAGCCCGCAAACCCACCCCGATCTGGACGCCGCCGCAGGCTTTGCGGTGCGCTACTTTGCCGACCGTATCGCACCGACACGGACGTTCCGCCTGCCCACCGACGCCGAACGCGCCGCGATGGAAGACCTGCGTGGCAGGTTGGTGGCGTGGGACGGCGCGCTGGACGAAGAAGCGCTGCAAAGCATGGTCTTTGCCGTGGGCAAGGATCACGCTTTTGAACCGCTGCGCGACTGGTTCAAGGCGCTGTATGAAGTGCTGCTGGGGGCGTCTGACGGCCCGCGCTTTGGCGGGTTCATTGCACTTTATGGCGTGCAGGAAACCGTGGCCCTGCTGGACAAGGGCCTATCCGGTGCGCTCATCGCCTGACCAACCGCACCACTGAAGCCCCCCGGCCGCCAAAGCTGGGGGATTTTCATTTGACGCCTGCTTTTTTCGGCCTACCCTCCTTGCGGGGACATAGATGCAAATTGGAGGGTGCCATGCGCCTTAACCTTGCCGCATGTCTCATCGCCGCGACATGGGCGCTCAGCAGCCCCGTCGCCGCACAGGACGCGCCGATCCGCGAGACGATCCGCCAGCAACTTGACGCGTTCAACGCCCAGGACTCCACCCGCGCCTTCAGCTATGCCTCGCCCACCATCAAGGGCATCTTTGGCACCGCCGACAATTTCGGAACGATGGTCCAACAGGGCTATCCGATGGTCTGGCGACATGGCGAAGTGCGGATGCTGGAACTGCGGACGGTGGCGGGGAACCTTTGGCAGCGGGTGATGATCACCGACCTGCAGGGCCGCACCCACTTGCTGGATTACAAGATGATCGAGACACCAGACGGCTGGCAGATCGACGCCGTGCAACTGCTGCCCCAAGCCGGCGTCGGCGCCTGACACCGCAACCATCGTTCTGACAAGACAGCGCGGCGGCACCGCCGGACGCTCCGCGGGGGATATTTGAAGACAGAAAATGGCGGTATTTTCTGTCCTTAAATATCCCCGCCGGAGGCTCCTGCCGTGTCGGCAGGGCGATCAGGTTTTCGGGCGATGCGCCTTGATATAGGCCGGGTCCGTCTCTATCCAACCCGCGCCGATCAGGTCGAGGCAATAGGGCACGGAGGCAAAGATCGACTCCAGGCTGGTGCCGATGGCATTGGGGCTGCCGGGCAGGGTCAGGATCAGGGTCTTGCCCCGCACCCCGGCACCTTGACGCGACAAGATCGCGGTGGCTACCACGGCCAGATTGGCGCGGCGCATCGTTTCGCCAAAGCCGGGCAAATCCATCTGGATCACATCGGCCATCGCTTCGGGCGTCTGGTCGCGCGGGGCCGGGCCGGTGCCGCCGGTGGCAAGGATCAGATCCGCGCCCCAGCTATCCGCCAGATCGCACAGCGCCGCCGCCACTTCGGTGCGCCCGTCCGGGGTGATGCGGCGCTGGATCTCGAGCGGGGAGGTGATCACTTTGCGCAGCCACGCTTCGCAAGCCGGGCCGCCCCGGTCTTCATATTCACCTCGCGAGGCGCGGTCCGACACGGTCAGGACGGCGATACGGGCGGGACGTTTCGGGGAGGCGGGATCGGGCATGGAGAACTCCTCTGTCAGGACGATGCTTGCCGCTTCATTCTTGCGGGGGCAAGAGCGCCCAGCGGTATTGGGCCTTTGTCTCGACCGCGCAGGGCCGCGCGAGGCGAAGCCGCGATAGCGCCGCCTCGCCTTCTTCTCCGGCCTCTCGCATCAGTCGCAGCGCGATCATGCCAGAGCGCCCGCAGCCGCCAAGGCAATGGACCAGCACCCGCCCGCCCGCCTCCAAAGCCCCATGCAACTCAGCCGCGAGGTCTTGCCAATGGCGGCGCGCCACGCGGCCCGGCGTGCCAAAATCGGGGATCGGAAAGGCGCGCGTCGTCACACCAGCCGCCATCAGATCGGCGCCAAGCCCCGCAGCGCCCCGCCGCGCCGCCTCCCAGTGTTCGGTCAGGCTAAGAACCAGCGTCGGGTGCCAGTCCAACACGCTGGCCAGATCGCCCGCATAGTCGCCGTCCCGCCCCGGCAGGGGGCAGATGCCCAAGACGCCGCCCGTCAGCGGGATTTCCGCGATTGTCATGCCCATCGACGCCTCCTTGGTTTACGCCGCCGCTGCCTGCGCCTAGTCTGGCACGCGACGAATCCCGAACCCGCTTACGCCAGCCTTGCAAGCCCCCCCAAAGACCAACAGTCTGGGAGACCCCATGTCGGACGCCCCCGAGCAAGCCTATCAGGTTCTTGCCCGCAAATACCGCCCCGAAACCTTTGCCGATCTTGTCGGTCAAGATGCGATGGTGCGCACGCTCAAAAACGCCTTCGCGGCGGACCGGATTGCCCACGCGTTTATCATGACCGGTATTCGCGGCACCGGAAAGACCACCACGGCGCGGATCATTGCCAAGGGGTTGAACTGCATCGGCCCGAACGGCAAGGGCGGCCCCACGACCGAGCCGTGCGGCAAATGTGACCCCTGCCGCTCTATCGCCGAAGGCCGCCATGTGGATGTGATGGAGATGGACGCCGCCTCACGCACTGGTGTGGGGGATATCCGGGAAATCATTGATTCCGTTCACTATCGCGCGGCCTCGGCCCGGTTCAAGATCTATATCATCGACGAAGTGCACATGCTGTCTACCTCTGCGTTCAACGCCTTGTTGAAGACGCTGGAGGAACCACCCGCCCATGTGAAATTCATCTTTGCCACCACCGAAATCCGCAAGGTTCCGGTGACGGTCCTGTCGCGCTGCCAGCGGTTTGATCTGAAACGGATCGAGCCGGAGGTGATGATGGCGCTGCTGCAAAAGATCGCGGCGGGCGAAGGGGCCAGCATCAGCGAAGGGGCGCTGGCGCTGATCACCCGCGCCGCCGAGGGCTCTGCCCGCGATGCGACCAGCCTGCTGGACCAAGCCATCTCTAACGGCGCGGGGGAAACGTCGGCCGATCAGGTGCGCGCCATGTTGGGGCTGGCGGACCGGGGGCGGGTGCTGGATCTGTTCGACCTGATCATGCGCGGCAATGCCGCGGGGGCTTTGGCGGAACTGGCCGGGCAATACGCCGACGGGGCTGATCCGATGGCCGTGCTCCGCGATCTGGCCGAAATCACGCATTGGATTTCGGTCATCAAGATCACGCCAGAGGCCGCCGACGATCCGACCGTGCCGCCCGATGAGCGTAGCCGTGGCCTCGACATGGCCCAAGCCTTGCCGATGCGCGCGCTCAGCCGGATGTGGCAGATGCTGCTCAAGGCCATCGAAGAGGTGGCGCTGGCCCCCAACGCGATGATGGCGGCGGAAATGGCCGTGATCCGGTTGACCCATGTCGCCGAACTGCCGGACCCCGAAACGCTGATCAAGCGCCTGCAAAGCGAGCCGCGCCCAGCGCCCCTGCCGGGTGGTGCGCCTGCGGGCGGCGGGGGCGGCAGCGTGGTGCATGGCGCGATGATGCACGCGCCATCTGCCCCGATGCGCGGCCCCGTGATGCAGGGCGGTCAGGCGGTCGCGCTGGCCGAAAGCCAGTTGGTCGTCTACGCCAGCTTTACGCAAGTCGTGGAGCTGATCCGCGAAAAGCGCGATATGAAGCTGCTTTATGAGGTGGAATCCGGGCTTCGGCTGGTGAAATACACCCCCGGCCGGATCGAGTTTGAACCTGCCAATGGGGCGCCGACCGATCTGGCCTCGCGGCTTTCGCAGCGGCTTCAGGGCTGGACCGGCGCGCGCTGGGGGGTCTCTGTCGTCTCCACGGGCGGGGCGCCGACCATCACCGAAGAGCGCGACAGTGAAAGCCTTGCCGCCAAGGCCGAAGCGATGGAGAATCCGCTTGTTCAGGCGGTTCTGGCCGCGTTTCCCGGCGCGCAGATTTCCGACATCCGCACCCCCGAAGCCATGGCCGCCGAAGCCGCCGCTCAGGCCCTGCCCGAGGTTGAGGATGAATGGGACCCCTTCGAAGAAAGCTGACCAACGGGCGGCTTGAACCAAAGATGATATGGAAAGGAAGACGATGCTCAAAGGTCTAGGTGGGCTCGGCGATATGGCCAAGATGATGAAGGCCGCGACCGAGATGCAGGAAAAGATGGCCGAAATGCAGGACTCCTTGTCCCGCACTGTGATCGAAGGATCGTCCGGGGCCGGGCTGGTCAAGGTGCGTTGCACCGCCAAGGGCGAGGTGACGGGGCTGGAGATTGACGCATCCATCCTCGTGCCGTCGGAAAAAGAGGTGCTGGAGGATCTGATCCTTGCCGCCGTCAAGGACGCCCAAACGCGGGCCGCAACCCGCGCAACCACCGAACTGTCGCGGATGACCGAGGCAATGGGCCTGCCGCCCGGCATGAAACTGCCGTTCTGACCCGACATGAATGAAACCCGCGATATAGAGACGTTGATCGAACTCATGGCGCGGTTGCCCGGCCTTGGGCCAAGGTCGGCACGGCGCGCGGTGCTGGCGCTGTTGAAAAAACGCGGGCAACTGATGGCGCCCTTGGCGCAGTCGATGGCGAATGTGGCACAGTCGGCCCGCGATTGCGTGATCTGCGGCAACATCGGCACCGCCGAGATATGCCCGATCTGCGCGGATCCGGCCCGCGCGAATGGCGAGGTTTGCGTGGTAGAAGATGTCGCCGATCTGTGGGCGATGGAACGCGGCGGGGCTTTTCGCGGGCGGTATCATATCCTTGGCGGCACGCTGTCGGCGCTGGATGCCGTGGGGCCGGAAGAGTTGGGCATTCCCCGGCTGGTCGACCGTGTGGTGCGCGAGGCGGTCACCGAGGTGATCCTGGCGCTGAACGCCACCGTCGATGGCCAGACGACCGCGCATTATCTGGCCGACGCGCTGGCCGACACCGGGGCGCAGATCACCACGCTTGCCCAAGGTGTCCCGATCGGGGGCGAGTTGGACTACCTCGACGACGGTACGATCGGTGCGGCCCTGCGCGCGCGCCGCAAGCTGTGACCCGGCGGCGCGGCCTGCCTCAAACTTCCCTGTTTCTGCCTTAGTCCTGCCCGAATCGGGCACAAAGGTGTGTCGGTACTCAGTAGGAGGCAATTATGGCCGCAGTTGCAGTTATCTTTGGGGGAATGTTCGGATTTCTCTCGGCCATCGCCGCCTTGATGGTCTTTGATGCGGGCATTCTTCTTGCGCTTGGTCTTTGGGCTTTTGGCGGGATCGTCATTGCGCTTTTCCTGATTGTCATGGCGCTTATCCCCAAGCGGAACGCCCAAGCCACGCTGGTTTCAGAACACGCGTAGGGACAAATTTTTCTTGATTTGAGGGTATTTCGTCCTCATATCAAATTCGCTTCGTTGTCTAATCTCGATCTCTGTCTCCGATTCCGGCCACAGCATTCGACCAAGCTGACGGGGCCAAGCCGCCGCACTCCCGCGGGCGGCACTGCTAAAGGAGACTTCACGATGGCTAAGGGCACCGTGAAATGGTTCAATGAAACCAAAGGCTACGGCTTTATCGCCCCGGAAGGCGGCAAGAAGGACGTGTTCGTTCACATCACCGCGCTGGAGCGCGCCGGCCTGCGGTCGTTGAAAGATGGCCAGCCGGTCACCTTCGACATCGAAACCAGCCGCGACGGCCGCGAATCGGCGACCAACCTCGCCCTGTCGTAGTCGGCAACGGCACCGCTTTCCGGCACACGAAACCGGACCGAGATTGAAAAAGGGCGGGTCCGCAGGCCCGCCCTTTTTCCAATGCCCGTCCGCCGGGCGTTGCTAGATCAGATAGCGCGCCAGCTTTTCGCGCAGCGCATGTTCAAACCCCACACGCAGCGACACCGCCGACAACGGCGCGCGCAATTCGGTCGGCGCGTTGGGCCGTTCGGGGAACACCTGCCGCTGGCAGTCTGAACTGATCAGGATCACGGGCAAGCTGCGCGCCGTTTCGCCCAACATTTCCGTCGCGCGGCGGCCCAGTTCGACCCCGCCCATCGTGTCGCAATCAATCACCAAAAGCTCATACCCGCGCGGATCATCCAGCGCGGCCTCAAGCCCGATGAAAAGTTCGTCCGCCACCTCAACCCGCCCGCCGATACCGGCAAGACGCTGTGCGATAGGGCCGCGATCTGCTTCTGTTGACAAAAGCAACGCGCGAATTCCAAACCCGACGAGGGCGGCATTTTCCTGTTCGAAAGACCGGATGAGCTGCATGGCAGACCCCTCAAATGAACCTCGCTTCGGAATACCTGCGAGATGTGGCGGAAATAGGCACAATTCTAGGCAGTCTGGCTGCAATATCGTGGCAGATGCGCCGGACCGCGCGGGATTGCGGGTTGAGGGCTTTGCCCTCAGGATGGCGTGGTGACCGCCGAGGACGACTATGACCGCAGCAGATTACCAAAGCCTTATCGACGCCCCGACTTGGGAATTCATTCGGGCGTCCGAGGCGGCCTATCCCCCGGATACCGCCAGCCTGTCGATTGCCGATCAGCGCGCGATCTATGACCGGATGTGCCGCGCCTTTCACCGTGGCTATCCCGATGGGGTCACCGCGCAGGATGCGCCGATTGCCGGGGTGCCCTGCCGCATTTACCCCGGCGCATTGCCACGGGTGATCTATTTTCATGGCGGCGGCTATGTCGTGGGCGGGTTGCACAGCCATGATGACATCTGCGCCGAACTGCGCGCCCGCACCGGGTTAGAGGTGGTCAGCGTCGATTATCGCCTGTCGCCGGAACACCTGCACCCCGCGGCGCTGGAGGATGCGCTGGCGGTGATCCGCGCGCTTTCGGCCGAGCCCTTGCTGCTTGCGGGCGATTCGGCCGGGGGCAATCTGGCCGCCGCCGCCAGCCATGCGCTGCGCGGGCAGGTCGCGCCCTTGGGACAAGTGTTGGTCTATCCGGGCCTTGGCGGCGACGTGAATGCGGGCAGCTACCTGACCCATGCCCATGCGCCGATGCTCAGCCGCGAGGATGTGTTGTTTTATGCCGGCATCCGCCACGGCGGCACCGCCCCGACGGGCGACCCAAGCTCTGCCCCGCTGCAGGACGGCGACTTCACCAACTTGCCACCGACGTTGACCATCAGCGCGGGCTGCGATCCCTTGGCCGATGATGCCCTGCACTATGCCGACAATCTGACAAATGCCGGGGGCCGTGCGCAATGGACCTGTGCCGAGGGTCTGCCACACGGCTACCTGCGCGCCCGCGCCACTGTGCCACGCGCGGCGGCCTCGTTTACCCAGATCGTCACCGCCATTGACCGGCTTGCCAACGGTCTTTGGCCCGCCTTGCCCGACTGACCCCCTTTTCACAGGAGCCCTCCATGACCCTGCACAGCCCCGCAAACCTGACCCATTGGGCCGAACGCGTTGACCTTGCCGCCGCCTTTCGCTGGACGGTGGAGCTTAACCTGCATGAGGCCGTGTCGAACCACTTCAGCCTTGCGCTGAACGCGGACGGCACGCGGTTTCTGATCAACCCGAACATGCGGCATTTCTCGCGGATCAGCGCGTCAGACCTGCTGGAGCTGGACGCCAACGACCCCACCACGATGGACCGCCCCGATGCGCCCGACCCGACGGCCTGGGGCTTGCACGGCTCTATCCACCGCGCCTTGCCCCACGCGCGCTGCGTGCTGCATGTCCATTCGATCCACGCGACGGTGCTGGCCAGCCTTGCCGACAGCCATCTGCCCGCCATCGACCAGAACACCGCAATGTTCCACAACCGCCACGTCGTCGATGAGGGGTATGGCGGCATGGCCTTTGGCGATGAAGGGGCGCGCTGTGCCGAGATGCTGCGCGATCCCAAGATCACCACGATGATCATGGGCAACCACGGCGTGCTGATCCTTGGCCGCTCGGTCGCCGAGGCCTTCAACCGCCTGACCTATTTTGAACGCGCCGCCGAGACCTATATCCGCGCCCTGCAAACCGGGCGCCCGCTGCGGGTCTTGTCCGAAGAGGTGGCCGAAAAGACCGCGCAGGAATGGGACAGCTATCCGGGATATGCCGAGGCCCATCTGCGCGAAATCAAGGCCTTGCTGGATGAGCGCGGCTCGACCTACGCGCGTTGATCGCGTCTGACTGGCACCCGATGCTGCAGCTATGCCGTGCAGCATCGGGGCAGGACTATTCGGTGAAAAACGATTTCACTTTCATGCTGTCCGGCACCGGCACGCCCATGCGGGTCAGGATCGACGGGGCGAGCGCCAACTGATCCAGCACCACGTCGGCCGCGGGCATCACGCTGTCGCCGAAGTAGTAGAATGCAAAATCCTGCTGATCCTCACCGGTGCCGCCGTGATGGCCGCGCGCATCCTGCCCGTGGTCGGCGGTCACGATCACCTCATACCCGGCCTTGCGCCATTGGTGCAGAAAGGGGGCCAGCATTTCATCCATGCGGTAGCAGGCGTCGTCCATTTCTTCGCATTCGTGGAAATAGCGGTGGCCAAGGCTGTCGAGCGTGCAGGAATGGTAGAGGCCATAGTCGATGCCCTTGTTCAGGCAAAGCTGAGTCAGGGTGGCGAACAGATCGACGTCGGACGGGGTCATCTGGTTATATTTGGTGTCCCCGGTCATGGTGTGGAAGCGGCCATGGGTGATCGGGCCTTGGGGTTCGTCGTATTCGATGTCGCGAACGTAATCGAACGGATAGCGGTTGAAGAATTCCGACCAGAAGCTGTGCGTCACCGCCCCAGTCTTGCGCCCGGCTTTGGTCAGTTCGGAAAACACATCCGGCAATTCCAGCCGCCGCCTTGTGCCATTGCCCCAGATGCCATGCACCTGCGGCGGCACCCCGGTATGGATTGAGGCGTAGCACGAGCCAGAGGTAGAAGGCAGCACTGAGCGCATGCGCCAGACCCGCGCCTCACCCTGCGCGACCCAGCCTTCAAGATTGCCGAACAGCCTGCGCCAGTTGCGATAGGGCACACCGTCGATCAGGATCAAAAGCAGTTTACGCATGGAACACTCCGCTCCCGGCGGAGGGCGCGGAGCCTCCGGCGGGAGTATTTAGGGCCAAGATGAAAGGGCGGGCGCCGCTGCTCAGTTGCCGGCACTTTCCATCTTGCGGGTTTTCAGCACCTCTTCCAGCCAGCCGATCCGCATTTCGGGGACCGAGGACAGCAGGAGGTCAGTGTAATCATCATAGGGTGGGGTCAGCACGTCGGTCTTGGAGCCATAGCGCACCACCTGCCCGCGATACATGACCGCGATCCGGTCAGCGATGGCGCGGACCGTGGCGAGGTCATGGGTGATGAAGAGATAGGCCACCCCTTCGCGCGCCTGAAGGTCCAGAAGCAGTTTGAGGATGCCATCGGCCACCAGCGGGTCCAGCGCGCTGGTCACCTCATCGCAGATGATCAGTTTGGGTTGGGCGGCCAGGGCGCGGGCGATGCAGACGCGCTGCTTTTGCCCGCCCGAAAGCTCTGCCGGGTAGCGGTCTTCAAAGCCCGTGCCCATCTCTATCTGGTCCAGCAGGTCCTGAATGCGTTTGCGTTTCGCCTCCCCCTTGAGGCCAAAGTAGAACTCCAGCGGGCGGCCGATGATCGTGCCCACCGTCTGGCGCGGGTTCATCGCGGTGTCGGCCATCTGGTAGATCATCTGCAACTCGCGCAGGTCATCCTTGCTGCGGGCGCCCAAATCCGGCGACAGCGTGCGCCCGGCAAAGGTGATCCGCCCGGCGCCTGCGGGCAAGAGCCCGGTGATCACGCGGGCCAGCGTCGACTTGCCCGAGCCGCTTTCGCCCACGACGGCAAGGGTTTGCCCCGGTGCCAGATCGACGGTGACGTTTTTGAGCACATCGAAATTGGTGCCCGAATAGCGCGCGGTGATGTTTTGCACCGACAGCACCGCATCGGCCAGCGGCTTTTCGTGGTGGTCTATCGAACGGACGGAGACGAGCGCGCGGGTATAGGCCTCTTGCGGGGCGTTGATGATCTGGTCGGTGGTGCCGTACTCTACCTTCTTGCCATTGCGCAGCACCAGAATGTCGTCGGCCACCTGCGCCACCACGGCAAGGTCATGGGTGATGTAGAGCGCCGCCACCCCGGTATCGCGGATCGCCTGCTTGATCGCCACCAGCACGTCGATCTGGGTGGTGACGTCCAGCGCGGTCGTCGGTTCGTCAAAGATCACCAGATCGGGCTTTGGGCACAGCGCCATCGCGGTCATCGCGCGCTGCAACTGCCCGCCCGAGACCTGATGCGGATAGCGGTTGCCGAACTTTTCCGGCTCTGGCAGGCCCAGCTTGCCGAACAAAAGCACCGCGCGGGCCTCGGCCTCGGCCCTTGTGCTGAGACCGTGGTAAAGCGTGGCCTCGATCACTTGCTCCATCAGCTTTTTGGCCGGGTTGAAGGCCGCCGCGGCAGATTGCGCCACATAGGTCACCTCACGCCCGCGCAGGCCGCGCAGGGTAGAGTTCGACGCCTCGCGGATGTCGCGCCCGTTCAGCAGCACTTGGCCCCCGGTCAGGCGCACGCCCCCCCGGCCATAGGCCATCGCCGCAAGTCCGACGGTGGATTTGCCCGCCCCGGATTCCCCGATCAGCCCCAGCACGCGGCCCTTTTCGACCGCGACCGACACGTTATCCACCAGCACCACATGGCGCGGCGGCTCTCCGGGCGGGTACGAGGTGGCCTCGATCTTCAGATTGCGTATTTCGAGAAGATTTTCAGCCACCACGGCCCCCTTTCAGACTTGTGGTGCGCGACAGCACCCAATCGGCCACAAGGTTGACCGAGATTGCCAGTGCCGCAATTGCCAGCGCGGGCATCAGGGCGGCGGCCTTGCCATAGATCAGGCCGTCTTTGTTTTCCTTGACCATGCCGCCCCAATCCGCCAGCGGCGGCTGGATGCCCAGACCAAGGAACGACAGGGTCGAGATGAACAGAACGGCGAAGATGAACCGCAAGCCAAACTCGGCCACCAGAGGCGACAGCGCGTTGGGCAGGATTTCGCGGAAAATGATCCAACCCTGCTTTTCGCCGCGCAGTTTTGCGGCCTCGACATAGTCCATCACCGCAATATCCATCGCCACGGCGCGGCTTAGGCGAAAGACGCGGGTCGCATCCAGAATCCCCATCAACAGGATCAGCACCGTCAGGTTGATCGGCAGCACCGACAGCACCACCAGCGCGATGATCAGCGACGGGATAGCCATGATCAGATCGACGGCCCGCGACAGGCCCTGATCAATCCACCCCCCTTGGGTGGCCGCCATGAACCCCAGAACTGACCCCATCGAGAACGCCAGCAACGACGACAGCGAGGCGACAAAGATCGTGATCTGCCCGCCATAGATCAACCGCGACAGGATATCCCGCCCGATGGTGTCGGTGCCAAGCCAGTAGGTAGAGGACGGGTCCTCCCACACTTTGCCCACGGCCAGATCCAGCGGATAAGGCGCCAGAAAATCGGCAAAAATCGCGGCAAGAAAAAAGGTCGATGTCAGAACAAGCCCGATCAGGGCGGAAAGTGGCATTTTCATTTCGGATGCCTCAGGCGCGGGTTGGCGACAATGGCGATCACATCGGCAAGGATGTTCAGCCCGATATAGACGGCGGCAAAGATCAGCCCGACCGCCTGCACCACCGGAAGGTCACGCTTGGCCACATGATCCACCAGATATTGCCCCAGCGCGTTATAGGAAAACACCACCTCAACCACCACGACGCCGACCACCAGATAGGCAAGGTTCAGCACCACCACCGACACGATCGGCGCGATGGCATTGGGCAGCGCGTGTTTGAAGATCACCCGCATCGGGCCAAGGCCCTTAAGCTCGGCCGTCTCGATATAGGCCGATTGCATCACGTTCAGGATCGCTGCGCGGGTCATCCGCATCATATGTGCAAGCACCACCAGCACCAGAACGATCACCGGCAACGCCACCGCGTTCAGCTTTTCCCAAAACCCCATGCCCGGAAAGACCATGGCCACGGGCTGAAACAGATGGAACACCTGCGTCAGCAAATAGATCACGAAATAGCCCGCCACGAATTCCGGCAGTGAGATCGTCGACAGCGTGATCCCCGAGATCAGCTTGTCCGGCCAGCGCCCATTATAGCGTGCCGCAACCAGCCCCAGCAGCACCGCCAGCGGGACAGAGATCACCGCCGCACAGCTTGCCAGAAACAGCGTATTGCCAAACCGTTGACCAATGGCCCCGGCGATGTCCTGACCGTTGGTCAGCGCCTTGCCCAGATCGCCGGTCAACACCCCGCCAAGCCAGCGGAAATACCGCACCAGCGATGGCTCGTTCAGGCCCAACTGCTCGCGCAGGTTGGCCAAAGCCTCGGGCGTGGCGGATTGGCCCAGAATGGCCGAGGCCACATCCCCGGGCAAAGCCTCGGTCCCGGCGAAGATCACCAGCGAAACGGCGATCAACAAGATCAGGCCCAGCGCAATGCGCTGGACCACGAGTTTCAGGACGGGATGCACAATGACCCCGGGATCAGGCGTTCAGCCAGCACTTGATCAGTGCCTTGCCGTTCATCAACTCGCCATTCGGATCAACGATCCAGCCGCCCACTTCTTCGCGACGTGCTTCGACGAATTCGTTGAACATCGGCAGGATCAGACCGCCGGTGTCGCGCACAATGGTGGCCAGCTCAGAATACATGGCCTTGCGCTTGACCGGGTCCAGCTCGGCGCGGGCGGCAATCAGCACCTCGTCGAAATGGGGGTCTTTGAACTTGGTGTCGTTCCAGTCTGCGGTCGACAGATAGGCCGTCGAATACATCTGGTCCTGCACCGGACGCCCGCCCCAGTAGCTGGCGCAGAAGGGCTCTTTGTTCCAGACGTTGTCCCAATAGCCGTCATCGGGCTCCAGCTTCACTTCCAGCGGGATACCAGCGGCAACCGCCGATTGCTGGAACAGCTGTGCGGCTTCGACCGCGCCGGGGAAGGCCCCTGCAGCGGTGCGCAGGATGATCGGGCTGCCATCATGGCCGGACTTCTTGTAGAACTCTGCCGCTGCCGCCGCATCGTATTCACGCTGCGGAATGCTGTCATCAAACAGCGGATAGGCCGAGTTGATCGGGAAGTCGTTCCCGCGCGAGCCAAAGCCGCCAAGGATCTTGTCCACCATGTCCTGACGGTTGATCGCCAGTTTCAGCGCCATCCGCAGGTCGTTGTTGTCAAAAGGCGCGGTGTCGGTGTGCATGATGAACACGTAATGCCCACGGCCCGCCGCGTGCTGAATGTTGATCCCCGGTGCACCTTTCAACAGGTCGACGATCTTCGGGTCGACCCGGTTCATCATCTGGATCTGGCCCGACTGGATCGCCGCGGTGCGGGCGGTGTTGTCGTTAATCACCAGAATCTCGACCTGATCGGCATGGCCGACCGAGCTGTCCCAATAGTTGGCATGACGCTCAAACCCGTGGCGCACGCCCGGCTCGTTGATGACCACCTTGTAAGCCCCCGAACCGATACCGGCGGTCGGGTCTTCCATGCCGCCACCGGGCTGGATGATCAGGTGATAGTCGGCCATCAGGAACGGCAAGTCGGCATTCCCCGAGGCCAGCTTCAGCGTGACCATGTCACCCTCTGCCGACATCTCCGAGATGCCCTTGACGATGCCCAGCGCGCCGGATTTGGAGTTTTCGTCCGTGTGCCGCTTAAGCGTGGCAATCACGTCCTCGGCGGTCAACGTGGCGCCGTTATGATATTCGATCCCCTGACGGATCTTGAATTTCCACTCGGTCGCATCGGGGTTCGAGGACACTTCCTCAGCCACACGGAACGCGATTTCGCCGTTTTCGGTCACATCAACCAGCGTCTCACCCCAGGTCATGCTGACCATGAACGGCACTTCGGACGCGGCCAGTGCCGGGTCAAGCGTGTTGGTGGATTCGCCACCCTGCATACCGGCGCGCAAAAGCCCGCCCTTTTTCGGCTCTTCGGCCCGTGCCGCGGTCGCAAAGACCGACGAGGCAACCGCCGCCGAAACGCCCAAAGCCGCCGCACGTCCGTTGAATTCCCGACGCGTCATCCGCCCCTTGGCCGCAAGTTTCGCAAGGTGGCTCAATTGATCTGTCATGCGTAGTCTCCCTGATTTGGCCTATCGGCCTTTTTGTTGATTTGTGGATCAATAAAACCCGATTCCCCATTGGGACCAAGCCTTTTTTCACACAACGGGCTTTTGCCCGCATTCCTCCCCTGAAAAGACAGGGCCTTATACAAACTGCCGCGGCACCTCTTCGTCATACCTGCGCTCAAAGACCACGCGGTTGCCCTCCCATGCGGTCAATTTGGCCACCATCCGCAGATGCGTGGCGGTGCTGGTCATCTCGGCCTCTGCCACGGTCCGCACCCGCCAGTCCCCGCGCGACAATCCCTGCTCCCAGCGGTGCACGGCCCGCGCGCTCAACGGGTCCTGCGGTGCGATTTCCCACAGTTCGGTCAGAACCTCCGAAGTGCACAGACCGTGGTCCAGATTTTCCACCTCGCCGCCGTCCTCTTCCACAATCAGCCGCTGCACCCCGCTTAGAAGATCGGTCTCCACCCGGCGGGTCGACCGCCCTTTGCGCAGAACACGATGCTTCCAGCCCGCTGCGGCCTCTGGCTCGGGGGCCACCCATTCGGCTGCCCCTTGCTCATGCACCGGCAACACCAACCGCCCCGCCGAAATCTCCAGCCGGCCCGCCTCAGGCGAGGGCCAGACAAACGGCCAGTAGGTATTGGACAGCGCCAGCCGCAACCGGTGCCCCGGCGCCAACCGATACCCCATCTGATCAAGCAGGAACCCGACCTCTACCGGCTGACCCGGCACCATCGGCTCAGGGGTCTCCCGGCTTGCCCGGTGGCACAGATTCAACATCCCGTGCGCGATCCGAACACTCGCCCCATCCGGCCCCACATCGCAAAGCCGTGCCACAACAAACCCCAAAGCGGCACTGGATGCAACCCGCAACTCCACCCGCGCGGCCCCCAGCAACTCCAACGGCGCCTCCAGAACCGGCCCGTCAAAGCACAAAGACACCGCATCCTCACCGCGCTGATCGCCCGGCATTTCCGCGTTCAACCCCATCGGAAAGAACTCGCCCGCCTGAACGCCCAGCGTCTGCGGCGATGCTACAGTCAGGCAAAACGCCCCCGCATTTTCTGTCGTCAAATATCCTCGGGGGGAGGCCGCAAGGCCGTGGGGGGCAGACAGCCCCCCTGCACCACCGGCCTCCCGCGCCGCCAGATGCCAGTCCTGCGTCCCCACCCTCGCCGAGGGCCACTCGGCCTCTTCCACCCAATGCCCCGGCCGATACTCTGCCGAGGCATCCGGTGGCGCGGAATGCAGGATATAGGCCCGATAGGCCGGATCTTCGCCCGCCCCGTTGTCGATCCCCTTCAACCAGCGATCCCACCACCGAATGGCCACCTGCAAAAACCCGATGCGCGGGCCGGGCACGGCGCTATGGGGATATTGGTGCACCCAAGGCCCGACGATCCCCTTCACCGGGGCGGGCACGTTTTCAACCAAGGCCGCCACGGTGTTCATGTAGTTGTCAGCCCAGCCGCCAAAGGACAAAACCGGCACCGTCAGCCGCGCGTAATCCTCCCCGACCGAGCCATGCTTCCAATACGCGCCGCGCGCCTGCTCGCGCGCCCAGCGCGGCGCCAACCAAGGCTCCGCGTCCAACCGCGCCAACCAAACCGCGCGCCAATCGTCCCGCAAGGCCGGGTCCGGCGGGCGGCTGGAAAAGGACAGCATCACCGCCCCCCAGCCAAAGTTTTCCCCCAAGAGACAGCCGCCCTTGAAATGGATGTCATCGGCAAAACGGTCGGTGGTCGAACAGACCGAAAGCACCGCTTTCAGCGCGGGCGGCTGCAGAAAGGCCGTCTGCAGACAGTTGAACCCGCCCCAGCTCTTGCCCATCATCCCGACAGACCCCGTGCACCACGGCTGTGCCGCCAGCCAAGCGATCACCTCACAGGCATCGGCCAGCTCTTGCGCGGTGTATTCGTCGGTCATCACCCCGTCGCTGTCGCCATTGCCGCGCATATCCACCCGCACCGAGGCATAGCCATGCCCGGCCACATACGGATGCATCATCTCATCGCGCGGCAAAGTCCCGTCGCGTTTGCGATATGGGATATATTCCAATACCGCCGGCACCGGATCGGATGCTGCGTCCTCGGGCATCCAGACCCGCGCGGAAAGCCGGCAGCCATCGGCCAGAATGATCCCCATATCCGGGATATCAACCACCCGCCGCGGGAACTCGGTAACCGTCTTTATGGCTTGCAACACGCGCGCACTCTCCTCGTTCCCCACCCCATCAGGCGCCGCCTTATGGGCAGAATTACAGCCTATTACGCCGCTTTTTCCAAGCAAAGCGACACAGGCCACCTTAACCCCACTTTCCCCTCTTGCCCAAATCACAAAGCCGCTTCACCCATAGGCAAATGAAAACGGAGAGCCCGATGAACGATCGCCCGAACATCCTGATCCTGATGGTGGATCAATTGACAGGCACCCTGTTTGACGATGGTCCGGCGGCCTTTCTGCACACCCCCAACCTCCGGCGACTGGCGGCGCATTCGGTGCGCTTTGCCAACAGCTACACCGCCTCGCCGCTCTGCGCCCCCGCCCGCGCCGCCTTCATGTCGGGCGCTTTGCCGCGCCGCACGCGGGTCTATGACAACGCCGCCGAGTTCGCCTCCGACATCCCGACCTATGCCCACCACCTGCGCCGCGCAGGCTATTACACCTGCCTGTCGGGCAAGATGCACTTCGTCGGCCCCGACCAGATGCACGGGTTCGAGGACCGCCTGACAACCGACATCTACCCCGCCGATTTCGGCTGGACCCCCGACTACCGCAAACCCGGCGAGCGCATCGACTGGTGGTATCACAACCTCGGCTCGGTCACCGGGGCGGGGGTGGCCGAAATCACCAACCAACTGGAATATGACGATGACGTCTGCCATCAGGCCGTGCAGAAAATCTACGACCTGTCGCGCGGCCTCGACCCCCGGCCCTGGTGCCTGACGGCGAGCTTCACCCACCCCCATGACCCCTTCGTCGCGCGCAAGAAATACTGGGACCTGTATGAAGGCGCTCCCGAACTGGAGCCGCCGCGCGCCCTTGCCTATGAAGACATGGACCCCCATTCCCAACGGCTGATGGACGCTTGCGACTGGCGCGGGCTGAACGTCACCCCCGACCACATCCGCCGCGCCCGCCAAGGCTACTTCGCCAACATCTCCTACGTCGATGACAAGATCGGCGAAATCTTCGCCGCGCTTGAGGCATCGCGCCAAGAGGCCGTGGTGATCTTTGTCTCCGACCATGGCGAGATGCTGGGCCGCAAAGGGCTGTGGTTCAAGATGAACTTCTTCGAAGGCGCCTCCCGCGTGCCCCTGATGATCGCCGCCCCCGACCTGCCCCCGGGCCGCATCGATACGCCCGTCTCCACCATCGACCTGACGCCGACGCTTTGCGACCTCGCCGGGATATCGATGGACGAGGTGATGCCCTGGACCGACGGGATCAGCCTGCTGCCGCTGGCCAAGGGCGGCGAACGCACCGCGCCCGTCGCCATGGAATACGCCGCCGAAGGCACGATCACCCCCATGGTCGCCCTGCGTCAGGGCGCATGGAAATACATCCACTGCCCCGCCGACCCCGACCAGCTTTACGACCTGAACGCCGACCCGGATGAGGACTTCAACCTCGCCGCCGACCCCCGCGCCGCCGAAATCCTCGCGCATTTCCAGACCGAAGCCCAAGCCCGCTGGGACATCCCCGCCTATGACGCCGAGGTCCGCCAAAGCCAGGCCCGCCGCTGGGTGGTCTATGAGGCCCTGCGCAACGGCGCCTACTACCCGTGGGACCACCAGCCCCTGCGCGCCGCCTCCGAACGCTACATGCGCAACCACATGGACCTGAACGTCCTCGAAGAAAGCAAACGCTTCCCGCGCGGCGAATGACCGCCCCATCCTGCCAACGCTTCCGCAGGCGCCCCCTGCGGAAGCCTCCGGCGGGAGTATTTAAGCCAAGATGAAAGCATTTTCTGTCTGAAAATATCCCCCGCGGAGCGTCCAACGCCGCCCCCGGGCGCGCCCTTGACCAATTGCCACCCCGCCGGCTGAGGGGCCTCGATGGCCCCGAAGCCGGCCCCCGCGCCCCGGATCGCCCGGTTAGCGCGCGTCCTGCAACACGCGCTCTGCCCCCAGCCAACCCATCAGCATCGACGGCGCGTTGGTGTTGCCCGCGATCAGGTTCGGGAAGGCGCCGGCGTCGATCACCCGAAGCCCGTCCAGCCCATGCACCCTCAGCCGCGCATCGACCACCGAGGTCGCCGGGTCCGCCCCCATCCGGGCGGTGCAGGACGGGTGATAGACCGTGCCCGACCGCTGGCGGAAATCGGCGATCAGCGCCTCATCGCCGTCCACCGCCGGGCCGGGACGCAGTTCTTCGGCGATCAGCGGGGCCATCGCCGGTTGCGCCGCGATATGGCGCAAGAATTTGACCGCGGCCAGCATCTCGGCCACGTCGTGATCGGTGGAAAAGGCGTTGGCGGTGATCACCGGATGCGCGAGCGGATCGGCAGAGCCGATGCGGATATGGCCCCGGCTGGTCGGGCGACAGTTCGACAGGCCGATCGACAGGCCGGGGAACGGGTCGGGCGTCAGCAGGGGGCGCTCTCCGGCCTTGGGCATCAGGGTCGAGAACGCCTGAAAATACAGCTGCATGTTCGGTCGCGGCTGGCCCGGATCGGTGCGGAAGAACCCGCCCGCATGGTTGATCGACTTGGCAAGCGGCCCGCCGCCGGTCAGAAAATACTGCATCCCGACGAACAGTTTCCCCCACCAAGGCCGCAGCAGCCCGTTATAGGTCGGCACCTTCATCCGCCAGGTATAGTTGATGCCCTGATGGTCGCTCAGATGGTCGCCCACATTGGGGTTGTCCTGCACCACGGGCAGGCCGAGCCCGTGCAGCAACACCCCCGGACCCACCCCCGACAGTTGCAGCAGTTGCGGCGAGTTGATGGCCCCGCCCGACAGGATCACCTCGGCATTGCAGCGCATCTGCAGGGTCTGGCCGTCCTTGACATACTCCACCCCCACCGCCCGGCGCCCCTCAAGGATCACGCGGGTCACCTGCGCCCCGGTCACCACCCGCAGGTTGTCGCGCTTCATTGCCGGACGCAGGAAGGCCCGCGCGGCAGAGTTGCGGCGCGCGCCCTTGATCGTCATCTGATAGGTGCCGGCCCCCTCCTGCTCGGCCCCGTTGAAATCGCGGTTCTGCGGCAAACCGGCCTGCCCGCAGGCTTTCAGATAATCCTCGACCAGCCAATGCAGGCCCTTGCGGTTTTCGCTGATGAACAGCGGCCCGCCCTTGCCGCGATAGTCATCGCCGCCGGCCTCGGTGTCTTCCATCGCGCGATAGGCGGCCAGACAGTCGTCCCAGCCCCAGCCCGGATTGGATGCGCCCCATTCGTCATAATCGGCCCGGTGCCCTCGGATCCACACCATCGCGTTGATCGAGGATGACCCGCCCAGAATCTTGCCCCTCGGCCAGTGGTCCTGCTGCCCGGCCAGACCCGGATCGGGCTCGGTCTTGTACAGCCAGTTCACCGCGGGATCGTAGAACAGCTTTCCATAGCCCAGCGGCAGTTGCACATAGAACCGCCGGTCACTGCCCCCGGCCTCCAGCACCGTCACCCGATGCTTGCCCGAGGCCGTCAGCCGTTCGGCCAACACCGACCCGGCAGAGCCAGAGCCCACGATGATGTAATCGGTGTCGTGCATCTTCGGGTCTTTCATCCTGCCTGAACGGTGTGGCGGGGCGGGAAGGTCGCAAGACCCTCCACCCGGCAGGGCAGATTACGCCGCAAAGACCGGATTTGCCGCGCTTCTTTACGACAGAATGTGTCGTAAAACTTTTACTTGCCCTTCCAGACGGGATCACGCTTTTCGGCAAAGGCGCGCGCGCCTTCCAACTGATCCTCCGAGGCATAGAGCCGGTCCACCGTGGGCATCTGCCGCTTGGTGATCCGGTTCAGCGCGTCTTGGAACCGCATGTTTTCGGCCTCACGCACCACTTCCTTGATCGCGGCATAGACCAGCGGCGGTCCGCTTTCCAACAGCCGCGCCAGATCCCACGCCTTGGTCAGCAGGTCTTCAGAGGTGGTGATTTCCTTCACGATCCCCCAGCGGAACGCCTCTTCGGCATCAAACCAGCGGCCGGTCAGCAACAGGTCCATCGCAACATGGTAGGGGATGCGCTTGGGCAGCTTGATCGAGGCCGCATCGGCCACCGTTCCGGACCGGATTTCCGGCAGCGCAAAGGTGGCATTGGCCGAACACAGGATAAGATCGGCCGAAAGGGCAAGCTCCAGCCCGCCGCCGCAGCAAATCCCCTGCACCGCGGCGATCACCGGCTTGTTGAGGTTCGGCAATTCCTGCAAGCCGCCAAAACCGCCGACACCGTAATCCCCGTCCACCGCATCGCCCGCAGCGGCGGCTTTCAGATCCCAACCGGGGCAAAAGAACTTTTCCCCCGCCGCGCGCAGGATGCAGACGCGCAGGCTGTCATCATCGCGGAAATCGCGGAACACCTCGCCCATCACCCGGCTGGTTTTCAGGCTGATCGCATTGGCCTTCGGGCTGTCGAGGGTCACCTCCAGAATGGCCCCCTCGCGCCGGGTCTTGATCGGGCCTTCGCTGCGCATATCCATGGATTATCCTTTCCTGACCAAAGCATCGACCGCCACCGCGCCAGAGGGGCGCAGCAGGATCGGGTTGATTTCGATTTCTTCCAGCCGGGGGTCATCCAGCATCGCTTGGCCCAACCCCAGCGCCACCTGAACCAAAGCGGCCACATCGGCCTTGGGCCGACCCCGGTAGCCGTCCAGCAGGGGCCACAGGCGCAGACGCTGCAAGGCCTCCATGATCTCGGCACCCGTGGCGGGCAGGATCAGCGTGACGGTATCGGCCAGAAGCTCTGCCGTCACCCCGCCCATGCCAAGGGTCAGGCTGACCCCGTAGACCGGATCGCGGCGCAGCCCCAGCAGGATTTCCGCCACCGCCCCGGTGACCATTTCTTCCACCAGATAGCCCGTGGCCCCGGCCATTTCGGCCTGACCGTCCAGATCGGTCAAGCCCAGACGCACCGCCCCCGCCTCGGTCTTGTGGGCAAAGCCCAGACCTTTCAGCGCGAAGGGGGCGGTTAGGCCCTTTGCCGCCGCAGCGACCTCGGCCAGCGTGGCCCCGGTCACCGCGCGCGGCACCGATACGCCCGCCGCCGCCAGAATGTCCTTGCCCTCAGCCTCGGTCAAAAGCCGGGTCTGCCGTTCGGGCAGCGGCGCGGCAGGCCGCCAGCCCGCCCGCCCCGGCGCCACCTGCGCGGCACGGATCGCGGCCAAGGCGGTCTCCAACCCCATCAGCGTGACCACGCCCTGATCCATCAGACGGATCGCATAGGCCTCGTCGAAATTCTCGGGGAATGAGGCCACCGGAAAGGCCGGGCGCCCGGTGGCCCCCTGCGCGGCCACAATCGCATCCAGCGCCGGCTGATAGCCCGACGGATCGCAGCGGTCGTTGCGCGGCGGATCAATGATGTAGATCCCCGCGTCATAGCCCGCCAGCATCGTGGTGAAGACATCCGTGGTGCGCGGCCCGTCACCCCAGATAAAGGTGTGATAATCCAACGGGTTGGCAATGGTCACAATGGGGCCAAGGATCTCGCCCAGACGCTCGCGCGTCGCTTGCGACGGGGCGGGAAAATCGATGCCGTAGGGGGCCGCCAGATCGGCCACCAACCCCGCCTCGCCTCCCGAACAGGACAGCGAACAGATCCGGCTGCCCAAGGCGCCATGCACATGCAGGATCTTCAAGGTCTCAATCAACTCAGCCGGAGAGCTCACCTCCGCCACCCCGATCTGCCGCAGAAACGCGCTGGACGCCGCCCCGCCCCCGGCCAGCGACGCGGTGTGCGACGCCGCCGCCGTCCGGCTCAACTCGGTCTTGCCGGACTTGATGCAGACGATCCCCTTGCCCGCCGCCCGCGCCCGCTCGGCCAGATCGGCAAAGGCCGCGGCATCATCGATGCCCTCGATATACATGCCAATCGCCGTGACCCGGTCATCGGCCAGCAAGGCCCCGGCCAGATCCGCCAGGCCGACCACCGCCGCATTGCCAAGACAGGCCACATAGGCCACGGGCAAGCCGCGCTTTTGCATCGACATGTTGATGATGATGTTGGAGGACTGGCTAAGCAGCGCCACCCCCTTATCCACCCGCACGCCGCCATGCTGATCGGGCCAAAGCAGCGCCCCGTCTAGGTAGTTGATAACCCCATAGCAGTTCGGCCCAAGGATCGGCATGTCACCCGCCGCCGCAACAAGCTGCGCCTGCAACTCCGGCTCGCCGGCTTCGGTCCAGCCCGAGGCAAAGCAGATCGCCCCGCCCGCCCCCAAAGCCGCCAATTCCGCCACCACCTCCAGCGTCGCAAAGCGGTTGACGCCGATAAAGGTCGCATCCGGCACACCGGGCAGATCGGCAAGACTTGCATAGGCCTTCAGCCCGCCGATCTCGGCCTTGGTTGGGTGCACGGGCCAAACCGGCCCGTCAAAACCCATCTTGGCACATTGCTCGATCACATTCAGCGCCCAACCGGCACCCAGCACGGCAATGGATTTCGGACGCAGCAACCGGTCAAGGGACGTCATGCCCACCCCCCGCTTTTGCCGCCGGCGCCGGGGGCTGTCTGCCCCCGGACCCCCGAGGATATTTGAGGACAGAAAATAGAAGCACCCCGCCCCGGCAACCGGAACGAGGTGCTGTATGGCAATCCGCCATTTCCTGTCGCGGTCATCGGGGTCCCCCCCTGTACCGCAGACCCAGCCTCGCACGGGGAGGTTAAGGAAAGGTTTCTGGAACTCTGTTTCTGCATTTTCTGTCTCTAAATATCCCGGGGGGTCCGGGGGGCTGGCCCCCCGGCTTTTTGGGGCGGTCTGGGGGGCTGGCCCCCCGGCCTTGGCCGGTTACGCGCCGAGTGGGCGCAAAAGTTCACGGCTGATGATGTGGCGTTGGATTTCCGAGGTGCCTTCCCAGATCCGTTCCACCCGCGCGTCGCGCCAGATGCGTTCCAGAGGCAATTCCTCCATCAGGCCCATGCCGCCGTGGATCTGGATCGCCTCATCGGCGATCATGGCCAGCACTTCGGTGGCCTTCAGCTTGGCCATCGACATGTCGGCTTCGGTCACCGTGCCCTGATCGTATTTCCACGCAGCCTCGCGGGTCAGCAGCTCTGCCGCCTTCAACTCCATCGCCATATCGGCCAGCTTGAAGCTGACGCCCTGGAACTTGCCGATCAACTGGCCGAACTGTTTGCGCTCGGCCGCATAGGCAATTGCATGGCCCAGCGCGCGTTCCGCCCGGCCAAGGCAGGTCGAGGCCACTTGCAACCGCGTCGCCCCGAGCCAGGAATTCGCCACCTCGAACCCTTTGTGGACCTCGCCCAGCACTTGCCGTTTGTTCAGGCGGCAATCGTCGAATTCCAGCACCATGTTGTTATAGCCGCGGTGGCTGACGTTGCGGTAGCCGTCGCGCACGGTGAAGCCCGGCGTGCCCTTGTCGACCAGAAAGGCCGTGATCCGTTTCTTGCGGCCGCGCGGCGTGTCTTCTTCTCCGGTTGCCATCCAGACAATCGCGAAATCGGCCACATCGGCATGGCTGATGAAATGCTTGGTGCCGTTGAGGATGAAATCATCGCCCTCTTCCCGCGCCGAGGCCTTCATCGACCGCAGGTCAGACCCGGACCCCGGTTCGGTCATCGCCTGACAGTCGTGCTTTTCGCCGCGCACGCAGGGCAACAGATACTGCGCGCGCTGGTCGCCTTCGCAGGCCAGCAGGATGTTCGACGGGCGCGAGACGCAGGTCCAGTGCAGGGCGTAATTGGCCTTGCCCAGTTCCTTTTCGTACAAAAGCCAGCTGAGCGTATCCAGGCCCGCGCCGCCGACCTCTTCGGGCATGTTTGCCGCGTAAAGCCCGGCCGCGATGGCCTTGGCGGCGATTTCCTTGCGCAGTTCGGGGCGCAGATGGCCGGTGCGTTCCACCTCGGCCTCATGCGGGTAGAGTTCCTTTTCGACAAAGCCACGGGTGGCATCGACGATCATCTGCTGTTCTTCGGTCAGTCCGAAATTCATGGTGTCACGCTTTCTTCTGGCCAACGGCGCGGCCTGCGCCTTCGGGCAGGGGCAGGCCGGCGTGGGCCTTGGCGATGGCCTCCAGCTTGGCCCAGACGGCCGGGGCGGCGGGGACGGATTTGCCCTCGGCCATGTTCACATGCAGGCAAAGCTGCTCGATCGTGGCCACGCAGGTCTCATCTTTCATGATCCGCACAAAGGACCGGAACCGTTTTTCATCCGCGCTGATGATCTGCAACGTGGCTGTAAGGCGGTCGCCCAGCTTGGCCTCGCCCAGATGGCGGATATGGGTTTCGGCGGAATAGAAGGAATTGCCCGCCGCGACATAGTCCATCCCGGCCCCGATCAGCCGCAGGAAATTGTCCACCGCTTCGGAGTTGGCAAAGTAATAGCGGCTTTCGGTCATGTGGCCGTTGTAGTCGATCCAGCCCGGCAAGACCTGCAACTGCGCCATGACCAGCGGTTCCGCCTTTGGACCCGCGTCGATTCCGGCGTCAATATCGGCATGGAAGGCCACTGCGCGCCGCTCGTCATGCTCGCGCAGAACCTTGCCCGCGCCCCAGTTGCGATCTTTCAGCGCGCGCAGAAAGCCGATCAGGTTGCTGTCGCGGATGCGTTCCAGCTCGCGGATCGTGTGATGCCCCGATTGTGCATCCGACTGGCCGGCGATCAGGTCTACCAGCTCGTCATTGAACTCCGGTACATCCATCAGCTTGGTCCAGGGCCAGGTCAGGCAAGGGCCGAACTGCGCCATGAAATGCTTCATGCCCGCCTCGCCACCGGCCACGCGATAGGTCTCGAACAGGCCCATCTGGCCCCAGCGCAGGCCAAAGCCCATGCGGATCGCCTCGTCGATTTCCTCGGTCGTGGCGATGCCGTCCTTGACCAGCCACAGCGCCTCGCGCCAGACGGCCTCCAGGAAGCGGTCGGCGATATGGGCGTCGATTTCCTTGCGTATATGCAGGGGGAACATGCCGATTTCGCGCAGGATGGTTTTCGCATTCTCGATCACCGCAGGATCGGATTTCGGCGACGGCACCACCTCGGCCAGCGGCAACAGGTAGACCGGGTTGAACGGGTGGGCGACAAAGATCGTGGCCGGGTTCGCCGCGTTCTGCTGCAACTCCGACGGCTTGAAGCCCGAGGTTGACGAGCCGATCGGCGTGCCCAGTTCCGCCGATTGCTGGATCTGGGCAAACACGCGATGTTTCAGGTCCAGCCGTTCGGACACCGATTCCTGAATGTAGGCGGCGCCCTCCACCGCTTCGGTGATGGTGGCGGCAAAGGACAGCACGCCCTCGGCAGGCATCGGCACATCAGACAGCGCAGGCAGGGCGGCCCGCGCGTTCGCCATCACTTCGCCGATCTTGCGCTCGGCCTGCGGGTCCGGGTCGAACACCGACACGTTCCAGCCGTTCAGCAGGAACCGCGCCGCCCAGCCACCGCCAATAACCCCGCCGCCAATGATTGCCGCTTTCCGTGTCATCGTCTGCTCTCGTCCTTCAGATTGGTCAAAACAGTCGGGCCTTCACGCCCGCATTCCGCGCGCTCCGGCCTATTTCGGCAGGGGCGCCCGCTTTTCCAGCTTCAGCTTGGCGCGCACTTCGGCGGGGGTGATGACCCGCGCGCCAAGGTTGCTGATGATCGACACCGCGCGTTCGACCAGTTGCGCGTTGGTGGCCAGCACACCCTTGTCCAGCCACAGGTTGTCTTCCAGACCCACCCGCACATTGCCCCCCGCAAGCACCGAGGCCGCGACATAGGGCATCTCGTTGCGACCGATGGAAAACGCGCTCCAGAACCAATGGGCGGGCACGTTGTTGACCATGGCAAGGAAGGTGTTCAGATCATCCGGCGCGCCCCACGGCACGCCCATGCACAGCTGCACCAAGACCGGATCGGGGATGATCCCCTCACTCGCCAACTGCTTGGCCAGCCATAGATGCCCGGTGTCAAAGGCCTCAATCTCAATCCGCACGCCGGATGCCACCATCCGCTTGGCCATATCCCGCAACATGCCGGGGGTGTTGACCATCACATAGTCAGCCTCGTTAAAGTTCATCGTGCCGCAGTCCAGCGTGCAGATCTCGGGCCGGCATTCGACCACATGGGCCACACGCTCGGCAGCGCCCGCCATGTCGGAATGGCCCGCCATCTGGCCCATCTTTTCCGTGCCGTCGAACAAAAGGTCGCCGCCCATGCCCGCCGTCAGGTTCAACACCACATCGGTGCCAGAATCCCGGATACGCTCGGTCACCTCGCGATAGAGCGCCAGATCGCGTGAGGGCTTGCCGGTTTCGGGATCACGGACGTGGCAATGCACCACCGCCGCCCCGGCCTTGGCCGCGTCGATCGCCGATTTGGCAATCTGTTCCGGGCTGCGCGGAACATGCGGGCTTTTGTCCTGCGTGCCGCCCGATCCGGTCACGGCACAGGTGATGAAAACTTCGCGGTTCATGGCCAAGGGCATGGGAATCCTCCTGAGTGTTGCGAGCAGCATAGCGCCCTTGCGCCCCCACGCGTGACGAATTACGAAAGTTTCATGGCAAAACACGCAACGATCTTTGCACCCTCTGCCCAGCCGCTGACGCTGGCGCTTCTGGTGCTCCCGCAAGCCTCCATTCTCGAGGTCGCCTCAACGCTGGATCCGCTGCGCTCGGCCAATCGCCACCTTGGGCGCGATGGCTACCGCTGGCGGGTGGTGTCGCCCGATGGCCGTGCGGTGCCGCTGACCTGCGGGATCGAATTGCCCTCCAACGGGCCCCTTGCGGCGGCAGAAGGGGCCGAGGCGCTGGTGGTCATCGCCGGATTTCGGCAATCTCAGGTGGCCACTGCACCGCTGATCCGCGACCTTTCCCGCATGGCCCCGCGCTTTGCCGCCATCGGCGGGATCGACGCGGGGGCTTGGGTGCTGGCGCGGGCGGGGTTGCTGAACGGCCACCGCGCCACCGTGCATTGGGAAGATCTGGAGGATCTCGCCGCCGCCCATCCGCAAGTCGATGTCGTGCCCGACCGCTTTGTGATCGACCGCAGCCGCTTTACCGCCGGGGGGGCCGCGCCCGCCGCCGATCTGATGCTGCACCTGATCCGCGCCCGCCACGGGGCGGCCCTTGCCCTGCAGGTCGCGGCCAGCTTCATCACCACCGCCCGCGACGGGCATGAGCCGCAGATCAGCCTTGCCGGACCCGACCCGCGCCTGTCCAACCCCCGTCTGGATACCCGCGTCGCCCAGGCGATGGCCCGGATGGAGACACGGCTGGACGCGCCCGAGACCACCGCCGAAATCGCCGCCGCCCTTGGCCTGTCGCCCCGGCGGCTGGAGCAGATCTTTGCCGCGCACCTTGGCATGACCCCCGCCGCCTATGCGCTGACCCTGCGGCTTGCCGCCGCGCGCCGGATGATCACCGATACCCGGCACCCTTTGGCCGAGGTGGCGCTGCGCTGCGGGTTTTCCTCGGCCTCAACGCTGTCGCGGGCGTTCGCGGCCCGTTTCGGCCAGCCGCCCTCGCGCCTGCGGCGTCTGGTGGGCTAATCCGCCCCCTTGCCCCTGCCCCTGCGCCTCGTCCATACTCCGGCATCGCTTTTGCACCGGAGCCCTGACATGAAACTGACCGCCGCCCTTACGGGTCTTGCCCTTTCGCTGTCCACCGCCGCTTTCGCCCAAGCCCTGCCCGATCTTGGTGGCAAGGAAATCACCGTTGTGACCGAAAACGCCTACCCGCCGCTGCAGTTCCTCGACAAGGACGGCAAGGCGATTGGCTGGGAATATGACGCGATGGCCGAAATCGCCAAGCGCCTGAACATCACCATCAAATACGAAAACACCAGCTGGGACGCGATGATCCCCGCAGTGTCCGAAGGCCAGTTCGACCTTGGCATGACCGGCATCACCATCAAGGACGACCGCAAGGAAAAGGTGGATTTCTCCGACCCCTACATGCGGTCCGAAATGCTGATGATCGTGCGCGGCGATGAAAGCCGCTTTACCGATGCCGCCAGCTTTGCGGCCCTGCCGGACCTGCTGGTCTCGGCCCAGCCCGGCACCTCGCCCTTCTACGCTGCGGTTTACAACATTCTGGACGGCAACGAAGAAAACGCCCGCATCATCAAGTTCGAAACCTTCGGGGCCGGGCTGGAGGCGCTGAAGACCGGCGACGTGGACCTGACCTTGTCGGATTCCACCGCCGCCAACGGCTATGTCGGTGCCTCGGATGGCAAGCTCAAGATCATCGGTGAGCCGCTGGCCTCCGAAGATTTCGGCTTCATCTTCCCGAAAGGCTCAGAACTTGTCGGCCAAATCAACGCCGCCATCGCCGCGATGAAGGCAGACGGCACCATGGATGCGCTGAACCAGACGTGGTTCGTTGACTACAAGATGGGCGAATAACGGCCCTTCCCCCCACCCCCTCACCGGGGTGGGGGATTTTCCGGATGTCCCCCCGCCCCAACTCTTCCGCAAAACAGGACTTTCCCTGGTGGCTTTTGCTGCTGGCAGGGATCGTGGCTTGGCTGTTTTATGAAATCTGGGCCAACCAGATTTACACCGACGTGCTGCGCACCCTGTCCAAGGGCATTGGCATCACCATCGGCGTGACCTTGGTCGCCTATACCGGTGCCTGTGCCATTGGCCTTGCCTTGGCGCTGGCGGGCCTGTCGCGGTTCTTGCTGTTGCGCCAGGCCGCGCGGTTTTATGTCGAGGTGGTGCGCGGCGTGCCCATCATCGTGCTGCTGCTCTATGTGGCCTTCGCCGCCGCCCCCGCGCTGGTCGCCGCCGTGAACTGGCTGACCGCATGGACCGGGATGGAGCCGTGGCGCACGCGGGATTTCCCGCTGCTGGCCCGCGCGGTGATTGCGCTGACCATCGCCTATTCCGCCTTTCTGGCCGAAGTCTTCCGCGCGGGCCTTGCCGCTGTCGACAAGGGCCAGATCGAAGCCGCCCAAGCGCTTGGCCTGAACGGCTGGCAACGCTTTCGACACATCGTCTTTCCCCAAGCCTTCCGCATGATCCTGCCACCCTTGGGCAATGACTTTGTGGCCATGGTCAAGGACAGCTCGCTGGTCTCGGTGCTGGGCGTGACCGACATCACCCAACTGGGCAAAGTCACCGCCGCCGGAAACTTTCGCTATTTTGAAACCTATAACGTGGTCGCGCTGATTTATCTGACCATGACCATCACGCTCAGCCTTGTTTTGCGGCGGGTAGAGCACCGCCTGCGGGCCCGCAGCGAAAGGTGAACGGCGCGGCTCTGGACCTTCCCGCCCCCGCCCCCTAGCTTTGCCGCAAAGGAGATCCCCATGAACGCGCTTCTCGCCCCCTGGACCGCCGAATTCGGCTTGCCGCCCTTCGCCACGATCACCGATGCCGATTTCGCCCCCGCCTTTGACGCCGCCCTGGCCGAGGCCCGCGCCAACATCGCCGCCATCGCCGCCAACCCTGACGCGCCCGATTTTTCCAACACGGTTGAGGCGCTGGAGCAGGCCGAAAGCTTGCTCGACCGGGTGGCGGGCGTTTTCTACAACCTCTCCGGCGCGGATTCCACCGATGCCCGCGAGGCGCTGATGCGCGACCTTGCCCCCAAGATGAGCGCCTTTGCGTCCGAGACCACCAACAACCGCCCGCTGTTCGACCGGATAGAGTCCCTCTGGCAAAACCGCGCCACGCTGGACCTGACGGCAGAACAGTTGCGGGTGCTGACGCTGTATCGTCAGATGTTCGTCCGCTCTGGCGCGCAACTGGACGGCGCTCAGGCTGAACGGCTGACGGCGGTCAAATCGCGGCTGGCGGTGCTGGGCACCCAGTTCAGCCAGAACCTGCTGGCCGATGAACGCGAATGGTCCATGCCGCTGCCCCCCGCCGATCTGGCCGCCCTGCCCGCCTTTGTGCAGGCCAGCGCCCGCGCTGCCGGGCAAGAAAAGTCTGCCCCCGGCCCGGTGGTCACCCTCAGCCGCTCACTCATCGTGCCGTTCCTGCAATTCTCACCCAACCGCAGCCTGCGTCAGCGCGCTTATGAGGCTTGGGTGGCGCGCGGGGAAAATGGCAACGCCCATGACAACCGCGCCATCGCCGCCGAAATCCTGAAGCTGCGCGAAGAACGCGCGCATCTGCTGGGCTATCCAACCTTTGCCGCCTACAAGCTGGAACCGGAAATGGCCAAGACGCCCGCAGCAGTGGAAACCCTGTTGCAGCGCGTCTGGGCCCCGGCCAAAGCCGAAGCCGAAGCCGACGCCGCCGTGCTGGAGACAATGCTCCACGCCGACGGTCAGCCCGGCCCGCTGGAGCCGTGGGATTGGCGCTACTATTCCGAAAAGCGCCGCCTTGCCGAACATGATCTGGATGAGGCCGCGCTCAAGCCCTACCTGTCGCTGAACGCCATGCTCGCGGCGCAGTTTGATTGCGCCGACCGCTTGTTCGGGCTGGAGTTCCGCGCTCTGGACACGCCGCTTTACCACCCCGACGCCCGCGCGTGGGAGGTGACCCGCCGCGGTGAACATATCGCGGTGTTCATCGGGGATTACTTTGCCCGTGGCTCCAAACGCTCGGGCGCATGGTGCTCGGCGATGCGCAGCCAGAAAAAGCTGGGCGGCGATCAGCGGCCCATCGTGGTCAACGTCTGCAACTTCGCCAAAGGCGACCCCGCGCTGCTGTCTTATGATGACGCGCGCACGCTTTTCCACGAATTCGGCCACGCGCTGCACCAGATGCTGTCGAATGTGACCTATGGCTTCATCTCGGGCACCTCAGTGGCGCGCGATTTCGTGGAACTGCCCAGCCAACTCTATGAACACTGGCTCGAAGTGCCCGAAGTGCTGGAAAAGCATGCCCGCCATGTGGACAGCGGCGCGCCGATGCCCGCCGATCTGCTGGCGCGCCTGCTGGCCGCCGGCACCTATGATCAGGGCTTTGCCACCGTGGAATTCCTCGCCTCGGCCTTCGTCGATCTGGCCTTCCACAATGGCCCTGCCCCAATGGACCCGATGCAGAAACAGGCGGAGGTGCTCGAAGGTCTTGGCATGCCGCGCGCCATCCGCATGCGCCACGCGACCCCACATTTCGCGCATATCTTCTCGGGAGACGGCTATTCCAGCGGCTACTACAGCTACATGTGGTCCGAAGTGATGGACGCCGACGCCTTTGCCGCCTTTGAAGAAGCCGGCGACCCCTTTGACCCCGCCACCGCCGCCCGGCTGGAACAATTCATCCTGTCGGCAGGCGGATCTGAAGAACCGGACGTGCTCTACACCAAATTCCGGGGCAAGATGCCGGGGGTGGAACCCTTGCTCAAGGGGCGCGGCCTGCTGGACGCCACCTGAACCCGCGCGCCGCCACCAAGGTTGAACGCTCCGCGGGGAGTATTTGGGCCAAGATGATGGGGCTTTCATCTTGGCCCAAAATACTCCCGCCGGAGGCCCCACTGTGGCAACAGGCCCGAACCCCACCGCGATGCCGCCGTTTTGGCCGGAACCTCTGGACCTTGGCCCGTCCGGCAGTGTATCCCGCAGGCGATCCAGCATGAGGCCGCCCATGTCGCGCTACGACCCCGCAAGCATCGAACCGAAATGGCAACAGGTCTGGGACGAGGCAGAAGCCTTCAAGGCCCGCCGCGACCCCGCCAAGCCCAAGTACTACGTGCTTGAGATGTTCCCCTATCCGTCGGGCCGCATCCACATGGGCCATGTGCGTAACTACACGATGGGAGATGTCGTCGCCCGGACCAAGGCGGCGCAGGGTTTTTCGGTGCTGCACCCGATGGGCTGGGACGCGTTCGGCATGCCCGCCGAGAACGCGGCCATGGAGCGGGGCGGCCACCCCAAGGACTGGACCTACGGCAACATCGCCGACATGCGCGCGCAGATGAAACCGCTGGGCCTGTCCATCGACTGGTCCCGCGAGTTCGCCACCTGTGACCCGGAATATTACGGCCAGCAGCAGGCCATGTTCATCGACATGATGGAAAAGGGTCTGGTTTATCGCAAGAACGCCGTGGTCAACTGGGACCCGGTGGACATGACCGTGCTGGCCAATGAACAGGTCATCGACGGCAAGGGCTGGCGGTCGGGCGCGCAGGTCGAACGGCGCGAGCTGACGCAATGGTTCTTCAAAATCTCGGACTACTCGGCCGAACTGCTGTCCGCTCTGGACGGCCTGACCAACTGGCCCGAGAAGGTGCGCCTGATGCAGGCCAACTGGATCGGTCAGTCGCGCGGTCTGCAATTTGCCTTCTCAACCGTCGGCGCGCCGGATGGATTTGACCGGCTGGAGGTCTACACCACCCGCCCCGACACCCTGCTGGGCGCGTCCTTTGCGGCGATCTCGCCGGATCACCCGCTGGCCAAGCAACTGGAACAGCACGACCCCGCGATTGCCGCCTTTGTCGCCGAATGCCGCAAGATCGGCACTTCGGCCGAGGCGCTGGAGACCGCCGAAAAGCGCGGCATGGACACGGGCATCCACGTGATGCACCCGTTCGACAACAACTGGCAGCTGCCGGTCTATATCGCCAACTTCATCCTGATGGATTACGGCACCGGCGCGATCTTTGGCTGCCCGGCCCATGACGCCCGCGACTTTGAATTCGCCACCAAATACGGGCTGACCATCGACGCGGTCTTTGCTGCCGAAGGGGCCGAGCCGTCGGACGCCCCCCTGACCGATGCGTTCGTGCCGATGAAATCGGAACGTGTGACGTACCTGCGCGGCTTTGCCGGGCAGACGCTGCAAACCGGGGAAGAGGCCGTCGCTGCCGCCATCGCCTATTGCGAAGATCATGGCATCGGGCGCGGTGTAACCAACTACCGCTTGCGTGATTGGGGCGTCAGCCGTCAGCGCTATTGGGGCTGTCCGATCCCGGTTGTGCATTGCGCGACCTGCGGCGTGGTGCCGGAAAAGAAGGAAAACCTGCCGATCGAGCTGCCCTATGACGTCAGCTTCGATGTGCCCGGCAACCCGCTGGACCGCCACCCGACATGGCGCCACTGCACCTGCCCGACCTGCGGCGCCGATGCCCGGCGTGAGACGGACACGATGGACACTTTCGTCGATTCCTCTTGGTATTACGCCCGCTTCACCGCGCCCCATGCCACCACCCCGACTGTGGCCGAAGACGCCGAATACTGGATGAACGTCGACCAGTATATCGGCGGGATCGAACACGCGATCCTGCACCTGCTTTATTCGCGCTTCTTCGCCCGCGCGATGCACAAGACCGGCCACCTGCCGCTGAAGGCGATTGAGCCGTTCAACGCGCTCTTCACCCAAGGCATGGTCACGCATGAAATCTACAAGACCACCGATGACCAAGGCCGGCCCGTCTATCATCTGCCCGAGGACGTGACGATCTTCAACGTGGCCGACCGCAGGATCGTCGTGCGGGGAAATGTGCCGCCGCCGTTGGACATGATCGACGATGTCGATGCGTGGATCCGCGCGCTCAGCGATGAAGGGCTGCTGGTTGAGGTGATCCCCTCGGCCAAGATGTCGAAATCGAAGAAGAACGTAGTCGACCCGATGAACATCATCGCCAGCTTTGGCGCTGATACCGCCCGCTGGTTCGTCCTGTCCGACAGCCCACCCGAACGGGACGTGGAATGGACCGCCTCGGGGGCCGAAGCGACGTTCAAGCACCTCAACCGCGTCTGGGCCCTGTGCAGCCGCATCGGTGAGATGCCCGCCGACCACATCGGCGTCGGCGACGCGGATCTGGCCCGCGCCACCGCCCGCGCCGTGGATGAGGTGACGCGCGGCATCGAAACCTTTGCCTTCAACAAGGCCATCGCCAAGCTGTATGAGTTCACCAACACCCTGTCGCGGGCCAATGCCTCAACCGGGGCGATGAAAGCGGCGATCCGCACGCTGGCCAAACTCATGTCGCCGATGACCCCGCATATCGCCGAATCGATCTGGACCTATCAGGGCGGCGAAGGGCTTTGCGCCACCGCCCCCTGGCCCGTGGCCGATCCGGCCCTGCTGGTGGACGACACTGTGACCCTGCCGATCCAGATCAACGGCAAACGGCGGGCGGAAATCAGCGTGCCAACGGATATGCCCGCGTCAGAGGTTGAAAAGATTGCGCTGGCGAATGAGGATGTGGTCAAGTTCCTTGCCGGGCAGCCGGTGAAGAAAATCATCGTTGTCCCAGGCCGCATCATCAATGTCGTCATTTAACCGCCGCTCGTTCTTACTGATGCCGCTGGCGCTGGCCGCCTGCGGCTTCACGCCGGCTTACGGCCCCGGCGGCCCGGCCAAGGGCCTGCAAGGGCGCATCCGCGCCGCAGACCCGACCGACAAGGACGGCTTTGATCTTGTGGAACGGCTGGAGGAACGCTTTGGCCGTCCGCAGGCACCGCTCTACGACCTGACCTATACGATCCGCACCGAGCCGGTCGGCGTCGGCATCACCACCGATAACGCGATTACCCGCTATAACCTCACCGGCGAAATCGACTGGACCCTGACCGCCCGCGACAGCGGCGCCCGGGTGGCTGGCGGCACGGTCAGCAGCTTCACCAGTTGGTCGGCAACCGGTTCGACGGTCGCGGGCTTATCGGCCAAAGAGGACGCGGCCTTCCGGCTGATGCGCTTGCTGGCCGATCAGATCGTCGCGCGGATCATCGGCGCCTCGGCGCGCTTTGCACAATGATCCTGAAGGGCGTTGAGGCCAACCGCTACCTCTCCAAACCCGACACGGCGCGCGCGGGCCTGCTGATCTTTGGGGCGGACACGATGCGCGTCGCCCTCAAGCGACAGGATGCCGTGCTGGCGCTGATCGGGCCCGAAGGTGAGGCCGAAATGCGCCTGACCCGGATGAGCGGGGCCGAACTGCGCAAAGATGCCGCCCTGCTGCTGGACGCGATCAAAGCCGTCGGCTTCTTCCCCGGCCCAAGGGTGGCGCTGCTGGATGAGGCCACTGACGGGCTGACCGAAACCATCGCCAACGCGCTGAAAGACTGGAAACCCGGCGATGCGCAAATCGTGGTGACCGCCGGGAACCTGACCACGAAATCGGCGTTGAAAACCCTGTTCGAAAAGCACCTGAACGCGGTCTGCATCGGCCTGTACGACGATCCCCCCAGCCGCGAGGAAATCGAAGAGGCCCTGCGAAAAGCGGGCCTGACCCGGATGGATCCCGCGGCTCTGGCCGATCTTCACACCCTCGCCCGCGCGCTGGATCCCGGCGATTTCCGCCAGACGCTGGAAAAGGTGGCGCTCTACAAATACGGTGATGACACCGCCCTGACCCCGGCAGAGGTCGCAGCCCTTGCCCCCGCCACCATCGAGGCCGAGGTGGATGACCTCATCCACGCCACCGCCGACCAACGCGTCACCAGCATCGGCCCGCTCCTGCGCCGCCTCGAAGGACAGGGCATCGCCCCCGTCACCTTGTGCATCGGGGCGTTGCGCCATTTCCGCACGCTGCACAGCGCCAGTGCCGACCCCGGCGGTTTGGCAACGGGCATCCAAAAGGCCCGCGTCAACTTCAAGCAAAAAGACGCGTTGCAACGCCAAGCCAGCCAATGGGGCCTGCACCGTCTTGAAGAGGCGCTTAGCCTGCTGATCGAAACCGACCTCACCTTGCGCTCCACCTCCAAAGCCCCGGCGATGGCGGTGATGGAACGCGCCCTGATCCGGCTTGCCATGATGCGCCGCTGACCCGCACCACGACGCCCGCACCACGACGACCACCCTCATCGACCACCCGCCAACAACCGCAGCGCAATCGCACGGCCCATCATCTTGGCCATAAATACTCCCGCCGGAGGCTCCGCGCCTTCCCCCAAAGCGCCGCTAACAGGAAACGCCCATGCCCCGCACCCTCTCCCCCACCCAAGCCTTCCTCGCCCCCCTATCCAAAATGATCGCCGGGACCGAGGTTGAGGGTCACGTGATCTGGTGGGAAGACGGCCAATGGGCCGCACAAGACGACACCACCGAACTGCTGGATGCCGAAGAGGTGGGTTTTTACGCCGAAGGCCTGTTGGCCGAAGGCTTTGGTCTGACATGGCAGGTGCTGGCAGACGCCGCCTATCCGGGCGAACCCGCCGTGGCGCTGCTGTTTTTCTGGCAAGGGCGCGAGACCCCCTCCGCCCTGCCGGTGCAAGACGGCTGGCAGCTTTGTGCCGAGGCGACGTGGCCCGGCAAAGCCTGACGCCCTCTGCTTTTTCAACGGCAGGAGCCTCCGGCGGGAGTATTTGGGCCAAGATGAAAGGGGCATGTTGTGCGGGGTGACAGCGCGCGCGCAGCGAGCCTTGTCAGGGCGCGCGGGGCGTGATCGAGTGACTCGGACCCCTAGCAAGAGCGCAGACCCCGGAATGACCCAAGACCCCACCACCTTGATTGCCCCGCTTCACAACGCTTGCGCCGCACTTGGCACCAAGCTGTTCACCATCACCACGCTGGACCCCGCACGCGGCGTGGTCTGGCGCTCCTATACTTCGCATCCGGTGGAATATCCCGCGCAAGGCACCAAGCCGCTGGTTGAGGATGACTGGCACCTCAACTGCATCGTGCGCCGCATCCCCTTTGTCGCCAACACCCCGGCAGAGTTTGAAAAGGTCTTTTTTGACCACGCGCTGATCACCTCAATGGGCCTTGGTTCTGCCTGCAACATCGCGGTGGCGGACGCGGCCGATCAGGTGCGGATGACGGTCAATCTACTGGCCGGGGCGGGGCATTTCACGCCCGAGGCGCTGGCGGCCTATCAGGCCCTTGTCGCCGCCCATCGCCCTGCTCTGCTGGCCAGCCTGCCCGCCTGATCCCGCATGGCCTTTACCCTTCGCCAGTTGCAATTCTTCACCGCCGCCGCCGAGGCGGGGTCGGTGTCGGGCGCGGCGCGGGCCTTGTCGATCTCGCAATCCTCGGTCACCGAAGCGATCCGCGCGCTGGAGGATGATCTGGGGGTGCAGTTGTTCGACCGTCAGGCGCGGGGCCTGTTGATCACCCAGAAAGGGTCGGCCTTTCTGCGCCACACGCGCCAGATCCTTGCCGATGTTGCGACGGCGCGCACCGCTTTTGCCGAAGAGGCCGGGCCCCTGACCGGGCGTCTGTCGCTGGGTGTGACCAGCCTTGTCGCGGGCTATGTGCTGTCAGACATGCTGCAACGCTTTCGCCGCGCCTTCCCGCAGGTCGAATTGAACGTCATCGAGGACAACGGCGACTATCTGCAACACCTGCTGATCGGCGGGGAGCTGGACGTGGCGGTGCTGCTGACCTCATCGGTCAAGGACCGCATGGCGCTCCATGTCGAGACACTGTTGGTGTCGCCCTACCGCCTTTGGCTGCCGCTTGGCCATCCCCTTGCCGATCAGGAAAGCATCTCATTGGACCAGCTTGCCGGGCAGCCGCTGATCCAGTTGATGGTTGATGAGATCGAGGAAAGCACCCGCCGCCTGATGGGCGCGCTGGCGATCAAGCCGCAGATCGCCTTTCGCACCCGCTCGGTTGAGGCGGTGCGCAGCCTTGTCGCGACCGGCGCGGGTCTGGCCATTTTGCCCAGCCTTGTCTACCGCCCTTGGTCGCTGGAAGGCGACCGGATCGGCATCCGCGATGTGTCAGGGGATTTGCCCTCGGTTCAGGTGGGGCTGGCTTGGCGCAGGGGCGCACCTGTGTCGCCCCCGGCGCTCAACTTCATCCGCACGGCGCAGGAAAGTCTGCCGCAGCGCTAGGCGTCAACTGGCCTTCGGGCGGGCGACATCCATGACCCAGTAAACCTTGCCGTTGCCCGTGGTCAGCGAAATGCCGATGTCGCGCAGGTTCGGGTCAAGGATCGCCGCCCAGTGCGGGGGCGAGTTGCGCCAGATCCGCGCCGCCGTTTCGGCATTGGGGTGGCGGGCATAGGCGATGTTCTCATTTGCCGCCTTCAGCCGATAGCCGCTGCCTTTGATCCGCGTGCCCAGCTTGGGGCCGCCCGGACGGGAATGGTTAAAGTAGTTATGGGCCACCATATCGCAGGCGTGCATTTGCGCTGCGCGGTCCAGCTTGTTGTTCCGGTGATAAGGCTTCAGCCCGCGCGACGCGCGTTCGCTGTTGATCCAGTCCAGCAAGGCCACCTCTTGCGCCTTTGCCCCATCCGGGGCCGCACAGGCCGCTTGGGCTGCGCCGCTTGCGCCCGTCATCAGCAGGCCCGCCATCATCGCAATGCGCAATAAGCTTCGCATTTCATACCTCTTCGCCATTCAATCAACTCTAGCCTGCAAACCCAATCCGGCAATTCCGTGGCACATACGAGGCATCTTCTTAAAGTTTCCCGAATATGTGCAAAGTTTCGCCGGGCAAGCCATCGGAAAAACCGATACGACGTTTCTGCGTTTTGATATTGCGAAACTTCAAACCTGCCGTAACCTGTTTTCGTGACCGGGAATCCGGCACCGCGCTGTTGGGCCAACCTCTTTGGCACCCCGGTCGCGGCCAAACCCACAGGGAGTTCGCCATGAAGACCATGAAACTGATGGGCACCACCGCCCTTGCCCTCATGACCGCCATTGCCCCGGCCATGGCCCAGATCACCGCGATCGGCGACGGCGAGGGCGAAGTCTCCATCGTCGCCTGGGCCGGCTACATTGAGCGCGGCGAGACCGACAAGGCCTATGACTGGGTCACCAAATTTGAGGCCGACTCGGGCTGCAAGGTGTCGGTCAAGACCGCCAATACCTCGGATGAGATGGTCGCCTTGATGAACGAAGGCGGGTTTGACCTTGTGACCGCCTCGGGCGACGCCTCGCTGCGGCTGATCGCAGGGGGCCGGGTGCAACCGATCAACACCGACCTGATCCCCAGCTGGTCCACCGTTGACCCCCGCCTTGCCGACGCGCCGTGGTATACCGTGGGCGGCGTCCATTACGGCGTGCCCTATATGTGGGGGCCCAACGTCCTGATGTATAACACCGAAGTGTTCAAGGAACCGCCGACCTCGTGGAATGTGGTGTTTGAAAAGATGGACCTGCCCGACGGCAAATCCAACGAAGGCCGCGTGCAGGCCTATGACGGCCCGATCCACATTGCCGACGCCGCGCAATACCTCATGGCCCACAAGCCCGAACTGGGCATCACCTCGCCCTATGAGCTGAACGAGGATCAATACAAAGCCGCGCTGGACCTTTTGCGCGGGCAGCGCAAACTGGTCGGCCGCTACTGGCATGACGCGTTCATCCAGATGGATGACTTCAAGAACGAGGGCGTTGTCGCCTCTGGCTCCTGGCCGTTCCAGGTGGGGCTGCTGCAGTCCGAGGGCCTGCCGATCGCCTCGACCATCCCGTCCGAAGGGGCGACCGGTTGGGCCGATACGACCATGATGCACGTCGATGCCAAGCACCCGAACTGCGCCTACAAGTGGATGGAACATTCGCTCGCGTCAAACCTGCAATCGGATCTTGCCGTCTGGTTTGGTGCCAACCCCAGCGTGCCCGCCGCCTGCACCGATGGCCGCGGCATGTCCACCGCCGAAACCTGCAAGGCCAACGGCATGGAGGATTTCGAAAAGATCCGCTTCTGGACCACCCCGGTTTCGAACTGCGCCCAAGGCGAAGGCGCCTGCGTGCCCTACTACCGGTGGGTGTCCGACTATATCGGCGTCATCGGCGGCCGCTAACCCCGCCCGCCCCGGCTCTCGCCCCGCCATGCCGGGGGGCGGATCTGACCGGCCAACAAAGCAAGCCCGCCGCCCCTTCCCCGACTGGACAAGGGGCGGCGCGCGAATGCGACCGCCTTCACCAATGCCCGAAAGCCCCCTATGACCGCCGCAGTCGAATTTCAATCCACCTCCCGCCACTTCGGCCCGGCCACAGCGCCGATCAAGGCAGTGGACCGCGTCGATCTGACCATCGCCGAGGGCAGCTTTTTTGCCATGCTTGGCCCGTCCGGGTCGGGCAAGACAACCTGCCTGCGGCTGATCTCAGGCTTTGAAAAACCCACTGCCGGACGCATCCGCATCTTCGGCCAAGACGTCTCCGACATCCCGCCCAACCGCCGCAACGTGAACACGGTCTTTCAGGACTACGCGCTGTTTCCGCATATGAACGTGCGCGATAACGTGGCCTACGGGCTCATGGTCAAAGGCCAGCCCCGCGCCGCCCGCTACGCCAAAGCTGATGAGATGCTGGCCCTCGTCCACCTCGACAGCTACGGCGACCGCAAACCCAGCCAGCTTTCCGGCGGCCAGCGCCAAAGGGTGGCCCTTGCGCGCGCGCTGGTCAACGAACCCCGCGTCCTGCTCTTGGACGAACCCTTGGGCGCGCTCGACCTCAAACTGCGCGAGGCGATGCAGGATGAACTGAAATCCCTGCAAAAGCGCCTGGGCATCACCTTCGTCTTCGTCACCCATGACCAGCATGAGGCGCTGTCGATGGCCGATACCCTGGCCGTATTCAACCAGGGCCAGATCGCCCAGATCGGCAGCCCGACCGATATCTACGCGCGCCCCCGCACCCGTTTTGTGGCCGATTTCGTCGGCTCCTCCAACCTGCTGCCGCCCGAACTGACCCGCAGCCTTGGCGGCCCGGCCCGCTGGGCAAGCCTGCGCCCCGAAAACACCCGCCTCGCCGCGACCGGCCCGCTCAGCGGCACCGTCACCGCCCTACGCTACGTGGGCTCCGGCACCCGCGTGCAGGTGCACTGCCAAGGCGCAGACATCGCAGCCTTCCTCCCCGCCGGAACTGCCCTGCCCGAACCCGGCTCCCAAACCGCCCTCGCGTTCAACGCGGATGACCTGCATGTGATGGACGACGTCTGATGCCCCACCACGCGCCCCATCATCTTGGCCACAAATACTCCCGCCGGAGGCTCCGCCGCCGGCCCCACACAGCCCCACAGGCCGCAAGATGACCGCCCCCGCCATCCTTCCCGAACGCGGCCTGGCCGACCGCCTGACCGCCCTGTTCTGGCGGCGGCCAAAGCTTTTGCTGGCGCTGATGCTCACCCCGCCGCTGCTGTGGCTGGGGCTGGTCTACCTTGGCTCCCTCGCCGCGCTCCTGCTGCAAAGCTTTTACCGGATTGATGAGTTTTCCGGCATGATCGTGCAGGAATTCACCCTCAAGACCTATGCCGAACTGCTGCGCCCGTCCAATTACGACGTGATCGCGCGCACGCTGATCATGTCGGCTGCCGTGACCATTGGCTGCGCCCTCGTGGCCTTTCCGATCGCCTATTACGCCGCCCGCTTTGCCAAAGGCCGCTGGAAGGCGCTGTTCTATCTGGGCGTCATGCTGCCTTTGTGGTCCAGCTATCTGGTCAAGGTCTACGCGTGGAAACTGATCCTCGCCAAAGAAGGCATCATAACCTGGGCCGCCGATACGACCCACACCAGTGCGCTGCTCAACGCGATTCTGTCGCTGCCGGTGATCGGGGGCAACTCGCTGTCCACCAGCTACATCGGCATGTTTCTGGTGTTTGTCTATGTCTGGCTGCCCTACATGATCCTGCCGATGCAAGCGGCACTCGAGCGCGTGCCCGCCTCAATGCTCGAAGCCTCGGCCGATCTTGGGGCCAGCCGGTCGCAGACGCTGCGGACGGTGATCCTGCCCTTGGCCCTGCCGGGGGTGATCGCGGGGTCGATCTTTACCTTCTCGCTGACCATGGGCGATTACATCATCCCGCAGATCGTGGGTAATTCGGCCAATTTCATCGGCATGGCGGTGTATCAGTTGCAAGGCACCGCCGGAAACATCCCGCTGGCGGCGGCCTTTGCCGTGGTGCCGATCCTGATCATGCTGGTCTATCTGTGGCTGGCCAAACGCGCGGGGGCTTTTGATGCACTCTGAACGCGCAAGCTGGGGGCTTCGGGTTGCGGCCATCGGGGGGCTGTTGTTCCTGCACCTGCCGATCCTGCTGATCTTCGTCTACGCCTTCACAACCGAGGAACGCACCTACGCCTTCCCGCCCCCCGGCCTGACCACCCAATGGTTCGCCGCCGCGTGGAACCGGCCGGATATCTGGCAGGCGCTGGCCCTGTCGGTCAAGGTCGCCACCTTTGCCACGGCCACCGCGATGATCCTTGGCACCCTCGTTGCCGCCGCCATGGCACAGGCCAGGTTCTTTGGCCGCGACCAGATCAGCCTGCTGATCGTGCTTCCCATCGCCCTGCCGGGGGTGATCACCGGCATCTCGCTGCGCTCGGCCTTCGGGATGATGGACATCCCGTTTTCCACCTGGACCATCGTGCTGGGCCACGCGACCTTTTGCATCGTGATCGTCTACAACAACGCCGTCGCCCGCTTTCGCCGCCTGTCCGGCGGGGTGCTGGAGGCCAGCGCCGACCTTGGCGCCAATGCCTTCCAGACCTTCTGGCATGTGCTGCTGCCCAACCTTGGCACCGCGCTGCTTGCGGGCGGAATGCTCGCCTTTGCGCTGTCGTTTGATGAGGTGATCGTGACCACCTTCACCGCGGGCCAGCAAGCCACCCTGCCGATCTGGATGCTGGAGGAACTGATCCGCCCCCGGCAACGGCCTGTCACCAACGTCGTGGCGATGGTCGTCTTCGCCGCCACCTTCTTCCCCATCCTCGCCGCCTATTACCTTACCCGCAACGGGTCCGAAACGGCAGGCTCAGGCAAATGACCGGAGAACCATCATGTCCCCCAAATCCGTAATCCAGACCCAACTTCTGATCGGCAATCGCTTTGAGCCGGGCGAAGAGGCCCGCGAGCAGGTGCTGAACCCGCGCACCGGCGGGCTGATCCTTGAGGTGCCAGAGGCCTCGACCGCGCAGGTCGACCGCGCCGTCGCCGCCGCGCGCAAGGCCTTTACCGGCTGGTCGCGCACCACGCCCGCCGAACGCTCCGCCGCCCTGCTGCGTATCGCCGACCGGGTCGAGGCCGAGGCCGACGCCTTCGCGGCACTTGAGGCGCTGAACTGCGGCAAGCCGATCAACGCCGCCCGCAACGACGAAATCCCCGCCATCGTCGATTGCTACCGCTTTTTTGCCGGTGCGGTGCGCTGCCAGCACGGGGCCTTGGCGGGGGAATACCTGCCCGGCCACACATCAATGATCCGCCGTGACGCCATCGGGGTCATCGCCTCCATCGCGCCGTGGAATTATCCGCTGATGATGATGGCGTGGAAACTTGGCCCTGCGATTGGCGGCGGCAATACGGTGGTGTTCAAACCGTCCGAGCAAACCCCGCTGACCGCGCTGAAGATGGCGCATATTCTGGCCGAAGAACTGCCCGAAGGCGTGGTGTCGGTGATCACCGGGCGCGGGCAGACCGTGGGCAGCTATCTGATAAACCACCCCGGCGTGGACATGATCTCGCTCACGGGGGATGTGGCCACCGGGCGCAAGATGCTGGATGCGGCGGCCAAAACCGTGAAACGCACCCATCTTGAACTGGGCGGCAAGGCCCCGGTGCTGGTCTATGATGATGCCGATGTCGATGCGGTGGTCGAAGGGCTGCGGGCGTTTTCCTTCTATAACGCCGGGCAAGATTGCACCGCTGCCTGCCGCGTCTATGCCGGGCCAAAGGTCTATGACCGGCTGGTGGCCGACCTGTCCGCCGCCGCCGCCTCGATCACCCTTGGGGCCGAGGATGACACGACCAACGAAATCGGCCCGCTGATCAGCGAACGCCAGCGCGACCGCGTCGCAAGCTTCGTGAACCGCGCGCGAGAGCTAAGCCATATCGAAGTGACCGCCGGCGGGGCCTTGATGGACAAGGGGTTCTACTACCGCCCCACCGTCATCGCCGGGGCCACCCAAGCCGACGAAATCGTCCGGCGCGAAGTCTTTGGCCCGGTCGTGTCGATCACGCCCTTTACCGATCCCGACGACGCGATCACCTGGGCCAATGACAGCGATTACGGTCTGGCCTCATCGGTCTGGACCCGCGACATCGGTCGCGCGATGGAGGCAACGGCCCGGCTGCGCTATGGCTGCACTTGGGTGAACACCCACTTCATGCTGACCAATGAGATGCCGCATGGCGGCCTGAAACAATCCGGCTATGGCAAAGACATGTCCGCCTACGCGCTGGAGGATTACACCGTCGTCCGCCATGTGATGATCAAGCACTAGACCGCAGATCCCCCTTGGCCCCCTTCCCCGGGGCCAAGGGCGCGATCAGGGCCGTCAGCCCATCTTGCCCGCAAGGCCGAACAGGCGCTGAAACACCGTGCCACCCCGCCGCTTCAGGCCCCAGAAATACGCCACAACCAGCACAAACAGCGCCAGCGCGGGCCATCCGTTCAACGAAAAGCCACCCGATGTCGTCCCGCCCGTGACCAGCGCGATCAGATAGCCGCCCACCAGAAAAACCAACAGAAAATCAAGGATCGCGGCCAGGATTACCTTCCACGTTTTCGGTCGTTCGTCCGCCATGTCCGTCCCTCCAAAAGGTTGCGCGCGAACTGTGCCACAGCCGGGCGCGACGCGCTACATGCCACCTGCTGTCATGCCACCTGCGGTCATTGCAGCCGCCGCCGCGCGGCCCGCCCAAAGCCCGGACGCCCAACACCCTGTCAGCAGATAGCCCCCGGTCGGCGCCTCCCAATCCAGCATCTCACCGCAGACATAGACCCCCGGCAGGGCGCGCAACTCCAACCCCTCGGTCACAGCGGCCCACGCCACACCGCCCGCGACAGAGATTGCCTCATCCATCGGGCGCGGGTGCAGCGGCGGCAGGGCCAGCCGCTTGACCGCAGCCAGCGCGTCCAGCCCCCGGCCAAACTCCATCACCAACGCGATGGCCCCTGCCCCAAGGCTCAGCTTGCGTAAGCGGTTGGCCAGCGTCTCGCCCGGTTTCATCCTGGCCAGCCGCGCGGCCACCTCGGCCTCGGTCAGGTCGGGCAGGAAATCCAGCTCTAACCGCCCGCCCTCGCGCAGCGCGCGGCTGACGGCATAGATCCCGCCACCCTCCAGCCCCTTCGCCGAAATCACAAATTCCCCCCGCTCGCGCTGGTCGCCCACGCGCAGTGCGGCCCCTTTCACCGGCTGGCCAAACTGCTTGGCCATATGCGCAGACCAAGCCACCGCAAAGCCCATGTTGGCGGGCTGGAACGCCTGCACCTGCACGCCCTTTTCCGCCAGCCACCCCGCCCATGCCCCGTCCGACCCCAGCCGCGCCCAACTGGCCCCGCCCAGCGCCAAAACGGTCACCGCAGGGCGCAGCACGCAGGGACCGTCGGGCGTCTCAAACGCCAGCCCCGCGCCGTCAAACCCGGTCCAGCGCCAACGGGTCCGCAACTCAACCCCCATCCCCTCCAACCGGCGCAACCACGCCCGCATCAGGGGAGAGGCCTTCATCGCCACAGGAAACACACGCCCGGATGATCCCTTGAACACCTCTTGCCCCAGATCGCGGCACCAGTCCTGCACCTGTGCCGGGCCGAATGCCCCGAGCATCGGGAGCAGCGGCGCGGCGGGGGCATAGGCGGCGCTGAACCGTGGCAAGGGCTCATCCTTGGTCACGTTCAGCCCCGACTTGCCCGCCATCAGGAATTTGCGCGCGGGGCTGGGTTTGGCCTCACAGATCAGCACCTTGTGCCCGGCGCTGGCCAGCGCTTCTGCCGCCATCAGCCCCGCAGGCCCAGCCCCGATGACCAGCGCCCTGCCCGCCCCCAGATCATGCATCTTTGCCACCGCGCATTTCCACCACACGGCGCGGATAGGGTATCTCTATCCCCTCCGCCTTCAGCGCGTTCCAGATCGCGAACAGCACCGGTGAGCCATAGCGGTTGCGCCCGTCGTCGATCCCGTTAACCCAATATTCCACTGCAAAATCAACGCTGCTCTCACCAAAACCCCGCAACTCGCAATCTGGCGCGTCGGGCTTGGTCAGCACGAAGGGCAAAGCCGAAACCGCATCCTCGATGATCTTCGGCACGCGGTTGATGTCTGTCTCATAGGCCACCGAAAAGGCCGCCTCATAGCGGTTGGCGGACCCTTGGTCGGAATAATTGGTCACCCGCGTCGTAATGAAATGCTCATTCGGGACAACGATCCAGCGCCCGTCAAAGGTTTCCAACACACAGGCCCGCGCGGTCATCTTGACGATGGTGCCCTTCTCGCCGCCGTCCAGTTCGACGTAATCGCCGACGGTGGTCTGCCCTTCGACCAGCAGAATGATCCCGCTGACAAAGTTTGCGGCGATCTGTTGCAGGCCCAGCCCGATCCCCACACCCAAAGCCCCGCCCAAAACAGCGATGGCCGTCAGGTCGATCCCCATGATCGACATCAGCAGCAGAAAGGCAGCGCCAAAGATCGTGATCTCAATCGCCTTGGCGGCCAGTTCACGCGTGGCCGGGCGCAGTTCGGCCTGTTTCTTGATGTAGTCGGCACTCTGCCGGTTTGACCAGTTGCCCAGCCAGAACAGCAGCGATCCCGCAATCACCCCCCTGATCAGCGACATCACCGAAAAGCGGATATTGCCCAGCGCCACCACGGTTTCCTCCAACCGCAGCGCAAGATCATCCAGCAACCCCAGCGTATACAGCCCCGCCACCGGGATCAGCACGTACCGCCCCAGCAACCGCAGGAACGGGTCTTTCAGCACCTCTCGCACAAAGGCGCGCGCGACAAGGAACAGGAACAACCGCTTGCCAAAGGCAATCAACTCACCCGAGCCGAAGATCGACCGTGTCACCTCTTCCCCAATCGCCGTGATGCCATAGGCCAGCAACGGCAGGATCAGCGGCAAGAACCGCAAACCAAAGCGCAGCGCGGCGGCGATCAGGCCTTGCTTGGCATCCGCCGGGGTCAGGAACTTGGTCAGCACCGGCACGACCCGCGCCGCGATCACCCGCGCCGCCAGATAGGCCAGCGCCAAAAGCCCCACCTGCGACCAAGCGGCGGGCGATTTCAGGCAGCCAAGCGCGATCTGCCCCACCTGATCCAACCCGCCAAGGACCGACTCCATCATCTGCGCCGCATCCGCCATCCGCTTTTCCCTTTAACCAACAGCCTATCGCAAACACCCCTGTCGCAAAGAAGTGCCTGCAAAACAAGCCTCGCCGCCGAACCCGGCCGCCTTAGCCCCGCAGCATCGCCTTGATCGCCGCCGGATGGCCGGACGGGGCGACCAAGACGCCGCTCGCCAATTCCTGCGCGACCGCCAGCAAGGCCTCGGGTGGCACGATCCGGTCGATCAAGCCCCAGATCAGCGCCTCTTCCACCGGAACCTTCGCCCCGGCCATCAGGATCATCCGCGCCCGCGACGGCCCGGCCAACGCCACCAGCCGCTCCGGATCGCCCGGTTGCGGCAGATAGCCCAACCGCATCACGGGATAGAACAGGCTGGCCCCCGGCACCGCGATCCGCAGATCACAGGCCAGCGCCATGCCCATCGCCCCCCCGGCCAAAGTGCCGTTCAACGCGGCAATGGTCAGGCCGGGAAAGGCGGCGATGGCGGTGGACAATTCCTCCCACAACGGGCTGGTCGCCAGCCCCGCCTTGGCCGCGTCCAGATCCGCCCCGGCAGAGAACACCTTGCCCTGCCCGGTCAGCACCAAGGCCCGCGCGCCCTCTGCCTTGGCGGCGGCGACCGCGGCGATCAGCGCCTCCAACATCGGTGCGGTCAGCGCATTGGCCTTCTCTGGCCGGGCCAAGGTCACCGTGGACAGCCCGTCCGCATGGCTGACCGCGATCATGCGCGCGCCCCATCGCCCAAGCCTACCGCGCGGCGCACCGCCTCATCGCGCAGCGGCACATCGCGGCCAAGCCAGCCGTCGGCCCCGGCCCCGCACATCCACAACAGCGCCCGCGCCGGCCATTCCGGCGGGATATGGTCCGACAGTTCCAGCCGGCTGACCGGGTTGATGCCGCTGGCCTTGATCGCCACCTGCATACCGGTCGCCACGGTTCCGGGCGACAGACCCAGCACCCGGATGCCATGCGCGGCCTCTTCCAGATGCGCTGCCCGGGTCAGCATCAAGGCCCCGGCCTTGCCCGAGCAATAGGCCGACCAGCCCTCCAAAGCATTCGTCGCCGCCCCCGAAGACACCGTGATCACCGTGCCACCACCCTGCGCCCGCATCACCGGCAGAACCGCCCGCATTCCGTAGAAGACCCCCTTCAGGTTCACGTCAATTGCCGCGCCCCAAGCCGCGACATCCGCCTCGGCCAACCGCGCGATCGGGTCAATGACCCCGGCATTGCCGATCCACACGTCAATCCGGCCAAACCGCGCCAGAACCGCGGCCACAGCATCCTGCACCGCCTGCCAGTCCGACACATCGCACGCCACCGCCAGCGCCTGCGGCCCGATCTCAGCCGCCAGCGCCTGCACCGCTGCCTCGGTCCGCGCCAGCAACGCGACCTGCGCGCCTGCCTGCGCGAAAACCCGCGCGGCCTGCGCGCCAATGCCCCGGCTTGCCCCCGTGATGACCACTACCTTGCCTTGCATGACGCCTCTCCTCCTGATGACAATTCCGTTTACCCCATCCCGATAGGCCACGGAAACCCTTGACCCACCCGTAAGCAACGCGGATGCTTAGGGCTTCAGTTTACGCACAGACGAGGTTTCATTATGCAAAAGTGGAAATTGGCGGGAAGCACCGCCGCGATTGCGCTTCTTTCGGCCACTGGAGCATGGGCCGACGTTACCCCCGAAGACATTTGGCAAAACTGGCAGGACATGAGCGCGTCCTACGGCCAGACCGTCACCACCGACAGTGCTGCGCGCGACGGTGACACACTGGTCGTCACGGGCCTCAAACTGTCCACCGACGACGGCACCAACAAAATGGACAGCACCATCGGCGAGGTGCGCTTTAAGGACAAAGGCGACGGCACGGTCGAAGTGACCATGTCCGACAGCTACACAATGGCCCTGACCACCAAAGGCGGCGAAGAATTCAGCCCCGCCAAGATGGATGTGACCATCTCGCAACCCGGCACCATCGCTCTGGCCAGCGGCACCCCTGAAGAGACCAGCTACGCTTTCACCAGCCCCAATGCGACCGTCACGATGAAGGGCATGGAAGGCGCGGATGACGCCGCCTCGACCTTTGAGATGGTGGCAAACCTGACCAACTTCACCGGGCGCTACCTTGTGGCGGGTTCGGCGGATGCCAAATCGCTCGACAGCGAATTTGCGCTCGACAACCTTACCCTGACCGTGGACGGCACCGACGCGGGCGGCAGCAGCAAGGTCAAGATTACCGCCGACGTAGCCGACATCGCGGGCAAGGGCATGGGCAAGGCCGTGGGCATCGACATGGCCGATCTGGCCGCAGCGCTGAAGGCCGGGCTGACCGTTGACGGCAGCCTGACCCACGGTGCCGTCACCTTCTCGGTCGACGTGGATGAAAACAACGCCCCCTCGAAACTGACCGGGGCCGCCGCCAGCGGCAACTTTGGGCTGGCAATGGATGCCAGCCGCCTGAAATACACCTCTGGTGGCAAGGGCTTGTCGCTGACCGTCAGCGGCGCGGAAATCCCCTTCCCCGAGGTGAAAATCGCCTATGATGAGGCCGCGTTCGACTTCATGATGCCCGTCAGCAAATCCGACACCCCGTCGGACTTCAGCTTTCTGACCAAGATCGTCGGCCTGACCGTCTCGGATGAAATCTGGGCCATGCTGGACCCGGGCGCCTCCCTGCCCCGCGATCCGGCCACCTTGATCATCGACACCAAGGGCACGGCCAAAATGACGGCCGACATGATGAACGAAGCCGAGATGGCCGCTCTGGGTGACGCCCCCCCCGGTGATTTGCTGTCGCTGGATGTGACCGAACTGAAGGCCAGCATCGCCGGGGCTGACCTCACGGGCTCCGGGGCTTTCACCTTCGACAACACCGATCTGGAAACCTATGGCGGCATGCCCGCCCCGACCGGCAAGATCGACCTGAAACTGGTGGGCGGAAATGGCCTGCTGGACAAACTCGTGGCCCTTGGCATGCTGTCAGACGACGACGCCATGGGCGCGCGCATGATGATGAGCATGTTCGCCAATCCCGGCGCGGGCCCGGATGAGCTGACCTCCTCGCTGGAATTCAAGGACAAGGGCTTCTACGCCAACGGCCAAAAGCTCCAGTAACCAACCAAATGCGCCGCAAAGGCCGCCTGTCACGGGCGGCCTTTGCCATGCGCTCCGCACCGCAAAGGGGTTGAACTTCCTGCGCGAACCATGACTCTACGCACTGATCCGCGCCTCCGCCGGAACGAAGGAACCCAATGCCCGCACCGCTTGCCGATCTTGCACCCGCCTTGCTCGACGCCGCCCTTCGCGCCGGGGCCGAGGCGGCGGACGCCATCGCCCTCCAAGGCCGCTCGCAATCCATCGACATCCGGCAAGGTCGGCTTGAACAGGCCGAACGGGCCGAGGGCGTGGAAATTGGCTTGCGTGTGCTGATCGGCGGCAGACAGGCCTGCGTGTCCGCTTCCGACATCTCTGCCGCCACGATTGAACGGCTGGCCGAACGCGCCGTCGCCATGGCGCGCGAAGCCCCGAACGACCCCTATGCCGGGCTTGCCGACGCAGCCGACCTTGCCACCGGCTGGGATCTGGACACCCTGCAACTTGCCGATCCCACCCCCGAACCCAGCGCCGCCTCATTGGAATCCGATGCCCGCGCCGCCGAGGCAGCCGCCCTTGAAAGCGCGGGGATCACCCAAGTCGAAGCCTCCTCAGGTTACGCCGCAAGACAGGTCTATGTCGCTGCCACCAATGGCTTTTTTGGCCACTACGCGCGCAGCTCGCGCTCGACCTCAGCCGTCGCCTTCACCGGCGAAGGCACCGGGATGGAACGTGATTATGCGGGCGAGGGTCGGGTTTTTCAGGCTGATATGCCCGACGCCACCGCGATCGGAACGCTGGCGGCAGAGCGCGCCCTGGCCCGGCGCGGCTCTGTCAAACCCAAGACCGGAAGCTATCCGGTCCTGTTTGATGAACGGGTTGCCGCCTCCCTGATTGGCCATCTGTTGGGCGCGGTCAACGGCACATCCATCGCGCGCGGCTCATCGTTTTTGCGCGACAAACTGGGTCAGCAAGTGCTGCCCGAGGGGCTTTCGATCACCGAAGACCCGCTGCGCCCTCGCGTTTCCGGCAGCCGCCCGTTTGATGCCGAAGGGCTGCAGACCCAAAGGCGAATGATCGTTCAGAATGGCATCCTGATGGGCTGGACGCTGGACCTTGCGACTGCCCGTCAGTTGGGGGTGCGCTCAACCGGCAACGCCACACGCGGCACGTCGGCCCCGCCGTCGCCCTCGACCAGCAACATCGACCTGACCCAAGGCAGCGCCAGCCGCAGCGACCTGATCCGCGATATGGGAACCGGGCTGCTGGTCACCTCGATGATCGGCTCTACCATCAACCCGATCACCGGCGACTACTCGCGCGGGGCGTCAGGTTTTTGGGTTGAGGGGGGCGAAATCCGCTTTCCCGTCAACGAATGCACCATCGCGGGAAACCTACACGCCATGCTGCGCGGGCTGATCCCGGCCAATGACGCAAAGATGCATCTGGCGACCCGCGTGCCCAGCCTTTTGGTGGAAGGCATGACGCTTGCCGGGGCCTGATCTGACCCTTTTGATCGAAGCGGCGCAAGACGCCGGGATGATCGCCATGCGCTATTGGAGGGCCGAGCCAAAGGTCTGGGAGAAAACCGACCAAGGCCCGGTGTCCGAGGCTGACATCGCCGTGAATGACATGCTGCAAGAGCGGCTCTGTGGCGCCCGCCCCGCCTATGGCTGGCTGTCCGAAGAGTCCCCGGATACCGCGGAACGGTTGCAGATTGACCAGCTGTTCATCGTTGATCCCATCGACGGGACGCGCGCCTTCATTGCTGGCGAAAAGCACTTTTCCCACTCGCTCGCGATTGTCCGCGCCGGTGTGGTGGTGGCGGGGGTCGTGCACGTTCCGGCCTTGGCGCAAACCTATGCGGCAGAGATCGACGGCCCCGCCCTGCTGAACGGCGACCCGATTCAGCCGCGCCATGCCGCACGCATTGATGATGCTAACCTTCTGATGTCAAAGGCAGTTCTGACCCCTGAACACTGGCACGGCCCGGTTCCAGCCTTGCGCCGAAGCTTTCGGTCTTCCATCGCATATCGGCTGTGCCTCGTGGCCGATGGCAGCTTTGACGGCATGATCAACCTGCGCGACAGTTGGGAATGGGACATTGCCGCCGGGCATTTGATCGCCGCGCGGGCGGGAGCAATGGTTACGGATCGCGACGGCGGGCCGATCCTTTTCAACACGCCACAGGCCAAATCGGCCGGGATTCTGGCGGCCCCACCGGTCCTGCATGACAGCCTTATGACCCGCATGAAACGATAAGGCCGCCCGAAGGCGGCCTTATCTGAACACTCATTCAGCGCTTAGGATTTCGGACGCTTCGGCGGCACAAACCGCGACGAAGTATCCCGGGCATCGCTGCGCGGTGCCGCCGGTTTGGCTTTGGTGAACGGCTTTTTCTCTGCGCCTGTGCTTTTGAACCCACCCGGTTTCGGGCCTGGCTTTTTGGCAAAGGCGCGCGGCTCTACAGCGTCCGACTTCGGGCTGTAGGGACGTGCGGGCCGATCGCCGTCAGCACGCGGTTTGAACCCGGTGCCTTCAGCAGAGTGGCTCTTGTAGCCCGTTGCCCGCGCGGGCTTGGCGTCCGACCCGCCGTGCGACTTGAAGCCAGCCGATTTGGGCTTATCCCCAGCCGCCCAACGCGGCTTGGCCGGGCCATCTTCGCGCTTGGCATAAGGCTTGGCCGCACCATCTTCGCGCTTGGCATAAGGTTTGGCCGCACCGTCCTCGCGCTTGGCGTAGGGCTTGGCCGCACCGTCTTCGCGCTTGGCATAAGGCTTGGACGGCCCGTCTTCGCGCTTGGCATAGGTCTTGCGCGGGGCGTCCTCGCGGGGTGCATAGGGTTTGCGATCGCTGTCTTCACGCTTGGCATAGGGCTTGCGCGGGGCGTCCTCGCGCGCCGCATCGGGCTTGTAGTCAGCGGGCGGGGCCGCCGGATCATCCTCGACAATGCGGGGCGGCTTCGGCGTATAGGTCCGCTCCTCGCGCGCTTCGCGGGGCGCGCGCGGGGCTGCCGGGGCAGCGGCACGAGGCGCACGCGGCGCGCGCACCGGACGCTCAGGGCGATCCATCGAAGGCTCACCCTCCATCCGCGTCATCACCAGCCCGCTGTCGATTTCCTGCGTCGCGGCAAAGCGACCGGCAACCGCTTCGGCGATCTGGATAAATGTCTGGTCCTCTTGCACACGAATTGCTCCGATGCTGTCCTTGGCGATCCCACCGGCATCGCAAACCTTGGGCAGCAACCAGCGCGCTTCGGCGCGACCCGCCCGGCCAACCGACAGGTTGAACCAGACCGAAGGCCCAAACTCCCCACGCTCGCGCGGGGCAGCCGCCGCGGCGCCGCTGGGCGGTGCCACGTTCGACAACTCTTCCGGAGCCGAGCGCCCCTCACGCCATAGCCGCACAAAAGCGGCGGCCACGTTTTCGGCACCGTAGCGTTCCAGCAAAGCGGCGGCCATCGGCGCCTCTTCCCCGACGTCGGCGGCCAAAGTGCCGTGCTCCAACAGCCGCGAATCATCTTTCGCCTGCACGTCATCCGCGCTCGGGGCGTTGCCCCATTCGGCCACAACCTTGGCCCCTTGCAACAAACGCTGGGCCTTGCGGAACTCTGCCGGCACCACGATCAGCGCGGACACGCCCTTTTGACCCGCGCGACCCGTCCGGCCCGACCGGTGCAGCAGCACGTCAGAGTTGGTCGGCAGGTCAGCGTGGATCACCAGTTCCAGACCCGGAAGGTCGATCCCGCGTGCCGCCACGTCCGTGGCAATACACACACGGGCCCGACCGTCGCGCAGCGCTTGCAGCGCATGCATCCGTTCCGATTGCGACAGCTCACCCGACAGCGCCACGACCTGAAAACCGCGGTTCCCCATGCGGGCCAGCAGGTGGTTCACATTGGCGCGGGTTTTGCAGAACACGATTGCCGTTTGCGCTTCGTAAAAGCGCAAGGCATTGAAAATAGCGTGTTCTCTATCACGAACGGCGACTGAGAGCGCGCGATATTCGATATCGACGTGCTGCTTGGCTTCGCCCTGCGCCTGAATGCGCAACGCATCGCGCTGGAAGGTGCGGGCCAGTTCGGCGATCTCTTTCGGCACGGTGGCCGAGAACATCAACGTGCGGCGACCGTCTGGCGCGGCCTGCAGGATGAACTCCAGATCCTCGCGGAAACCCAGATCCAGCATCTCGTCGGCTTCGTCCAGAACGGCGGCGCGCAGGCCCGACAGGTCCAGCGAGCGGCGCTCGATATGGTCGCGCAAGCGGCCCGGTGTGCCGACAACGATATGCGCGCCGCGTTCCAGAACCCGCTTTTCTGCGCGGTAATCCATGCCGCCAACGCAGGTGGCGATCTTGGCCCCGGTCTGGCCATAGAGCCATTCCAGTTCGCGCGCGACTTGCTGGGCAAGTTCCCGCGTCGGCGCAATGATCAGCGCGACCGGCACATCTGCATAAAGCAGCTGATCATTACCGCCCAGAATTTCCGGCGCGATGGCAAGCCCGAAAGCCACCGTCTTGCCCGAACCTGTCTGTGCGGAAACCAGTGCGTCGCGCCCGTTGACACCCTCGGCCAGCATAGCGCTTTGAACGGCGGTAAGGGTTTCATACCCTTTAGCCGCCAAGGCCGCGGCCAACGGCGCGGCAATACCCATATCTTGCATCATCTTTTCCAAAAAGGGGGGCGCAGTCTTGCGCCCGTGAAGCCCAAACGGCACCTCATCCCCTTTGCGCCCAAGGCCTCCCCGCCCGCGGCGCCCCGGAATTCTCGGGCCGAAGGGGGCCTCATACAGGCAACAGACGCCGCTGTATAGCCCCACCCGGCCCAAGCATTAGCTTTCGCGGAAGGCCAGCCCGAAATAATCGGTAAACGGCTTGAGCAGATAGGCCATCGGCGAGCGCGATCCGGTCTCAATAAACGCCTGCACTGGCATCCCCGGCAAGAGTGTCTGGTCCTTCAACCGATCCAGTTGCCCGTCATCCGGCACGATTTCCGCCCGGTAATAGGTGGCCCCGGTGCGTTGATCGGTCAGCGCATCGGCCGAGATCGTGGCGATGTGGCCCCAGATTTCCGGCGTGCTGCGCGCTGAAAACGCCGGGAAAACCAGCCGCACCTTCTGGCCCACATGCACTTCATCCACGTGCAAGGGCGAGATCTGGGTGTTGATCACCAAGGGCCGGTCCTGCGGAATGATATACAGCAACACATCCGCCGGGCGCAGCACGGACCGCGGCGCTGTCACCTGCATGCCAAGCACCAATCCCGCCACCGGGGCGCGCACATCCAGCCGCGCGATCCGCTCGACCAAAGCGCGGCGGCGTTCGGCCAATTCCAAAAGCTGCGGACCAAGATCGCGCAATTGGGTGACCGCCTCTTCCCGGCGCACCGCGGCTAGGCGCAGGATTTCAAGATCCACCTCGGTCGCGCGCCCTTCAGCTTCGGCGCGTGAGGCGATCAGTTCGCCGACATCGCCCTGCATTCGCGCCGCCTCGCGCTCCAGCGCCAGCACCCGGCTGGATTGGGCAAGCCCTTTGGCCAGCAGGGCCTGCTGATCGACCAGCTCTTTCTGGATCAGCGCCAGTTGTTCTGCCATGGCGCGCTGCTGGGCATCGACCCCGTCGATCTGCGACGAGATCTGGCTGGAGCGGCGCTGCAACTGCTCGCTTTGCTTGGTCACGGATTCGCGTCTGGCAAAGAACAAGCCGCGCTGGCCCTCAATCTGTTCGGCAACCTCGGGGCGGGTCTTGGCCAGTTCGGCCAGCTCGCCGCCAAAGACCGGATCGCTGGCGTCGTCGCGTTCGGCCGAAAGGCGCTCGCGGCGGGCCATCAGTTCGAACAACTGGCCCTCGACGATCGCCAGTTCGGATTTAAGCAGCGACCCGTCCAGCCGGATCAAAAGATCTCCTGCCTTGACGGCCTGCGCCTCTTTAACCGCAATCTCTTCAACCACGCCGCCATCCGGGTGCTGCACGACCTGCCGGTTTTCCGCCACCTCAATCTGCCCCGAAGACACCACCGCCCCGTCGATAGAGGTCAAGACACTCCACCCCCCGAAACCGCCGACCAGCAGAAAAAGCGTCACCATCCCGATGATGACCGAGCGGCGCGCAGACAGAACAGAGCCGCTCATGACACGCCTCCTGGCCCGCTGGACCTGACGATTTCGGTGTGGTTCTTGACCATTTCCCGCAGCACCTGATCGCGCGGACCAAAGGCGCGACGCATGCCATCTTCCATCACCAGCAACAGATCACACTCCTGTATCGCCGCCGGACGGTGGGCCATGATCAAAACCGACCCGCCCCGCGCCTTCATCTCGCGGATCGCAAGGTTCAGCGCCAGCGTCCCGTCGTTGTCGAGGTTAGAGTTCGGCTCATCCAGCACCAACAGCACCGGATCGCCGTAAAGCGCCCGCGCCAGACCAATCCGCTGCATCTGCCCGCCGGACAAGCGCCCCCCAAGTGCTGTGATGCGGGTGTCATAGCCGTCTGGCAATTTGACGATCATGTCATGCGCCGCCGCCGCCTTGGCCGCAGCTACCACCGCCGCTGAATCCGGTGCGGCTTGCAGGCGCGCGATGTTGTCGGCGATCGTGCCTTCGAACAGCGTCACCCGCTGCGGCAAATAGCCGATATAGCTGCCCAACCGGTCCGGGTCATATTGCTCCAGCGTGGCACCATCCAGCCGCACCTTGCCGCCCGCCGGTTTCCACACCCCGATCAGCGCCCGCGCGAGCGAGGATTTCCCTGCCCCCGACGGCCCGATCACGCCCAGCGCTTGCCCGGGGTCCAGCCGGAACGACACCATCCGCAGCACGGCCTGTGTCTCACCGGGCGGCACGACCGTCAGGCTCTGCGCCTCCAGCACCGCCTTGGGGCGCGGCAGTTCTGTCCGCTCGGGCTCGGCGGGAACCCGCGTCAGCAGTTCCGCCAAACGCCGCTGGCCTTCCTGCGCCCGCGTCACCACCGACCACTGCCCCACCGCCTGTTCAATCGGCTGCAAGGCCCGCCCCATCAGGATTGACCCCGCGATCATCGCGCCGCCGCTCATCTCTCCGCGCAGCACCAGCCACGCACCCGCCCCCAGCATCGCCGATTGCAAAAACATCCGGAAGGTTTTGGAGACAGAGCCAAACCGCGACCCCAGATCCCCCGCCGTCAATCCCTGTTCCAGCGCCGCGTTGCGCGCGCCGTGCCAGCGGTCAAAGGCCGCTCCTGTCATGCCCATCGCCTGCACGGCCTCGGCCTCAGTCTTGATCAGGTCCGCCATCCGCTCAGCCTGCATGGCCAACTGGTTGGATTTGTTGATCGGCGCCTCGGTCATCCGCTGGTTCAGCACCGTCAACACAATCAGGAACACCCCACCCGCCACCGAAATCCACCCCAGCATCGGGTGAAACACGAAAATCGCCGCAATGAAGAACGGGGTCCAAGGGATATCAAACAGCGCCACCATCACCGGAGACGCCCAAAGCCGCTGCACCGCTTCAAGATCGCGCTGCGCCGCCAGCGCCACCGGATCATTGGGCTGGGCGGTCAGCCGCTTCATCGCCGCCCCAAAGACCCGGCGGTCCAGCCGGTCCTGTATCTTGGCCCCGATCCGCGCCATGATCCGCGACCGGGTGTTTTCCAAAACACCCATCGCCAGAAACAAAAAGGCCGCAAGCACCGACAGCGCCACCAACGTCGCCTCAGACCGGCTGCCCAGCACCCGGTCATAGACCTGCAACATATAAAGCGGCCCGGTCAGCAGCAGTAAATTGACGAAAACCGAAAACAATCCGACCGCCCATAACAGGCCCCGCTGCCCCGATCGGGCGGCCCGAAGCTCTGCCGCGCCCCGGCGATATTCACTCTGTCCCATGCCTGCACCTGCTAGGCCGACCCACACGGGTATCGGCGGAAATCAACCTGCGTCACCTCACAGCCACGCTTGGCCGTTGTCTTGCGCGGGGGCGCGGCTTATCCCTTGTCTTCCCCCGTTGAAACCTGTGCTACCAAAGGCGTCGGACCGAAACTAGAAAAATGATCCTTACGATTCCATCTCTTTCCAGCCGCGAGGAACGAAAAATCCGCAGTCCTTTCCTTTTTGTCGCGCTGACGGCGGCGGCTGTCGGGCTTGGCGGCTGCGCGGCCCCCGTATCCGACGGCATCAACGACCCGCATGAGGTCGAAAACCGCGCAAGCCACCGGTTCAACGTCGCTGTAGACCGCACCATCCTGCGCCCGGCGGCCACCGCAACACGGGCCGGTGACGGCGTGGTCGGGCGCGGCATTGCCAATTTCGCCGACAACCTCGACGGCCCGCGCGATGTGGTGAACAGCCTGCTGCAATTCAGGTTGGGCAAGGCCACCGAAAACACCCTGCGCTTTGCGATCAATACAACGATCGGGCTTGGCGGGCTGTTTGATCCGGCGACGGCGGCAGGCGTGCCCGGCAAGCAAACCGACTTTGGCGAGACGCTCTATGTCTGGGGCGTCGGCGAAGGCGCCTATCTTGAGGTGCCGCTGGTCGGCCCATCAACCCAACGCGACACGCTTGGTGATGTGGTGGACATCTTCATCGACCCGATGCGCCTGCTCTTGCCCAAACCTGAAAGCACCGTCGGCTCGGTTGCGAAACTTGCTGCAAAGATTGGTGATCGCGGCCGCTATTCAACTACGGTCGATTCCATCCTATATGACAGTGCAGACAGCTACGCTCAGGCACGCCTGCTCTACTTGCAGAACCGCCGGTATCAGCTTGGACAGACCACAGACGAAGGCAGCTTCGTCGACCCCTACGAGGATCCTTATGGACAATGACCTGACCCAAATGTCCCGCCGCCGCTTTGCGGCCGGGTTTGCGCTTGGCTCGGTGGCGCTGGCACTGCCGCTTCCGGCGATGGCGCTGGATGTCGAAGATGCCCGCGACCTGATTGGCCGCGCCATTGGCGAGATCAACGCGGTGATCAGTTCCGGCAAAGGCGAATCCGCCATGCTTGGCGACTTTGAACGCATCTTTGTGAAATACGCCGATGTCGCCGTGATCGCGCGCTCTGCTTTGGGCGTCGCGGCCAAACAGGCCAGCAAGGCGCAGATGGCCTCCTTCACCAAAGCGTTCCAGGGCTACATCAGCCGCAAATATGGCCGCCGCTTCCGAGAATTCATCGGCGGCAGCATAGAGGTCACCGACGCCCGCCCGCTGAAATCGTATTTTGAGGTGGTCTCCGTCGCCCACCTGAAGGGCGAAGCGCCGTTCGACCTGCGCTGGCATGTCTCCGACAAGTCCGGCAAGAACCAGTTCTTCAACATCATCATCGAGGGTGTGAACATGCTCGCCTCCGAGCGGGCCGAAATCGGCGCGATGCTGGACAAACGCAAGGGCAACCTCGACGCCTTGATCGACGATCTGAAGAAGACCTGAGGAAGATCAAAAGAAGATCGAAAGAAGACGTCAGTCTTGGGCCATTAGGGGGGCAGCCCTGCCCCCTGTCGCCCGCAAAGCCTCCGCCGGGGCGATGCCCAACAGCAACCCGCGCGCGCCCGCATTGATCCAGACCCTCTCGGCCCCGCAGGCCACCGCCTCAAAGGCCGTCGGCACCGCCCGTTTCTGGCCAAAGGGCGAAATTCCCCCGACATGATAACCGGTTAGCCGCTCTGCCTTGGCCGGCGGCATCATTTCCGCCGCCTTTCCGCCAAAGGCCGCCGCCACCCGCTTCATCGACAGGCTCCCATCCGACGGGATCACACAACAAGCCGCCCGCCCGTCCACTTCAACCATCAGACATTTCAAGGTCACCCTGGGGTCCAACCCCAAGGCCAAAGCCGCCGCCAACCCGATATGAACTGCATTGGAATCATACACATAGGGGTGCAACGTCACCTCCACCCCCGCCGCCTCCAAAGCCCTCAATCCCGGCGTTGACGCCACCGCCCTCTCCTCATTTTCTGTCTGGAAATATCCTCGGGGGGGACGGCCGTAAGGCCGTGGGGGGGCAGACAGCCCCCCCTATCGCCCCGCTCAATACACCACGACGGCCCGGATCGACTTGCCCGCATGCATCAGATCAAAGCCCTCGTTGATCCGTTCCAGCGGCAGAACATGGGTGATCATGCTGTCAATCTCGATCTTGCCCTCCATATACCAGTCGACGATCTTCGGCACATCCGTCCGCCCCCGCGCCCCCCCAAAGGCCGTGCCTTTCCAGACCCGCCCAGTCACCAACTGGAACGGCCGCGTCTCGATCACGGCACCTGCTGGCGCCACGCCGATGATGATGCTCTGCCCCCAGCCCCGGTGGGTGCACTCCAGCGCGTCGCGCATCACCTTCACATTGCCAGTGCAGTCAAAGGAGTAATCCGCCCCGCCAATCTTGTCGAAAGGCGTTTTTGTAAGATCGACAATGGCTTGCACGACCGAACCCTCGATCTCTTTGGGGTTGATGAAGTGGGTCATCCCGAACTTCTCGCCCCATTCCTTCTTGTCGTTGTTCAGGTCGACACCGATGATCATGGCGGCCCCGGCCATCTTCAGCCCCTGGATGACGTTCAGCCCGATCCCGCCCAGACCAAAGACCACCGCCGTCGCGCCGATCTCTACCTGAGCCGTGTTAAGCACCGCCCCGATCCCGGTCGTAACACCGCAACCGATGTAGCAAATCTTGTCAAACGGCGCGTCTTCCCGCACCTTGGCCAGCGCGATTTCCGGCACGACCGTGTGGTTGGCGAAGGTCGAACAGCCCATGTAGTGGTGAATCGGGGTGCCATCGAGCATCGAAAACCGCGTCGTCCCATCGGGCATCAGCCCTTGGCCCTGCGTGGTGCGGATCGCCGTGCACAGGTTGGTCTTGCGCGACAGGCACGAGGGGCACTCACGACATTCCGGCGTGTAAAGCGGGATCACATGATCACCGACCTTCAGTGATTTCACCCCCGGCCCGACGGCAATAACGACGCCCGCCCCTTCATGGCCCAGAATCGCCGGAAACAGCCCCTCAGGGTCGGCGCCTGACAAGGTAAATTCGTCCGTATGGCAAATCCCGGTGGCTTTGATTTCAACCAAGACCTCCCCTTCTTTGGGATCGGCGAGGTTGACCTCCATGATTTCAAGCGGTTTTCCGGCGGCGAGTGCGACGGCGGCGCGGGTACGCATGGCAAATCCTTCCCCTGTTGTTCGAGCTTAAGCTGTGCCAAGAAAGGGCTGAATGCAACGCGGGAAACGACGTTCTATGACGACTAAAGCCCCTTCTGTCGCCCTCGTTCTGCTGATAACGGCGCTTTCCGCCTGCACACATGCAGACAGTCCGGCGCCCCCCCCTGCCTATGATCCCACCATCGACGTGACACCGGGCTGGAACGAAAAAGAGCCCGACACCTGCCATGCCTCGGAATATGGTCACCTGTTGGGCAAGCCCGCGTCGATCCTGCCCCATATCGGGCTGTCTCGCGACTACCGCATCATCAGTCCGGGGTCGATCGTCACGCAAGAATACAACGCCGCGCGCATCGATATCACCACCGATGACCAAGGGCTGATCGTGCAGATGAGCTGTGGCTGACATGCGCCGCCGCCTCCGTCCAGCCCCCCGCACGTCAGGCGCTGGCCTTATCGCGTTGTTTTGCGTGCTTTCGCTGGCTGGATGCCTCGACCATGGCCGCCTGCGCGTGGGGCCCGTGGACAAGATGATCCCGCCGCAACCCGACACCTGCGGCCTTGCAGACTTGCCCGATTTGCGCGGGCAGGAAATGGCCGAACTCGCCGATTTCGACCTGAAAGGCCCGCTTCGCGTGCTATGGCCGGGTCAGGAGGTTACGAATGAACTCCAACCCAACCGGATAAATGCCGAGGTGGATGTTCAAAGCAATATCCTCCGCTTGTTCTGCGGCTGACCCCTGCCCAAGGATCACACCATGCGCCTTTTCCTGCTCGCCCTGCCCTTGCTGCTCGCTGCCTGTATTGAACCGCCCGCCGATCCGGTACCGGATGGCCAAACCTGTGGGGCCGAGGCGCTACAGGGGCTTGTTGGTCAAGACGCCGCCGTGCTTCAAACCATGCGTTTTGGCACGACCACGCGCATCATCCGCCCCGGTATGGCGGTCACGATGGACTATAGCCCAACACGGCTAAACATCAGCATCAACGACCGCGAACGCATTATCCGCGTCACCTGCGGCTAGCCCAAAAAAAAGCCCCCGGATTGCTCCGGGGGCCTTTTTCACAAACGATAGCAATCACATGCGATAGGTCGTGTGGCAGGCTTTGCAGGCCCCGCCGACAACCGCCATGCCCGCGCCAAGCGTCTCGACGCTGCTGGTGTCCAACGCGGCGGACGCATCTGCCAAGCCTTTGGCCTTCAGAACGAAATCGTCCCATCCGGTCCAGATCTCGGCCTTAGCTTCCGAACCGGGATCTTCGGCATTGGTTTCAAACTTGGCTACAATCTCGGCCGACCCTGCGACAAGGGCGGCTTTTGCGGCTTCGGCTGCGGCGGCATCATAGGCCATTTTGCCGGCCGCCATGCCGCCTAGCGTCTTGGCGGCACCACCAAAGGATTTCATCAGGTCTTGCCGTGCAATGACCGAGGGGTCCGTCGCTTCGGTTTCGGCAAAGGCGACGCCGGCACACAGGACGAGTCCGGCCACAAGGGTTTTGGTCAAGTTCTTCAAGTTCTGGCTCCCACGCTGAAAATTGATTGGTCAAGGTAAGCACGCCAAAGCGAATGCGGCTACGACTAATGGCGGCACGGCCGCATGGCTCACGGAAATGTCATTGCGCCAACGCCTCAAGGATCGCCAAGGACGGATAGCCATCGGGCACCAAGCCCCGCGCCTTTTGAAACGCTTTCACGGCGGCAATGGTCTTGGGGCCCATCTTGCTGTCGATGCCGCCGGTGTCGAATCCCGCCGCCGTCAATCCGCGCTGAAGGGTGATCCTTTCCTCAAAGCTAAGCGCGCGCAGATCGCGCGGCCAGTCGGCGGCGATCGACGGGCCACCGCCGATCCGGTCGGCCAGATGACCCACGGCAATCACATAGGCATCGGCGGTGTTATAGCGCTCAATCACATGAAAATTATGGAAAATCAGAAAGGCCGCCCCGCGCGCGCCCCCTGGCAGCAGAACAGACGCCGCGCCGTGGTCCGGCAAATCGCCGCCGCTTGCCAAGCGCAGTCCCATCGCCTGCCACTCCGCCACGGGCTTTTCCACCCGCTCGCCCGACAGATCATAGTCAAAGCCACCCGGTAAAGCGACCTCAACGCCCCAAGGCGCGCCATTTTGCCAGCCAAATCCCGCCAGATAGGCCGCCGTCGAGGCCAAGGCATCCGTCGGATCGTCTCCCCAGATATCGCGCTTGCCATCGCCCGTGAAATCCACGGCATGTGCAAGGAAGGAGGAGGGCATGAACTGCGTATGCCCCATCGCGCCGGCCCAACTGCCGCGCATCGCAGCGGGCGCCACATCGCCTTTTTGCAGAATGCGCAAAGCGGCCATCAACTCGGCCTCAAAAAACGCGCCGCGCCGCCCGTCATAGGCAAGCGTCGCCAAGGCCTCGACCGTGTTCGTGTCACCGCGCACCGCGCCATAGGCGCTCTCAAGACCCCAAATCGCCGCGACAACCTTGCGATCAACACCGTAGGCGGCCTCAATCTGGGCCAACACGTCGGCCCGTGCCGCTACGGATTTCTTGCCGTTGGCGATACGATCATCCGAAACGGCCTTGTCCAGATATTCCCAAATGGTCTTGGTGAACTCATTCTGGTGGCGATCCTTGCGGACGACATCTGGTAGGTAGTGCAACCCCGTCATCGCAGAGGCATAGGTGGCAGAAGAGACGCCCCCCGCCAAAGCTCTGCCCCGAAAGGTCGCCAACCATTCCTGAAATCCGGTTTCGGTTCCTGATCCTTCGCTCAACACCGCTTCTCCAATTACCGGGGCATCAGGCACTTGCTGCGCGCTGGCGGCGCTCACAAACGGACCAGCGATTGCAAGCCACGCAATCAGGCCCATCACGAAAGTTGCTCGCATCGCGCGCCCCGACACCGCTATCGCCTCTTGCGAACGATCTTGCGCTTGACCGCTTCGACCTTTGCCGCACCGGCCCGCCGTCGCACCGGCTTGCCCCGGCCCCCGCCGCCAGTGGGAAGCGTGCGCCCGTCCACTTCCAGCAGATCAAGCGTTAGCCCGCCCGTGACCGGAATGGCTTCCGCCAGCCGCACCAACACCCGCTGCCCGATCGCCAGCGTGACGCCGGTGTCAGAGCCGGTCAAGGTCTGGCTCCCCTCGTCGAAATGGAAGAACTCCCGGCCGATGGCCCGAATGGGGATCAACCCATCCGCACCCGTCTCATCCAGTTTGATGAACAAGCCGAACCGCTGGACGCCCGAGATGCGCCCGGTGAATTCTCCCCCGACCCGATCCGCGAGGAAGGCCGCAAGGTAGCGGTCGTTGGTGTCCCGTTCGGCCATCATGCTGCGCCGTTCGGTGTCCGAGATCAGCTTGGCCGTCTCATCCAGATTTTCCACGTCCCAACTCGACAGCCCATCATCGCCCCAGCCATGCCCTGCAATCAGCGCCCGGTGCACAATCAAATCCGAGTATCGCCGGATGGGCGAGGTGAAATGCGCATAGTTGCGCAGCGCCAAGCCAAAATGCCCAAAGTTTTCCGCATGATAATAAGCCTGCGTCATGCTGCGCAGGGTGGAAATGTTCATCAACTCGTCAAACTCAGTGCCCTGCGCCTGGGCGAGCAGGCGGTTGAGATGCGCGGTCTTCAACACCTGCCCCTTGGCCAGCGTAAACCCCGATGCCTCTGCGACCTCGCGCAGGCTTTCGAGCTTAAGTGGTGACGGTTCCTCATGCACCCGGAACAACAACGGGCGCTTCAGCCGGATCAGTTCTTCTGCCGCCGCGACATTGGCGAGGATCATATATTCCTCAATCAACTTGTGTGCGTCGAACCGTTCTCGGAAGGACACGGACAAGACCTTGCCGTCCTCATCCAGCACGATCTTGCGTTCCGGCAGATCCAGATCCAGCGGTTGTCGCGCCACTTTGGCCCGCTTCAGCGCCTCATAAGCCGCGTAAAGCGGTTTCAGGATCGGCTCTAACAGAGGGGCGGTCACGGCATCAGGCGCGCCATCAATGGCGGACTGCACCTGCGCATAATGTAAAGACCCCGCAGAGCGCATCAAACCGCGCACGAACCGATGGCTGACCTTGCGGCCCTCGGCATCAATCCGCATTCGGACCGCAAGACAGGCCCGATCCACATGCTCGTGCAATGAGCACAAATCGCCTGACAAAACGTCGGGCAGCATTGGCACAACGCGGTCGGGGAAATAGGTCGAGTTGCCGCGCCGGCGTGCCTCACGATCAAGCGCCGATCCCGGGCGCACATAATGCGCGACATCCGCAATCGCGACCCAAAGGATGAACCCGCCCGGATTGCCCGGCTCTGTGTCAAACGCGGCGTGGACTGCGTCATCGCGGTCGCGGGCATCAATGGGGTCAATCGTGACCAAAGGCACCTGCCGCAGGTCTTCCCGCGCGCCCAGTGGCGCGGAAAGTGCCGAATCGGCTTCGGCCATCACCGCATCGGGGAACTGGTCAGGGATGCCATGCTGGTGAATGGCGATCAAGCTGACCGCTTTGGCCCCCGACGGGTCACCCAGTCGCGCGGTAATGCGGGCCTGCGGCAAGCCAAGCTTACGGTTGCCCACGGCTTCAGCCTCGACCAACTCACCGTCTTTGGCTCCCAACTGGTGATCTGCGGCGACGCGCCACTCTTTGTCTTGGCCCTTGTCGATGGGCATGATCCGCCCCCCCTCGGACCCAAGCCGAAACACCCCCAGAACTTTGATCGGATTGGACCCAAGACGCCGGATCAGCCGCGCCTCATAGGCGTAATCCTGCCCGCCAACCGGGGCCAGCCGCGCCAGAATACGCTCTCCTGCGCCCAAAGCCGGATCGCCTTTCTGCGGAACGATCAGGATGCGCGGCACGTCCTCGATCTCGGGCCCCATCTCCAATGGCCGGGCGAACAAATCGCCCGCCGCATCGGGTGCCAGAACCAGCAGTACCGACACGGGCGGCAAGGCGCCTGCCTCACGGAACCGGCGCGATGTTTTCTCGACCACGCCCTCTTGTTCCAGCTCTTTAAGCAGGCGTTTAAGGTCGATACGGGCATCGCCCTTGATCCCGAATGCCTTGGCAATGTCACGCTTGCCGTTAAGGAGCGGGTTCTCGGCGATCCACTGGCGGATCTGGTCTTTGGTGGGAAAAGGGTTCATCCCCGGCCCCTAGCACGAAGGGGGTCTCAAGAAAACCACCGTTACGGGGCAAGACGCCTCCCGCGCGCGCAGATCACGATTTTTGGTGCCGATCCGGGCGAACTTTACGTCAAAGCGGCGGCATCCAAATCCACCACCCGCAGGGTAAGATTGATCCGCCCGCCCTTTGGCAGCAAGGTTGAAGAGCCAAAGCGCAATCGGTCCACGCCGTGCCATGCCAAACGGGCAGCCCCGCCCATCACCACCACATCGCCCGACCGTAGCCAAAAGCTCTCCGTCCCCTCGCTGCGCTCCGTGCCGCCGATGCGGAACAGCGCCTCGTCCCCCAGCGAGATTGACACAACGGGATAGGTAAAGTCCCCCTCGTCCTTGTCCTGATGCAGCCCCATCCGGGCCCCCTCGCCGTAGTAATTGACCAAACAACAGTCCGGCGCGCGCGCCAGACCGGTCAAATCGTGCCACAGCCCCAATACCTGATCGGGGATAGGCGGCCACGCGGCCCCCGCCGGGTGCCGGGGTTCATAGCGATACCCCTTGCGGTCCGTCACCCAGCCCAAACGGCCAGCAGCCGTCATCCGCACCGACATCTGCCGACCACCCGGCGTGACGGGTGTGTAAAGGGGTGCTGCCGCCACAACCCCGCGCAACGCTGCAACCAAATTCTCTTGTGCAGCCCGGTCCAGCCACTCTGCGCCGTGTTTTAACCCCCGAATTTCCCGCATCGTGACGTTCGTTCTGCTTTTCATCAATTTCCTGCCCCTTTCAGACACGCACGCCGCTTGCAGGCTCCCTTGCCGCTGCCTATATACCCCCCGAAGCCGGAACGGGCGCAGCCTTTTCCGGGTCTCACAAGGGATCGGAACGGGATGCCATCTTGGGTCTCGTTCTACAACATCGCCGAAGGAAAGGGACCACTCATGGCCAAAGTCATTGGTATTGACCTCGGGACGACCAACTCTTGCGTAGCCATCATGGACGGCTCGCAGCCCCGGATCATCGAAAACTCAGAAGGCGCACGCACCACGCCTTCGATCGTCGGTTTCACCGACACGGAACGTCTGGTCGGGCAGGCTGCCAAGCGGCAAGCTGTCACCAACGCCACCAACACCGTCTTTGCGGTCAAGCGTTTGATCGGGCGTCGTCATGACGATCCGGTTATCGTCAAAGACCAAAAGAACATGCCCTACAAGATCGTCAATGGCGGCAATGGCGACGCTTGGGTCGAAGTGCGCGGCGAGAAATACTCCCCCGCTCAGGTCTCTGCCGTCATCCTCCAGAAAATGAAGGAAACCGCCGAGTCCTATCTGGGCGAGACGGTTACCCAGGCGGTGATCACCGTTCCGGCCTACTTCAACGACGCTCAGCGTCAGGCCACCAAGGACGCGGGCAGAATCGCGGGCCTCGAAGTGCTGCGGATCATCAACGAGCCGACGGCTGCCGCTTTGGCTTACGGTCTCGATAAGAAAGAAGCACGCACCATTGCGGTCTATGACCTTGGCGGCGGCACGTTCGACATCACCATCCTTGAAATCGACGACGGCCTGTTCGAAGTGAAATCCACCAACGGGGATACGTTCCTTGGCGGTGAAGACTTTGACATGCGCATCGTCAACTATCTCTCGGATGAGTTCAAGAAAGAGCACGGCGTAGACCTGTCGCTGGACAAGATGGCGCTTCAGCGCCTGAAAGAAGCGGCGGAAAAGGCCAAGATTGAGCTTTCGTCCTCGAGCCAGACCGAAATCAACCAGCCGTTCATTTCGATGGACAAAACCACGGGCCAGCCGTTGCACCTTGTGGTGAAACTGACCCGCGCCAAGCTGGAAAGCCTTGTCGATGACTTGATCAAGAAGTCGATCAAGCCCTGTCAGGCTGCGCTCAAGGATGCTGGCCTGTCCACCTCTGACATCGACGAAGTCGTGTTGGTTGGCGGTATGACCCGCATGCCCCGCGTGATCGAGGAAGTGACCAAGTTCTTCGGCAAGGAACCCCACAAGGGCGTGAACCCGGATGAGGTCGTGGCCGCTGGCGCTGCCATTCAGGCGGGGGTGTTGCAAGGCGACGTGAAAGATGTGGTCCTGCTGGACGTGACCCCGCTTTCGCTGGGCATTGAAACGCTGGGCGGTGTCTTTACGCGCCTGATCGACCGCAACACCACGATCCCGACGAAAAAGTCGCAAGTCTTCTCGACTGCCGAGGACAACCAGAACGCAGTGACCCTGCGGGTGTTCCAAGGCGAACGCGAGATGGCGGCAGACAACAAGATGCTGGGCCAGTTCAATCTGGAAAGTATCCCGCCCGCTCCGCGTGGCATGCCGCAGATCGAAGTGACCTTTGATATCGACGCCAACGGCATCGTGACGGTCAAGGCGAAGGACAAAGGCACCAACCGCGAACAGGCGATCACGATCCAAGCCTCTGGCGGTCTGTCGGATGAGGACATCGAAAAGATGGTCCGCGACGCCGAAGCCAATGCTGATTCTGACAAGTCGCGTCGCGAATTGGTCGAAGCAAAAAACCAGGGCGAAAGCCTGATCCACTCGACCAAAAAGTCGCTGGCCGAACATTCCGACAAGGTGGACCCGTCCACCGTCGAAGTGATCGAACTGGCCATGGGCGCGCTGGAAGAGGCGTTGAAAACGGAAGATGCCGGCAAGATCAAAGGCGGCATCCAGAACCTGACCGAAGCCGCGATGAAGCTGGGCGAAGCGATCTACAAATCGCAAGCCGACGCTGGTGAAGCTGATACCGACGGTCCGCGCGATGTTGACGATGACATCGTCGATGCGGATTTTGAGGATCTCGGCAACAACAAGCGGAAATAAAACCGCGTGAAACGGGTCTTGGGGGCGGTTCGGCAACGAGCCGCCCTCGCCCGGTTCGGAAAGGGCTTTTGCCATGGCGAAGCGCGATTATTACGACGTGCTGGGGGCGTCCAAAGGCGCCTCCGCGGAAGAGCTGAAGAAAGCCTATCGCACCAAAGCGAAGGAACTTCACCCCGACCGCAACTCTGACAATCCGAATGCCGAGTCTCAATTCAAAGAAGTGAATGAGGCTTACGACATTCTAAAAGATGCCGACAAGAAAGCAGCCTACGATCGCTACGGCCACGCAGCCTTTGAAGGCGGCATGGGTGGTGGCGGTGGGCAACGCGGCTACGGCGGCGGACAAGGCGACTTTGCCTCTGCGTTCTCGGACGTTTTCGAAGACCTCTTCGGCGACTTCATGGGCGGTCGTGGCGGCGGTGGCGGTGGCCGCGCCAGACCGCAGCGCGGCTCTGACCTGCGCTATAACTTGCGCGTTTCCTTGGAGGAAGCGCATCAGGGCGTCCAGAAAACCATCAACGTGCCGACCTCTGTCGCCTGCGACACCTGTCGCGGTACCGGGGCGGAAGGTGGCGCGGAACCCGTAACCTGCCCAACCTGCTCCGGCATGGGCAAGGTGCGCGCGCAGCAGGGTTTCTTTACGGTGGAACGGACCTGTCCGACCTGTTCGGGTGCGGGTCAGATTGTAAAGAACCCCTGCAAATCCTGTGGCGGCGCGGGCCGGGTGGAAAAAGAACGCTCCCTGTCCGTCAACATTCCCGCTGGGGTCGAAACCGGCACGCGCATTCGCCTTGCTGGCGAGGGCGAAGCTGGTATGCGCGGCGGCCCGGCAGGCGATCTGTATATTTTCATCGAGGTCAAAGACCACCCCATCTTCCAACGTGACGGGGTGAACCTGTTCTGCCGTGTGCCAATCTCTATCGCATCTGCCGCGCTTGGCGGCGAGGTAGAGGTGCCGACGATTGATGGTGGCAAGGCACGGGTCAAGGTTCCGGCAGGCAGCCAGACGGGCAAGCAAATGCGGCTGCGCGCCAAGGGCATGCCTGCCCTGCGTGGCGGTGGCATCGGCGATATGCTGATTGAACTGGCGGTGGAAACCCCGGTGAATTTGACCGCCCGGCAAAAGGAAATCTTGCGGGAGTTCGACCAACTTTCGGAAGAGAACAATCCGGAAGGCTCGTCTTTCTTCTCCAAAGTCAAAGGCTTTTGGGACAGCATGAAGGGCTGACGAAATCCTTGATGACCCTATCAGATAAAAACCGCCGGCTTGTCCGGCGGTTTTTTTCGTCTGCCCCTGCGGGGTCAAAATTCTCCCCACGAATTAACGGTTCCTTCACCAAGCGCTGCCAGCCTGTCCCAATGACCCAGCGCGGATTTCACGAACGCCCCCTCCCACTGTTCACCGCCGACGCGGATGAAGCGGTGCCTAATGACCTGCCCGGCAAACTGCCCTCCTACATCGCCGATCACCGCAAACGACTCAGAGAGCGTTTTATGGCCGGTGGTGCCACCGCGATGCCAGACTACGAATTGCTGGAACTGGTCCTGTTTCGGGCAATCCCCCGGCAGGATGTCAAACCCCTGGCCCGCTTGCTGATGGAGACGTTTGGCGATTTCAATCGGGTGATCTCGGCCTCACCTGCGCGGCTTCAGATGATCAAGGGGGTGGGGGATTCCGTTATTCTTGAGCTCAAAATCGTCGAGGCTGCTTCACAAAGGCTAATGCGCGCCAAAGTGATCAACCGGCCCGTGCTTTCTTCATGGAATGGCCTGCTAGACTACTGTCACACGGCAATGGCGCACCGCGAGACGGAGCAGTTCCGCATCCTTTACCTTGACCGCAAAAATGTTCTGATCGCTGACGAAGAACAGGGCAAGGGCACCGTCGACCACGTTCCGGTCTACCCGCGCGAGGTGGTTAAGCGCGCGCTTGAGCTTAACGCAAGCGCGCTCATCCTCGTCCACAATCACCCCTCTGGCGATCCTACTCCGTCGCAAGCCGACATCACCATGACCCAACAGGTGCAGGATGCCGCGCAGGTCCTTGGCATAACCCTGCATGACCATCTGATCATCGGCAAAAGCCGGGAGGTAAGCTTTCGCGCCGACGGTTATTTGTGATCTTGGCCAAAGGCGGGTTTCAGCCACAACTCGACCCGCCGGTTCAAGCGCCGCCCAGCTGCGGTTTGGTCGCAAGCCATCGGCATCGCCTCGCCAAAGCCTACCACCTGCGGAACCTGTGCTGCAGTCAAGCTTGGCGCGGCGGCAACGAGCGCACTTTGCACCCGCGCGGACCGATCAACTGAGAGATCAAAATTGGCCTGCCCCGCCCCGGAGCCATCCGAGAAACCCGCCAAAATCAACGCTTTATCTTTAAATTCCCCTGACTCAAGCAACTTCGCCAAATCCTGCAAGTTATCCTGCGAAACCCGGTCTAGCGTGCTGGAACCATCCTCAAACCGGAAGGTAAACGATAGCCGATCCGCCCCAGCCATCAGATCGACAAGCCGCTTCAAATCCGCCAGTGTGGTCTCTTCCCCTGCCCCCTGAATGGCGTTGATCAAGCGCAGTCCGTCGGCCGTCATCGGACTCGCCTCTGGCAAACGGTCAATATAACCTGCGGCTTTGACCGCAGCTTGCGCTTCTGGGCTGGGCAAAAACTCTAGGAATTCGCGCGCGACCAAGGGCAAACGGCGACGCGGGGTCAGGAAAAACACCGGCAGACTAAGGGGGTAGTCTTCGGCCTTAACAGCAAGTGGCGTCGGTAACAGCGGAAAGCCGCAGCTATCGACCATCGGCAGTCCCTTTGCCGCCCCTTGAGATGCGCGCCCCGTAACGGCAAGCGCAAAGGGGTCCTTTGCCACAGCTGCCGCCAGCGTCGTCAGATCGGGGTGGGTCAAATTGGCCGAGATGTCCCGTCCAAGCCGGGCCGAAAGCGCCTGTTGGAGGTCGCTGCCTTGCTCTAGGCCGTGCAGGACGAGGGGCATATCCGGCCCTCCGATCTCGGCCCAATTCACAACCTCGCCCGCGAGTGCGCGCGCCAGATCCGGGGTGGAGATTTTCGGCGTTGGGTTGTCCGTCGCCACAATCGGAAGCAAGGCATCCAAAGCGACGGCGCGCGAGCCGAACTCTGGCAAAGTTACCGCCGCCAACATCAGTTCTGCGGCACCTGCCTTAAGTGCGGCGCGAGCCTCATCGGGGGGCAAGGGTTGAAAACTGAACTCTGCCAAAGTCCTGCCACTCAGCGGGTCGGCGAGCACTGTCGCGCCGCCCTCGTCCGTGGGCAGTTTCATCACAAGGCCCCGCGACTGCGCAAAAGCAGCAATCAGCGGGCCAAGCAGCGCGTGTCCTGCGTCCACCGCCCCGACCAGCCGGATCACAGCCCGCGGCGCGATAAGGTCCGGACAGGCAGGCCCGTCGCAAATCACCCCTTCGGCATCCACGGTCAAGGGGCCGTAATTGCTGTCGATTCGGTAGAACTCGCCGTCAAACCCTTGCAGGCTGCCGGAAATCGCCAACGCCCCATCTCTAGAGGTCAGGGTCACATCCTGCGCCAGCGCCGAGGCCCCGGAAAAAACAAGCGCGGCGATAACCGCCGCGCACCGTGCCAAGGCTCTCATGAACCGCCCACCGCCCCTTAGTTTGCAGCGGCGATAGTCACGTCCTGAGCAAGATTCTTCAACACCAGATAGTCACCAACTGCATCACATTCCGGCATCGACAGCGTCAATTCGCTGGAAACCACCGCGCCGGCACTGCTCGCCAAGGTTTCGCCCAACAATTCCCGGCCGCACGTCTTTTCCGTGACGGCAGCTTCGATAACAATTTCTGATTTGATCGTCGGATCAAGTGGATAGGTATAAATTTCGGCAAAGAGCGGATTTTGCGCTGTGCCATCGCCAAGAGCTGTAAGAAAGCCGCCCTTGCTGGGAGCGTCCGCGACGGGGCGGCCAGGATTGGCGGCATTGATATCACCGGGCTGGCCATAGTTGGCCGCGTTTTCAAAGCCGTGCACTTGGAACGCATCATCGCCCTGCCACTGCACACCAAAGCGGCGATAGCTGGCGAGATCCACGATCTCGACCGCGGCTTCTGACTGCGTCCCATCGGCCAAAACGGCAGATACCTGGCCGGAGGCATCAAGCGCCGGAATTTCGGTGAACAGGGCGCCGCCAGCGGTCGTCATGACCGCTATTGCAAGGCCAGCGTGTTTCAGAACGACCCGCTCATTGGGGTGGCAAGGTGCCAGCAGGGTCACGCCAATCATCGCAGATGGGGCCGCCATCAAGTCAAGCGTGATGTCACAAGCCGCCGTCTGTTGCGGCAAGGTCTGTTCCGGGGCAGTCGCCACTTCCGGCAACACGGCAGACGCTGGGGTCGGCGTAGGGTCCGCCACGACTGCCAGGTTCGGCACAGGAAGGGGATTCGGCAGCGGGGGGGCCGCCACTGCCAGCGGGGCCGTCTCCGGCCCTGCCGCCAATGGAACCACGTTCTGTGGGCGCTTTTCGGCGGCGGATGCCAAATCAGTCGGTGATGGAGACTTATTGGCCATCGTTTGCACGAGGTGCCCGGCACCGAGCGCCACGGCCAATACCGCAATGCCGCGTGCTGCTTTACGCTTCAGATCCATTTTCGCGCCCTCTGAGCTGTTCGCTACACGGCTTTATCACCGCCAAAGCGGGCGCTTCGGTGGCAGGATCAAGGAATGTTTCCAACCGGCAGGGCAATCAAAGGGCGGCGCAGTATCATTGCGCCGCCCTTTAGCCGTAATCAGACAAGCTTGCCGTGGCAGTGCTTGAACTTCTCGCCCGAGCCACAGGGGCACGCATCATTGCGCGATGGGTTGCCCCATGTCGTTGCGTCGGCCTCGTCAAACCCTGCCAGAGCGGCAGACGCCGCCGGAGCCGGTGCCGCTGCCGCAGGCGCCGCGGCTATGCCCGGCACCAATGCCGCGGCCGCATTTTTCGCTTGCTGCGCCTGTTGGGCTTGGATCTGCGCCAGCATCGCGGCCTGCTCTTCTTGCGAGATCGGCCGGATCAGCGACAACCGTTGCGTCACGTCCTGACGCAACGAGTTCAGCATGTGCTCAAACAAAGTGAAGGCTTCGTTCTTGTACTCGTTCAGCGGGTCGCGCTGCGCATATCCCCGAAAGCTGACAACCGACCGAAGGTGATCCAGACGCAAAAGGTGTTCGCGCCACTTGGCATCAATCGTTTGCAGCAGCAGCTGCTTTTCGATGTTGCGCATTGTTTCTGGCCCGAAAGCTTCCAGTTTGGACGCCATCAGTTTGTCGGATTCCGCAACAATCCGGTCACGGATCGTTTCCTGATCGACGCCCTCTTCCTGAGCCCACTCAAGGATCGGCAAGTTAAGGTTCAGCTTTTCCTGCACCTCGGCGCGCAACCCTTCGGTGTTCCACTGATCGGCATAGGCCCGCGGAGGCAAGAACGCATCGACCACGTCGTCGATGACCTGATGGCGCATGTCTTGCGCGATTTCCTCCAGATCATCCGCTTCCATGATCTCCATGCGCTGGCTGAAGATAGCCTTGCGCTGGTCGTTCATCACATCGTCGAACTTCAGCAATTGCTTGCGGGTATCAAAGTTGCGGCCCTCAACCTTGGCCTGCGCACGCTCCAGCGATTTATTGACCCAAGGGTGAACGATGGCTTCGCCTTCTTTCATTCCCAGCTTTGAAAGCACCGAATCAAGCCGCTCAGACCCGAAGATTCGCATCAGGTCATCTTCAAGTGACAGGAAGAACGCCGAGCGCCCCGGGTCACCCTGACGGCCAGAGCGGCCGCGCAACTGGTTGTCAATGCGCCGGCTCTCATGGCGTTCGGTGCCAAGCACGAACAGCCCGCCGGCCGCCAGAACACGAGCCTTTTCTTCGGCGTGCTCGGCCTCGATCCGGGCGCGGACCTCATCGGGGTGCAGATGCGGGTCGGCTGCAATCGCTTCCATCACCTTCATCTCGACGTTGCCACCAAGCTGAATGTCGGTGCCACGGCCGGCCATGTTGGTCGCAATGGTCACTGCGCCGAACTTGCCTGCATCCGCGACGATCTGGGCCTCTTGTTCGTGCTGGCGCGCGTTCAGAACGTTATGCGGAATACCCGCTGCCTTCAGCAAGTCCGCGAGGAACTCTGACTTTTCAATCGACGTGGTGCCCACAAGAATCGGCTGGCCCTTGGCGTTGGCCTCTTTGATCGACGCAACCACACCCTCATATTTCTCTCGCGCGGTGCGGTAGACAGCGTCATGCTCATCTTTGCGCTGCACAAGCCGGTTGGTCGGAATCTCGACCACACCCAGCTTGTAGATTTCCATGAACTCATCCGCTTCTGTTGCAGCTGTGCCGGTCATACCGCCAAGCCGCTCATACAGGCGGAAGTAGTTTTGGAAGGTAACCGAGGCGAGGGTCACGTTCTCGGGCTGGATCGCCACGCCTTCTTTCGCTTCGATCGCTTGGTGCAGGCCATCCGACAAGCGGCGGCCCCGCATCATCCGACCGGTAAATTCGTCAACCAGCATAACCTCGCCGTCACGGACGATGTATTGCTGGTCGCGGTTGAAAAGTTTGTGCGCCCGCAAGGCCTGCGTGACGTGATGGACGAGGGTTGAGCTTTCCGGATCGTAAAGGCTCTGCCCTTCGGGAAGCAGCCCAGCCGTCCGCAGAAGCTGTTCGATCACGTCGTTGCCGGCCTCGGTATAGGTGACGTTGCGGGTTTTTTCGTCCAGCTTGAAATGCTCTTCGGTCAGCGAGGGGATAAGCGCATCCACTTTTTGGTAAAGATCGCTGCGATCGTCCGATGGCCCGGAAATGATCAGCGGGGTCCGCGCCTCATCCACAAGAATCGAGTCCACTTCGTCGACGATGGCAAAGTAGTGCCCGCGTTGCGACATCTCGGCGATGGAGCCTTTCATGTTGTCGCGCAGATAATCAAAACCCAACTCGTTGTTGGTCGCATAAGTGATATCGCAGCGGTAAGCCGATTTCTTCTCTGCGTCCGACTGGAACGGATAAACCACGCCGGTCGTCAGGCCCAGATGGCTGTAAACCTTGCTCATCCATTCCGCGTCGCGCTTGGCCAGATAGTCGTTGACCGTCACCACATGGACCCCGCGCCCGGTCAGGGCGTTCAGGTAGGCCGGGAAGGTCGCAACAAGGGTCTTGCCCTCGCCCGTGCGCATCTCGGCAATGTTGCCCTGGTGCATGAAGATGCCGCCCATAAGCTGGACGTCAAATGCCCGCAAACCGAGCGCCCGCTTGGCGGCCTCACGGCAGTTGGCAAAGGCTTCCGGCAAGAGCGCGTCGATATCCTCGCCGCCCTCTTGAAGCCGTTTTTGAAATTCGGCGGTCTTTGCCTTGATTCCGTCATCGGTCAGCGCGGCAAACTCCGGCTCCAATGCGTTAATCTTGGCGACCAAGGGCCGAACCGATTTCACTTTGCGATCGTTCGGCGTGCCGAAAACCTTCCGCGCGAGCGCCCCAATTCCCAGCATGTTTTCTCCGACTGGCCGTTCCTGACAGGATCGTGTGAGGCTCTGGACTTGCCCGCCCCTTCGGCCTTCCCTAGAAGGGCGCAAAGGCCGGTTAGCCCCGTCGCACGCGACCTGTGCGATGTAAGGGGTAGACCGGGCATAGTCAACGCCGCGCGAGGTCGCGGGATGATCAGGAGAGTGTGAGATGGCAAAAGCGATGCGTTTCTTGGTGGGGGCGGCGGTCGTGCTTAGCCTTTCGCTTCCGGTTTGGGCGGAAGATGCCCCCACGGCGGACACAGTTGTCGCCACGGTGAATGGCACAGCCATTACGCTGGGCAGCATGATTGTCGCCCGCGAGATGCTGCCAGAGCAGTACAAGAGCCTTCCGGCAGACGTTTTGTTCAAGGGAATCCTTGACCAGCTGATCCAGCAAACCGCGCTGGAGCAGTCGCTTGACGGCAAGCTGACCAAGCACGACACCCTGCGCATGGAAAATGATCGCCGTGGCTATGTGTCTGGCGTGGCCCTGCAAAGCGTTGTGACCGGTGCGGTTACCGATGCAGCGCTGCAAGCCGCCTATGACGCCAAGTTCAAGGACGCGGCCCCCCAGACCGAATTCAGCGCCGCGCATATCCTTGTGGACAGTGAGGAAAAAGCCAATGAGTTGAAAACCCAGCTGGACGGTGGTGCCGATTTCGCGGAACTGGCCAAGGCCAACTCGACAGACACCGGCTCGGGTGCCAATGGCGGCGATCTGGGGTGGTTTGGCCTTGGGATGATGGTCAAACCCTTTGAAGAAGCCGTGGTCGCCGCCAAACCCGGTGTCGTTGCGGGCCCGATCAAAACGGATTTCGGATGGCACCTCATTCTTGTAAAAGAAACGCGGATCGCCGCGCAGCCAACCTTGGATGATGTCCGCGACGAACTGGCCAGCGCGATCGAACAGCAGGCAGTCGAAGCGCATGTAACTGCGCTAACTGCCGCCGCGAAAATCGAAAAACCCGGCGAAGGGATTGACCCGGCCCTCTTGGGCGACCTTACTCTGCTCGATAAATAAAACACTTTGGGAGAGACGATTATGGCCAAGAAAGACTGGAAAGCAAAAGCCAAGGCTCTGAAAAAAGAGTTGCAATCTCTTGCCGCCGACGCCGTGTCCCTCGCGGGCGAGGCCGTCGATGCCGTCGTCGCCGCGGTTCCGACCAAAAAGGCCAAACTCGTCTCTCCCCTCGCGCCTGCAAATTTTCCCGCCCTCCCGAAAATCGCAGGGGTGGAGTTCGCCGCTGCTGAGGCCGGGGTCAAATATCTCGACCGCAAAGATGTCATGTTGGTGCGTCTTGCACCCGGAACGGCGATGGCCGGGGTTTTCACCCGGTCGTCAACGCGCTCTGGTTGCGTGCGGGACTGTCAGACAAAGCTTGCCACCCGCGTTCCTGCCAATGCCGGCGCCGCCATCGTTGTGAATTCGGGCAACTCCAACGCCTTTACCGGTAAAGTCGGGGATGAGGCCGTTGCCGCCGTGACCGGCACCGTCGCAGAGGCCCTTGGCCTTCCGGCAAGCCGGGTGTTTTCGTCTTCGACGGGTGTGATCGGCGAACCGCTGCCCTACGCCAAAATCACTGCAAAAATTCCGGAACTCACCGCTGCGCTGGCCGAAGATGCGATTGAGATGGCCGCCCACGCCATGATGACCACCGACACCTTCCCCAAAGGTGCGTCGGCGATGGTTCAGGGCGATGGAGGTCCGATCCATATCGCCGGAATCGCCAAAGGATCGGGCATGATCGCGCCCGACATGGCGACAATGCTGGTCTATATCTTCACCGACGCAAAGATATCCGCCAACGCGCTGCAAAAGATGCTGTCTCGCAACGTCGATGAGACGTTCAATTCCATCACCGTGGACAGCGATACTTCGACCTCTGACTCCTTGCTTCTTGCCGCGACTGGCAAAAGTGCTGCGGGCGAGGTCAAAGGCGCTGTCGCGAAGGCCTTTGAGGCCGCGCTTAAAGAGGTGATGATGAGCCTTGCGCATCAGGTCATCCGCGACGGGGAAGGTGCGACGAAATTCGTGGAGATTCGTGTGACGGGCGCGGCCTCCAATGGCGACGCACAAAAGGTCGCCATGTCGATCGCAAACTCGCCCTTGGTAAAGACCGCCATCGCCGGACAAGATCCGAACTGGGGTCGCATCGTTGCCGCCATTGGCAAATCAGGGGCCCAAGCCGACCGTGATCTTTTGAAAATCAAGTTTGGCGACATTCTGGTTGCGGATAAGGGCTGGCGGAATCCGCGCTATAAAGAAGAGGACGGTGCTGCGTATATGTTGCAGCCCGAACTCGTGATCGCGGTTGATCTGGGGCTTGGGAAATTCAAACGGTCTGTCTGGACCTGCGATCTGACCAACCGCTACATCGAAATCAACGCAGACTATCGTTCGTGAAGACACTTCTCGTCTCGGCTGTTGCGCTGATCGACGTCGAAGGCCGCGTGCTGCTTGCACAGCGGCCCGAAGGCAAGTCCCTTGCAGGCCTGTGGGAATTTCCAGGCGGCAAGGTAGAGGCGGGCGAGACCCCCGAGGCGGCCTTGATCCGGGAACTTCGGGAAGAGCTTGGCATCGACACGTGGAAAAGCTGCCTCGCGCCACTGACATTCGCTAGTCATAGTTACGACGCGTTCCATCTGCTGATGCCGCTCTTTGCGTGCCGACGCTGGGAGGGCATTCCCACGGCCCAAGAGGGCCAAACCCTTGCATGGGTCCGGCCTGAACGACTGCGCGACTATCCCATGCCCCCGGCCGACCTGCCCTTGATCCCGATCCTGCGCGATTGGCTTTGACGAAAACGGCGGTTTTTTCTCCCTAGACGCGAAAATGTGTCGAAATTGTGGTGCGTTTATTTCGAATCAACGCTAAGAAAATCATGCTGCGCTCAATGGGGGAATGTTTGATGCTTCGCACGATTGCTGTCGGAAGCTGCGTTTCAATTCAAGGTCTGGTCGTTGGCCATCTGGCTGACGGTAAGGTGATGGTAAAGGTCGATGAAAAGACCTTTGTTGGCTACCCGGTCGCGCCGGTTCGGGCCGCCTGATCCGCTGGCTGTTCAAAAGTCAGGATCGCGTCGAAAAGCACTTAGATAAAACGGGAAAAGGCTGGGGTTTTGCAACCCCAGCCTTTTTTCTTTTAGATTTCTTACGGTCAGGCCAACTTGCGCTGAATCTCTTCCCGCTCAAAGATTTCGATGACGTCGCCTTGGCGAACATCGTCATACCGCTCAAACGCCATACCGCATTCTTGGCCAGAGATGACTTCCTTCACCTCGTCCTTGAAGCGCTTAAGCGTCTTCAGCGTGCCCTCGTGGATCACAACGTTGTCGCGCAGCAGACGAACGCCTGCCGAACGGCGCGCAATGCCCTCGGTGACCAGACAGCCGGCAACTTGCCCGATACCGGTAACCTTGAAGACTTCCTTGATCGTCGCGTAACCGATGAAGGTTTCGCGAATCTCGGCTTTCAACAGGCCAGAAGCGGCGGCTTTGATGTCATCCACAAGATCATAGATGATCGAGTAATAACGGATCTCGACGCCTTTTTGGTGGGCTGAGTTCCGTGCCGAAGCATTGGCCCGGACGTTAAAGCCGATGATCGGGGCATTTGACGCCTCGGCAAGACCGACATCCGTATCGGTGATCGCGCCGACGCCATAAGACAGCACCCGCACCCGAACTTCGTCGTTACCAACCTTTTCAAGCGCCTGCACGATCGCTTCGGAAGAACCCTGCACGTCGGCCTTCACGATGACCGGCAGCTCCGCCACATCGGCATCAGCCTTGGCCTTGGCCATCAGCTGTTCCAGCGTGGTTGCAGCACCTGCAGCAGCGCGTTTGTCTTTGGCCGCCTTGATGCGGTAATCCGCAATCTCACGTGCCTGCGCTTCGGTTTCCACGACGTTCAGCGTGTCACCAGCAGAAGGTGTGCCCGAAAGGCCCAAAACCTCAACAGGAACCGAAGGTCCAGCCTCGTCGACGCGGTCGCCCTGATCGTTGACCAACGCACGGACTTTACCCCACTGCTCGCCGACGACAAAGATGTCGCCTTTGCGCAGGGTGCCGTTTTGCACAAGAACCGTCGCAACGGGGCCGCGACCCACGTCCAGCTTGGCCTCGATCACAGCGCCAGAGGCGGAGCGATTCGGGTTGGCGCGCAACTCAAGGATTTCGGCCTGAAGTGCTATGGCCTCCAGCAGTTCATCCAGGCCTTGGCCCGTCTTGGCAGACACTTCAACGTCCTGAACGTCACCGGACATCTGTTCCACAACAATCTCATGTTGCAGCAGACCGGTCCGCACTTTGGTCGGGTCAGCGCCGTATTTGTCGATCTTGTTGATCGCCACGATCATCGGCACTTTGGCCGCTTTCGCGTGGGCAATCGCCTCGATCGTCTGCGGCATAACGGCGTCATCCGCCGCCACCACCAGCACCACGATATCCGTCACCTGAGCCCCGCGCGAACGCATGGAGGTAAAGGCCGCGTGGCCGGGCGTGTCGAGGAAGGTCAGCAACTGGCCCCGCTCGGTTTTCACCTGATAGGCGCCAATGTGCTGGGTGATGCCACCGGCTTCGCCCGACACCACGTTTGCCTTGCGAATCGCATCCAGAAGCGAGGTCTTGCCGTGGTCAACGTGACCCATGATCGTCACGATCGGCGGACGCGAGATCAAATTCTCGTCCAGATCCTTGATCGTCTCGATGGCCTGCTCCACGTCCGAATCAGACACGCGCACTGCGCGGTGGCCGAATTCCTCGATGACCAGTTCAGCGGTATCCGCATCAATGGGCTGGTTCATGGTGACCATCATGCCCATTTTCATGAGCGATTTGACCACATCCGCCGCACGTTCCGCCATACGGTTTGCCAGTTCGCTGACAACGATGGTTTCCGGCAACTGAACGTCGCGCGCCTGCTTTTCGGGCTTGGTAAAGCCCATGGCCTTGTTGCGGGCCTTTTCCTGCTTGCGCTTCATCGCGGCGAGGCTACGCGTACGGCCACCTTCCCCAGACAAAGCGTCATTCAGGGTCAGCTTGCCAGCACGGCGACCTTCGTCGCCTTTGGCTTTGGCGTTGCGATCACGCTCTTCGCGCTCACGGTCGGTTTTACGCGGCGTCGGCAGACCCGGCTTGGAGCTGGCCGGTCCGCGCTCATCACCAGCCGGACTTGCGGCAGGACGCGAACGGGGCTGCGAAGCCGGCTTGTCAGCAGCGGCATCCGGCGAAGCGGCAGGCGCTTCGGGGGCGGCCGGTTGGCGGCGCTGCGTGCCAAGCACATCGGCCTTGCGGGCCTGTGCTTTTGAAGCTGCCTCAGCGGCAGCTTCGGCGCGAACGCGCTCTTCCTCTTCGGCCTTGGCGCGCAGAGCGGCTTCACGGGCCCTCTCTTCGCGGTCCTTGGCCTCAATCTCTTCGCGGCGGCGCTGGCGATCTTCTTCGCGCTGGCGCTCGTCCTCGGCCCGCTTGGCCGCGTCTTCCTGCTCACGGGCCTTAGCGGTCCGCAATGCCGTCAGACGGCGTTCCATTTCTGCATCGGAGATGCCAGCAGGACGCTTGGACGGATCGCCCAGATGGGGCGCCGAGCCACTCGCGCCCGCAGCACCGCCAGCGGCGCCCGGTTTCGCCGCCGGCACCACCACGCGCTTGCGCTTGGTCTCGACCACGACGCTTTTCGTGCGGCCATGGGAGAAGCTTTGCTTCACCTGACCGGAACGAGGTGCGCCACCCAGGCCGAGGGGTTTTTTGCCGTCTGTATCGCTCATGCGTCCTACGTATCCTTCATGGCGGTCTCGCCGCCGTCCTGCTTGTCCGTCTGCACACGCAAACCGGAAAGCCTTGCCGCTTCCTCTACAACACGTGTCGTGAGTCCACCAGCCGCAAGCGCGGCGTGTATGGCACGTTCGCGTCCAAAGGACAAACCCAATTCCCCGGCAGAAAGACAGGTAATCAGTGTATCTTTTCCATCCGGGGCGCGAAGTTTGGTCTTGCCCCGTTCAGAGCCGTCAGATGCCTGAATCAGGACACGTCCCTGACCCTTCATCAGCATCTCTTTTACCTTCTCATAGCCCGTCACCGCATCTCCGGCTTTGCGCGCCAAAGAGATCAGATCCTGAACCCGGCGGAGCAAAAGCGCCTCCACCAGATCGGTCAAACCGTCAGGTGCCTTGACCGGCTGGCGCGCGGCACGGGAGAAAAGCCCCTTTGCCGCCGCTTTGGTGATCTCGGCCCGCCCTGCGGTTACATACATGCCCCGCCCCGGCAAGCGGCCCAGAATATCCGGCACCACCTGCCCGTCGGGGCCAACACAAAACCGGACAAGCCCCGCTTTTGGCTGGCTCTCGCCCGTGACAATGCACTTGCGTTCGGGTTCATCCCGCTCGTCTGTCTGGCCGCCGCGCGTCACGGTCGTACCCCCGAGGCCTACGATCAGGCCTCGGCCTCCTCGTCTTCAGAGACGTCTGAGGCTGCGGCATATTCGGTCGGATCAACCCAACCCAACATGACGCGAGCGGTCATAACCAAATGCTGCGCCTCTTCCAGAGACACGTCAAACTTTTCCAGAACCCCTTCGTCCTTCTTGCGCTGGCCATTCTCGGTCGTCCAGCCGCCCGCCAATTCCCAGTCCGCGCACGTGGCGAAGTCTTCGAGGGTCTTGATGCCATCCAAGGCCAGCGCTTCCAGCATTTGTGGGGTCAGACCCTCAAACGCAACAAGGCTGTCATCCACACCAAGGGCGCGCGCGGTTTCCATGGCTTTGCGGTTCTGCTCTTCCAGATAGTCGCGGGCACGGGCCTGCAACTCGCCGGCGGTGCCTTCGTCAAAGCCGTCAATGGACAACAGTTCGTCCAATTCGACATAGGCGACTTCTTCCAGATTGGTGAAGCCCTCGGCGACCAAAAGCTGTGCCATCATCTCGTCAATGTCGAGCGTATCCATGAACAGCTTGGTGCGTTCCGTGAACTCGGCCTGACGACGCTGGCTTTCCTCGGTCTCGGTCATGATGTCGATATCAAGACCCGTCAGCTGGCTTGCCAGACGGACGTTCTGACCACGGCGACCAATGGCGAGCGACAGTTGCTCATCCGGCACCACGACTTCGATCTTGCCGATCTCTTCGTCAATCACAACCTTGGAAACTTCTGCCGGCTGCAGCGCGTTCACAAGGAACGTCGCCTGATCCGCATTCCACGGAATGATGTCGATCTTTTCGCCCTGCAACTCGTTCACCACGGCCTGAACGCGCGAACCGCGCATACCGACGCAAGCGCCGACCGGATCGATGGAGTTGTCATAGCTGATGACAGCGATTTTTGCGCGCGAGCCGGGATCACGGGCCACGGCTTTGATCTCAATGATACCGTCGTAGATTTCCGGCACTTCCATCTTGAACAGTTCGGCCATGAACTGCGGGTCGGTCCGGCTCAGGAAAACCTGCGGGCCACGGGCCTCACGGCGCACGTCCTTGATGTAGCAACGAATACGGTCATTGGGGCGATACGCCTCACGGCCGATCTTTTCGTTGCGGCGCAGAATTGCTTCGCCACGGCCGATATCGACAATGATATTGCCATACTCTTCACGCTTGACCTGACCGTTGATGATCGTGCCCTTGCGGTCTTTGAATTCTTCGTACTGACGATCCCGCTCCGCTTCGCGGACCTTTTGCAAGATCACCTGTTTGGCCGATTGCGCGGCGATCCGGCCCAGATCAACCGGGGGTACTTCGTCGATCACTTCATCGCCGATTTGCGGATCGACGAGGTGCGATTTCGCCTGTTTCACAGTCAACTGCGCGTGGTGATTCTCGACCAGATCGTCTTCGACGACCGTGCGGATACGGGCAAAGGTCGCGCGACCGGTCTTGCGGTCGATCTTGACACGAATATCCATTTCCGCGCCGTAGCGAGACTTCGCCGCACGTGCGAGGCTTTCCTCCATCGCCTGGATCACAAGATCCGGGTCGATCATCTTCTCGCGGGCAACCGCCTCGGCGGTCTGCAGAAGTTCAAGCTGGTTGGCCGAAGTAATCGCCATCATTCACTCCCAGTCATCGTGTGTACAGCCTGCCTTAAGGCAGGCCTGTCTGTGGACGTCAGTGTTTCGTTTCCTCAGGGGCGTCGTCTTCATCCCCTTCGGTTTCTTCAATCTCGTCAAACTTCGATTCGTCGACGATGCCAGTGGCTTTGCGCTGCCGCAGCATCTCCGCGATCAGATCGTCCGTCAGAATCAGCTTTGCATCGGACAGCCAGTCAAACTGCAGACCGATGGTCAGCGTCTCGCCGCCCTCTTCGATCTCAATCAGCACTTCGTCACCTTCGATACCGGCAAGCGCGCCCTTGAAACGGCGACGGCCGTCGATCAGTTCCGTCGTTTCAATCCGCGCTTCCCAGCCTGACCAGTTCGCAAAATCCTTCAACCGGGTCAAAGGGCGGTCGATGCCGGGCGAGGACACTTCAAGAACGTAGTTGTCTTCGATCGGGTCTTCGACATCCATCACAGCAGAAACGGCGGTCGAGATCTCGCCGCAATCATCCACGTCAATGCCGCCATCAGGCTTGTCGGCCATGATTTGCAGGATGCGGGTTTTACCGCCCATCAAACGGACACGGACCAGTTCAAACCCCATCCCCTCGATCACGGGGGTGATGATGTCTGCAAGGCGGCGGTCAATGGCAGTTTTGGCGATCAGATCGGACATTCGGTCTCCAAAAACAAAAAGCGGGCCGACAGGCCCGCTGCGACTTTCGGTAGCTTCGAGTTTGGACCTCGAAACCTCTGTTAGGGGTCATATAGGGCGCAGGGGGGTTTGATGCAAGGGCAAAGCGCGCCAGAGCCGCCGCGCTTGCGGGTCAGAACCGCTCGGCCCGCAGAACATGCGCGTCGGTGACAGAGATCACGCCGATATGGCGGTCCACCACCGCAAAGGCTGCCTCCAACAACGGCTCCAACCGTTCCGGACGGATCAGACAGACGATCGCCACCATGCCAGAGCGGCCAACCTGCCCCTCGCGGCTCCAGCGCCCGGACCGGCCCGAGCCACCCAGAACCGGCAAAACCGTAAAACCTGTGACGCCCGCTTTTTCCAACGCCTCGGTCAGACGTGATTCCATCGGGGCCTCGATGATGATTTCAACACGCTTTGCCAAATGGGTCTGCATCACTCAGCCTCCGGTCACAGATTGGGCTACGGCGATATAGGCCGGAATTCCCAAAGTCAGGTTAAAGGGAAAGGTGATCCCCAACGACAGCGTCAGAGAAACCGACGGATCGGCCTCTGGCAAGGCCACCCGCATCGCCGCAGGAACCGCGATGTAGCTGGCCGAAGCGGCGAGCGTCATCAACAGCGCAACGCCACCCGTCGACAGGCCCAGCAAAAGCCCCACCCCAAGCCCCGCGGCGGCCCCGACCACCGGCATGACCACGCCAAACGCCACGGCACCTAGGTTCAGCACGCCCTTTGCCGCGCGCAAGCCACGCCCCGCGACCAAACCCATATCGAGCAAGAACAGGCACAGAATCCCTTGGAATGGGGCGACGATGAACGCGTCGATCCGCTTCAATCCCTCCACGCCCGTCACCGCGCCGATCAAGAAAGCGCCGACCAACAGCACGATGGACCCGTTAAGCAAAATCTCATGCCACAACCGGGCATCCATGCGCTTTGGCTTCGCTCCGCCACTGGCCCCCACAGCTCCGTGGTCAAACCGCGCCACCAGCCACAAGGCGGAGACAATCGCAGGCGCTTCCATCGCCGCAGCCACGGCCACCATATAGCCTTCGGGCTCCATCCCGGCGGCAGTCAGAACCGAACTTGCCGTCACAAAGGTCACAATCGAAATTGATCCGTAGTGGGCAGCAACCGCCGCCGCATCCATCACCGAAAGCCGTGTCATGGCGCGCAGCAACGCAAACGCAACCAATGGCAGGGCAAACGACAGTGCCACTCCGCCCAGCAGCGCCAAAGCCAAGGATGTGTCCATGCCATGCTTGGCAACCGCGACACCGCCCTTAAACCCAATCGCAAAGAGCAAATACAGCGACATCGCCTTGGCCGCCGCCTCCGGGACGGTCAGCTCAGACCGCGCCAAAGCCGCAAAAAGACCCAGCGCAAAGGATAGAATCATCGGCGTCAGCAAGTTTTGCTCGGCCAACGCGAGAATATCACCCATCACCTTGCTCCTATTTGGCCCATATATACGCGGCCCTGTCTCAATTGGATCAGATCGCGGAAAAATCGCCTGTGGCTGGGACGTATTGTTCCAGGCCACCCTCGCCCGTGTTGCTCCACAAGCCGTGCAGCGTTAGACGGTCATCTTCCACCGCTGCCTTGACGAAGGGAAAGGTGATCAGGTTTTCAAGGCTCACGACCACCGCCTGCTTTTCCAGCGCTGTCAGGATCTGTCCCTCCGGCAACCCGGCAACCCGTTGAAAACCCGGCCGCAAGATATCCATCCAGCGCCCGACAAAGCTGGTCTTTTCTTCCAGCTCAGGCGCGAGGCCGGTGCACATGTCATGGCAACCCTTCACGCCCCCGCAGTTGGAATGGCCCATCACCACGATATGCGCGACCCCAAGCGAGGTTACGGCATATTCCACCGCCGCCGAGGTGCCGTGGCGCTCGCCGTCCGGGTTGTAGGGGGGCACCAGACCCGCGATGTTGCGGTGAATGAAGAACTCCCCTTCATCCGCGCCAAAGATCGAGGTGACATGCACGCGGCTGTCGCAGCACGAAATCACCATAGCGCGCGGATGCTGCCCCGATTCCGCCAAGCGCTTATACCAGGCTTTGTTGTCGTGATAGGTCGTCGCCCGCCAACCTTGGAAACGGCTGACAAGATAAGACGGAAGGGTGCGCACATAGGTCATTTTCGGCCTCCAGGCATCGCAGCGGCTTCCATCTAGGATGCAATCGCAGAAAATTCGAGCGGTTTCTTTTTGCCAAGGCAACCTTTTGTTCAGCACCTCCGCGCAGTCTGGCCTTGGGTGTGTGATGTCAGGTGGTGTGTGATGGGAACGGAAAATGTGGTGGCCTTGCGGCCAAAGGAACGGGTTTGTCAGGACGCCGAACCAATCGCGACAATCTATCGGAACCTGGGCACCAGCTCAGCCGAACAGGTCGTCACGCGGGCGCTTGGTGAACTTGCGCTGACGATGGCGGGGCTTGCCCAGCAGGTTCGCGCGCATGAAATGGGCGATCTGATGCGCCAATTGCGACGGTTGCAGCGGATGGCCGAAAACCTCGGGTTGGTCAGCCTTGGTCTGGTGGCGGGGGATCTGCGCGATTGCATGGACAAGGGCGATGTCACGGCCTTCTCCGCCGTTTGGGCGCGGCTATTGCGGATCGCGGAACGCTCACTCGCGACCGACAAGGATCTGCTGGATCAGACAATCATCTGATAGGGCGCGCGCGGGGGCACTGCCGATCGGCGGGGGCTTGCGGGGCGCGGTGGATGGGCTAGGCTTCGGTTTGAATATTTCAGGAACCGAATTCTATGCCCGCCTTGCCACCCGTCTTTGCTGATCCTGCCGCCTCGTCTCGCCCGCTGCACCTGTTGCGGGCCGAGGATCTGGCCACTTTCCTTGCCACCTTGCCTGCCGACCAGCAATCGTGGCTGGCCGCCTGCGGCTTTGAAGCATCGGCGGGGGAGTTGCGGCTTTTGCCGGGGGATGGCGGCGTGGCGGCGGCAGTGGTCGGGCTTGGCTCTGCTTCAGCGCGCCAACGTGGGCGTTTTGCATGTGCCAAGGCCGTCGCGGGCCTTCCAGCCGGGGCTTGGCACCTTTCTGGGGCGTTGTCGCCTGCGGAAATGACCGAAGCCGCACTTGCGTGGCTTCTGTCCAGTTACCGGTTTGATCGCTATCGCAAGACGGGTTCCGCCTCGGATCGTGCGCTTTTGAAAGCGCCGGACGGGGTCGATGCCACCCGCCTGATCGCAATGGCAGAGGGTGAGTTTCTGACCCGCGACCTGATCAACACGCCCGCCCAAGACATGGGGCCTGCCGAGCTGGAGGCCGCTTTCCTCGCCCTCGCCGAACGATTCGGCGCGGCGACAGAGGTCATTCGTGGCGAAGACCTGCTGACCCGCAACTTCCCGATGATCCACGCCGTGGGTCGCGCCTCGACCCGGGCACCGCGGCTTTTGGATCTGCGCTGGGGCAAATCCGGACCGCGGTTGACGCTGGTCGGCAAAGGCGTGTGCTTCGATACGGGCGGGCTGAACCTTAAACCTTCGGCCGGCATGCTCTTGATGAAAAAGGACATGGGCGGGGCCGCCACTGTTCTGGGTCTGGCGCATATGATCATGCGGCTTGGGATGCCGATCCGCCTACGGGTGCTGGTCCCGGCCGTGGAAAACGTGATTTCGGGCAATGCTTTGCGCCCCAAAGACATCCTCACCTCTCGCAAGGGTCTGACGGTGGAGGTCAATGACACCGATGCCGAAGGGCGTTTGGTTCTGGCAGATGCCTTGACTCTGGCCTGCGAGGAAGAGGCGGACGCCCTCATTTCCATGGCCACGCTGACGGGGGCCGCGCGTGTGGCCGTGGGGCCAGATCTTGCGCCCTTTTACACAGACGACGATCAGATGGCGGCGGCGCTGGAACACGGGGCAAAGACCGCCTTTGATCCGGTCTGGCGCCTGCCATTCTGGAGCCCTTACGAGCACATCATCGAACCCGGAATAGCCGATCTGGACAACGCGCCGGGATGGGGTTTTGCCGGGTCGGTCACAGCGGCTTTGTTCTTGCGCCGCTTTGCCGAAGGGCAGCGCTATCTGCATTTCGACATCTACGGCCATAGCCCAGCCGACCTGCCGGCCCGCCCAAAAGGGGGCGTCGGCCAAGGGGCGCGGGCCGTCCTTGATGCCTTGCCCGCAATTCTGGGGATTTGAATGGATCGCCGCCTTACGCCCGCCACGGCCCGCATTGCCCATGTCTCACTGAAGGGTCGACTTGACGCGCCTGCTTTTACCGAAGGGAAAAGGATGCGGGTTGCCATGCCGTTGGTTGATCTTTTGCGCTCGCCTGGCGGCGGGCGGGAACGGCAATTGCTGCTGGGCGACGGCTTTACCGTGATCGACCACGATCAGGGCATGGCCTTTGGCTTTGCGGCCAAGGATGGCTATTGCGGATGGCTGCCCGATGCGGCTTTGGCCGAAGGCCCGCTGCCGAGCCATTGGGTCGCGTCACCCGGCACGCATCTTTATCCCGAACCAAGGGTGCAGGCCGCTGAAATCGCTTCCCTTTCTTTGGGTGCGCGGCTGGCGGTGATCAGCCATGCCGGCAAATGGACGGAAACATCTTCCGGCTTTGTGCCGACCTGCCATCTGCGACCCTTGGGCGACTGGCTTGCCGATCCTGTCGAGGTGGCCAAGGGATTTCTGGGCACGCCCTATCTGTGGGGCGGCAATTCCCGCGCGGGGATTGACTGTTCGGGCTTGGTGCAGGCGGCCCTTCTGGCATGCGGCATCCCTTCGCCCGGTGACAGCGACCTCCAAGAACAGCTGGGCACCGAGATCGCGCCCGGCGCCCCCCTGCAGCGCGGCGATCTGCTGTTCTGGAAGGGGCATGTCGCGATGATCGTCGACAGCAACCTGCTGCTGCACGCCAACGGCCATTCCATGTCGGTGGCCTATGAAGACATCAACGCCTGTATCGCCCGGATCGACGCGCAGGAGGGGCGCGGCGTGACGAACCGGCGCAGACTGTAGCGCCTCTCAGTCAACGGATCGGATATGCGGCTTTTCCAGAACCCGCAACACGGCCTCCAGATCGTGCCCCCGGCGCAGGACCTGTCCTTCGGTTCCAACCACGGAATACATGCCCTGCCGCGCCCGCAACTTGGGGCGTTTTTCAATGCGGTAAAGCGGATATTCGGCGGTGCGGCGAAACACTGCAAACACCGCGAAATCGCGGAGCGCCGAAATCCCATAGTCGCGCCATTCGCCCGCCGCCACCATCCGCCCGTAAAGCCGCAAAATTGCACCCAACTCGCGGCGATCAAAGTGGACCTGCTCGGGCAGGTGATCTGACTGGGGAAAGGGGGTCGGAGTTCTGAACCGTCATTGCCGAATCTTACCGCCTTCGCCGCCCAAATCAAGCCGCGGCACACGGCACGCGTGGCAGGTTTGCTATGAGCCGCAATGCTGCCTTGAAAAGGTCGCCGAAAGACCGAGCTGCGACCGAACCTGTGCCGCGTTTGCGGGCAATAAAGGGCCAGTAGCAAGTGACTAAGCCGGTGCGGCAGGTTTTAAGCCCCCACCCAGCCTGCTTCACCGGTGCTTGCTGCGAAAAGGGAGCCCCTGCCAGAAGGTAGGGGCTCCTTTCCTTTTGCGCGCCTCAGGCCGCGAAACCGGGCGAGAGCCGCAATTCACCGGTCCGCAAACCGCGACAGTTGTGCTGGGGGGCGGGCAGCCGCTTTTGTGCCATCGGATGGTCGGCCTCGAGCAAGCCTAGACGGGTCAGAATGCCCACCAACGCCGCCTCAGAGGCGCGGGAATTGCCATCTTCGATCTTGATCGCAATGCCGATTTTCTTTTCCGGAACGATTGCCACAAAGACCGCTTCGGCTCCGGTCTTGACGACCACCCGCCCGCCCATGGCGCGCATCAACTCGGTGCAGGCGCGTCCCTCACCGGCCACCAGCTCGGGGTGGCTGGACATCGCCTGGGTCAGCCGGTGCATAGCCCGCTCACGCGCAGACCCGCTTTCGTTCGCCACGGCAAAGCGCGCCACGCCGCGCGCCAAAGCCCCGATCGTGCCCGCAAAGTTCGGTGCCGAGCAGCCGTCTAACCCGTAACCCGCCGAGGTTTCGCCCGTAACCTCTTCGAACGCCGCCTTGATGGCCCGCTGCAAGGGGTGATCGATCTCGACATATTCGGGCCCGGCCTTCAGGTGCCGCGTCGCGGTCAGAAAGCCAGAATGTTTGCCCGAACAGTTATTGTGAAACTGGCAGGGCGCCTCATGCGCCTCTATCAGGCGGTTGCGCGATGCAACATCATAGGGCTCATGGCTGCCACAACGCAGATCCGCCTCGCCCATGCCCAGACCGGCGAGCCATTGCCGCGCCATATCGACATGCAGCGGCATCCCCTGATGGCTGGCGCAAGACAGTGCCAGATGGGCCGGGGTCAGTCCGGCCGCATCCGCCGCCCCGCTTTCGACCAAGGGCAGCGCTTGCAGCATCTTGCAGGCCGAGCGCGAAAAGATCACGCGCGCCGGATCGCCCCACGCCTCGACGATCTCGCCGGAACCGTCGCAGATCACGGCATGCCCCCGGTGGGTGCTTTCCAAAAGCCCGCCACGCCACAGTTCCACCATCGGAATCGCCTTGCCCATCGTCTTCCCTCGTCACAGATGCGCGATTTTCTGCCCAAGGGGCTTTCGCGGATTGGTCATTTTCGATATTGCATGGGATATCGAGCGATTGAAACCTGTGCCATAGGAAAAGCCGCACAAAGCGGATATGGCCGGACCCGAGGCAACGGCAGCTTGGAGGCTGTAACGAAATGACAAGCTGGATGACACGCGCCCTTTCCGTGGCTGTGATCTCTTTGACAGGGCAATACGCACTGGCTCAGGAATCCACCAACCGAGTGGCAACGATGACGGACTGGAGCGTTTTCGCAGAAAACAGCCCCAAGGAATGCTGGGGTGTGTCCAGCCCCAAAGAGACCGTGAACTCCCGGGATGGGCAGCCGGTTTCGGTGCGGCGCGGGGATATCCTGCTGTTCGTCACCTTCCGCGCTGGCACCGGCAAGGGCGAGATTTCCTTTACCGGCGGCTATCCGTTTGCCGATGGGTCCACCGTCGGCCTGAACGTCGATGGCAATGACTACCAGTTGCTCAGTCAAGGTGAATGGGCATGGCCAAGCACACCGGCGGATGATGCCACCATTCTGGCGGCCATGAAAAAGGGCTCGTCAGCGGTGCTGACAGCGCAGTCCGGCAAAGGAACGCAGACCAAGGACACATTCTCGCTGCGCGGATTTACCGCCGCGATGACCGAGGCTGAAAAGCGCTGCGTGAATTAATCGACCCAAACCTGCAAGAATTCGGGCCTCGGCATTGCGCCGGGGCCTTTGCATTTCTGTTGGTTCCGTTTTGGTCACGAATCCCCTATATCACCGTCTTCCAGCCCAAGGACGACCGCCCATGATGACCCAGACCCCCGGCCCCACCCCCTCTGGCCAAGCAAATGCGCCCATCACGCAAGACGTTCTGACCCTGCCGCGCAAACTGCCCGAAGGCGGCAAGCCCAATCTTGTGGGCATGACCCGCGACCAGATGCGCGCGGCCCTGATCGCTGCAGGCACCGCGGAAAAGCAGGCCAAGATGCGCGTCGGGCAGGTCTGGCAGTGGGTCTACCATTGGGGCGTGCGCGATTTCAGCAAGATGTCGAACCTTGCCAAAGACTACCGGGCGCTGCTGTCGGAAAACTTCGTGCTGGAAGTCCCCGAAGTGGTGACCAAGCAAATCTCTGCAGACGGCACCCGTAAATATCTTGTGCGTATTGCCGGCGGGCATGAGGTAGAGGTGGTCTATATCCCCGAAACCGATCGCGGAACGCTGTGCATCTCCAGCCAGGTCGGTTGCACGTTGACCTGCACCTTTTGCCACACCGGAACCCAAAAGCTGGTGCGCAACCTGACCGCGGCGGAAATCGTCGGGCAGGTCATGCTGGCGCGGGACGACCTGGACGAATGGCCCGTCCCCGGCGCACCCAAGGAAGAAACCCGGCTTATCAGCAACGTCGTCCTGATGGGCATGGGCGAGCCGCTCTATAACTTTGAGAACGTTCGCGATGCGATGAAAGTGGTGATGGATAACGAAGGCATCGCCCTTGGTCGCCGCCGCATCACACTGTCCACCTCTGGCGTGGTGCCGGAAATCGCCCGGACAGCCACGGAAATCGGCTGTTTGCTGGCGGTCTCGTTCCATGCCACCACCGATGCCGTGCGCGATGTCTTGGTTCCGATCAACAAGAAATGGAACATCGAGACCCTGCTTGAAACGCTAAAAGCCTATCCCGGATTGTCAAACTCTGAGCGGATCACCTTTGAATACGTGATGCTTGACGGGGTCAACGACACCAAGGAAGACGCGCATCGGTTGGTCAAACTGCTGGAAGGCATTCCGGCCAAAGTCAATTTGATCCCTTTCAACGAATGGCCCGGCGCGCCCTACAAAAGATCCTCCGGCAACCGGATTCACGCCTTTGCCGACATCATTTATAACGCCGGCTATGCCAGCCCGATCCGCACACCGCGCGGCGAAGACATCATGGCCGCCTGCGGCCAGCTTAAATCAGCCACCGAAAAGCAGCGAAAATCAGTGCGGAAACCGCCGCTTGATGGCGTTGACGCAGCGGTATGACGGCTTGGGCCAAGCGGAATAAAAGTAATTGTATCGTAACAAGCGTCGGCGTGCCAAAAGAGGGCAAGCGCGCAGGGCTTTTACGGTCTTAGGGCAGAGGCGCGACAAGAATGAAATCAGGCTTCAGGGAAAAGGCATGACAGACAATACCACAGAGCCGCAGGAATCTGCGCGTTCGGCAAGAGAATGGGTTCAGGTTCTTGCCAAATACCGGGATCCGTCGACCCGTCGCAGCCTTTTGGAACTGGCGGTAACACTTGTTCCGTTCCTGGCCTTGTGGGCGCTGGCATGGGTTTCCCTGTCATTCAGCTACTGGTTGGCTTTCGCCATCGCGGTGCTGAACGGCATGTTTCTGGTCCGCATATTCGTGATCCAACATGATTGCGGACATGCCTCTTACTTCACCAACCGGACTCTTTCGGATTGGGTCGGCCGCGCACTTGGCGTGCTGACGTTGACGCCTTATGACGTTTGGCGGCGCACACATTCCATACACCATTCCCACCACGGCGATCTGGACAAGCGCGGCATCGGTGACGTGCTGACCCTGACCGTCGAGGAATACCGCTCCCGCAGCCCGATGGGGCGGCTTTTGTACCGGACCTACCGCAACCCATTGGTTTTGTTTGTTCTGGGGCCAAGCTATCTGTTCATCTTGCAAAACCGCCTGCCATTCGGGCTGATGAATTCCGGCTGGCGCTACTGGACCTCTGCCATGGGCACCAACGCGATTATCGCCATCGTTCTGGGCCTGATGATCTGGCTTGGCGGCTTCATGCCCGTGCTGCTGATCTTTCTTCCGACCTCAGTCATCGCGGGGACGATCGGGGTCTGGTTGTTCTACGTCCAGCACCAGTTTGAGGAAACCCACTGGTCCAAGAACCCAGACTGGCAGATCCATGACGCGGCGCTGTCGGGCAGTTCGCACTACGTTCTGCCGCAACCCCTGCGCTGGCTGACGGCAAACATCGGCATCCACCATGTGCACCATCTCTACAGCCGTATCCCGTTCTACCGGCTGTCCGAAGTGTTGCGCGATCACCGCGCCTTGGCCGAAGCGCAGCGTCTTACGATCCGCGAAAGCCTTGCATCGGTGCGCCTGCATTTGTGGGACGAAAAGCTACAGCGCTTGATGTCTTTCCGCGAGGCGAACCGGATCTACGGCCCGATCTAATCGGTCTTTTCGCTGGCTTCTGGCGCGCCGTGGCTTTGCTCTGCAACCACGGCGCGTGGCACTTCGGCCCCTCCGGCACGCTGGGCGGCGCGACGATCAACAAGATGAAATAGCAGCGGATTAAGCAAGACAGACACCAGCGCGCCCGCGACCACCATGTCTTTCGCCTCATTTGGCAAGATGTGCAGCGAAATCCCCATGACAACCAAAATGAACGAAAACTCCCCAATCTGGGCAAGGCTTGCCGCGATGGTCAGCGCTTCGCCTTCGGCATAGCCGTAAGCCCGCATGATCCAGTAGGCGATGGCGGATTTGACCAGCAGCACGATCGCAATGGTTGCCAGCAGGGCAACGGGGTTTTCCACCACCGCCATCGGGTCGAACATCATCCCGACGGATACAAAGAACAACACCGCGAAAGCATCGCGCAGCGGCAAGGTTTCCTTCATCGCTTGGGTCGAAAGCGTGGAAGACGACATGACCATCCCCGCAAAGAACGCCCCAAGCGCGAACGAGACCCCAAAGAACAGCGCAGAGGCATTGGCCACGCCAAGCGCGATGGAAAGCACGGACAGGCGGAACAACTCCCGCTGGCCCGTATGGGCAACATAGTGCAGCACCCACGGGATGAACTTGCGCCCCACCACCAACATCAACGCGACAAAGGCCGCGACCTTTACCGCCGTTATCAACAGGCTCGCCGCCACGGGGCCAATGCCGATGCGGGTCACTTCGGCCACGCCCTCTTCCAACGGCACCGATCGGCCGCCCATCACACCCGAAAGCGGCGGGATCAACACCAAGGCCACCACCATCGCCAGATCTTCCACGATCAGCCAGCCAACCGCGATGCGCCCCTGCTCGGTCTGCACAAGGCCGCGCTCTTGCATGGCGCGCAACAGCACCACGGTTGAGGCCACCGACAGCGCCAGCCCAAAGATCACCGCCGCCCCAATCCCCCAGCCCATCAGCAAGGCCAGCGCGACCCCTGCCGCCGTCGCCACCGCCATTTGCCCGAGTGCGCCCGGTATGGCGATCGCCTTGACCGACAACAGGTCGCGCGGCGAGAAATGAAGCCCTACCCCGAACATCAGCAAGATCACCCCGATCTCGGCCAACTCAGTCGCAAGCTCTTGATCCGCCACATAACCCGGTGTGAAAGGCCCGATGAAGACACCCGCCAACAGATAGCCCGCGATCATCGGCAACCGCAGGCGATGCGCGATCAGCGCCAGCACAAAGGCGAGCGACAGGCCTACCACCAAGGTCGTGATCAAGGGTGTTTCGTGGGGCATCTATGCTCCTTTAGGGTCGGGGGTGATGGGGCTTGATGTCAAACTAAACGCTCACCCTGCAAGCGCAAGCCACCGGGGCGCTGCGGGTGGTCACAAATTTCTCCTCAATATGTCAGTGTGTTACTGATTGCGCCCACCAAAGCGGATTGACCACTTTACACAAGCTGCTACCCCTTGGCCCATGACGGTCCCAGTCCTGCCCAATGCTCTCGCCAGACGGCTTTTTCTGCATCGCCACGCCCTTGCCGAGCCGCCAACCGGCCCGGCCAAAGGCGCCGATCTTGCCGCTCTGATCCGCCGGATCGGCTTTGTGCAGATTGATACCATCAACACGGTGGAGCGCGCCCACCACATGATCTTGTGGTCGCGGCGCCAAAGTTACCGCCCAGAGTCTCTCAAACCCTTGCTGGAACGTGACCGGCATATGTTTGAACACTGGACCCATGACGCCTCCATCCTGCCGATCGGGCTGTTCCCGCTGTGGAAACACCGGTTCGAAATTGACCGCGACCGCCTGCACCGGCATTGGCAGCGCTGGTTCCGTGAAGGCTATGAGGCGCAGTTTGACACGATCCTGCAACGGGTCGCCGATCAGGGGCCGGTCACCTCGTCGGATGTAGGCGAAGGCGAGGCGCGGGGCAAAGGCGGGTGGTGGGATTGGCATCCCTCCAAAACTGCGCTGGAATGGCTCTGGCGAACAGGGCAGCTTTCGGTCACCCGGCGGGACGGCTTTCAGAAGGTTTATGATCTGACAGAACGGGTTATCCCGGCACCCTTGCTTCAGGAAAGCCATGAGCACGGCGCGATGGTCGCTTGGGCTTGCGGCTCGGCATTGGACCATCTGGGTTTTGCTACGGCGTCCGAGGTGCAATCCTACTGGAAGGCGACAACCCCGGAACAGGCAAAAACCTGGGCCATTGCGGCGCTGGCCAAGGGGCACGTGATCGAGGTGGATATCGAGGGCCACGACGGCACCCTGCGCCGAAGCCTCGCCCGCCCCGAGGTGTTTCAGGCCGCCGCAGATGCGCCCGAGCCTCCCAACCGCCTGCGCATCCTCTCGCCCTTCGATCCGGCCCTGCGCGACCGTGATCGCGCACAACGTCTGTTCGGCTTTTTCTACCGGATCGAAGTTTTCGTACCCGAACCGAAACGCCAATACGGCTACTACGTGTTCCCGGTCTTGGAGGGCGACCGCCTGATCGGGCGCATTGACGTCAAGGCCTTTCGCGATGCTGGAACGCTGCGGGTCAAAGCCTTCTGGCCGGAATCCGGTGTGCGGTTTGGCAGCGGCCGCCAGCAACGGCTAGAGGCGGAACTGGAGCGGATGGCGGCGTTCTCGGGCTGCGCGCAGGTGGCGTTTGCGGAGGGCTGGCTGCGCGACACGCTCGGCCCATAACACCTCACCACCACCTGCGCCCTCTTCCGGCGATCTTCTTTTTATCTTCCCGCGTTCTTCCCACCGCCCGCCCCTCGGGCGCAGCAACTTGCCCTTCATCTCGGCAAAAATACTCCCGCCGGAGGCACCCGCCGGCGCCCCCGCACCCCACCGTCAGGGCTTGGGCCAGGCGTCAATGGCGGCCAGTGCTTCTTGCGAGGTCTCGACGATCTGGAACAGCTTCAGATCATCGGGCGAGATCACCCCCGCCTCGGCCAGCATCGGCCAGTTCACCACATTCTCCCACCAGTCGCGACCAAACAGCAAGAACGGCAGCGGCTTCATCCGGCGGGTCTGGATCAAGGTCAACGCCTCAAACATCTCATCCATCGTGCCAAAGCCGCCCGGAAAGACGCAGATTGCCGCCGCCCGCATCAGAAAATGCATTTTGCGGATCGCGAAATAGTGGAAGTTAAAGCTGAGGTCCGGCGTCACATATTCGTTGGGCGCCTGCTCATGCGGCAGCACGATATTCAGGCCGATGGAATAGCCGCCCGCCTCGGACGCGCCCCGGTTGCCTGCCTCCATCACGCCGGGGCCGCCGCCGGTGACGATGACCCGTTCCTTGCCACCCGCCGCAAGGCTGCGCTCGGTCATGGCAAAGGCAAAGCGCCGGGCCTCTTCGTAATAGCGCGTCAGGTCAGCAAGCTGAGGGGTCTTGGCATCCGCCTTATGCACCGGGTCTGGAATGCGTGCACCGCCGAACAGCACCACGGTGGACCGGATGCCGTGTTCGTCCAGCATCATCTCGGGTTTCAGCAATTCCAGTTGCAGCCGGACCGGGCGCAACTCTTCCCGGGTCAGAAACTCTGGGTCCGCAAAGGCAAGCCTGTAGGCGGGCGCGCGGGTTTGCGGCGTATCCGGGATACGGTGGGTGGCCGCGACATCCTGAATGGAATCGCGAAACGGGTGCGGGCGGGGTTCGTCTTTCATACTGTCCTGCGCGATTGCATGGGATGGTCCTTAGCCTTATAGGCTCAGCCGACCGTGACCAACCGAAAAAGGGATGCCCCCATGTCCAACGCCACCAATGCCGCCCTTGAATCCGCAATCGAAGCCGCATGGGAGGCACGTGACACCATCAGCCCCGCCACCAAAGGCGAGACCCGCGACGCCATTGAGGCCACGCTGACCGCGCTGGATTCGGGCACGCTGCGGGTCGCGGAAAAGCGGGGCGCGGATTGGCATGTGAACCAATGGGCCAAAAAAGCGGTGCTGATGTCGTTCCGGCTGACCGATATGTATGAAATCTCGGGCAGCAATGGCGGGTCAAACTGGTGGGACAAGGTTGCCTCCAAGTTCCAGGGCTGGACCGAGGCCGATTGGCGCAGCGCGGGGTTCCGGGCGGTTCCGGGCTCTATCGTCCGGCGCTCGGCCTTTATCGGCAAGGGCGTGGTGCTGATGCCGTCGTTCGTCAACATCGGCGCCTATGTCGATGAGGGCTCGATGGTGGATGGCTGGGCCACGGTCGGGTCTTGCGCGCAGATCGGCAAGAACGTGCACCTGTCGGGCGGCGTTGGCATTGGCGGCGTGTTGGAGCCGATGCAGGCTGGCCCGACCATCATCGAAGACAACTGCTTTATCGGCGCGCGGTCCGAGGTGGTCGAAGGCTGCATCATCCGCGAAGGATCGGTTCTGGGGATGGGCGTGTTCATCGGCAAATCCACCAAGATCGTTGACCGGGAAACCGGGGCGGTGATGTATGGCGAAGTGCCGGCCGGGTCGGTTGTGGTCGCGGGCTCGATGCCGTCCAAGGGCGGGATCAACCTGTATTGCGCCGTGATCGTGAAGAAGGTGGACGCGCAGACGCGGTCCAAGACCAGCATCAACGAATTGCTGCGCGACTAAGCGCGAGAGGCCCTTGCAAGGGTTTGGGGAAAGACGATGACCGATCAGGATGATTTCGACGCGGCACCAAAACCGGCCAAGGACGCGCCTGCCAAGGTAAAGCGGCCCCAGCAGGTCTATACTCTGGTGGTCGAGGTCGGCCGCAAATCGGGCGACGGCCTGCCCGACAAGGCGACCGGCGCGGCCTTGATGATCTACGCCAGCGGCGTGGATGAGGCCGAGGCCGTGCGCGAAACGGTGGCTATTCTGAAAGAGGCTGATCTCGCCCCCTTGGATGTCAGCGGCTATGGCACGCTGGAAGAGCGGTTGAAGGCCGGCGATGAGATCGACGCCGAAGAGCGCGAATTGATGGACCGGGCCTTGGCCGAAAACTCGGTCGTCGTGGCGCAGATGACGCCGTTTTTCGACTGATCTGCCGCCTCTAGGCCACCCGGCGGTGGCCAGAGCGCCCCATAAGCGCCATCAGAGTCAGCACTTCATAGGGTTCAAGCTTGCGTCTCGGGCTGGTGTCGGTCTGCGTATCGGCCAGCAGGATGCAGCCGTCGGCGGCGATCAGCGCGGGCAGGTCAAACACCAGTGCCACCGATCCCGCGACCGAGCGGCGCTGTTCGGACAAAGCGGTGCGTCCGTCGACCATGGCACCTGCGGGCACCAGCACCTCATCCTCGCCAAAGAGATATTCGACCTCGGCCCCTTCGAGGGCCACATGCTGATCCGCCGAGATCAGCAGGTCATGTTCCGCGCCAAAGAACGGCGCGCGCAGCAGCACGGGCGCGAAAGAGCCGCAGGCGGGCAGTTCAAACCGCTGCAGCGCGCGCAGAGGCATAAAGCCGTCGTCGATGGTCCAGATCATGTCGCCGGGTCGCAGATGCCCCGCCGCGACCGGGCCGCGATCGGTTTCCACCGGGGTGCGCTGGCCGATCCACGGTGCGCGTGCCGGCAAGGAAAAGCCCCGCGTCAGGCCGAACCAAAGCACCGCGCGGTGCTGGCGGAGCCTGTGCGGCGGATGTGACAGTGCGCGGATATCAGCGGGCCGCAGCGGCAGCGGGTTGTCGCCTTGCGCGACCAGCGGGGTGAAATCGGCGCTGCCCAGCAGTTCAAAGCGCATGTCCCAGCGGCGGGCGGGGGCGTCAAAGCCAAATGTCAGCCGCCCGGTGCCCAGCGTCTCGGGCAAGCGCCCCGGCAGCACATGGCGTTGCACGCTGCGCCCTTGGCGATGCAGCAAGACAAGGCCCGCTTCGGGATCGTGGAACAGGGCAAAGGTGCGCGGCCAGCCGGTGTTGTCCTGATGGTCCAGCAGCACGACGGCGCCATCCAGCGGCAGCGCAAACTCCACCAGAAACTGCCCGGCACCCAGCAAGTCCGGCATCGGGCCTTCGTTGCTGCGATCCGAAAGGGCGAGCCAGTCGTCAGTCACACGGCCCCCTTTCGCTGCGGGTGGCAGAAGCGGTGGGAACGGGCGGCGGGGCCATAGCTTGTCCTTGGGTCAGGGTCGCGCGCGCCTACCAGAGATGGTGAGGTTTCGACGGAAATCATAGACTTCGCGGCAGGCGATGTCACCCCTTCGCGGTCTGTTCTACCTAAGGTTGCATCGCGTTCCGCGCGGCGGTGGCTTGCAAGACACAGATTGCAGATGGTTGCGGCGGTGCAAGGGGCGCGCTACCTCTTTGGCAACGGAATGAACGGAGCCTGACATGACCTTTCCCCAGCCTTGTGACCCTGTGCAACTGACGGCGGACCTGATCCGCTGCGCCTCTGTCACCCCGGCCGAAGCGGGGGCGCTGGTGCTGTTAGAGCGGATGCTGACCGGGGCGGGCTTTGCCTGTACGCGGGTGGATCGGGGCGGCGTCTCCAACCTTTACGCCCGCTGGGGGGCCAAGGGCGCCAACCGCGCCTTTGGGTTCAACGGCCACACCGATGTGGTCCCCGTGGGCGATCTGGCCGCATGGACCCATGACCCCTTTGGCGCAGAGGTGGTGGACGGATGGATGTACGGGCGCGGGGCGACGGATATGAAATCGGCGGTCGCGGCCTTTGCGGCGGCGGCGGTGGATTTCGTGCAGGCCACGCCCCCCGACGGATCGGTCATTCTGGCCATCACCGGGGATGAGGAAGGCGACGCCGAGCATGGCACCGTGGCCTTGCTGGACTGGATGGCCACCGAGGGCGAACGGATGACCCACTGCCTTGTCGGTGAGCCGACCTGCCCCGATGTCATGGGCGAGATGATGAAGATCGGGCGGCGCGGCTCGATGACCTGCTGGTTCACCGCCCAAGGGGTGCAGGGCCATTCGGCCTATCCGCACCGCGCCAAAAACCCGATGAGCGCGCTGGTCCGCCTGCTGGCCCGGCTGGAGGCAGCGCCGCTTGACACGGGCACCGCGCATTTTGATGCCTCTACCCTTGCCATCACCACGATTGATTGCGGCAACCCGGCCAATAACGTGATCCCGGCCAAAGGCACGGCCACGGTCAACATCCGCTTTAACGACAGCCACAGCGGCTCCAGCCTGAGCGAATGGCTGCGCGGTCATGCTGCCGCGGTGCAAGAGGAAACCGGGGTGGCGATCAGCTGCCGCATTCAGATTTCGGGCGAAAGCTTTCTGACGCCGCCGGGGGCGTTCTCGGACCTGATCGCGCGGGCGGTTGCGGCGGAAACCGGTTTGGTGCCGGTGCCGTCTACCTCGGGCGGAACCTCGGACGCGCGCTTTGTGAAAAACCACTGCCCGGTGGTGGAATTCGGTCTGGTCGGCAAGACCATGCATCAGGTGGATGAGCGGGTCCCGGTGGATCAGATCGTGCAACTCAAGGCGATCTACACCCGCATTCTGACAGAGTATTTCGCATGATCGACGTGGCCGTCACCACCGACATCGCCGCCTGCCGCGCTCTGCGCCGGGCGGTGTTCATCGAAGAGCAAGGCGTCGACGAGGCCATCGAGGTTGACGATCTGGACGGCGAGGCCATTCATATTCTGGCCCGCGTCGACGGGCAGCCGGTGGGATCGGCCCGGCTGCTTATCCACGGCGAGGTGGGCAAGATCGGCCGGGTTTGCGTGCTGGCGCAGGCGCGCGGCACCGGGCTTGGCGTGGCGCTGATGCGCGCCGCCGTGGCGCGGTTGCAGGCGGAACCGGGGGTGACCAAGGCCAAGCTGGGTGCGCAGACCCATGCGCTGGGGTTCTACGCGGCCTTGGGTTTTGCGCCCTACGGTCCGGTCTTTGAACAGGCCGGCATCGCGCACCAAGAAATGGTGCTGGCGCTGTAGCCGGGCGGGGCCGTTAGCGCCCCGCGCTCCAACTGGCCGAAACGCGTTTGGAGGTAAAGCGTTCCCCCATCAGCCCGATCACGAACAGCACCACCGTCACCACAACCGGGTAGGTGGTATTGCTGTAATGCGGGTTGTAGTTCAGGAACATAAAGCCGCGCGTCTGGTCGATGGTGTGAAACAACGGGTTCCACATGAACAGCGCCAGAATGTGGGTGGGGGTCGCATTGGCCACCAGCATCTTGCCGGAAAACACCATGTTGATGCGCGAATAGGTGGTGGTCGCGATTTTGAAGAAATCGGGCGCCCAAGGCGTGACCGCCTTGAAGATCAGCCCGATGGCCACGCCCGCAAGCCAGGACAGCAGGAACATCGCGATCACGCCCAAAGGCTCGTCGATGTAGACCGGGGTCCACAGCACGTGATAGCCGAACAGGATCACCGCCGCCGACAGGCTTTGCAGATACAGTGCCGACAGCGCCGCCGAGGAAATCGACACGATGGTGTTCATCGGCGAATGTTTCATCATCGGCGAGGTTGGCCCATCGGCGCCGGCCACCGCCCCGATGGCGCGGGTATGGGTCATAAAGCTGAAAATGCCGGACATGATATAAAGGATGTAGTCACCCCGGATCGCGGTGCTGCGCCCGCCCAGCAGGCTCATCATCAGGATCATCACGCCGATGCCGAGCAGCGACTGCACGATGCTGGTCAAAAGCCCGATCATCGCGTTGCCGTGCGACTTGCGCACATGGCGGACAGCGGCGTGAAAGATAAGTTCCAGCATCGCAAACCCGCTGCGGGCCGTGGTGCGTCGCGAGTCGCTCCGAAACATCTGCACTACCTCATGTGGGTCAGCGACCCTATTACGCGGGAAATCTTGCTGTTCCCTTTCCAAGCGATGATAAAGAGATTTCAGGATTAATCAACGTTTTGGGTTGTCATGGCCCTGACAGGAGCGCGCATGGACTTTGACCGACTGATTCCCGTTATCCGCAAGTTGGCGCTTGAGGCGGGTGACCGCATCATGGAGGTCTACAATGGCCCGGATTTCGAGGTGAAATCAAAGTCGGATGCCAGCCCGGTGACCGAGGCGGATGAGGCCGCCGATGTGCTGATATCGGCCGGGTTGCGGGCGGCCTTCCCCGAGGTGGTGCTCATCACCGAAGAGCAGGCCGACAGCCATGCGCTGCGTGCGCAGACCTTCCTGATCGTGGACCCGCTGGATGGCACCAAAGAGTTCGTGCAGCGGCGCGGCGATTTCACGGTGAACATCGCTTATGTGGAAAACGGTGTGCCTGTGCGCGGGGTCGTCTATGCGCCCGCCAAAGGGCGGCTGTTCTACACGCTCGCCGATGGCACAACGGTTGAGGAAGCCGGGCCCTTTGCCAAGGACGTCGCGGGCGCACTGACGCCGCTTGCGGTCTCGCAACCGGACAATGCGGCGCTTATGGTTGTGGCGTCCAAAAGCCACCGCGACGCGGCGACGGATGCCTATATCGGCAAGTATGCGGTCAAAGACATGACCTCGGCGGGCTCCAGCCTGAAGTTCTGCCTTGTCGCCACGGGCGAGGCCGATCTTTACCCGCGACTTGGTCGCACGATGGAATGGGACACCGCCGCTGGCGATGCGGTCTTGCGCGGCGCAGGCGGCAAGATGGTGCGGTTTGACGACCGTACACCGCTGGCCTACGGCAAGGCGGGCTGGGACAACCCGTTCTTCATCGCCTACGCCCCCGGCGTGCACCTGAAAGGATGAGCGTCCTTCTGGCCATCCCGGCGCGCTATGCCTCTAGCCGCTACCCCGGCAAGCCTTTGGTCAAACTGACCGGGCCAGACGGCACCAAGACCCTGATTCGGCGGTCTTGGGAGGCGGCGATGGCGGTGCGTGGCGTGGACCGGGTGGTGGTGGCCACGGACGACGCCCGCATAGGCGAGCACGCGCAGGGTTTTGGGGCCGAGGTGGTGATGACCTCGTCCACCTGCCAGAACGGAACGGAGCGCTGCGCCGAAGTCGCGGGCCTGCTGGCGGGCTTTGATGTCGTGGTCAACCTGCAAGGCGACGCCCCCCTGACCCCGCCGTGGTTTGTTGAGCGTCTGATTGAAGGTTTGCGCGCCGATCCGGGGGCCGATCTGGCCACCCCGGTGCTGCGCTGTGATGGGCGGGCCTTGGCGGGTTTGCTGGCAGACAGGCGCGCGGGCCGTGTCGGTGGTACGACAGCGGTGTTTGGTGCAGGCGGGCAGGGGCTCTATTTCTCCAAGGAAGTGATCCCGTTTTGCGCCCAGCACTTTGACGCCGACGCACTGACCCCGGTTTTCCATCACGTCGGCGTCTATGCCTACCGCCCCGAGGCGCTGCGCGCCTATCCAAGCTGGCCCATCGGCCCGTTGGAGCGGTTGGAGGGGTTGGAGCAGTTGCGTTTTGTGGAAAACGGCAAGTCGGTGCTGTGCGTCGAAGTGCAGGCACAGGGCCGCGCGTTTTGGGAACTGAACAACCCGTCCGATGTGGCGGTGATCGAATCCATGATGGCGGAGATGGGGTGAACCAGACCAACGCCAGCGCCAGCAACAGCGAAGACCCCGCCAGCGTGATCAGCGGCGATGTGATCAGCGTCAGCGTGATCATCGTCAGCCGCCACCGGGCGGCGCTGCTGCCACGCTGTCTGGCCAGTCTGGCCCAGCAGGATCACCCCGCGCTGGAACTGATTGTCGTGGCCGACCCCCAAGGCATCGCGGCGGCAGAGGCAACGGGGCTGGCAGCCAAACGGCTGGCCTTTGATCAGGCCAATATCTCGGCGGCCCGCAACAAGGGGCTGTCGCTGGCGGCAGGCGCGGTCGTGGCCTTTATCGACGATGACGCCGTGGCCGAACCGACGTGGCTGTCGCGGCTGTCGGCGCCCTTTGCCGACCCGGATGTCGTCGCCGCTACCGGGTTCGTGCGCGGCCGCAACGGGATTTCCTATCAATGGCGGGCGAGCGAAGTCGACAGCCACGCCCAAGACCACCCCTTGCCGGATATCGGCGCAACCTACAGCGGCACCGAAGAGCGGGCGGTGAAGACCCAAGGCACCAACTGCGCCTTTCGCAGCACTGCCCTGCGGCAGGTCGGTGGCTTTGACCCGGCCTATCGGTTCTTTCTGGACGAGGCCGATGTGAACCTGCGGCTGGCCCCCTTGGGCAAGACGGCGGTGGTTCCGGGCGCGGAGGTGGTGCACGGCTACGCGGCCTCGGCCCGGCGGCGGACAGACAGGGTGCCGCTGTCCTTGCACGAAATCGCGGCCAGCACGGCGGTCTTTCTGCGCCGCCACGCGGGCCCGGCGCATCTGGAGCGCGGCTGGCTTCGGCTACAGGGTGAACAGGCCGCGCGGGTTGCGGGCCTCCTTGCCGGCAAACGCATCGACGCGGCGGCGCAAGCCACGCTGATGACCAGCTTGGCGATGGGCTGGGCCGAGGGCCTCGCCCGCCCCTTGCCGACACTTTTGGCAATGCCCGACAGCGCCGCGCCGTTCCAGCCGTTGGCGGGCACCGGGCCAAGACCGGGGCGGATCTTCGCCGGGCGGCTTTGGCAAAGACGACGCCTGATGGCCAAGGCGGCGGCCTTTGTCGTAGAAGGGGGAGTAGCGACCGTCCTGTGCTTTTCCCTAACACCCCGCGCCCATCGGGTCAGCTTTGGCGCGGACGGGGTCTGGCTTCAGGAAGGCGGGGTCTTTGGCCGCAGCCAGCGGGCCGGGCCGCGTCTGCGCTTTGCCCGATTTGCGACGCGCGTGGCCGAGGAAATCGCCCGGATAGCCGATTGCCGACCCACTGCAGACTGAAACCGAGCAAAGCGGCGCGGGGAAAATTATTTGCAACCTCCCCGCGAAAATTAACTCGCCTTAAGGTAGATTTCTCAACTGGGACACTGCGCTGACAAAGTTTGGACAGAATATTCTATCAATTGTTTCCATATAAAGTGTAACCTAGCTCAAAAAGAATGATTGAGCAGATGTGGAGTGGGGCGATGAAAGTCAAGAAAGTCACTAAGGCAGTTTTTCCGGTCGCTGGCCTTGGAACGCGGTTTCTTCCCGCGACCAAATCGATCCCGAAAGAGATCATGACGCTGGTGGATCGCCCCTTGATCCAATACGCGATCGATGAGGCGCGCGCCGCCGGCATCAAGGAATTCATCTTCGTCACCTCGCGCGGGAAATCGGCGCTTGAGGATTACTTTGATCATTCGCCAGAGCTGGAAAACACGCTGAAGCGCGCTGGCAAAACCGAGCTTCTGGAGATTCTGCGCGACACGAACATGGACAGCGGCGCCATCGCCTATCTGCGCCAGAACCGCCCGCAAGGTCTGGGCCATGCCGTCTGGTGCGCCCGTCGTCTGATCGGGAATGAACCCTTTGCCGTCTTGCTGCCCGATGACGTGATCGCGGCGGAAAAGCCCTGCTTGCAGCAGATGATCGAAGCCTATGAGCAAACCGGCGGCAACATGGTTGCAGCGATGGAAGTGGCCCCGTCGCGGACCTCCAGCTACGGGGTTCTGGATGTCGGCGAAGACATGGGATCCATCGTGCGGGCCAAGGGCATGGTCGAAAAGCCCAAGGCCGGAGAGGCACCGTCGAACCTTGCCGTCATCGGTCGCTACATCCTGTCGCCCAAGATCCTGACCAACCTGAACCAGATGAAACAAGGTGCGGGCGGCGAGATCCAGTTGACCGACGCCATCGCCGAAGAGGCCGCAAGCGGTCAGGTCTTTGGCTACCGCTTCCGCGGTCAGCGGTATGATTGCGGCTCCAAGGCGGGGTTCTTGCAGGCGACGGTGGCCTTTGCCCTTGCGCGGCCGGATCTGAGCGAAGAGTTCGGTGCCTATCTGAACGACATGCACGCTTTGCAAAAAGCGGCGCAGTAAGCAGTGGCGCGCACGCGGCTTTTGGACCTGACGCGGCTTATGTCGCGGCAGGGCCTGGGGCCGATGACGGGGATCGACCGTGTTGAGGCGGCCTATCTGCGACAACTCGTTAAGGGTGAAGACCCGGTATTTGGCCTGCTGCGTTCTGCGGCGGGCTATTTGCTTTTGGGCCGGGCGGGGATGACGGGTTTCTTGCGGCTGGTCGAGGGGGGGGGCCTGCCCCGCGCCGACCTTTTGTCACGGGTGACCAACCGCGATCCGCTGCGCGCGCGGGCCGAAACGGCGGTGCGGCGCCTTGCCATGGCGCGATGCCCCCGGCCCTTGCTGGGGCGGATGCTGCGGCGGCATTTGCACGGTGAGATCAGCTATCTGAACACGGGGCACAGCAACCTGTCCGTGCTGCCCCTGCTGGCCAAGGTGCCGGGCTTGGCACGGGTGGTGCTGTTGCACGACACGATCCCGCTGGATTACCCGCAGTTTGCGCGCCCCGACACGGTTGCGCCATTCCGCGCCAAGCTGGCGCTGATCGCGCACGGGGCCGATCTGGTGATCCATACCACCCAAGACGCCCGCGCGCGGTCCGAGGCGCAGATGGCGCTGCTGGGCCGGGTGCCTGCGGGGGTCGTGGCCAATCTGGGGGTGGACCTTGGCACGCCGGGTGCTGTGCCGCCCGGACTGACCGACGGACGCCCCTATTTCGTGACCCTTGGCACCATAGAGCCGCGCAAGAACCACGCGCTGCTGCTGGATGTCTGGCAGGCGCTGGCCGATCGAGGCGCTCCGGTGCCGCTTTTGCTGATCCTTGGTCGGCGGGGCTGGAACAATGCCGCCGTCTTTGCCCGACTGGACGCCCTGCCCAAAGACGGCCCGGTGCGAGAGGTGGCGGGGCTAAACGACGCGGCCGTTGCGGGGCTGTTGCAAGGGGCGGCGGGTTTCTTGTTCCCCAGCTTTGCCGAGGGTTTCGGCCTGCCGCCGCTGGAAGCCGCTGCTTTGGGCTGCCCGGTGATTGCAAGCAACCTGAATGTCACGCGTGAACTCCTTGGTGACTACGCAGTTTACCTTGACGTCTCAGACAGTTATTCTTGGATGGAAACAATCGTTGCGCTGGAAAAGGGGCAGAACCAGTCTGGCAGGCAAGACAATCGCAAAGCGCCGCCGACGTGGGAGGCGCATTTCAAGACCGTCTTAAACCTTGCGTGACAGACTGCCCCAAAGACGGCGCGATCAGGGGTGGAAGTTCAGGGTTTGAGCCTTTTTTCTCGATATATGCTAAGGCTGGCCCGCAAACGGTGGCGCATCCGCGCTTTCCGTAAACGCCGCGAATTGCGCCCGGTGGTGGACCGGACCCACACCATCTCTGCCGATGAGATTCTGGTCTTTTCCACCCTGCGCAACGAACGGGTGCGGCTGCCCTATTTCCTGCGCTATTACCGCGACCTTGGGGTCACCCATTTCCTGATCGTCGACAACGACAGCGACGACGGATCGCGCGAATATCTGGCCGAACAGCCGGACGTGTCGCTATGGACCACGCCCGCCAGCTATAAGCGGTCGCGCTTTGGGGTGGATTGGCTGAACTGGCTGCAAATGAAATACGCCCATGGCCATTGGTGCCTTGTGGTCGATCCGGACGAATTCTTTGTCTATCCGTTCTGCGACACCCGGCCCCTGCGGGCACTGACCGATTGGCTGGATGCGTCTTCTATCAAGTCCTTTTCGGCAATGCTGCTGGACATGTATCCCAAAGGACCCTTCGACGCGCAAACCTATCACGAGGGGCAGGACCCGTTTGAGGTGGCCCCGTGGTTTGACAGCGGCAACTACACCATCACGCGCAATTCGAAATACGGAAACCTGTGGATTCAGGGCGGGCCACGCGCGCGCATGTTCTTTCCCGACCTGCCTGAGCGTGCGCCCGCGCTGAACAAGATACCGCTGGTCAAATGGGACCGCGACTATGCCTATGTCAGCTCGACCCACATGCTGCTGCCGCGCGGGCTGAATCAGGTTTATGACGAATGGGGGGGCGAAAAGGCCTCTGGCGTGTCTGCTGCACGCGAAGTTCCTCGACACCTTCGCGCGCAAGGCCGAAGAAGAGATGGAGCGCAAGCAGCACTACGCCAACAGCCACGAATACCGGGCCTATCGCATGGCGATTTCGAAAGAGCCCGACCTGTGGTGCAAGTGGAGCGAGAAATACATCAACTGGCGTCAGCTGGAGATTCTGGGGCTGATGTCCAAGGGCAACTGGGCATGAGGGGCAACGGGGCATGAGGGGGCGGCACGGGTGACGGTCGGCTTCGTGATGCTGTGCCATACGGCACTGGACCGCGCCGCTCAGGTGGCGCGGCACTGGGCGGTGCGCGGCTGCCCGGTGGTCATCCATGTCGACAAACGGGTCAAGCGGCGGGCCTATGACGGCTTGGTCAAGGCGCTGGCCGATCTGCACAACATCCGCTTTTCGGGCCGCCATTCCTGCGAATGGGGCACTTGGGGGATCGTTGCGGCCACCCAAGAGGCCAGCACGATCATGCTGCGCGATTTTGCCGAGGTGCGGCATGTCTACCTTGCCTCCGGCTCTTGCCTGCCGCTGCGCCCGGTGGATGAGCTGATCCGCTATCTCGACGAACGCCCGCGCGTCGATTTCATCGAAAGTGTCACGACCGAGGATGTGGGCTGGACCGTGGGCGGGCTGGATCTGGAACGGTTTACCCTGCGCTTTCCCTTTAGCTGGCGCAAAAGCCGGCGGCTGTTTGACGGCTATGTGCGCCTGCAACGGCGGCTGCGCTACAAGCGGCGGGTGCCGCCGGGGCTGGTGCCGCATCTGGGCAGCCAGTGGTGGTGCCTGACGCGGCAAACCCTGTCGGCCATTCTGGAAAACCCCGAGCGGGATGAGATCGACCGCTATTTCCGCCGCGTCTGGATTCCGGACGAAAGCTATTTCCAGACCTTGGTGCGGCAGGTGTCGTCGCAGGTGGAAAGCCGGTCGCTGACCCTGTCCAAGTTCGATTTTCAGGGCAAGCCGCACATTTTCTACGATGACCACCTGCAAATTCTGCGGCGGTCCGATTGCTTTGTAGCGCGCAAGATCTGGCCCCATGCCGGCAAGCTGTACAAAACCTTTCTGAACGATGACGCGGGCGGTCAGGCGGCGGCAGAGCCGAATCCCGGCAAGATCGACCGGCTTTTTGCGCGCGCGGTAGAGCGGCGGACCAAGGGCCGCCCTGGCCTTTACATGCAAAGCCGCCATCCGAATGAGCATTGGGAAAATGGCCGCACCGCCGCGCCCTATTCGGTGTTCGAAGGTTTCTCTGATGTGTTTGAGAATTTTGAGCTGTGGTTCGGCAAGGCCACCGGAACCCGTGTGCACGGCCATCTGTTCGCCCCCGAGCGGGTGGAATTTGCGGGCGGCGAGACGGTTTACAACGGCGCGCTGTCCGACAGCGCGCAAATGCGCGACTACAACCCGAAAAGCTTTCTGACGAACCTGATCTGGAACACCCGTGGTGAGCGGCAGTGCTTTCAGTTCGGCCCGAATGACAGTCAGGTGCTGAATTGGTTCATCGCGGCAGACCCCAACGCGCAGATCTCGGTGATCTCGGGCGCTTGGGCCATTCCGCTGTTTCGCGCCAACACCAATTTCTCGGACATCCGGCGCGAGGCCGCCCGGATGCAAAAGATCGAGGCCGAGTTTCTGAGCGTTCTGCGCAGCCCTTGGGTCAAGGCGCGGGTCCGCACCTGGTCGCTGGCCGAGTTTGTTGAGAACCCGATGGAGCCGTTGCAAACCATTGTGGATGAAATCTCACCCCGCTCTGTCCGCCGCTTGACCGAAGCGCCGCGTCTGGCCGATCTGACCGGCTTTGGCCAATTCCTGCAAAACCTGCGCAATCAGGGCATGCAACCGATCCTGATGGGGGATTTCCCGGTGAACGGGGATCTCCAGCCGTCCAATTCGCGGCGCGGCCGCCCCTATCTGGTGAAATAACCCATGGGCAAATCCCCGTTTCACAGCTTTGTCGTCTTTGCAGAAATGCGCACCGGTTCCAACTTTCTGGAGGCGAACCTGAACGCGCTGGACGGGGTGAAATGCCACGGGGAGGCGTTCAACCCCTATTTCATCGGCGGTGAGAACAAGCAGGAAATGCTGGGCGTCGACATTGTTGAGCGCGATGCCGATCCATCGAAGCTGCTGCGCGCGATGCGGGCGCAGACCGAGGGGATGGCTGGTTTTCGCTATTTCCACGACCATGACCCGCGGGTCTTTGATCTGGTGGTCGATGACCCACAGGTCGCCAAGGTGATCCTGACCCGCAACCATCTGGAAAGCTACATCAGTTGGAAAATCGCGATGGAAAGCGATCAGTGGTGGCTGGCCAATACCAAGCACCTCAAAATCGTGCGCCCGCGTTATGATCAGGCGGAATTCGCGGCCCGGCTTGAAGAATTGCAGGCGTTTCAGGCGCGGCTTCTGCACCGGCTTCAGGTGACGGGGCAGACGGCCTATTATATTGATTACGATGACATTCTTGATCTGGATGTGCTGAACGGGCTGGCGGGGTTTCTGGGAGTTCCGGCGCGGCTTAAGGCACTGGATTTCCGGTTCAAGAAGCAAAACCCGGAACCGGTCGCGGAAAAGGTGTCTAACCCGGCGGAAATGGCGGCCGGGCTTGCGACGATGGATTTCTTCAACATCACCCACAGCCCGAATTTTGAGCCGCGCCGCTCGGGGGCGGTGCCGCAATATCTGGCCAGTGACACAGCACCGGTGCTGTTCTTGCCGATCAAAAGCGGGCCCGAGGTGCGGATGCGCAAATGGATGAACGCGATCGGCCCGGTGACCACCGGGATGGATCGGCCCACCTTGCGCAAATGGCGCGAGGCCAACCCAGGCCAGCGCTCCTTCACCGTGCTGCGCCACCCGCTGGCGCGGGCGCACGCGGCTTATGCGGATTTTCTGGACAAGGAATGGATGCCGGAACTGCGCCCGTACCTGAAGCGCGTGCACAAGTTCCAATTGCCCCCCAAGGGCAAGGTGTTTGAAACCGCTGATGAATTCCGCGCCGGGCTGTTGGTGTTTCTGGAACTGATCAAGCACATTCTGTCAGGGCGCACCGAACTGCGCCTGCCGCCGCAATTTGCCACACAAACCGCGATCCTGCAGGGGTTCGGGCAGTTGCAGCCCCCCGATCTGATCCTGCGCGAGGATCGTCTGGAAAGCGGCTTGGCCTATCTGGCGCAAGACATCGGGCGCGAATTGCCCCCCCTGCCCCCCGTGCAGGAAAAGCACAGCTTTCCCTTGGCCGACCTGTATGGCCCCGATCTGGAGCAAGCCGCCCGGCAGGCTTACGGGCGCGACTACACCGCCTTTGGTTTCAACGATTGGGCGCCCTTGCCCGTTTAGGCCAAAGGAGTCTGCATCACTTGACGCGAGGTCGAGGCGAATTCGCGCCGCAGCAGCATCGCCGCCGTCAGCACCGAAACCCCGGCCAAGACTGGCGCGCCAAAGAACCAGCTGAGCGCCGCCAGCGCGAAATAGATCGAATGCAGCCCGCGGTTAAAGCTTTTGGCGGCGGTGATGTTGATCTCGGCGGCTTGGGCGGCACGGCTATAGGCCTCGGGGTGGTCAGGATTGTTCGGCACCGCCGCCATCATGACCGAGCAATAGCCGAACAACCTGTTCGACCAGACGAACTTTAGCAGCGCATTGGCCAGAAAGGCCACCGCAACCAGCGCCTTGATCGCCAGTTGGCTGCGCTCTGCCTGTAAGGGCAACTCTGCCGCAAGCCCTTGAATAGTCGCCGCATTGCCGATCAGCGCCACACCCCCGCCAATCGCGATCATCGACGCCGAGGCGAAAAACGCGGTGCCCTGCCGCAGGCTGTCGATGACGCTGGCGTCAAAAATGCGGGGTTGACGGGTCACGAATTCCTTCATCCACTCGCGCCGGTAATCCTGCATCAGGATTGAGACCGACAACCGCCGCGCCGGGGGGTTCTCGATCAACCATCCGGTGCCATACCATAGGAAGATCATCAGCCCGAGGGCGATCAGGTCGAAGCGGGTAAGAAGGTCCAGCATGTGCATCGCCTAGCAGTAGCAAACCCAAGCGCCCTTGCCAGCCTGTTAAATTGGTTATATTATATTACCAGATCAGGAGGCCGCTATGGATATGCCAACGCCAAACCCCCGCATCCTGTCGCGCAAGGCGCAGATTGTGGCGGGTCTTCGGGCCGTATTGCCCGCCGATGCGGTGATCGACGCACCCGAAGAATTGCGCGCCTATGAATGCGATGCGCTGACCGCCTATCGCTGCCCGCCGCTGGCCGTTGTGCTGCCGCGCTCCACCGCCGAGGTGTCTGCGGTGCTGGCGCTGTGCCACCGCGAGGGGGTGCCGGTGGTGCCGCGCGGGTCTGGCACCTCGCTTGCCGGGGGGGCCTTGCCCACGGCCGATTGCGTGGTGCTGGGTGTCGCACGCATGGCCGCGGTGCTGGAGACGAACTACCCCGACCGCTTTATCCGTGTGCAGTCCGGGCGCACCAACCTGTCGGTGACCGGGGCGGTTGAGGAAGACGGTTTTTTCTATGCCCCCGATCCGTCCAGCCAGTTGGCTTGCGCGATTGCGGGCAATATCGCGATGAACTCTGGCGGGGCGCATTGCCTGAAATACGGGGTGACGACGAACAACCTGCTGGGTGTCACGCTGGTCCAGATGGACGGCACCGTGCTTGAGATTGGCGGCAGCCATATGGATTCCGGCGGGCTGGACCTGTTGGGCGTGATCTGCGGGTCCGAGGGGCAGTTGGGCGTGGTGACAGAAGCCACGCTGCGGCTTTTACCCAAACCCGAAGGCGCGCGCCCGGTGCTGGTGGGTTTTGACAGCAACGAAGTGGCCGGGGCCTGCGTGTCCGATATCATCAAGTCCGGCATCCTGCCCGTGGCGATTGAATTCATGGACCGCCCCTGCATCCGCGCAACCGAGGCCTTTGCCAAGGCCGGTTACCCCGATTGCGAGGCCTTGCTGATCATCGAGGTCGAGGGCAGCCCCGCCGAGATCGACGCCCAGCTTGCCCGGATCCGCGCCATTGCCCAAAGCCACAACCCGGTGGAATTTCGCGAAGCCGCCGATGAGGCACAGGCCAAGCGCATCTGGCTGGGCCGCAAATCCGCCTTTGGCGCGATGGGGCAGATCAATGATTACATGTGTCTGGATGGAACCATCCCCGTCTCCAGCCTGCCGCATGTCCTGCGCCGGATTGGCGAGTTGAGTGTGGAATTCGGGTTGGATGTCGGCAATGTCTTTCATGCGGGCGATGGCAACATGCACCCGTTGATCCTCTATGATGCCAATAAGCCCGGCGATCTTGAACTGTGCGAGGCCTTCGGGGCCGAGGTGCTGAAGCTGTGCGTCGAGGTGGGCGGTTGCCTGACCGGAGAGCATGGCGTGGGGATCGAGAAGCGCGATCTGATGTCGGTTCAATACGCCCCCGCCGATCTGGCCGCGCAGATGGCCGTCAAGGATGTGTTTGATCCGCAATGGCTTTTGAACCCCGCCAAGGTCTTTCCGTTGGCCAGCAGCCAATCCCGTCGGGCCGAGGCCTGACCCACTACCGCCAAAGGAACGCCCATGCTGCATCCGATGACCGAAGCCGACCTGTCAGACGCGATCCGCGCGGCCAAAGGCCCGTTGAAGATCGTGGGCGGGGGCACGCGCCCGATCGGGCGGCCGGTTGTGGGCGAAACTCTGTCCACGGCCGGGCTGGCGGGGATCACGCTCTATGATCCGGGCGCGCTGACGATGGTGGTGCGCGCAGGCACCCCCCTTGCCGAGGTCGAGGCGGCCTTGGCCGCAGAAGGCCAGCGCCTGCCGTTTGAACCAATGGACCATCGCCCGCTTCTGGGCACCTCTGGCAGCCCGACCATCGGGGCGGTTGCGGCGATGAACAACTCTGGCCCCCGCCGAATTTTGGCCGGAGCGGCGCGCGACCACATGCTGGGGGTGCGCTATGTCGATGGGGCGGGCGGGATCATCAAGAACGGCGGGCGGGTGATGAAGAACGTCACCGGCTATGATCTGGTCAAGCTGATGGCGGGCAGTTTTGGCACCTTGGGTGTGCTGAGTGAGGTGGCGCTCAAGGTACTGCCGACCCCTGAAACGCAGGCGACGCTGGCGCTGTCGGTGCCGGATGCGGCGGCGGGGGTCGCGGCCATGTCCGCCGCACTCGGGTCGCCCTATGAGGTGTCGGGCGCGGCGTTCGGCCCGTTTGAAGGGGCCACGGCCGCAGGTCCGGTCTACCTGCGGGTTGAGGGGTTTGCCGCTTCGGTCAGCTACCGCGTTGGGCGGCTGCGCGATTTGCTGCGCGGACGGGGTGACCTGTCGGTGCTGGACAATCCGGCCGCGTCGGTGGACCTTTGGCGCGGCATTCGCGATGTGACGGCCTTTGCCGACAACGCGGCTGTGCTGCGGGTGGCGCTGCAACCCTCGCGTCTGGCCGATGTGCAGGCGGCGGCGATCCGCGCCGGATTGCGCTGTCAGATGCTGGCCGATTGGGGGGGCGGCCTGCTGTGGGTGTCGGCCCGCGACGATGATCTGCACCACAATGCAAATGGCCAGCCCGACGAAGATGCGACGCTGGCCGGGGCGCAGCGGCTGTTGGCGCATTTCCAGGCCCATGCGGCCCGAAACGGCGGCCACGCGACGATGGTCAAGGCCCCCATCGGCCTGCGCACCCGCGCCGCGATGTTTCAGCCAGAGGCGGCCCCTCTGGCCGCCCTCAGCGCCGGATTGCGCGCCAAATTTGACCCTCGTGGCCTTTTGAACCCCGGATTGATGACCTGATATGCAAACCAATTTCACCCCCGAACAACTGCGCGATCCGGGCCTTGCGCGCGCCAATCAGATCCTGCGGTCTTGCGTGCATTGCGGGTTTTGCACCGCCACCTGCCCGACCTATCAGGTCCTGGGGGATGAGCTGGACAGCCCACGCGGGCGCATCTACCTGATCAAGGACATGCTGGAAACCGGGCGACCCGCCGATGCGCTGACGGTCAAGCATGTTGACCGCTGTCTGTCCTGTCTGGCCTGTATGACCACCTGCCCCAGCGGTGTGCATTACATGCATCTGGTGGATCAGGCGCGCAGCTATATCGAGGCGACCTACAAACGCCCCCTGATGGACCGCCTGTTGCGGGCGGTTCTGGCGCGGGTGTTACCCTACCCAAAACGTTTTCGGCTGGCCCTGCTTGGCGCAAAAATTGCGCGCCCCTTCAAAGGCTTGCTGCCAGACCCCCGCCTGCGCGCCATGCTGGAGATGGCCCCCAAAACCATCCCCCCCGTCAGCCGCAACGATGACCCGCAAAGCTTTGCCCCGGTCGGGCCGCGCAAGTACCGTGTGGCGCTGATGACGGGCTGCGCGCAAAAGGCGCTGAACACCGACATCAACGATGCAACCATCCGCCTGTTGCGGCGGTTGGGTTGTGAGGTGGTGGTGGCCAAAGGGGCTGGCTGTTGCGGCGCGCTGACCCATCACATGGGCAAGACCGACCTTAGCCATGGCTCGGCCGCCGCCAATATCCGCGCATGGATGGCGGAAAAGTCCGGTCAGGGGCTGGATGCCATCGTCATCAACACCTCCGGCTGCGGCACAACGGTCAAGGATTACGGCCACATGTTCCGCACCGACCCTTTGGCGGCGGACGCGGCAGAGATCGCGGGGCTGGCGGTGGACATCTCGGAACTGCTGGAGCGCATCGGCCTGCCAGAAGGCGCGCCAAAAGGGCTACGCGTGGCCTATCACGCCGCCTGCTCGCTGCAACACGGCCAGCAGGTCAAGACCGCGCCCAAGACCTTGCTGAAACGGGTGGGTTTTGAGGTGGTCGAACCCGCCGACAGCCATCTGTGCTGTGGCTCTGCCGGTACCTATAATCTGCTGCAACCCGAGATTTCGGCCCAACTCAAAGCCCGCAAGGTCCAGACGCTGGAGGCCAAATCTCCCGACATCATCGCGGCGGGCAATATCGGTTGCATGATGCAGATCGGCTCTGCCACCGGGGTGCCCGTCGTGCACACCGTCGAACTGCTGGACTGGGCAACAGGCGGGCCAAAACCGCGCGGCTTGGGGTAAAGCGTTGCGCGCGAAATTCTTTAGGACAACGGCGGCGCACTCCGTCTAGGTTAGCCAAAATGCTGCCGCAAACGAAGACTATTCCCGGCAGGATAACAGGAGTTTCCATGCGCCTTCTTGCCCTGATCTTGCTGGTTTCCCAGTGCCTTACCATGGCCCCGACGGATGTTCAGGCGCAGGATATACCCTTGCGCAGCCTGCAGACTTCGGATTCCGGGCGGGGTTGGGCGGCGGTCGGGCGGTTGAATCTTGGCAAGCGGGGGTTTTGCACGGCCACGTTGATCGCCCCGCAATTGGTGCTGACAGCGGCGCATTGCCTGTTTGACAAGGAAACCGGCGCGCGGATGAATCCGGCGGATATGGAATTCCTTGCCGGGTGGCGCAATGGCCGCGCCGAGGCATATCGCGGCGTGCAGCGCGCGATGGCGCATCCTGACTATATCTATTCCGGTGCCGACAATCTGGACCGCGTGGCCTTTGATCTGGCGCTGCTGGAACTGGATCAACCGATCCGCCTGCCCTCCATCCAGCCCTTTGCGACCGACACCTACCCTGCAACCGGTGATGAGGTTGAAGTGGTGTCTTACGCCCAAGACCGTGCAGAAGCGCCCTCATTGCAAGAGGTGTGCCACGTGCTGGACCGCGCGCCACAGGCGCTTGTGCTGTCGTGCAATGTCGATTTCGGCTCTTCTGGCGCGCCGATCTTTGCCGAACGAGACGGGCAGATGCGCATCGTCTCCATCGTGTCGGCCAAGGCCGATCTGGACGGCGAACGCGTCGCCCTTGGCATCAACCTGACCGAACCGCTGGCCACGCTGCAAGCCGCAATGGCCGAGGGCGGCCAGCCTGCCCGGCTTGGCGGCACCGTGCGGCTTTTGTCCGGCGGGCAGACGGGCGGGGCAAAGTTCATCAAGCCCTGACCGATCCGCGCGCCGGATCGCATGGGCCGGGCCTGCTTGGAGCGCGTGCGTTTTGGGCGATGCTCCGATAGCGGGGGTCTTGAAAAGCGGCGGGGCCTTTCCCAAATTCAGGGTGTCCCCGGATGCCGATAGCGGGTTCGGGGCAACCAACCCGCCTGTCCCCAAAGGGAAGGCCCAAGCATCGCTCTGAAGGAGGATGACCTATGCGTAGTTTTGACTTCGCCCCACTTTACCGCGCCACCGTTGGCTTTGACCGGATTGCCGATCTGATGGATCGCGCCTTGTCCGCCGATGTGGCCCAGACGACCTATCCGCCCTACAATATCGAAAAGACCGCCGAAGACGCCTATCGCATCTCTGTCGCCGTGGCCGGGTTCGCCCCCGAAGAGCTGTCGGTAGAGGTCAAGGAAGGCGCGCTGCATGTGACCGCGCGCAAGGCACCTGAGGCTGCCGACAAGGCCTATCTGCACCGGGGCATCGCCACGCGCGCCTTTGAACGCCGCTTTGCGCTGGCCGATCATGTCCGCGTCACGGGTGCCAGCCAAGAGCACGGGATGCTGCATATCGAGCTGATCCGCGAGACGCCCGAGGCGTTGAAGCCCCGCCGGATCGAGATTGGCCGCGGCGCCGGTTCTGCCCCGCGGCAGGTTGAGGCAAAGCTGGCCGAAACCGCCGAGGTCTGATCGCGCGCAGTTGACGACAAAGGCCCGGACACCGCGTCCGGGCCTTTGGCTTTGGTGGCGCGGCCTATTGCAGCGACAGGCTTTCTGCCAGCCGCATCAGCGTCACAGCCTCGGCCCGATAGCCGAAGGGGTCTTCGCCGCGCCCTGCCTGCGCCAGCGCGATGGCCTCGTCCCAGCCCCAGTCGCCCAGATAGGTCGCCCCGGTCAGCAACTGGCCAAAGCCGGCAATGGCCACGGCAAACCGCGCTTCTTCTGGCGCATCGGCCCGATCAGGGGCAATGGCGATTTCCTGCAAGGTGCTGGCCTTGGCCCCCGGCGCGACCGAGCGCAGTCGCAAAAAGCCCAACTCCCCTGCGACGCCAACCGGTTGTTCCCCCGCGCCATAGCGCAGCGGAGAGTTGGTCAGGGCCGGGCTGTCGGGCGCAGTGATCTCGTAAAGCGCAGTTACTTGCGCCCCTGCCCCAATGTCCCCCGCATCGACCTTGTCGTTGTTGAAATCCTCGCGCCGCAACGCGCGGGTCTCATAGCCGATCAGCCGGTATTCGGCGACTTCGGCCGGGTTCCATTCGACCTGAATCTTCACGTTGTCGGCAATCGGGTAAAGCGCGCCCTGCAGCTGATCCACCAACACCTTGCGGGCCTCGGTCAGCGTGTCGATGTAGCTTGCGGTGCCGTTGCCATTCTGCGCCAAGGCCTGCATCGTCGCATCATCCAGATTGCCCCGGCCAAAGCCCAGAACCGACAGGTAGACCCCGGATTTCCGCTGCTCGGCGATATAGGTTTTCAACGCGTCGGGGTCGTCGATGCCCACGTTGAAATCGCCGTCGGTGGCCAGCAGAACCCGGCTGACCTCACCGTCCTGTGCCATGCTTTTGGCCACCTGATAGGCCAGCGCGATGCCCTCGGCCCCGGCGGTTGAGCCGCCCGCCGCCAGCGTATCAAGCGCGCCCATGATGGCCGCGCGGTCGCTGGCTGCGGTGGGGGCCAGCACTTGCCCCGCCGATCCGGCATAGGCCACGATCGCCACCTGATCCTGCGGCTGCAATTGCGGCAACATCAGCGCCAGCGATTGCTTCAGCAACGGCAGTTTGTTGGCGTCCTCCATCGAGCCAGAGGTGTCGATAAGGAACACAAGGTTCAACGGCGGGCGTGCGCCCGTGGCGGGCATCGCCCCTTGAATGCCGATCTGCACCAGCCGCGTGCCGGGGTTCCACGGGGTTGGCATCACCGTGATGCTGGGCCGGAACGCCTGATCGCCTTCGGGCGCGGGATAGGCGTAGGGGAAGTAATTCACCATCTCTTCCACCCGCACCGCCTCTGCGTCGGGCAGATAGCCGCCGTTCAAAGATGAGCGCACCACGGCGTAAGAGGCCGTATCCACATCAATCGAAAAGGTCGAAACCGGCTCTTCAGCGGTGACTTTCACCGGGTTGGCGGGGGCGTTGGCGAAGGCCTCGGATCCCGGTTCAAGCCGGCGTTGCGGCGCGGGTTCGGCCATGACCGTGTCGGCCACGATTCCGGCGAGCGGGGCTTCGGTGGCGGCAAGCGCCTCGGCCTCGGCGGGGGCCATGCGCTTTGAAGCGGTCGCCGGCGCGCCCGAGGCAAGGCGCTGGCGCGACTGCGGTTTCGCGGGTGCGGGGGCCTCGGCCAGACTGCCGCCTGTCGTTGGCGCGGGCGCGGCTTCTGTCACCGAATCCAGCGGCGCGCGCTGCAAGTCGGCGGGCGGGGCGCTATTGGTCGCCTCCACCGTGCCGGGCAGAGTTTGGGCGGGCGGGGCGGCCTCTGTCGCGGGCGCCTCGGCTTTTGGCGCGGGTATTGCCGCTTCTTCTGCCAGCTTGGGCTGCCCGCCCGCAACTGGTCCCACAACTGGGCCCACCACCGGCCCCTCACCCCGCCCCGGCAAAGGCACACGGTCGGCCAGCGGCAAGATCACCACCAAACCAAGGCACAGCGCCGCCGCCGAGGTCGAGGCGGCCAGAACCGGTCTTGCAGTCAACGCTTTGAACATCGCGGTCACTCCCATCACAAAACCCGCCCGTTGTGGACGGTCAGTGTTGGGACGCAGCGCTGCGCCCGATCCTTGGAGCCGGTCGAAATTTTCTGCCGCAAGCCGCAAGGCCGCCGCCTTGGCCGCCCCGGTTGGCGGGGGTGCGGCCTTTAGCGCGGATTGCAAGCGGGCCAGCGGGTCATCCCCCGAGGCGTCGCGCGGATCGTTGTCAATCGGGGTCATCTCGCCTCCTCCGCCGCCATGGCCCGCAGGCGCTTTTTCACTTCGGACATGCGCCAGGCAACCGTGCCTTCGGACAGGCCCAGAACGGCGCCCGCTTCGGCTTGGGTCAACGCCTCGCCCAAGACCAGCGCCACGGTGTCGCGCAATTCGGGCGACAGCCGGGCCATCGCTTGGGTCAGCCAATCTTCGGCCTCGCGCTGGCTGGCCATTTCGTCTTGCCGGGCCAGTTCCCAATCGCCCCAGCCAAGCCCCGCCTTGGCCCGCACCGCCTGACGCCGCCGCAAATCATGGGCCGCGTTCATCACCACGCGGTAAAGCCACGTCGTGAACCGCGCCTCACCCCGCCAGTGGGCCAGCTTGGCGGGCAGCGCCGCGCAGATGTCTTGCGCCAGATCCTCGGCATCGGCCCGGCTGCCCGACAGGCGCCACGCCAGCCCATGAATGCGGTCGTAATGCCGCGCGATCAGCGCCGCAAACGCGGCCCGATCACCGCCCGCGGCGGCAGAGGCAAGGATCTCATCAGGGGTATCCATACGCATGACATTAGTTTGGACGCAGGCCGCAGGGCAATCCTTGGCGCCCGGGCAATAAAAAACGCGCAGCGGATAAGGCTGCGCGTTTGGGGTGCTGGCACGGGGTCGGTTTTAGAAAATCAGGCCGTCATAGACACCAAAGGCCCCGGCATTGGTCCGCATCGACGCGCCCGCCCCTTGGTCATTGGCATAGGCCATCACGGCCGAGTAGGTGCCCGGCCCAAAAGAGCCATCAATCCCGCCGCGGTAATAGCCTGAACGGGACAACTGGCGCTGGATCAACCGACGCTCGGACAGCGAGTAGCTTTGAAAGGCCCGCGCCGCCGCCGTGCCGTAGATAGAGGTCGTGGCGCGCGGCTGGTAGCGGGTCGGCTGCTCATACACCGGCTGTTGGTAGACGGGCTGTTGGTAAACCGGCTGGCGCGGTGCAGCGTAATATTGGCGCGGCTGATTCGGCCCGGTTTCCCGGATCAGACCCTGAATGGCGATGGTGCCGAGGATACCGGTCAACACGCCCTGTTCGCGGTCGCCCCAGGCATAGGCCGGAACGGCAGAGGTCAAGGCGACCGACAATGCGGTCACAGCGGCAAGAACGGTGGTTTTGACAGGAAGCAGCATGTCGTGTCCTTTTCGGGTTTCGCCCTTGGCAGTGGGCATGGACCGAACATGGGACTTTGCGCTCTGCTAGGCAAAATCGGCGCTTTGATATGGGATATCGTAGATTAACCCATTGATTTCAAACAATCTGATAAACGGCGCAATCCTTCGGCCAGATTGACCTCTGCCCCGCCACCTACCCCCAGGCGTAGATGGTTGGGCTGGTCATAGACCGAACCGGGCAGCACAAAGGTGCGCCACGGGGCACCCAGCAGGCGGCGGGCCAGCGCCTCGCCCGGCTCTCCCTCCAGCCGCACCAACCCGATCAGCCCTGATTCGGGTGGTTGCCATGACAGGCGCGGCTCGGCTTTGATAAACGCGTCCAACTGCCCCAGCGTCGCCCGCCCCTCGGCGCGGGCCTGATCCAGGGCCGGGGCAAGCCGTTCGGGGCGCAGGGCGATTTCGGCGATATGCTCGCCGAGAATGTTCATGATCTCAGAGGCGTTTTCCCGCAGGATATAGGCATCACGGATCAGCCCCGGATCGCGGCAAATCATCCAGCCCGTCCGCAGCCCCTGCAAGCCCAATGCCTTGGACACCGACCCCGTGCTGATCCCGCGCGCATAGATCCCCGCGATTGAGGGCGCGCGCGGCCCCTGCCATTCCAGCCCGGCGTAAACCTCATCCACGATAAGCCACGCGCCCACCCGGTCAGCAATCGCCGCGATCCGGGTCAATTCGGCCAGCGTCAGCAACTGGCCCGTGGGGTTGTTGGGGTTGGACAGGAAGATCACTTTGGTCTTCGGCCCCACCGCGGCCTCCAGCGCGTCGATGTCCAGCCGCCAGCCCTGCGCCTCATGCCGGGGCACCTGCCGCAACACCGCGCCAATCGCTTTGGCCATCACCCCCGCCTGCGGCCAACCGGGCGTTTCGGTGACGATTTCATCCCCCGCGTTCAGCAACTGGCGGAAACACAGGTAATTCGCTTCGGCCGTGCCCGCCGTGATCAGCACATCCTGAGGGCCGCAGACGCCCCCAAGCCCGGCCTGATCAATCACCCGCTGGCGCAGCAAGGGCAGGCCCTGAAAGCTGACGCCGTTCCAGTCAAGGCTCAACTCCGGGTCCAGATCCCCCAGAAACGCGCCCAACCGGGGCGAGCGGGACAGCGAAAACCCCAGCACGCATTCTGGCGGCGCGGCCCCGGCGGTTTCCAGCAAATACTCAAACAACCGGTGAATCTGAACCTTCATCGCACATCCCGCCCTTGGTTCAGGATGATCACATTGCCCGAACACACGTCGCCCATGTCCGACACCAGAAACCCGACCCAAGCCGCAATCTGCTCGGGCCGCATCGCCTGCCCGTGGGGCATAGCGGAAATCGCGCGGGCCAGCACCTCTTCGGTCAGCACATTGAACAGCGGCGTTTCCGTCATCGCCGGCGCCAGAGAGTTCACCGCGATCTTGTCGCGCGCATAGCGCCGGGCCAGATCCTTGGTCAGCGTGTCCATCGCGGCCTTGGAGGCGCGGTAATGCGGCGGGTCGAACACGTCGAAATTATAGGCCCCGTTGGACGAGATATTGACGATCTTGCGGACGCCGTCGCGCCCGGCCATCGCCTTGACCGCCTGTTGGCAGCAATGAAACGCCGATGAGAAATTGACCGCCATCTGCTTGTCCAACTCGGCCCCGGAAATCTCGGGAAACTCGGACATAAAGCAGGTGCCGGCGTTGTTGACCAACACATCCACCCCACCAAAACGCGCGGTGATGCGGTCAAACAGATCGGCAATCGCCTCAGCGTCGGTCAGATCGCAGGCTTCGGGGGTAAAGCGGTCGCGGTCGGCGGCCATCGTCAGCAGGGCCAGGTCGTCGATATCGACGCCCACCACCTGCAAGCCATCGTCAATCAAACGGTCCGTAATCGCCCGACCCATTCCCCCGGCAGCCCCGGTCACTATGGCAATGCGAGTCATAAAAGCCCCTCCCTGTTTTGGCCAAGGTTAGGGCAGGACGCGGGCGAGGGGAATTGCCCGAATTGTCTGCTGACAATCGGGCAATGCCGTAAAATCGCGGCCTTAGATGCTAAGGCAGACGTATTTCAGTTCGAGATAATCCTCGATCCCGTGGTGGCTGCCCTCGCGGCCAAGGCCGGATTGCTTGACCCCGCCAAACGGGGCCACCTCGGTCGAGATCAGGCCGGTGTTCACGCCGACCATGCCATATTCCAACTGTTCCTGAACGCGGGTGATGCGGCCAATGTCGCGGCTGTAGAAGTAGCTCGCCAGACCAAAGATCGTGTCGTTGGCGCGGCGGATCACCTCTTCTTCGGTGTCGAACTTGAACAGCGGCGCCAAAGGACCAAAGGTTTCCTCGGTTGCCACCTTCATCTGCGGGGTCACCCCTGTCACCACCGTCGGCTCAAAGAACGTGCCGCCCAGCGCGTGCCGCTTGCCGCCGATGACAATCTTGCCTCCGCCCGCCAGAACGTCGGCGATATGCTCTTCGACCTTGTCGACCGCGTCTTGGTTGATCAGCGGCCCGGTGTTCACCCCGGCCTCCAATCCGTCCCCGATCGACAGGCCCTTGACCGCGACCGCCAGCTTTTCGGCAAAGGCATCATAGACCCCGGCCTGCACATAGATGCGGTTGGCGCAAACGCAGGTCTGGCCGTTGTTGCGGAACTTGGAAATCATCGCGCCTTCGACAGCCTTGTCCAGATCGGCGTCGTCAAACACGATGAACGGCGCGTTGCCGCCCAGCTCCATCGAGCATTTGAGCACCTGCTCTGCCGCCTGCCGCAACAGGATACGGCCAACCTCGGTCGACCCGGTAAAGGTGAGCTTGCGGATCGCCGGGTTCTCGCAGAACTCCTTGCCGATCTCCGACGACCGCGACGAGGTGATCACCGAAAACACCCCCGGCGGCACTCCGGCGCGTTCGGCCAGAACCGCCAGCGCCAGCGCCGATAGCGGGGTTTCCGCAGCCGGGCGCGCGACAAAGCCACAGCCCGCGGCCAAAGCCGGGGCCACTTTGCGCGCGATCATCCCGTTGGGAAAGTTCCACGGCGTGATCGAGGCGGCGACGCCAATCGGCTGCTTCAGCACGGTGATGCGCTTGTCGCGCTGGTGGCCCGGAATCGTCTCGCCGTAGATGCGCTTTGCCTCTTCGCCGAACCATTCGATATAGCTTGCGCCATAGGCGATCTCGCCCTTGGCCTCGGCCAGCGGCTTGCCCATCTCGGCGGTCAGGATCGCGCCAAGGTCATCTTGATTGGCCATGCACAAATCGGCCCATTTGCGCAGGATGGCGGCGCGTTCCTTGCCGGTGCGCGCGGCCCATTCGCGGCGCGCCACGTCGGCGGCGGCAATCGCACGGGCGGCGTCTTTGCGGCTCATGTCGGCGACATTGGCGATCACATCGCCGCGCGCGGGGTTGGTCACAGCAAAGGTCTTGCCATCATCTGCGCTTACCCATTCGCCGGCGATATAGGCCTTTTCGGTCAGCAGGCTGGGGTCTCGCAGGATGGAACGCAGGTCTGTCGGGGTATCGAGCATGTGGGCCTCCCAATTTACGCTTGTCCATGCAATGCATGGAGCGAACAAAAAAGTCCAGTTCCGGCACAGGGTCTGGACCGAAGTTATGATCATATCTGGAGTCATCGTATGGATGCCGACCGTTCTTATGCCAATGGCGATTTCATTCCGGGCAGCAGCGGCTTGCCCGACCAATGGCGGATAGAGGCGGCGGCCTATCGCAGCCAGCTTTGCGAGCGGGCGCAACTGGGGCTGGCTTATGGCCCGGCCACGCGGCACCGGTTTGACCTTTTCCAACCCGTGGGCGCGGCGCGGGGGCTGCTGGTCTGGGTGCATGGCGGCTATTGGCTGGATTTTGGCCGCGAAAGCTGGTCGCATTTTGCGGCGGGCGCGGTAACCCGGGGCTGGGCGGTGGCGATGCCGTCTTACACGCTGGCCCCCGAGGCACGGATCGCCACCATGACACAGGAAATCGCGGCCGCGGTGCGTGCGGCGGCCGAGTTGGTGCCGGGGCCGGTCGTGGTGTCGGGCCATTCGGCGGGCGGGCATCTGGCGGCACGGATGGGCTGCACCGATCTGAACCTGCCGCAGGTGTGCCGTGTGGTGCCGATCTCGCCCTTGGCGGATCTGGAGCCGCTGATGGCCACCAGCATGAACGCGTCGCTGAAGATTGATCAGGATGAGGCGCAGACCGAAAGCCCGGCGCGCCGCCCGCTGCGCCCCGGGTGCTCGGCGCATGTCTGGGTCGGCGGGCAAGAGCGCCCCGCCTTCTTGTGGCAGGCGCGCACCCTTTCAGAAAACTGGGCCTGCCCGTGGACCGTTGCCCCGGGCAAACACCATTTCAACGTGATCGACGATCTGACCGATCCGAACGCAGCACTTGTGGCGGCCTGTGTTGAGGGCCTGAACTAAGGCTTGTCAAACATCCCAAGGGCGGCAAGATCCGTCGCCCCAAGGATCTGCTGCGCCATCTCTGGCGTGCCGCCTTGGGTCTGCACCAGCACGCGGTTGTTCAGCAGCGCCGAATAGGCCCCCTCCTGATCCATAAAGGCGGTGCCGTTGATGTCTTGCACCTTGCCCATCATGGCCATGGTCGCGGGGTTGCTCAGCATGGCCGCCATCGACTGCACCATCATATTGTCGGCAAAGGCGGTCAGCGTCACCGAATTGCCCTCGGCATCCGCATAGCTCGCCTGCGCGCCCACACCCCCGCCAAACATCGCCAGCCCTTCGGCGACAGAGGCGTCATCGGTCCGGGTCCAGCCTTCGGGCGCGGGTGGGAACTTGGCGAACATCAGCGTGCTTTGCAGCGCGGCCAGTTCCTTGCCAGCGGTGATCAGTTGCGCGCTTGCGCCATTGTAATCGCCCGCCTCATAGGCAGAGCCAGCGGCGGCGATAGCATCAGACACCGTGTCGGCCAGCAAAGGGGCGGGCGACAGCAGGGTCACGACAAAAGGCAAGGCGCGCAAAATACGGGGGGTCATAAGAGGCTCCGATCTAAAAGGTGCCTCGAAATTAATGCAGGATTCCCGGCCCGCAACCCTCAATCTCGCCGGGACAGGAATTCCCCACCCCTTGCGGGCCGGGCCAGAACGGTCACGAGCTTGCGTGCATCCGTTCGATGTAGTCGCGCATTTCCTGCGCCTCATGCCGGGCGTCGCGCAGACCTTCCATCGCGGCGCGCAACTCGGCCTCGGTCTGGGCGATCTGGCTGGTCAGTTCCTGCTCGCGGTTCTCCAGATAGATGATCGCCTGATCGCGCATCTCTTCGGCCTCATGCAGCGATTGGGCCAACCGGTCCATCTCGCCCATGTCGCCGCCCGCCACGCGGGTAAAGCGGTGCATCAGCCAATAGGTGAACCAGCCCATGGCAAAGGCCAATAGCAGGATGAACGCGGTGGCAACGATGAATTCCAGACGGTTCATGCGCGGGGTCCTGATCTTTTCACAACCATAAAGGGGTCAGCCATCGGAGTCGGGCCGAGACTTGGGGCGGATCGTCTTTTCTTTGGGCGCCACCGACGGGCTGGTATCGGCCGAGAAATCCGGCCCGGAATCGGCCGCAGCCGAATCCGCGCCCGCCGCAGGCACCGCCCCCGATGCCTCGGGTCCGGGGCCGGTTGGCGGAGTTGCGACCTTGGGCGCGGCCCCTGCCAGCGTGAACTCAATCCGGCGGTTGGCTTCGCGTCCGACTTCGGTGCTGTTATCGGCAATCGGGTCGGCCTCACCATAGCCTTTGGCCACCATGCCCGACACGTCAACTTGCCGCCCCTGCAAGGCCAGCAAGACCGCCTCGGCCCGTGCCTGACTTAGCGCGCGGTTGCCCTCATCCGAGCCTTGCGAATCGGTGTGCCCGCCAATTTCCATCGGCACGCCGGGGCATTTCGTCAAAACCGCACTCAGCGCCGTCATGACCGCTGCCGCCGAGGCGTCGATCTCGGCAGAGCCGGGGGTAAAGGTGATCTTCTGGCGGGTCAGCACATCGGCCACGTCCTCGGCGCATTCCTGTGGCGTGGGGATCGCGGCCAAGGGGTCCAGCGCCTCTTCATAGCGCACGTCGACGCGAAAGGTCTTGCCCTGCCCCAGCTTGTCGGAAAGCACCTGCGAAATCCGTGCCTTGCCGTTTTGCGAACCGGTCACGCCCTTGACCTCAACCGTATCGGCCCGCACCAGCAAGGTGCCTTCCTCCAACTCGGCCAAGGCCTGAAGCCCGGCCAGAACCCGCACGGGCCAGCCGTCGGGCAGGTCCGGGTCAAGCCGGGTCGCGCCGTAAACCTTGCCGCTGCCGAACAGGGCGCGGGCATAGCTGTCCACGGCGGCGCGCTGCATCTCATTGGTCAGCCGCCCGCGCATTTCCACCCGCCCGCTGTCGCCTGCCAGCTTTGCGGTGAATTCGGCCGGGCCCTCGGCGGTGCTGGCCTGCTTTTCCAGCGTGGCGTTCAACGAGAACACCTCGGGCAGGGCTGCGTCCAGATCACCGACCACCCGGTCAAAATCAGCCTGCTTCACGTCGGCGGCGGCCAAAAGGGTGACATCGGCGTCCTTGAACGTGACCGTGGCCGTGCCCAGCTCGTTCACCGCCTTGATCCCCGCCATCACCGCATCCGCCCAAGACGGAGACGGCACGCCCAAGCCCACGGTGCAGCTTTGCCGCCCCGTGGCACCCGCCGCACCGGCCACCGCCAGAATGCGGCTTTTGGCTTGGTCAGTATCTGCAGCACAGGCGTCAAAGCGCGCGCCCTCGGCGTCTTTCACAAAGCGCAGGGTAAAGGGGGTGATCACCGGCCGCGGGGCCGAGATATCATACTGCGCGTCCAGCCCCGCGGGTTGGGCGGCGCGCAGCTCGGTTTCAAACTGGCGCTTTTCGGCGTCCGAGGCGGCAATCGCGGTGATCGCCACCTTGTTTGTAGAGACTGAGATTTTCGACCGCGGCAGCAAGGCCAGCGCCTTGACGCCAAAGTCAAACGCCTCTTGCCAGCCTTCGGGCGCGTCATAGGCGGCGGTTTCCAGCATGTCTTGCACGGGCGTATCGGCCTGCATCGCCTGCGCGTCGGCGGTCAACTGATCCATCGAATCGCCCTGCGGCAGCAGCCCGATCAGCTGAATTCCATCATCGTTACGCAGCATTTCCACAGAGAAATGCGGTGCCTCGATGGCTTTGGCCGGGGTCACCTCCAGCTTGTCGCGGATGCGGGTGCTGTCGATCAGCGAGCCGGTCAGGTTGATCACCCGGTAGCGCCCGGCCTCATTCGGGGCGGTGCCGATCAGGTGGATCTGCAGGCCATCCGGTTCGGCCTTGGCCCAGGTGATGCCTTCTTCCATCAAGCGCGAGGTCACGGCCGAGGCCGTCACCCGCTCTATCACCAACGCCGCCGCCCACGCGATCACCACCGAAACCAATGCCGCCGCAAGAAAAGCGGCAGGTGCCAGCATGCGCGGCGTCAGTCGAAAGGTGGGAAACTTGACCAAGGGACAGATTCTTCAACAGGATATCGGGCTTGTGTTCCTTAGAGGTCGGAACGGGGGGGATCAATCAAAGGAACGCAGCGGCGGCAAGAAACAGCGCAGGGATCAGCCCGGCATTGCGGTTGGCCCAAAAGATCTGCCGGCAGGATGCGGCATCGTCCAGATCCAGCCGCCGCATCTGCCACAGCATATGCGCGCCAAACAGCCAGACCCCCGCCAAGGCCACTCCCATTTGCGCCACGCCCCGCTGCGGGCTGAGAATCACCGCCAGTGCCATCAGTGTGACCGTGGCCACGATAAAGCCGAACAGCCAGCGGCGGGATTGGTCGGCGAACAGCCGGGCCGTGGATTTCACTCCGATCAGTGCATCATCCTCGCGGTCCTGATGGGCATAGATGGTGTCGTAATACAGCGTCCACAGGATGCCCGACAGGTAAAGCAGCACCGACGGCACGCGCACCTCGCCCGCATGGGCCGCATAGGCCAGCAACGCGCCCCAGTTGAAGGCCAGCCCCAAGAACACCTGCGGCCACCACGTGAACCGCTTGGCAAAAGGGTAGATGATCACCAAAACAAGCGATGCAACGCCAAGGGCTATCGCCAACGCATTATAACTGAACAGAATAACCGCCGCGACCGCCGCCTGTGCCGCCATCCACACCAAAGCGGCGCGGGGTGTCACCTGCCCGGAGGGCAGAGGCCGGCTGCGGGTGCGGGCGACGGCAGCGTCGATGTCGCGGTCGGTATAGTCGTTCCACGTGCAGCCCGCGCCGCGCATCAAAAACGCCCCCGCGCCGCAAGACAGCGCAAGCCAGATATCCCAAGCGCGAAACCCATCCGCCATCGCGGCCAGAGCGATGCCCCACAGGCAGGGGATCAGCAGCAGCCACGTCCCGATCGGCCGATCCGCCCGGCTGAGCCGCAGGTAGGGCCGCGCGCCTGCGGGGGCGTAGCGGTCAACCCAGTTGCCGGGCGCGGCATCGGCGACTTCGCCTGCCGCCGCTTTGCGGTCGGCCCCCTCTGGCAATTGCTGCGGCTCAGTCATAGGTTCGCTTTCATGGAACGGGCAAAAGTCAGACTCTTTGTAGATCAGCCGCTGGCTGCGGGGCAACCCGTGGCTCTGGGGCCAGAGCAGGCGCATTACCTCTTTGCGGTGATGCGGCTGGAGCGGGGGGCCGCAATCGCCCTGTTCAACGGGCGCGACGGCGAATGGCTGTCGCGGATCGCCGAGACAGGAAAGCGCGGCGGCCTTGCCCTGCCCGAGGCGCAAAGTGCGCCCCAGCATATGCCGCCCGACCTGTGGTTGCTGTTCGCGCCGATCAAAAAGGCCCGCACCGATTTCATCGTTGAAAAGGCCGTGGAACTGGGTGCGGCGCGCATCCTGCCGGTGCAGACCCGCCACACCAATTCCGAACGCATCCGCCAAGACCGCCTGCAAGCCCATGCGCTGGAGGCCGCCGAACAATGCGGCGCGACCTTTGTTCCCGAGGTGGCCGACCTGCAAACGCTTGAACGGGTGCTGGCAAACTGGCCCGCCACGCGCACCCTTTACTGGGCGGATGAAGGCCAAGCCGGGCGCAACCCAGCCCTTTCGGGCTTTGCGCCCCCGCTTGCCCCCGCCGCCATCCTGATCGGGCCGGAAGGTGGTTTTTCTGCCGATGAACAAACCCGCCTGCGCGCCCTGCCCTTCGTGCGGCCGATCACGCTGGGCCCGCGCATCCTGCGTGCGGACACGGCGGCGGTGGCGGCGCTGACGCTTTGGCAGGCGACGCTTGGGGACTGGTCGTGATCCGTCCCGAACTGCGCGCCGCCCTTTATCGCCTGCGTGAGGTGCTTTTTGCCCTTGTCCTTGGTGGCCTCGGGCTTTGGCTTGCCGCACTTGGCGGGCTGTTGCTGATCCCGACGGGGCTTGCGGTGCTGGGCATTGCCGCTGTGCTGGGGGTGACCGCATGGCGGCGCCTGCGCTTTTCCCAAGCGATCGACGCCCCCGGTCTGGTTGAGGTGGATGAGGGCCAGATCGGCTATATGGGCCCCAGCATCGGCGGCTATGTCAGCCTGCCCGAGTTGGTGGAAATCCGGCTGCTGACCCTGCGCGGCCGCCGGGTCTGGCGGCTGAAACAGGCGGATGGTCAGGCCGTTCTTGTGCCCGTGGATGCCAATGGGGCCGAGCGGTTGTTTGACGCGTTCTCTACCCTGCCCGGCATGGACCAATCCGCCCTTGTGGCAGCACTTGAACCGACGGCCCCCGCTCTTGCCGGACGCGCCGCCACGCCGGCCCTTGCCGGCCCTGAAATGAAGGTTATCTGGCGTAGGACGGGTCGCGGCGTCGTCGCAGGCGGATAAACTTCGCCAAACGCGATCCCCAAAGGATACGCCGACCCTGCCCGTCAACCATTGACTTGCCGGCCGCGTGCCGTCACCAGTTGCCACTCGAAAACTGCAAAAGGGCCTCTTCAGATGTCGATTCCACAAGCAGGCGGCGGCCCGATCGAAAGCTTTGACCAGCTCGCAGAGATGATGGCCTCGGGCAGCAAGCCCAAGTCCGAATGGCGCATCGGCACCGAGCATGAAAAATTCGGCTGGCTGACCGACAGCCGCAAACCGCTGCCATACGCCGGTGACCGTTCCATTTCCGCGCTGTTTGCCGGGCTGCAAGCCTTTGGCTGGACCCCGGTGCAAGAGGGCGGCAACACCATCGGCATGACGCGCAACGGGGCCAATATCTCGCTGGAACCGGGCGGCCAGTTTGAGCTGTCTGGCGCGCCGCTGGAAGACCTGCACCAAAGTGCCGCCGAATTGCAGAACCATCTGGACGAGGTGAAATCCATCGCCGACCCGCTGGGCATCCGCTTTATGGGCATCGGGGCCGCGCCAGAGTGGAGCGCAACCGACATGCCGGTCATGCCCAAGGGCCGCTACCGGCTGATGACCGATTACATGGGCCGCGTCGGCACCCATGGCACCCAGATGATGTATCGCACCTGCACCGTGCAGGTGAACCTCGACTATGCGTCCGAAGCCGACATGGTGAAGAAAGCTGCGCGTGGCGCTGGCGCTGCAACCGGTGGCGACGGCGCTTTTCGCCTCATCGCCCTTCTTTGACGGCAAGTTGAACGGCCATAAATCCTGGCGCAGCCGCATCTGGCGGGGGTTGGATAACTCTCGCACGGGGATGCTGCCCTTTGCCTTCGAAGACGGCATGGGCTTTCAGCGCTACGTCGATTGGGTGCTCGATGTGCCGATGTATTTCGTCTACCGCGACGGGAAATACATCAACGCGCTCGGCCAGTCCTTCCGCGACTTCCTGCGCGGCGAACTGCCCGCCCTGCCCGGCGAAAAGCCCACGCTTTCGGATTGGGCCGACCACATGACCACGGTGTTCCCCGAAGCACGGGTCAAGAAATACATCGAGATGCGCGGCGCCGATTGCGGCGATCAGCCCCATATCGACGCGCTGCCCGCCTTCTGGGTCGGGTTGATGTATGACCAGACCGCGCTGGATGCGGCGTGGGATCTGGTCAAAGGCTTTGACGCCGAAACCCGCGAAGAACTGCGCGTCGCCGCCTCGGTCAAAGCACTGCAAGGGGAAGCGGGGTCGGTCAAATTGCTGGATCTGGCCCGCGCCGCCGTCGGCCTGTCGCATGCCGGTCTGGCCGCACGCGGCCTTGGCGAAGAGAAATACCTCAAGCCGCTGGTGTTTGGCCTGAAATCCGGCACTACCCAGGCCGACCGCTGGCTGCGGGCCTATCACGGCGAATGGGCAGGGGATCTGACCCGGATTTATGAGGCCTCCAGCCTCTGAGCGGTGCGCCGGCGGCGGTGGCGCCTAGTTGTCGCCGCTGCTCTGTGCCATCGCTGCGTCCGAACCCGCCGGGGCATCGTCGCCTTCCGCATCGGCGGCGTCTGGCGTGCGCATGCTAAGCAAACGCCCATCGCCCCAAACCAGCGCCTCGACACAGGCCTCCGACCCGGTGGCCCCGCATTCGCCGCCGTGCAAGGCCAGCAACAGCACCGGCTCATCCCAGCCGACCAGCTTCCAGCCCAGCGCCAGATGGTCGGTCCGCACGCCCGCGGCCAGAATGGTCAGCGTGCTGCCCCCCGTGCCACCCCAAAGGCTGGCCATGCTGGAGCAATCGAACTTTGCCCAATCGATCAACACCTCGGCCGGAGCGGCACCTGACAGCTCAATCTCCGTTACCGCATCGGGCAGCACGGTAAGCACGCCATTCTCGAACGACGCGCAATCGGCCTTGGCCTCGGCCATCACCTCGTCAACCGTCTGCGCCGCCGCAGGGCCGCCCAAGGCCAACACAAAGGCCAACAGCATCCCGGATAAGCGCGTCATTTCTTGGCTCCGATCCGGGGTTCTGTTCCGGCCTTGATCCGCTGCAAATTCGCCCGATGCCGGATATAGACCAGCACCGTCAACACCATGATCAGCAGCAGCATCTGGCCCCGGTTGAACACCACCAGCCACAGCGACGTGCTGGCCGCCGCAACCAATGCCGACAGCGAGGATATCCGCGACACGGCCGCCACAACCAGCCACGTGGCACAAGCCGCCAGCCCCACGGGCCAGGCCAAGGCCAGCACCGTGCCAAGGAAGGTGGCAACGCCCTTGCCCCCCTTGAACCCCAACCACACCGGATACAAATGCCCCAGAAACGCCGATAGCCCTGCGATTTGCGCGGCATCTTCGCCCACCAGCGCCCGCGCGATCAGCACCGCGATCCCACCTTTGGCCGCATCCAGCAGCAGTGTTGCCAAAGCGGCCCCCTTGTTGCCGGTCCGCAGCACATTGGTCGCACCAATATTGCCCGAGCCGATCTGGCGCAGATCACCAAGGCCCAGCGCCCGCGTGATCACCAAGCCAAACGGCACAGACCCCAAACCATAGGCCAGCAACGCCACAAGGGCCAAAATCAGCGGAGCAGACGTCAGGTGTGGCATCATTTATCCCTCAAAAACCCGCACACCGGCGACATAGGTTGCCAGCACCTTACCCTCCATCCGCTGCCCGTCAAACGGCGTGTTCTTGGATTTGGAATGAAGCGTGAAGCGGTCCAGCAGAAACGGGGTGTCCGGGTCAAACAGCACCAGATCCGCAGGCGCGCCCAAGGCCAGCCGCCCCTGCGGCAGACCCAAACGCTGCGCGGGGTTCAGCGCCATGGCGCGGAACAGTTGCGGCAGGTCCAGCATGCCCGCATGGTAAAGCCGCATCGCGGCGGGCAGCAGCGTCTGCAACCCCACCGCGCCGGAGGCCGCCTCTTCAAACGGCAGCCGCTTGCTTTCCTCATCCGCCGGGGTATGGAACGACGCGATCACGTCGATCACCCCATCGGCCACCGCCTGCACCATCGCCAGACGATCCTCTTCGGACCGCAGCGGCGGCGTCATCTTGAAGAAAGTCCGGTAGTCGCCCACGTCCAACTCATTCAGCGTCAGGTGATGGATCGACACACCCGCCGTCACGTCGAACCCGTTCTGCTTGGCCCGCTCCAGCGCGGGCAGGCTGCGGGCCGAGGTGATCTGGTCGGCGTGATAGCGCGCGCCCGTCATCTCAACCAGACCGATATCGCGGTCCAGCCCCATGCGTTCGGCCATGGGCGAGACCGCAGGCAATCCGCGCAGCGATGCAAACTTGCCCGAGGTCGCCGCCGACCCCGCCGACAGGCCCGGCTCTTGCGGATGGCAGATCACCAAAGCCCCCAGCGCGCGCGCATAGGTCATGGCCCGCGACAGCGCCTTGGTATCGGTGCTGACGGCAAACCCATCGGTAAAGGCAATCGCCCCGGCATCCAGCAAAAAGCTGATCTCGGTCATCTCATGGCCCGCGCGGCCCTTGGTCAGCGCGGCCATGTGGCGGATACGCACCGGGCTTTCGGACGCGCGGCGGGTCACAAACTCTAACACTTCGGGGGTGTCGATGGCTGGGAACGTATCGGGGCGCGCGATGATCGTCGTCACACCCCCCGCCGCCGCCGCCCGCCCGGCCGAGCGAAAGCTTTCCTTATGCCGCTCGCCCGGCTCGCCGATCTTGACGCCCCAATCGACGATCCCCGGTGCCAGACAATGGCCGCCGCAGTCGATGACCGACGCCCCTTTCGGCGCGCTTTCGTCGCGGGCAAGGATAAGACCGTCCTTCACCGTAAGACTGCCCGGCGCATCGCTTTGGGCCTCTGGGTCAATCAGCCGGGCATTGGTGAAATGCAGGTTCATTTTGCCTCACTTTGAATATTCAGCATAAGCGCGCGGCCGTCGCAGATACGCTCAATGCCGGTCGTGGTCACATAGGCACCTTCGGACAGAAGGGTCGGGGTTGCGGCCCCTATCGGAGAGGACCGCGGCACAGGCCCGCTAAAACAGGACATCTGCAAGATGATCGCCTGCCTGTTGGTCAGGGTATCGAGCCGCTGCGGCATCATCTCCCCGCCAGATAGACAAACAAGGTGGTAAAGATCGCCATCAGCACCAACACCACCGTCGCCACCATGCCGCCGATCCGGGCATCGGACATCGGGGGCTTGCCTTGCGGGATCAGACCAACCGCAGCGGCACTCGGCAGCGGCTCAAAGGCCAGGGGCAGCTCTTCTTCCGCATAGCGCCCGATCAGCCGCAGGGTGGGCGCGGGCTGCAAGGTGGTCGGCGTGGCCACGGCCTGCGACCGCAGGATCAGCACCCAGCCTTGCAGGGCCGTCAGCGCCGCCGCATCCGCAGCAAGGGCGGCCTCGGCGATGCCGTCCCCTTCGGTCAGATACCGGACCAGACCCACCCCGGCCAGATCCGCCAGATCAATCACCTCAACCCCCGCCGGATTGACGGCGGGCAGGCCCAAAAGCCGCGCCAAGGTGTCGCTGTCCCCCACCAAGGCCGCCGCCTGCGGGGCCGGCATGTCAAGCGCGAAGACCCGCAACACATGCCGCTCACCTGCCAGCAGGATCAAAGGGTCAGTGTGATCGGTCAGGTTCATGCCGTCTCCCCCCGCTGCGCCGCGCGCATCATCGCCAGAATCTTGCGCGCCTCGGGGATCATTTCAAACCCGATGGGCTGCTCTGTCGACCGCCCCTTGTTGCCGCGCAGCGTGCGGCGCGCGAAATAAAGGTTGGACAGTTCCGATGTAACCTCTTCAAGGGTGATCTGCGTCTCGGCGGTGATCGGAAAATCCTCCAACCGCCGCCCTCTGAGCGGCAGAACCGTGGCGATAAAGGCGCGGCGGCTGGTCAGCGTGTAATAGGTGTGCCGCCGCCGATACGCCCCGCCCAACGGTCCGGCGAAAATGATCCCCAGCCCGGCGGTAAAATGAATCAACCCAAAGGCCCAGAAAAAGCTTCCTGCCTGCGCCGCCATAACCATCCAGAACAGCGCAAAGCCCGCAAAGAACACGCCAAACAAGATCGTGGCGATCTGCGACCCCTGAAGCCGCACCTCGCCCGAGGGCGCACCTTGCCACAAGATCGCCTCGCCGGGATCAAGGATACCTTCCCACCCGGCAGGCGTGGGCGCGGGCGGCGGGACAGGAGGGGGCAGGGATACGGGCGGGGTCAGGGATACGGGGGCAGATTGGGAAACGGGGACGGATTGGGAAACGGGGGCAGATTGGGAAACGGGGGCGGGCGGGGGCACAGGCTCGTGCAGGTCTTGTGTCATCGCGTCCTCCTTCGGTTCTGTGTGCTGCCCGTCTAAGGGCGGGGGGCTTGGTGCCCTTTTAGGTGCGCCGGTTGCGCGGCTCAGACATACCGCTCGGCCGCTTTGGCCCCACGCTCGGCCCGCAGATTGCGCGCCAGCAGGTCCATGCAGGCCATCCGCACCGCGACGCCCATTTCCACCTGCTCTTGAATGACCGAGCGGTTGATGTCGTCGGCCAATTCGCCGTCAATCTCGACGCCCCGGTTCATCGGGCCGGGATGCATGACGATGGCATCGGGCTTGGCATGGCTCAGCTTTTCGGCGTCCAGACCGTAGCGGTGATAATACTCCCGCTCGGACGGGATGAATCCACCGTCCATCCGTTCCTTTTGCAAGCGCAACATCATCACAACGTCCGCACCCTCCAGCCCGGCGCGCATGTCGTCAAACAACTCACAGCCAAATTCCTGCACACCTGCCGGCATCAGGGTGGGCGGCGCGATCAGACGCAACCGGTTCTCCATCTTGCCCAGCAGGATAAGATTGGACCGCGCGACCCGGCTATGGGCGATGTCCCCGCAAATCGCCACGGTCAGCCGTTGAATCCGCCCCTTGGCCCGGCGGATCGTCAGCGCGTCCAGCAAGGCCTGCGTCGGGTGCTCATGGCGCCCGTCGCCCGCGTTCAACACCGCGCAATTCACCTTCGACGCCAGCAGGTTTACCGCCCCGCTTGCCCCATGGCGCACGACCAGCAGATCCGGGTGCATCGCGTTCAGCGTCATCGCCGTGTCGATCAGCGTCTCCCCCTTCTTCACGCTGGAAGACGCGACCGACATGTTCATCACATCCGCCCCCAGCCGCTTGCCCGCCAGCTCAAAACTGGCCTGCGTCCGGGTAGAGTTCTCGAAGAACATGTTGATCTGCGTCATCCCCGCCAAAGCATTCGATTGCTTCACCGTGCGGCGGTTCAGATCGACGTAACGATCGGCTAGATCCAGAATGGTGGTGATTTCCTGCGGAGCAAGCTGCTCTATCCCCAGCAGGTGGCGGGCGCGGAAGGTCATGGATTACCTCGGACTGACGGTTGCCGCGTTATAGGGAGCGCCACCCGAGCGGGCAAGCAGTTCCTCCCGAAACCCTCCTTGCCGCCCCGCCGCGCCCGCCCTACCCTGCGCCCATGGGAATCATGACCGAGATTGAGGGCGACTGGGAGGCCGCATTTGCCGCTTTGGCGTGGCAGGTGGACCTTGGCGCAACCGAAACCATCGGCGAGACACCCGTTGACCGCTATTCCCTGCCCGAACCCGTCGCCAAAACCGCCGCCGCCACCGCCGCTCCGGCGGCGCCAAAACCCGCCGCAGCCTACGTAGCCCCCCCCACGCCCGCCGCGCTGACCGAACAGGCCGTCCAGACCGCCCGGCACCTTGCCCAATCGGCCGATACCCTTGATGCGTTGCGCGCCGCCCTGCAGGCCTTTGATCATTGCGACCTTAAACGCGGCGCCCGCAGCACCGTCTTTGGGCAAGGCACCCCCGGCGCCCGCGTTCTGGTGCTGGGAGAGGCCCCCAACCGCGATGAAGACCAAGAGGGCCGCCCCTTCGCCGGGCGCTCGGGCCAGTTGCTGGACAAGATGTTCGCGGCCATCGGCCTGTCCCGCGAAAACAGCGACCCGGCCCAAGGGCTCTACCTGTCGCTGGCTCTGCCGTGGCGCCCCCCCGCCGACCGTGACCCGACCGAAGATGAAATCGCCATGCTGCGCCCCTTTGTGGAACGCCACATCGCATTGGCCAACCCTGCGTTCGTCGTTGCGATGGGCAATCTGGCGCTCAAGTCGCTGACCGGATCGGGCGGCATCCTGCGCGCCCGTGGCAACTGGACCACGGCCGTCGACCGCCCGGCCCTGCCGATGACACACCCCGACTATCTGTTGCGCTACCCCGCCGCCAAACGCGAGGCCTGGGCCGATCTGTTGTCGCTGCAAGCCCGCCTGCGCGCGCGGCCCTGACCCGGCTCAGGGTGCCGGGCACCCCTTGATCTCAACCGAGCGGCCCGTGCCCAAAACCGTCACCACCACACCGGCGCGGTTCAGCGCAAAAGGCGCGCCCGACCCCGGCACCAGATCGGCCACGGCGGTCAGGACCGTCCCCTGCCGGGTGCTTTCGGCTTCTGACACCCAAACCGCCGGATCGGCGGTTTCGACCACCACCGTCTCCGTGCCGCCCCGTTCGGCCAAATCAATCCGCGCGGTGACCCGCAAGCCGTCGTCAATCGGCACAACCTCGCAGGAAATCGCCGTCAGCCCCGCCTCGTCCGCCGTTTCAGGCCGCGCCGCCAAGGCCGCACGGATCACCGGGTCTGGCTGGCCGACACCGTCCAACAGCGTTTCCAACGACACCTCGGCGGGCATGCAAATGTCTTTGCAAATGCCCATCGCGACATGCACCTGCAAATCCACGGGCTGAGCGGGATCAATCGCCGTCACCTCGATCGGCAGGATCACCGCATCGTGATAGCCAATGGTCTGCAGCCCGTTGGTGTGAAAAACCGCCGGGCTGGGCCAATGCACCCGCACCGACGCCACATTGCTCGACCCGGCCCAATCGAACACCGGGGGAATGCCCGCATCGCCGGGCGCGCGCCAATAGGTCTTCCACCCCTCGGTCAGCGTCAGATCAAGGGCCGCCATATAGCGCCCTGACTGCATCTGCCAACCGGGCCGCAATTGCGCCGTCAGCAACTCATCCTGCGTCTGCGCCGCAACCGGGGCCGCGACCGCAGCCGCCAGCGCGAAAGCCAACGCAGAGCTCAAAAGCAAGGGAGGGGTCATCTTCATACCCAAATCATAGGCAAAAGCGCGGTCAGGGGAAATCAACTTCCGGTCAGCACCGCGTGACCACATTGGCCTCCACAAGGGGTTGAGCCGCCGCCCCCGCCGCCCCACATTAAAGGCAGCAAAGCGAAGGCATCGAATCATGGACCTGTGCGGAAAGCTGTTGGTGGCCATGCCCGGAATGGGCGACCCGCGTTTTGACAAAAGCGTGATCCTTGTCTGCGCCCACAGCGAAGACGGGGCCATGGGCCTGATCGTGAACAAGCCCCTCTCTGATCTGACCTTTGCCGGAATGCTTGACCACATTGGCATCCCGCACACCCCCGAGGGGCGCAAGATCAACGTGCATTTCGGCGGCCCTGTCGAACGCGGGCGCGGCTTTGTGCTGCACTCGCGCGATTACAAAAGCGACACCGCGACGATGGCAGTCACCCCCGACTACGGCATGACCGCCACCCTCGACGTGCTAGAGGCGTTGGCCAAAGGCCAAGGCCCGGCGCAGGCGCTGCTCGCGCTCGGCTATTCCGGCTGGGGGCCGGGCCAGTTAGAGGTTGAAATCGGCCGCAACGACTGGCTGACCGCCGACGCGCCCGCCGATCTGGTCTTTGCCGAAAATGACAGCGGCAAATGGCTCGCCGTCTTGCACGGCATGGGCATCAACGCTCTGACCCTCTCTGCCACAGCCGGACGCGCCTGAACCGCAGCCCATTTTCTGTCTCTAAATATCCCCCGCGGAGCGTCCGACGGCGCCGCCGGGCGCGCGACCACTGATGTGCAGACCACGGCCAACAAATCCCAACCTGCCCCCCCGAAAGATCAAAGGAAGATCAAAAGAAGATCCGAAAAAGAGCGTCTCTTCCCCCGCAACTCCCCCCATCCCCTCAGGGCTTGGGCTTGTCATCATAATCCGTCGTCAAGATCCGGTTTGCATCCCCCTCCGGATCATCGAACTGCCGGGTTTTCATCGCCCACAAAAAAGCGACCAACCCGATCCCCCCCAGGAACAGCGACACCGGAATCAGAATTGTCAGGATTTCCATACGCTTACCTCAATCTCAATGCGTTCAGCGATACGGTGATCGATGACAGCGACATCGCCAGTGCTGCCGCCAAGGGTGTCGCCAAACCCACCAAAGCCAAAGGCACAGCCACCACGTTATAAGCCGCCGAAATCCCAAAGTTTTCGACCATCCGCCGCGTGGCTTGACGCGAGATCCGCGTGGCATCCCCGATCACGGCCATATCCTGCCCCAACAGCACGATGTCCGACGCCGCCCGCGCCGCATCCAGCGCAGAGGCGGGTGAGATCGACACATGCGCCGCCGCAAGCGCGGCCGTGTCGTTCAGCCCGTCACCGACCATCAGCACCCGGTGCCCCGCCTCGGTCAGCGCCCGGACCCGTGCGACTTTTTCGGCCGGCAGCGCGCCCGCGACCCAATCTGAAATCCCCAACCGCCCAGCCAGCGCCGCCACAGCGCCCGTGGCATCGCCTGAGATCAAATGGATTTGTTTGCCCTGCGAAATCAGCGCCTTGATCGCCTCTTCCGCCCCAGGGCGCAGCCGATCTTCAAACGTGAAAGCGCGAGGTTTTCCGTCGCCCGCCGCCAGATAAGTCGCCGTCACGTCGACCGCTTCGCCCCCGCACCACTCGGCCCGGCCAAGCCGCACCTGCTGCCCACGCCACAGGCCCTCAACACCGTAGCCGGGCACTTCCCGAAGGTCTTCGACCCGGGCAGGGCGGATACCAGACGCGCGGGCGGCTTCAACCAGGGCCAGCGCCAACGGATGCGATGAGCCCGCCGCCAACCCGGCGGCAACCTCAATCGCCTGCACCGGATGATCGGGCATGTTGGTCGGCTGCGGCGCGCCCAAGGTCAATGTTCCGGTTTTGTCAAAGACCACGGTGTCCACTTCGGCCAACCGCTCCAGCGCGGTGCCATGCTTGATCAGCAACCCTTTTCGGAACAACCGCCCGGAGGCCGCCGTGACCACTGCAGGCACGGCCAACCCAAGCGCACAAGGGCAGGTGATAATCAGCACTGCCGCCGAGATATTGACGGCAAAGCGCAGATCACCCCCGGTTTTCCACATCCAGAACCCAAAGGCCGAAAATGAAAGAAGATGCACCAACGGCGAATAAAGCCGAGCGGCCCGCTCTGCCAAGCTCGTATAGCGCGTGCGCGCTGCCTCAGCGACGGCCACAAGATCCGCCATCTGGTGCAGGCTTGATGCCCGCCCCGCCGCCGTCACGCGCAGGGTCAAAGGCCCGGTAAGGTTCACTTCTCCAGCCGATACGACCGTTCCAGGGCCCGCAAAAACCGGCAGGCTTTCGCCCGTCAGCAAAGAGCGATCCACTTCCGAACTGCCCTCTTCGACCACCCCGTCCACCGGCATGCGCCCCCCCGGACGCACCCGAACCAAATCACCCGCGACCACTTCGGAAATCGGCCGCTGCACCTCTTGGCCGTCCACCAGAACCTGTGCGCGTTGCACCTCAAGCGCGGCCAACTCCTCGGCGGCAGATCGGGCAATCGCACGGGTCTTGTGGTCCAGATAGCGGCCCACCAGCAAGAAAAAGCACAGCATCACCGCGGCATCAAAATAGGCATGGTGGCCCGACTTGATCGTCTCAAACAGGGAAATCGTTGTGGCAAGAATCAGGGCCAGCGAGATCGGCACATCCATTCCCAACCGCCCAGCCCGCAGCGCACGCCATGCCGATTTGAAAAACGGCTGGCCCGAGAATATCACCGTCGGTATGGCGATCGCCGCGGAAATCCAATGAAAGAGATCCCTCGTTGCCCCTTCAGCCCCGGCCCAGACCGCCACCGACAGCAACATCACGTTCATCATGGAAAAGAACGCCACACCCAGGCGCATCAGCAAATCGCGCGCCTGTCGGTCCGTTTCTGTTGAGGACAAAAGGCCGGGGTCCAGTTCATGCGCCTCATAGCCGGCCGCGTTCAGCGCCGGGAGCAGATCCGCCGCCGTCACCCCGGCGTCCGCATCGACGGACAACCGCCGCTGGGTAAGGTTCAACCGCACCGAATGCACCCCGGGCACCGCCAAAGCTGCTGCCTCGACAGTCGAGATGCACGCCGCACAATGCGCCCCCGGCAATGACATCATCAGCCGCGCATTTTGCGGTGCTGCCAGTGTGGCAAGCCGTTCAGCCGAAGGGGCCACGATACATGCCGGGCAAGCCACGATGCCCGGCATCTCCGGCTCTGCACGCGCAGCAGCGAGGGGCGCGGCAATGGTCATCGGTCAGCCCCGAACCATCAGGTCAATACGCTCACGAAAGAGCGTGCCGTCCTGGGCATGCGCTTCGACATGCATCATCCATTTGCCGCGGGTCAGAGGCTCTGAGGCGACATAACTGCCGTCGCGGTTTTCAAAAACGGGGAAAGTATCATCTCGGGCCTCGGTCGTGCGCCCGACCAGAACGTTCAACGACGAAAGAACCACAGGTTTGCCATCCCGATCCGTAAACGTAAGCCGCAGTTCTTTGCGGGCCGGGTCATAGTCATGGGCCAAAGTCCAGCCAAGCGCAATCTGGGCGGCCTTGTCTGCCTCAAATTCTTGGCTTGCGACATAGGAGTTGTCCACTTCCAACCCCGGAAAGGTAGAAATCGCCTTGTAGGCCATCAGCAGGTTCACCCCGATGATCACCGCAAAAGCCGAGACGGTGATGATCAGAACATGAATGCCCTTCAGTTCGCGCGGCGCTTTGTCGGCCATCTTATTTCGCCTTTCCGTTGAACACGGTGTCATGGTGGACCCGGTCATTGCCGGGAGTAAGTTCGGTGCCGATATCTTCGATCCACAAACGAATATCGGTGCGATCGGCGGTCGCGGCCAGTGAATTGGCCGGGGCCGTGACGTAAAGCCGCTGGTTCTTGGTCTGGTTCGCGGGAACCAGAACTTTCAGGTCGCTGGCCCCTTCCAACCCTAGCACAAAGATCGAGTCCGATGTTGCCGAGAAGGTGAACCAACGGTCCTCGCCATGCTTGTTGCGCAAGCGAAGGTCATATGTGTTGCGGATAGAGCCGTCCGACAGCATGACATAAAGTGGGTTGCGCACAGGGGTGACGGAAACGTCGATCTCGGACCGCAGGAACAGCGCCACGACCAGCGCCACACCGATCCCTGCCCACAAGACAGTATAAAGAATGGTCCGCGGGCGGAAAATATGCTTCCAGACAGGCTTTGGCGGCTGGCCCGCGCGCTCACGCGGCTCATCCGTCAGGGCGAGGTAGTCGATCAGGCCGCGCGGTTTGCCGATCTTGTCCATCGTGTCGTTGCAAGCGTCAATGCACAGCCCGCAGGTGATGCAGGCCAGCTGTTGGCCATCGCGGATGTCGATGCCCATCGGACAGACGTTGACACAGGCCATGCAGTCGATGCAGTCACCGTTGCCTTCAACGGTCTGCTTGCCGCGCGGCTCTCCACGCCATTCCCTGTAGGCGACGGTGATCGTGTCTTCGTCCATCATCGCGGCCTGAATCCGTGGCCATGGACACGCATAGATACAGATCTGCTCACGGGCAAAGCCGCCGAACGCAAAGGTGGTCAGCGTCAGAATCGCCATAGTCAGATAGGCCGCCGGATGCGCAGTGCCATTCAGCAAGTCCCAAAACAGCGTTGGCGCATCGGTGAAATAAAACACCCAAGCACCGCCCGTAGCCAGACCGATCAAAAGCCAGACCGTCCATTTGACCGCGCGCTTGCGGATCTTTTCGGCGTTCCAGTTTTGGCGATGCAGGCGGATGCGGGCGTTCCGGTCGCCCTCTATCCAGCGTTCCACAAGGATATACAGATCGGTCCAGACTGTTTGCGGGCAAGCATAGCCGCACCAAACCCGCCCCGCCGCCGACGTAAACAGAAAGAGCCCCAGACCCGCCATAATCAGCAGACCCGCGACAAAGTAAAACTCATGCGGCCATATCTCGATCATGAAGAAGAAGAACCGCCGCCCCGACATATCGATCAAGACCGCCTGGTCAGGCAGGTTTGGCCCCCGATCCCAACGAAGCCAGGGGGTTACATAGTAGATCCCCAGCATCACAGCCAAAAGCCACCACTTCATAGTGCGGAAATTGCCCTTTACCCGGCGCGGAAAGATCGGCTCACGGGAGGTGTAAAGGCTGGCGGGTTGCTGGTCTGGACTGGTCACGGATCGTCTCCGGTTGGCTGTTCAACTTACGCGAAAAATCAAGCGGTCGCGCCACTTTGGTCCGCGAGGTATCGGCCCCTTGATCGCCCCGTGCATTGACCTGCATCAATTACACATCTTTCGCGCAGCTTTGGCGTGCGGCACGGGGACGCGGCAGCCATCAAGTGAATGGCAAAAGGCCGGAGCGCGCCCCGACCTTTTGTCACATGTAACATCGGCACCCTTGGAAAGGCACAAACAGTTGGAGCGCCGCTACAAATGCGGGGCTTGCTTGGCGCATGCCCCGCAGTCTGGCAGATCACTCTCCGCCGCCCAATGAATGGACATAGGTGGCAACGGCGCGAATCTCATCCTCGGACAGGCGACTGTTCCAAGGGGGCATCACGCCAAACCGGGCATAGCTCACCGTTTGGATCAGCGTGTCGCGGTCCCCGCCGTAAAGCCAGATGGCATCCGTCAGGTTCGGCGCACCCTGCGCGCGGTCGCCAGAGCCGTTTTCGGCATGGCAGGCGGCACAGTTTTCGGCAAAGACGGTCGCCCCGGCGGTGGCCAGTGCAGCGTCATGGTCTTGTCCAGAAATTTGCAGGACGTATTCCACGACCTCGCCGATCTGCGCCTTTTCCAGCAACTCATCCGCACCGAATTTCGGCATTTCAGAATAGCGGGCATCGGCGTCAACGGTATTACGGATACCGTGGGTGATCGTGGTGTGGATCGCCTCGATATCGCCCCCCCAAAGCCAATCGTTGTCCAGAAGGTTCGGATAGCCCTTACCCTGAACCCCAGCCGCGCCCGAGCCGTGGCACTGCGCGCAGTTGTTCTTGAAGACAGACGCACCTGCGGGAATGGCAAAAGTCTTCAGCTCGTCATTGCCCGGAATGGCGGTAAGGTCGGCAGCCACCAACTTTGCCTTGATCGGGGCGTTTGCATCATCAAAGCGTTTGATGTCGGCTTCGACATTCTTGCGCTCGGTTGATCCAAAAATCCCCTGCGTGTGTCCCGAGATCAGCGGCCACGCCGGATAGGCGATCGTATAACCGATCCCCCACACGATGCAGGCATAGAACACCCAGACCCACCAGCGCGGCATGGGATTGTCATATTCCTGAATCCCGTCCCAGGAGTGGCCGGTCGTCGGAACTTCGCGCTCGGCTTTCTTTACTTGTTTGGCGCACATGATTTACGCCTCCTCGGCTTGCGGGGTGTCCCCGGCGGGTTTCTTTTCATTCCGGAAGATCGAATTCGCGATGTCATCATGGATGGCGCGCGATCCCGGTCGCCATGACCACAACACAATGGCCAGGAACACGACGAAGATTACTGCCATTGCCCAGCTATCGGCGAATTCACGCATCAGACTGTAGGTTTCCATATCTGCCCCCTATCGCGTCGGATCAGGAACGAAGGTCGAGAAGTCCACCATCGTACCAAGGACTTGCAAGTAAGCGATCAGCGCATCCATTTCGGTCAACTGCGGCTGACCATCGAAATTGGACACCGTCGCTTTCTTGTAACGCTCTTCCAGACCTGCCGTGTCCGCGTTTGGATCCGCCTGCGCCGCAAAATCAGCCTGCCCTGCTTCAATCATTTCGGTCGTGTAAGGCACACCCACCAGCGCGTGGGTTTTCATGATGTCAGTGATGTATTTCCCGTCGATTTCATTTCCGAGCAGGAAGTCATACCGCGGCATCACCGATTCCGGCACGACGGCCTGCGGATAGGTCAGGTGATCGACGTGCCATGCGTCCGAATAGCGGCCACCCACACGGGCCAAATCTGGCCCTGTGCGCTTGGAACCCCATTGGAACGGGTGATCGTACATCGATTCCGCTGCCAGCGAGTAATGGCCGTAACGCTCCACCTCGTCGCGCATCGGGCGGATCATCTGGCTGTGGCAGACATAGCACCCTTCCCGGATGTAGATGTCGCGCCCCGCCAGTTCGAGTGGTGTGTAGGGGCGAACCCCTTCCACTTTTTCAATCGTGTTCTGAATGTAGAACAACGGCGCGATTTCGACGATCCCGCCGATGGAGACCACAATGAAACTCAGCACCAGCAGCAGCGTGGCGTTGGTTTCGATGACCTTATGTTTGTCAAGAATTCCCATTTTCCTGCCCTTTCTTATTCAGCAGGAACGGCGTTGTTCGCGTTAACCGCAGCCCTAGAAGGCTGTGCGCGCACCGTCATCCACAGGTTATATGCCATGATCAGCCCACCGGTCAGATACATCAGACCTCCGGTGCCACGGACCACATACATCGGGAACTTGGCCGAGACCGTGTCCGCGAAGGCGTTGACGAGGAAGCCGTTCGCATCCACTTCGCGCCACATCAGGCCTTCCATGATGCCGGTGACCCACATCGCACTTGCGTAAAGAACGATGCCGATGGTCGCCAACCAGAAGTGCCAGGACACAAGCTTGAGCGAGTAGAGGCTTTCACGGTTCCACAGGCGCGGTGTCAGGAAGTACAGCGCGCCAAAGGTGATCATGCCATTCCAGCCAAGTGCGCCCGAATGGACGTGACCGATGGTCCAGTCCGTGTAGTGCGACAGCGAGTTCACGGCTTTGATCGACATCATCGGACCTTCAAAGGTCGACATGCCGTAAAAGCCGATCGACACAACCATCATCCGGATGATCGGGTCCGTGCGCAGTTTGTCCCAAGCGCCCGAAAGCGTCATCAGGCCGTTGATCATGCCACCCCACGAGGGCATCCACAGGATGATCGACATGACCATGCCGAGGGTCGAAGCCCATTCTGGCAAAGCGGTGTAGTGCAGGTGGTGCGGACCGGCCCAGATGTACAAAAAGATCAGCGCCCAGAAGTGGATGATCGACAGCTTATAGCTGTAAACCGGGCGTTCTGCCTGTTTGGGCACGAAGTAGTACATCATGCCAAGGAAGCCCGCGGTCAGGAAGAAGCCCACAGCGTTGTGGCCGTACCACCATTGCACCATTGCATCCTGAACACCCGAGAACACGGAAACCGACTGCGACGAAAAGATCGAAACCGGAATCTGCAGGTTGTTGACCACATGCAGCAGGGCGATGGTAACGATGAAGGACAAGTAGAACCAGTTCGCCACATAAATGTGCGGCTCTTTGCGGTTCACCAAAGTCCCGACAAAGACCGCCAAGAATGCCAGCCAGACAACTACGATCCACCAGTCAATGTACCAGACCGTTTCGGCATATTCACGCGATTGCGTGCCGCCAAGAAGATACGATGTCGCCGCCAAGACGATCATCAATTGCCAGCCCCAGAACACGAACCAACCGAGGTTCCCGCCCCAAAGCCGCGCACCAGAAGTGCGCTGAACGACGTAGAAGGCCGTCATGATCAGCCCGTTACCGCCAAAGGCAAAAATCACGGCTGAGGTATGCAGGGGACGCAGACGCCCAAAATTCAGTATACCTTCAACGCCTGGAATATTCAGTGACGGGAAGGCCAGCTGAAACGCGATAATCACGCCAACCAGAAAGCCCACCACACCCCAAAAGGTCGTGGCGATCACCCCGGCGCGGATAACGCCATCCATATATTCATCCGCCGGATGATGCGCGGGCTCGCCCACATGGCGCAGCACCCAAACAAACGTAATCGCCGCGGCGAGCATGACCACGATCGCATTGACCATATAGGCCGGATCATGGGCGTAATTGGCAGCGATCGCGGCAAACACCGTGATCCCTCCCAACACGATCAATTTCAAATAGTCTAACATTCTGCGTCCCTTCGTCATCCTGTCCCGGTCAGGTTACAACCGAATCTAGCCCCTGCCAGAAGCTTTTCGACTGCTCGTCTTGTCGCAGTCGCAGCATTTTTCATCCTTGATCCATGTCAACGCCAAGGCCTTGCTGCATTGATCGAGGTCAATGTCAGGCATCAAATCGCATGGCATGATAAATTCACACCATAAAAGTGAGGAAATCGCGCCATGCAGTACAAATCCATCTTGAGCGTGCTTACAGACCCCACTGAAGCGGCGGTCGTGATTGCCGCCGCTGCCAGAATGGCGATGGCGCAGGATGCACATCTTGATATTCTGGTGTTGGGCGTGGACCGCACGCAGCTAGGGTATTCCTACATCGGGGCCGAACCGATCTTTTCGCAAGCCTCTCTGGAACGGGCCGAGGCAGATACCAAAGAGCTTACCGCCGCTGCCAGGGCCGCCATCGCTGCCGAGGGCGAAGACCTGCGTTGGTCGCTTGAGGCAGCCGTCACGCAGCTTGGCACGTTGAACGAGCTTGTTGCGTTGCGGGCGCGGTTTGCGGATCTGGTGGTGCTTGGTCAGCCCTATGGCAAAGCCAAAGGGGCCGAGGCTGAAGCAGTCATCGAAGCCGCAATGTTTGAGGGCCGCGCGCCAGTGTTGGTTGTGCCGTCATCGGGCATGGGGGGTATGCCCAATCCACGCCGGGTTGTGCTTGCCTGGAATCAAAGCGCAGAGGCGATGATCGCCACGCGGCGCGCCTTACCGCTGCTGAAGATGGCTGACTCGGTGATTATCACTGTCATTGATCCGCCCGCACACGGGCCGGAGCGGTCCGACCCGGGTGGAATGCTGTGCCAAATGCTGGTGCGGCACGGGGTCAAGGCAGAGGTCGCCGTGCTGGCGCGCAGCTTACCGCGCCTTTCCGATGTGCTGGCACGTCAGGTTCGCGACACCAATGCCGACCTTTTAGTCATGGGCGCTTACGGCCATTCCCGCTTCCGCGAGGCGATCCTTGGCGGGGCGACGCGGAATATGCTGGAACAGATCACTGTGCCTGTGCTGATGGCCCACTAAACCAGGCCGCACCAAGGCAGATCATTTCTCGCCTGCCTGAAAAGCAAAACCCCGGCCGCAAGGACCGGGGTTTTTATTCTTTGTGGTGCCCGATCAGCGGCGCGGATCGTCATCCTCTTCTTCTTCGTCATCGTCGTTCTGCGGCAAGTTGAAAAAGCTCTCGGCATCCGAGAAGTCAGCCGGCTTTTCTTCGCGTTCCGCCGTGAACAGCTCTATGCCCGAGGGGATCTTTGGCTCCGGTGCCATGCCAAGGCTTTGTTCGGTGGACACCAGCTTGCGACGTTCATCATCAGTCATCACGGTGCCTTCGGACGCTTTCTTGCGCGCGGCGGCCTGAACCGCGGTGTCCAGCTCCGTCTGTTTGCACAGACCAAGCGCCACCGGGTCGATTGGCGTGATGTTGTTGATGTTCCAATGGGTCCGCTCGCGGATGGCTTGGATGGTCGGTTTGGTGGTGCCCACCAATTTGCCAACTGCGCCATCCGACAGTTCCGGGTGGAACTTTACCAACCACAGAATCGCCGCCGGGCGATCTTGGCGCTTGGACAATGGCGTGTAGCGCGGTCCACGGCGCTTTTCTTCGCCAACCGCGGCTGCATTGAACTTTAGCTTGAGCTTGTAGAGAGGATCTTTTTGACCCTTCTCGATCTCGCCTGCATCCAATTGATTGTTGCCAACCGGGTCGAACCCCTTCACCCCGGTCGCGACATCGCCGTCGGCGATGCCTTGAACCTCAAGTTCGTGCATCCCGCAGAACTCGGCAACTTGCCGGAAGGTGAGCGTGGTATTGTCCACCAGCCAAACGGCTGTGGCCTTGGCCATAAGCGGTCTCGTCATAGGACATTCCTTTTACCAAGTGCCCGCCAGCCGCCGGGCCTTTACAAATCTCTCCCGTGCCGGGAAAACGGCTGCGACCGGGGCCGCGAATTCCACGTTTTCGGGATTTCATCGGCTGCTATAGTGCGATTTCAAGCGAAGGGGAAGCGGAAATGCGACGGAGGAGCGACAGCCTCGCGGCGATGTGTCTGACGGCCTTGCTTACCCTTGGCCTGACCCTGAATTCTGCGCGTCCGGCGCTGGCCGAGGGCGAAAAGGCGGGCACGTTTGATTATTACGTTTTGTCGCTCTCGTGGTCTTCAAACTGGTGCGAATTGGAAGGCGATGCCCGTGATGACCCGCAATGCGATTTGGGCCGCGGATTGACTTGGGTTGTGCATGGTCTTTGGCCGCAGGCTGAGACAGGTTATCCGTCTTATTGTCGCACCGGTGCGAGCGATCCATCCCGCGCCGAGACGGCGACCATGGCCGATATAATGGGCGGCTCTGGTCTGGCGTTTTACCAGTGGAAAAAACATGGCAGGTGCTCGGGATTGGCGGCGCACGACTATTTCAAAACGCTGCGGCGCGCCTACGATAGGGTCACTATCCCCCCCGTTTTCGCGCAAATTTCCGAAGATTTACGGGTGCCGGCATCGGTGATTGAAGATGCGTTCGTCGAAAGCAACCCTGGCTTTTCGCGCGATGGGGTGACCATTACCTGCGATCAGGGGCGCATCCAAGAGGTGCGGATCTGCTTGACCAAAGACCTGTCGCCGCGCCCTTGTGCCCCAAGCGCGGCCCGAGATTGCCGGATAAAAGACGCCGAACTGAACGCCGTTCGCTAGGAGCGGCGGGTTGGCTGTGTTCCCCGCACAGCTTGTGAGGTCGGAACGGTTGGAGCCTCCGGCGGGGATATTTAAGGACAGAAAATTGCGGGGGCCCTATTCAGGGGCCACCGTGGGAATTTGCGGGGGGAGGGTTGTTCAGATCAGACCTTCTTTACGGAAAAGGGCTTTGAGATCCGTCTCGGGACGCGCGCCGAAATGGCTGATGACTTCGGCAGCGGCAACGCAACCCATGCGACCAGCCTTAGCCAAGCCCTGCCCGCAAGCCAGTCCGTAGATGAAACCTGCCGCGAAAAGATCCCCCGCGCCGGTCGCATCAACTGGCACGACGCGGCGCACCGGAACGACTTCACGTTCAGCGCCGCGAAGGAGGATCACTTCGTCTCCGGAGCGCGTGCAGACAACCACTCCGGCGTCTTGAACGGCTTGGGCAAGCGCGGAGTCAATATCCGTCTGATAAAGCGAGGACCATTCATGTTCGTTGCCGATCACATAGTCCAGATCCTTGACCAAACGGCGAAAGTCGCTGCGGTGACGGTCAACGCAGAAGGGGTCAGACAGCGCAATGCCCGCTTTTCCACCCGCGTTTTGACAGAGTTTGGCGGCCCGCTCAAACGCCTCTTTGCCCTTTGGCTTGTCGTAGAGATAGCCTTCGAGGAAGAGGAATGCCGCCTCGCCGGCCACGCGATCAGAAACATCTTCGGGCCCCAGTTCAGAGGAGATGCCGAGATAGGTGTTCATTGATCGCTCCCCATCCGGTGCCACAAAAATCATCGAACGTGAGGTCGGCAGTTCACCCCCTGACACCGGCGGATTTACAAATTCGGTGCCACCTTCGGCCATGCTCGTCGCATAAAACCTGCCAAGCGCGTCATCATGCACGCGGCCGATGAAGGCGGTTTTCAGTCCGAGATTTCCCAATCCTGCCAGTGTATTGGCAACTGACCCCCCGGGGGCCTGAACGCGGTCCTTCATCGCGGCGTAAAGCAGTTCTCCCCGCTCGCGTTCCACCAGTTGCATGATGCTTTTCTCAATGCCCATCATCTCCAGAAAGCTGTCGTCGGCCTGACAGAACACATCAACGATGGCATTTCCGATACCGACGACCTGATAGGTTTTCATAGAGTCTTTTCCTCGAACTGGCAGTCATCTTGGATTGGGCAGATGCCGCATTTGGGGCTTCGCGCGGTGCAGATATACCGACCGTGCAAGATAAGCCAGTGATGTGCGTGTTGTTGAAATTCAGCCGGAACATTGTCTTCGACGGCGCGCTCTACCGCCGTTTCGTCTTTGCCCGTCGCGATGCCTGAGCGGTTACCAACGCGGAAAATATGGGTGTCTATCGCTTGGGCCGGTTGGTGGAACCACATGTTCAAGACAACGTTCGCCGTTTTGCGCCCGACACCCGGCAGAGATTGCAGCGCCGCCCGGGATGAGGGCACCTCTCCCCCGAAAACCTCCACGAGTCGTTGGCTGAGTTTGATCACGTTCTTGGCTTTATTACGGAAAAGGCCTATCGTTTTGATGTGGGCGATCACGCCCTCCTCACCCAAGGCAAGCATCTTTTCGGGGGTATCTGCGATGGCGAAAAGCGCGCGGGTGGCTTTGTTGACGCCTATATCCGTGGACTGCGCGGAAAGGGCAACGGCCACGACCAAGGTGAAGGCGTTGGTGTGATTGAGTTCACCTTTTGGCTCCGGCTCCAGATCGTGGAACCGGGTAAAGATGCGTTTCATCGCGGCATAGTCGAGTTGTCGGGCCATGCCCCGGTATGCACCGCCCCGCACCCTTCGGGCAAGCATCAAAGCCGCAGGAATCGGGTCGCAACGGGCATCACTGTTGCCTAAGTCTGTGAGCCAAGGAGAACGCCATGACCGATCAATCCCCCGGCTACCACTACGGCGTCATTGCACGCGCCCTTCGGATCATCGACGCGAACGGGCCTTCGGTGTCGCTGGACGATCTGGCGACACAGATGGCGATGAGCCCGGCGCATTTCCAACGGGTCTTTTCCCAGTGGGTCGGCGTGTCGCCGAAGCGGTATCAACAATACCTGACGCTGGATCATGCGCGCCGTTTGTTGGCGGACCGCTTTACGGTGCTTGGAACAGCGCATGAAGCAGGGCTTTCTGGTGGTGGGCGGTTGCATGATCTCTTTGTGAAATGGGAAGCGATGAGCCCGGGCGACTTTGCTCGGGCGGGGGAAGGGCTGGTGATCCGATGGGCGCTTGCGCCCTCGGCGTTTGGCGAGTGCGTCGTGATGGCAACGGACCGCGGTATTTGCGGAATGGGGTTCACCGAAGACATGGGCAGAGAGGCGGCCGTTCAAGACTTGATGAGACGCTGGCCAAAGGCCACATTCTTCGAAGACGCCCCCAAGGTCATGCCGATCGCCGAAGCGGCCTTGGGGGGCCGGGAAACGGCGCTGCACCTTATCGGCGCACCGTTCCAGATCAAGGTTTGGGAGGCGCTGCTGGCGGTCCCGTCGGGGCGCGTCACAACCTACTCTGAAATCGCGCAAAGCATTGGCCATGCCAAAGCTGTTCGGGCCGTGGGCACCGCTGTTGGCCGTAATCCGATCAGTTTCCTGATTCCCTGCCACAGAGCTTTGCGCAAATCCGGGGGGCTTGGTGGTTATCACTGGGGGCTGCCGGTCAAGCGCGCGATGTTGGCGTGGGAGGCGGCGCGGGAAGACGCGACTTCGGTGGATTGATGCGCGGAAAGCTGCTGGCTGTTCGGCGGGTCTGTCCCCACTGGGGTAAGCCTGATATAAACGGGCAAGGCCCTTTGGGGCCAGTTATCGTAGCAGAGGCAGCAAAATCATGATGTTCAAAACCCCCATTCTGCTTTCGGCCGTGGCAGCACTTGGCCTGACCGCTTGCGTTGATCCGAATTACGCCCCGGAAGATCCGAATGCCCGCACACGCAATGGCGCCGTTATCGGTGGCATGATCGGTGCCGTGGCTGGTGCTTCGTCCAAGGGTGACGACAAATTGGCAAAGGCAGTCATCGGCGGCGCGATTGGCGCGGCCATCGGTGGTGCCATCGGGCAATCGCTTGATCAGCAAGCCGCGGATCTGCGGGGCAGCATTGGCAACTCCAATATCTCGGTGACGAATTACGGTGACTATCTGGTCGTGAACATGCCGCAAGACGTGCTCTTTGCCACGGACAGCGCCAATCTGCGCCCCGACCTTAGCCGGGATATCCAGTCGGTTGCCAATAACCTGCTGAAATACCCCAATAGCCGGATCGAAGTGATCGGCCACACTGATAACTCCGGGACGGCCGCCTATAACCAGGACTTGTCACAGCGTCGTGCCGTGGCTGTTGCTCAGGTGCTGCGCAACAGCGGTGTGCCGAGCAACCGCATTTCCTCATATGGCCGTGGCGAAGATCAACCGATCGCTTCGAACCTTAGCCCGGCGGGCCGCGCGCAAAACCGTCGCGTGGAAATCATCATCCGTCCGACGTCGTAAGGTCTGCGACATTTTGCAAAGGGCCGGGCAATCGTCCGGCCCTTTGTTATTGAGGCTGTTGCGTATTGGTCATATGTTCGAACCAATCCGGAGCGCACCATGCCCTTTCAAAAGATCGAATCCGAAAAGCTTTCTCAATCCGTGGTTCGCCAGATTGAATTGCTGATTCTGCGCGGGATTTTGCGCCCCGGTGAGCGCTTGCCCTCTGAACGTGAGTTGTCTGAAAGGTTGGGCGTTTCGCGGCCCAGTCTGCGTGATGCGGTGGCAGAGCTGCAAGACAACGGTCTGCTGACCAGCCGCCCCAACGCCGGAATTTTTGTCGCCGATGTATTGGGCTCTGCTTTTTCCCCGGCGTTGGTGGCCCTGTTCGCGACGCATGAGGAAGCGGTTTTTGACTACGTGGCTTTCCGGCGTGACATGGAGGGGTTGGCCGCTGATCGGGCGGCACGGTTTGGTTCAGACACCGACCTGCAAGTCATCGCGACGATTTTCGCCAAGATGGATGCCGCACACCTGAAGCGGGACCCGACGGACGAGGCGGAGTTGGACGCCAACTTTCACATGGCCATCATCGAAGCCAGCCACAATGTCGTCATGCTGCATATGATGCGGTCGATGTATGAACTCCTGCGGCAGGGCGTTTTCTATAACCGTCAAATGATGTTTCGGAACCGGATGACGCGCGATCAGTTGCTGGAACAGCATCGTGCGATAAATGCCGGCCTTCAGGCGCGGGATTCTGTCGCAGCTCGGCAAGCGGTAGAGGCGCATATGGACTATGTGCAGCAGGCAATGCAGGACCAGATCCGTGCGACCCGAAATGAACTGGTCGCGCAACAGCGGCTGGAACATGAGCAAACGCGCTAGGCGCGCCAAATCCGGCTGAACCCGGCCGAAAATGGAAAAGGCCCGGTCTGAACCGGGCCATTTCGGGTCTTTGAAAACCGCGTTCAGTGCAGCTTGGCTTCGACCTGAACGATTGCCGCGTCGATCGACGCAGACGCGGTTTCGGCGTTGCTTTGCTTGGCCAAAATCTCGCTGGCAGCAGCTACGGCAACCGAGATTGCCTTTTCACGCACTTGACGCAAAGCCGAAGCTTCTGCCGAAGCGATCTGATCCTCGGCCGCGGCCAGACGGCGCGCGATCGACAGTTTCAGGTCATCTTTGGCTTGTTTGGCTGCAGCCATCGCCTCGTCCTTGGCGGTGGCGACAATGCGGTCAGACTGCTCCTGCACCTCTTTCTGCTTGCGCTCATACGAGGCAAGCAGGGCACGGGCTTCTTCGCGCAACGCCTTTGCTTCGTCCAGATCGGCTTTGATCTGCGCGGCGCGGGCGTCGAGCAGGGCACCGATCTTGCCGGGAACGCCGAACTTCAGCAAAATCCCGACGAAGACGAGGAAGGACAGCAGCACAACAAAGTTGGTGTTATGCAGCGAAAAGAACGCGCCACCTGCTGCAAGCGCGGGGCTTGCAGACAGAAGGAAGGCAGGAAGGATCAGCTTTTTCATCGACTTATCCTTTCAGTGCCGCGGTGACGGCATCGGTAACAGTCTTGGCGTCCGCTTTGCCACCCAGAGCAGAAATCAGCTCTTTGGCGGTATCGCGCGCGACAGTGGTTACAGCGTCCATTGCCCCAGCGCGAATTTCCGCGATGTGCTTTTCGGACTCTGCAGACTTTGCAGCGATCTCAACTTCGGCCTTTGCGCTAGCGGCAGCGACATCCTTTTGGATGTCTGATTTAGCCTCTGCAACGATCTTGGTTGCCTCACCACGAGCACGCACCAGCGCGTCGTTATAGGCCTTTTCGGCAGCAACGGCCTTTTGCTTCAGCTCATCCGCTGCGGCAAGGTCGTTTGTAATAGTGCCTTTGCGTTCCGCCAAGGTCGCGCCAATGCGCGGCAGGGCGATGCGCGACAGCACCAGATAGATCAGAATAAGCGTGACCAGAAGCCAGAAGATCTGGTTCGGGAAGGTCGTGAAGTCGAGCTGGGGCATACCTGCCTTGGCCGCTTCATGCGCCCCTTGCGCTACTTCTTGCGCGGTGGTTTCGGTAGCCATGATATCGTCCTCCGTCCGGACCCTTTGGTAAATTCAGGGACGCCGCGCGCGGGCGGCATCCCTGACCGTAAGGATGCGCGGCTGGATCAGACTGCGAACATCAACAGAAGCGCGACGAGGAACGAGAAGATCCCCAGTGCTTCGGCGAAAGCCAGACCGATGAACAGCGTTGCGGTTTGCGAAGCCGCTGCCGACGGGTTGCGCAGGGCGCCCGCCAGGAAGTTGCCGGCCACATTGCCAACACCGATGGCTGCTGCGCCGGAACCGATGGCGGCCAGACCGGCGCCGATGAATTTGCCCATTGCGGCTGCTGCTGCGATTTCCATGTTTCTTCTCCTTACGATGGATAGATAGCGTGAGTTACGGGACTGCCTGTTGGGTCAGTGACCCGGATGCAGGGCATCCTTGAGGTAGACACAGGCGAGGATGGTGAAAACGTAGGCCTGGATGAACGCCACCAGCACTTCGAGTGCATAGATCGCGGTGATCGCCAGGATCGACACCGGGGTCACGACGACACCAATGGCGGAAATCAGGATGAGCGGGGCGAAAGCGGCGAAAACCTTGATCACCGCGTGGCCCGCCATGACGTTGCCAGCAAGACGAATAGAGTGGCTAACCGGGCGAACGAAATAGGAAATAACCTCAATCACGGCGATGACAGGGCGCAGGATCAGAGGCGCGTCTTTCATCCAGAACAGACCGAGGAAGTGCGCGCCGTGCTTGAAGAAGCCCAACAGCGTCACGAAGATGAAGAAGCCAAAGCCCAGAACCGCCGTCACCGCGATGTGCGAAGTGGGGGTGAACGACCCCGGCAGCAGGCCCAGCATGTTGGCCGACAGGATGAACAGGAACAGCGACATGATCAGCGGGAAATACTTGGCGCCGTCATGGCCTGCAACGTCTTCAACCATCTTGTAGATAAAGCCATAGGCCATCTCGCCAACCGATTGAATACGTGTCGGAATAATCGCCCGGCCACGAGAGCCGATCGCGAAGACACCGACGATCAGCAGCAGAGCCAGCGCCATCCAGAGGGTGACGTTGGTGATTTCATACCACTTGATGCAGCCGTCGGTGATGCCATCTGCGGGAACGCATGTTGCCGGATCCAATGTCCGGAACAGCGGATGCACTTCGAACTGCTGAAGCGGATGGAACGCCAGACCACCTTCGCTATGCTCTTCCCCTGCCACGTCAATCTTCCCCTTGCTTGGCTGAAAGTTCAGCCTTTTCCTGCACTTCCCTCGCCGAGCGCAGCATGGTCTTAACCCCTGCCGCAAATCCAGCGAAGATGAACAGCACCAAAAACACCGGCATGGTCCCAAAGAGGGTATCAAGCCCGTATCCGACGCCGAAGCCGATCCCAAGACCGGCCACAAGTTCGATCACCATGCGCCAAGCGAGTTGTGCTTGCCGATGGTTTTCCTGCTGAGGGCTGCTTTTTGGGCGCGCTGCGTCTTGGGCGGCGGCGATCCGCTTTTCCAACGCTTGAAGTCGAGCGCGGTCAGCTTCCGATACCATACAAAACACCTCAGAAGGTTCGGGGGAGAACTACGCAAGCGGCGGCTGTGAGTCAAGCGCCGAAAACCCACAAGAAATCGGCTGCAATTCGTTGATTTTACTGCGTTTCCGGATAAGGCCCTTTGCCACCTTTGGGCGGGGCACCCGGGAATTCGGGGCTTTGGCATATTCAACCAATCGGTTGACGATCGAAATGGCAAGCCGGATAGTCGCGCCATGACCCATCGGCTGGACACAATCTTTGCGGCTTTGGCGGACCCGACCCGGCGGGCGATTTTGACCATGCTGTTGGAAGACGACATGGCCGTCACCGACGTTGCTGCCCCGTTTGAGATGTCGTTGGCGGCCATTTCAAAACATCTGGGCATCCTTGCCGATGCCGGGTTGATCAGCCGCGAAAAGCGGGGCCGGGTGATCTGGTGCAAGCTGGAGCCGGATGCGCTGCGCGGAGGGTCTGTCTGGATGCAGGGGTTCGGCCAGTTTGAACCGGTGGATCTGGATGCCTTTGAGCGGTTTCTGGAGGCCGAATTTGCAGAAGACGACACGCCGGAGGCGGAGCAGAGTGCGGAGGCTTAACGATTGAAAATCGTTAGATAATTTCGGAATAGGGCCATCTTGCCCCTTTCTTCTTTCGATCTTCTTTTGATCTTTCTGCCCCTGCCGCCGCAGGTCGCCCCTGCCCTGTCGCGGCCCGTTAACCTTTTGGCGTGAATCGGGCGGCGAATTCGGCCCGCAACAGGTTCTTTTGCACCTTGCCCATCGTGTTGCGCGGCAGATCTGCGACCACCACGGCGGCTTTGGGCTGTTTGAACCGGGCCAGCCGGTTGTGCAGCGTGGCCAGCACTGCCTCTGGCTCCAGCACAGCCCCCTTGCGGGCGGTCAGCACGGCAAAGACGGCCTCACCGAAATCCGGGTGCGGCAGGCCGATCACGGCGGATTCCAAAACGCCCGCCACCTCATCCAGCAACAGCTCTACCTCTTTGGGGTAGATGTTATAGCCGCCCGAGATGATCAGATCCTTGGACCGCCCGACGATGTGGACGTAGCCATCCGCGTCGCGTTTGCCCAGATCGCCGGTCAGGAACCAGCCATCGTCGCGCAACTCTTCCCGGGTTTTTTCGGGCATCTGCCAGTAGCCGGAAAACACGTTGGGGCCGCGCACCTCGATCATGCCCACCTCATCGGGGGGCAGGTCGCGGCCGTCTTGGGTGATGCGCAATTCCACCCCCGGCAGGGGAAAGCCCACGGTCCCTGCGCGGCGTTCGCCGTCATAGGGGTTGGAGGTGTTCATGTTCGTCTCTGTCATCCCGTAGCGTTCAAGGATGCGGTGCCCGGTGCGGGCTTCGAACGCCTGATGGGTTTCGGCCAGCAGCGGGGCAGAGCCGGAAATGAACAGGCGCATATGGGCGGTGGCGTCGCGGGTAAAGCCGGGATGGTCCAGAAGCCGGGTGTAAAAGGTCGGCACCCCCATCATCGCGGAGGCTTGCGGCAGCAGGCGCAAGGTGGTGTCGGCATCAAAGCCCGGCAGGAAGATCATCCGCCCGCCAGTCAGCAGGCTGGTGTTCGAGGCGACAAACAGCCCGTGGGTGTGAAAGATCGGCAGCGCGTGCAGCAGCGTATCGGCCTGCGTAAAGCGCCAGAGGTCGGCCAGCACCCGCGCGTTGGACAACAGGTTGCCATGCGACAGCATCGCCCCTTTGGAACGGCCCGTGGTGCCAGAGGTATACAGGATTGCGGCCAGATCGCCCGCCGTGGTGGGCGTGGGGGTAAAGCTGTCAGGCTGGGTCGCGGCAAGGTCGGACAGGCTGCCGTGGCCCGCCGGATCAAGGGTCAGCACCTGCGCGCCGCCCGATTGGGCGATGGGCGCCAGAGCGCTGGCCTTGGCCGGGTCGCAGATGAACAGGCGCGGTGTGGCGTTGCCGATGAAATAGGCCAGTTCCTCGGCAGTATAGGCGGGGTTAAGCGGCAAGAAGATCGCGCCAATCGAGACGGTGGCGGCGTAAAGGGCCAGCGCCTCGGGCGATTTGGCGACCTGCACCGCGACGCGGTCGCCCTGTTGCACCCCCGCAGACCGCAGGGCCCCGGCAAGCCGCGCGATCTGGCCATGAAAGGCGCGCCCGGTCAGGGAACGGCCATCGGGCAAGATCAGAAGGTCGGTGTCGCGGGCTGAAAGCGGGGCAAAGAGGGCGTCGTAAAGCGGGTTTGGCATGGGGCAACTCCGGCAGGGTGGCTTTGTCTGGCACGTCGCGCGCGGGCGCTCAAGCCAAGGGCGCGGCGCGATTGTGGCCAGATTGCCTTTTACCACCCGCAAAAGACCCTTTGGCGGTCACGATCCTGCCGCGGTTCGCGTTAAGGATGCAAGCAAGGCCAGTTGGTCCATCAGTTTCCCGAGGAGGACACCATGAAATTCTACAACGCCCTCTTTGCCCGTTTGGGATTGTTTTCCCGCAAAGGCGACGTGCCGGACCCGTTCGAGCAGCGTTTGATCCGCATCGGTTCACGCGAGCGCCGGTTTGACGGCCACGGCGCGGCGGCGCTGTTCAAAAATCAACCGTCACTCCAGGAAGCTTGATCTCTTTCATCAGGTCGCGCACCTCTTGGCGTGCTGCGATGTTGGACAGGTTCAGTTGATCCACACCGGTATCGCGCAGGTCCAGCACGGTCAGGCCGCGCGGAAACATCTCGCGGAAGATCACGCGCTCGGCAAAACCGGGGGCGACACGAAAGCCGATGCGGCGAGAGAGATCCTCCAGCGCCGCGCCGACCTTTTTCTTGTTGTGCATCTGTTGGGCGCCAAGCCGGTTGCGCAGCACGATCCAGTCGATCGGCTTCAGCCCGGCCTGCGCGCGCAACTGGCGGGCGTTCCAGACCATTTCCGAATAGATCGACGGTCCTTTGACCTTGCCCGTCTCCGGATCCACGCGGGCGAGCAGGTCGAAATCGACAAAGCTGTCATTCAGCGGGGTGATCAGCGTGTCGGCCAGCGAGTGGGCGACCTGTGACAGGCGCGTGTGGCTGCCGGGGCAGTCGATGACGATGAAATCCGACACCGGTTCCAGCGCCGACACAGCCGCGGCAAGGCGTTGGTCATAAGGGTTCTCGCCGGGTTGCAGGGTTGCCTCATCCACCTCGGGCAATTCGCGGTAATCGGGGGTGGGCAGGCTGATGCCCGTACGCTCCAGATGGGCCAGACGGTTCTCGATATAGCGGCCAAAGCTTTTCTGGCGCATGTCCAGATCCAGCGCACCAACCCGGTGTCCCATCCGGACCAGAGCGGTGGCGACGTGCATGCAGGTGGTCGATTTGCCCGACCCGCCCTTTTCATTGCCCACCACGATGATATGCGCCATGGCCTTGCCCTCATGATCCGACGAAAAGCCCGCCCCAATTGGGGAGGACGGAGGCAAGGCTATATTGCGGGCCGCCGCGAAAGGAAAGCAATCCACGACAGGTTCCGGCCTTGGATAAAGAAAAAGGCGCGCCAAACTGGCGCGCCTTTTCTGTCCCTCGGGCGGGAAGGCTCAGAAGCCAAGGCCCGCATATTTGTTTTTGAACTTCGACACGCGGCCACCGGTGTCCATCAGCTTGGCCGAACCACCGGTCCAGGCGGGGTGCGCCAGCGGATCGATGTCGAGCGCCATCTGGTCGCCGTCTTTGCCCCAGGTGGATTTGGTCTGGAACACCGTGCCATCCGTCATTTTGACGTTGATGGGGTGGTAATCGGGGTGAATGCCCTGTTTCATCGATCCGGTCCTTATTCCGCTTTGGCTTTGTACGTGGTGTTTTCGGCGATACGCGCCGACTTACCACGACGATCGCGCAGGTAGTACAGCTTGGCGCGACGCACGCGGCCACGACGGACCACTTCGATGCTGTCGATGTTGGTCGAGTACAGCGGGAACACCCGCTCCACGCCTTCACCGAAAGAGATTTTGCGCACGGTGAAAGAGGCAGCGATGGTCATGCCGCCTTTGCGGGCGATGACAACGCCTTCATAGGCCTGCACACGGCTCCGCGTGCCTTCGGTGACTTTGTAGCCAACCTTGACGGTATCCCCGGCTTTGAAGTCCGGAATATTCTTGCCAAGCGCAGCGATCTGCTCGGCTTCGATTTGGGCGATAAGGTTCATCGCATGTCCTTCTTTTTCACGCGGTTATCCCGCGACGTGAGGCCAGCCCAGAGCTCTTGGTCTTCGATCGGGTCCCTGCCTTACGGCAAGCCCGCCAGAGATGCGGTCAGCGTTTTACAAACCAACCCCCGACACCGCCCCGGCAGAAGAAAACCGGCGCATGGCATAAAGGAATCGGGTCCGATGGGCAAACTGCCCCGGACAGGCGGCGTATAGGCGGCGCAGAAGGCTGGGTCAAGGGCCTGCCCTTCGCCGCGCCCCCCTTGCCCCGGCCCGGGCCAGACATAACCCTCCGCCAAGTCCATTTTCTGTCTCTAAATATCCCCGCCGGAGGCTCCGCCCGCCGCCATTGCCCGCGCCTTTAGCCGCCTTTGCGCCGCGCCAGCCAAGCCTGCCAAAGATCAGGCCTGCGGGCTTTGGTGATCTCTTCCGCTTGGGCTTTGCGCCATTTGGCGATGGCGCCATGATGACCTGATTGCAGGACATCGGGGATCGGCAGATCGTTCCAGACGGCGGGGCGGGTGAATTGGGGATGCTCCAGCAACCCGTCGGAAAAGCTTTCCTCTTCGGTTGAGGCCTGATTGCCCAATACTTTCGGCAAAAGCCGCACCGTGGCGTCGATAAGGGCCGTGGCCGCGATTTCGCCCCCCGTCAGCACAAAATCCCCCAGCGAGACCTCTTCAACGGCGTGGTGGTCCAAAAAGCGTTGGTCTACCCCTTCGAACCGTCCGCAGAGCAGAGTCAGCCCGTCACAGGCCGCAAAGCGGCGGGCCATAGCCTGATCGAACGGTTTGCCCCGCGGGGAAAGGTAGATCAGCGGCCAGCGCGCGCGGTCATGGGGCGGGGCGGTCGAGGCAAGGGCCGCGTCCAGCACATCCGCCCGCAACACCATGCCAGCCCCCCCTCCGGCGGGGGTATCGTCGACGTTCAGGTGCTTTCCGATCCCGAAGGGGCGCAGGTCCACTGTGTCCAGCGCCCAGAGGCCAAGGTCCAGCGCTTTGCCTGTCAGCGACAGGCCCAGCACGCCGGGGAAGGCGTCGGGGAACAGCGTCAGGATTTTCACGCGCCACGCGTCTTTGACGTTAAGCGGTTCTTCCATCAGGTCGCGCGGTTTCAGGCTGGCGCGAACCGACAGGCGGCCATGGGATTTGGTGGGGGGTGTTGGATCGGTCATGGCCTGCCGTTTAACGCTTGGGGGGCGGTGCGGGAAGGGAAATTTGTCGCCGCGGCCTTTCGCGGCGGCCGGATTGTCGGGTGCCGGTTCAACCCTCTGTATCAGCGTCAGTATCGGCCTCTCCGCTGGGGCCACCGCTGGGACGGTGCAGCGCTTCGGCAAAGGCGATCATGTCGCCTTTGATGCGGCCGATTTCGGCAACGGGCAGGCCAGAGCGGTTCAAGTCAATGAAGGCGTCCGCAAGGTCTTGGGGTGGGCTGGCATTGGCGGCCGGCAGCGGGGACAGGGTGGCACGAAGGGCGTCGGGCAGTTCGGCCAGATCATACAGGGCCTCAACCGGGCCAAGGCGACGGGGGCTTAGCCCTTCCAGCGGGGCCACATGCAGCGGCACCGGCCCCAGTGCGGCGTGCAGCGGGGTCAGCACCGCCCCAAAATCGGCCGCCACGGCGTGGAGTTTCAGGAAGCGGCGGCGTTTCAGGGTCAGTTCGTGATGTTTGGCAAGTTGCCAGTGGATCGAGCGCAGCCACGGTTCGGCCGCACGGGTGGTGATCAACAGGTGCAGGTCCAGTGCGGGGCCAAAGCGGCGGTGCAGGCTTGCGGCCAGTTCGGGCAAGATGGTTTGTGCCGCGCGGTAGTCTGTCAGCCCATAACGCGAGGGGATATGGCCACAAAAATCCTCGCAAGAGCACAGGATCGCTTGATGCGCTTGGGGCAGCAGGCGGTCGGCCCAGTGATCCAGCGACAGGGTCAGGCGGCGCAGGGTGTGCGGGCCGGGGTCGGCGGAATAGGCGCGGGCGGCGATGGCGGCATCGGAAAAGGGCAGGTTACGGCTGCGGGTCTGGATCATCGCCACCGGGGCGAGGGCCGGGGCATGCGCCTGCAAGGCGCGTTGCACGCTGGTGGTGCCGGTCTTGTGGACCCCCGCGTGAAAGACAACGCGCATGGGGATTAGCCTTGGGCGGGCGACAGGCGGCGGGTCTGGTCCGCCAAGGCGCGCAGGGCCGAGGCGGTCGCGGGTGTCGCCGTGCTTGCGCGCTGGTCCAGCAGATCGGCAGACGGGCAAGCGCCCCAAAGGGTTGGGTCTTGCGCCAGCATGGCCGCGCAGCGGGTGGCGAAAAGCCCGGTCAGCTGATCATCCCCCACAAGGTTTGCAAAGGCGATGGCGGGGTAGTCGTTCGCAACCTGTGCCACCACAGCGGCTGTCGTGGCATGCACGGCCAAGGCTTGGCGCAGATGGGGCTGGTTCGTGGCAAGGCTTGCGATCAGTGCCTCGGCAAGGGCGGGTGCATCGCTCTGGGCCTCTATCGCGCGCAGATGGGCGGCGATCTCGTCAGCGGTCAGGTCTTTGGGCAGGGCCGCGAGCAGGTGCGCGGCCAGCGTCGGCTGGGGTGCGGGCGTGCGGGCATGGCCGGGGGTAGAGACCTCACGCAAGGCATGGTCCAGAAAGGCATTGGTTTCGGCGGCTTTCCACGGGTCCCAGATCAGCCGCGACAGCGGGACCGACAGAAATGAGATCGCCACGGGCAGAATCAGCGGAAAGGCCGGAACCGCACCCAGCACGCCACCGATCCCGCGGCCGATTGCAAACAGCACCGTCACCAGCAAGACCTGCACCGCGCCTTGGGCGGCCAGCGTGACCAGCGCCTCGGGGCGGGCCCAGTCGCCAAGGTGGCGCGGCCATTGCTGCGGGCGCAGGACAAACAGCCACAGAAAGAAGATCGCCACGAAAACTGGCACAAGCGCCCAGCCAAAGCCGCCCAATCCGGCCAGCAGGGGGCCGAAATACAGCAGTGCGGTCGCCCCCATCAGCAAGCGCAGACGATTTTGCATGGGGCTTCCCACCTGTTTTGGCCTCGGCGGTTCGGGCGAGGGGCTGTTCTTGCCCGCGACAGTGGCGCGGTCGCGGCGGTTAGTCCAGACCCTCTGGCAGGTCGATGATCACCCGGCGTGAGGCCAGATCGACGGTCGGAACGATGGCAAGCGTAAAGGGCACAAGCTGGGCCATCTTGAAGGCCGGGCCGGTGATTTCCAGAATGTCGCCTGCCCCGTGGTTGTGCACCGAGGTCACGATGCCCAGCACCACCCCACCGGGATCGCGCGCCTCCATCCCAATCAGGTCTGAGTGGTAATATTCATCATCTGGCAGGGCCGGCAGGCGGGCGCGGTCGGCGTAAAGGCTGGTGCCGCGCAGGGCGTCGCCTTCCTCTTTGGTTTTGATGCCGGTCAGGCGCGCGCCAAGGCCACCGGCCACCGGGCGGGTCAGCTTGACGATAAAGCTGCGCGTCCCGTCTTCCGTCCAAAGCGTGCCGTAATCGGCAATCGCCTCAGGTTCGGCGCAGAAGGATTTCAGCCGCACCTCGCCTTGCAGGCCGAAAGAGCCCGCGATGGCACCTACACAGATCCGGTCGGTTGTCATTCAGCGTGTCTCCATCCACAGGGCGGGGGCGCGGTGTTCCCACCCTGCCCGTTCGAGTTCCGGCGTGTCGTGGTCCTCAACGGGCCAGCCGACGCAGAGATAACCGATAAAGCGCCAGCCGTCGGGCGCGTCAAGGTCGCGGTGCAACTGGTCGGGGTCAAGGATCGACACCCAGCCCACGCCCAGACCTTCGGCCCGCGCGGCCAGCCAGAACAGCGTGATCGCCCCAACCACCGAATAGGCGCGGGTTTGCGGCATGGTTCCCGCCCCAAGCCCGGCGCCTTGGGCGGTTTGGTCATCGCAAAACACCGCCAGATGCACGGGGGCCTCGGCCATGCCCGACAATTTCAGCTGCGCGTAGGTGCGGGCCTTGTCGTCTGTGTAATTCTGCAGGGCGGTGGCATTGGCGGCGGCAAAGTTATCCTGCACCGCCTGCCGCAAGCCCGGGCTTTGCACCCGGATCAACCGCCAAGGTTCGGACAGACCCACCGAAGGGGCCAGCCCAAATGCGCAAAGGCAGCGGTCCAGAACCGCTGCCTCTACAGGATCGGTGCGAAAGCGGCGCACATCGCGCCGCCACCGCATCAGATCGGCCAACTCATCACGGAAGCTTGGTGAAAAGCTACCGCGCATCGCCGGGCTTATTCTTCGGCCGGAGCAGCAGCGCGTGCGGCCTTTTTGGCGGCCAGTTCGGTCATGCGCTTGCCGGGGACAGCGGATTTCGGGTTGCTGCGGGTGGTTTTCGCCACAAGGCCAGCGGCTTCAAGCATGCGCGCGACGCGGTCGGTCGGCTGTGCGCCTTGGCCCAGCCAGTGCTGCACGCGCTCAACGTTCATTTTCACGCGCTCTTCGCTGTCTTTGGCCAGCAGCGGGTTGTAGGTGCCCAGCTTTTCAAGGAAGCGGCCATCGCGCGGCATGCGGCTGTCGGTGGCGACGATCGAATAGTGCGGGCGCTTCTTGGAACCACCACGGGCGAGGCGAATTTTCATGGACATAGCGTAGTCTCCTTAGGTTTGGTTTGAACCGCGGTTGCGCGGCTATTTCTGCAGTTTTTCGTGATGCCTGATGACTTCGGATATGATGAAGGTCAGGAATTTCTTGGCAAAGGCCGGGTCGAGATCGGCCTCGGTGGACAGGGTTTCCAGCCGTTCGATTTGGCGCGCTTCGCGGGCCGGGTCTGAGGGCGGCAGGTCGTGTTCGGCCTTGAGCCGGCCCACGGCTTGGGTGTGCTTGAACCGTTCGGCCAGCGTAAAGACAAGGATTGCATCCAGCCGGTCGATGGATTCGCGGTGCTCTTTCAGCAAGGCCGCGGCGCGCAGGGTGGCGTCCGTCATGGCTGGGCCTCCGACGTGCAAGGGGGAGCGGCGCGCATCATTTCTTTTTCATCAACCCCGACAGGCCCGAAGGCAGGCTCATGCCGCGCGGCATTCCGGGGAAGCCACCGCCCATGCCAAGGCCCTCTTTCATGCCTTTGGCCGCAGCCTCCAGCGCTTCGGGCGACATCTGCGACGGGTCGGGCATACCACCCTTGCCAAGCATTTGCTTAATGGCTTGCTTCATCATGCCACCCTTGCCCATCTTCTTCATCATCTCGGCCATCTGCTTGTGCTGCTTCAGCAGTTTGTTCAGATCCGAGACTTCCAGGCCGGCACCAGCGGCCACACGCTTTTTGCGGCTGGCGGCCATAAGATCGGGGTTGGCGCGTTCTTTCTTGGTCATCGAGTTGATCAGCGCGACCTGATGGGTCAGCATCTTGTCGTTAAAGCCCGCGGCCTCGGCCTTTTTGGCCATGCCGCCCATGCCCGGCAACATGCCCATGACGCCCTGCATGCCGCCCATCTTCATCATCTGTTCCAGCTGGCCACGCATGTCATTCATGTTGAACAGGCCCTTGGCAAAGCGCTTGGCCATGCGTTCGGCCTGTTCGGCCTCGAAGGTTTCGCGGGCGCGTTCGACGAGGGCGACGATATCGCCCATGCCAAGGATGCGGCCTGCGACGCGCTCTGCCTCAAAGGTCTCCAGCGCGTCCATCTTTTCGCCCATGCCGACGAAACGGATGGGTTTGCCGGTGACGGCGCGCATCGACAGGGCGGCACCGCCGCGGCCGTCGCCATCCATCCGGGTCAGCACGACGCCGGTGATGCCGACCTTGCCGTCAAATTCGGTGGCGACGTTGACCGCGTCTTGCCCGGTCAGGCCATCGACGACCAGCAGGGTTTCGCGGGGTTGGGCGATGTCGCGGACGGCCTGAATTTCGTCCATGAGGACTTCGTCAATGTGCAGGCGGCCTGCGGTGTCAAAGAACACCACATCATAGCCACCCATTGCCGCCTGGGTCTTGGCCCGCTTGGCGATCTGGACGGCGGATTCGCCTTTGACGATCGGCAGGCTGTCAACGCCGACCTGCGCTGCAAGGATCTGCAGCTGTTCCATGGCCGCCGGGCGGTTGGTGTCGAGCGAGGCCAGAAGCACCCGCTTGCCGTTCTTTTCCTTGAGCCGTTTGGCCAGTTTGGCGGTGGTCGTCGTTTTGCCCGAGCCCTGCAGACCGACCATCAGGATGGCCGAGGGCGGGTTGTCGATCTTCAGCGCATCCGGCTCACCCTCACCAGCAAGGGTGCGGATCAATTCGTCATGGACGATTTTCACGACCTGCTGGCCCGGTGTGATTGAGCGCGTCACCGCTTGCCCGGTGGCCTTTACCTTGACCGCCTTGACGAAGCTTTGCGCGACCGACAGCGAGACGTCCGCCTCAAGCAGGGCTTGGCGCACCTCGCGCAGGGCGGTCTCGACGTCGGCCTCGGACAGCGCGCCTTGCTTTGTCAGGCGGTCGAAGACGCCGCCAAGGCGTTCTGAGAGGCTTTCGAACATGGTCCACTCCTGCAATTGGGTTGCCTTCCCATATGGGATGGCGCGGCGATTTCCCAAGACCAATGGGGTGCAGCACCTGTGGGCGCAATGCGCTGACAGGTGGCGATCCCGGCAAAAGCCAAGGGACCGGAAGCAGTCTGCCTCCGGGGAATTCTGGCGCGAATACGCTGAGTGGCGCGGGGAGTCAAGCGTTGGGCAGGCAATCGGCGGCTTGGCCCCCGGCAAAGGCCTTGCATCGCCGTCGGTGTTTGGGCTTTTCTGTGCAGGCCCGCAAGTCTGTGCAGGCGCGCACAGGAGACCGGCAAGTTGGAAAATTGGGATGAGGTCCGCACGGCCTTTCAGGTCGCCCGGCTTGGCACTGTCTCGGGGGCGGCAGAGGTGTTGGGCGTGCACCATGCCACGGTGATCCGCCATGTGGATGCCTTGGAAAAGCGGCTGGGCACGAAACTGTTCCAGCGCCATGCGCGCGGCTATACCGCGACCGAGGCTGGGCGCGACCTGCTGAGCGTTGCGCAGGCGACTGAGGAACAGTTCGGCCAACTGGTCAGCCGCATCAAGGGCCAGGGCGAGACTGTCGCGGGAGAGTTGGTCATCACCTCCATCACCGGGATCGCGGATTTGCTGGTGCCGGTGATGGCGGCGTTTCAGACCGCCCACCCCGAGGTGATCATCCGCTTTCTGACCGACATGCGCTTGTTCCGGCTGGACTACGGCGAGGCGCATGTGGCGATCCGGGCCGGAAACGCGCCGCAAGAGCCGGACAATGTGGTGCAGCCGCTGATGACCATGCGTTGGGGTTTGTTCGCCGCGCGCAGCTATATGGACAAGTATGGGCTGCCGAAGGGGCCGGAGGATTTTGTATCGCATCGGTTCATCAGTTCCGACAACAGTGACAGCCGCGCGCCGTTCTATCGCTGGCTTTGGCAACACGTGCCGCAAGGCAGCATCCAGTTCCGGGTAACCGAAGGGGCGGCGGGCGAGGCTGCGCTGTTGGCCGGGCTTGGCATCGGCTTTTTGCCGCTGCGGGTCGGGGCGAACAATCCGGAGGTGGTGCAAGTGATGGAGCCGCTGCCCGAATGGCACAGCCAGTTGTGGATCGTGACCCATGTGGACCTGCACCGGACCCTGAAAGTGCAAAGTTTTCTGAACCAGCTGAAGGCGGCCACGGCGGGTTGGCAATTGTGCTGACAGGGGGGACAGGCGTGCTGAGCAAGGCCGGCCTGACCCCGGCGCGGCAGGGGCATCTGGCGATGCTGGCCTTTTCGGCTTTGGTCGCGGGGTCATTTTCATTGGGGGCGATGGCGGCCCCGCACATCGCGCCTGCCGCCCTGACTGTGCCGCGTTTTGCGCTCGCCGGGGCTTTGGTGGGCGCGGCGGCGCTGGCGACCACCGGGTTGCCCCGTAGCGCGTGGCGCGCGCCGTGGCGGTATCTGGTGCTGGGTGGGTTGCTGGCCACGTATTTCGTGCTGATGTTTGAGGGGCTGCGGACGGCCAAGCCTGTGCCCTCAGCCGCGGTCTTTACGCTGACGCCGTTGATGGCGGCGGGGTTTGGCTGGGTGTTGCTGCGCCAACGCGCGACGTGGCGGATGGCGGGGGCCTTGGCAATCGGGGTGGCGGGGGCCCTGTGGGTGATCTTTCGCGGCGATCTGTCGGCGTTGCTGCGGCTGGAGGTTGGGCGCGGTGAGGTGATCTATTTCGTCGGCTGCGTCGCCCATGCGATTTACGCGCCGATGGTGCGCAAGCTGAACCGCGGAGAGCCCGCGGTGGTGTTCAGCTTTGGCATGATGGTGGCGGGGTTTGTGTTGCTGTGCCTGTGGGGTTGGCGCGATGTGGCCCAGACGGATTGGGCCACTTTGCCGGGCATTGTGTGGATTTGCCTGATCTATGTGGCGGTGGCGGCCTCGGCCATGACTTTTGTGCTCTTGCAGTTCGCGACGCTTCGGCTGCCAAGCGCCAAGGTCATGGCCTATACCTATCTTGTGCCAAGCTGGGTGATCTTGTGGGAAATGGCGTTGGGCCGCCCCGCCCCGCCGCCCTTGGTCTTTGGCGGAGTGGCGATGACGGTGCTGGCGCTGTGGCTGCTGCTAAAGGAAGAGCCGGGGGATGGGCGGGGCTAGAACCAGCCCGCGCCCTCCACAAGCGTCTGGTTGGTCACCGACCTTGCCGTAGCCGCGGCCAGCATGACGACGATAGTTGCCACATCGGCGGGGTCGATGAACCGTTTGAGGCATTGGCGTGCCCGAACGGTCGGCTCAAATTCCAGTGTCAGCCACTTCTGAACCTGCCGCTGGGTGCGCATAAAGCCGGGCAGCACGCAATCTACGCAGAAACCGACGGGGCTAAGGCGTTGGGTCAAACCCTGCACAGCGGCCTTGGCGGTGACGCAGGCGCGGGCGTTACGACTTGCCGAAATGCTCCATGATGGCGGCCGCGTATTTGATGCCCTTGATATACTTGTCGATATGGATGTTTTCATCCGGGGCGTGGAGGTTGCAGCCGGGGTTGGCAAAGCCGGTCAACACGCAGGGAATCCACACATGTTTCAGGATCGCCCCCTCGGCGGAAACGCCGTTCACGATGGGCGGCTCGCCATAGACCTCTTGGGCCGCGGCAATAATCGACTTTGAGATGTCTTCGCGGGCGGAGATCTTGTAGGGCGGCTCGGCGTGCTCGTAGGTCTTGACCTCAATGTTGTCAAAACCGTGGGCCTTCAGATGCGCCTTCAGCTTGGCTGCCGCCGCCTCGGGCTGGATATGGGGGATCAGGCGGAAATCCATCCGCACCCGCGCTTCCTTGGGCACGATGGTTTTGGTGCCGGGGCCAGTATAGCCCGCGATGATGCCTTGGATGTTCGCGGTCGGCTCGTAGGTTCGGGCCCGAAGGGCGTCAACGCCATCGCGCCCCAGAACGAATTCGTTCACCCCCAGATCGGCGCGCATCATGTCGAAATCAACGCGCGCGGCCTTGTCGGCCAGATAGCCCTCATCCTCGGCGTCGGGGACGTAGAGACCTTCGGCCCAGTTTTCGATCAGGATATTGCGATTGCGATCCATGATCGTGGCCAAGGCGTGCACCAGATCCCAGACCGGGTTAGGCACCAGAGGGAAGTTTAGCGAATGCACATCTTCACGTGGGCCGCGGGCGATCAGCTCTGCAAACAGGACCGATTTCAGACCCAGCGACACATCGGGGACATCGACGCCGATTTCCAGCGAGCCATCAAGGCAATGCATGCCATCAGCCGCCAGCATCTCTTTGTTGCGGGAGGCCCATTCCGCGAGGTTGGGGCTGCCGATCTCTTCTTCGCCCTCGATCAGGAATTTCAGATTGACGGGCACCTCGCCGCGCACGGCCAAAAAGGCCTTGGCGGCCTTGTTGAACGCGAGAACACCGCTTTTGTTGTCGGTAGCCCCTCGGCCATACAAAATCCCGTCCACAATTGCCGCTGACCAAGGGCCGCCGTGGGTCCATGCCTCAATCGGCTCGGGCGGTTGGACGTCATAGTGCGAATAGCACAACAGCGTCTTTTTCGAGGTCGGTGACGCAAGCTCGCCAAATACAACGGGCGGGCCTTCGCGCAGTTCGTGAAACTCTGCGGGCAGGCCGTCGTCATGCATCATCCCGCGCACCAGTTCGGCACATTCCCGCAACCCGATGTTCTGCGCCGAAATCGACGGTTGGCGGACAAAGGTCTGCAGATCAGCGATAAATTCATCGGCATGCGCGTCGATATAGTCGTAGATATCTTTCATTTCGAACTCTCAATTTCTTGGGCAATTTCCCAGGCATTCAGTCGCTGACCGTTCAGGGCCGGGTCGCGGGTTTCGGCTATTTTCACGAAGGCCGGGGCCAGTTGATCGGGCTCGATCCATTGCGCCTTAAGTTCGGGGGTGTAGGTCACCTCGGACATTGGCGTGTGCATCAGATGGCCGGGGGTGATGGTGCAGGAGACGATGTCACGGCCTTCGGCCTCGAGCGCGAGGCATTTTGAAAAACCCTCAAGCCCGTGTTTGGCTGCACAATAGGCGGTTTCATCGGCAAAGCCCTTGATGCCCGATTGCGACGACACAAAGATCAGCGCGCCGCCGCGGTTCATCATGGCGGGCCAGACTGCCTGCGCGAGCAGGAAACCGGCCTGAATGCCGACATCAAGCGTGGCGCGGAATGTCTCGAAGCTGACCGAGGCCAGCGGTTCCGGCCGAAGGATGGCGGCATTGTGGATCAGCGTGTCGATTGGGCCGCCAGCAAGCATCTGCTCGATTGCGCCGCGCGTCTGACCCGCGTCAGCCAGATCGACGGTCAGGGTCAGCGCACGCCCGCCGATTTCAGCCTGCACCGCGCGCAGGCCCGCTTCTGAGCGGTCGATCAACACAAGGTCGGCGCCCTTTGCGGCAAAGGCGCGGGCGATGGCCGCCCCCAGCCCCTGCGCCGCCCCCGTGATGACGACGCGTTGTCGGTCTATCGCTGGCATCATGCGGCCCCGTTCATATCAAGTGTTTCCCAGCAGCGGCTTTTTGTGGAGGCCACCACCGCATCCAAAACCATCTGATTGCGCAGCCCATCGACAAAGGTCGCGCCCTTTTGCAGTGCCCGCTTTTCGCCTATCGCGGCGACCAATTCGCGCAGCGCCGACAGGACCGAGACATTCCAGATGCCCTTGTTCAACCCTTCCAGCCCTGCGTTAGGATCGGTTTCGGTGATTTCGGAAAAACCCTTGTCGCCCGCTTTGGCAAACCACAGTTTCTCATCGCCGTTCGATAGGGTGATCGTGCCTTTTGAGCCAAAAACCTGTGTCTCATTGCCCATGTTTGTCGCGGCGACCCCGCTCATGAACACCTGCGCCAAGGCACCCGAGGCCATTTCAAGGGTGAAATGCGTCAGATCATCGGCGGTCGCTGTCCACTGCGCACCGGTCTTGGGGTCAATACGGTCCGGCACCTTGGTGAGCGCCTGCCCGATGACGGCGGCAGGCTCGCCCAGCCACCAGCGCAGCATGTCGACCTGATGCGATCCGTTGGCACCCAACCGCCCACCGCCTTGTGCGGCATCCGACCACCAATCCCCCATCGGGCGTGAGGCAGGGTCGTTCCACGACGCGCCGATGTTGGCGATATTCGCGTGACGCACTTCGCCCAGATCGCCATTCGCGATCATCGCCGCAACGCGGGCGCGATTGGGGTTGAAGCGCAGTTCATGGTCGATCATGTGCAGCCGCCCCGCCGCCTTTGCCGCGGCAAGCATCGCGCGTGCTTCGGTCGCGTTCATCGCCGTGGGCTTTTCGCAAAGCACATGCGCCCCCGCCTTGATCGCAGCCAGGGTCATCGGCATGTGCAGGTTGGTTGGCGTGGCGATGCAGACCAGATCCGGCGCGTGTTCATCCAGCATCTTTTGCCAGTCTTGATAGACCGCGCGGATGCCGAAGGGTTCGGCGGCGCGTTTTGCGCTTTCGAGCCGCCCCGATGCAAGCGCCACCACCTCGGCCCCGGCGATATGGCGGAACGCTGGCAGATATGCGTCGCGCGCGAAGCTTGCACCGATGATGCCTACACGTAACATGTCGTCTCCTTTGTGGAATGGGTCACAGGCTTAGCGACCTTCCTTCAGGCGCGGGTCCAGAAAGTCGCGCAGCCAGTCGCCGATGATGTTGAAGGCAAGCACCGTCGCCACGATTGCAAGACCGGGGAACAGCGCCAGCCACCATTTGTTCGCGATCAATTGGTCGCGGCTTTCGGCCAGCATAGAGCCCCATGTCGGCACTTCAGGCGGCACGCCGAGCCCAAGGAAGGAGAGCGCCGCCTCTGCCAGAATGACCGAGGCAATGTTAAAGGAGGCGATCACAGTCAGCGGTGCGATGACATTCGGCAAAATGGTTACGAACATGATCGAGGTATGGCTGGCGCCCAACGCGCGTGCCGCCTCGACGAATTCCTTTTCGCGCAGGGAAAATGTCTGGGCGCGGATGATCCGGGCGTAGGTGATCCATTGGCCGACCCCCAGCACAATGATCAGGTTGAACACCCCCGGGCCCAGCACCACAAGAAACATGATCGCCATCAGGATGAAGGGAAACGCCAGTTGGATATCGCCGATGCGCATGATCACGTCATCAATCCAGCCGCCGAAGTAGCCCGAGATCAGGCCCAGCGCCACGCCAAGCGTTCCACCGATGGCAATGGCCGTCACCCCCACAAGCAGCGAAATCCGCGCGCCATACAACAGCCGTGACAGCACATCGCGACCCAAGCCGTCCGAGCCGAGGACGAATTTTACCTCGCCATTCCTGTCGGCCACCATCGGCGCTTCTAGCCGGGTCATGATGCTTTGACGGTTCGGGTCATGCGGCGCAATCGAGGGGCCAAAGGCGGCAGCCACCGTCAGAAACAACAAGATCACCAAGGCCAGGATCGGCCAGCGGGCACGCAGCATGCTATACCAGGCGCGGCGCCACGCATCGCCCCGACGCTTCGGGGGCAGAGCGACCATTGTGTCGATCAGATCATGGGCCAATGGGGCGCCGAAGGGGCCGTCTGGGTGAGTTTGCGACATCGGTGTTCCCCTTACAAACGCACGCGCGGATCAAGCCGCGCATAGACCAGATCGACGATCAGGTTGATCGCGACAAATATGCCCGCCAGAACGATCACCGAAGCTTGGACAAGCGGGATGTCACGCTGATTGATGGCGTTGAACAGCAAGCGGCCCAGTCCGGGCCAAGAGAACACGATCTCAACCACGACGACGCCACCCAGCAGGAAGCCGAACTCCAGCCCGATCATGGTGACAACCGGGAGCCACGCATTGCGCAGCGCATGGTTCACCACGACGGAATATTCGTTCAGTCCCTTGGCGCGCGCCGTGCGCACGTAGTCAAGCGACAGCGTTTCCAGCATCGAAGACCGCACCAGTCGGGCGTTGCGCGACAGGGAATACACCCCGACCGCAAGCCCGGGCATGACCATGTAGTAAAGCGCCGAGGGCAGGTTTGCGAACGCGGTGGCAAAATCGGCCCTAAACAACGGGTCCAGTAATGGCACATGGCCGGATATGGGAAACCATTGTAATTGCACACCAAAAAGCATGATCATCATAATCCCCAGCCAAAAACTCGGGATCGACTGGCCCAGCATACCAAGGATCATGATGGAACCGTCTGTGGCAGTCCCTCGCCTGAGCGCGGCCAGAACCCCGAGGGGGATGGCAAAAACGATGGCAATGAACATCGAGAAAAGCGTGAGCTCGATTGTGGCAGGCAACACCTCGCCAATCACTTCGATTGCCGGGCGGCGGTGCTTGAGTGAGCGGCCAAAATCGCCCTGAACCGCCTTGCCGATAAAGCTGAAGTATTGCTCATGAAGCGGCCGGTCAAAGCCAAGGCGTTCGCGGGTCTGGGCGATTTCCTCGTTGGTGGCGCGGTCCGAGACGTAAAGAAAGGTCGGATCGCCGCCGATATGCAGCGCCGTAAAGCTGATGATCGTCACGCCAAGAATGACGATGACGGTCTGGCTCAATCGACGGACGATATAACTCAACACGCTGCAAAATCCTTTTCATGGGATCAGGGGACAAGAGAGCCGGCTGTAGGATGGGATGCGGACAAGCTGCCCGCATCCCGCGTTGCTTACTTCACGAGTTTGGCGTCGAAGAGTTCGACCACTTCGTCACGACGTGCCGACCATTCCACACGGTTGCTGACACCGTAGAAATCGGGCTGGAAGTACATCAGCAGCCATGGGCCATCATCGTGGAACACGGTGAGCATCTCATTGATGATCTGGCGTTCTTCTTCCGGCGTTTTGGCATTTTCGATGTCTTTCCAACGGTCAAACCAGCGCGGATCGTCCCAGTTGGTATAGTTCGGCCCTGAATCCACGGTCGCAAGATCCGACATATCGTAGAGCGGGTTCCACAGACCGCCACCCGAGCCGAGGAAGAACATCGGGCCGGCCGCGTGCTTGCGGATCAGCGGAACATAGACCGAGGCCCATTCCATCAGCTCGACGTTGGTCTTGACGCCGATGTCGGACAGATACTGGCCGACGGCGAGCGCCACGTTGGCGTCGTTCAGATAGCGCCCGCGTGGTGCCTGCAGCGTCATTTCAAACCGCACACCGTTCGCATCGCGGGGATAGCCTGCCTCGTCGAGCAGTTTCTCGGCCATTGCCGGATCGTAGGGATCAGGCGTCAGGTCGGGATTGCCCTGCGGCGGGTTGACCAAGCTGGTCGCGCGCTCGCATTCAAAGTTCAGAAGTTGCTTGCAGATCGAGGGAACATCGACCGCGTATTGCAGCGCGCGACGGACCTCTGGCTTTTTGATCGCCATACCGCCGGGCGAGTCGTATTCCGGGCTTTGGTTGAAGCCAACATACATCCGCCGGGTGCCCTGAACCTTTTGCACCTTGGCAACACCGCTGGCATCGACAGCTTCAAGCTGGTCTGGCGAGACGTTGGCGATGATATCGACATTGCCCGTCAGCAGTTCTGCCGTACGCGTCGAAGCCTCGGGGATGATCCGGTATTGGATCTTTTGGAAATTCCCCGGGTCCTGCCGCTTTTCAAGCATGATTTCAGAACCGGGCTGCCAGTCGACAAGGCGGTAGGAACCCGACGACACCGGCTTGGTTGTCGTGTCGTCAAGGCTCATCTTTTCGTAGCTGTCCTTGCAGTGCACGAACACCTCGGTCAGGAACCCCGGCGTCATCGAACTTTTGATGCCGACGTTGATAACCACATGCTCCGGATCAATCGCTTCGGCATTCTTGAAGTCGATCGAGGTGAAGATGAAACCGGGCGTGTTGCCGGTAAAGGCGTTGGCAGGGTCAGCGGCACGGTTAAAGGAATAGGCCACGTCTTCTGCGGTCAGCGCCTCGCCGTCTTCACAGGTATTGCCTGCCGGGATGTGGTAGGTGAGGGCTTTGCCGTCCTCGCTGACGGTATAGCTGTCAGCCAGACGCGGCGCGATCTCACCAGCCGGCGAAATCGCCGAAAGCGTTGTGAAGATATGTTCCGCGACGTTTGAGGCGTCGCGCGAACCAATCTCGCCGGGATCAAGCGTGTCGATGTCGGCGCTCAGACCGACGACCAGCGTATCATCGGCAGGGGCGGCAAGCACTGTGTGCGTTCCTCCCAGCATCGCGCCGACAAGCGCCAGTGAATACTTAAGATGTCGCATATCAATCTCCTCTGTTGTGGCGGACTACCCCGCCGGGACCGCACTTTGCGAAAACTCGGCCAGTTCGACGGCTTCAGCCCTGCGCGACGATAGGATGCAGGCCTCAAGCATTTGCAGCGACCTGATGTGGTCGCGGCCAGTGCACTGCGGCGTGGTTGATCCACGCCATGTTTGCACGAATGACGCGAGCAGTGCCGCCGCGTCCGTGATCCAGTGTTCGTGAGGAGGCAAGGCGACCGAGCGCAGTTCAGGCTCATCGCGCCGCGCGATGCAAAGATCGCCGAACATCTCGCGCTGAACGACAATGCCGTCGCTACAATCGGTGCGCCAGTTGAAGTCGAGCCGGTCCCAGTTGCCTTGCCAGGTGCCTTGGTAATTCACCGTGAGGCCACTGTCGAAATCGAAGATGGCCGACACGTTGGCATCGCCGCGATACATCGACCAGCTTGGGTTGAAGGTGCGCGCATAGACGCGCACGGGCTCTGCCGCGTAGACAAAGCGCATCAGATCAAAGTGATGCACGGACTGTTCCCAGAGCATCGGATGCGCCATCGTCAGGGGGTATTTGTTCAGATGGGGCAGCAGGCCATCGCGCCAGCGTTCGTAGGTGAAGCGGGCAAATTCTGGTTTCCCCACAGTGCCTTGTGCAAAGAGACGGCGCATTTCCTGCGTCACCGCCAGATAGCGAAAGTTCAACCCGACGATCAGCGGCACGCCTGCGGATTCGGCCATCGCCACATAGCGCTCGGCAGTGGCGAGATTATCGGCAAGCGGCTTTTCGGCAAGGATCGCCACACGGTGCTGGCAGCAGGTTTCGATCTGCTTTTCGCGCCCGGCAGGGGGTGTGCACAACAGGACCGCATCGGCGCCGACGCCAATCACATCCGCCAGGCTCGCACCGATGGCCACCTGTGGGTAGCGTTGAGCGGCCCGGTCGCGGGCGGCGGGATCGGGATCGCAAAGCCCGACGATCACCAGATCACGATTGGCGCTGATGACCTTAAGCCAGGTCTGCGTGCGCGCGCCCAGCCCGACCACGATCAGACGCATCGTCTGTTTCATTGCGCGGCCTCCTTCTGGAGAAGCTGCGCCAACGCGTCGCGCACCGGGGTCCAGCGATAGGCCGACAACGCCGATTTCACGTCTGAGCCCATTGGCCCCTTGGTTGCGGATGCCGAGCCGCTGTTCACCTCAAGGCGCGTTCCGGGCACCAGCGCCGCAATAGCCTGCGCGAGGTCCAGATCGGTCAGGATCTCGGGGTTGCCACAGTGCAGGACATCCGTCGTCTCGGCTGGAAAAGAGTTCAGCAGATCGCCCAGCGCGCGCCCGATGTCGGGCAACCATGTCCAGTCGCGCCGCGCGTTGGGCGTCTCTACCCGGATCACACCGTCTGTCTTTGCCGCGGCAATCATCCGCGCCACCAGCCCAAGCCCCGGCCGGGTCGGGCGGGCCGCTTCATGCAGGCCGAACATATTTCCAAGCCGCAAGCTTACGGTGGCGAAGCCGGCATCTGCTGCGCCCTGTGTCAGGATCTCGCCCGCCTTCTTGGCCGCCGAGTAGGGCCCGCGAGCGGTGGCAGGGGAGTGTTCGTTCAGAACACCTGCGCCATCCGCCGGGCAAAACACACCGGTTGAGCTGAGAAAGACAAAGCGCTGCGCACCCGCCGCTTGCGCCCAGTCAAGGGCACCGGTCAGCATTTCCAGGTTGCACCGCACGTGACGGGCCGCGGATATGCCAAGCGCCGAAGGGCCTGCGGTGATCGCGGCCCCATGCACAACGGCAAAGGGGGTAACACCGCAAAGCCCGCCCAAGGCCGCGGGCAATTCGCCCTGAACGCGCCGAATATCGCCCAGCCGCGCGACGGATTCGGCGTCAAAGGTCTGGTCTACGCCAATGACCTCATAGCCCGCCGCGGCCAGTTCGACAGCCACCTGCGAGCAGACAAACCCGCCAGCACCCGTGATGACGATCAAGCGACGCGGCATGATCGACCTCCGCAATTTGCACAGGCTTCGCGGGTTTGCCGGAGGGTATGGGGGGCCAAACGCATCATGACGACAACTGCGGCCCTGCGAGGCGCACAGCATCCTCGACGGCGGCCGTATGTGTTTCGGCCAAGGCGACGAAGGGCGGGCGGACGCGGCCAAAATTCGCGTCACCCTGCTGTCGGGCGACGGCGGCCTTGATTGAGGGGATAAGCGGCAGCCCCTCAAAAATCTTGCGTACCTGCGAGACCTGATCCAGCAGCGCGGACTGGTTTGCACTGCCAAGCCCGTCGATCAGCCTGCGAATGCCTGCCGGGTTCACGTTGGCGCTGGCGCTGATGCAACCCGCCCCCCCTGCTGCGACGTTCTCGGGGATCAACGACTCTGACGCGGAATAGGTGTCGATCTGGGGGAAAGCCGCGATCACCTGCCGCGTGTTTTCCCAGTTTCCAGAGCTGTCCTTTAGCCCGGCGATGGTTTGGGGATAGGCCTTTAGCAACCGCTCTATCAGGCCAAGCGTGATCGGAACGCCGGACATCTGTGGAATGTGGTAAAGGTAGACGCGGAGGTTCTGGGCACCCACCGCCTCAATCACCTCGGCATAGGCGGCAAAGACGCCGTCTTCGGAGACGCCTTTGTAATAGAAGGGCGGCAACATAAGCACGCCCCGGCAGCCCCGTTGGGCAGCATGGGCCGAAAGCGCGATGGTATCGGCCGCGGCGCAGCAGCCGGTTCCGGGGATTAACACCTGCCCCGGAATGCCCGCATCGATCAAGACGTCCAGAGCCTCTGTCCGTTCTGCGACCGAAAGCGAGTTGGCCTCGCTCGTGGTGCCAAACGGCGCCATGCCATGTGCGCCAGCCGCCAGCAAGTTGCGGGCATGGGTGACAAACCGTGCATGGTCGACCGAGCCGTCAGCGGCAAAGGGCGTGATGGCGGGCACGAAAAGTTCGATCTTGCGGGGCGTCATCTGGCGGTCCCTCCTGCGATGATTGTCGGGCGGCGCAGCCTGTCGTCCGCGCTTAACTGCAAGCTCGGGATGGTGCAGAATTCGTCATCGTTTGCAGCGCCACGCCACATCAGCACGGCGAAATGCCCGGTGGCGTCCAGCACGGTCGCGCCCGCATGCCAAACGCCGGGGTGATAAACCACGCCAACCGTACCCGGCATCAAAAAGCCCAGCGCCTGATCCGGCAGGGGCTCGCCGTTCGCGTCCGAAGGCATCACCAGCGTCACATAGCGCGACACCGAAAGCGGGATGAAAATCTGCGCGGCATGGGGGTGGCGTTCAAGCCGTGTCACGGTCAACGGCAGGGCCGAGGGGGCCACGTGATTGACATGCAGCACCGGCGCGCTGGCTTCGGCGCGCGGAACAAGGTGATCGCTGAAGAACGCGCGCTGCCCGGCTACGGGCGGTGGTTCGACAAAGCTGCCATAGGGCGCGAACAGCACGGGGTCCGGCGCAATCAGCGTGAGCAAGGCGTTCATGGCCGCCCTCCCGCATCCGGGGCGATGGTTTTGCGCCAATGCTCTGCAATCTGGTCGCGGCCACAGATCCAGACACCCGGCTTTGCCGCGACGTGGTCCAAAAACCGCACCAGACCGGAGATCCGCCCAGGATGGCCAATGATCCGGCCATGCAACCCGACCGACATCATACGCGGCATCTCGGCGCTTTCAGCCAACAGCGTGTCGAAGCTGTCGATCAGGAAATCGGCAAAACAGGCCCCCGAAAAGACGTCGCCGCTGAGCAGTTTCGAGTCGTTCGTGGTCATGGTGTAGGGAATGACCAGATGCGCGCGGTCGGCCACCTGAGTCCAATACGGCAGGTCGTCATTGTAAGCGTCGCTGTCATAGAGATAGCCGCCATGTTCGGCGACGAGACGACGGGTCGCGTCTGAGGCGGAATAGCGGCAATACCAGCCCCTCGGCGCGCGCCCGACGCTGCGGCAAATGCTGTCATAGGCGTTGCGGATATGCTCGGCCTCGGTCGCGGCATCGAGGAGGTAATGTTCCACCCATCGCCAGCCATGCGCGCAGATGTCCCAGTCGGTTTCGGCAATGGCCCGGGCGATGTTCGGCGTCCGCTCCAGCGCCAAGGCACTGGCAAAGATGGTCATCGGCAGGCCGCGCGCCTGAAACAGGCGGTGAAGCCGCCAGAACCCGACGCGGCTGCCGTATTCATACATGCTTTCCGCCGCCAGATCGCGCTGGCCTTCCGGCACACGCGACGCGCGCACCTCGGTCAGCGCCCCTTCTGAACGACCATCGCCATCACCGATGGAATATTCTGACCCCTCTTCGACATTCAGCACGAAGTTCAGGGCCAGCCCGGCACCGTTCGGCCAGCGCATCGCGGGCGGCGTTGAGCCGTATCCGATCAGGTCGCGCGGGCGCGGGGCTGCTGCTCCGGGCTGATGGGCGTGATCAGTCACGCTCGCCCTCCACCTTGCAGAAGAAGCAGCACCAGTCACCCGCATTGACATTGGGCAACGCGCGCAGGCCAAAGAACATGCCGTCAGCCGGGGCGTGCAACTCGCCGACCGTGTCGCCAAAGACGTTGACAATGCGGGCGATCGGATCGCCTTTCGCCATCATGGTCAGGAACTTGACGCCGACTTCGGGCAAAAAGATCCCCGAGGCCGGAGCCAGCAGCGCCTCTTGCTGGCCCTTGTAGCAGGGGCTGGGATAGACCGCCTGTCCGTCCAGCATCTTGTAGTGATAGCAGATGTTCAGGATTGAATTGGCCAGTTCTGTTCCCACTTCGCGGAACTTCTCGGGCGAGGTTGCCGAGCGCCCGCCAAGCTCTACAGTGATTCCGGTTTTGCCGATCGCCTTCAACGCCGCCATCGGGCTGCCGGAGGGATTGAAATTGGACATGATGCAGCCCCAGCCGCGCCCCATCGCCTTGGCCAGTTCGACCGATGCAGGCGTCTCATCAACAAAGATCGCTTTGTCGAGGAAGGAATGCGCGCCGCCGGAATGGATCGAAATCTCGATATCGGCGACATCTTTCATCGCCTGCCAATGGGCATGGGCGACCCGATCCGAGAAATACCCCGCCGCCTTGCCGGGATAGATGCGGTTCATGTCATAGGTGAACGTGTCCATCGGGTTGCCGCGCTCGGCAGCCGAGAATGCCAACGGGTTCATCACCGGCACCAGCACAACAGCGCCACTCAGCTTTGCCGGATCGATGCGCTGCATCGCCATGTGGCAAGCAATCGGGCCCTCGGGTTCGTCGCCATGAATGGCGCCGTTGACCCAGAACACCGGGCCGGGCTTGGCCCCGTTGATCACCACGACCGGGATTTCAACTTTGACCCCGCCCGCAAGATCACCAGCCGCGATGGTGCCGCGTGCCAAGGTGCCGGGTTTGGCAACGGCCGAACCGACCGTTACAGTTTGATTGGCGATAGTGCTCATACTGCTGCCGCGCCCCCTTTGTTCCACGCGTCGAGTTGCGCGGGCGTGTAGACCTGCATGAATTCGATCTCGATGCCGCCTGCGTCATTGTCGAGAAAGGCCACCCAGCCCTCGGGGTGGGCGTGCGAGCCCTTGACGTTGCAGGCCTTGCACAGCCGCAACTCGGCGCCCTGCGATTTTGCGTGCGCAAGCGCATCGTCGATGCTGTCGACCTCGTAACAGATGTGGTGCAGGCCTTCGGCGCCGCGTTCCTTGATCCAGGAGGCAAAGCGGCCATCCGGGTCTGTCGACTGGCAAAGCTGGTATTCGATGCCGCCAAGGTTGAAGAGTGCCACCTTGTTGCCCGATTTCGCGAAATGCACGATCTCGGTTTCCGCAGGCACGTGCAGAAAGCGTGCATAGGCATCCAGCGCCGCTTTGGCATCGCGCACGGCAAAGGCCATGTGCTTGATGCCCTTAACATTCGGATTGTCAGATTTAACCATCGTCATCTCTCCCCTAGCCTGCGGCCCGAAGCCGTTCGGCACGAATATCGGCCACCACTTTGGCCATGCGCTGCATTGCGATGCGGATACGATCCTGCGGCTGGGTCATCGACATCCGCACGAAATCGTCGGTGTGATCGCCGTAGATCGTGCCGGGGTAGATCATCACCTTGCCCTCGGCCAAAAGCCGCTCGCAAAAGGCCCCTGCCCCGATGCCAAGCTTCAGGCTGGCGACGTTGGCATAGACGTAGAAGGCACCCTGCGGTTCGGCATAGCTCATGCCCATCGCATCAAGACCTTCGCAGATGGCACGGCGGCGACCGTCATAGGTCTGGCGCATCTCTTCCACGCAGTCTTGCGGCCCCTCCAGGGCGGCCAAGGCTGCATGCTGGCTGACCGCGGCGGTTGAGATGGCAAAGGCGTGGTGAATTTCCGACATCGGCGTAATCAGATCGCGCGGGCCGGCGATATAGCCGATCCGCCAGCCGGTCATCGCATAAGCCTTTGAAAACCCGGAAAGTGTGATCGTGCGGTCGCGCATGTCTGGCAGCGCGGCCACCGGCTGCACGCGGTGGTTGCCAAACACAAGCCGGGCATAGATTTCATCCGAGATCACGATCAGATCGTGCTTCTTGGCCAGTGCCGCGATCTTTCTGACTTCTTCCGGTGGCGTAACCGAGCCGGTTGGATTGTTGGGATTGATCAGCACAAGGATTTTCGATCTGGCGGTGACATGCGGCTCAATCATCGCGGCGGTCAGGGTAAAGTTTGTCTCCATGCCCATCGGGATTTTGACGATCGTGGCATCGGCCAGTTCGGCGGCCTGCTGGTAGGGATTGTAGCCCGGGCACGGCACGATCATCTCGTCTCCGGGATCAAGCAGCGAAAGCGCGATGATGAACATCGCCTGCTGGCCGCCGGGGGTCACGATGATCTCATCAGGGGCGTAATCTGCGCCACCATGTTCGGCGATGTTCTTGGCGATGGCCGTGCGCAGCGGCAGGATGCCTTGCGGATGGGTGTAATGGGTCGCGCCATTGGCGAGCGCGTCTTGCCCGGCCTTGATGATATGCGCCGGGGTCTCCAGATCAGGATCGCCGCGACCCAGTTTGATCACGTCGTCCAGACCGTCAGCAATGTTCAGCATCTTGGTGATCAGGTGCGCGTCGGCCAGTTTGACCCGTTTCGCCAGCCGAGAGGTATTTTCAGTCATTCGGAGCGTCTCCTTCAGGCGGCGGTTGGCAGCGCGTAGATCTCGCTGAACTTTGCGGTCAGGTGGCGAAGGTAGGGTTCAGGATCGAGCGCGCGGCCCGTCGCGCGAACCAGCAATTCGTCGCGGGAATAGCGGCGGCCGTGCTGGCACACCTTGTCGGTCAGCCAACCGCGCAGCGGAGCGTAGTCGGCGCGGTCCAGCCCGGATTGAATGCCCGGGTTTTCAGCCGTCGCCGTTTCAAACAACTGCGCCGCCATGATGTTGCCGATTGTGTAGTTGCAAAAGCCAACCTGGCCCCCGGACCAATGCACATCCTGCAGGACGCCGTGCGCATCATCGGGGACTTCGAGGCCCAGATACTCTTTGATCGCAGCGTTCCACGCTTCGGGCAGATCCTTGACCGCCAAGGAGCCTTCTATCATCTGGCGCTCGATATCGGTGCGCACCATGACGTGGAAGTCGTAGGTCAGCTCGTCGGCCTCGACGCGGATCAGGCTGGGCATGGAGCGGTTGATGCCGCGGAAGAATTCCTCTTCGGTCACATCGGCAAGCTGTTCGGGAAAGGCGTCGCGGGCGTCGCCGAAGTGGTTGGCCCAGAACGCCCGACTGCGGCCGACCTGATTTTCCCAGAGCCGCGACTGGGATTCGTGGGCGCCAAAGCTGACACCACCCACCGCGTAAAGCCCGATCAGATCGGTCGCGAGGGGGGTTCGGGTATAGGCCGGATCGACGCCCTGTTCGTACATGGCATGGCCAGTTTCGTGCAGCGCGCCGAAAAGGCACATCGGCATGTAGTTTTCGCTGACCCGCGTCGTGATGCGCACATCGTTGCGGGTAAAGGAGACTTCGAACGGGTGGACCGTGGTGTCAAAGCGGCCACGGTTGGTATCGAACCCGATCCGCTTGGACATTTTCAGCGCGAACGCCAGCTGATTGGCGGCGGGGTATTTGCGATAGAGGAAGTCTGAGCGCGGCTGCTCTTGCTGGGCAATAGCGCGGACCAAGGGCAGCATACCGTCGCGCAACCGCCCGAACATCACGTCAAGATCAGCAATTCGGGTGCCGGGCTCCAGCTTGTGCAAAAGCGATTCGTAGGGATGGCTGCCAATGCCGATGGCCGCAGCCATTTCACGGTTGATCTCAACCATTTTTTCCAGCGCGGGCGCAAACAGCGAGAAGTCGCTGTTGGTGCGGGCGTCGGCCCAGAGGTCGTGCCCGACACCTGCGAGCTCTTCCTTGCGGCGCAAAAGGTCTGCCGGAATGCGCTGGTGATAAGCGATTGCCTCGCGGACCTGCGATACAATAGCGGCCTCAACACTGTCGGCGGGCTTGCCCTGAATTTCGGTTTCAGCCGCATCTAACGCCTTCGATGCTTCGGGCGAGCACAGCAGATCACGCGCAGCAACCGCCAGTGTAGCAACCTGCTTTGCCCGGGTTTCGGCCCCACCGCGCGGCATCATCGTGCGCGCATCCCACGACAGAACCGACCCGGCGTTGAGAAAATCGTTGACGCGTCCCATCACGTCCAGCAGTGCCGCATAACCCATCCGAAGGCCCCATTCCTTACGTTTTCTGTGTTCGGCCCTGCAAAAAGGTGCTGGCCGCGAGTTCCGTCTGACAGTGCTTGACTAAGTGAAACCGTTGTGCGTTTTATCCAATGCCGACTGTCGACAATCGACAAAGAGCGGATCGACAACGGGTTGTCAAGCGAAAGATCGGGGCCCTTCAAAACGGTCGGAAACGGAAAAGCAGGATCATGCCACAACCGAAAACCAACGAAACCGCACTCGTAGAAATGGCCGTCGCGGGCGTCATCAGCGAACCTTCGGTGCGGCCCGGACAATACATTCCGCATCCCGATGGCAAGGCCGCGATCCTGCCGGGCATGTATGGAATCACCTATAACGTGCGCTGCGGCGACCGGGCCTTCGGCTGGGCCGGCGACCATGTGGAGCCCGGTGTGTCCATTGACGATGACAAGGACAGCGGCCGCCACCATGCCCTGCATTACCTGACCTGCATCGGCAATGAGGCTGTGGTCACATCAGGCATGGCTGCTGGCGCGCGCGGCATGGTGATCGGCGAACACGCGCGTATCCTTGTGCAATTCGACAGGGCCGCGCAGGAGCTGATGGCCCCCGGGGATCAGGTGCAGATCATCACCCGCGGCCGTGGTCTGGTGCTGCCCGATTTTCCGACCGTCGAGCTGAAAAAAATGAGCCCGCGGTTGTTTAACGCCCTGAACCTAAGCGTTGTGGGTAACCGGCTGCATGTGCCGGTCGCGATGGAGTTGCCGATCCGGATTATGGGATCGGGGGCAGAACTGAACTCGGAATACGTCGATCAAGATCTGATGTCGGGCGACCGGGCGCTGATGGCAACGCTTGGCATCGACCAGATGCGTCTGGGGGATCTGATCGCGATCCGCCACGCAGACCATCACTTTGGCAGATCCTACCGCGAAGGCGCAATTTCCATCGCGCTGTGCATTCATGGCGACAGCATCATGACCGGCCATGGCCCTGGCATTCTGACCCTGATCACTGCGCATGACGGCTGCGTCGATTTTTCCATCGATCCTGCGGCCAATATCGCCACCGCCCTGAAGCTGGGAGCCTGAGAGATGACCGTAAGAACCAACGCCGCCGATATCGTCGCGGTTTCTGCCACCGGTCAGGTGGCGAATCCGTCCTTTTCCGGGTTGCCGGCAGAACCCTATCGGCTTGCCGCTGATGGCACGCCGTTTCTATGGCCGACCTTTGGCGGCATCGTCTACAACGTTTCCGTCGGCGACAGCGCCTTTGGCTGGGCGGGGGATTGCGTTCACCCATCCGTCAGCATCGCGCATGCCGATGCCAACAAGAACCGTGGTCTGAACATCTTTGCCTGTGTCGGCAACGCGGCGATGGTGGTCAGTGGGGCCGCCAAGGGTGCGAAAGGCGTTGTCACGGGCAAGTCGGGGCGGTTTTCGGATCAGGTGATCATTCACTTTGACCATGAAACCCGCCGCAAGATGGCGGTTGGCGATACCATACTTGTCCGCAGCGAAGGCGTTGGGCTGGCGCTGCCCGATCATGCGGATGTGCATGTGAAATCGCTGTCACCGGCGCTGTTTGATCTGCTGCCGAAGCGGGTTGAAAATGGTGTGCTTAAGCTTGGTGTGACTGCATCGGTGCCGCCGCACTTTGTTGGCGCGGGGGCGGGGCTTACCTCTGAAGGCGGCTCGCTGCACATCCAGTCGACCGACCGCAAGGCGTTGGCGGAACTGGGGCTGGACAAGTTGCGTCTGGGCGATCTGGTGGCCGTGCAGGATACCGACAGCCGATACAACCACGGCTATCTGCGGGGCGCCATGTCGATCGGGATCGTCGGGCAGACGGATGGTCCGCGGGCGGGTTATGGCCCGGGAATGACCATCATCATGACCGCACCCGCCGGGCAACTTGGGGCCTATGACGCCCCCGCAACCAATATCGCAACCCTTCTGAAGCTGGAAAACTGATGTCTACTGCCATACCGATGACCAATGTCGACCGGGACAGTCTGCGCGCTTTTGTTGCCGCAGGGTTCGAAGCGCTTGGGCTGACCGCCGAAGATGCCGGGATTTTCAGCGACGCGCTGATTTTTTCGGAGCTGCGATTTCACCCCGGCCAGGGCCAGGGCGTCATGCGCTTGCGCCGCTATCAAGAGCGGATCGGCAATGGCGAGGTGAACCCGCGTGCTGGCTGGTCGATCGTCAAGGAGGGCCCGGCCCTGGCGCTGGTCGATGCCCATAACGGGATCGGCACGGTGGCCGCGGCCAAGGCTATGCGGCTGGCCATCAAAAAGGCGAAAGAGGGCGGGATCGGCACGGTCATCGTGCGCAACTCTACCCATTACGGCTCAAGCGCGGTGCATGCCTGTCAGGCGTTGGAGCATGGCTGCATCGGCATCGCCTATACCAATGCCGGTCCAGAGATGGCGCCTTGGGGCGGGCGCGAGGGCGCCGTTGGCACCAACCCATGGAGCATCGCAGCCCCGACCGACCAGGGTTTTCCCGCAGTACTGGATATTGCCATCACCACGGCAGGCAAAGGCATGATGAACTGGCTGCTGCGCGAGGGCAAAAAGATGCCGCTCGACTGGGCGCTGACCCCCGACGGTCAGGAAACGGACGATCCCGGTGCCGCACTGAAAGGTGCCTTGCTGGGGATTGGCGGCCACAAGGGCTATGGCCTTGCGTTCATGACCGATATGTTGACCGGCGTGCTGTCGGGCGGCGGCTATGGCCTGACGCCTTATGCCGACCCGAAAAAGCTGGATGTCTCGCATAGTTTCACAGCGATCGACATCGGGTGGTTCATGGAACCGGGTGAGTTTGAACGCCGCATGGGGGATCTTTCCACCATGGCCAAGACCCGCGCCCTGCGTCCCGGCTTTGACGAAATCCTGATCCCGGGCGAGCAGGAAGCGCGGCGGGTGGCGACGAAATCGCAAAACGGCGTGCCGATTGACGACAAGGTTCTGGCCGACCTTCAGCTCTTGGGAAAGGAGCTGAAACTGGCCACTTCATTGAAAGTGCTTGGCCCTTATGCAGGGGATATGCTGTGAAGCAAGACGCCCATCTTCGCCCCCTTTCGGCCGACTTTCACGCCAGAATGCGCGACCGGCTGCGCCTTACAGCCAGCGACAACGGGCTTGACGGGCATCTGATCCTGCGGCCGTCAAACTGCGCCTATACCTCGGGCTTCTTTTACGCGGCCAATGAGCGACCTGTTGGCTTCTGGCTGCCGGTTGAGGGCGATCCGGTGTTGTTCATCCCGGAACTGGAGCGCGAAAACGCCGAGGACTCGGGCATTGCCGATATCCGCTGTTACACCGAGTTTCCCGGCACCACCCATCCTTTGCTGTGGATGCTGGATGAAATCGGGCCGCGGTCGATCTCGCTCGATCAACTTGATGCGCTGTTGTTGCCTGCGGTGCGCGATCGCGTGCGCCGGCTGGATCTGCGCGATTTCGCGATGGAGCAGCGCTACATCAAAACCCCCGAAGAATTGGCGCTGACCCGCGAGGCTGCGGGATTTGCCGATCTGTTCCTGACCCGATTGGCCCAAGCCGCCGGGGATATCATCGCGCAGGGTGGCACCGAGCAGGATCTTTTGAATGACGCGATGGCCCATGCACGCGGGGCGCTGATGACACGGCACAAACTGACCTTTGCCGGCACGCCGATGGGCATCACCGCAACCGTCCACTCAGGCCCGCGCGCAGCCCTGCCCCACGGTGCGGTTCTGGAACGCAAGCCCCTGGCGGGCGAAACGCTGATCGCGGGAATTGGTGCAAGCCTTGGCGGGTATCACGCCGAAAGCGGGGCGACTTTTGTGATCGGTGCGATGTCGCGCGACCAACGCCGCATCATGCAGGCGATGCAGGATTGCGACGCTGCTGCCGTGGCCGCCCTGCGTCCAGAGGCGCGCTGCGACATGGTCAACGTCGCGGCTCAGGATGTTCTGCGCGAAGCCGATCTTGCCGAGGCGATCCGCCACCGGATCGGCCACGGCATGGGGCTTGACGGACACGAAGCGCCTTGGCTTGCCCCCGGAGACAGGACCCGGCTTGCCGCGGGCATGGTCTTTTCCAATGAGCCCGGCGTCTACCGCCCCGGCATCGACGGATACCGCACCATCAACACCATGATTGTCACCGCTGACGGCGTCGAGGTTCCCTCGCGCTTTCAGGCAAACACACCCATCGACGCCCGCATTATCGCGGTCTGATCACGGAGAGCCGATATGCCAGAACCAGCCGCCTGGAAATATGACAAGATCATCAAACGCATGTTCAACGAACCCGCCCCGGAACGGGTGTTTCTTGGCCGTGTGATCGCCTGCACCGACGACACGGTGATCGAAGATGGCCATGTCCACATCAAGGATGGCAAGATCGTCGCCGTAGGCAAACGCCCTGACGTGTTGCCGAATGGTGCCGAGGTGGTGGACACCAAGGGCAAGACGCTGATGCCCGGCATGATCAACAGCCACGCGCATCTGAACTGGGACGGCATCCACGAGCTTTCGCGCCAGTCGATGGACGATCCGCGGCCGATTTCGGTGTTCAAGGCAGCGGGCAACATGCTGAAATCGCTGCGCGCGGGTATCACACTGGTGCGCGATCTGGGGTTTCACGACCTGAACCTTTTCACCAAGCAGGCGGTCGAGCAGGGCATTTTCCCGGGTCCGCGCGTTCTGGTGTCGGGCGAAAGCATCATCCAGACCGGCGGCCACACCTATTGGGTCTGCCGCGAGGCGACAGGTGCGGACGAGATGCGCCGCGCCGTGCGCGATCAGGTCAAGGGCGGGGCCGATCTGATCAAGATCATGGCCTGCCACGACACGCTTGAATTCACCGACGAAGAGCTTGCCGCCGTGATCGACGAGGCGCATCGCAACCGCCTGCCGATCACGGCGCATGCCACCTACGATGCCTGCATTCGACGCGTTGCCGAATTCGGGGTGGACTGTATCGAACACGGCGGCTCGATGACGGATGAGACGATCCAGATCTTGCTGGACCGCAAACTGCCGATCGTCACCACCTTTTCGCCGCTGGTGCTGCAAGCCAAGCCCGAGATCGCCCGCGCTTTCGGTATTCCCGAATGGAAGATCGAAGAGCGCCAGAACGCGGTTGCCGACACGAAACGGTATGACGGGCTGGTGCGCGCAGCCAAGGCGGGGGTGCCGATCGTCTTTGGCACCGATGCCGGCAGTCCGGCGGTCGAGCATGACAGCATCGCGCCGGAGCTTGGCTTCATGGTCGAAGTCGGCGTCTGCCGCGACAATCTGGATGCGCTGCGCTCGATCACCCAGCGCGCGGCGGTGTTGTCCCGGATGGACGCAAAGATCGGCACGCTGGAGGTGGGCAAATGCGCTGACCTGATCGTGGTCGACGGCAAGCCAGATCAAGACCTGATGGCGCTTGAGCGTGTTGAAATGACCTTTGTTGACGGCAAGAGGATGCACTGATGACCCAACACTCGCATTTGCTGAAGCACCTCGCGCCGCGCATCGTTGAAGAAGACGGATCGTTCCGCACGAAGATGCTGAACATTGCCGCAGGCATGCCCAATGTCATCGCCATGGGGCGCGGCGATCCCGATTTCCACACGCCAAAACACATCGTCGACGCCGCCAAGGCCGCGCTCGACGCCAACCAGCACCACTATACCGGCCCGACCGGCCTGCCCGCCTTGCGGCAGGCGATCTCGGACAATCTGAAGTCTGATTACGACCTCGACTATTCGCCGGATGAGGTGATTGTCACGGCGGGGGTGCAGGAAAGCATCATGCTTTGCATGCTGGGGCTTGTGTCGGAAGGCGACGAGGTGCTGATCACCTCGCCGCGGTTCACCACCTATGACACGGCGGTACATCTGTGCGGGGGCATCCCCGTTCCGGTGCCGACCTATGAAAAAGACGACTTCGCGCTTGATCCTGCCGAGATCGAAAAGCGCATCACGCCGCGCACCCGGCTGTTTGTGATGGTCTCGCCCAACAACCCCACGGGCGCGGTAACGCCCCCTGATGTGATCCGCAAGATCGCGGCATTGGCCGTAAAGCACGACATTCTGCTGATCGCCGACGAGATCTACGCCAAGCTGATTTATGCTGGCAACGAACACCTCTCGCTCGCCTCACTGCCGGGTATGAAGGCGCGCACCATCACGCTGAACGGGTTTTCCAAGACCTATGCGATGACGGGCTGGCGCGTGGGTTACATGGCCGCGCCGCTGGATTTTGTGGAAAAACTGACCGAACCGCGTCACACCTTGTCGATCAACACCTGCACCATTTCACAATACGCAGCCCTTGCGGCATTGACCGGGCCGCAAGACGACATGGCGCGGATGTTTGCGGATTATGCGGAACGGCGCGATTATCTGATGGCCGCGCTGACCGAGGCGGGGCTGAGCTACGGCCATCCCGGTGGCGCGTTCTATATCTACACCAATATCTCATCGACAGGAATGCAAGCCCCCGCCTTCTGCGAGGGTTTGCTGCGCGAAACCGGCGTGATGGTTTTCCCCGGCACGATGTTCGGGGATGACAGCACCGATTACATCCGGATCTCTTATCTGCAACCGCTGCCAAAAATCCGCGAGGCGATGGGCCTGATCCGGGGCTTTATCGACGCGCATCGGAGAGCCGCATGAAGCCCGATCCAAAGGAAAAATTCGTCGGCATCCAGATCAGCCCCATCAGCTTTATCGACGAAGGCGTCGACACCGTTCTGGACACCTTGCAACATCGGGTCGGGGTCAATGTGCTGATGCTGGGAACGGTGTCTTGGCTCGGGCTGAAGACGGGCCGCTCGATCAGCCACAAGCTGGACGGGTGGCCGGATCATGGCGTGCCGGAACCCTTCACGATGATGGGCGGCGCCTATTTCAACCCGGATCCGCGCTATTACCAGAATACGCTGATCAAGGATTTTCGCGCCAAGGACAAGGAGATGCAGGGGAAAGACATCCTCGACATCGTGCTGCCCGCAGCCCATGCGCGCGGTATGAAGGTTTATGTCGAACTGATGGAGCCGTTCTTCAAATACGCGGGTCACGGATCGGTCAACAATATCGACATCCCCAATCTGGCGCAGGTGATGGAGGTGGATGTCTACGGTCGCCGCAAGGACGAGCCTTCGACCTCTCATCCCGACTACCGCAACTGGATCCATTCGATCATCGAGGATCAGGTGCGCAACTATGATATCGACGGCATCATGTGGTGCAATGAGCGAAACTCACCGCTGGATCAGATGATGCAGGGGCAAGCCCCCGGGGATTTCTCTGAACATGCGCGCCGCGAGGCGCTGGATCGTGGCATCGACGTAGAGGCCTGTCGGCGTGCCTGCATCAAGATGCACGAATTCATGCAGGCCGCGCATGCGGGTGAAGCGTTTGACGATGGTGCCTTCATCACGTTTCTGCGGGTCCTGTTGGAAAACCCCGAGGTGCTGATCTGGGAGCGCTTCTGGCTGGAGCGCAACAAGGATCTGGACCGCGAGCTTTTTGGGCTGGTCAAATGGTGCAAGCCGGGGCTGCCCTTTGGGCTGAACGTCTGGAACCGAAATCATTTCAATGTCTTCCGCCGCGCGCAATGGCCTTGGGCCGAGCAAACGATGTATGCCGATTGGGTCAAGCCGATCACCTACCAGCATCAGTCTGGTGAGGTCTGGGCCAAGGAGTTCGGCTTTTTCCACAAGTCGGTCTTGCGCGACTTTGACGCAACGACAGCAGCGGCCGTGATGCAGGCAATGCTGGGCCTGAAGGAAGCGCCGCTGGACGAGGTAATCCAGAAAGGCATGGACCCAGACACTTATGTACATGGCCAATGCGCCGATGCGCTGCGGGGTGTGCATGGACGTGCCAAGGTCTTCATGGGCCTCGGCATCGACGCGCCGCGCGTTCGTGCCGATCAGGCGAAATGCACACCTGACATCGCCTATCGCTCGGTCATGGCGACCTATCGCGCAGGCGGTCACGGCGTTGTGCTGGCCCCGAACTATGCCTCCATGCATCTGACCAATCTGGATGGCGTGGCACGGGCATTGACCGAGCTGGGGCTGAAGACATGAGCCTGATCGACACCCTTGTTGCCAACAGTGATGTCTTGACGCCCGATGGCCTGCACCCGCTTGACATCGGGCTGAAAGGGGGGCGGATCGTGGGGCTTTATGCGCGCGGCACCGCCCCTCAGGCCGCGCAGGTGATCGATGCAGTTGGCAAAACCACCCTGCCGGGGCTGGTCGATATCCATTTCCATGTTCGCTCGCCGGCCTATCCTGAACGCGGCACGGTGCTGTCCGAAACGCGTGCGGCGGCGGCAGGCGGTGTTACCACGATCTTTGAAATGCCAATTTCAAAGCCCTGCTGCTCCACTCCACAAATCGTTGCGGCGCGGCAGGCGCATTTCGCGGAGAACGCGGTGGTGAATTTTGGCCTTTACGCCGCGGTTGGCGATCTGACCGAAGCATCGCGGGATGCGATGCAGGCACTTGGCGTCATCGCGTGGAAGATCTTTACCACCCCTGCCCCGCTGGGCCGGGAAGATGAGTTTCAGGGCCTCGCATTCCCCGATGAGGCCGATCAGTATCGCGCGCTGGAACTGGTGGCGCAAACCGGCCTGCCCCTAATTGTTCATGCCGAGAGCGCCGCCTTGCTGGGGCTGTTTGGCGGTCGGGCTGCGTCATTGGATCCCGCTGAAGCCAGCACCCACACCGCCGCCCGCCCTGCGGTTTGCGAAGCCGTGGCTGTGGCGAAACTGCTGGCGATGAACATGACTGTGAACGCCAAGCTGCACATCGCCCACGTCACCAGCGCCGATACGATTGCCGTGCTCTATGCCTTTGCCGGGACGTCGGATTTCACGGCCGAAACCTGCCCGCAATACCTTTTTGCCACTGAGGCGGACGTCGCGCGCGCGGGCGTCTATGCCAAGGTGAACCCGCCGATCAGAGGTCAAGCAGATCAGGATGCCTTGTGGCAGGCGATTGATGACGGCGTGATCAATTTCGTCACCACCGACCACGCCCCCTTTGCCCGTGCCGAAAAGCAGGCCGCCGAGGGGAATTTTCTGACCGCACCGCCCGGCGTGCCGGGGATCGAGTTCATCCTGCCTGCCATGCTCGACGCCGTCGCACAGGGCCGCCTTAGCCTTGGCCACGCGCATGATCTGATCTGTGCCAACGGGGCACGCCGCTATGGCATCTATCCGCGCAAGGGAGCGATCCTGCCGGGCAGTGATGCTGATCTGACGATTGTCGACCTGAACGCTGAAACGGTGATCAGCGCCAAGACGCTGCACACCCATGCGCGCGACGTTGCACATCTTTACGAAGGGCGCAAACTGCGCGGCAAGGTCGTGCAGACCATGGTCGCGGGAAAAACGGTCTTTCACGACGGGAACGTCATCGGTCAACCGGGTGGCGGAACCTATGTGACCCCCGACTGGGAAATAGGGAAATGACGATGCAGACACCCAGCGAACACGCCAAACTCGGCTTGGAACAACTGCCCCCGCTGCTAGAGGTGCGCGGTCTGACCACCTGTTTCCGCACCGGCATCGAGGGGCGTGAGATCAACGCGATCGAGGATGTCAGTTTTTCCGTAAAGCCGGGCGAAACACTGGCCATCGTCGGCGAATCCGGCTCGGGAAAATCGGTCACCAGCCTGTCGGTGATGGGGTTGCTGCCATCGGGCACCGGCCGGATTGCTGCGGGCAGCATCAAGTTTCGCGGGCGCGAGCTTAGCACGCTGGACAATGCTGCGATGCGGGGCATCCGTGGCAATGCCATGTCGATGATCTTTCAAGAGCCGATGACCTCGTTCAATCCAGTATACACCATCGGCCACCAGATTGCCGAGGTTGTGGTGCTGCACCAGAAGCTCGGCTATAAACAGGCGCTGGAACGCGCGGTCGAGATGCTGGAACTGGTGGGCATTCCGGAACCGCGTCGCCGGATCGGCAACTTTCCGCACCAGATGTCTGGGGGGATGCGGCAGCGCGCTATGATTGCCATGGCGCTAAGCTGTGAGCCGGAATTGCTGATCGCCGATGAGCCGACCACCGCGCTGGATGTCACCATTCAGGCGCAGGTGCTGGAGCTGTTGAAGGATCTTCAGGCGCGGATGGGCATGGCGATGATCTTCATCACCCACGATCTGGGCGTCGTCGCAGAAGTCGCCGACCGAGTTTGCGTGATGTATGCGGGCCAAATCGTTGAGACGGCGCCCGTGATCGACATCTTCGCAACCCCACGTATGCCCTATACGGCGGCGCTGCTGGGCTCGATGCCGCGGCTTGGGGCGGGTGGTGAGCGGCTGGTGCCGATCCCCGGCCATGTGCCGCCGCTTTCGCGTCTGCCAAAGGGCTGCCGCTTCCGCAGCCGCTGTGGCTTTGCGCAGCCAGCCTGCGCCGCCGGTGAGCCGCCTTTGGCAGCAGTTACACCGGGGCATGACGCGCGCTGTTTTCGTGCCAGCGAGCTTGATCTTTTGCAAAGGAGCGCGTCGTGAGCCCCACTGATCGACCAACACCGGACGCCCGCCTGCAAGAGCCGCTTTTGCGGGTGCAGAACCTGAAGAAATATTTCCCGATCACCGGTGGCTTGCTTCGAAAAACGCAGGTCGTGGTCAAGGCGATCGACAACATCTCGTTCGACATCAATCGAGGTGAAGTCGTTGGCCTTGTTGGAGAATCCGGTTCCGGCAAGACCACAGTCGGACGCACGGTCCTGCGCCTGACCGAGCCGACGTCGGGCAAGATCCTGTTTGCCGGCCAAGACATCGCGGCCCTGTCGACGCGCGAGATGCGCGCCCAGCGAAAGCGCATGCAGATCGTGTTCCAAGACCCTGATGCAAGCCTTAACCCTCGCGAAAAGGTGCGTCAGGTGATCGGCCGCGCGCTTCGCATCCACAATATCGGCAGTGCTTCTGACCGTGAAGCGCGGATTGTTGAATTACTGGAACAGGTCGGGCTTTCGGGTGATTATGTCGACCGTTACCCGCATGAGTTTTCGGGCGGGCAGCGTCAGCGCATCGGCATCGCCCGCGCTTTGGCGGTAGAGCCTGACTTCATCGTCGCGGATGAGCCGGTTTCGGCGCTGGATGTTTCGGTTCAGGCGCAGGTTATCAACCTGATGGAAGATCTGAAGAACCGTCTGAACCTTACCATGCTGTTCATTGCGCATGACCTTGCCGTCGTCGAGCATATTTCGGATCGGGTGATCGTGATGTATCTTGGCAAGATCATGGAAATCGCGCCGTCGAAGGCGCTGTATGCCGCTCCGCGCCATCCCTATACCAAGGCGCTGATGTCCGCCGTCCCGCGCCCTGATCCAACCTACAAGCGCCAGCGCATTTTGTTGCAGGGCGATATCCCGAGCCCGATCAACCCACCTTCGGGCTGTGTCTTCCGGTCACGCTGTCCGATTGCGAGCGCGGAATGCGCGGTGGCAGTGCCCGAGCTTGAAATCGTCGGGCCGGGTCACGGCAGCGCCTGTATCAAGAACCACCAATTTGCCTGACAGTTGGGTCTGCAGCGGCGCGCGCATTAGCCAAATTGGGACGGGCGCATCCTCGACACTTGCAGCAGATGGTTTTCCAACTCGCTGCGCAATACCGCCGCATCGGAGTTTTCCTTGATCTGCTCGCGAATGAAATCACGGAACGTCTCATGATGGCGCACCACGGAATAGAGGTCGTCAGCCCGGTATTTATGCAGACTGAAAATGATCATCACATGCCGCGCGATAGCCGACCAAAGCGTCTGCACGATTTCGTTGTGCGCGGCCTCGGCAATGGCGCGGTGAAAGCTGAGGTCGGCTTCAAGCGAAGCGGCGCGATCATCATTGACCGCCGCTTCGTGCATCCGCGCAATCGGCAAGTTCAGGACGGTCGCCGCAACATCATGGCCCCGCCAATAAAGCACCGCGTCTCGCAGAAGGATGGTTTCAAGAGACAAGCGCACTTCCAGCACCTTGCGGATCGTGTCGTCATCAAAGGCGGCAACCCGGAACCCGCGGCTCGAATCCGCAATGACGATACCCTGCGCATGCAGGATTTTCAGCGCTTCTCGAATGGGTGCACGGCTGACGCCGACACGGTCTGCCAGAGCGATTTCTGTCACCCTCTCGCCCGGTTTCAGGAACCCGGTCGCAATCGCCCGAGCAACCGAGTCGGCAATCGTTTCGGCCAGCGTCACCCGTTTGGGAATGCGGAAAATGTCGTCGGCCCGTTCACTCACAGAATCTGCCTCAAAACTCACCTTCCGGGGCAGAATTTGCTCGGAAAACAGTGAAAAAAAGAACTGAAGGTAACTATCATGCCGATAATCTTCTGCGCCAACAAAAAAACCGCTTCCTGCTCAATCCGTGCGGGAAAGCCACAGGCTTTTGCAGAAATGCTTTGTAACCGTCACAACTCTGCGCTTGCAGTCTGCTGCCGGGCGCGCGGTTGCTAAAAGTGACCGATCGATTTTGTGTTTGGACCCACCCCGATGAATGCTGATCATACCGATAGCCCGCCTGACAGCGCCGAGCTGATGCGCCGCACGGCCTCGACGGGCTGGCGTGATGGGCTGGGAACCATTGCGCGCGTCGTGCGGATTGACCTGCACAGCCCGTGGTCGGTCAGTATCGCGCTGATCGCGACATTGTTTGCGGCGGTGTTGCAGCTTTTGATCCCGCTTTTGCTTGGCCGGGCGATCGACCAAACCCAGCTTCTGGTCACCGGCGGGGCCGATGAAGCGACCGCCCGCGCCGCGTTGATGTCCACGGCGCTGACGGTGCTGGCTGTCTCGGTCGGGCGTGGAATTTTCACCACCCTGCAGAACTATTTCAGCGAATCCGTCGGGCATCACACCGGTTATGAGCTACGGCTGGCCTTTTATGAAAAGATCCAGAACCTCAGCTATGGCTTTCACGACCGGGTTCATTCTGGCGATCTGATTACGCTTGGGATGCTTGATCTTGAAGGCGTGCGGATGTTCTTTTCGACGGGGCTGGTACGGATCGTTCTGTTGTCGGTGCTGATCGGGGTCGGCGGGTATCAGCTGCTGTCGACCGATCTGCTGCTTGGGCTGATGGCGCTGAGCTTTGTGCCCTTTGTTGCATGGCGGTCGTCGGTCACGCAGCTAAGACTTCGCGGCACTTGGCTTGACCTTCAGGAACGTCTTTCAGTGCTAAGTCGGGTGATGGAAGAAAACCTGGGCGGTATCCGCGTGGTGCGGGCCTTTGCCGCCCAACCACACGAGATGCAGAAGTTCGCCGTGGCCTCGGCCAGCGCGCTTGAGCTTGCGCATGAACGGGTCGACATTCGCGTGCGCAACACCAGCGCCATGACCCTTTCGTTCTTTGTTGCGATGGGGCTGGTACTCTGGGTCGGCGGCCATAAAGTGATCGACGGGCAGATCACGGTAGGCACTCTGGCCGCCTTCCTGACCTTCATGACCATTCTGCAAATGCCGGTGCGCCAGCTTGGCTTGCTGGTCAATTCATTCGCGCGCACCTCAACCTGCGGCGCGCGTATCTTCGCGCTGCTTGATCTGGAACCCGCGATCAAGGACGCGCCGCACGCGCAGGATCTGAAAATCAGCGATGGTGTGCTGCGGTTCGAGGCTGTCGATTTTTCTTATCCCGGCGCCGATTATCGCCCGGCCGTCCGCAACCTTAGTTTTGAGGCGCGGCGGGGTGAAACCATCGGCCTGATCGGCCCACCCGGAAGCGGCAAGACAACGATCGCCCATCTTATCCCGCGCTTTTACGATGTAACCGGCGGACGTGTCACGATTGATGCGCAAGACATCCGCGATGTCACCCTGCATTCGCTGCGCCAAGCGGTTGCCGTGGTGCAGCAGGATGTGTTCCTGTTCACCACCAGCCTTGAAAACAACATCGCCTATGGCGATCCCTGGGCCAAGGAAAGCCGAATTGAGCGGGCCAGTGAATCTGCACAATTGCACCGCTATATCATGGACTTGCCTGCGGGGTATCGCACAGTCGTGGGGGAACGCGGGGCGTCGCTTTCGGGGGGGCAACGTCAGCGTATGTCGATTGCGCGGACCCTGATGCTAAATCCTGCGGTGCTGTTGTTCGATGATTCCACCGCGGCAGTCGATGCCAACACCGAACGTCGTATCCGCGATGCCATCCGTGAGCGCGCAAGTGAAAGGGTGACAATCATCGTGGCCCACAGGTTGAGTTCGCTGATGCATGCCGACCGCATCCTGTTCGTTGAAAAAGGCGAAATCGTCGAGGCTGGAAGCCATGATGAGCTCTTGGCGCTGAATGGTCGCTACCGTGCCCTTTACGATCTTCAGGTTCGCCCCGGCGCCAGCAAAGGTACAGTTTGATGGCAGAAGAACACGAAACCGAACGCAATGATGTGCGGGAGGACGGTCGCCGCCCTCCGCGCGCAGTTGTCGGATCACACCGCATTGAAGAAGAGATGTTCGGCCGCGTCTTTGATCGCCGCATCATCCGCCGCATATGGGTTTTCGTGCGCCCCTATCGGTTGCGTCTGGTCATCGCAGTGGCCGCAGTTTTGGTGTTCACCGCAACGCAGTTGGTCATTCCATTGATCATCCGGCACGCCATCGACACCGGCCTTAGCGGCAATGCAGGCAGCAGCCGCGCGCTTAACCTGTCGATAGTGGCTTTCGGCGTAGCCATCCTGGTCAATTTCGGGGCCAGTTGGGTGCAGGAAAGCGTGGTCGGCAAGGCGGCTGAGAATGTGCTTTTCGACATTCGCACCGCGATGTTTGACCACCTGCAAAAGGTGTCGCTTTCCTTCATGGACAAGACCGAGGTCGGCAGGTTGATGTCGCGATTGCAGGGCGATGTGAACGCGATGCAGGAGTTTCTGGAAACTTCGGTCCTGTCGGTTGGGGATATCGTGTTGCTGTTCGGGATCATCTTTCTGATGCTCTGGATGGACGTGCAATTGGGAATGCTGACGCTGACGGTCTTGCCTGTTCTGTTCATCGTGCGCATCTTCTGGCTACCTCGCGCCCGCGCGGCATTCATGGCGGCACATGAAGCCAACTCTGTGACCAATGGCGCCTTGGCCGAAGGGATTCATGGCGTGCGCACCGTGCAGGGCATGGATCGTCAGCAAGTCAACTTCGCGCTTTACACCGACAAGGCGCGGGCCAACCTGCGGGCGCACCGAACAGCGGCCAAATACGCACAGGTGATGGTGCCGATCGTCGACAGCCTGACCGGGATTGCAATGGCGGTCCTTGTGGTTGTCGGTGGCGCAATGGTGCTGGACCGACAGCTTGACGTTGGCGTGATGGTGGCCTTTCTGTTTTACATTCAACGGTTTTTCGATCCGATCCGATCGCTGACCATGCAGTATTCGGTGATGCAGCGGGCGATGGCCTCGGGGCAGCGCTTGACCGAAGTGTTGGACGTGCCGGTCGATATCAAGGATGCGCCCAAGGCAATCGTGCTTGGACCAGACATGGATGGATCGGTTGAATTCCGGGATGTGACATTCGGCTACAATCCCGCGCACCCGATCCTGAAAAACGTGAGCTTCCGTGCGAACCCCGGCGAGATGGTGGCACTTGTCGGCCCGACTGGATCAGGCAAATCCAGCGCGATGGCCTTGGTGCATCGGTTCTATGACGTGCAACAGGGTCAGGTTCTGGTCGGCGGCCACGACGTGCGCGACGTCACGCAAGCCTCGCTCGGCCGCCAGATCGCAATGGTGCTGCAAGAGCCGTTTTTGTTTACGGGGACGGTTCTGGAAAACATACGCTTCAACAAAACCGACGCCAGCCGCGAAGACGTGATCGCCGCGGCTAAGGCGGTCGGCGCGCATGATTTCATCGTTGCACTACCGGATGGATATGAGTCGATGATGGGCGAACGTGGCGGCAGCCTGTCGCTGGGGCAGCGCCAGTTGATCAGTTTTGCCCGTGCGTTGGTCGCGGATGCGCGGATCCTTGTGCTGGATGAGGCGACCGCCAGCATCGACAGCTATACCGAGATGCTGATCCAGAAAGCCCTGCTGCGTCTGTTGAAAGGGCGCACCGGTTTGGTCATCGCACACCGCCTTGCCACCATCCGCGACGCCGACCGGATCATCGTGCTGCAAAGCGGGTCGCTGATTGAACAGGGCAGCCACGAAGAGCTGATCAAGACAGGTGGTCTTTACGCGCGGCTTTACAACATGAGTTATGCGTCATTCGACGACGTGCAACCCGAAGATCAGACCCCAGCCCCGCCCAGCGCGCAAACCTGACGCGCAATCCCCTCCTGTGCGACAAACCCGGTTCGGAGCGTCTGGACCCAGAGCATCTTGCCCGTGCCGGTCATCGCGCGCCTGAGGGGGTGTATTCCGGCTGCTGACCGTGCCGGATGATTTCAACCGCAATGGCCATTGGCATACAACAACGATCGCCCAAACACGGGTATTAGCGGCATCACACCCGCCCAGAAACTGAAGATGGGCGGATTACCCAATGGGGAGCAGATGCGTCATAGGGCCAATAACCTGCAAAAATACCGAGGGACGGTCACAGCTGATTTTCGGCTCCCTCGTTGCACCATGTCCGCGCCCGCAAATCTAGCGATTGCCAGAGCGCAAATTGGACATCATCACCGCGAAAACGATAATCGTGCCGATGACGATACCCTGCCAGTAGGGGTCGACGTCGATGATGTTCAACCCGTTTGAAATCACCGCCATCAGGAAGGCCCCGACCACCGTGCCCATGACATTGCCGCGCCCACCGCTAAGAGAGGTGCCGCCAATGATTACGGCGGCAATCGCGTTCAACTCGTAGCCTACCCCAGCAGAAGGCGGTGCTGCACCGACGCGCGCGGCAAAGACGATGCCACCAATTGCGCAGCACAGCCCGCTAAGAGCATAGGTGACGATGAGCACAAAGGGGATGTTGATCCCCGACAGCCGTGCGGCCTCTTCGTTGCCGCCAATTGCGTAGATTTCGCGGCCAAGGCGGGTGTATTTCAGCAAAACAATGGTCGCGATGACCATGATCAGCGACAGCAGGATCGGGAAAGGGATTTCCAGGATTTTGCCATCCGCGATCCACAAAAATTCTGATGGAAACGACATCGACGGATGGCCGCTCGAAATCAGCAGAACAATTCCGCGCGCCACTCCCATCGTCCCCAGTGTCGCAATAAAGGCCGGAACCTTACCATATTGGATAATCACCCCATTGAGCGTGCCAGCCGCCACGGTCAGGAAAATGGCGATGCCCGAGGCCAGCACGATATTCATGCCGTTGGCGATGCTCAGAACCGCAGTGATCGAAATTGTCAGCGCCAAGAGCGAGCCGACCGACAGGTCGATCCCCGCCGAGATGATCACCACGGTCATCCCCAAAGCGATGATCAGGTTGATCGAGGCTTGTTTGCCGATGTTAAAAACGTTGCCCACCGTCCAGAAATATTCCGAGGTGAACGACAAGATCACGACAATCGCCAACAGAGAAAGTGCCGCGATAATCGGCTGGCGGTTCTCCTTAAAGATTCGATCAATGTTCATGCTAAGCTCCTGCAATTGCCGCCAGAATGCTTTCCCTGTTCAGGTCAGCCCCGGTTAATTCCTCAACGATCTTGCCCTTGCGCATCACCAATGCGCGGTTGCAGATCCCACTTATTTCCTCAATTTCGCTTGAGGCGACGATGATGGTGTTGCCCGCCTCGGCCAGTTTCACGATCATCGAATAGATCTGAAACTTGGCGCCGACGTCGATGCCGCGGGTGGGTTCGTCAAACAGCAAAACCTGACAATCGCGCATCAGCCACTTGGCCAGAACGACCTTTTGCTGATTACCGCCGCTCAGGTTGACGACACGGTTGCGCGGATCGGCGGGACGGACTTCGAGCTTGGTAAAGCTGTCTTCGGCAATCGCGGCCTCGGCGCCCAACGCCAGAAACGGCGTTGAAATCTTGTCGAGCGAGGCCAAGCTGATGTTATGCGCGCAACTGAGCGCCAGAACCAAACCCTGTTCTTTACGGCTTTCAGGCAGCAGGCCGATGCCTTTGGCAATCGCCTGTTTCGGGGTTTTGGGAGCGAAGGTTTCCCCGTTCAGACGGATCGAACCGCTGGCAAATTGGCGCGCGCCGAAAATGGTCTCGACCAGTTCAGACTTGCCTGCGCCAACAAGGCCGGTGATGCCAAGCACCTCGCCTTTGCGGGCAGAGAAATTGATGTCCTCAAACCCCGCCCCTGACAGGCCGGAAACTTGCAAAAAAACCTCGCCCTGTGCTGTGCATTTGACCGGATAATGTTCGGCCAATTCGGCGCCGATCATCTTGGTGACGATATCCGCTATGCTCATATCGCGCGCGGGTTCGGTCGAGATGCGTTTGCCGTTGCGAAACACAGTGACGCGGTCGCAGATCTGTTTGATCTCGTCCAGACGATGCGAAATATAGATCACCGAGACGCCCTGCGCGCGCAGGCTGGCGATAAAGCTGAACAGCATCTGCGCCTCGGACTCTGACAGCGACGAGGTCGGCTCGTCCATAATCAGGATCTTCAGGTTTTGCCGCCGCAGCACTTTCAGAATTTCGATCATCTGTCGCGTTGCCACGCCCAGAGTTTGCAAGGTGTCAGTGGCCTGCGCATTGACGCCAAACCGCAGGAGCAGGTCAGTTGCTGCTTGGTTCATTGCCGCCCAGTCGATCAGGCCAAAGCGCGTCGGATATTCGCCCAGAAACAGATTCTCGGCGACCGACAGGCTGGGGACCAAGGAAAATTCCTGATAAATCACGCCAATGCCGGCAGCCTGCGCATCGGCGGGGCTGTGAAACTGCACCTCCTTGTCGTCGATCGAGAGGCTGCCAGAATCGAGCCGGTAAGCACCCGTGATGATCTTGACCAGTGTCGATTTGCCTGCACCGTTTTCACCCAGTAGCGCGTGAACCTCGCCTGCGGCCAAGTCGAAATCGACCTGATCAAGCGCCAGAACACCAGGGAACTGTTTGGAAACGTTGCGGACTTTTAGAAGGGATTTCATGCTATTGTCCTGTTGGATTGAAGGACAAGGGGCCGGAAAGCAGTGGTTTTCCGGCCCCGTCAATCAGTTTGCAGACCCGCTAAACAGTGGGGTCACACGAACACTTACTTGATGTATTGCTCGACTTCGGCTGCGGTCACCAGCTCGGGGCTGATGTAGGTTTCAGGCGCAATGCCGTCCTTGGTCTTGCCGTTCTTGATGTATTGAACAGCCGCGTCGATGCTGAGCTGCACCATCTTGTGCGCGTCCATGCGGATGGTCGCCGAAACATCGCCCGCCTTGATCGCCTTATAGCCACCCTGCTGGCCGTCATAGCCGACAAACACGATGTCCGTCCGACCCGCCGACTTGGCCGCGCGTGCCGCGCCAACGGCAAGGTTATCAGACTCGCCAAACACGGCGTTCACTTCTGGGTGCGCCTGAAGAATGTCCTCCATGACTTTCAGACCCTCTTCTTCGGTCCAATGCGCGCCTTGTTGTGCAACAACCTCAAGGCCCGGATGCACCAGAGCACCCAACTCAAAGCCCTTGGTCCGCAGGATTTGCACGGGGTTGCCGGTTTCGCCTTGGATCAACGCGATCTTGCCAACGCCGCCGAGTTTGGAGGCGATGTAATCCACCGCCATTTTGCCGCCCTGACCGTTATCGACGCCAACATATGTGACCATGTTGGTGGTGTTCAGGCGGTTGTCCATGTTGACGACAGCAATGCCCGCCGCCATCGCCTTGTCGACGACCGGCACCAGTGCTGTGGTATGGCCCGCAACCAAGACGATGAAATCGACCTGCTTGGTGATCAGATCCTCGATAATGGAAATCTGGCCTTCATAGTCGCCAAACGAACCCTCTGGCGCATAGGCTTTGACATCGGCGCCGATTTCCTTGCCATAGGCAACGGCTTGGTCGGCCATTTCAATCTGGAAGGCGTTGGTCGTGAGATCCATCACAACAATCGCGCCCTTCAAATTGTCAGCTTAGGCAGCGGTCGTCAGCAGCAGAGCGCTTGCTGTGGCCGCGAGACCCTTAAAATTGATTTGAACATGTTCCGTCCTCCCCTTGCAAACTGACTTGCCGCCTCCTCGCGCCAAGTTCAGTGCTTTTCATAAAGTTAAGCTGTGTTTCAGCATCCCTTTGCCCCAGTGCTGCCGCTCGCATTGCGACATCACTGCCATCCGCGCTTTCACAAATCTTCGAATGCACTCGTATACTTTTGAATGCTCGCGAAAGCTGCGCATTGATTCTGATTCTTGTCAGCTATCAATGATAATGCGCGATTTGGCGCAATCTTCGCTAGAATTTGCAAGCTAATGCTTGCGTATGCCTTCGAATTGGCTTTCGCTTTCAAAGCGAAAGGCGGGAATGGAGGATGAGGGGGGGGCCGTGGGGCTATGAGCCTTAGAGCCCGATCTTCGGGCGCGTGCGCTGTTGCGCCAGTGCAATCGGCTAAGGCCAGCGCGATCGAACGGCGGATCTAGCTGCTTTCACGTTGGAGCAATTTCGGCATGATCAAGTGATGCAGTGGCTCTTTGCGGCCCCCGATGCGCGACAAAAGCGCCTGCACCGCGATTTCGCCCAACTGGCGGCCAGACTGGTCGATGCTGCTCAGGCTGATCAAGGGTAACGCCGCGACGGGTGAATTGTCGTATCCGATGATGGCCAGATCTTGCGGCACCCTTATCCCCGCGGCTTTGGCCGCATTGATCACAAGTATCGCATCCAGATCGGACCAGACGAACAGCGCCCTCGGGCGATCTGGCATCTTCAACAGCGCGTCGATTGCAGGCAGATGTGGGTCCTCGCGGCGCGGAAGCATAAGTATCCGCGCGGTTTCCGACAGGCCACATGCCTGCATCGCCGCCAGATAGGCACGTTCGCGTTGATAAACGACGTTCGCCGGGCTGGCCTCTGGGTCTTCGTTGCTGAGCATCGCGATGTCGCGGTGGCCGCATGCGACGAATGCCTCGACAGCAATCGCGACGCCACGCTGATCGTCGCAATTCACCGTATCAAACTCCAAGGCCGAGGCCTCGTGATGACCGATTGCGACCATCGGAATCTGCCGCGCATAGCGTGCCAAGGTTTCCCCCGTCATGCGCGGTGCCACCAGGATCAACCCATCCATGCGGTTGTCGATCATCGATTCCACCAAACCGGTTTCGATCGAGGTCGCAGAATGCCCGATGCCGAACATGGCCTTATAGTTTGACGGTTCCAGCACGCCGGTGATGCCGTCAACGATTTCAGGGATAAACGGGTTCGAGATTTCAACCAACAGAATACCGATGGTATAGGTCTGCCCCCGCATGCCGCGCGCCGCAACGCTTGGGCGATAGCCGAGCCTTTCGATGGAGGCAGTGACCTTTTGCCGAAGCGAATTGCTCACGCCGTAAGCGTTTCGCATCACCTTTGACACCGCGGCAACCGACACACCGGCATCCTGAGCGACGGTCTTGATCGTCACACGAAGTGTCGGTGTGCGCGAATTTATCTCATTCATTTTGGGATGTTCCGAGCGATTTTAGCGCCGCTATCCGAGCTTACAAAAAAAATACTTGTAATGCAAATCGTTATGTAGAACGATCTACGTAGAACGATGCACATTTGCAGAATGACACTGCGGGCATCTTGAAGGGGCGTTCGGGTGACAGATCAAGGCAAAGTCTCAGGTGTGATCCTTGGTGCAAGGCCCATGCCTGCGCGCAAGTGGACAGGCGCGATGATCGCCCCCATCGCCGATGCCGGGCAAGGCAAGCAAGCCAGCTTTGTTGCCAGGGATTTCAAGGTCGACCGCCTCGCCCCGAGCTTGCTTCACATCTCGGCGCAGGGGCTTTATCGCTGTTTTATCAATGGGGTGCGGGTCGGCCAAGATCTGTTGACGCCGGGCTGGACCTGTTACGACGACCGAATTGCTTATCAAAGCTATGAGGTCGGCGGGCTGTTGCAGCTTGGAACAAACCGGGTTGAGATTTGGCTGGGCGATGGGTGGTATCGGTCGCAAATGATGTGGCCGGGGGCGATGCTGGTGAACACATGGGGTGACCGGATCGCGGCGATTGCTGACCTTGAGGGGGCGGTTACACTTTCGACAGATGCAAGCTGGCAGAGCGGGCTGCTGCCCGTCACGGCCTCGGGGATCTACTACGGCGAAGATTTTGATGCCCGTATTCGGCCTGTTGCTGATCAGGGCGTCGAGGTGTTGGCCTTTGATCCTGCGCTTTTGGTGCCACATGAAACGGCCCCTGTTAGGGAATTGCCCGCCCTGCCGGCCATTGAGGCATGGGACGACGCAGGCCGCCATGTCTATGACTTTGGCCAGAATGCCGGGGCCATTTTGCGCTTTACGGTTCAGGGCGATGCGGGTGCCATGGTGCGGGTCGAGCATTCCGAGGTGTTGGGCCCGAACCGCGCATTTGATAATCGCAACTACCGTTCGGCACGGGCCGAGGTGCATTATACCCTGAAAGGCGGCGCGCCCGAAACCTATGCGGCGATGTTCAGCTTTCAGGGCTTTCGCTATGCGCGGCTGACCGTCACAGGGCATGCGACGATTAACCATGTCGAGATGGTGCCGATTTCCTCGGTGCCAGAGGCTGCGGGCAGTTTCACCTGCGGCGAGCCTGCTGTGAACCGTTTGGTGCAAAACACGATCTGGTCGCAGCGGTCGAATTTTATCGAAGTGCCGACTGATTGCCCGCAGCGAGACGAGCGTTTGGGCTGGACGGGGGATGCCCAAGTCTTTGCGGGCACGGCCTGTTGGCTGGCCGATTGCGAAAGCTTTTTGGCAAAATTCCTGCGCGATGTCATGCATGATCAGCGCCCAGATGGCGCTGTGCCGCATTTTTCGCCCGATCCGACGCGGTTGCATCCGGGTGTCGTGCCGGGTGATTGGGCGGGGTCAACCGGGTGGGGCGATGCCATCGTGGTGATCCCGTGGCAGCTTTATCAACACTACGGCGATCCGGCGATTTTGCAGCAATGCTTTCCGGCAATGGTCAAATGGCTGGATTATCTGTGGTCTTTGGGCGATGGGCCGCTTTTGCAGACCAATTCGCATTGGGGGTCCAAGGGCTTTAGTTTTGGGGATTGGTTGCAGCCGGTTGGCGACAACCGTAAGCCGCGCCCGACCATTGCCGATGACTGTGCCGCGACGATCTATCACTTCATTTCCACCGATCTTGCCGCGAAAATTGCGGCTGTCATCGGTGATCCGGCGCAAGGCGACCTTGAACGCCGCGCCGCCGCGATCAAAGCCGCCTTTGCACATGAGTTTATCGCCCCATCGGGTCGATTGGCGCACAACGATCAGACGTCTTATGCGCTGTGCTTCCTCTATGGGTTGGTGCCGGATCCGCATATGCCGGCGGCAAAAGCGCACTTCCGCAAGGCGGTCGAGGATGCCGATTACCTGATTGGCACCGGTTTTATCGGCACGCCTGCCTTGCTGCCTGCGCTGACCAAACTCGGCATGACGGATTTGGTGGAAAAGGTTTTTCTGAACCGTGAGGTGCCGGGCTGGCTGTATCAGGTCGATCAAGGGGCGACCACGATTTGGGAGCGGTGGGATTCGATTGCGCCAGATGGCACGATTTATGACCCGATGATGAACAGCTATAACCACTATGCTTATGGCGCCGTGTGCCAATGGCTGTTTGAACAGGTCGCGGGGATGGTGCCGCAGCCTGGGTTTGATGTGGTTGATCTGGCACCCACCATTCTGCCTGCACTGTCACCGGTTGCGGCCTGGCATGACTGCCGCCACGGCCGGATTGAGGCGCAGTGGCAGTTGGACGGCCGCCGCGTGACCTATGTGGTCAACCTGCCCGAAGGCTGCACAGGGCGGCTGAGCCGGGACCCGGCACATCAGGATTACCGTATAAATGGCAAGAGCTTAACCCTGCCGCCCGAGGGTGTCATGCTGCCGTCCGGGCAGCACGAAATTACGTTTGAGTTGACGACCTGAACCATAATCCAAAGTCTCTGGGAGGAGAAACGATGACCAAACTAACCCACAGTTTCGCGCTGGCTTCCGCGATGACAATTCTGGCTGGAATGGCGCAAGCCGAGGTCAAGCTTGCGGTTCTGATCGACGGCAATGCTGAAACTGTCACGGCGATGGAAGCGCTGACCGCCGCCTATACCGCCGCGCATCCTGATGTAACCTTCGCAATCGAGACCCGCCCCGGCGGCGCAGAAGGCGACAACATGATCAAGACGCGTCTGGCAACAGGTGAGGCAGGCGATATCCTGAACTATAACTCCGGCTCGTTGTTTCAGGCGCTGAACCCGACGCAAACCTTGGCAGACCTGAGCAATATCGCGGGCCAAGCCAACGTGCTCGACAGCTTCAAGCCCGTTGTGACCGGTACGGATGGTGTCGTGCGCGGTGTGCCATTTGGCGCGGCGATGGGCGGCGGTATTTACTACAACAAAAAGATCTATGCAGAGCTTGGCCTTTCGGTTCCCAAGACGTGGGACGAGTTCATGGCCAACAACGAAAAGATCAAAGCCGCAGGCAAGGTCGCCGTTGCGCAAACCTATAAGGACACTTGGACAAGCCAGCTTTTCGTTCTTGCCGACTTTTTCAACGTGCAGGCAGCAGAGCCAACCTTTGCCGCGGAGTACACCGCGAACAAGGCGAAATACGCCACATCGCCCGCTGCTGCCGCTGGGTTCCAGCATTTGGAAGACGTGTTCAAGGCAGGCTATCTGAACGCCGACTTTGGCGCGGCAACCTTTGATGATGGCGTGCGCATGGTCGCCACCGGCGAGGCCGCCCATTACCCGATGCTGACTTTCGCGCTGGGCAACATCAAGCAAAACTACCCTGAGAACGTCAACGATGTCGGCTTTTTCGCGCAACCCGGCAATGACGCGGCCAAGAACGGGCTGACCGTCTGGATGCCGATGGCGCTCTATGTGCCTTCGGCCAGCGAGCACGTTGCGGAATCCAAAGACTTCCTTAGCTTTGTGGCTTCGGTTGAAGGCTGCAAGGTGATGATCGACGCGATTGGCGCGACCGGGCCCTATCTGATCAAGGATTGCGCGCTGCCGGCTGATGTGGCGCCTTCGGTTGCCGATATGTTGCCCTATTTCCAGACCGAAGGCATGACAGCACCAGCGCTGGAATTCCTGTCGCCCATCAAGGGCCCTGCGCTGGAACAGTTTACGGTTGAGGTTGGCTCGGGCATTCGTCCTGCCACCGAAGCCGCAGCGCTTTATGATGGCGATGTTGAAAAGCAAGCCAAGCAGTTGGGTTTGCCGAACTGGTGATCTCCCCATCAGGACGCGGCTTGTGATTTGAACATCGCTTGCACCCAAACCCGGATGTAAGCAGGGATCACGATCCGCAAACGGCAACTTGCCCCCGCCCATCAAAGGGCGGGGGCGCATTTACCGGAAGGCCCTATGCAACACAAATCCCCCTATCCCTATTGGTTCGTCGCGCCCGCCGCAGTGGTCTATACGGTGCTGTTTCTGGTGCCGACGCTGGCCTCTTTCTGGTTCAGCCTGACGCGCTGGGATTTGTTTTCTGCGACCTATATCGGGCTTGAAAACTTTCGCCAGTTTTTCTCGGAACCCTTTATGGGGCAAAGCCTGATCCATACCGTGATTTATGCCGTTACCACCTCGGGGCTGAAAACGGTGATCGGGCTTTTGTTGGCGGTTCTGCTGACCTCTGGCCTCTATGCACAGGGTTTTTTGCGCACCGTGGTGTTCTTTCCGGTTCTGGTTTCAACCATCGGCATCGGCCTGACCTTTACCGCGCTGCTGCATCCAACCAAAGGCGCGGTCAATCTGGGATTGGCGGCGCTTGGGGTTGCGGGGCCGGGCTGGCTGACCAATCCGAGCATCGCGCTGTTTTCTGTGGCGCTGGTCGATGTCTGGAAAGGCGTTGGCCTTGCGACCTTGATTTTCATCGCGGGGTTGGCATCGATCAACCAAGACTATTACGAGGCCGCTCGCATCGATGGCGCGACCCGGAGGCAGATGTTCTGGCGCATCACCGTGCCGCTGGTGCGCCCTGCCACCATCACCGTGATCACGCTGTCGTTGATCGGCGGATTGCGCAGTTTCGATCTGATCTGGGCGATGACGCGGGGCGGGCCGGGGTTCAGTTCGGACGTCTTGGCCTCGGTGGTTTATAAACAATATCAAGCCGGGTTTTACGGTCTGTCAACGGCTGGCAACGTGATCTTGTTCCTGCTGATCGCGGCATTGGTGCTTCCGCTGACGCTATGGTTCAACCGCCGCGAGGTCGAACTATGACCCGCCGCCAGCGTCTGACCGGATACGCCGCCATCGCTGCTGCCTTCGTGATCTTTATCGTGCCGTTTATCTTTGTGCTGTTTGTGGCCGCAAAAACCAAGCGTGAGGCTTCGCAACTGAATTTCTCTTGGCCAAGCGAATGGCAGCTTTGGCAGAACTTTGTCGAGGTGATCCAGGCCCGAGACTATGTGTTGCTGCTGGCCTATTTCAATTCCATCGTGATCACTGTCGGGGCGGTCACCCTGTTGGTGCTGTTTTCTGCGATGGTGGGGTATCTGCTGCAACGGCGCGCGTCGCGCTGGAACGGAGTGATCTATGGCTTTGTGCTGGCGGGGCTGATGATTCCGCCCGCAGTGGTGCCGACGATCTGGGTGTTGCAAGGCCTTGGCCTGTTCAAAACCTTGTGGGGGATGATCCTGATCCAGGTGGCCTATTGCTTGCCGTTTTCGATCCTGCTGTACCGGTCGTTCATCGGCACCATTCCGCGCGATCTGGATGAAGCGGCGCGCATTGACGGGGCAAAGCCGTTGCAGCTTTTCTTCAAGGTAATCCTGCCGCTGCTCAAACCCGTGACCGTGACGAATATCGTCGTGCAATCCATTGCAATCTTTAACGATTTCACCAATCCGCTGTATTATCTTCCCGGCAAGAACAACGTCACTGTGCAGCTGACACTTTACAATTTCCAAAGCCAATTCGCCACGCAGTTCAATCTGCTGTTCATGAACATCCTGCTGGTGACAATTCCGCCGCTGATCGTTTTCATCTTTTTCAACCGTCAGATCGTCGCGGGCATGACCGCTGGCGGCGTAAAGGGCTAGACCATGGCAAACGTCGTTCTCACAAACCTGCGTAAAAGCTTTGGCGCAGTCGATGTCATCAAGGGTATCAACCTGCGGGTCGAAGATGGTGAGTTTTGCGTCTTTGTCGGCCCCTCGGGCTGTGGCAAGTCAACGCTGCTGCGCATCATTGCGGGGCTGGAAACGGCAACCAGTGGTGGGCTGGAAATCGACAGCGTTGATGTGAAAAACGCCGAGCCCGCCGACCGTGGCATTGCCATGGTGTTTCAATCCTATGCGCTTTATCCGCATCTGACGGTGCGCGAAAATATCGGTTTTGGCCTGTCGCTGGCCAAGCGCCCCAAGGCCGAGATCGCCCAAAAGGTTGAGGCAGCGGCCGATGCGCTGCACCTGCGCCCCTTGCTGGACCGAAAGCCCAAAGCCCTGTCGGGAGGGCAGCGCCAACGCGTTGCCATTGGCCGCGCGATTGTGCGCGACCCAAAGGTGTTCTTGTTTGATGAACCGCTGTCGAACCTTGACGCATCCCTGCGCGCGCAAATGCGGATGGAACTGACCGAATTGCACGCCAAACTGGGTGCCACGATGATTTACGTCACCCACGATCAGGTCGAAGCGATGACGATGGCCGACAAGATCGTGGTGCTGAATGGCGGCCAGATCGAACAGATCGGCGCACCGATGGAGCTTTACAACCACCCCGCCAGCCCCTTCGTTGCAGGCTTTATCGGCAGCCCGAAAATGAACCTCTTTGACGGTGAGTTGGCCAAAGCAATGGGTTGCACAACCTATGGCATCCGGCCCGAACATATCACGGTGTCACAAGATCAGGGCCAATGGCGCGGAAGAATTCTTCATATTGAGAAACTAGGCGCGGACGCCATCCTCCACTGCGAAATTGCAAGCGCAGAGATGATGGTTGTGCGGACACAAGGGGATACCAAATTGACGATTGGCGAGGAAATCTGGCTTGCTCCCTTGGCGGGTAAAGAACATCGATTCACCTAATCGCGTCGAGCGCTGGTAACAACCTCCACGATTAATCGATGCCATGCTTTCGAGGTTCATCTCGCTAGCTGTTTGATTTCTGATCTGCCCCCGGTGGTCCCTCGTTCATAACGAGAGTCCTTGGGTTTGTGATCCGCTCCCCAACCTTGGACCGACCGAAGGCAGAGTTTTCCGGCTACGCTCAGGGCAACGAGGGGCCGCAGGTGGAAAACCGGTTTGGTTGGGATGTTGAGGGCGTGGAAATCCGGGTGATCCTGGACTTTGGCGCGGGCTTCATCGACCACCGCGGTTGGTTCCAGAACGCTGGCGCGTGACGTGGCTGACCTCGCCCAACTCACCGCCTGGCGCGACGCCCTGACCCTCGACATTTCGCAGAGAGCGCGGACATACATCGTTGCCGCAGGCCGGATGATTTCCGGGCTCGTCTTCAAGTAGCGAAAGGGGGAGCGTTTTGTTTTGGCAGACCGCTAAACCCCCGCTCAAGCCGGTCTCTTCTGACAGTGCCGCACCGAAACAACGAGCGGTAAACGGGCCTTGGCGACGTAAGGCTGACTGATGTCGGGCCAGCCAGTTGGGGCCTCACGACTAAACACTTCCGGGGATCACCGGCCAGATACGCACGTTGCTTAGGGGTTGAGGATTGGGTCACGATCAGGCTTCGGGACCTTCCCGAATGAATTACAGCTGCCGCAACCAGTTGGTGAAGGCGTCGATGGCCTTTGCGCGGTTGGGCTTTCGCGGACGGGCCAGGAAATATCCGTAGGATGACAGCTCCACCTCGGAAAGGCGCACCAGGTGTCCGTCCGCCAGCTCCCTCGACACCAGCGCATCGTTCAGGGCGATCCCCTGACCGTCTATGACGGCCTGCACACGGACGTTCGGGTCCGGAATGATCAGGGTGTCTTTGCGGGTTTGAGGGGGCAGCCCGGCGACGTCCAGCCAATCCGACCACGCATTGCTGCCGTCGTGATCACGCAGGAGCGTGAATTCGGAAAATGCGCGCTTCAGGCCGACTTCCCGCACCCGCTCCGCCGCGTCAGGGTTGCCAACGGGCCAAGCGGGCATTGGCATGAACGGCTGAATGTCGACGTCATCCCACACCCCGTTGCCCCAGCGGATGGCGAGATCGACACCCTGCCGTTCAAGGTCAAAAAGTTGCGTCATGGGTTGAATGCGCAGCTGGATGTCTGGATGCTTTTGCATGAAGGTCATCAGGCGCGGCGACAGCCAGCGCGCGGCGAAATAGCTGGACATACCGACGGTCAGTGTGGCGTCGCCACCTTTCAGACGATTCAGTGCAGCCTCTATTTCCCGGTATTGCGTCTGACAGGCGTTCAAAATATCTTGCCCCTCTCGCGTTAAACTAACTCCGCGCGACTTGCGTTGAAACAGCGTGAGGTCCAGATCCGCCTCGAGCGTCGTGACCTGATAACTGACAGCACCTTTGGTCATATTGAGGGCTTCAGCAGCCGCTGAAAAGCTGCCGTGCTGTGCGATTTCAACGAACATGCGCAGGGTATCGTGATGCTTGAATGGGGACGCCATAACAGGATCGTACAAATAATTTGAACGAAGTGTACAGATAAATTCGATTGTCGTTCTGGCTTTAGGCGTCAAAGTCGCGGCACACAGTCTTGCCGGGGGCATTGAGATTGGAAAATCTGGACGCATCAATACAGCCGGAACTGCGCAGCGCGGTGCGGCGGGGTCGCGCGGTGCGACAGGCGACAGCACCGGTTGTCATCTCACCCCGTACCCGCAAAATCCCCGCCTATGCCCTTTTGGACGACGCAAGTTTGTGCGCCATCGAGGATCAGGCCGACTGGATCCTTGAGACGATTGGCATGGAGTTTCGCGGCGATCGCGTAGCGCTAGCGTTGTTCGCGGCAGCCGGGGCCACGGTGATTGGCGAGCGGGTGACGTTCAAGCGCGGCCATGCAAGAAAGCTTTGCGCCACGGCCCCGGCGGAATTCAAACTGCATGCCCGCGATCCGGCCAACACCGTGACGCTGGGCGGCGATAATGTCGTGTTGATGCCGGGCTATGGCTCCCCCTTTGTCAGCGATCTGGAGCAGGGTCGCCGCTATTCGACCCTGCAGGATTTCCAGAATTTTGTGAAACTGAGCTACCTGTCGCCCTGGCTGCACCATTCCGGCGGAACCGTGTGCGAGCCGACGGATGTGCCGGTCAACAAGCGGCATCTGGATATGGTCTTGGCCCATCTGACCCTGTCGAGCAAACCGTTCATGGGGGGCGTAACCTCCCCCTCACGGGCGCAAGATAGCGTTGACATGGCCCGCCTTGTGTTCGGGGCGGAGTTTATGGAAACCCATGCCGTCATGCAGGGCAATATCAACGTCAACTCGCCGTTGATCTATGACGACACGATGTCAGGCGCGCTGAGGGTCTATGCCGCCGCCAACCAATGCGTCTGCGTCTCGCCCGCGATCTTTGCCGGGGCGATGGGGCCCTTGTCACCCGCAGCCGTCGCCGCACAAACGCTGGCTGAGGGGATGGTCGGCATCGCGCTTGCGCAACTGGTGCGGCCCGGCTGTCCGGTGGTGTTCGGCAGCTTTCATTCCACCATGAACCTCAAATCCGGCGCGCTGACCTTTGGCTCGCCCGAGGCCAATCTGGTCACCATGGCCCTGTCGCAGCTAGGGCGGCGGCTGGGTGTTCCGGTGCGTTCAGGTGGTGGGCAGATCTCGGCCTCGAATGCCGCCGATGGGCAGGCCATGCAGGACAGCACCGACGCGATGTGGTCCACGCTGCTGTCGGGCGCGCATCAGGTCTGGCATGCGGCGGGCTGGCTGGAGGGCGGGCTGGTCATGTCCTATGAAAAGTTCGTCATGGACCTTGATCACTGCGGCGCGATGATGACGTTGCTCCAGGGCTTCGGCACCGACATTGAGGCGTTTGGCCGCGATGCCTATCATGAGACGGGGCCGGGTCAGAATTTTCTGTCGACCCAGCACACGCTGCGCCACTATGCGACCGCGAATTTCCAGCCCGATATCGTCGAGGCTGGACCCTATGAAACCTGGGTCGAAAACGGCAGCCCGACCGCAGCACAGCGCGCGACAGTGCGGTGGAAGCGGATGCTGGCGGATTACCAACCCCCGCCAATGGCCAATGACATTCGCACGGCACTTACGGATTTTGTGGCAGCGCGCAAGGCGTCGATGCCCGATGAATGGTACTAGAAAGGAACTTCCATGATCAACCAACTCAGCCGCACGTCGGCGCTTGCCTCCCGTCACACCGCCCTCGGCTCGGGCCTTGATGACTGGAACGGGATGGGCACGGCGTGGAGCTATTCGACCGACGCCAAGGATGAACATGACGCGGTGCGCGAGCGGGCGGGTATGTTCGACATGTCGCCGCTCAAGAAAATCATGGTGTCTGGCCCTGATGCTGCCGCAACGCTGGACCATCTGACCACCCGCGACATCTCGGCGATCGCACCGGGGTCTGCGGCCTATCTTTGCGTCCTGACCGAGGCTGGCGGGATCGCCGACGACGCGATCGTGTCGAACAATGGCGGCGATGAATGGATGATCGTCCATGGCTCTGGCAACACGCTGGCGCTGCTAGAGGCCTCAGCCAAGGGCCGTGACGTGCAGATCACCTTCACCGATGCCCTGCACGATGTCTCGGTCCAAGGGCCCAAGGCGCTTGAGATCCTGAATGCGCATTGCGACATTGACCTTGCGGCCCTGGGCTATTTTCAGCACGCCCCGGCCAAGCTGTTCGGCCATCCCTGCCGTCTGTCGCGCACCGGCTATTCCGGTGAGCGCGGCTATGAAATTTTCGCCGATGCCTCCGTCATCGGGGACATCTGGGACAAGCTGGTGGCTGCCGGTGTCATGCCGTGCTCGTTTGCGGCCCTCGACAAGGTGCGGATTGAGGCGGGGCTGTTGTTCTACGGCTATGACATGTCTGAAAACAACACACCGTGGGAGGTAGGGCTGGGCTTTACCGTCAGCAAGAACAAGGGTGATTTCCGTGGCAAGCAGGCTGTTCTTGCGGCAAAGGGCAAGGAAGCTATCATCAACGTCTGCCTTGAGGTTGATCGGCAAGACATGCTGGCCGGCGGCGAAAAGCTGTCGCACTACGGCACGGAAATCGGTGTCGTCAACAGTCCGTGCTTCTCTCATCGAATGAACAGGTCCCTTGCGCTGGCACATGTCACGCCAGGCACCGCGGTTGGAACGGTCCTAATGGTGAGCGGCGACGGGCTCAACGCATCCGCGACGGTGGTTCAGAGCCCAGTCTATGACCCTGGGAAACTTCGTACCCACGCGTAGGCCCTGAGACGCCCGGGCGGAATTGGCGAAGGTGAATGCGTGCCTTGTCCGCAACAAAGATGCCCGTCCGAACATGCTGCTGCAAGCATGTAAGGCCGCTCTGGCGAACTCACACCGCGGCGAACCCTCGGGCCGGTACTGTCAGACCAGTGCGAACCAGGCTCTACAAGGACAGCTAGGTGCCATCGCCAGTTCGAATAGGCGCGAAAGTGCTGGACCCGTTTTCTTCGGGTCTCGGCGGCGTACATCGGGCCGAAGCTGTCCCATCTGCGCCTTCTGCTCAGCTCTGGCGCCTTCACCGCAGGCCATTACATCGTTGCGATCTGGAAGGATTAGACCCTGTGACCAAGATCATCAGAAACGGCAGCCTGGTTCAGCTCTCTGGCGCCGAAGAGATTGTATTCCTCTCCGATTTGCCGTTGCCCGACCTCCGGGCATTGTCGCGCGAGCGCAGGGAGCAAAGAGCAGCCAGGGCCCAGCATATGACCCATACGCTTCAATCTCTCACAATTTGATGGCTATAATCCTACGAAAATAACAAGATAATCATTCGTCAATTTCTGAAAACGGTCCATGACCACGAAGTGATTAGTTCTTTGCGTTCACACGAACCGAACGCAAAGAAACGACACCATTTAGTTCCATTTATCATCGCTCCTAATTCACTGCCGGAATTTTCGTAGATTGTCGGCGGTCCATGCTTTTCCGCTATTTGTCCGCAGCCCCGCAGCATTAAGTGCCGCCGCCTGACTTGGATAGCTCTGTCCAGCCACTTCCTGCAAGGCGACCAGGATCGCCGCGCGGTGCAATTCCTTGGTGGCAGAATGCAATTTCTCTTGCACCCGCCAATCTTGGAAATGCTGTATCGGGTCGAATACTTTCCCGTCCAGCATGATCGGGTCCGGCGGCAGGGCAAGAGTGCGATCCTCAGGTAAGCCCTCACGGATGAAAGGGTGTGGTCGCCAGCCTCTTGTTTCGGTGAATGCTATACTGATGAAGATCGCATGAGCGGACGCTTTCGCAACGACTTGCCGAAGTTCTGCCGCACTTTCTAATGTTGCACGATCTGGGGCCAGCTCTAGGAGCGCTATCTCGCGTTCCATGACGCCACGCACATCTTTGACAAATCGCCTCGCCGCTTCTCGCTGATATCGAATGGTTCGGCTTTGCTTGGCGGCGGTTTCCACATCGCGAGAAAGCGTCGTGAAGCCTGCCCAGGGGACGGGGCGGGTCCAGTAGACGCCAATGAATTTTTGGGTCGTCATGCGGAAAATCCCGACGGTTAGACAACATCGCATCGAAATGTGGCATCTGTTGTCAGGAATGACGAGAGGGGATGTGCCATGACAAACAGAGACGCCAACAGAGGACTTGCTGACCAAATCGAGGCTTGCCTTCTGGGGGGTGCGATCGGGGATGCTCTGGGTGCAGACATCGAGTTTGCATCGCTTGCGCAGATTCAGCAGCGGTTTCCAAAGGGATTTAGTGATCTGCCCCGACACGACGGTATCCCCGGCGCGATCACCGATGATACACAGATGACCCTGTTTACGGCCGAAGGGCTGATCCGTGCCAGCGTCCGCTATGAAGAACGCGGGATTTGCCATCCACCTTCGGTTGTCCATCACGCGCTTCTGCGCTGGCTAAGCACTCAAGGCGAGGTGCCCAAGGTGGGCGTCGATGACGTTGGCCTGATCTGCGACGCGCGGCTTCACGCGCGGCGGGCGCCCGGCAATACCTGCCTGTCCGCCCTGCGTTCGACCAAAGCCTTTGGCGACCTAGCGCGCAACGACTCCAAAGGGTGCGGCACCATCATGCGGGTTGCGCCGATGGCATTTGTTGCGCCTGATCGCATCAAAGACATGGCGATGGAAACCTCTGCACTGACCCATGGTCATCCGACCGGACAAGAAGCTGCAGCAGCCTGGGCGCTGATCCTTGCTGCCTTGGCCACAGGCACCGGAATTGAGGAGGCCGCCGCTAGGCAGATCAACGCCTTCGGCAGTGAGACCGAGCAGGCCATCCAATCAGCGCTAAACGCGCAGCGGAACGGCGCGCCGGAGACGGTTGAGGGTCTCGGCGGGGGCTGGGTCGCCGAAGAGGCCCTATCCATCGCGCTTTACGCCTGTCTTTGCGCGCAGGATTTTGAACATGGTCTGACCATCGCCGTCAGGCATTCCGGTGACAGCGACAGCACCGGAGCAATCGCAGGCAATGCGCTGGGCCTCATCTTTCCCGATCAAGTCCGCAGCCACCGATGGGCACGACAAGTCGAATGTGCGGATCTCATCGCGCGGATATCTCGCGATCTGGCCCTTGCCATGTCAGGAGAGGTGGAGGAACTCGGTGATGTCTATCCGGGCTTTTAAGGCGCAGAAGGAAATTGTCATTTCAATATAAGCGGCAAAACGGATCTGGTGCATCAACACAAATCCTCACACCGACACGGACCTCAGATCGAGGCAATGATTTATCCCTTCGACGGCGACTGTCGACAATTCGCGAGTTCTTGTAGCGCGTGGTTTTTTGATCACCGCAGCGGCCGAGCAAAGCAAAAATCCTGAGGAGACCGCATGAAAACATATGATATCATTCCAGACATTCACGGCCAGGCGGCCAAACTCGACGGCGCGCTGGCAGCTCTTGGTTGGCGACGCGCGTCGCTCAACTGGACCCATCCAGATCCAGATCGGATGATCGTCTTCCTGGGCGATTTCATCGACCGTGGGCCCGATAGCCGGTCCGTGCTCAAAACTGTCCGCGAATTGGTCGACGCGGGCAAGGCAAAGGCGATCATGGGCAATCACGAGCTTAACGCGCTGCATTACCACACTTTGGACCCCAATGACGGCCAGCCGCTTCGCGCACGCGGGAAAAAGAATACTCAACAGCATCAAGCGTTCTTAGCGCAATTCCCGCTTGGCGATCCGAACACGCGGTCTGCGCTGGACTGGATGCGCAGCCTACCTCTGTTTCTCGAGGAGGGCGGATTTCGCGCCGTCCACGCCTGTTGGGATAATGCCTCTATTGGGCGTTTGAAAGATTTGACTCGGAATGGCGTGCTATCCGAAGAACAGTTGATCCTTGCCGCTGGGCGAGGCAAGCCTGACGAGATGTTCACATTGGCCGAACAGATCGCCAAGGGACCAGAACATCCGTTGCCCGGTGGATATTCGTTCACCGACAGTGACGGGACGGAGCGCCATCGTGTGCGCCTGAAATGGTGGCATGCAGCCGCGAGAACCTGGCGCGATATCGCCATTTCGGTGCCGGTTATTGAGGATCTGCCGGAGGCAGAACTGCCGCAAACCGTAATTTCGCAGACCTATCCACGAGACGCCCCGCCAGTATTCTTCGGGCACTTCTGGCTGCGAAACACCCCGCTTTTGCAAGCCCCGAATGCACTTTGCCTGGACTATTCTGCAGGCAAGGATGGCCCGCTTGTGTCTTATGAACTTTCAGATCCAACTGAACCGCTTTCACTGGAGAACATCCGCGTGCATCCAGCGAACAACTAGGGTCAGGACCCACTGATCTTGCCTTTGCAGCGTGATTCAGCCTCCGCAAGGAGACTGAACGATGAGCAATGTTTTCTGGCTGACAGACGCGCAGATGGAGCGGCAGCGGCCCTTCTTTCCCAAGAGCCACGGCAAGCCACGCGTCGATGATCGCTGGGTCCTAGGTGGCATTATCTTCATCAATCGCAATGGTTTGCGGTGATGCGATGCGGCAAAGGAATATGGCCCGCCAAAAACCCTCTACAACCGATGGAAGCGGTGGGGCGACAAAGGCATCTTCGCCCGGATGATGGAAGGTCTGGCCTGTGAGAGGGCTACCCCGAAGACGGTGATGATCGATGCGACCGACCTCAAGGCGCACCGCACGGCGACCGGCCTGCGGTCGAAAAAGGGGGCTCCGACGATCAAAGGGGCTGTCTGATCGGTCGAACCAAGGGCGGCAAGAACACCAAACTGCATGCCGTCACCGATGCCGAGGGTCGGCCGGTCCGCTTCTTCATGACCGGGGGACAGGTGAGCGACTACACTGGCCCGGCAGCCCTGCTGGGGAACCTGCCATCGGCGGATTGGCTTCTGGCCGACCACTGTTATGACGCCGACTGGTTCAGAGATTCTTTGAAAGACAAGGGGATATAGCCCTGCATCCCTGGTCGGAAGTCACGCGGCAAACCCATCAAGTACGACAAGCGCCGCTACAAACGCCACAACAGTGTTGATTTCCACCCTGAACTGAGCCGTTTAGGCTGATAAATTTCACTGAGAACTGAGCCATGTGAACCTACCCGCACTGGATACACCACAGGCACTGGCCCTGCACCGTGAACCCAAGGCCAATGTCGAACGCTATGACGGCCTGCGCGCCCAGATCGTGGGGGGCCGCCATGCGTCATGATCCCGCCGCTGGCGCTATTGTCATCATGCTGCGCAGCCTCAAAATGTATGGCATGGCCCAAGCCGTGACCGATCTGATCGAGCAAGAGGTACCGGCTTTTGAAGCTGCCATCCCGATGCTGTCGCAACTGCTGAGGGCTGAATTGGCCGAACGCAAGGTGCGCTCCATCCGTTGCCCGGCAGGCAATGCGTGCATCGCCGATAGGGGCCTATCACATGAAGTCGGCCCGCTTCCCGGCCTACAAGGACATCTCGGGCTTCGACTTCGCCGCCAGCGAGATCAATGAAGCCACGGTCAGAACCTTGCAACGCTGCGAGTTCATGGATGGCGCCCATAACGTGGTCCTGATCGGCGGGCCAGGCACCGGCAAAACATATGTTGCCACCGCCCTCGGCATCCAGGCCATTGAACATTACCGCCGAAAGGTCCGCTTCTTCTACACCATCGAACTGGTCAACGCCCTCGAACAGGAAAAGGCCAAGGGTAAGGCCGGGCAGATCGCGGAGGGCTTGACCAAGCTTGACCTCGTGATCTTGGACGAACTGGGATACTTGGCGTTCAGCGCCTCGGGCGGGGCACTGCTGTTCCATTTGATCAGCAAACTCTACGAGCGTACCAGTGTCGTGATCACCACCAACCTCAGCTTCAGCGGATGGGCCACCGTCTTCGGCGGCGCCAAGATGACCACAGCCTTGCTCGACCGCCTCACCCACCGCTGCCACATCCTGAAGACCGGAAACGACAGCTTCCGCTTTAAGGCAAGCTCAGCCGCCGCGGCCCGGAAAAAGAAGGAGACAAACCCGCCCTTGACCACAGCGTGAACCAAAATCCATAATCAGAGGTGGCTCACTGCACGGTGAAAAAGCCGGCTCAGTTTTGGGTGAAAATCAACAGGCGGGGCCTTCGATCTGGCGGATCGCATCCGCACCGCTCGGGCGCAAAAGCCGGTCTACGCATTCGTTGCCGAACACGCCCAGTCGGCGAGCTATGTCCTCGCCTCCTAGGCCGACCGCATCATCCTGCCCCGCACCGGCGCTGTCGGCAGCATCGGCGTTGTGGCGCTGCACACCGACATGAGTGGCGCGCTGGATCAGAAAGGCATCGCCGTCACGCTGATCCACGCCGGGGCGCACAAGATCGACGCTAATCCCTATCAGCCCCTGCCCGAAGGCATGCACGACCAGATGCAGCGTGAGCTGGAGGTCGTGCGCTTCCTCTTTGCCGAAACCGTCGCTGCCGGTCGCGGCGATCGGCTGACGCAGACGGCAGCACTGGCCACCGAAGCCGCCGTCTTTCGCGGCACCGATGCCATCGCCGCCGGTCTGGCTGACGAACTGGCCGATCCCGTCACCGCTTTCCACGCCTTCGCCGCCGCACCCCACGGCACCACTTCCCCCAGCAGAAAGGGTCCACAGATGACCACCACGTCCACCGACACTCCGAACCCGGTACCAGTTGCCGCTCCTCCTGCGGCAATGCCAGCGGTCGCGGTCGCGCCCGCCCCGGCCCAAGCGCCCGCAAACGCGGCAGCGCTCGTCACCACCACCATGACCGCAGATGCCATTCGCGCCGAGGCGGCCGAGGTGGCGCAGGTTTGCGCGCAGGCCGCCCGGCTCGGCGTGACCATCGACGCCGCTGATGCCGTCACCAAGGGCCTCAAACCGGACGCCCTGCGCGCCCGGATTCTGGCCGATCTCGCCGCCCGCAGCGATGCGGCAGGCATCATCGCCACCGCCCCGGCTGCAGCCGCCGCCAAAGAAAGCCCGATCATCGCCGCCGCCAAGAAGGCCGCGACCGACGCCAAGCGCTGAACCAGCGCCCCTTCCCGATCCCCCAAACCATGGAGACTGACCAATGCCCGTCCTGACGGAACCGCCCAGCATGGGCGATGTCCTCAAATATGAGGTCAACCCGAACTACACCCGCGAGGTGATCACCCTGCTGATCGGCACCCCTATCCCGTCCGGTGCCGTCCTCGGCCGGATCACCGCCAGCGGCAAATACACCCTGTCACGCCGCGACCGGGGCCGATGGCGCGCAGGTCGCCGTCGCCGTGCTGCTCTACGCCGTGAATGCCACGCTGGCCGACGCGGTCGGCATCGTCGTCGCCCGCGGCCCCTCGATCGTGTCGCGCGCGGGCCTTGCCTACGAGGGCACCGTCAATGACGCGGCCAAGATCACCGCCAAGATCGGCCAGCTGGCCGCCGTCGGCATCATCGCCCGCGACGGCGTCTGACGTCCGATCCCCCTTCAATCCCCCGGAGCACCCCATGACCATTGTCCGCAATCCCTTTGACGCTGGCGGTTACTCGCTGGCCGAGATGACGCAGGCCATCAACATCCTGCCCAACCTCTACACCCGCCTCGGCCAGATCGGCCTGTTCCGCTTCGAAGGCGTCACCCAGCGCTCGGTCATCATCGAGCAATACGAGGGCGTGCTGAACCTGCTGCCCTCGGTGCCGCTGGGCGGCCCCGCCACCGTCGGCACCCGCGAGGGGCGCTCGATGCGGTCAGCTTCGCCCTGCCGTGGATCCCGCATGACGACGTCATCCTGCCCGGCGACATTCAGGGCCAACCCGCGCTGGGCGCCTTCGATGCCGCCGATCCGCTGGTCGAGGTGATGAACCGCAAGCTGCAGCTGATGCGCCGCAAGCATGCCCAGACCCGCGAATACATGGAGATGAACGCGCTGCGCGGCATCGTGAAGGACGGCGCTGGCACCACCCTCTACAACTACTTCACCGAATTCGGGCTCGCGCAAATCTCGGTGGATTTCCTGCTGGGCACGGCAGGCACCCTCGTCCAAAGCAAGGTCCGCGAGGTTTTGCGGGCAATCGAAGACAACCTCCTCGGCGAAAGCATGTCGGACGTGCATGCCCTCGTCAGCCGGGAATTCTTCGACAAGCTGATCGCGCATCCGAAGACCGAAGAGGCCTACAAGTTCTACGCCGCCACCGGCGCGCAGCCCTTGCGCCAGGATGTGCGCCGCAACTTCCCCTTCGCGGGCATCGTGTTCGAGGAATATGCGGGCACGGTCACGCTTTCGACCAAGGCGACCGAACGGCTGGTCCCGGCGAACGAAGGCATCGCCTTCCCGCTTGGGCACGATGGACACCTTCACCACCTATGGCGGCCCGGCCAACCTGCTGGAGGCGGCCAACACCATGGGCCTGCCGCTCTACGCCCGCCAGCACCTCGACGAAAAGGGCCGCTGGATCGACCTGATGACGGAAGCCTCGATCCTGCCGGTGAACAAGCGGCCGCGCATCGCGATCCGCATCCACACCTCGAACTGACGGCCCCGACATGAACGTCTTCGCCGCCGCCATGGACCGGATCTATGCCAACCCGTCCATGGCGGCGGCCGCTGTCTGGATTTCCGCCACCACATCGGAGGAACGCCCCATCCGCGTCATCCGCCGCGCCCCGGACCGCATCACCGAATTCGGCGCTGGGCGGTTTGTCAGCGACACCATGATGGTGGACGTGCGCGTGTCCGACCTGCCCGATCCCCGCCCCGGCGATCTGATCGTGATCGGGGCCGACAGCTTCACCATTCAGGGCGAGCCAGTGCGCGACCGCGAACGCCTGATCTGGTCGCTGGACCTGCGCCCATCATGAAACTGAAGATCGCGTTCGATCCCGACCTCGTCGCCCTGATGCAGGCCGAAATCGCCGCCGGGGAAAAGGCGGTGTCCGCCGCCATGCGCGAGGCGGGCACCTCCCTGAAATCCGCCTGGCGCGGCCAGATCACCGGCGCTGGCCTCGGCACCCGGCTCGGCAACTCGCATCCGCCTCGCCAGCTTCCCCAAATCCGGCGACAGCCTGAACGCGGCGGCGCTGGTCTGGTCCAACGCCCCGGTCATCATCGGCGCGCATGACACCGGCCCGCTGATCCGGTCGAAGGACGGGTTCTGGCTGGCGATCCCCACCCCGGCCGCCGGGAAAAGCACGCAAGGGCGGCCGGATCACCCCCGGCGAATGGGAACGCCGCACCGGCTTGCGCCTGCGGTTCATCTATCGCCGCCGCGGGCCGAGCCTGCTGGTGGCGGAGGGGCGGCTGAATTCGAAAGGCCGGGCGGTGGCATCAAAGTCCAAGACCGGACGCGGCGTGGCGACCGTGCCGATCTTCCTGCTGGTGCCGCAGGTCAAGCTGCGCAAGCGGCTGGATCTGGCGCGGGATGCGGAGCGGGCGGTGGACGGCGTGCCGGGGTTGATCGTGGCGAAATGGTTGCGAGCCCCACTGCGATGACTTCGATCTGCCGAAAAGCAACTATGCGGAATGTGAATAGCTTGATGGCACCAATCCGTACTTTATCAGCAATTCACCATAACGGTTTATTTCATATATTGTTCCTCCGGAGAGAGCATCATCTATCGTCCCACCATCAAGCCCACAGTTCCGAAGCAATCCCGTTGAAAAAAGAGCATCTGCGATCGCTTGCATTTCCCTTTGAGTTCCAGACTTAAAATTGATGAGGTAGTCAAGGTCAGGCGCGTAGCATCTGTTTACCATCGCGGCCAAACGGATTGCCTCATCGTAAGTTAAGTTGCCTTCGACATGCGCCGCCATGAGATGGCCGACAATGATTGGCTTCGTCGCGTCATCAATTCGGTCAAGCGATAAGCAAAATTGTTTCACCGAACTCATCGACCTTTCCATTCGCGTGAAGATCATTAACAAATCGCCGTCTCGCCTCATGAGTAGTCTTTGAGAGGCCTTGCAAGAAGCGGGCTGTCTTTCGGACAAACAGTTCATCTTTGATGTGTCGGCCAGCGCGAGCGAGGCCGGTAATAATGCCGAAAATTGGCACGCCATCGAACGCACCAGAGCTAATCGCTGCTTCGAAACCGGCATCAGCCACTGTAACAAGTGCATCAACGGTCTCTGTCGACGCGATGCTGTTTGTCAGAGTGCGGCCAAGCGAACTCATCTTTATTTTGCAATTCTTGTCCCATTTAGTTCCTCTATCCAAAGCAATCGGGAGTGACCTCTAGAAGCCAATCTTATCGAGCCTGCACTCATCCCGACACGACCATCATCGATGCAAGTGGCACTGAAGTAAAATATGCCCACCACCCGCGAAACCATCTTCGCCGCGCTTCTGGCGCGGTTGCAGCCGCTTGCCGCCCTTGGTCTGCGCGATGAGGTCCTGCCCGAGCGGATCCCGACAGCCGGGTTGATCATCCTGCGCGACGGCCAGCCGGGCGAGCCGGAGGTGACACTGTCGCCCCTGCGCTATCACTACCAGCACCGCGCCGAGTTGGAGGTCGTCGTCCAGGCGGCCGAATGGCAGGGCTACGCCTTCGACGCCCTGATCGCCAGCATCGGCATCGCGCTGGAAACCGACCGCACGCTTGGCGGGCTTTGCGACTGGATCGAACCCGAGGCCCCGACCTCGGTCGATCTGCCCATCGAGGGCGCGGCGGCGATCTGAAGGCGGCGGTGATCACCGTCGTCCTGCATTACTCAACTCTCGGGCCTCTGTCCTAAGGGCCATGCCGAAAGCACAGCAGCATGCGGCCAGCTGTCCATCGAAATCCTAGCGGTCGTCTCGGCGCGAGCCGCCAAGCAGCAAAAGCAGGATCACGGCTACAACTGGCGAGAAGAAGATACTTACCAGAACCCAGCCAAAGGCACTGCGGCCGCGCGCTTCGGCCATTTGGGCTGGAAGAAAAATGAATACCCACAGTGTGAGGTAAAGGGCCACCAAGGCGAAGATCAGGATTACGAGACTATCCATCGCCCTGGCACCTTTTGGATATATGAGGGTTTGTCGGCCAAGAGTTTGTCAGCAGGTCCCGTAAAAGCCGCCGGAGTAGCGGCAGTATTCGGTGGCGACACCAGCCCGGATCATCTCGGCGGCAATGTCGCGGCCATCGGGCAGGAAGCACTGGGCGACGTAGCGGCCGTAGCGATCCATGTCGAGCACTTGGCAGGTCAGTGTTTTGCCACTGATCAGATGGCGCAGAGTCGCCGTGGCATCCGAGCCGCCCGGGTGGTTCCACTCGGGGGCATCGAGGCCCCAAACCCGGATCCTGCGCGACTGGCCTTTGAGGGTGAAGGTATCGCCGTCCTGCACCTTGCTGACGCGTGCCTCGAAAACTGAGGCTTGCTCGGCAACCGCGACCGACATCTGGGATGAAGCAACAAGCCCGGCAAGGGCCACGAATACCAAAAGAGTGATGCGATAAATCATCAGGGCAGAATGCCTCAGGTGAATTTTGGCGGCAACCCCGGCACCTGAAATCAATAGCTTGAAAGGAGAACACGATGGCACGAGCCCATGGGGCGCGGGCGCAGATGGCGCTTGCGTTCGAATCCGTCTATGGCACCGCGCCCGCCACGGGCTTCCGGACGGTGCCGTTTGCCAGCACCACGCTCGGGTCCGAACAGCCGCTGATCGCCTCGGAACTGCTGGGCCAGGGGCGCGATCCGCTGGCCCCGATCAAGGATGCGGTCACCGCCGATGGCGATGTCGTGGTGCCGATCGACGTCGAGAACCTTCGGCTTGTGGCTGAAGGCGGCCTTCGGCGCGCCTGTCACCATCCGGCACGACGCCGAAGACCCACACCTTCCAGTCGGGCAACTGGACGCTGCCGAGCATGGCCATCGAGACGGCGATGCCCGAGGTGCCGCGCTATGCGATGTACACCGGCTGCGTCTGCGATCAGCTGTCGCTGGCAGATGGCGCGGTCGGGGCTGCTGACCGCCACCGCGCGGCTGGTGGCGCAAGGCGAAAGCGTCGCGGCAGCGACGGCCGCTGGCACGCCGACCTCGCTGGCCCTGCAGCGCTTCGGGCATTTCAACGGGGCGATCACCCGCAACGGCTCGCCGCTCGGCAACGTCATCTCGGCCGAGGTGACCTATTCCAACGGCCTCGACCGGATCGAGACCATCCGCTCGGACGGCCGCATCGAAGGGGCCGACCCCGGCATGGCCGCGCTGACCGGCCGGGTGGAGGTGCGTTTCGCCGACACCGCGCTGATCACGCAGGCCATCGACGGCACGCCTTGCGAGTTGGTCTTCGCCTGGAGCCTCGGGGCCAATGCCAGCTTCACCTTCACCGCCCATGCCGTCTACCTGCCGCGCCCCCGGATCGAGATCCCGGGCCCGCAGGGCATCCAGGCCACCTTCGACTGGCAGGCCGCCAAGGCCGTCAGCCCCGCCCGCATGTGCACCGCCGTCCTCGTCAACAGTGTTGCGAGCTATTGAATCGGGCATGAAAGACGATCCGCACAGTGGAGGCGGAGGCAGAATGGCGGTATCTCTTTCAACGATTCCCCGATGAAAGGTTCCACATATGACACCCGCCGAAATCATGGCTGCATTGGAGGGCAGTGGCCCCCTGCCGCGCGAAGCATTGGAAGCGGCAGGGCAAGCGCGCGATGCCATGGTGCCGGTCTTTTTGGACTACATCGGCAAGCTGCAGTCCGCAGGAACAAACGATCTCGAGGACATGGACGCCTTCGTCTTCATGTTCTTCCTGCTGGCCGAGTGGCGCGAGACGCGGGCCTATCGCCCGCTGGCCACCCTGCTTCGGCGCGATCCGGAGTTTCTGGACGCGTTGTTGGGCGATTCGATCACCGAAGCATCGGCGCGTGTCATGGCGGGCGTGTTTGACGGCGATCTCCAGCCACTCTTCGACATCGTGCTGGATGATGCCGCAGATGGCTTCGTGCGGGGTGAGATGTTTGACACGCTTGCCATCGTCGCCTTGGAAAACCCGGATCTGCGGCCCCGGATCACACAGTTCCTGATCGACTTCTTCGACCTCACCGGCACCAATGACAGGCGAGGAAGTCTGGTGGTCTTGGGCCGAATGTATCGCGGCCCTTGGCATTACAAAAATGGACACGGCGGTGCGCGCCGTGTTCGACAGTGGTCTGATCAGCCCGGATCATAGTCGTCTCGAGGATTTCACCGAGCGCCTTCAGGCGACGGTAGCTGCCGGTCGGCCCGACTGGTTCACCGAGGTTTCCAGCAACACGCTGATCACCGACACCATCGCCGAGCTGGAGCCATGGTACTGCTTCACGCCGGAGTACCTCGCCGAGAAGGCTGCGGGGACACTGAACGTGCTGTCATCCCTGATGCCCCGCAGCGGTGATCCGTTCAACGCCGTGTTCACCGGCAAACTCGGGCGAAACGATCCCTGCCCCTGCGGTAGTGGCAAGAAGTTCAAGAAATGCTGCCTCCAATGATCTGAACAGTCTGCCCCTTCCACCGACCACCCTCCCCAGCGACGTGCCCCGGCACGTCGCTTTTGTTTTGAGAAAGGCTCCCCGTTGATCCGACTGAACCTGACCGCCACCCCGCAATGGCTGACCCTCGTCCCCGGCCTGCGTCTCCACGTCGCGCCACTGACTACCGCGCTGATGGTCTCGGCCCGCGCCGACCCGGCCATCGAAGACCCTGCCCGAAGGCGCAAGCCAAGAAGACCTTGGCGCTCGCCATGGCCAAGGCTATCGCCCGTCGTGCGGTGCTGGATTGGGAAGGTGTTGGCGATGATACGGGCCAGCCCTTGCCCGCCAGCCCCGAAGGCATCGACGCCCTTCTGGAAATCTGGCCGGTTTTCGAGGCGTTCCAGACCCATGTATGTCGCCAAAGGCCTGATCCTCGACGCCGAAAAAAACGTCTCCGCGCCCTTGCCGAATGGTCCTTCGGCGGGGGCGAGCGCTATTGCGCCGCCTGTGAAGCGCGCTGCCCGGACTGCCCCGCAAGACTGAACCGCCCGCAGACGTACGGATGGCTGGCAGGTCTGGGATCTGGTCGACCGCCTTGGAGGACAGCTTCGGGTCAGTCCCGGCGCGGTGCTTGGCTGGGACATGGGGGCGGCATTCGCCATGGCGCAGGCGCTGGGCGTGAACACGCTGATTGTGGCCGAACTGCTGCCCGAAATCGAGGCGGTGATGGTGCGCAAATTGAACGAACTGATGGCCGACGATGGCTTCAGCGTCAGGCTTTGATCTTCTCGATCAGGGTGACGCCGGGCAGGTCTTTGAAATGGGCATCACAGGTCAGAAGCGTGGCACCTCGAGACCGCGCTGTGGCGAACATGATCGCATCTGCTGTTGCCAGCTTGTGGCCCCGACAGGCCTCGGCGGCAGCGAGGGCGATCTCGGTGTCGAGGGACACGACCTGACAGACCTGCGTGAAGGCGATCACCTGATCAGCCTTGTCTTCGCCGACTTCGCGGGTGAGCCATTTCGCGAGTTCCAGTTGCACCATGGTTGGGACCAGCCAGTCGGCATGTTCTGGCAGGTGTGGTGCCAGTTTGTCTCCGGTTGGCGATCCGATCAGCCATTCGATCCAGGCAGAGGTATCGACCAGCACCATCAGAACCGGTCCGCGCGGTCACGGTAATCTGTGACTGATGCGCCGCGTGCGAGCCCCTTCAAGGCGTCGCGCTTTGGGACCGGGACCAGAAGAACGCCCGTGCCTTTGGGGATGAAGGCAAAGGTCAGTCCCGCCTCCCAATGCTGGGCAGTCCGGATCGCCTTCGGGATCGAGATCTGGAACTTCGAGGACAGAGTTGCGGTCTCGGACATGATCATACGCCTCCATGATCGATAGCCATAACGTAAGACGCCCGATGGGCGAAAGCAAGGATCCTGACCCATGGCTGAAAAACGCGTGTCCGTCCGCCTCGTGGCGGAAGGCGGCCGCCAGGTGCGCGCCGAACTCGAAGGCATCGGCGATGCTGGCGCGCGAGGCTTTGGCCGCTTGTCGTCCGAGATGGGTCTTGCCAACACCCGGCTGGCCAGCTTTGCCCGCAAGGCCGGGATCGCGCTGGCGGCGGTGACGGCAGCGGCAGCGGCCACCGGCGTGGCGATGGTCCGTTCGGGTCTCGACGATGATCGGCGCGCAAGCTGACATGGCCGCCTCTCTGAAGACCACGGTCGAAAGCCTGCAGGTGCTGACTTGGGCTGGCGAGTTGGCCGGTGTCTCGATGGGCGAGATCGAACAGGCCACGAAGAAGCTGACCACGCGGCTGTCGGAAGCGGCCGACCGGATCCGGATCGGCGGTCGGCGCGCTGCAACGGCTGAACCTGACGGCCGCCGAGCTGCAGGCCCTGCCGCTCGACCAGCGCATCGTCGCCATTCAGGAGGCGCTGAACCGCTTTGTGCCGGAGGCCGAACGGGCCGCCGTCGCCTCGGACCTCTTTGGCGACAAGGCGGCGCTGGCGTTCCTGCGGATTGACCCGGCCACTTTGCGCGAGGCGGCGAAGGATGTGCGCGACTTCGGGGTGGCGGTCAGCGCCAGCGATGCCGCCCAGATCGAACGCACCGGTGATGCCATCGCCAAGCTGAGCCTGATCTGGCTGGGCCTCACCAACCGTCTGACAGCTGCGGTCGCCCCGCCTTGGAGGTGGTGGCGAACGCGCTGGCAGACATGGCGCGCGGCACCGGCCCGATCGGTGCAGCGATCACGGCGGTGTTCGACAACCTCGGCCGCCTCGCCACCTATGCCACAACCTTTGCCACCTTCATGGCCGGGCGCTGGGTGGCTGGGCTGGCCGCGGCGGCACTGTCGGTGCGCGGCCTTGCCACCGGTCTTGTCCTCCTGCGCGGGGCGCTGATCCGCACCGGCATCGGCGCGCTGATCGTGGGCGCAGGCGAGTTGGTCTACCAGTTCACGCAACTGGCCGCAAAGGTGGGCGGGATCGGTGCCGCCTTTGGCCTGCTCGGGAACTGTCGCGGCCGAGGCCTGGGACCGGATCGCGCTCTCGGCCAGCGCAGCTTGGGCGCGGATTGAGTCTGGCTGGGCCGGGGCGCAGGCGGGGATTTATGACGGGTTGCAATCGGCCCTGTCGGCGGTGGTCGGCTGGGGCAACGCCGCGGTCGGCACGTTCCAGGGCGCCTATGATGCGATCACCGCGATCTGGGGCGCCCTGCCGCAAGCCATCGGCGACTTTGCCTTCCAGGCCGCGAATGGGCTGATCGACGGTGTGGAGGCGATGCTGAATGCCGTGGTCACGCGGATCAACAGCTTCATCGAAGGGCTGAACGCGGCACTGGCGCTGCTGCCGGATTGGGCCACCGGCGAAGGCGGCATCCGGATCGGCACGCTTGAGGCTGTCGATCTGGGCGGAATCGCCAACCCGTATGAGGGCGCGGCTGCAGACGCGGGCACTGCGGCGGCAGAGGCCTTCAAGGCGGCGATGGCCAAGATCATACGTCGATGTGCCGGATCTCTTTGGCGGCATGGCCGAGGCCGCGCGCTCCCGGGCGGGCGGATATGCGGAGGCCGCGGGCATGTTGTCCGAGGCGGCGTCGCGCCCGATGACGGCTTGGGAAGCCCTGAAGGCTGCGATCTTCGGCACCGGCACGGCGAGCGAAGAGGCGCTGAACGGTGCAACCGATGCCGCCGACGCGCTATCGGACGGGTTTGACGAGGCGGGCCGTTCGGCTGGCGGGGCCGGGGCTGCGGCCAAGGCCGCGGCAGAAGCCGCGGCCGCCGGTTGGGCGCAGGTCACGGCCTCCCTGGCCGATTATGCCAAGGGCGCGATGGATTGGGGCAAGGGCTTGGGCGAGACGCTGACCTCGGCCTTCAGCTCGGCCGAAAGCGCCTTCCGGGATTTTGTCACCACCGGCAAGTTCGACTTCAAGTCGCTGGTCTCCTCGATCCTCGCGGACCTTGCCACGCTGGCCTTCAGGAACTCGGTGCTGGGACCACTGGCCAATTGGCTCTCCAAGGGCTGGGCGGCATCTTCGCGCCGGTGCACCAGGCGGCGGCATGGTCGGCGGCGCCTGGCCCCGGCCGACTGGTGCCGACGATGGCCTTTGCGGGAGCGCCTCGCCTGCACAGAGGCGGCTGGGCGGGTCTGCGGCCCGACGAGGTTCCAGCGATCCTGCAGCGCGGCGAACGGGTGCTGTCGCGGGCGGAAGTCGCAAGCGGAATCGGCAGGGGCTGGCAGCGATCCAGCGGTGTGTCGATCAGCATCGATGCGCGCGGGGCGCAGGCCGGTGTGGCCGAACAGATCGATGCCAAGCTGCGCGCGGCGCTGCCGGAAATCGCGCGTCTGGCCAAGGCCAGCGTCGCCGATGGCCGACGTCGCGGCCAAACCCTTTGAGAGATGAGGGCCAGCGATGATCCCCGAACTTCCCCTGACCCTCGTGCAATCGCTCGAGCGCCGCCTCGTCACCGCCACGGCTGTCGCGACCTCGCCCTTCACCGGCACCGAACAGGTGCAGGATTGGGGCGGGGAGTGGTGGGAGTACGGGATCGAGATGGCGCGGACGAACGGGCGCGACGGGCGACGGCTCTCGGCGTTTCTGACCGCTCTGGGCGGCCCGCGCGGACGGTTCCTGTTCCGCGATCCGACGATCCGGCAGCCCGGGATTCGCGTTCACGCCCGATGGTCGCGGGCGGCTTGCCAGACTGGCGGCACGCTGAACACCACCGGCTGGCCCGCCTCCAGCACTCCACTTTTTGCCGGGGATTTCTTCTCGCTCGGGCGATGATCAGCAGACCCGGCTGTATCAGCTGACCGCCGATGTGGTCAGCGATGCGGCCGGGCTCGCAACGCTCAGCTTCGTGCCGCGACTCCGGGCATCGCGCCTGCCGATGGCGCCGCCTTGGAAATCGCGGCCCCCGCCGTGCTCCTGCGCCTGACAGCCCCTGTCCCCACCCGCATCGGACGGGCGGATACCTTTCTCTTCACCCTGACCGCCCGGGAGGCGCTATGAGCCGCGATCTGACGCCGGACTTTGCCGCAGCCCTTGCCGCGCGGGATCTGCGCCCGGTGATCTTTTACGAGGGGCGCGTTTGCCTCCGGCCCGCTGCGGCTGTGGTCGGGTCTGACGGATATCGACTGGGCAGGGCAGTCCTGGTCGGGGGCTGGTGCGCTTCTTGGTCTGGGCAGCGTCGAGGAAACCGGCTCCGTCGTGGCCTCTGGCACGGTGGTGTCGCTCTCTGGCCTGCCCGCAGATCTGGTGCAGCTGGCCATCGCCGAGGCGCGGCAGGGTCTGCCCGGGGAAGCTCTGGCTCGGGCTTTTGACCGGAAGCTGGCACCATCATCGCCGATCCGGTGCTGGCCTTTGCCGGGCGGCTCGATGTGCCCGAGATCACCGATGATGCGGAAACCTGCCGGATCACCATCAGCTACGAGAGCCGCCTCATCGATCTCAATACCGCGCGCAGCTGGCGCTACACCCATGAAAGCCAGAAGGCGATCTGGCCCGAGGATCGCGGCTTTGAATATGTGACGGCGATTCAGGACCAGGAAATCAAATGGGGCCGCAAATGAAGCGCGCCGGTTGGGAAACGGTCTGGCCGCAGCGGTGGAGACGGCGCGCGATCCGCGGATTTTGCCTGGGGCACGCATGACTGCGCGATCTGGGCCTTCGATCTGCGCCGCGATCTGACGGGCGGCGATGATACGGCAGCGCTCTGGCGCGGACGGTATCGGACGGCGCGCGGCGCAGTGCGGGTGATGCGGCGCCTGGGCTGGTCATTCGATGAGGCAAGCGGGAACCGCCCTCCTCGGCACACCACTTGCCGATGTGCGACTGGCGCAACGCGGCGATCTGGTGCTGTCGCCAGATGCCACCTCCTTCGGGGTCTGCCTCGGTGCGCAAGTGGCGTTCCTGGCCCCTGAAGGTTTGACCCTGCGCGCTTCTCACTTCCTGCGCCCTGGCATGGAGAATCTAGATGGCCTTCCTCGCACCCTTGTTCGGAGGCGGGCTGTTTGCAGGCACGGCGCTGGCAGGTCTGGCAAGCCTCGGCGGCTTCGGCACGCTTGCCCTGCGGCTTGGTGCATCCTTGCTGCTGTCGGCCGCCTCGCGCGCCCTGATGCCCGGCCCCAGCATTGCCTGCCCGCACCGTGACAGTCCGCGAGGCGGTTGCCCCGCGGGATATGGTCTATGGCCGCGCCCGCAAGGGCGGTGTCATTGTCTATATCAGCGAGGCCGGGCCAAAGCGGCAATATCTGCATCTGGTCGTCGTGCTGGCGGCGCACCGGGTCGCGGCGATTGGTGCGTCTATTTTGATGGCGAGGCGGCGGTCGACGCCAGCGGCATGGCGCTTGGTCGCTGGGCGGGCCTTGTCACCGTCGAAAAGCGGCTCGGGACGGACGACCAGACCGCATTTGAGGGGTTGATCGCAGCCCTGCCCGAAGCCTGGACCACCGCGCATCGTCTGCGCGGTTGTGCTGCCATTCATCTGCGGCTGCAAGCCGATCAGGACGCCTTCCCGGGCGGCATCCCCGCGATCTCGGTCGACATTGAGGGCAAGAACGACATCTTCGATCCGCGCAGCGATACTCTTTGGCTATTCCGAAAACCCGGCCCTGTGCCTTGCCGATTACATGGCGCATGCCCGCTTTGGGCTTGGGGCTGCGATCGGGGCCAGTGACGGCATCAACACCGACGCGCTGATCGAGGCGGCCAATATCTGCGACGAGGCGGTGGCCCTTGCGGCGGGTGGTTCAGAGCCGCGCTACAGCTGCAACGGCGTTGTCTCTTTGGCGGAAAGCCCCAAGACCATCATCGAAGCGATGCTCACCGCAATGGCGGGTCGGGTGGCTTATTCCGGCGGCCAGTGGCGGCTGCATGCCGGGGCGTACCGGATGCCCGCGTTCAGCCTGACGCAGGATCATGCGCGCGAGGGTGGTCTGACGCTCTCGACCCGGATCAGTGCGGCGCAGAACTTCAACGGCGTGCGGGGCCAGTTCATCAGCCCCGAGAATGATTGGCAGCCCGATGACTTTCCGGCCTATGTCAGTGAAGTCTACCGCGCCGAGGATGGCGGCGAGGAGAAATGGCGCGATATTGCGCTGCCCTTCACGCAATCGGCGACCACGGCGCAGCGGCTGGCCAAGATCGAGCTGGAGCGGGCGCGGCGGCAAATGTCGATCCGCTTTGCGGGCAAGCTCTCGGCTTGGGCGGTTCAGGTCGGCGATACGGTGGCGCTGACCTATGACCGCTGGGGCATGGCCGCAAAACCCTATGAGGTGATCGAGGCCAGGCTGGATCTGGCCACCTCCGGCGATGGGCCGCAGCTTTTGCCGGAACTGGTGCTGCGCGAGACTTCGCCGCTGGTTTATGATTGGGATGCCAGTGAGGCTGCGATCTATGCGGCGGCCCCGAGGTCCACTCTGCCCTCGGCGTTCAACGTCGCCCCACCCGGCTCCCCTGAAATCGCGGAATTGCTCTACATCACCCGCGATGGCGCGGGGGTGAAAGCGGCCGTGCTGGTCAGCTGGCGGGCCTCGGACAGCGCTTATGTGGCGCAGTATCAGCTGGAAAGCCGGATGGGTGGTGGGGCTTGGACCAACCACGGCCGCACCGACGCAACCGCAATGGAAATCCGCGATATCGCGCCCGGCCTCTGGGAGTTCCGCGTCAAGGCGCTGACGGTTCTGGGCGTGTCATCGCCCTGGTCGGTCACGGTGAAAGAGGTCCTGGCCCTGACCGCTCCGCCAGCTGCGCTTGACCGGTGTGACGCTGCAGACTGCGGGCGGCATGGCCATCCTCAAATGGACACGGTCTGCCGATCTCGATGTGCGGATCGGCGGCAATATCGTGATCCGGCACAGTCAGGCCCCGACCGCAACCTGGGCCAGCAGCCAGTCCTTTGACATCGTCGCGGGCAGCGATGCCATCGCCGTGGTGCCGCTCCTGCCCGGCACCTATCTTCTGCGCGCCCGCGACAGTTCTGGGGTGCTTGGCGACGTTGTCGCCCTTTCGACCACGGGCGCGCAGGCGCTGGCCTTTGCGCCCGTGATGGCCCTGACGGCAGAGCCTGATTTTGACGGGGTCAAATCCGGCACCGTTGCCATCGACGGGGCGCTGACGCTCGATGCCGTCACGCCCTTTGACGATTGGCCCGATCTGGATGCGGTGACTGCCTTTGACAGGGTCGGCGGCACTGTCAGTTCGGGCAGCTTCGCCTTCGCGAGCGGCATGGATTTTGGCGCGCTGCGGCGGGTGCGGTTGCGCAGCCATATCCTGCTTGTCAGCCGCGGGGGTTCTCGACGACCTCGATGCGCGGTCCGAAGGGATCGACCTATGGCCAGACTTCGACGGCAGTCTGGAGGCGGAAGTCGATGCGGTGATCGAGGCGCGCACGACGCCGGATGATCCCGCCGGATCGCCGCTCTGGTCCGATTGGGGCCGGATTGACAGTCACGAGATCTCGGCGCGCGCCGTTCGAGGCCCGCGCGCATCTTTCCACCAGCGACCCGGTCTGGGTGCCGCTGGTGTCCCAGCTTCGGCTTTATGCAGATGAGGTTGCCTGATGGCACAAGTTACTTCCCAAGCGGTCGCCAATGGCAGCGGTGCTGCCGTGCGCGCCGACATCAACACCAAACTGGCCGCGCTCTTCTCGGCCAGCAGCGGGGCGGCTGCGCCCGCGACCGCTGTGGCGGGGCAGATGTGGTATGACACGGTCAACGATCAGCTCTTTGTCCGCAACGCCGCCAATACCGCCTGGGACGGGCTCTTCAGCGGCACGGCGGCCGAAGTGCGCAGTGCCTTGGGGCTGGTGATTGGCACCAACGTGCAGCCCTTTGATGCGAACATCATGAAGACCAACGCGGCCGCTGTTCTCACCGCGGCCGTGACCGCAACGTCCGAGGATGCAGGCACGAAGGCCAGCGGCAGCTACACGCCGTCGCCGGTTAGCGGCAACTTCAAGAAATACATCAATGGTGGCGCACATACGCTGGCTGCCCCCACCTTCGCCGGAAACTACACGCTGGTGATCCAGGTGACCAACAGTGCCAGCGCGGGTGCGATCACCTTCAGCGGCTTTGCCAAGGTGATCGGCGATGTGCTGACCACCACCAACGGGAATATGTTCCAGATCGGTTTGACCAAAACCGATGGCGGTGTGGTCGTGACCGTGGTGGCGATGCAATGAGCTTTCCGCTGATGCCCGCCTCGTTCCGTCCAGTTTGCGGCCCCGATTGTGAATTTTACCGCCTCGTTCAACACCAGCAACAACTACACCACCACGACCTGGACGGCGGTCGCGATCGGGGCAGCGGCCTCCAATCGCTATGTCATCGTCTCGCTGCATACCGATCCCGGCACCGTGACCCCGACCGCCGTGACGGTTGGCGGGATCAATGCCACGTTGCTGCAGGCCAATGACGGCATCGGCCTCTTCATCGCCCTGGTGCCCACGGGCACGACCGCCAACATCACCATCACCTTCTCGGGTGTCTCCGCCCGGCATGCCATTGGCGTCTGGAGCGTGACGGGTCTGACGCGTGGCACGCCCGTTGGGGTCAAGGCGGCGGGCACCGGTCTTGCCGCCAGCTGCAGTCTTGCGGTGCCGCAGGGCGCGGCAGTCGTGGCGGCCGTGTCCCATGCGGGGGGCACGGGTGTCACCTGGACCGGCGGGGTCACCGAGCAGTTTGACGGGGCCAACGGCAACGCGATGCGGATGAGCGGCGCCCATGTTGCGGGGCTGGCGGCATCCACCCTGACCCCGACCGCGACCAGCCCGGCCAGTGCGGCCTGGCGCATTGCCGCAATCGTCTTGAGGTAACCCCATGCTGATCTTGAAACACCACGGGCTGCCGCTTCACGAGGTGGCGGAGGGCGGCTGGTTTGAACTGCCGGGTGGCGCGATCTGCGCGCCAGCCTATGCCGGTTGGGCCGATGAAAACGGGCACAGTCTCGAGGAAGCACCAGCACCCGCGCCCTATGTTGCGACCTTGGCAGAAAAACGCGCGGCGGCATCGCTGCCCAAGCTCGACTTCTGCCTTGCCCTGATGCGGCTGTCGATCCTGCCTGCCGAGGAGTGCAAGGCGGCAGCGCGCGGCGAATGGCCCGCGACCTTTGCCGGGTTTGTGGCGGGCATGTCGGCGCAAGACGCCACTGAAGCAGAAATCCGCTGGGCCGCGGCCACGCAGATCTTCTATGCCAACCCGCTCTTGCAGGCATTGGCGCAGTTCAAGGCGGGTGGTGATCCGGTGCAAGCGGCGGCGCTGCTGGATGCGATCTTTGGCATCGCGGTGTGAACGAAAGTGTCAAACGCGATGATTGCACAGAACGAACGCGGCATCACGATCAATAAGGCGCTGGCTTGGACCATGCTGCGTCTCGGCATCGGGGCTGATCTGGTGGGGTGGAGGAACGTTGGCATCGCTGCAAGCTGCCGCTGACCGCCTGACGGCTGCCCTGCACCGGAGACCCGCGAAATGATCATGGCCGAGCGCGCCAGTTCGGCACAGCTCGAAGCCCGGGTACGTGTTCTGGAAAACAGCGCCACACGTCAGGACACGCGCTTTGATGCGCTGTCGCTGTCGATCAACGAGTTGAAGCAACAGGCTCGACGAGACCAACACCTTGCTGCGCGAACTGGCGCAGCGCCCCTGACATCTGCGCAGCCCCACCGACTTCGACTCCACACCCAGCCCGCCCGCAAGGCGGGTTTTTTGTTGCCCGCACGACGGGCAGAAAGAGCGACCCCATGACCAAAGAAGACTCGATGACGCCCTCCGCCTGATCCAGAGCGGGCTGGAACAACTCGGCCATTCCCCCGGCGCCATCGACGGCCTCTGGGGCCTGCGCACCGCCCGTGCCCTGAAAGCGCTGCTGGCCGCCAACGGTCGTGCGGCGCGTCGCTGCACCGCCCGGCCCCTTGCCGTGGATCACCGAGGCGAAAACCGCGCTCGGCCGCAATGAAGCCCGCGACCGATCCTGGCTGATGGATTGGCTGAAGCGCGATGGCCGCAGTCTTGGGCGATCCGTCGCAAGAACCCGTGGTGCGGGGATTTCGTGGAAACCTGCATCCGCATGGCGCCTGCCCGATGAGCCGCTGCTCGGCGCGCTGGGCACCAATCCCTACTGGGCGCGCAACTGGCTGCTGTTCGGGCAGGAGGTGCAGCCGATCATCGGCGCTGTGCTGATCTTCGAACGCGGATCCGGCGGCCATGTCGGCTTCGCCATCGGCCAGGACGACACGCATTTCTACGTCCTCGGCGGCAACCAATCCGACGCCGTCACCATCGCCCGCATCGCCAAGTCCCGCCTCCTCGGCGCGCGCTGGCCCGCAACCTATCCGCCCCGCCCGCAGCGCCTGCCGACCATGAAGCCGGGCGAATTCCTCGCAACCACCAATGAAATCTGAACAGGAGAAAACCATGCTGAAACCTGCAATCCTGGCGCTGATCCGCCAAATCCTGACCGTCGCTGGCACCGCGCTGGTCGCCAAGGGCTATGTCCAGGCCTCCGACGTCGAGCCGGTGATCGGCGCGCTGCTGACCATCGGGTCGGTGGTCTGGTCGGTCGCCGACAAACGCGGGCGGTGAGCTTTCTTCCTGATGCCAAACAGGGGCGCGTCACATCTTCTTGCTGGCATCCGAAATCCAGCCTGACTTGCAACGCGCCCATCATTCATCGCAGGCGACCAAGATTGAACGCCTACGTGGTCGGCGATATCTCGGCCAACCATTGTGGGCTCCGAACGGGTTCGCCGCCATCCCCACCCCGCCCTCGATCCGCCCCCCACGACGGCTTCTCCGACGGTCCCGGCGCTTAAAGGGTCCCGGTCCCCAAATCTTGTTCAACAATGGGTCAGGCCACCACTTCCGCCATCAAGCGTTTTCCAGTTCTTCGGTAGGCGCAGAGGCAGACTGCCGGATCGTCACGTCGACTATCTGCTGAAACTCTTTCAGGATGTCCCGGTGATGTTGGGTCAGATAGCGCGCCAGTTTCGGGTTGCCGAGCAGCGTTTCGATGTAGCGGCATGCGACAACCAGTTTCAGCTGATCTGGCCCATAGCTGCCTTCGATAAGCTTCACCTTTCGCTGGAGGCTGGCCATTTCACTTTGCATGCGTTCAACCTGCTCAGCAGACAGACCCTTGATTTCCTTCTTCTTGGCTGGGCTAACAAGGTCTGCGGCAGACGTTGCCGCGAGTAAGGCTTCTGCATAGGGCACGGTGTAATTGTTCATGGCGATCATCAGCTCGACCGCCTCGACCTGCCGCATCGCTTTCATCTTCCGCAACGCGTGGAAGGTGTTTAGCGGGCAGTGCTTGTCTTTCAAAAGTTCGGCAACCTCCGGGCAAATCCCGTCGAGCAACTTGCGCTTCATCCGGATATTCTCGACGTTGACGTCCAATGCCTTGGCGATGCGCTCCACTGAAACCCCGCGCTCGACCGCGCGCAGGATCATTTTGTGTTCCTGGACTGTGGCCAAACGGCTGATCCGTTTGTTGATAGGTGAAGGCTTCGTCGTCGATGGCGACAAGGCAGGTGACGGAAGTTTGCGCCGAGGTCCTTTAGAATTTCAACGCGGATATAGCCATCGAGCAACAAAAACACTCCCGAACCGTCCTTGCTGCGTGCGACGACCGGTGGCTCGATGATGCCCACTTCGGCAATCGAGGCGGCAATCTGAACGTATTTTCGGGTTGTTTTTATGCTGGCCGGAAGTTGCTTCACCGGCAAGATCGCGGACATCGGCAACTCAATGCCCTCAGGCTCAAACGCCATGACTACTGGTTGCGCAGATACAGTCATAGCGGACCCTCCGTCAGGATTTCGGAAATCATCATTGGCATCGTCTCAAGCCCCTCGGCGCGCAAAAGCGTGGCGAAGTTCTCATCTCGAAAGAGTGCCCGGAAGGCCGTCGCGACGAACAACAGGTTCGCCTGAGCGATATCCGCTTTTCGGACCATCTCCCGCTGACGCTCGGTTTCGATGCGGAAAGCGCGCACCAGTGCATCCGAGGTCATGCGCGTTCGGCCTGTATTATCACCGGGGTTGGTTTTCTGGCGCTTGCCAAGACGCTGGCGCCGTTCAACAAGCTTGCGTGCAGCCAGCAAACGCTTGCCCTTCAGCTTTCCGGATGTATAGGCAGCGGCGAGTGCCGCCTGAACGCCATCGCCTTCTGCGCGGGCAATATCGAGCGCGACGCTGACTGGCATTTGACCCGTCTCTACCGCCAGCAGCAGCCGTTCCTCGCCTTGCGCAATCAACTGGCCAATTTCGTGCACATAGGAATAGGTGAGGCCGGTTTTCTCGGCGATCTTCTGGTCAGAATAGCCGCGTTCCCGCAAGGCTCCAATGTCATGCAACAGCTCAAGAGGGCGGTGTTGGCGGCGGGCAATATTTTCGATCACGCTGCGCAACATCCGGTCTTCCTCACTTGCGTCGATAATGATCGCCGGAATTTCGGTCTGCCCAAGTGCAGCGAAGGCTTCCATCCGCCCCTGACCACACACCAATTGAAAGGCCTCAACATCGGTATCAGACCTGTCGACCGTCACCGTGATGGGCTTTTTCAGGCCAACTTTGGAAATGCTGTCGACCAGTTGTTTGAAGGTCTTTTCGCTGCGTTCACGTGGATTTTCCACAATCACACGGTCGATGGGAATTCGCCGGATTTTGATCGGCGCGCTGTGGGCTACCATGGCACCACCTCCGAAACGCGTACCCGCCCAGCCATGTCGAAGAAGAAATCAAGCGTCTTGAAACGAAAAGCGTCCAGCATCAGGCCATTCTCCTCTGCAAGCCCCAGACGGTTGGTCCGCATCTCGAATTGGGGCAAAAGGTAATAATCGAGAGCGTCCGTATTCGTGCGGTCCATCCGGATCGCAATGGTGATGTCGGGGGCGAGGCCAGTATCGAAACGGATCTTCCACCGCAGGCCGCCGGAGGCAATTTGGCGGCAGCGTGCGACGACGACCGAAGTTGTGAATTCTCCGTTGATGGTCAGCAGATCGGTGTCGGAGTTCCGCGCGACCACGCCGCCAAGCCTGGTGATTTCACGGGTCACCAGATCGACCGCGTCGCCGTGAAACAGGCGCAACATGCGATTGACTTCGATGTACTGGTAATCGCGATCCGGGGTGAACCCGACCAACTCGTAAGCCCGAAGCAGGCTGCCGAAGCGATGGGCGTAGGCCCCGCTGGATGGCAGCCCATCGGCCTCGTCGATCACCAGCCCCGAGATATAGCCATGGCGCTGGAACAGTTTGGTGAGGCGCTCCAGCATCTCCGTGTCGGAGAACCGGCGATTGCGCGCCTCGATAATGCCCTGAACCTTGTGAAACAGCTTGGGCTCAATGATCGCCTCAAACGCGCCATCTGACCTGATCCACATGTCCGGGCCATTCACGACCCGCTTGCGCTTCAGCTTGAAGGAGCGGCGGTTGTAGATGTTGTTGCCGATGTATTTTTCATTGGTCAGGATTTGATGGATCGTCGCACGAGTCCACGCGCGGCCAAGGTCACTGTGAATGCCGCGTTCGATTCAGTTCGGCCGCGATTTCACTTTCGGACTTTCCATGCTTCAGAAACCGTGCCGTAAATCCAGCGGACGGTCTGAATCTCGTCGTTGGGGCCCGGCACGAGTGTGACCCGATCGGTCTGCAGGCTTTTGTGCTCGCCGCGCTTCAGTTCGGTTTTGACCAGACCGCGCTCGTCCAGAAGGACGCGTCGCAGGCCATAGCCAGCCGGGCCACCCTGCCGATACCCCAGTTCGATCAGGCGGCATTGCCCGGCGAAAACCTTGGTAGAGAGTTCCCGGCTGTATTCGCCCGCCATCGCACGCTTGACGCTTTTGACGATTGTAGCGACTGGGCTGCCATCATTTTCGAACTGTTCGGCGCAATACTCGACATGCTTGTTCGCACGGCGGCAGATGTATTCATAATAGGCGGATTCGTCAGCATCCTGAAACCGGCCCCAACGGCTGACGTCATAGACCAGGATCACGTCGAAATCTGCATTGCCCTCCTGCACATCCCGGATCAGCTGCTGCAGCGCCTCGCGCCCTTCGATCCGCAATCCGCTTTTGCCCGCATCTGCATAGGTGCGGACCATCTCCAGGCCACGGTCGTTTGCATAGGCCCGGATGGCATCCGATTGATTTTCGGTTGAGTATTTCTGATGCTCCGTCGACATGCGGACATATTCCGCAGCGCGCCGGGTTGGGCTGACATTGGCAGGTCCTTTTTTAGATGGTGGAGCTGCACGAGCCATTCTCGACTCCTGATTAATCCATGCTGGCGTCTCCAACCGATTGGACCAGTCCTTTGGCATTGGGGGATGGATCGAATTTGCCGCTTTCATGTCGTCTCCACTGGTTTAACGGAGAGGGGCGTGACGATGCGGGCGAAGATGGGCACAGTTGTGCCGAAAAAGGGCACAACTGTGCACGTCAGTGCGGATCAGGCCGCATATCGCAAGGCCATCGCTGCCGCTCTGCGCACGGAATTGGGCCAGACCCACCACGCAGTCAAGACGGCGATGCGCTGGACGGGGGCGAGCGAGCGCACTGTCAAGTATTGGCTTTCCGGCGAGCGGGGACCAAGCGGAGAGCACCTGATCGTGCTGGCACAACACTCCGACACGGTGCTTTTGACCATTCTGGCCATGGCCGAACGGCTGGCGGATAAAAGGCACAGATGTGCCGGTTGTCCGGAACGCCTCCTTGTGTTGCAAAACCTAGGACAAGAAGTAAGTCTGTCCGAGGATTTCTAACACAGATGATCACGGATCACAGCCAACGGGCACGCGTCCCGCCTGAAGTGCGTTGTTTTGTATTTCACAGGCCGTTGTCGGAGCCATTTTCGACATATCCTGATCTCACGGGGCAGATAGCGACTTCTATGCTTGATTTTCGACGATGCTATCCTATGATCCAATTTCGACACAGCAGCCAATAATGCCGCAACAATCGACAACGGTGAAGGCATTTCGACCAATGGAAATTCCCTGCCAAGCCCCTTCCTTCTTCCAGAATGAGCCTCTGCCGGATGGCACGGAGCTTGCGGGCTGGGCGGCTTTGGTCGAGTTCTTTGAGGTAAGGGCACCTGTACGACACCCCTCATGCATCTCTGACAAGCATGTGCGCGGCAACAAACGATCCGAGGATCCTTGGGAAATCTACGACAAGCGGTATCAGCCGGAACCGACGCTGCTGGGTCATCTGACCTTTGCGTTGCGGCACGAAAGCATCGATCTCCTGATCCTGAAACGGGTTTTCGACAAGGCCCCCCAACCCGCGCTGGTCGAGATCGTGCATGCTGCCCCAACCGGCGCAATCGCGCGGCGCATCTGGTTCTTCTACGAAATGCTCACGGGCAATCGCCTCGAACTTGAGGATGCGCCTGCAGTTACCGCCGTCGACGCGATCGACCCGGATCATTACTTCACATGGTTTCGGGACTTCACTGATCGCAGCCGACTGTCCACGCGCCACCGTGTACGGGACAATTTGCTTGGGACCGGCACGTTCTGTCCTATCATCCGCAGAACCGCCAAGCTGGAAGCCTTCATCGCCAGCGACTTGTCAGCACGGGCGCAAGAGGTAATCGGACGGGTAGGTGCACAGATCATAGCACGGGCGGCCAGCTTCATGTTGCTTGCCGACAGTCGAGCAAGTTTCGAAATCGAAGGAGAACGCCCGGCAACCAATCGACTGGAGCGCTGGGGCAAGGCCGTTCTTGAGGCGGGGAAGCGCCCGCTCAACCAGACCGAGATCTACCGACTGCACCGGATCCTGATCGGCGACGATCGTTTTACACCGATCGGTTACCGCGAGGACGGTGTGTTCTTGGGTGAGCGGGACCATAATAACGAGCCTTTGCCCGAGTTCATCGGTGCCCGGCACCAGGACGTCCCAGACCTGATGACAAGTCTGAACCTGTGCAACAACCGGCTGCGCATCTCGGATGTCGACCCCGTCCTGCAGGCCGCAATCATCGCATTCGGTTTCGTCTACATCCACCCTATGGCGGATGGAAACGGTCGCCTACACCGCTGCCTGATCCACCACGTGCTGGCGGAGCGAAAGTTCACACCGCCCGGGATGGTCTTCCCCGTGTCGACGGTCATGTTCGAACGGATCGACGACTACCGTCTGACCTTGCAAGCCCATACTGGGCCGCTGATGGACTCGATCGACTGGCGCGCGCTTCCAAATGGAAACGTGGATGTGACCAACGACACCGGCGACCTTTATCGGTTCTTTGATTGCACTGCAGCAGCTGAGTTTCTGTACGAATGCGTCAAGCGGACGGTCGAAGAGGATCTGCCGCGGGAAATAACATATATCCAAGCGCACGATGCCGCGATGCGTAATCTGATGAATGCAATCGAGATGCCAGACCGTCTCGCCGCTAGCCTGATCACATTCATCCGGCAAAATGATGGCAGGCTAGGGCGAAGGCGCCGGGACCGCGAATTTGCCAAGCTGACTGATGATGAGGTCGAACTCGCTGAGAGCATCGTCAACGACGCTTTTCAAAATGGCATCGTCTGAAATCGACATGCGGCTGAAACGCAAAAGCGGCCGCATTTCAGCGCGACTCTCAAAACGTTGACATGGCGTTGACACAAAATGCACAAGCCAAAACCCGACTGTTTAGGTCGGGTTCTATCTATTTGATATGTTTGTTAGATTTGGTTGCGGGGACAGGATTTGAACCTGTGACCTTCAGGTTATGAGCCTGACGAGCTACCGGGCTGCTCCACCCCGCGACGGTTTTGCGCGTTATTGTTTATGGGGCGCTTTTCGATTTCATCGATAGAGAGATTGCTTCTTTCTAGGTTTGGCGGTGACCTACTCTCCCACGTCTTAAGACGCAGTACCATTGGCGCGACGGCACTTAACTGCCGAGTTCGGGATGGGATCGGGTGTTTTGCTCGTGCTATGACCACCAAACCGAGGAAGAAGCAGGGGACTTTTGGTCCCCTTAACATCAGTGAGTGATCCTTTTACGGATCATCAGATTGTTCCAAGTCTAAGTTGCTTTTCATGGCAACGTGTTGCTTTTGACTATCCAGGCATGGTCATTGACCTTGCTGTTTCTGGATCAAATCAAGCCTATCGAGCAATTAGTACCAGTCAGCTGAATGCATTGCTGCACTTACACCTCTGGCCTATCGACGTGGTGGTCTTCCACGGCTCTCAAGGGAGATCTTGTTTTGAAGGGGGCTTCCCGCTTAGATGCCTTCAGCGGTTATCCTGTCCGAACATAGCTACCCAGCACTACCGTTGGCACGATAACTGGTCCACCAGTGGTTCGTTCACCCCGGTCCTCTCGTACTAGGGGCAACTCTTCTCAAATCTCCTACACCCACGGCAGATAGGGACCGAACTGTCTCACGACGTTCTAAACCCAGCTCACGTACCTCTTTAAATGGCGAACAGCCATACCCTTGGGACCTGCTCCAGCCCCAGGATGAGATGAGCCGACATCGAGGTGCCAAACGATGCCGTCGATATGGACTCTTGGGCATCATCAGCCTGTTATCCCCAGCGTACCTTTTATCCGTTGAGCGATGGCCCTCCCACTTGGGACCACCGGATCACTATGACCGACTTTCGTCTCTGCTCGACTTGTCAGTCTTGCAGTCAGGCAGGCTTCTGCCATTGCACTCAACGACCGATTTCCGACCGGTCTGAGCCTACCTTCGCGCGCCTCCGTTACAATTTGGGAGGCGACCGCCCCAGTCAAACTCCCCACCATGCAGGGTCCCGGACCCGGATAACGGGCCGCGGTTAGATATCAAGAGTGCGAAGGGTGGTATCTCAAGGGAGGCTCCACGAAGACTAGCGTCCCCGCTTCGATGCCTACCACCTATCCTGCACATCACAATCCTGATACCAGTGCAAAGCTGGAGTAAAGGTGCATGGGGTCTTTCCGTCTAACCGCGGGAAGTGTGCATCTTGACACACAGTTCAATTTCGCTGAGTCCACGTTAGAGACAGCGGGGAGATCGTTACGCCATTCGTGCAGGTCGGAACTTACCCGACAAGGAATTTCGCTACCTTAGGACCGTTATAGTTACGGCCGCCGTTTACTGGGGCTTCAATTCAGAGCTTGCACCCCTCCTTTTAACCTTCCAGCACCGGGCAGGCGTCAGACTGTATACGTCGCCTTACGGCTTCGCACAGCCCTGTGTTTTAAGTAAACAGTCGCCACCCCCTAGTCTGTGCCCCCCGCCCATAGTTGCCTACAGACGGGGCCTCCTTCTCGCGAACTTACGGAGGCATTTTGCCGAGTTCCTTTAACGTGGTTCTCTCAAGCGCCTTGGTATACTCTACCAGTCCACCTGTGTCGGTTTAGGGTACGGTCTTATGGAGGGCTATTTCCAGGAACCTCTAAACGGCCCACCCAATCCGATAAGGGCAGACAATCTTCGAGATCCGTCACTTCCTCCTGGCCACGGAATATTAACCGTGTTCCCATCGACTACGCCTTTCGGCCTCGCCTTAGGGGCCGGCTTACCCTGCTCAGATTAGCTTTAAGCAGGAACCCTTGGACTTTCGGCGAGAGGGTCTCTCACCCTCTTTATCGCTACTCATGTCAACATTCTCACTTCTGATCTCTCCACCGGATGCCTTACAGCCCGGCTTCACAGAAAGAACAGTGTCTACGCTATGCTCGTCACAAATCCCTAAAGATCTGCCCGAACATAAATAGACAGCGTTCTATATCACAGAACGCTCCGCTACCACGCACATTGCTATGCATCCTGAGCTTCGGCTCGTGGTTTGAGCCCCGTTACATCTTCGCCGCAGGACAGCTTATCTAGACCAGTGAGCTGTTACGCTATCTTTAAAGGATGGCTGCTTCTAAGCCAACCTCCTGGTTGTTTTGGCCGTCCCACATGCTTTCCCACTTAACCACGAATTAGGGGCCTTAGCTGCAGGTCAGGGTTGTTTCCCTCTTCACGACGGACGTTAGCACCCGCCGTGTGTCTCCCGGATAGTACTCTTGGGTATTCGGAGTTTGCTTAGACTCAGTAAGGCTGTGGGCCCCCATCATCCATGCAGTGCTCTACCCCCCAAGGTATTCGTCCGAGGCGCTACCTAAATAGCTTTCGCGGAGAACCAGCTATCTCCAGGTTTGATTAGCCTTTCACCCCTAGCCACAAGTCATCCAGACCCTTTTCAACGGGTGTTGGTTCGGACCTCCAGTAAGTGTTACCTTACCTTCATCCTGCTCATGGCTAGATCACCTGGTTTCGGGTCTGATCCCACTAACTCATTCGCCCTTTTAAGACTCGCTTTCGCTGCGCCTACACCTATCGGCTTAAGCTTGCTAGTAAGACCAAGTCGTTGACCCATTATACAAAAGGTACGCCGTCAGGACTCATGGTCCCTCCGACTGCTTGTAGGCGTTCGGTTTCAGGTACTGTTTCACTCCCCTCGTCGGGGTGCTTTTCACCTTTCCCTCACGGTACTGGTTCGCTATCGGTCAGTAAGGAGTACTTAGCCTTCGGGGGTGGTCCCCCGATCTTCAGACAGGATTTCACGTGTCCCGCCCTACTTAATACGTCCCTTGGAGCTTCCCATACGGGGCTGTCACCCACTATGGCTGCACTTTCCAGTGCATTCTGGTCACTCTTCAGGGCTCGGCTGGTCCGCGTTCGCTCGCCACTACTAGCGGAGTCTCTATTGATTTCCTTTCCTCCGGGTACTTAGATGTTTCAGTTCCCCGGGTTTGCTCTTAAACCCCTATGTATTCAGGGTAAAAGTACCTGTTTCACCCCATTATTCAGTGTCCCGAAGAACAAAAATAACAGAATGTCAGGTGGGTTCCCCCATTCGGAGATCCATGGATCAAAGCCTATTCCCGGCTCCCCATGGCTTAACGCAGGGTATCACGTCCTTCATCGCCTCTTACTGCCTAG
>CAWFGJ010000013.1:917500-1119951 GCA_963815355.1 uncultured Alphaproteobacteria bacterium
GCACGTTTGGACAGTTCAGACAGCGTCGGATAGGGCGCGATCATGCCCGCAACGGCCGAAAGCTTCAGCTTGGCGGACAGGGCAAGCGCCCATAGGCTGATCAACTCACCGGCTTGCGGTCCGGCAATGGTGACACCAATCGGGCGGCCATCGACGGCCATCAGTTTCAGGAATCCGGCTGGCTTGGCCTCGGCCAAGGCGCGGTCGCTGTGTTCAAAGGCCTGGCGCAAGACCGTCAGGCGGCCACCATAGATGTGGCGGGCCTCGGCCTCGGTCAGGCCAACTTGCGCAAGTTCGGGTTCTGTATAGGTGACATGCGGAACAATTGTTGCCGCTTTGGCCGGGAGGCCCAGCAACATCTGGCGGATCAGCACCCCGGCATGGGCGCCCGCGACATGGGTGAACTGCAGCCCGCCCGCCGCATCGCCCATCGCATAGACACCACGGTTGCTGATGCTGCGCAGGTTGGGGCCCACTTTGACGCCCCGCCCATCGAACGCCACGTTCGCGGCCGCAAGGTTCAGCCGTTCAAGTGCCGGTCTGCGCCCGGTGGCGACCAGAAGATGTGAGCCACGGATGACCTCGCCATCGGCCAGCACGGCCTCTACATCGGCCCCATCCTGGCGCAAGCGGACGACGGGGGTTCCTTGGCGCAGCACCACACCCTCGTCTTGCAGCGCGCTGATCACCACGGCAGCCGCTTCGGGATCGTCGCGGCCCATGACCGTGCCCGCCTCAATCACTGTCACCTTGCAGCCCAGCCTTCGATGCGCTTGCGCCATCTCCATCCCGATCGGGCCTCCGCCCAACACGATCAGATGGTCAGGCCGGACGCGGAGCGAAAAGAGTGTCTCGTTGGTCAAATAGGGAATCGTGTCCAGCCCCGGCAGATCAGGCACAAAGGCCTGCGCCCCGGTGGCAATGACAAAGCGGCGGGCGCGGACCGTTTGGCCGCCTGCCTCCAGTTCTTTCGCCGAGGTGAAACGCGCCCAAGCCCGGATGACATTGACACCAAAACCCTCGAATCGTTCCTGGCTGTCCATAGGGGCGATGGTCGCGATGGTGCGGGCGACGTGATCCATGACGGCGGCATAGTCTATCTGTGGCTCGACCGGGGAAATGCCGAAGGGGCCGGCTTTGCGCATCGCTTGGGCGGCTTTGGCGGCTGCAAGCAACGCTTTGGAAGGCACGCAGCCGTAGTTAAGGCAATCGCCGCCCATCTCGGCCCCTTCGATGAGCACAACCCTTGCGCCCATCTGCGCAGCCCCCGCGGCAAGGGACAACCCGCCAGAGCCCGCGCCGATGATACAAATGTCTGCAGTAAGCGGTTTGGTTTTGACGGTCATTGCGCGTCTCCTTTGGACGGGCGCAGCGCCCGCAGCAGCATCGGTAACGCCGCAAGAGCGGCAAGGCCCAGAAGGGGCAGCAGCACCGGGGCCGAGAAGGCCACCGACAAGTCAGGCGAGTCGCCGCGGGCCAGCACCTCGCCCAGGCCCGCGCCGATAGAGGTAAAGACCAACCCGCCGGGAATGATGCCCGTAAAGGTGGTAATAAAGAAAGGCCAGAAGCGGATACCCGCAAAGGCGGGCAACAAGTTGGCCAGAAAGAACGGCACTGCGGGGACCAGCCGCATGGTCAGCAGGGCGGACCACTGGTTATCGGACAAGGCGGCTTGGAGGCGGGCGGCGGGGCCACCCCTTTCGGTGATCCGCGCGGCAACCTCAGCACCCAGCCCCGCACGGGCGGCCAGAAAGATACCTGCCGCGCCGAGCGTGGCTGCGCTCACGTTATAGGCAACGCCGGGAAAGGTGCCGAACAAGAAACCGCCGGTAAGTGTCGCCAAGGTGGCACCGGGCAGGCTTAGCCCGACGATTGCTGTATAGGCGACGATGAAACCAAGGACGGCCAGCAAATAGTGTTGATCGCGAAAGGCCAGCAAGGCGGCCCGGTTATCGGCCAAAGCCTCCAAAGTCAGGCGATCGCGCAGCAAAAGCGCACCAAGAATCGCTGACAGGATGATCAGCACTAGCGGCAGGCGGCGCAGGGCCGAGGTATAAGCGGTTTTTATCATTGTTCGAAGATGATCAGATGCGTGTCGTGGCGCCAGCCCACTCACAGCAGCTTGATCCCAAGGGGGTCTTTGGGCAGCCTTAAAGGGGTAGGCTGTAACAATCCGGGCGGATATAAGGGGGTGACTGCGGGAAATGTTGCAGAAATCTTCGGTCGATTGCGTTGACTTGCCTGAAAAGCGCCCGTAAAGGACGGGCTTCAAGTTTGCCGCTCTCGAATCCTTCCGGGTTCGTGCACCCGTCTGATGGAGACCGCTATGAAGCGCACTTTTCAACCGTCGAACCTCGTTCGCACCCGCCGTCACGGCTTTCGCGCCCGTATGGCTACCAAAGGTGGCCGTCTGGTTCTTGCCGCTCGCCGCGCCAAGGGCCGCAAGAAGCTGTCCGCCTAATCTTTGACGGATCTCTGACCGACCCTGCGCGGGTCGGGAGTTGGAGTGACGACATGACACCGCCGAAGGAATCGGACATTGGCCTTGCAGCCGAACCATCCGAACCGCCTCCGGCGGTTTCGCTTTGCGCGGATGCTTGTGTGATGCCATCCGGCGGCGCTTCGCGCGTCGTCAAGCCCACAACCATGCGGACCCGGCCGGAATTTCTGCGCGCAGCGCAGGCACGCCGTCAGGGAACCGGTGGGTTCTTGCTGCAGGGGCGCGACCGCAAGGACGATAACCCGGCCGTGCAGGTTGGCTTTACAGCCTCTAAAAAGATTGGCAACGCTGTGGCGCGCAATCGCGCCAAGCGCCGCTTACGCGCTTTGGCGCGCGACGTGTTGCCCGCACTTGCCCAACCCGGTTGGGATTATGTGCTGGTCGCCAAACCACAAGCGACACTAAGCCGTCTGTTCGCCGATCTGCGCGACGACCTGACGGCCGCGCTACGCTCTGTCCATCGCGAGGCGCCGAAAGATCGGCCCAAGGACAGCAAATGACCCCCCTTGCCCGCGTGGTCGCCCTGCCCGTGCGCGCCTATCGGCTGTTGCTGTCGCCTTGGCTGGGGAATGGCTGCCGCTATCAACCAACCTGTTCGGCCTATGCGATGGAGGCTCTGGAGCGGCATGGCGGAGTAAAGGGCGGCTATCTGATGGTCCGCCGGATCTGCCGCTGCCATCCTTGGGGTGGGCATGGCTATGACCCGGTACCGGGCTCTGATCCCGAATTCGACAAAACACATTCCTGAAAGGCCGGGCGCGTCAGACGCGTCGAAGCCTCCGGCGGGAGTATTTTTCCAAGATGAAGCCGCTTCTTTTTTGGAGGGGCCCGGTCTGGCATAGAAGTGCCAGGCAGGTGTTGCCAAGATTGACGCTGTGCTTTTCGATGGCATCTGCCCATTGTTCCACGCCGCGCCGAATTTTCGAATTGCGCAAGCCGATCGTGCAGCAGGTGCGCGCGGCGAGCGGGACCTATGGGGGCATCAAACGCTGTGCGCGCGGGTTGATTTGCCTCGGCCCGGCGCGCGCGACCAGTCGCCCTCGGCGACTTTGGCAGAGATTTGAGGGGCAAGTCGTTGCCGATCGAACCTATTGCCCCCAATCTGGATCATGGGCAGCCAAAGCATCCTGCAGCTTTCGTTGCAACGTTCGTGACCCGCATGGAGGCGCCGGATTGACAATAGGGGCACCAAATCCGTTGTGGCCGCCGCTGTCGCGCCGGGTCGACTGATTTGGTAACTTTGCTCGCGCTTGCGGGGCGAAGACTTTTACCGGCTCGCACGGGAAGAGCGTTGTTCGGCGGAGGTTCCGGGTCATAACCGCGAAGATCGCGTAGAGGCTTTTTCAGAAAACTGTTCAATAGTCAGTGGTTGGCCAAGATGCTGGCGCATGGGCGACCCACCCGTCTGGCCGACCAGATGTTTGTTTACGGCTCGACGCTGCTGCGCCCGAGCAGCCTGAAAAGCAGTCAAATTAGTGAAAATCTTCCGCAACTTCAGGGCGAGGATTAACGATCCGATCAGGCTGATTGGCTAGGGTTCCGGTGTCGGGCCTTACATCCCGGAACCAAGTGGGAGCCTAGTAATGTCCTTTCCCCATACCCGGTTGTTCACGGCAACGCGCTGGATTTCAGCGCAGCTTCGCCGACCAGAGCATATGGTGTTCCTGCCCGCTCTGACCCTGGCGGCCTTTTGGCTGGGCGGAGAAGAGGTGCTGATCCTGACGGCTTTGGGCGCACCGCTGGTTTTTGCCATCGCCGGAGCGTTTCGGTTTCACGCAGCCGTGGCCGAAACGGAGGCTATCGGACTGCGCCCGCAGATTGTGGGCCAGATGGACCGGACCCTGCGCGAAGCATCCCCTGACGGCGCGATGACGACCGCTTGTCTGGTGGTGCAGTTCGACGAAGCCGAACAGCTTTTGCAGCGCCACGGTCGCGCGGCGCAGACCGAAGTCTTGAGCCAATCTGCCGAGCGGCTTTGCGCGGCACTTCGGACTGGGGATACTGTGGCGCGCCTGGAGGGCGGCGGGTTTGCCGTGGCCTTGCAGCCCGTGCGCCGGTTGGATCTGGAAACGGTTGTGCAGATTGCTGCGCGGTTGCAGGCGGCGCTGGCAGTCCCCATCAGCCTGAATGCGGCGCGAATATATGTAAGCGCCTCGGTCGGGTTCTGCCTTGCTGCGCGCGCGCCGAAGGCCGAGGGGGCAGCCTTGTTGGACGCCGCGCAGATTGCAGCGGATGAGGCGTTGCGCAACGGGCCGGGGGCAATCCGCGCCTGGTCACCGGAAATGTCGCGCCACAAAGCGGACCGCGAGGCATTGCGCGAAGATTTGGAGATCGCCTTGGATGAGGGCCAGATCCGCGCCTACTACCAGCCCCAGATTTCGACTGACACCGGGGCGATCACCGGGTTTGAGGCGCTGGCCCGCTGGCAGCACCCCCAGAGGGGCTTGATTTCACCCGCCGAATTCCTGCCACTGATCGAGGCCTCGGGTTTGAGCGAACGGCTTGGCGAGGTGATGCTGTATCAAGCGCTGACAGCGTTGGCGCAGTGGGATCAGGCGGGCTATTCGGTGTCCACAGTCGCCGTGAACTTCTCTGCGGCGGAATTGCGAAATCCAAAGCTGGCGGAAAAGCTGAAGTGGGAGTTGGATCGGTTCGAGATGGAGCCGAAAAGGCTGACGGTTGAGGTGTTGGAAAATGTGGTCGCGGAGACAGAGAATGACGTAATCGTTGCGAATATCGCGGCACTCGCGCAGTTGGGTTGCGGCATAGACTTGGATGACTTTGGGACAGGCCACGCCTCTATCACGTCGATACGGCGTTTTGCGGTCCGGCGGATCAAGATTGACCGCAGCTTTGTCACGCGGGTGGATGAGGACCGTCAGCAACAAAAGATGGTGGCGGCGATTCTGTCGATGGCCGAACAACTGGGGCTTGCGACGCTGGCGGAAGGGGTGGAGACGCCCGCCGAACACGCGATGTTGGCGCAGTTGGGCTGCGGCGACGTGCAAGGTTTTGGCATCGCCCGCCCGATGCCGCTTGAAGAAACGCAGGACTGGATGACGCGTCATCGCGCCCGGGTTGGCATGGCCCCGCGCATCGGCCACAAGGCGCGCTAAGGGTGGATCAAGGGCCAAGTTGGCAAGATATGGGCAATCGAGACGTAAATCTTGCCTCGCTTGGCCCGGTCAGCCGGATGAAGGGGGAAAACCGCTTGACCTTTCCCGGCCCCTTCTGTTGAACCACCGCTGACCTAGAACAGGAATGGCGGTGGTCCCCATGGACGATCAGAACAAGAATCTTATCCTCGCTTCGGTGCTCAGCTTCCTCGTGATTGTTGGCTGGTTCGTCGCAGGCCCCATGCTGTTCCCTCAGTGGTTCCCACAGGAAACGGTACAAACAGCAGTGACACCCGAAGCAGCGGTGACCGAGGCGACGACGGCGAAACCAGCCGCCGCCGCTCTGGAAACAGAGCCGTTGCCGGAAGCCCCGCGCTTGACCATCGATACGCCGAAGCTTGCCGGCTCTATCTCGATGCTTGGCGGGCGGATCGATACTCTGTCGCTCAAGACCTATCACGAAACGATTGACCCCGGCTCGCCCAACGTCTCGTTGCTGTCGCCGGTGGGTCAGGATTTTCCCTACTACGCAGTCTTTGGTTGGTCACCCGGCAAGGGATTGACCAATGAAGATCTGCCCGGCGCCAAGGCCGAGTGGAAGATCGCTGCCGGGGGCACACTGTCACCGGGCCAGCCGGTCACGCTCAACTGGGATAATGGCAAGGGCCTGCTTTTCACCCGGACTATTTCGGTGGACGAAGACTTCCTTTTCACCGTCACCGACGGTGTTCAGAACAACAGCCAGACCGAGGCGAGACTGGCCGCATACGGCATCATCGCGCGCCACGGCCTGCCAAAGATGCAGAACATTTATGTTGTGCACGAAGGGGTTGTACGCCGGACAGATGGCAAGTTGGAGGAAATCAAGTACTCCAAACTGGCTGATCTTCCGGTCGTGGAACGTGAAGGCACGAATGCCGAAGTTGTGGATGCCACGACGGATGGCTGGATTGGTTTTACCGACCACTACTGGATGACGACGCTGATCCCCGAGCAGGGCAAACCCTATACGGCGGTGACGAAATTCGTCCCATCGGCCTCCATCTATCAAACCGAAATCCGCCAACCGGTGATGACCGTCGCGCCTGGCGACAAGGCGGAGGTCACGACACGCCTGTTCGCCGGCGCCAAAGAATGGGAAACCATCGGCGCCTATCAGGCGAATGCGGGTATCCCGGGCTTTATCGACTCGATCGACTGGGGCTGGTTCTACTTCCTTACCAAGCCGATCTTTGCGGTTCTGCACTGGTTGCACGGCATTATCGGCAACATGGGGGTGGCGATCATCGCGCTCACCTTCGTCTTGAAGGTGTTGGTGCTGCCGCTGGCCTACAAGTCTTACGTTTCCATGGCCCGGATGAAGGAACTTCAGCCGGAAATGGAGGCGCTCAAAGAACGCGCCGGGGACGACAAGCAAAAGCTGCAGAAGGAAATGATGCAGCTTTACAAGGAAAAGAAAGTCAATCCGGCGGCCGGTTGTTTGCCGATACTGATCCAGATTCCGATTTTCTTTAGCCTTTACAAGGTGATCTTTGTAACCATCGAACTGCGCCACGCGCCGTTCTTTGGTTGGCTGAAAGACCTGAGTGCGCCGGACCCGTCTTCGCTTTACAACCTGTTTGGGGCTCTGCCTTGGGGCGCTCCAGCGGCGGGCACCGTCACGCACCTGATCTTCATTGGCGTGCTGCCGATCCTGCTGGGCATTTCCATGTGGCTGCAGCAGAAACTGAACCCGGCGCCCGCCGACCCGGTTCAGCAGCAGATCTTCGCTTGGATGCCGTTCATCTTCATGTTCATGCTGGGCGGTTTTGCCTCGGGTCTGGTGCTGTACTGGATCACCAACAACACCATCACTTTCACCCAGCAATACCTGATCATGCGCAGCCACGGCCACACGCCGGACCTGTTCGGCAACATCAAGTCCAGCTTCAAGAAAAAGCCGATAGTGGTTGAAGCACCTGAAAAGGCCAAGAAAAAGTGACAGGGCGGCTAGGGCAAATAACCCGCCACCCGATCAAGGGACACGGACGCGAGGCTCTCGCGTCCGTTCGTCTTTCGGCGGGCGACTGCCTTCCCTGGGACCGGCACTGGGCGGTCGCCCATAGTGCGGCCAAACTGCGGGACGGCTGGAATCCTTGCGTGAACTTTGCACGGGGCGCAAAGGCACCGGGGTTGATGGCGGTTACCTCGGTACTGGACGAGGCGACGGGCCAGATCACTCTGCACCATCCGGACCACGGCTCGCTGCAGTTTTCGCCTGATGATCCTGCCGATCTACCCCGGTTTCTGGACTGGATCGGGCCGCTCAACCCACCCGAACGCGCCCAGCCCACCCGGTTCATGACGGCAGGCCGCGGGATGACGGATACGGATTTCCCATCCATTTCAATCCTTTCCACCGCTACTCTGGCCGATCTTTCGGCACGGATGGGGATGGCATTGTCACCTGACCGCTGGCGGGGAAATTTTTGGCTGGACGGGGCGGAGCCTTGGGCAGAGTTTGGCTGGATCGGCAAACATTTGCGGATTGGCGAAACCCTTTTGCGGGTTCAAGAGCGGATCACCCGCTGCACGGCGACCACGGTGGATCCTTTGACCGGACAGGTCGCGGGTGACACGCTGGCCGCCCTCAACGCCCACTACGGGCACAAAGATTTCGGCATTTATGCCGTGGTGATCGAAGGCGGACTCGTCTCGGTCGGCGATGAATGGAGCCTGACATGAGCATGACTTTCACCCTTGCCCCCGAAGCGGAAGAGCCGTCACGCGAGGTTGGCCGCCTGCTTTTCGCGGGGCCTGTGACCTTTGTGAAAGGCGTCGTCGCCATGTCTGGCCTGCCCCCTGCGGACCGGGTTGAGGTGTGTTTCGCAGGGCGGTCAAACGTCGGGAAATCCAGCTTGATCAACGCGTTGACCGGTCGCAAGACGCTGGCGCGCGCGTCGAACACGCCGGGGCGGACCCAAGAGATCAACTACTTTGCTTTGGGTGAAACCCGCTATCTGGTCGACCTTCCGGGCTACGGATATGCCGAGGCGCCAATCGCGATCGTGGCTAAGTGGCAGGCGCTGTTGAAGCAATACCTCGCCGGGCGGCAAACCCTGCGCCGGGCCTTTGTGCTGATCGATTCGCGCCATGGCGTGAAGGCGGTGGATGAAGAGATCCTCATGCTGCTGAACCGATCCGCGGTGACCTTTCAGGCAGTGCTGACCAAAGTCGACAAAATCAGCAAGCTGGAGCGTGAGGCGGTGATCGAGCAGGTCAAAGGCGCATTGGGCAAACACCCGGCGGCCTATCCCGAGATCGTTGTCACCTCATCCGAAAAGGGCGAAGGCATTGAAACGCTGCGGGCGATTGTGGCCGGGTTGGTCTGACCCGGCGAACGCAGCCTTAATTCGCTGATTTAGCAGGATTTTCGGCGTCTTCTTTCTATCTTCCAACGATCTTCCGTTTGTCTTGCCGTGGGGTAGACGCGGGGCAGGTTAACGGCTCGCCCAAATCCGGAGCAAAAGCGCCGGGTCAGACATGTTGCGCCCCGTTCACTTCCAACTCTGTCCCCGAGATATAGCTCGCCTGATCCGAACACAGGAACCAGATCGCATCGGCCACCTCGCGTGGCTGACCAAGGCGGCGCATCGGCAGAGCCTCGACAATCTTGTCGGTGCCCGGCGACAGGATCGAGGTTTCCACCTCCCCCGGAGCAATGGCGTTGACCCGCACACCCAGCGGGCCAAAATCATGCGCCATCTCGCGGGTCAGGGCCGCCAGCGCCGCCTTCGAGGTAGCATAGGCCGCCCCCGCAAAGGGATGCACCCGCACCCCCGCGATCGAGGTGACATTGACAATCGCCCCCTGAGCCGCGGTCAACTCGTCCCGCAGGCCACGTGCGAGGATCACCGAGGAGAAGAAATTGACGTGAAACACCTGCCCCCAGGTCCGCAAATCGGTCTCCAGCGTGTTAAGCCGCTTGCCGCCCTCGCCTTTCGGGGAAATGCCGGCGTTATTGACCAAAGCGTGAAGACGGCCGTTGATCTTGGACTTGATCGTCTCAATGGCGGCGATGGTCTTGTTGGGGTCGGAAAGATCAATCTGGATATGGTTTTCCTCGCCCCCCGGCCAAGGACAACGCGGATCAAAGGGATGGCGAGAACAGGTCAGCACGCGCCACCCCTCAGCGCCAAACCGTTTGACCGTGGCGTGCCCGATACCGCGACTAGCGCCCGTCAGGACCAGAGTTTTCTGCTCGCTCATCTCGCCTCCACTTTGGCCGCAGGCTGAGGCTTTTGCCCGCCGAGTTCAAGGGTCTGCGGGTCTACGCGCTTGGCAGGGGGGGGCAAAGCCGCTATGAGACCCAAAATCGGAGTGTCCCAATGAAACAGCAGACCCTCACCATGACAGACGCGATCACCACGGCGAAAATGTTGTCCGAAGCCCTGCCCTACCTGCAACGCTTTACCGGCGCGGTGGTGGTGGTGAAGTTCGGCGGCAATGCGATGGGCGACGATGCCGCGATGGCGGAATTCGCCCGCGACGTTGTGCTGATGCGGCAGGTGGGCGTAAACCCCGTCGTCGTGCACGGTGGCGGCCCGATGATCAACGAGATGCTGACCAAGCTGGGCATCAAGTCAGAATTCGTGCGCGGCAAGCGGGTTACCGACAAGGCAACGGTGCAGGTGGTCGAAATGATCCTCTCCGGCCTCGTCAACAAGCGCATCGTGCAAGCGATCATGGATGCGGGCGGCCGCGCGGTCGGCATTTCCGGCAAGGACGACGACCTGATGGTGTGTGAGGCCGATGACCCGGAACTGGGCTACGTCGGGCGCCCGGTGGAGATGAACGTGCAAGTGCTGCGCGATCTCTACAACGCCGGGATCATCCCCGTGGTGGCCCCTGTGGCCACCGGCATGGCCGACAATGAAACCTTCAACGTGAATGGTGACACCGCCGCCGGCGCAATCGCCGGGGCCCTGCAAGCCGACCGCTTGTTGCTGCTGACCGATGTGGCTGGCGTCAAGAACGCCGCCGGTGAGGTGATGACCCAGATCACCCCCGAAGAAATCCGCCAGATGACCGCCGATGGCATCATCTCGGGCGGGATGATCCCCAAGACGGAAACCGCTTTGATGGCAATTGCCGAGGGCACGCGGGCGGTCACCATTCTGGACGGACGCATTCCCAATGCCTGCCTGCTGGAACTGTTCACCGACCATGGCGCCGGCAGCCAGATCCGCTCGACCCAGCCGCGCGTCACACCAAAGATCAAGCGCTAAGCCCTTTCATCTTGGCTTAAATACTCCCGCCGGAGGCGTCCTTGGCTTGGGCCGGGGCCTCTGGCGGGAGTATTTTTACCAAGATGAAAGCCGCTTTGTTTTTCCGTTTGCGGGCCCTAGATTGAGGGGATGCAAACGTTGATCCTGATCCGACTGGGCGTGTTTCTGGGGCTGTTCGGGGCCCTTGCCGCAATGGAGGCGCTGTGGCCCAAGCGGGCGCGGATCTTACCGCGCGGGGCGCGTTGGTTTACCAATCTGAGTATCACCGTTTTGAACACGCTGAGCTTGCAAGGCTTGGCAGTGGTGTTGCCTGCCCTCGCGGTGGGGGCGGCGGTGGATGCCTGGGTTTTGGGGTGGGGTGTTCTGAACCAAGTGGGCTGGCCCTTGTGGGTGCGGGGGCTTGTGGCGGTTCTGGCGCTGGACTTTGCGATTTGGGCGCAGCATCTTGTCACGCATAAGGTCCCGCTTTTCTGGCGCTTTCACCGGATGCACCATGCGGATCGGGACATGGATGTGACAACGGCGCTGCGGTTTCATCCGGCGGAGATTCTGGCCTCTATGCTGTTGAAGGTTGGGTTGGTCTATGCGCTGGGCGCGCCGCCGGTCGCGGTGGTCGTGTTTGAAATTCTGCTGAATGGCACGGCGCTGTTCAACCATTCCAACTTGCGGCTTCCGGGGTGGCTGGACCGGGCGGTGCGGTGGCTGTTGGTTACACCGGACATGCACCGGGTGCACCATTCGCGGCAGCGTCATGAGCATGACAGCAACTACGGCTTTGCCCTGTCGGTTTGGGACCGGATTTTTCGGACCTATCGCGCACAACCCGAAGGCGGACATGACGGAATGGAGGTAGGCTTGGAATGGCAAGACGAGAAGCCGGCAAAACTGGGGTGGAGCCTATGGCTGCCCTTTCGGTAACGCTGGAGGCGATCGAGGCCGGTGCGAGTGCTGAGTATCTGACGGTCTTGGGCGGCTTTGCCTGCGAGGCGGATGAGCCAGGCCTGCCGGCGGGCACGCGCACTGTTTTGTTGCTGGGGCCGAAGGAGCCGGGCTATTGGGCGCATCTGACCGCCCAGCCGGAATGGGACGGCGCGGCGGACCCGGTGGACCGCTGGTCACGTCGGGTGATCGGTCGGCTGGCCTGCGATTTTGGGGGCAAGGCGCTGTTCCCGTTCGGAGGCCCACCCTACCATCCGTTTTACCGCTGGGCCTTGCGGACCGGGCGCATCTGGGACAGCCCGGTACGGCTGCTGGTGCAGGCAGAGCAGGGGTTGATGGTCAGCTTTCGGGGGGCCTTGGCGCTGCGAGAGGTGGTGACGCTGCCGCCGCCCCTGCCGCGCCCCTGTGAGACCTGTGCGCGGCCCTGTCTGACCGCCTGCCCCGCCGGTGTGCTTGGGGTCGATGGCTACGATGTGCCGGGTTGCCACCGCTATCTGGACAGTGCTGCGGGGGCAGACTGTCGGGAAATGGGCTGTGCGGTGCGCCGCGCTTGCCCGCTCTCCCAAACCTATGCAAGACTACCTGAACATTCCGCCTATCATATGGGACAATTCCACAGATGAAGCGCCTGATCCTTACGCGACATGCCAAATCCTCTTGGGACGATCCGCTCATGTCGGATCACGATCGACCGTTGAATGAGCGGGGCAAGGCGGCCGCGGCCGATCTTGGCCAATGGCTTGCCTCGCGGGGCTATGTGCCCGGTGAGGTTCTGTGCTCGGACGCGTTGCGGACGCGCAAGACCTATTCGGGCATCGCACCCGCCTTGCCCGGCACCCCGGCGTTGGAGCTGAAGCCGGCGCTGTATCATGCGGGGCCGGATGTGATGCTGGCGGTCCTGCGCCATGCCACCGCGGATGTGGTGATGATGATTGGCCACAACCCCGGCATCTCAGAATTCGCGACGCGGATGGTGGCGCATGCGCCGTTGAACCCTGAGTTCAGCCGCTATCCCACGGGTGCGACGCTGGTGGTGGATTTTGTCGCTGACAGTTGGGCGGACGTGGGCTTTGGTTTGGGAACCACGGTGGATTTCGTGGTGCCAAGCGAGATCGCTGTCTAAGCCGCTCAATCCGGCAGATATATGAAAAACGGCGCCCCGATCCGGGCGCCGTTTTGGTCTGCAAACCCCGTCGTCGGGGTGTTAGTGGCCGAGGATCTGGCTGAGGAACAGCTTTGTGCGGTCTGATTGCGGGTTGGAGAAGAACTCTTTCGGTTCATTCTGTTCCACGATCTGGCCTTGGTCCATGAATACAACGCGGTTGGCCACGGCTTGGGCAAAGCCCATCTCATGGGTCACGCAGATCATCGTCATACCTTCTTCGGCAAGGCTGATCATGGTGTCGAGCACCTCTTTGATCATCTCGGGGTCAAGGGCGGACGTCGGTTCATCAAACAGCATGATCCGTGGTTTCATGCAAAGCGAGCGGGCGATTGCCACGCGCTGCTGCTGGCCGCCCGACAACTGGCCGGGGTATTTGTGGGCCTGCTCGGGGATCTTGACCTTTTCGAGGAAATACATCGCGGTTTCCTCGGCCTCCCGTTTGGGCACCTTGCGGACCCAAATCGGGGCCAGAGTCAGGTTTTCCATGATCGTCAGGTGGGGGAACAGGTTGAAGTGTTGGAACACCATCCCAACCTCGGACCGGACCTTGTCGATGTTCTTGATGTCAGATGTCAGTTCGGTGCCATCAACGATGATCTGCCCTTTCTGGTGTTCTTCCAGACGGTTGATGCAGCGGATCAGCGTCGATTTACCCGAGCCCGACGGGCCGCAGATGACGATGCGTTCGCCCTTGTTCACCGTCATGTCGATGTCGCGCAGCACGTGGAAGGTGCCGTACCACTTGTTCATGTTGGTGATCTGGATGGCCACCTCATCGGAGACGAGCATCTTGCTGTGGTCGATAGCGGAGTTTGCCATGATTTGGCTCCCTTAGCGGTGGTCAGTCTTCAGCTTGTTCTCCAGATACATAGAGTATCGGGACATGCTGAAGCAGATGACGAAAAAGATTGCGCCGACAAAGATGTAAGGCTCCCAGTAGATGCCTTTCCAGTTGATGTCCGCCCGGACGATCTGGGTGACGCCTTTCAGCGGGTCCATCAAGCCGACGAAGGCCACAAGCGTGGTGTCCTTGAACAGGCCGATGAAGCTGGAGACGATGCCCGGGATCGAGATTTTCAACGCCTGCGGCAGGATGATCAGGCGTTCGGCTTGCCAGTAGTCAAGGCCAAGCGCGTCAGCCGCCTCATACTGGCCGCGCGGCAGGGCCGCGAGGCCACCACGGATCACCTCGGCGATATAGGCCGAAGCAAAGAGGGTCACGAGGATGATCACCCGCAGGATGATGTCGAAATTCGTCCCCGGCGGCAGGAAGTACTGCAGCAGGAGCGAGGCGGTGAACAGCAGCGTGATCAGAGGCACGCCGCGGATGAACTCGATAAAGGCAACGGACAGCGATTTGACGATGACCATGTCTGACTGCCGCCCAAGGGCAAGGATAATCCCCAGCGGCAGCGAGAAGGCGATGGCGGTCACACCGATGGTGATGGCCAACAGGAAGCCACCGAACTTGTCGGAATCCACGGCCGTCAGCCGAAGCGGCAGGTAATGGCCCAACTGGTCGATCATTGTACCGCCAAGGAACAACCACCAGACCACCGCCGCGACAAAGCCCAGGGTTGCCGCAACCGGCACCCCAAAGCGATCCGACAGCAGCCGAAAGGCGATGTACATGACGACAAAGCCAAGCATGGCCACGACCGAAACCCAGACCGAGCCCCCCCACAAAAGGAAGAAGCAGATCGCCGGGTAAAGCATGGTCAACCACAGCAGCTTGCGCGATGCGCCCGAGAACAGCACAGGGGCAAGGGCCACGATCAGCAGCACAAGCGCCAGAACCGGACGCCAGTAGCTTTCGGGCGGGTAGAAACCAAAGAGGAACTGGTGCCAGCGTTCGCGGATCATCGCCCAGCAGGCCCCGGTAGCCCCCTCACCCGCCGCAGCGGTCACGATGTCACGGCATTCGCGCAACGAGTTTGCGTTCCAGACGCCGTTCAGCCACCACGGCAGGGACGCGGCGATGATCGCATAGATCGCAATCACACCCACAATCGTCAGGAAAGAGTTAAGCGGGCCAGAGAACAGGTTTTCGCGGATCCACGCGACCCAGCCGGATTGGTTGGAAGGCGGAGCGACGGCGGGCAGCATCTCGTGACGGATGAAATGGTCTGTCATATCAGCGCGCCTTCAACTGAACGGAATTGTTGTAGAAGTTCATCACCGTTGAGATCGCGAGGCTGATGATGAGATAGATCATCATCATCAAGAGCATACACTCCAGCTCTCGACCGGTTTGGTTCAGGGTGATGCCTCCCAGCGTGCCGCGCAGGTCAAGGTAGCTGACCGCGATGCCAAGCGAGGTGTTCTTTGTCAGGTTCAGGTATTGGCTGATAAGCGGCGGGATGATCACCCGCAGCGCTTGGGGCAGCACCACAAGGTTCATGGTGCGTCCGGGGCGCAGGCCAAGCGCAAAGGCCGCTTCGGACTGGCCGCTACTGATGGCAATGATACCCGCCCGCACGATTTCCGCGATGAACGCCGCCGTATACAGCGTCAATGCGATCAGAAGCGCGGTGAACGAGTGCGGCACCTGCAACCCGCCTTGGAAGTTAAAGCCTTTCAATGCCGGGTATTCGAGGTGAAAGCCCATGGCCATCAACAGGGCGACAATCGGCACGATCAGGATCAGCACCGATTTCCACCAGGTCACCGGGCGGATGCCCGTCGATTCCTGTATAGCCCGTGCCGACGCCACCAGGCGGTGGTTGAACCACAAGGACCCCAAGATCACCGCCAGCGCGGCAAGGAAGGTCAGGTTCAGCGTCACGAACCCAATGTCCACCGAGCCAAGGCCACGGGTGAACAGCGGTGTCGGAACCGAGGTGCCACGGTTGGTGATCGCAACCGAATCAAACAAGATCATCGACGCGGCAGGTTCCTGCCCCGAGGCGATCATCTCATCGGTGACGCGGAATGCTTTTGGCTCGGGCATGACTTCCGAGAACAGCACGTAGCTGAGCAGGATCCACAAAAGCAGGGGGATGTTGCGGAACACCTCGACGTAGACGGTCATCAGACGGCTGACGAGCCAGTTCTTCGACAGGCGCAGCACGCCAACAAAGATCCCCAGCACGGTCGCAAGGATGCAGCCCAGAAAGGCCACCACCAGCGTATTCAGCAAGCCGACGATCAGCGCCCGGAAGTGGTTACTGTCGTTGGTATAGGTCACGAATTGCTGGTTGATGTCGTAGCCAGCCCGCTGCCAAAGGAACCCATAATCAAAGACCTTGCCGCGCGCGGCGAGGTTTTCGACCACGTTGTTCAGCAACCAGGCGACAAAGAGCCCGACAACCAGAAGAACGATGACCTGAATGGTAATGGAGCGGTATCGCGAATCGTATACCAGCATCGAGAGTCGGAACGACTCCTTCGGCACGTCAGTTGCCAGCGCCATAGAATATATCCCCTGTTACTGCCCGGATTCTCGCTTGTTTGGCGGGATCTTACGTCCCTTGGCCAGGCAGGCCGATGTCAAAACGGAATGGGGGCGCGCACCATGCGGCACGCGCCCCCACGTTCAGCTTAGCGCAGCGGCGGAGCGTACTGCAGGCCGCCTTGGGTCCACAGAGCGTTCAGGCCACGTGCCAGGTTGATGGCAGTGCCTTCGCCGATGTTTGCCGAGAAGATCTCACCATAGTTACCAACAGCAGCGATCGCTTTCATGAACGCGTCGTTCGGCAGGCCGATCTTGGCACCCATGTCGCCGGAAACGCCCAGAAGACGCTTCACTTCTTCGTCGGTGGTCGACGCAGCGGTTTCGGCCACGTTGGCTTTGGTCACGCCTTTTTCTTCAGCGATCAGCAGCGCGAAATAGGTCCAGCGGACCACGTCGCCCCAGTTGTTGTCGCCATGGCGAACGACCGGGCCGAGCGGCTCTTTGGAAATGATTTCCGGCAGGATGATGTGGTTAGCAGCATCCGGCATGGTTGCGCGGCTGGCAGCCAGACCCGAAGCGTCCGTGGTGTAGGCATCGCAAGCACCGGCCAGATACTGGCGCTGGGCTTCGCTGTCGTCGGCCACGGTGACCGGGGTGTAGCTGATGTTGTTCTGCTTGAAGAAGTCAGCAAGGTTCAGTTCGGTCGTGGTGCCGGTCTGGATACAGACGGTGGCGCCATCAAGTTCCTTGGCGGAAGAAACGCCGAGGTCTTTCTTCACCATGAAGCCCTGACCGTCGTAGTAGTTGACGGCGACGAAATCGAGCGCCAGTTCGCTGTCGCGCGAGAAGGTCCAGGTGGAGTTACGAATCAGAACGTCGACCTCGCCGGACTGCAGCGCGGTGAAACGGGTTTCACCGGTGGTCGGGACGAACTTCACCTTGGTCGCATCGCCGAGAACGGCAGCAGCGATCGCACGGCACAGATCAACGTCGAAGCCAACCCAGGTGCCGTTTGCGTCAGGTGTGCCAAAGCCGGTCAGGCCGGTGTTGGAGCCGCAGATCAGTTCGCCGCGGGCCTTCACGTCATCCAGCGTGCCGCCGAATGCGACGCCTGCCAGAACCGTGGTAGCCGCGAGCGTGCCGAGAAAAACGGATTTGTTCATTCTTACCTCTTCCTGTGGTCCACCGAAGTTGGTGGGGAGTGTTTTACCCCGCATTGCCTGCGGTGGCATCTGATGATGACGATCAGTGTCGTCACTACCGCCTATTCTCGGACAAAGCGGTTTGAAAGGTCAAGAGAAACCCTTGGAAACCTTACGCTGCGCCACTTCTCTGCGATTGGACGGGCATTCGCGTAGGGATTGAACCCTAAGCGAAGGCAATACGAAACATTGTTACCCACACAATTCCCAGAATCGTCCCGCCTCGGCCAAAGCTTTGTGTCGGGCGGCTTCGAGAATCGCGGCATCTTCGTCTTCGCCCCAGGCCTCAACCTGCCAGGATTCGTCGATTCGCGAGAGGGTCCAGGCCTCGTCCACGGTCAAGCGGCCCTGCGTCACGGCCAGCCCCAGCACCAGCGAACCGGTGATGGCCACAAGGTCGTGAAACGCCGAAATCTGGAACGGGGTGAACCCCCGCACGATGGCCGAAAACCGGTCGTGGCTGGCGGCGGGCTGCGCGATGTGCATGACCCCGGCGGTCGCAATCAGGGGCGCGGACAGCGCCGTTGCGGACCAGTGCAGCAAAGGGTCCCAGCCCGCCGCCTGACGGGCCACCAAGGCGGCAGGCGCCTCGGCACGATAGCACAAAAGGTCTGTGTCGCCGTAGGCCAGCAAAAGCTCTGCCACCTCATCAAACTGTTCGCTGACCTTATCCAGGGCCGAGTTGGCCGCACGGGTAACGGGCATGGTTTCGGGCTTGATCAGGCCCTGCTGGGCATCCCATTCAACCGCTATGGCCTGCGCCATGGCCATCGTCGGCACGATCAGCGCGCGCTTGGCTGGCGTTTTGACCGGGCGGTCGTCGAGGGTTACGGTAAAGCCGCCCTCACAAGGGGCGGCTTGGGCCGATGTCCAAAAGCGTTTGGCTTTCCAGGCGCTCATCTTGCCTCCGAAAACGGATCGGCGGGCACGTCTTTTTCCTTCCAGTCCAGCAGCGCCCAGGTCTTGGCCATATGTTCGGGCAAGGGGGCGGTGAAGGTCATCAGTTCTTTGGTGATCGGGTGTTCGACCGTCAGCGAGCGGGCGTGCAGGTGGAGCTTGCGCGAAATCTCACCGCCAAGGCCAGCGCCCCAGCCATCGCCAAGGTTGTCGGTGCCCGAGCCGCCGTATTTGCCATCGCCGATGATCGGGTGGCCCATTTCGCACATATGGGCGCGCAGTTGGTGGGTGCGCCCGGTGATCGGCTCTAGCGCCATCCATGACAGGCGGGTGCCAAGGAACCAGAGCGTGAAGTAATCCGTTTGGGCGCGTTTGGCGTCGGGGTAATCGGCCATCTTGGCCGGATGGACGCATTGCATCTTTTCGCCTTCGCCGCCGCGACCATGGCCCGGGGCTTTCATAAGCCCGTATTTGATCGAGCCCTGACGCGGGTTCGGCACACCGGCCACCAACGCCCAGTAAATCTTGCGGGTATTGCGGTGGCGCAGCGATTCCGACAGCGCACGGGCAACGCGATCGGTGCGGGCCAGCATCAGCAGGCCGGAGGTGTCCTTGTCCAGACGGTGCACCAGCTTGGGGCGCTCTTTGAAGCCGAACTTGAGCGCCTCGGTCAGGCCATCGACATGGCGGTCGCCTTGGCCCGAGCCGCCTTGGCTGGGGAGGCCGGGGGGCTTGTTCAGGATGATCATATGTTCATCCTTCCACAGCACGGCGTTCTGAATCATCTTGGTGTCGGCAGCGGACACACCGCCTTCACGCGGGCGGCTGGGGGCTTCGGCATCGGGCAAGGGCGGGATGCGGATGGTCTGGCCGGGGATCACCCGGTCCGAGGCCTTGGCCCGCGCGCCATCGACGCGCACCTGACCGGTGCGGCACATCTTTTCGACCGCCCCTTGGGTGATCTGGGGAAAGCGCCGTTTGAACCAGCGATCAAGGCGCTGTTCGCCCTCATCAGAAGAAACGGTCAGGGTTTTTACGCCGCTCATGCGAAGGCTCCACGGGTCAGATAGATCCCGGCGGCGAGGGCCGCGAGGGAAAGGAAGACGCTGGCCCCGGTATAGGTCAGCGCGGGCAGGATCTCGCCGCGCTCCCACAGGGTGAAGGCGTCCAACGAGAAGGCGGAAAAGGTCGTGAAGCCGCCCAGAACCCCGGTCATCAGAAAGGGGGCCAAGCGGGTGCCGGATTTCTGCGCCAGCACCACCACCAGCACCCCCATCGCAAACGAGCCAAGCAGGTTCACGATCAGCGTGCCATAAGGAAAGCCCGTCCCGAAAAGGCGCAGCGCGCTGACATTGGTCAGGTAACGCAGGGATGCGCCAAGGGCGCCGCCGAGTGCGACTTGGGAAAGGGTCCAGAACATCCGCTTTCCTTGGGCGCGGGCGGGGGAATTGTCAACCTTCGGCAGCAGATTCGGGCCTTGTGACGCGTGGTCGGGCAAGCGTGCGCCTTGGGCTGGCCTGCCTCCGGCGGGAGTATTTTTTGCCGAGATGATGAGCGGGCACGTCAGCGCGGGGTTAGCCGCCCTGACGTTTGGCGCGCAGTTTGACGAAGTAGTCGATGCGTTTTTTCAGCTCACGTTCAAAGCCGCGTTCGGGAGGAAGGTAGTAGACCGGGCGCTTCATGCCATCGGGGAAGTAGTCTTGTCCCGAAAAGCTGTCTTCGGCGTCGTGGTCATAGGCATAGCCCGCGCCATAGCCGATGTCCTTCATCAGCCGGGTGGGGGCGTTGCGGATGTGCAGGGGGGGCGGGTGGCTGCCGGTTTCGCGCGCGGCGGCGCGGGCGGCTTTGTAGGCGGTGTAGACGGCGTTGGATTTGGGCGCGAGCGCCAGATAGACCAGCGCTTGCGCGAGGGCCAGTTCCCCCTCGGGTGAGCCGAGCCGTTCGTAGGTTTGCCAGCCTTCGAGGCAGATCTGCTGGGCTTGCGGATCGGCAAGGCCGATGTCCTCGACCGCCATGCGGGTAATGCGGCGGGCCAGAAAGCGCGGGTCTTCGCCGCCTTCCAGCATGCGGGCGAACCAGTAGAGCGCCGCATCGGGATCGCTGCCGCGCACCGATTTGTGCAGGGCGGAGATCAGGTTGTAATGCTCCTCACCGGATTTGTCGTATTTGGCGGCGCGGCGCATCAGGCGGGTGGCGAGTTGGTCACGGCCCAGCGGCTTGTCGCTGCGCCAGGCCGCGACCTGTTCGATCAGGTTCAGCAGGGCGCGGCCATCGCCATCGGCCATTTCCAGCAAGGCCTCACGCGCCTCGCCCGTCAGTGGCAGAGCGCGGGCGAGGTCTTGTTCGGCGCGTTGGGCGAGGCGCTCCAGATCCGCCAGCGACAGGCGTTCCAGCACGATCACCTGCGCCCGCGACAGCAGCGCCGCGTTGAGCTCAAACGATGGGTTTTCCGTGGTGGCGCCGACCAGAAGGATGGTGCCGTCTTCCATATGGGGCAGAAAGCCGTCTTGCTGGGCTTTGTTGAAGCGGTGGATCTCATCGACGAACAGCAGTGTGCCCTGACCGTTCTGGCGGCGGATGCGGGCGGCCTCAAAGACCTTTTTCAGGTCGGGCACCCCGGTGAAAATCGCCGATATCTGCACGAAGGCAAGGTCGGTTTCGGCGGCAAGCAGTCGGGCGATGGTGGTCTTGCCCACGCCGGGCGGGCCCCAGAGGATCAGTGAGGACAGGCTGCGCGCGGCCAGCATCGCGCCCAAGGGGCCTTCGGCGGAGAGCACATGGGATTGGCCGATGACCTCAGACAGCGTGCGGGGGCGCAAGCGGTCGGCCAGCGGGCGGGGGCCGGGCTGGGCAGAGCGGGGCGTGTCGGAGGGCGTGTCAAAAAGGTCGGCCATGCGGGCAGGTTACGCGCTTGGCCGCGCGGGGGCCAGTGGGGGAACACAGCACCCAAGCAAAAGGCCCGCCGATGGGGCGGGCCTTTCGGAAAGCGTGGGGATCAGGGCTTATGCCTCGATCTCATCCTCGGCAGCGGCGGTGCGGGCGTGGTCGGCTGCACCTTTCGCGTTCGGGTCGCGGTCCACGAATTCGATGATCGCCATCGGCGCCATGTCGCCATAGCGGAAGCCGGCTTTCAGAACGCGGACGTAGCCGCCCTGACGCTCTTTGTAACGCGGCCCGAGGATTTCGAACAGGCGCGCGGTGTGGATGTCTTGCTTGAGCTGCGCATGGGCCTGACGGCGTGCGTGCAGGTCGCCGCGTTTTGCGAGCGTGATCAGCTTTTCGATGATCGGGCGCAGTTCTTTGGCTTTCGGCAGCGTGGTCTTGATCTGCTCGTGCTCGATCAGCGAGCCAGCCATGTTGGCGAACATCGCTTTGCGGTGTTCGTGGGTCCGGTTCAGTTTCCGGTAGCCGTGTGAGTGACGCATGGGAATCTCCTATCGCGTGTTTTGCTTTGTCCGGCAGGGCCTACGATTGGTCCCGCTCACCTTGGGGCTTGCGCCCAGTTGTTCCCCGGCAGTCCGGGCATTTGTGGTTGGGCGGGGTCACCCCCGCCCGTGTTCTTAGAACTGGTCTTCGAAACGCTTGGCCAGATCTTCGATGTTTTCCGGCGGCCAGTCTTCGACTTCCATACCCAGGTGCAGACCCATGCCCGACAGCACTTCCTTGATCTCGTTCAAGGATTTGCGGCCGAAGTTCGGGGTGCGGAGCATTTCGGCTTCGGTTTTCTGGATCAGATCGCCGATGTAGACGATGTTGTCGTTCTTCAGGCAGTTGGCCGAGCGGACAGACAGTTCCAGCTCATCCACTTTCTTGAGAAGCAGCGGATTGAACTCCAGACCTGCATCGACTTCGCCCAGCTTGGCCGATTCCGGCTCGTCAAAGTTGACGAACACGGCGAGCTGGTCCTGCAAGATACGTGCGGCATAGGCCACGGCATCATCGGGGGTCAGCGAGCCATCGGTTTCGATACGCATGGTCAGCTTGTCATAGTCCAGCACCTGACCTTCGCGGGTCGGGGTGACTTCGTAGGACACTTTCTTGACCGGCGAATAGATGGCGTCGATCGGGATCAGACCGATGGGCGCATCTTCAGGGCGGTTCTTGTCAGCCGCAACATAGCCCTTGCCGGTGTTCACCGTCAGTTCCATGTAGACGTCTGCACCGTCGTCGAGGTGGCAGATCACGTGCTCTTTGTTCAGCACTTCGATGCCGTTCGACTCCGAGATGTCGCCAGCGGTCACAACGCCCGGACCCTTGGCAGAGATCGACAGGCGCTTCGGCCCTTCGACATCCATCTTCAGGCTGACGCCCTTCAGGTTCAAAACGATGTCGGTGACGTCTTCACGCACACCAGCGACCGAGGAAAACTCGTGCAGAACGTTGTCGATCTGAATCGAGGTGATGGCGGCGCCTTGCAGCGAGGACATCAAAACCCGGCGCAGCGCGTTGCCGAGGGTCAAACCAAAGCCGCGTTCCAGCGGTTCGGCGGTGACGGTGGCAAACCGTTGCGCATCAGCGCCAGGTTTTACCTGAAGCTGTTGCGGTTTGATTAGTTCCTGCCAGTTCTTGTGGATCATGGTTTCGCCTCCATACTTGTCGCCTGCCCATGTCCGGTTAGCAGGAAACGCCCGAGGATCTCGAATGACGGAATTGGGCCGCGCGAAAACCGCGCGGCCCAACCAAAATGAAACGACTTAGACGCGACGGCGCTTCGGCGGACGGCAGCCGTTGTGCGCAAGCGGGGTCACATCACGGATCGAGGTGATGTTCAGACCCACTGCGGCCAGCGCGCGCAGAGCGGATTCACGACCCGAACCCGGGCCTTGCACTTCGACTTCGACAGTCTTCATGCCATGCTCTTGCGCTTTGCGGGCCGCATCTTCTGCAGCCATCTGAGCGGCGTAGGGCGTGGATTTCCGCGAGCCTTTGAAGCCCATGGTGCCCGAGGACGACCAGGAAATCGCGTTGCCCTGAACGTCGGAGATCAGGATCTTGGTGTTGTTGAACGAAGAGTTCACATGAACCACGCCAGCGGCGATGTTCTTGCGTTCTTTTTTCTTCGTGCGGGATGCTTTGGTATCGCGTGCCATATTCTACGCTCCCCTTATTTCTTCTTGCCAGCGATGGCTTTTGCGGGGCCCTTGCGGGTGCGAGCGTTGGTATGGGTGCGCTGACCGCGGACCGGCAGGCCCTTGCGGTGACGCAGGCCGCGATAGCAGCCAAGATCCATGAGACGCTTGATGTTCATGGAGGTTTCGCGGCGCAGGTCGCCTTCGACGGTGAAGTTCGCGTCGATGTATTCGCGGATCGCCAGCACTTCTGCGTCAGACAGCTGGTTGACGCGACGCGCGCGGTCAATGCCAACGGTTGCACAGATCTGTTCAGCGTTATGTGCGCCGATACCGGTGATGTAGGTGAGCGCGATCGGAACCCGTTTCGCGGTCGGGATGTTGACGCCAGCAATACGTGCCAAACGTGTCTTCCTTCATGTTGCGGTTCCGTCGTGCCAGAACCTTTTTTCACAACTGCCGACACATTCTTGTGCCGACAACTTTTCCCAGGAATGGGAAGCCCCGCCACGGTGATTCCGCAGCGAGACGCCGTGCTGTATGGGCTTTTACCCGAGGCGTCAAGGCCAAGGGCGCAAGATTCACACCTTGTCAAGAACTTTCGCCACGGCGGCGGCGACGGCGTCCATCTCGGCCAGCCCGTCAACCGAGGACAATTGCCCCTTGGCGTAGTAGTAGCCAATCAGTGGCGAGGTCTTTTTATAGTATTCCATCAGCCGGGTTTTCAGCGCATCCGCGGTGTCATCCGCGCGCCGGCGCAGGTCGGTGGAGCCGCAGGCATCGCAGGTGCCAGCCTTGAGCGTCGGGCGGGTCTGGTCGTGGTAGACCTCCCCACAGTTGCCACAGGTGTAGCGGCCCGTGATGCGGGCCACGAGGGCCGCGTCGTCGACCTGCATCTCGATCACGGCATCCAGCCCCTGCCCCATGCGCCCCAGCAGATCAGCCAAAGCATCGGCCTGCTTAAGCGTGCGCGGAAAGCCATCGAAGATAAAGCCGCCGCCAGCACCTTGGGTCAGCTTTTCCTCAATCAGGCCGATGACGATATCATCCGTCACAAGCTCGCCCCGCGCCATGACTTCGGCGACACGGTTGCCCATGGCCGTGCCTGAGGATTTCGCCTCGCGCAGCATGTCGCCGGTGGAAAGCTGCACCATGGCGCGCTCGTCCACCAGACGCTTGGCTTGCGTGCCTTTGCCCGCCCCAGGAGGCCCCAGAAGGATGATGTTGGTCATGCGCAGCCCTTTCAGCGGCGAGCAGGCGCCTTGGGGGCACCGGTGCGCTTTTTGCCGCGCAGGTTCGACTTCTCAATCAGGCCTTCATACTGGTGCGCCAGCAGATGCGACTGGATCTGGTTGATGGTGTCCATGGTCACCGACACCACGATCAGAACCGAGGTTCCGCCGAAGTAGAAGGGGATGCTGAACGTATCGCGCAGAATTTCCGGGAACAGGCAGATTAGCGCCAGATAGGCCGAGCCGAGCACGAGGATGCGGTTGACCACATATTCCAGATATTCCTCGGTCTTCTTGCCCGGACGGATGCCGGGGATGAAACCGTTCTGGCTTTTCAGGTTTTCGGCCACGTCATCGACTTTGAAGGCGACGTTGGCGGTGTAGAAATACGCAAAGAACACGATCATCGCGACGAAGAACAGCAGGTAAAGCGGCTGGCCCGGCCCGAAATAGGCGAGGATCGTCGACATGATCGGCCCGGTCTGCGCGCCCGAGAAGGTGGAAATGGTCACCGGCAGCAGCAAGAGCGACGAGGCAAAGATCGCCGGGATCACGCCCGCCGGGTTCACTTTGATCGGCAAATGGCTGGAGCCGCCGTCATACACCTTCATGCCCACCTGACGGCGGGGATATTGGATGTGGATCTTGCGCAGGGCGCGTTCCATGAACACGACCGCCGCGATCACTGCGACCACCATGACGATGACGCCCACGATAACCGGGGTCGAGATCACACCCGCACGGCCTTGGCTCAGGAACTGGGCCAATGCGGCGGGAACCTCGGCCACGATGCCGACGAAGATGATCAGTGAGGTGCCGTTGCCGATGCCGCGCGCGGTGATCTGCTCACCCAGCCACATCAGGAACATCGTGCCACCCACCAGCGTCACAACGCAGGCGAGGGTGAAGTAGAGCCCCGGCGTGTGGGCAAGCCCGCCCGCCTGAATGGACATCGCGATGCCGTAGCCTTGGAAAGTGGCCAGAGCGACGGTCGCATAGCGCGTCCACTGGTTCATCTTCTTGCGGCCCTGCTCGCCCTCTTTCTTCATCTGCTCCAGCGCCGGGATCATGGAGGCGAGAAGCTGGATGATGATGGAGGCCGAGATGTAGGGCATAATGCCAAGGGCAAAGATACCCATGCGCTTGATTGCACCACCGGTGAACATCGACAGCATGCCGCCGATGCCTTGCCCGGCATTGTCCATGAACTCGCGCAGCGCGGTGCCATCAATGCCCGGCACAGGGATATACGTCCCCAAGCGATAGACCATCAACAACCCGATGGTGAAAAGAATGCGTTGGCGCAGGTCAGTCGCTTTGCCGAGTGCGGCCCAGCTGAGGTTCGCCGCCATTTGCTCTGCAGCAGATGCCATGTCCGGTCTCTTTCATGACGGCACCGCCGAACCGTTCTCCGGTCGGCGGTGCGGGAAAACTTGGGGGGAGGTGTAAGCGGTCTTTTGACCGCTCACAACCTCTTATTCCGCTCTTATTCCGCCGCAGCAGCCTTGACGGTGATCGAACCACCTGCCGCTTGAATAGCCTCGATGGCTTTCGCGGAGGCGCCGGTCACGTTCAGCATGACTTTTGCGGTGATTTCGCCTTTGGCGAGGATACGGATACCGTCGCGCTTGTGGCCGGTAAGACCTGCGTCAACCAGCATGTCCTCGGTGATTTCCTTGGACAGGTCCAGTTTGCCGAGCGAGGCGAACTTCTCAATCAGGCCGAGGTTGATCACGGCAAAGCGAAGCTGGTTGGGCTTGTTGAAGCCGCGCTTCGGCAAACGCCGGTACAGAGGCATCTGGCCGCCTTCGTAGCCGCCAATAGCGACGCCCGAACGCGATTTCTGACCCTTGATACCACGACCAGCGGTCTTGCCCTTGCCCGAACCCGGACCGCGTGCAACGCGTTTACGCTTTTTGGTGGCGCCGATGTTGTCGGCAAGTTCATGAAGTTTCATGTCGCATACTCCTATGCCGGAACTGCCCTGGCTGCGACGGCGGGGACAAACGCGGCGATTGTGATTCTTGTGGCCATAGGGGGCCACCGGGGGCGTATAGACACTCCCTAAGAATACTGCAAGTCTACGCGCTTCTTTAGACCTGATCGGGAAGCTTATGGTTGTTGATACGAACTATCGTGCCGGGATCAAACTGCTGTTCAAAAGTGATTGGACCAGTTTTGTCGCGACGTTTGCGCGATTCGAATATGCGCTGAAACAGGCGGGCTATCTGAAATTTGACAAACCCGGCACCACGGCAGAGGCCGGGTGGGCGGGATTCGCCACCGATCTGGGCCCGGCGTTTCTGGAGGATTGCCGTAAGACGCCCGAGATGAAGGTCTTGTTTGATGCCCCGCCGCGCTTGCTTAAGGTGGACAAGGATCAGGCTGTGTCGTGGAAAAAGGCCCGCACCGTCAACTCCGTCGCGGACTTCTTTCAGCTTATCAAAGACCTGCGCAACAACCTGTTCCACGGCGACCCCAAGGTCCACGGCGATCGGGATGAGCAGCGCCTACAGGCCGCACAGGCCGTGCTGGATCTGGCTTGGCAGGCGGCCCTGCAAAACAGCGCCAACCCCAAGCTGAAGGCGTTCTGCACGCAATTTCGCTTTGACCAATAGCAAAACGCCCCGGCCTTGCGACCGGGGCGTTTTCTGATGGGAGGGCGGGCGGACCCGCCAATCCTTTAGCCGCGCTCTTCGATGATCTCGACGAGGTGGCTGATCTTGCGGACCATGCCACGAACGGAAGGCGTATCTTCCAGTTCACGGGTGCGGTTCATCTTGTTCAGGCCCAGGCCCTTGAGGGTCGCGGTCTGCACAGCCGGACGGCGAGCGGCCGAAGCCACCTGCTTGACGACGATGGTTTTCTTTACGGTCATGATCAGGCCTCCACAATTTCAGTGGCGGGCTTGTTCAGGATCTCGGCCACTTTCTTGCCGCGACGTGCGGCAACTTGGCGGGGCGAGGTCTCGGACTTGAGGCCGTCGATGGTTGCACGGATCATGTTGTAAGGGTTCGAAGTCCCGATGGATTTCGCCACCACGTCCTGAAGCCCCAACATTTCGAAGACGGCGCGCATCGGCCCGCCCGCGATGATCCCGGTACCGGCAACTGCCGACCGCATCACCACTTTGCCGGCGCCATGACGGCCTTCCATGTCGTGGTGAAGGGTGCGGCTGTCCTTGAGCGGCACGCGGATGAGCTGGCGCTTGGCCTGCTCGGTCGCTTTGCGGATCGCTTCCGGAACTTCTTTTGCCTTACCCTTGCCAAAGCCAACACGGCCGCGCTGATCGCCCACAACCACAAGTGCTGCAAAGCCAAAGCGCTTGCCGCCCTTTACGGTTTTGGACACGCGGTTGATCGCGACCAAGCGGTCTGCGAACTCCGGGGTTTCCTCAGGCCGATTGTCGCGGCGATCATTGCCACCACGATTGTCCCGGCGGTTTTCACGTTCTGCCATTGTCTATCTCCTCAGAACTTCAAGCCGCCTTCACGGGCAGCGTCGGCCAAAGCCTTGATCTTACCGTGAAAGAGGAAACCACCGCGATCGAAGTAGCATTCTTCGATGCCGGCCTTTTTTGCCCGCTCAGCGATCAAGGCACCCACTTTTGCGGCCGCCTCGACGTTGTTCTTGCCGACGAACCCCAACTCTTTTTCAAGAGTGGAGGCTGCCGCCAAAGTTACGCCCTTCACATCATCGATCAATTGAACGCTGATGTTCTTGGACGAGCGATGAACCGACAGGCGAAGACGCCCATGCGATGTCGCTTTAATCTTGTTCCGGACGCGCAGGCGGCGCTTGAGGAACAGCTCTCTTTTGTTGTTCGCCATTTCCCTAGCCCCTTACTTCTTCTTGCCGTCCTTGCGGAAGACGAACTCGCCCTTATAGCGGATGCCTTTGCCTTTGTAGGGCTCGGGTTTACGCCATTCACGGATGTTCGCAGCCACCTGACCAACGAGTTGCTGGTCGATGCCTTCCACAGTGATTTCAGTTTGCTTGGGCGTTGCCACCGTCACACCAGCCGGAACCTCGAAGTTGACTTCGTGGCTGTAGCCGAGGGACAGCTTCAGGATGTTGCCGGCAACAGCAGCGCGATAACCCACGCCCTGAATTTCCAGCTCTTTCTTGAAGCCTTTGGTGACGCCTTCCACCAGATTGTCGACCATGGACCGCGCCATGCCCCACTGCTGACGCGCACGCTTGGAGGTTCCCCGCGGGGTGACCTTTACAGCGTCGCCTTCGATCGTGAGAGTCACATCGTCGGTTGCGGTGAAGCTGCGGGTGCCTTTCGGACCCTTCACTTCGATGGTCTGACCGTTGATCGTGGCGGATACGCCAGAAACAAGGTCTACAGGCTTTTTGCCGATACGAGACATGCCACCCTCCTCAGAACACGGTGCAGAGCACTTCGCCGCCAACATTGGCGGATCGTGCAGCTGCATCGGACATGACGCCTTTCGGCGTGGAGACAATGGAAACACCCAGGCCGTTACGAACGGTCTTGATGTCTTTCACGCCCATATAGACGCGACGGCCCGGTTTGGAGACGCGCTTGATTTCGCGGATCACCGGAGTGCCCTCAAAATACTTCAGCGAGATCACCAGTTCGCCCTGCCCATTGGCGGTCGAACCTTTCTCGTAGCCACGGATGTAACCTTCAGAGGCCAGCACATCCAACACCCAGGCCCGCAGCTTGGAAGCCGGGGTTGCAACGGTGGATTTGCCGCGCATCTGCGCGTTACGGATTCGGGTCAGCATATCGCCGAGAGGATCGTTCATAGACATCTGCTTTCCTCCCTTACCAGCTCGACTTAACCATGCCGGGGATCTGACCGAAGGAGGCCAGTTCGCGCAGCATGATCCGCGAGAGTTTGAGCTTGCGATAGAACGCATGCGGGCGACCCGTCAACTGGCAGCGATTGTGCAGCCGGGTGGCGGACGAATTGCGGGGCAGCGCTGCCAGTTTGATCGTCGCCTTGAAGCGCTCTTCAACTGGTTTCGCCTGGTCGTTGATCACCGCTTTGAGCACGGCGCGCTTAGAAGCATGTTGCTTCACAAGAGCGGCGCGCTTCACTTCGCGGTTCACCATGGATTTTTTTGCCATTGTATCGGTTCCTCGCGCTTACGACGTGAAGGGCATGTTGAATTGCTTCAACAGCGCCTTGGCTTCCGCGTCGGTTTTCGCAGTGGTGCAGATGATGATGTCCATACCAAGGATCTCATCGACTTTGTCGAATTCAATCTCTGGGAACACGATTTGCTCTTTCAAGCCCATGGCGTAGTTGCCACGGCCATCGAAAGACGTCGGCTTCACGCCGCGGAAGTCGCGGACGCGGGGCAGAGCGATCGTGACAAGACGGTCGAAGAATTCATACATCCGGTCGCCGCGCAGGGTCACTTTGCAGCCAAGCGGCATCAGCTCACGGACGCGGAACCCGGCGATCGAGTTCTTGGCGTGGGTGATCACAGCCTTCTGACCGGCGATGAGCGAAAGCTCTTCAGCGGCTTGCTTGACTTTCTTGGTGTCCTTGACGGCTTCACCAACGCCCATGTTCAGCACGATCTTGTCGAGCCGGGGGATCTGCATGTCGTTCTTGTAAGAGAACTCCTGCTTCAGCGCGGCGCGGATGGTGTTGATGTAGAGCGCTTTGTAGCGCGGGGTATAAGTGGCTTGGTCCAGCATCAGATGGCCTCCCCGGTGGTCTTGGCGAAACGAACCTTCTTGTCGCCTTCCATGCGGAAGCCAACGCGGGTTGCTTTGCCGTTCTTGTCCAGAAGCGCCAGATTCGACAGGTCGATCGGCATGGCTTTCGCCAGACGGCCGCCTTGCGAGCCTTGCGACTGCTTGGTGTGACGGATTGCCATGTTGGCGCCATCAACCACGGCCTTGTTGGCGGTCGGGTTCACGGACGAAATCTCGCCCTTTTGCCCTTTGTCCTTGCCAGCAAGGATGACGACGGTGTCGCCCTTTTTAAGCTTAGCAGCCATCAGAGCACCTCCGGAGCCAGCGAGATGATCTTCATGAAGTTCTTGGCGCGCAGTTCACGGACAACCGGCCCGAAGATACGCGTGCCGACCGGTTCACCCTGGTTGTTCAGGATGACGGCAGCATTGCGGTCAAAACGGATGGTGGTGCCGTCTTCGCGACGAACTTCCTTGGCGGTGCGAACAACAACGGCCTTGCGGACGTCGCCTTTTTTCACACGGCCACGTGGAATAGCTTCCTTGACCGACACCACGATGATGTCGCCCACGGATGCATAGCGGCGGTGTGAACCGCCGAGAACCTTGATGCACTGAACCCGGCGAGCGCCTGAGTTATCAGCAACATCCAGATTGGTCTGCATCTGGATCATTTAGTCTTCTCCGACCTTTGGGGATCATTCCCCAGGGTTTCGTTCAGCAGAACTGCAAGTGATCAAGCCGAAGCTTCAACAACCACAGTCCAGCGTTTGGTTTTCGAAATCGGCGCACATTCTTCGATACGAACAGAATCGCCGGTTTTGAAAGTGTTGTTCTCGTCGTGGGCCCGGTATTTCTTGGACTTACGGACGGTCTTTTGGAGCAACGGGTGCTTGAAGCGGCGTTCCACCAGAACGGTGATGGTCTGCTCGTTCTTGTCCGAGGTCACGACGCCTTGCAGGATACGTTTCGGCATAGTGTGCTCCTCAGTTCGCAGCCGCTTGCGCGGCTTTCTGGTTCAAGACCGTCTTGATACGGGCAACGTCACGACGGACGGCACGCATACGAGCGGTGTTTTCCAGTTGGTTGGTCGCAGCTTGGAAGCGCAGGTTGAAGGCTTCCTTTTTCAGCGCGACAAGGTTGTCACGCAGCTGGTCCGGGGTTTTCCCGTGAAGTTCAGTGGCGTTCATGCGCCTGTCCTTTTCTCAATCACCAGAGCGCCCCTGCTTTGTCTGCAAGGTCACGCTGAACCCGGTGGATCAATGATGAACCGCGATTCCGAGTTGCCTCGGAGCCGTGGATAGGGCCGTATAGGGGAGCGGCGTCAGGATGGCAAGCGGTGTTTTCGGCCGTAGGGTGCGTGATTTCACGCACCCTACCCCGCACGCATTCTACCCCAGACGTTGAAAGCCAGCGGCATAGTCGAACCCGGTGTGCAGCTGCGCGGTCAGCGTCGAGCGGCCCAGCCAGTCGCGCACTTCCGCCGCGAAGGGGCCGAGGAAGGTTACATCGGCCAGTTTGGCCACCCCGTGCAGCGCCTGCATTTCGGGCCAGCCCATTGCGATGTCATGATGGCCGATCCAGGCGGCGGTATCAGCATAGTCGACAACTGCCCGCGCCACGCCCGCGACCGGATTGACGAAGAACCGATAAGAGAGCACGCCCGAATGGCCCTGACCCTGAACTCTGGCGGCCAGTGCGGTGATGGCGGAGGTGAAGGCCTCTGCCGGGGCGTTCAGGGCGTAAAGGTTGAGAACCGTCAGACCTGGCAGCATCGCCTTACACCCAGGCCTCATGCCCACTCATAGTTAAAACTCACCGAAATCCGCTCTTCTTCGGACATGTTCATCGGCACTTCGTGGCGCAGCCAGCTTTCCCATAGCAGCACTTCGCCGACCTCTGGTTTGACATAGACGAAGCTTTGCAACTCCTGCGGCGCTTTCTTGGTGCGCAGGGGGGCGTGCATCATCATCGGCAGGCGGGGGTCTTCCAGTTTCAGCGCGCTGGTCCCTTTGGGCATCGACACATAGGTGGTGCCGGAGATCACCGAATGGGGGTGGATGTGGCTGGCGTGCATGCCGCCTTCGGGCAGAATATTGATCCAGAACGAGCCGCATTTCAGCTTTTTGTCGCCCAGATCAAAGCCCAGATCCTTGCAGAAGGCCGCGACATGTTTGTCCAACGCCTTTTCCAGATCCGCAAAGATCGGAAAGCGCCAGGGCAGGTCATTCAGCGAGGCGTAAGAGGTATAGCCGGGGTAGCCGTTGTCCTCACACCACTGCTGGCCCGCCTCATCATCTTCGGCAATGGCGTCGCAAGAGGCGCGCAACTCGGCATAGTCGACCTTTTTCTTGGCCAGTTCATTCACGTCGGCGCGGTAAAGGCGGGTAACGAACAGCGATGCAATCTCGGCCATGGGGGCCTCCTATGATGACAAAGGCCCCACCGTTGCCGGAGGGGCCCTTTCTTTACCGGATGTCGGTCTGCGCCTTTCTGCGAAACGCGCCGAACCGAACGGGATGCCCGAAGGCCGTCCTTACCAGTCTTCTTTGGCCACGATGCGGGTCATGACCGGAAGCTTGTTTGCGCCAAGGCGCAGAGCTTCACGGGCGATCACCTCGGACACGCCGTCAATCTCGAACATGATACGTCCGGGTTTGACTTTGGCAGCCCAATAATCGGTCGAGCCTTTGCCTTTACCCATACGCACTTCGACGGGCTTAGCCGAGACCGGGACATCCGGGAAAATCCGGATCCAGACGCGGCCTTGGCGTTTCATGTGGCGGGTGATCGCGCGGCGAGCCGCTTCGATCTGCCGCGCGGTCACACGCTCTGGCTCAGTGGCTTTCAGCGCAAAGGAGCCGAAGTTCAGCAAAAAGCCGCCCTTCGCTTCGCCGTGGATGCGGCCTTTGTGCTGCTTGCGGAACTTAGTCCGTTTCGGTTGCAACATCTGTTCTACTCCTTACGCGCGTTCGCGGTCGCGGCGTGGCGCCCGAGGTGCAGCACCTTCTTGCGCTTCAGCGATACGACGGTCATGGGCCTGCGGATCATGCTCAAGGATTTCGCCTTTGAAAATCCAGACCTTCACACCAATGATCCCATAGGGGGTCATGGCTTCGGACAGAGCATAGTCGATGTCGGCACGCAGGGTATGCAAGGGCACGCGGCCTTCACGATACCATTCGGTCCGGGCGATTTCAGCGCCGCCAAGACGGCCAGCAACGTTCACGCGAATGCCGAGGGCACCAATACGCATGGCGTTCTGGACGCCGCGCTTCATGGCACGACGGAAAGAAACCCGGCGTTCCATTTGCTGCGCGATGGATTCAGCAACCAACTGTGCGTCAAGTTCCGGCTTGCGGACTTCGACGATGTTCAGGTGCAGTTCCGACTTGGTGAACACGGTCAGCTTCTTGCGAAGCCCTTCGATGTCCGCGCCTTTTTTGCCGATGATCACACCCGGACGTGCCGTGTAGATGGTCACGCGGCACTTTTTGTGCGGGCGTTCGATGATGACGCGCGATACGCCAGCTTGCTTGCATTCCTCGTGGATGAATTCACGCATCTTGAGGTCTTCAAGCAGCAGGTTGCCGTAGTCTTTCGACTCTGCAAACCAACGGCTGTCCCAGGTACGGTTGACCTGGAGGCGCATCCCGATGGGGTTTACCTTCTGACCCATTATGCAGACTCCCCGACTTGACGCACCTTGATGGTGATCTCGCTGAACGGTTTCATGATCTTGCCGAAACGACCGCGAGCCCGCGGACGGCCCCGCTTCATAACCAGGTTCTTGCCAACCCAGGCTTCGGCGACGATCAGGCTGTCGACGTCAAGACCGTGATTGTTTTCGGCGTTCGCGATTGCCGACTGCAGGCACTTCTTCACGTCACCCGCGATGCGGCGCTTAGAGAAGGTGAGATCGGCCAAAGCCTTTTCCACCTTCTTGCCCCGGATCAGACCGGCGACGAGGTTCAGTTTCTGCGGCGAGGTGCGAAGCATACGGCAGATTGCCATTGCTTCATTGTCCGCCACGCGACGGGGGTTCTTTTCCGTGCTCATGGCTTACTTCCTCTTGGCTTTTTTGTCGGCAGCGTGACCGTAGTAGGTCCGGGTCGGCGAATATTCACCGAACTTTTGGCCGATCATTTCTTCGGTGACATTCACCGGGATGTGCTTTTTGCCGTTATAGACGGCAAAGGTCAGCCCGACGAACTGCGGCAGAATGGTGGAACGACGCGACCAGATCTTGATCACTTCGCTTTTGCCCGACGCTTTCGAAGCTTCTGCCTTTTTCAAGACATAGCCATCGACGAACGGGCCCTTCCAGATAGAACGTGCCATGGATTAGCGCCCTTTCTTCGCGTTACGCGACCGGACAATGAGCCTGTCCGAAGCTTTGGCCTTGCGGGTTTTGTTCCCCTTGGTGCCCTTGCCCCACGGCGTAACCGGGTGACGACCACCAGAGGTCCGGCCTTCACCACCACCATGCGGGTGATCGATCGGGTTCATTGCAACGCCGCGAACCGTCGGACGCACGCCCTTGTGGCGCATACGACCGGCTTTACCGAAGTTCTGGTTGGAGTTGTCAGGGTTGGACACGGCACCGATGGTGGCCATGCATTCCTGACGCACCAGACGCAGCTCGCCCGAGGACAGGCGGATCTGAGCGTAGCCACCATCACGACCAACGAACTGAGCGTAGGTGCCAGCTGCACGGGCCAACTGGCCACCCTTGCCGGCTTTCAGTTCGACGTTGTGAACGATGGTACCGATCGGCATGCCCGAGAACGGCATTGCGTTGCCCGGCTTTACGTCGGTCTTTGCGCCAGCGATGACAGAGTCACCAATGGCCAGACGCTGCGGTGCAAGGATGTAAGCAAGCTCGCCATCCGAATACTTTACCAGCGCGATGAAAGCGGTGCGGTTCGGATCGTATTCGATCCGCTCAACGACCGCTGCCATGTCGAATTTACGACGTTTGAAATCCACAACGCGGTACAGACGCTTTGCGCCGCCGCCTTTGTGCCACATCGTGATACGTCCGGTGTTGTTCCGGCCACCAGTCTTAATCAAACCCTCGGTAAGGGCTTTGACTGGACGGCCTTTCCACAGCTCCGAACGGTCGATCAGAACCAGCCCACGCTGGCCTGGCGTCGTCGGTTTATACGACTTGAGTGCCATGCTCTCTGTCTTCCGTCAGCTATTGGGTCAAAGTTGACCCAGGTTAAGGGCTCCGAAGATCCCCGGTTTTGGGCTTGGCATTGCTGCCGCACCCGATTCTGCAAAAAATCGACGGCCCCGGAAGACCGGGGCCGCGACAATCGCTGTCACCTATCAGAGGCCGGTGGAAACGTCGATGGTGTTTCCTGCTTCCAGCGTCACATAGGCTTTCTTCTTGTCGCTCCGCTCGCCAGCACGGCCACGGAACTTCTTGGCCTTGCCTTTGGTGATGGTGGTGTTGACCGCCTTCACCTTCACGCCGAAGACCGCTTCCACGGCTTCTTTGATCTGGGGCTTGGTTGCATCCATTGCGACCTGAAACACGACCGCGTTCGCTTCAGAGACCATGGTGGCCTTTTCAGTGATCACGGGCTTTTTGATCAGGTCGTAGTGTTCGGGTTTCACGCTCATTTCAGACGAGCCTCCAAAGCTTCGACACCTGCTTTGGTGATCACCAGAGTGTCACGCTTCAGGATGTCATAGACGTTGGCGCCCATGGTCGGCAGAACGTCGATGCCTTCGATGTTGCGGGCAGCCAACGCGAAATTCGCGTCAACAGCAGCCCCATCGATGATCAACACGCGCTTCCAACCAAGCTCGGTCGCCATTTTTGCAAGTGTGGACGTCTTGGCTTCAGCCATCGATGCCACGTCAAGAATGACAAGCTCACCGGCTTTGGCTTTGGCCGACAAAGCGTGACGCAGACCAAGAGCGCGGAATTTCTTCGGCAGATCATGGGCGTGCGAACGCGGGGTCGGGCCTTTGACAACGCCACCGTGACGGAAGATCGGGGCTTTCTTGGAACCGTGACGTGCGCCGCCGGTGCCTTTCTGCTTGTAGATCTTCTTGGTCGAGTAGGACACTTCGGCGCGGGTCAGCGTCGAGTGGGTGCCAGCTTGCATACGAGCACGCTGCCACCGAACCACACGGTGAAGAACGTCGGCGCGCGGGTCGAGACCGAACAGCGCTTCGTCGAGGTCGATGGAGCCAGCTTTGCCGCCATCCAGTTTGATCACGTCAAGTTTCATGCTTCACCGCCTTCGGAATTGGTGACGTCGGCGTCATCCGAAGCGTCGCCCTTCAGAGCGGCTTCAGCCGAAGCTGCTTCCAGTGCGGCTTGTTCAGCTGCCTGAGCGGCCAAACGTGCTTCTTCGGCTGCTGCCGCTTCTGCTACTGCTGCTGCTTCTGCGGCCTCTGCGGCAGCGCGTGCTGCTTTGGCGGCCGAACGCAGTGCTGCCGGGATGATGACCGTGGACGGAACAGGCTTCTTCACCGCGTCCTTGACCGTAACCCAGCCGCCTTTGGAACCGGGGACGGCGCCTTTGACGAGGATCAGGCCGCGATCAGCATCCGTGCGGACCACTTGCAGGTTCTGCGTGGTGGTGCGGACGGCGCCCATGTGGCCAGCCATTTTCTTGCCCTTGAACACCTTGCCGGGGTCCTGGCACTGGCCGGTCGAACCGTGCGAACGGTGCGAAACGGACACACCGTGCGACGCGCGAAGACCGCCGAAGTTGTGCCGCTTCATGGCACCCTGGAAGCCTTTACCAATCGAGGTACCGGCGATGTCGACGAACTGACCTGCGAAGTAGTGGTCAGCGGTGATTTCCTCACCCACGTCGATCATGCAGTCAGCGGTCACGCGGAATTCCGCGATCTTGCGCTTGGGCTCAACCGAGGCCTTTGCGAAGTGACCGCGCATTGCTGCCGTGGTCCGCTTGGCCTTGGCCAAACCAGCGCCAAGCTGAACGGCAGTGTAGCCATCCCGGTCAGCGGTGCGTTGGGCAACGACCTGCAGGTTATCAAGTTGAAGAACGGTCACAGGAACCTGCGTGCCGTTCTCAAGGAACAACCGGGTCATGCCCAGTTTCTTTGCAATAACGCCAGAGCGCATAATCTGATGCCCCCTTATACTTTGATTTCGACGTCAACGCCCGCAGCCAGGTCGAGCTTCATCAGCGCGTCCACAGTCTGGGGGGTCGGATCGACGATATCGAGAAGACGCTTGTGCGTACGGATTTCCCACTGGTCGCGCGACTTCTTGTCGATGTGCGGACCACGGAGAACCGTGAATTTCTCAATTTTGTTCGGCAGCGGAATCGGGCCGCGCACAGTAGCGCCGGTGCGCTTCGCCGTGCTTACGATTTCCTGCGTGGAGGCGTCCAACACGCGGTAATCGAAGGCTTTCAGCCGAATGCGAATGGTTTGACCTTGCATCAGTTTTTCCTTCGGAACGTAAGCCGGGCAAAAGCACCCGGCCAATAGGTTCACATTTGTGGATGGTCTACGGCGCGCCCCGAAAGGCGCGCCGCGGTGTCGTTATACTGTGTGAACCCCCTTGGAAAGGGGATTCGCACGTATTTACTTCAGGATTTTCGAGACGACGCCTGCACCGACGGTGCGGCCGCCTTCACGGATCGCGAAGCGCAGTTTTTCTTCCATGGCGATCGGGGCGATCAGTTCAACGTTGAACTTCAGGTTGTCGCCCGGCATCACCATCTCGGTGCCGGCCGGCAGTTGCACGGTCCCGGTCACGTCGGTGGTGCGGAAGTAGAACTGCGGACGGTAGTTCGCGAAGAACGGCGTGTGACGGCCGCCTTCTTCTTTGGTGAGGATATAAGCCTCAGCCTCGAACTGGGTGTGCGGCATCACCGACTTCGGCTTGCACAGCACCTGACCACGTTCCACGCCTTCACGGTCGATGCCGCGCAGCAGGATACCGACGTTGTCGCCAGCTTCCCCACGGTCCAGCAGCTTGCGGAACATTTCCACACCGGTGCAAATCGACTTCTTGGTGTCGCGGATGCCGACGATTTCAACTTCGTCGCCAACGTTGATCACGCCACGCTCAATACGACCGGTCACAACCGTGCCACGGCCAGAGATCGAGAACACGTCTTCGATCGGCATCAGGAACGGCTGGTCAATCGCACGGGCCGGGGTCGGGATGTAGCTGTCAACCGCAGCCATCAGCGCGCGGATCGAATCCTCGCCGATGTCCTTGCGCTCACCGATCATCGCCTGGTGGGCCGAGCCCTTGACGATCGGAATGTCGTCGCCGGGGTATTCGTAGGACGAGAACAGCTCGCGCAGTTCCATTTCCACCAGCTCGATCAGCTCTTCGTCATCAACAAGGTCAACCTTGTTCATGTAGCAAACCATGTACGGAATGCCGACCTGACGGCCGAGCAGGATGTGCTCGCGGGTCTGCGGCATCGGGCCGTCAGACGCTGCGCACACAAGGATCGCCCCGTCCATCTGCGCCGCACCGGTGATCATGTTCTTCACATAGTCAGCGTGGCCGGGGCAGTCGACGTGCGCGTAGTGGCGCGCCTCGGTCTCATATTCAACGTGCGCGGTCGAGATCGTGATCCCGCGAGCACGCTCTTCCGGAGCGCCGTCAATCTGGTCGTAGGCGCGGAATTCGCCAAAATACTTGGTGATCGCAGCCGTCAGAGTCGTCTTGCCGTGGTCAACGTGGCCAATCGTGCCAATGTTGACGTGCGGTTTATTCCGTTCAAACTTTGCCTTTGCCATGGTGGCCTCCTAAGGTCGTTCGGTGATGCCGGGGTTACCCCGGCCTACGGGATGGTAGGGCGGGGTAACCCCCGCCACACCGGTTAAGCGTACTTCTTCTGGATCTCGTCCGAGATGTTCTGCGGAACGGCATCGTAGTGATCGAAAGACATCGCGAACGTTGCACGACCCGAGGTCATCGAGCGCAACGTGTTGATGTAGCCGAACATGTTCGCCAGCGGCACCATAGCGGCGATGACGTTCGCGTTGCCGCGGCTGTCCTGGCCGTTGATCATGCCCCGACGCGAGGTCAGGTCGCCGATGACGCCGCCGGTGTATTCTTCCGGGGTGACGACTTCGACTTTCATGATCGGTTCCAGCAGCTTCGCGCCGGCTTTCTTCAGGCCTTCGCGCATTGCTGCACGAGCGGCGATTTCAAAAGCCAGAACCGAGGAGTCAACGTCGTGGTAAGCGCCGTCGATCAGCGCCACTTTGAAGTCGATCACGGGGAAGCCTGCCAGCGGCCCCGAGTCCATGACGGACTTGATGCCTTTTTCGACGCCGGGGATATATTCCTTCGGCACCGAACCACCAACCACTTTGGCCTCGAACGAATAGCCTTCGCCCGGTTCCGTCGGCGAGATGATCAGCTTGACGCGCGCGAACTGGCCGGTACCACCGGTCTGTTTCTTGTGCGTGTAGTCGATCTCATGCTCACGCGAGATGGTCTCGCGGTAAGCCACCTGCGGCGCACCGATGTTCGCCTCGACTTTGAATTCGCGACGCATACGGTCCACGAGGATGTCGAGGTGAAGTTCGCCCATGCCCTTCATGATGGTCTGACCGGACTCAAGGTCAGTTTCCACCCGGAAGGACGGGTCTTCGGCAGCCAGACGAGCAAGCGCGATGCCCATCTTTTCCTGGTCGGCCTTGGTCTTCGGTTCAACCGCGATCTCGATAACCGGGACCGGGAAGGTCATGGTTTCCAGAACAACCGGGTGCGCCGGGTCACAAAGCGTGTCGCCCGTGGTGGTCTCTTTGAGGCCGCCAAGTGCGATGATGTCACCAGCAAAAGCTTCGGCGATTTCTTCACGGTCGATCGCGTGCATCATCATCATACGGCCAACGCGCTCTTTACGCTCTTTGGTCGCATTCAGCATGGCGTCGCCCTTGGACAAAGTACCCGAATAGATGCGGGTAAAGGTCAAGGAACCCACGAAGGGGTCGTTCATGATCTTGAACGCCAGCGCCGAGAAGGGCTGCTCATCCGAAGCCGAACGCGCGATGTTACGGGTTTCCGTCTCATCACCGGGTTTGAAGCCCATGTACGGCGGAACATCGAGCGGGGTCGGCAGATAGTCGATCACCGCGTTGAGCAAGGGCTGAACGCCTTTGTTCTTGAACGCAGAACCTGCCATCACCGGGATGAAGTCGATTGCCAGCGTGCCCTTACGGATCAGCGCGCGCAACGTGGCTTCGTCCGGCTCGTTGCCTTCGAGATAGGCTTCCATCGCGTCGTCGTCCTGACCGACTGCTGTTTCCAGCAGGTTCAGGCGCCACTCTTCGGCCTCGGCCTTCAGCGAAGCGCGGATCGGTTGACGAACCCAGGACGCGCCCAGATCTTCGCCTTCGTAAACCCACTCTTCCATCGTCACGAGGTCGATGATGCCTTCCAGCTTGTCTTCCGCACCGATCGGCAAAACGATCGGCAGGGCGTTCGCGCCGGTCCGGTCCTTGATCATCTTCACACAGTTGAAGAAGTCAGCGCCGGTCTTGTCCATCTTGTTGACGAAGACGATCCGCGGAACCTTGTACCGGTCGGCCTGACGCCAAACGGTTTCGGTCTGCGGCTCAACCCCTGCGTTGCCGTCCAGAAGAACGACAGCGCCGTCAAGAACCGCCAGCGAGCGTTCGACTTCAATGGTGAAGTCAACGTGGCCGGGGGTGTCGATGATGTTGAAACGGAACTTGTCAGCACGTGCGTGCTCCAGACCCGGATCAATGGTGCGTTCCCAGAACGTGGTTGTGGCAGCAGAGGTGATCGTGATGCCACGCTCTTGCTCTTGCTCCATCCAGTCCATCGTTGCGGCGCCGTCATGGACTTCGCCGATTTTGTGGGACTTGCCTGTGTAGTAAAGAATCCGCTCAGTCGTCGTGGTTTTACCCGCGTCGATGTGAGCGATGATGCCGAAATTGCGGTAGCGTTCCAGCGGATATTCGCGTGCCATGATGACCCCTTACCAGCGGTAGTGGCTGAATGCTTTGTTTGCATCGGCCATTTTGTGGGTATCTTCGCGCTTTTTAACAGCGGTACCACGGTTGTTGACGGCGTCCGAAAGTTCGGCAGCCAGACGCTCTTCCATGGTGTTTTCGTTGCGCTTGCGGGCAGCGATGATCAGCCAACGGATAGCCAGAGCTTCGCGGCGCTCGGTGCGCACTTCGACCGGGACCTGATAGGTCGCACCACCAACACGGCGGCTGCGCACTTCGAGCGACGGCTTCACGTTCTCAAGCGCTTCGTGGAAGCACTGGATCGGTTCGCGCTTCAGGCGGGACTGAACCCGCTCAAGGGCACCGTAAACAATCGATTCTGCGACGGACTTTTTGCCGTCGAGCATCAGGTTGTTCATGAACTTGGTGAGAACCCGATCACCATACTTGGCGTCAGGAAGGATTTCGCGTTTTTCAGCGGCGTGACGACGAGACATGTTCTATACCCTCACTTCGGACGCTTAGCGCCGTATTTCGAACGACGCTGACGACGTTCTTTGACGCCCTGGGTATCCAGAACACCGCGCAGGATGTGGTAACGCACACCCGGAAGGTCTTTTACGCGGCCGCCACGGATCAGAACCACAGAGTGCTCCTGAAGGTTGTGCTTTTCGCCCGGAATGTAAGAGATGACCTCAAAACCATTGGTAAGACGCACTTTGGCGACTTTCCGCATAGCCGAGTTCGGCTTCTTCGGGGTCGTTGTGTAGACGCGCGTGCAAACGCCGCGCTTCTGCGGGCAAGATTCCAAGTGCTGCGACTTGGTCTTGCGAACATTGGGCTCCCGCGGTTTGCGGATGAGCTGTTGAATAGTCGGCATTCACGTTCCTCGTGTTGCTCTGTCAATACTCGCCCCGGACCCCGGGGCACTGCTTCTCGACGGTGTGTTGCGCGAATCGCAAAACACAAAACCGCATCAGCGCCCTTTGCAGGGACGACGCGGTGGAATTCCAGAGGATCGGGGATTTTCGGCCCGGATCTTGACCACATCAAGCATTCTGACCTGTCAAAAGGGAAACTCCCCTTAGCCAAGTGACCGGGCTAATAGGGGGAGTCGCGAGGGAAGTCAACAGCGGGGGGTCAGCGCCGCCCGGTTTGGGCGGTGCCCGGCGGATCCAGGGGCAAGACCCGCGACAAGAGTGCCGCCAACAGGCCGACCAGCAAGACCGAGGTCACCACATCAGAGAGGAAATGCGCCCCTGCCGCCAGACGTTGCAGGCTGGCAAGCAGTGGCACGGCCACGGCCAAGGCCACCCCGAGGCGCCGCTGGATCTGGCTAAGCGGCAAAAAGCGCAGGACGAGCAGCAGGCTGATCGCCAGCACCGTGGCCCCCGCCGCCTCGCCCCCCGAAAAGGAGCAGTTCTTGTGGCATTGGTCAGACAGTTGCCAAACCGGGGTAAAGCCCAGATCGCCGCCGAACGCGGTCAAGTCATAGGGGCGCGCGCGGCCCCAATGGCCCTTCAGCCCCCATTCCACCACCAGCCCCGGCCCAAGCGCATAAAGCAGCAGAATAAAGCCCCAGATCCGCCCCGGCACAACGCGCGGTTTGCGCCACAGCGCCAGCGCGCCAAACACCAGCCCCAGCAGAACCATCGCGATGGAGGCGCCCCAGATCGCGCGCCGCACCCCGTCCGCAAGGGCGGCTTCGCCCATGGGGAACCCTTTGCCAGCGGTATAAAACCATCCGGCCACCGTCATATCCAGCGCAGGCACGGCCCAGAACAGCGCGCCCGTCAGCAGCAGGCCCGCGCAGAGTAACAGGATCAGACGATTACTGGCCATGCACACAACCCGCCGTCGTCAGATAGGCGGCCAGTGCCTTATGCGCATAGGCCCCCCCCGTTGCATCCAGCGGCAGGGCCGCGCCAGCGCAGGCGGGCGGAGTCTCTGTAATCAGCAAAAGCGGGCCGGTTGCGGTGTCGGGCATCGGATAGCGCTGTTCGTAGTGGTTCATTGCCCGGCCCTTGGGGCGGGGGGCAAAGATCTGCACGCCCGCATCGCGCCCGGTGTAGAACAGATCCGCCAGCACGTCGCGGTTGTCGGCCAGGATGGGCAGATTGCCATGCGTGGCGGCAAGTTCCAGAATCTGGCGGCTCATCTCCGCCCGGCCCAGATAGCGCGCAAGCAACGGCTTGCCGTCGTAGGCAAGCCCCGGCGCGAGGGTCAGCAGCGGCAAGGCAAGGCACAGCGCCGCATTGATCCCGACCGCCAGCGCCAACGCCGTCGGGCGCGCACTCAGCGCGGCAACGGCCAGAATGGTGCCGGCGAAATAGGCCGAGACGGCCCAGTTGGCATAGGCTTGATCCAACAGCGCCTGTGTGCAGACCACCAGCAGCGCAGGCAGCACAAACAGCCCCAACCCCGTGCCACCCGCAGGTCGCCGCAGCGCGTAAAGCAGCGCGGCAACCAGCAGCGGCCCCATGACGGCGAATTGGCTTAACACAAACTCGGCCAGCTTTTCAGGGTGCAACTGTGGCCCGTCCGCGTCACGAACCCAGCCGATATTGTCGGCGGTGTGGGCAAAGGTCGTCAGCCCGTGGGTGAGGTTCCAGACCAGATTCGGCGCGGCCACCAGCCCAAAGGCCAGCAACACCGCCACCGCCCTGCCCCAGCCAAAGCGCTGATCCCGCCGAAACAGCGCCGCAAGCGCGACCCCAAACAGCGCAAAGGCGCCCACATATTTCGCCATGACCGCCAGTCCGATCATCGCGCCCAACATCAGCGCATCCACCCAGCGATCGCGCGCCACCAGCCTGTGATGAAACAGCAATGCGGCGGCAAAAAACGGCGCCATGACCGTGTCGGTGGACATCAGCAGGCTACCAAGGCCGACCATAGGCAGGCTCAGATAGGCGGCGGCCACCCAAAGCGCCACCCTGCCCCCGTGCAACCGCGCGGCCAAAGCCGCAAGGATCACCGCCGTCGCCCCATGCAACACCGCCCCCGGCATCCGCACCCAAAACGGCGCATCAGACCCCGCGAGCCATGTCACGCCACCAATCAGCCAGCCGATCAGAGGCGGTTTTGAATAGTAGCCAAAGGCAAACTCTTGGCCCCACAGCCAGTATTGCGTCTCATCCACGAAGAGGTCGGTCTGGTTCAGCGCCAGCAGCACAAGGCGCAGGGCCGTCACGGCGCCTGCCAGCGCAAGGGTCGGGGCAAGCCAGCCGCGCTCAGCCCGCATTGCGCGTGCGATCCTTGGAGATAAGCCACAGGTTGCGGCTATAGATCACCACTCCCGGCAACTGGCCCAGAATGATCACCGCATCGCGTTTGTGAATCCCGTAGGCCAGCACAATCAGACCGCCGGTGATCGACAGATACCAGAACGCGACCGGCACGACCGAGCGGCCTGAACGTTCCGACGCAATCCACTGCACCAAAAACCGCGCGGTGAACAGCAGTTGCCCTGCCAGACCGACAACCAGCCACAAGGCGTCATTGGCGGTTTCCGCGCCCAAAAGGCTTAGAATCGTGTGCATCAGGCCTGTTCCTCGGGCAAAGCACCCGCCTTTTTACGCCGCCGCAAAAGCCACGCGACGCCGCCCAGATCCACGATCCCCACCATCGCGCGCTGGAAGTTGGAATAGTTGGACACCCCCGCCCCCCGCGCCTTGTGGGCGACATCAACATGGGCAATCAGCCAGCCATCCCGCTTGAACAGCGCGGGAAGGTAGCGGTGCATGTGATCGAAATAGGGGAGCGCCAGAAACGCGTCGCGCCGAAAGCCCTTAAGCCCGCAACCCGTATCACGGGTGTCATCCTTCAGGATCTTGGCCCGCAGCGCGTTGGCGAACTTTGACGCCCAGCGTTTGGACAGCGTATCCTGCCGCCCCACGCGTTGCCCGGCCACCAGCCCGATGCGCCCGGTGGTGTCGTCCAGCAACGGGGCCGCGAGTTTCGGCAGCTCGGACGGGGGATTTTGGCCATCACCGTCCAACGTCAGCACGATGGGGGCCTTTGCCGCCAAGGTGCCGGTATGAACGGCCGAACTTTGCCCACCAGAGCGGTCATGCCGGATCACCCGCAGGTGCGGCATCGTCTTGGCGTGGTCGCGCAGCACTGCGGCAGTCGCGTCGGTTGAGCCATCATCAACGACGATGATTTCAATCGGGCGCAAGGCCACGAGGGCGCTGTCGATGCCGTCAACAAGGGCGAGAATATTCTCTGCCTCATTTCGTGCCGGGATGACGATGGAAAGTCTGGTCATGGGGTGCCCGTTTGCCGGGGGAAAGCCCCGATTGCGCCTCTATACGGCCAAGACCCGCGCCATGCAATTGCCGGCCCTTTGCGTCAGCCGCCCGCCGCCCGGCGCAAGGCGCGCTCGCGCAGCAGGGTATAGATGCCGCTGGCCACCACGATGGACGCGCCAATCAGCATCCAGCCATCGGGCAGCGTTCCAAACAGTGCCCAACCAAAGAGAATGGCCCAAAGCAGCGAAGTATAGCGGAACGGCGCGATAAGGCCGATGTCGCCGACCCGCATCACCATGACCGAAAAGAGATAGCCAACGACCAGTGCCAAGGCCGCGCAAAAGATCAGGAGCAATTCCAAGCCCGTCACCGCTTGCCAGCCATGCAGCAGCGTGCCCACCAACCCGACCGCACAGACCGAGGCCGCGGCCCAGATCGCCACGGCGATCGAAGGCAGGCCGCGGGTCATTTGCCGGGTGGACAGATCGCGGACCACGACGCAAAGCACCGCCCCAACCCCCATCAGCGACCAGCGGTCAAAGGCCTCGCTTCCCGGGCGGATGATGATCATCACGCCGACAAAGCCCGTCAGGATCGCCAGCATTCGACGCCAGCCGATCCGTTCGCCAAAGACCAACGCCGCCGCAAGCGGCACGGCCAAGGGCAGGGATTGCATGATCGCCGACAAATTCGCGAGTGGCATATGGATCAGCGCGCCCAGAAACAGCACCGTCGCACCGATCTCGGCCAGAGAGCGCAGCAGCAGCCTTTGGCGGTCCTTGATCCGGTCCGGACCCTGCGGCCAAAGCTGCAGCGCGCCGGGTGTCAGCCGTGCCAACAGCAAAAGCGCCAAGGTCGCCAGCGCGCCGCGCAGGGCAATCGTCTGGAAAAGCGGCAGGGATTGGGTGGCAACCTTGATGAAGGTGTCGTTAACCGTAAAGGCCAGCATCGACAGATTCATATAGAAGATGCCGCGCATGTTGTCGGAAACCGCCATCATCTGTTCACCTTGGCAAGAGCCGCGGTCAAGGCACCAAGGTCGATGCCAAATCGGTCGCGCAGAATTGTGGATTCCTGCCCGGCCTTCAACGGGAAGCGGTGGGGTTGGGCGGGAATGGCGCTGTCATTGCTGCCATGCGCGCCACGGGCGAACATGATCTGATCCACCTGCGTCAGTGTTGGCATGTGTTTCCAGATCAGGTGGTGCTGGTAATCCAGAATGTATTTTCCGCTGTCGGGCTTGGTAACAAGAGCCAGACCGGGGGTCCAGTAGCGGGTCAGGCAAGGTTCGACCTGCACCTCCGCCCCGGTCGCCCGAAGCACGACGCCTTTGCCATAGTCGATGGCCATCTGGCCGGACCGGCCAAAGAAATCGGCCTGCGCGGCCACATCGCGGCGGAGGCGGCGGATAAAGTTCACGCCAACCGCGTCGTCATCATCCAGCCGGAACTGTGCGACCGCAAAGACATCAGGCTCCACCCGTTTGGCCATCGCCAAGGCGCATATCTGGCGGTGATTTTCGGGCGGTGCGGTTTCCAGCACAATCTGGGGGGTGGGCTGGATGAGGTGAAGGAGGCGGGCGCGCCACGGCTCGGGAAGGTCTTCGCCGATCAGCAGGATCAGGGTGAAATCCTTGTCATTTTGCCCGGCGATTGAAGGCAGAAGCACCTGCTCAAACCACGTAAAGCGCTGCTCCAGCCGAGCGGGGGCATAGAGCATCGCGCGGCGGTCCTCGATGCTGTCATGCTCCACCTGAAAGGCACCAAGGCTTGGCACCGAAAAGCGGCACAGGCCAAGGACTTGAATGCGCGGGACGGGAGGCGTGGGGGCGGGCATGGCGCAGAGTGGTCCCGGTGGCGCAGGAAAAGCAAGGGCAAAAGGCGCAGGGCCGCGGGGCCGGTCTTGCGGGGCTGGTCTTGCGGCGGGGGTCTTGCGGCGGGGGTCTTGCGGCGGGGGTCTTGCGTTTATGGCGCAAGCGGGGGTTTCACACCCCCGCACCCCCGTGGAGTATTTAGGCCAAGATGAAGGGGCAGCGTGCGGTTGCAGAAACGGAAAAGGCCCCCCGATTGCGCGGGGGGCCTTTTCGTTGATTTGCGATGCGTGATTACTCGTCGCGGCTTTCCATGGGATCGGCCTTGGCCGGAGCCAGTTCCACCGGTGCGGCCAGAGCGGCTGCGGTTTCTGCCTCGCTGCGGCGCGCTTCGATCACGGTGCTGTCGCGGTCGGCTGCGATCTTCTTGACGCGGCTGGTGGCCCCGCCCGTACCGGCCGGGATCAGACGACCGACGATCACGTTCTCTTTCAGGCCGACCAGCTTGTCGCGCTTGCCCTGAACCGAAGCTTCGGTCAGCACGCGGGTGGTTTCCTGGAAGGAGGCCGCCGAGATGAAGCTGCGGGTCTGCAGCGACGCCTTGGTGATCCCCAAGAGAATGGGTTCGGCCGTTGCCTGACGCATGCCGTGGGCGTGCGCCTTTTCGTTGGCCTCATCCAGTTCGAACTTGTCGACGTTTTCGCCCTTGAGCAGCGTCGTCTCGCCCGAGTCCAGAATCTCGAATTTCTGGAGCATCTGGCGCACGATCACTTCGATGTGCTTGTCGTTGATCTTCACGCCTTGCAGACGATAGACGTCCTGCACTTCGTCGATCATGTAGTTGGCAAGCGCCTCGACCCCCAGAATCCGCAGGATATCGTGCGGAGCCGGGTTGCCGTCCATGATGTAATCGCCCTTCTGGACGAAGTCGCCTTCCTGCACCGGAATGTGTTTCCCTTTCGGGATCATGTATTCCTGTGCCGTCAGGGTCTCGTCCACCGGCTCGACCGTGATGCGGCGCTTGTTCTTGTAGTCCTTGCCGAAGCGCACGTAACCATCGGCTTCTGCGATGATCGCGTGATCTTTCGGGCGACGGGCTTCGAACAATTCGGCCACGCGGGGAAGACCCCCGGTGATGTCCTTGGTCTTGGCACCTTCGCGCGGAATACGCGCCACAACGTCGCCCGGGCGGATTTCCTGGCCGTCTTCGACCGAGAGAATCGCGTCCACCGACATCGAGTAGGTGATCGGGTTGCCAGAGTCGCCGCGCACCGGTTCACCGGTGGCCGGGTCCATGACGATCACTTCCGGCTTCAGCTCATTGCCCTTGGGCGCCGAGCGCCAGTCGGAGACGATCCGCTGGGTCATGCCGGTGGCTTCGTCCGTGTCTTCGCGGATCGAGATGCCGTTGATCAGGTCCTTGAACTTGGCCACGCCGGTCTTTTCGGCGATGATCGGCAGGGTGTAGGGGTCCCATTCGAACAGCTTGGTGCCGCGCTTGACGGCCATGCCGTCTTTTGCGTGGATCTTTGCACCGTAGCTGACCTTGTGAACCGCCCGGTCCTGACCGGCCTCGTCGATGATGGCGATCGACATGTTCCGGCCCACCACGATCTGTTCGCCATTGGCGTTGGACAGAAGGTTGGGGTTGCGGAACTCGATCTTGCCCTCTTGGCTGGCTTCGAGGAACGACTGCTGACCACCTTGGGCGATGCCGCCGATGTGGAAGGTCCGCATCGTCAGCTGCGTGCCGGGTTCGCCAATGGATTGGGCGGCAATGATGCCAACCGCTTCGCCTTGGTTAACCAGCGTACCGCGCGCCAAGTCACGGCCGTAGCACATGGCGCAGACGCCCTCTTCGGCCTCACAGGTCAGCGGGCTGCGGATCCGCATGACCGCAACGTTGGCCTGTTCGATCAGGTCAGCGCGGCGCTCGTCGATCAGCTCGCCACGGGCCACGACCACCTGATCGGTGCCCGGAACCAGAACGTCATCTGCCGCGACCCGGCCAAGAACCCGGTCTGACAGCGACTGGACAACTTCACCGTCGTTGACCGCGGCTTCCGCCGTGATTGCCCGTTCGGTGCCGCAATCATGCGAGCGCACGATGCAGTCTTGCGCCACGTCGACCAGACGACGGGTCAGGTAGCCGGAGTTTGCGGTCTTCAACGCGGTATCCGCGAGGCCCTTACGGGCGCCGTGGGTCGAGTTGAAGTATTCCAGAACCGTCAGACCCTCTTTGAAGTTCGAGATGATCGGCGTTTCAATGATCTCGCCCGAAGGCTTGGCCATCAGGCCGCGCATCCCGCCCAACTGCTTCATCTGAGCCGGCGAACCACGGGCCCCGGAGTGGGACATCATGTAGACCGAGTTCGGCTCTTTTTCAGCGCCTGCATCGTCGTAACGCACGGCCGAGATTTCTTTCATCATCGCGTCCGCGACTTTGTCCGAGCACTTTGACCAAGCGTCGACGACTTTGTTGTACTTTTCGCCCTGAGTGATCAGGCCGTCCATGTACTGCTGTTCGAATTCCTTCACCTGATCGCGCACTTCGTTAACGATCGGCCATTTGGTGTCGGGGATCAGCATGTCGTCTTTGCCGAAGGAAATACCGGCCTTGAACGCTTCGCGGAAACCGAGGCCCATGATCTGATCGCAGAAGATGACCAACTCTTTCTGGCCGCAATAGCGGTAGACGGTGTCGATGACGGTTTGCACGTCTTTCTTCCGCAGCAGGCGGTTGGCCAGCTCAAACGGGGCTTTGGCGTTCAGCGGCAAGAGGTTGCCAAGCCGAAGGCGGCCGGGTGTCGTCTCATAGCGCTTCCAGATTTCATTGCCTTCTTCGTCGATCTGCTTGATCCGCGCCTTGATGCGGGCATGCAGGTGAACGGCGCCCGCGGCCAGCGCGTGCTCCACTTCGTCGATGTCGCGGAAGGCCATGCCTTCACCGACCATGCCCTTGCGTTCCATGGTGGTGTAGTACAGGCCCAACACCATATCCTGCGACGGCACAATGATCGGTGCGCCGTTGGCAGGCGACAGAACGTTGTTGGTCGACATCATCAGAACGCGGGCTTCCAACTGGGCCTCAAGGCTCAGCGGGACGTGCACGGCCATCTGGTCGCCGTCAAAGTCGGCGTTGAAAGCCGAGCAGACCAGCGGGTGAAGCTGGATCGCCTTGCCTTCGATCAGGATCGGCTCAAACGCCTGAATCCCCAAACGGTGCAGCGTCGGCGCACGGTTCAGCAGGACCGGGTGTTCGCGGATGACCTCGTCAAGGATATCCCAAACCTCGGGACGCTCTTTTTCCACCAGCTTCTTGGCTTGCTTGACGGTCGAGGACAGACCCTTGGCTTCAAGGCGCGAGTAGATGAACGGCTTGAACAGTTCGAGCGCCATCTTCTTGGGCAGACCGCACTGGTGCAGTTTAAGTTCCGGACCGGTCACGATGACCGAACGACCCGAGAAGTCGACGCGCTTGCCGAGCAAGTTCTGACGGAAGCGGCCCTGCTTGCCCTTGAGCATATCGGACAGCGATTTCAGCGGGCGCTTGTTGGTGCCGGTGATGACGCGGCCACGACGACCGTTGTCGAACAGGGCGTCCACGGCCTCTTGCAGCATCCGCTTTTCGTTGCGGACGATGATATCGGGTGCGCGCAACTCGATCAGCCGCTTCAGGCGGTTGTTCCGGTTGATCACGCGGCGATACAGGTCGTTAAGGTCAGAGGTCGCGAAACGGCCACCATCCAGCGGAACGAGCGGGCGCAGTTCCGGCGGGATCACCGGAAGAACGGTCAGAACCATCCATTCCGGGCGGTTGCCGGATTCCACAAAGCTTTCGACGATCTTCAAACGCTTGATGATCTTCTTCGGCTTCAGCTCGCCCGTGGCTTCCTTCAGCTCGGCGCGGAGTTGCTCAGCGGTCGCTTCCAGATCAATCGCGGCCAGCATTTCGCGGATCGCTTCAGCGCCAATGTTGGCGGTGAAGGCGTCAGCGCCATACTGGTCCTGCGCGTCAAGGAATTCTTCTTCGGTCAGCTGCTGCTGATAGGTCAGGTCGGTCAGACCCGGCTCGATCACCACATAGTTTTCGAAATAGAGCACACGCTCCAGATCGCGCAGCGTCATGTCCAGCATCAGGCCGATCCGGCTGGGAAGCGACTTGAGGAACCAGATGTGCGCAACCGGAGCGGCCAGCTCGATATGGCCCATCCGCTCGCGGCGGACCTTTTGCAGCGTGACTTCAACGCCGCATTTTTCGCAGACAACGCCGCGATATTTCATGCGCTTGTATTTGCCGCAGAGGCATTCGTAATCCTTGATCGGGCCAAAGATACGGGCGCAGAACAGACCGTCGCGTTCCGGTTTGAACGTACGGTAGTTGATGGTTTCCGGCTTTTTGATCTCGCCGAACGACCAAGACAGGATCCGCTCTGGCGAGGCCAGGCTGATCTTGATTTCGTCAAAGGTCTTTACGGGCGCAACCGGGTTGAACGGGTTGGTCGAGAGTTCCTGGTTCATTTCATACCTTATGAATGGGGGCGGCGGGGGAAGGTGTAAGGCGAGGTAAACCCCGCCTTACCAAGCGTCAGTCGGGGGTGCCCCCGACGTTCGCTCATTCTTCCTCCGCATCCAGGAGTTCCATGTTGAGGCCCAAACCGCGGACCTCCTTGACGAGAACGTTGAAGGATTCCGGCACGCCGGCTTCAAAGTTGTCCTCGCCCTTGACGATCGACTTCGTAGACCTTGGTGCGGCCTGCCACGTCGTCCGATTTGACCGTCAGCATTTCCTGCAGGGTATAGGCGGCGCCGTAGGCTTCCAGAGCCCAGACTTCCATTTCCCCCAGACGCTGACCACCGAACTGCGCCTTACCACCCAGCGGCTGCTGCGTGACAAGCGAGTACGGACCGGTCGAACGGGCGTGCAGCTTGTCATCCACAAGGTGGTGGAGTTTCAGCATGTACTTCACGCCAACCGTGACCTTGCGGGTGAACTGCTCACCCGAACGGCCATCGAACACCACGGATTGACCCGAGGTATCAAAGCCCGCACGCGTCAGCGCGTCGTTCACGTCCGATTCCTTGGCCCCGTCGAAAACCGGGGTGGCGATCGGAACGCCCTTGGTCACGTTGCCCGCCAGTTCGAGGAAATCAGCCTCGCTCCGGTCAGAGAACGCTTCTTCATAGGTCTCATCGCCGTAAGCCAGACGCATCGCTTCGCGCACCGGGGTAAGATCGCCGGACCGGCGATATTCCTTCAGCGCCTCGTCGATCCGCAGGCCCAGACCGCGCGCGGCCCAACCCATGTGGGTCTCAAGGATCTGACCCACGTTCATCCGCGACGGCACGCCGAGCGGGTTCAGAACGAGGTCAACCGCGGTACCATCCGCAAGGAACGGCATGTCTTCGACCGGAACAACTTTGGAGATAACCCCTTTGTTGCCGTGACGACCGGCCATTTTGTCGCCCGGTTGCAGCTTGCGCTTAACCGCGACGAACACTTTGACCATCTTCATCACGCCCGGAGGCAGATCATCGCCGCGACGGACTTTTTCGACCTTGTCGTCGAACCGCATGTCCAAGGCGCGTTTTTGAGCCTCGTATTGGTCATGCAGCGACTTCAACGTCTTTGGCGTCGCCTTCTTCGTTCAGCGCCAACTGCCACCACTGACCACGGCTGAGCGAGCCCAGCAGTTCTTCGTCAATGGTCGAACCGGCTTTGATGCCTTTCGGGCCTTTGACAGCGGATTTGCCAGTCAGCAACGTCTTGAGACGCGCGTAGATGTTGCGCTCAAGGATGGCGAGTTCGTCGTCGCGGTCACGCGCCAGACGTTCGACTTCTTCGCGCTCGATCTGCAGTGCGCGCTCATCCTTGTCCACACCGTGGCGGTTGAACACACGCACTTCGACGATCGTGCCGAAAGCCCCCGGCGGCAGACGCAACGAGGTGTCGCGCACATCGGATGCCTTTTCGCCAAAGATGGCGCGCAGCAGCTTTTCTTCCGGCGTCATCGGCGATTCACCTTTGGGGGTGATCTTGCCGACCAGAATGTCGCCCGGCTGCACTTCGGCACCGATATAGACGATCCCGGCTTCGTCGAGGTTGCGCAGGGCTTCCTCACCGACGTTCGGAATGTCGCGCGTGATCTCTTCCGGCCCCAGCTTCGTGTCGCGCGCCGCGACTTCGTATTCTTCGATGTGGATCGAGGTGAACACGTCGTCAGACAGAATGCGTTCCGAAATCAGGATCGAGTCTTCGTAGTTGTAGCCATTCCACGGCATGAACGCGACGATGATGTTCCGGCCAAGGGCCAGTTCGCCAAAGTCGGTGCAAGGACCATCGGCCACCACTTCGCCGCGCAAAACCTTGTCGCCCACCTTCACCAGCGGACGCTGGTTGATGCAGGACGACTGGTTGGAGCGTTTGAACTTGCGCAGACGGTAGATGTCCACGCCCGGCTCACCGGCTTCCAGCATTTCGGTTGCACGCACAACGATACGGGTCGCGTCGACCTGGTCGATGATGCCAGCCCGACGGGCCATGATCGCAGCGCCAGAGTCGCGTGCCACAACGGCCTCGATCCCGGTGCCCACGAAGGGCGCGTCCGATTGCAACAGAGGAACCGCCTGACGCTGCATGTTCGAACCCATAAGGGCGCGGTTCGCGTCGTCGTTTTCAAGGAACGGGATCAACGAGGCTGCAACAGAAACCAACTGCTTCGGCGACACGTCGATAAGGTCGATCGCTTCCGGCGGGTTCAGCATGAATTCGCCCGCTTTACGCGAGGAAATCAGATCATCCGTGAAGCGGCCTTCGGCATCCTGTGCGGCGTTTGCCTGAGCAACCGTGTGGCGCATCTCTTCGGTGGCCGACATGTAGACGACTTCGTCTGTCACCTTGTTGTCGATCACTTTGCGATACGGGGTCTCAATGAAGCCGTATTTGTTCACGCGGGCAAAGGTGGCCAGCGAGTTGATCAGGCCGATGTTCTGGCCTTCGGGCGTCTCGATCGGGCACATCCGGCCGTAGTGGGTCGGGTGAACGTCACGGACTTCAAAGCCCGCACGTTCGCGCGTCAGACCGCCCGGCCCGAGGGCCGACAGACGGCGCTTGTGCGTCACTTCGGACAGCGGGTTGGTTTGGTCCATGAACTGCGACAGCTGCGACGAGCCGAAGAATTCACGCACTGCCGCCGCAGCCGGTTTGGCGTTGATCAGGTCTTGCGGCATGATCGTGTCGATCTCAACCGAGGACATCCGTTCCTTGATGGCGCGCTCCATGCGGAGCAAGCCAACGCGGTACTGGTTTTCCATCAGTTCGCCGACCGAACGCACACGGCGGTTGCCGAGGTGGTCGATGTCGTCGATCTCGCCCTTGCCGTCACGCAGTTCGGTCAGGGCCTTGATGCAGGCCACGATGTCGGCGCGGTCAAGCGTGCGCTGGGTATCCGGGCGACCCAGATCTAGACGCATGTTCATCTTCACGCGGCCAACGGCCGAGAGGTCATAACGCTCGCTATCGAAGAACAGCGTGTCGAACAGCTGGCTGGCAGCCTCAACGGTCGGCGGTTCACCCGGGCGCATGACGCGGTAGATGTCCATGAGCGCGGTATCGCGACCAAGGTTCTTGTCCGCGGCCATCGTGTTGCGCATGTAGGGGCCGACGTTGACGTTGTCGATGTCCAGCACCGGAACATCGGTGATGCCCTGATCCAGCAACAACTTGACGGTGCCGCCTTTCGGCTCGCCGTCGCGGTCGTATTCCATCGTCAGCTCGTCACCGGCTTCGACCCAGATCTCGCCGGTTTCTTCGTTGATGATGTCTTTGGCGACATAGCGGCCAAGGATGTGCTCAAACGGAACCAGAAGGTCGGTGATCTCACCTTCTTCTTTCCATTTCTTCACCATCCGCGGCGTGACTTTTTCGCCCGCTTTCAGGATGACTTCGCCCGTGGACGCGTCGACCAGATCATAGGCCGGGCGGGTGCCCGATACGCGGTTCGGGAAGAACTTGGTGACCCAGCCCTTGTTCTTCAGATAGCGGAAACCGATGGTCTGGTAGTAGGCATCCATGATGCCTTCCTGATCCATGCCAAGCGCATAAAGCAGCGTCGTCACCGGCAGTTTGCGGCGACGGTCAATACGCGCGAACACGATATCCTTGGCATCAAACTCAAAGTCGAGCCACGAGCCGCGATACGGGATGATCCGGCACGCGAACAAAAGCTTGCCCGAAGAGTGGGTCTTGCCCTTGTCGTGGTCAAAGAACACGCCCGGCGAGCGGTGCATCTGGCTGACGATGACCCGTTCGGTGCCGTTCACGACGAACGTGCCGTTCGAGGTCATCAGGGGCATGTCGCCCATGTAGACGTCTTGTTCCTTGATGTCCTTGACCGACCGGGCGCCGGTGGTTTCGTCGACATCAAACACGATCAGACGCAGCGTCACCTTCAGCGGCGCGGCATAGGTCATGTCGCGTGCCTGACACTCATCCACGTCGTACTTCGGCTTCTCAAGCTCGTATTTCACGAACTCCAGCACGGCGGTTTCGTTGAAATCCTTGATCGGGAATACCGACTGGAAGGTTCCTTGGATCCCCTCGCCGTCATGTGGCTTGTCACTGTCACCGGACCGCAGGAACAGGTCATAAGAGGACTTTTGAACCTCGATCAGGTTCGGCATTTCCAGGACTTCGCGAATTTTGCCGAAATACCGGCGGATCCGCTTCTGGCCAACGTAAGCTTGCGCCATGCTCGTCGTAACCTTTCAAATTTTCGCCGGCACACAATCCGTCGGGCCACGGAAGCGCGCCGCTTGGCGAGAGGGGGCAAAGGTTCCATTCATGCCCCCCGTCCCTTAGGGAGGCTCCCGAACCTGCTGCCGCGCCTGGGAACCGGTTTTCGCAAAAACCGCTTCCAAGACGCGCATAGCTGGGCCCGAATTGCTTCGGACCCAGCTTGCAAATCTATGCTGGGGGCGGACCCCCGGCGAAGATTACTTCAACTCGACCTTGGCGCCAGCCTCTTCGAGTTTCTTTTTCATCGCTTCGGCGTCGGCTTTGGTCGCGCCTTCTTTGACCTTGCCGCCGGCCTCTACGAGGTCCTTGGCTTCTTTGAGGCCAAGACCGGTGATGGTGCGCACTTCTTTGATCACGTTGATCTTGTTTGCGCCTGCATCGGTCAGAACGACGTCGAATTCGGTCTGCTCTTCAGCCGGAGCTGCAGCAGCAGCCGGGCCAGCAGCCATCATGACAGCGCCGCCAGCGGCCGGCTCGATGCCGTACTTGTCTTTCAGGATGGTTTTCAGTTCTTGTGCCTGGAGAAGGGTCAGACCAACGATCTCTTCGGCGAGTTTGTTCAGATCAGCCATTTTACATTCCGTTCAGTTAAGATGGGTTCCAACGGCGTGGGTATATCCACGCGGGTTCGGGGATCAGGCGGCTGCCTTTTCCTCGATGGTCGAAAGGATGCTCGCGATGTTCGCAGCAGGCGCGCCAATGGCCCCGGCAATGCTCGAACCCGGTGCGCCGATGATCGACACGATCTGAGCGATAAGCTCTTCACGCGACGGCATCGAAGCCACGGCTTTCACACCAGCCTGGTCCAGAACCGTGTCGCCCATTGCCCCGCCAAGGATCACGAACTTTTCGTTCGCTTTGGCATAGGCTTCCGAGACTTTGGCCGCAGCCACAGGATCTTCGGAATAGGCAAGCACGGTCATGCCCGTGAGCAGGTCACCCATCTTAACGCCGGGTTTCCCTTCAAGGGCGATCTTGGCGAGCTTGTTCTTGGCAACGCGCACGGACCCACCAACTTCACGCATCTTAGCGCGCAGGTCCTGCATCTGTTTGACCGTGATTCCCGCGTAGTGTGCTACCACCACGACGCCAGAGCTTTCGAAGATCTGGCCGAGTTCCTCGACCACTTTCTCTTTCTGGGCTCTATCCACAGTTTCACTCCAAGTGTGGGGGTTACCCCCCGGCTCATGTTTCGTGACAGGCAGGGCCCGCCACGTTCGGGTCCACGATGCAGTCCCGAGAGCCAAGATCATCCGAGGGAAGCCCCGGTGAAAAATCTTCTCGTACCCCATCTCAGGTGGGAAGTATTAAGGCGTTTGCGCGCCACCCGCCGTCTCGGACAAAGCATACCCGGACCCCGTGACGAATCACGCGAGCCGGGCATCAGCGTTCCATACCTGCCTGCGCGGAGGTTTCCAACCCCTGCTGTGCCATCAATGCGGCATCGCAGCGTCAGATCACGCAGTTGGCATCCCCGCAAAGGCAAAACGGCCACCCGAAGGCGGCCGTTTCAGAACTTTCCGCAGCTGCGCGTTGCCGCGCAGCACACCGATTACTTGGCAGCTGCCGAAGCGAGATCCACCGAAACGCCCGGGCCCATCGTCGAGGCCAGCGAGACTTTCCGCAGATAAGCGCCTTTTGCACCAGCCGGACGGGCGCGGGTGACCGCTTCCACGAACGCGCGGATGTTTTCAGCCAGCTTGTCTTCGGCGAACGACACCTTGCCGATACCGGCATGGATGACGCCTGCTTTTTCGACCTTGAACTGGACTTCGCCGCCTTTGGCGTTGCCGACAGCGCCGGCCACGTCCATCGTCACCGTGCCGACCTTCGGGTTCGGCATCAGGTTGCGCGGCCCGAGGATTTTGCCGAGACGGCCGACCAGCGGCATCATGTCCGGGGTCGCGATGCAGCGATCGAAGTCGATCTTGCCCTGCTGGATCTGTTCCATCAGGTCTTCTGCGCCAACGATGTCTGCGCCAGCAGCCGTGGCTTCATCAGCCTTAGCGCCACGGGCGAACACAGCGACGCGCACGGTTTTGCCGGTGCCGTTCGGCAGGGTCACCACGCCACGAACCATCTGGTCCGCGTGACGCGGGTCAACGCCGAGGTTCATCGCGATTTCCAGCGTTTCGTCGAATTTGGCCGACGCGGCGCCTTTGATCAGTGCCACGGCGTCTTCAACCGTGATGGTGACTTTGCCAGCGAAGGCTTCTTGCGCCTTGCGGGTGCGTTTTCCAAGCTTTGCCATGGTGTCAGCCCTTCACTTCGATGCCGCAGGACTTCGCCGAGCCGAGGATGATGCTCATCGCGGCCTCAACGGAGTTCGCGTTAAGATCTTTCATCTTCGCTTCAGCGATCTGACGGATCTGTGCGACGGTCACTTTACCTGCAACAGCATGGCCCGGCTTGACCGAACCCTTGGCGCGGTTGCGCTTGCCCACGGGCGGCAGACCAGCGGCCTGCTTCAGCATGAACGAAGCCGGAGCCGTCTTCAGCTCAAGGCTGAACGACTTGTCCTGATAGTAGGTGATGATGACCGGGGTCGGGGTGCCGGGGGTGATGTCGGCGGTCTTCGCGTTGAATTCCTTCACGAAGGCCATGATGTTCAAGCCGCGCTGACCCAGCGCCGGACCGACCGGCGGGGATGGGTTGGCTTGACCCGCTTTGACTTGCAGCTTGAGGCTGCCGATAATCTTCTTGGCCATTTGGCCTCTCCTTTATCACAGCGGCCCGGGATGGGCGCGCAGTTTAGTGGTTCGGCTTGTCACGCCCCGTTGAAACCTGCGTTTCAAGCCGGGCCGCGCGCGCCTCCCACGCCATGCACTCAGAGGTTTTTCGACACCTGAGTGAATTCCAGTTCAACGGGCGTTGCGCGCCCGAAGATCGAGACGGACACCTTCAGGCGGCTGTGCGCCTCATCCACGTCCTCGACCATGCCGTCAAAGCCCTCGAAGGGACCGTCGGCGACTTTGACCCGCTCACCCACTTCAAAGCGGATCAGGTTGCGCGGTGCAGCCTCGCCCTCTTCGACGCGGTTCAGGATCTGGTTTACTTCGGCATCGCGCATCGGCATCGGTTTGCCTTGCGGCCCCAGAAAACCCGTCACGCGGTTGATGGACGAAATCAGGTGATAGCCGCGGTTGGACATTTCCATGCGAACCAGCACATAGCCCGGCATGAAGCGACGCTCAGAGGTCACTTTCTTGCCGCGGCGCACTTCGATCACTTCTTCGGTGGGCACCAGAACTTCGTCGATCTCTTCTTCGAGACCGGCATCCGTTACGGCAGTTCTGATCTGCTCGGCAACTTTCTTCTCGAAGTTCGAGAGAACGCTCACCGAATACCACCGCTTGGCCATGCCACATCCACCTTGTCTGCCCGAGCGGCACGCCGCCCGATTCTTTTGCATTGTCAGGCGGTTCTGCCGCCTTTTTAGGAACAAAAAACAGCGCGCAACACGAATCGCTGCGCGCCGGGTTTCCCATCAGTTGGGCGCGCAATACCGCTTGGCGCCCATGAATTCAAGGAAATTCCACCGCTTGCGGGAAACTCCGCCGCCGCCGCGCCGACAAGACGTAACGTCAAGTCGCGCTGTTGCAGGCCCTTAGCTGGCCCCGACGATCAGATGCAGACCTGCGCGGATCGCCATATCCACCAGCGAAAAGAAGGTCGACGTCAGCGCGGCCATGACAAACACCATGATCGTGGTCAGCATCACTTCACGCCGCGTCGGCCATGACACTTTCGCCACTTCGGCGCGGACCTGCTGGATGAACTGAACGGGATTGGTCTTGGCCATGGGATTATTTCCGGGAACTGCCTGATCGGCGCGAGATACGCGGTCCGGCGGGTGAATTCAAGCCGGGAAGCGCGCGCAAGCATGCAACCGGGGCACTATCGCCCGGCACACGGGGTAAAAGGGCACTATTTCGTGGCGAAGATCACACAACCCATCCCCGCCACCTTGGTGCGGCTGCAATCCGCACCGGGTTGGTCCGAGTCCACCGAATGCGCGGCATAAAGCAAGGATTCCACCAGTTGCCGCGATTGCGACCGCTGGCCGTCTTTGCCCGATTGGGTGTCTGTGCTGACCGACAAAAACTGAATCCGCCCCGCCAGCGCATTGCGGGCAAAGCCCAAAGCCTCGGTCGAAAACCGGGTTTCGCGCAGCAGGCTGGCGGTTTCAGCCTGCACATGCAGCGGATCGTAATAGGAATGGCTGGTGCCGTTTTCGGCCATCTCGGCTGTCAGCGCGATCAGCGTTTGCAGGTCTGCATCTGATCCGGTGGCAACGCTGCGCCAGACGGCTAGGTAATAGCGCGACAGCAAGACCGCCTCGGCGTCGCCGCTGGCCTTGGCGCTGTCAACGGCGGCGACCAACGCGGCCTCGGCCTTTTGCGGCTCATCAATCAGGTCATAGAACGCCGAGCGGGCGTAAAGCAGCGGCACGGTCCCGATCGTGCCATCGTCCAGAGCCGTGGCAAAATCCAGAGCGGGCAGGATGATCCACAGCCCATCGGTCTCTTGCCCCGCACGCGCCAGCCAAAAGAACAGCTCCGCCAGATCCTGCTTCTCAAGGCCCGGGTCCAGCGTCAGGTCCGTCGTCCGCGCGTTGAACCATTTCGGCCCGGCCACGGTTTCGGCGGCGCGGCGCAGGACCTCAAACGCTTCGTCCTTGTGGTTCATCCAATACAGCGCCCGCCCGGTCTTGGCAGCCGCTGCGGCATTGATCCGGGTGACCTCCGTTGCGTCCAGCCCGGATTCCTGTGGCAAGACCGCCCGCGCGGCCAAAGACAGCGCGGCACCGTAGTCGCCATTATCCATCGCCCTCTGCGCATCTTTCAGCGCCTGCCGCGCCAGATCGGTCGGGGCGTTGTTGTAATCGGTCGGCTGGCTTTGCTCCCACGCGTGGATGTCTTTCATCAGCCCGTCCGCAATCTCGACCCCGATAAAGGACCGGATCAGCGGTTCGGCAAGACGGCCAGAGCGGACCGCCTCATCATAGCGGCCCAGATCGGCCAGCGCATAGACCCGGCTGACCTGCAAGATCGCCGCCACCTCGGGCGCTTCGGTGATGTGGGGCGCCATGTAAGCCATCCCCTCTTCGGCAAGGCGCAGCGCGTAGGGCGAGTTCTTTTGTTCGTTCCGGATAAAATCGGCAAAGGTCGCAAAGACGATGCCCCAATCGGCGTCCAGCACGTCTTCTTGCCGAGCCCGGCGCAGGGCCGCGCCGGTATAGCTGAAATATCCCTCCAGATCGCCCGAAGACCACAGCCGGAAAGAGTCGTCGACCACCACCAGCGGATCGGGCAAAGGGGCCTCTTGCGCCTGCGCCAGCTGGACGAGGGCAAGAACACCAACAAAGGCCGTGGCCAAAAGTTTCATCCGCCCTGCCCCACAATTACAAACGGTGCCCAAGCCGAAGGATGGGCCAGCGTCGGGTCTCGGTTGTCATCCATGACCGCCAGCATCGACTGTTGCAGCGCCTCGGCCCGGCGCAGGCCGCCCGCGGCATAGGCCGACAGCGCCCCGGTGGTCAGCCGCGCGGCGGCATCATCGCGCACGGGCCAATGCGACACGACAATCGACCGCGCCCCCGCAAACAGAAAGGCCCGCGCAAGACCCGACAGCCCCTCGGCCCCCGGCCTGTCGCCGCCCGCCGTGTTGCAGGCCGACAAAAGCACCCAATCGGCATCCAGTTTCAGGTCGATGATTTCAGAGGCGGTCAACAAGCCATCGTCCTGCTTGCTGGCCCGGTCGGGCGGCGTCAGCACAAGGGCAGGTTCGTCCAGCCCCTCCAGATCACCCGACAGCAGCCCATGCGTGGCAAAGGCGACCACCGCCGCGTTCAGGGGCGTGGCCTTTACCGCCGCCTCGGTCGCCTGATCGCCCATGCGCAGAACCGTCGGATCAGCACCCAGCGTTTTGGCGATCGAGATCAACTCTCGCCGAGTGGCGGGCAACGGCGGCAGGCCCTTTAGCCGGTCCACATCCGCCAAACCACCCGCGAACAGCGCCGCCCCCCGGCTGAGGCTGGCCACCGTCACCCCACCGGTAAACAGCGGATCGCCAAAGCCCGCCAAAGCCGGGCGGTTCTTGGCCGGAGGGGGCAAAGATTTGACGATAGACAGGCTTTCAATCGACGGCAGGGTTGTCAGAGCAAAGCGGCGGATCATCCACGGGGTGGCGCGCAGTGCCGCGGGGTCATCATCTGCACCGTCATAGGGGCCGGTGACCAGAATGCTGAACGGGATTGAGGTCAGCGGCCCATCGGCAACGACATAGACATGGCGCGCCTGGCCAAACACCGGCTCAAGCGGCGAAAGGAACAAGTTATAGATCTGCGCCGAAAGGGCGCGGTCGAACGAAAGGCCGCGCGGCTTGGCCGGGACCGCGTCATCCAACGGCACGGCACTGCGGGTGGGGGCGTCCGGGTCCAGCGTTTCGCGCAGCTTGGTGACCACCTCGGTCATCAGGGGCGCGCCCGCATTCACCCGTTGCCACGCAGCAGATGTGGGTGAAATCGCCCAGATGAAGCTGTAAGTCTCACCCACAAACGTCAAAAGCAGCGCTTCATCCGGGGCCAGCAGGTCTTGCACCGCGGCGATCGACAAGGGTTCTGGCTGGGTCAGTTCGGCATAGCGCGGAAAATCGGTGCCGAGCTTTGTATCCAGCGTCGCCAGTTCCGCCGTCAGTTCCGCCAGATTGCCGGCCAGTCCGATCCGGTCTGCGCCCACAAGGACAATCGCCGCCTCGGCTTCCTTAAGCCGCACCTCGACCGATTGCCGCGCGCGGACCAGATCCGCCAAGGCCCCCTGACCGGCAGCGGTGCGTTGGCCGATCTGGCTAAGGGCCGCCCCGGCAGAGGATTGCATCCCCTCTTGGGCGGCACGAAAACCTTCATCCATCAACGTCTCGGCCCGCAGGGGCAGCGCGAGCAGGATGGCAAGGCAAGCAATGGCTATGAGAAAGGGACGTTTCATGCAGCAATCATGCCCGCCAGAGCCGCGCTGTCTAATGAAAATTGCCGTCATCCGGCGCGGGTCTTTGATTCCGGGGGCGATTGCGGCCGGTGCAAAGCCTTCCCCAGCGGGGAAATGTTCCGTGCATTTGATCAGGAAAGGCTTGGCAGGAGTTGGGGGACTCGAACCCACGACCCTCGGTTTTGGAGACCGATGCTCTACCAACTGAGCTAAACTCCTAGGCCTGAACGGGGGGTTAAGGCAGGCCGCGGGGGAAATCAAGGGGGGAAACGGCAAAAGCCCCACGCGGCAGCGAGATGTGCAGGGCCAGAGGGCGCGCAGGCACAGCCAAGTCCTGCCGAGGGGGCGATGGAGGCCGAGGGGGGAGCCTCCGGCGGGGATATTTAGAGACAGAAAATGCCAGAGGCGAGCGGTGGGGCGATCCGGCGCGGGCTGGTCTGGTGGTAATTCTGGTCAGGCGCTTATGGGGCGGTAGCACCGGGGCGGGTTAGAGACGCGGTGGGTCGTCGTCGTCGTGGTTTCCACGAAGCCGGTGCCGCTTGGCGTGCGGGTGGTGACCGTTTCCGGGGCTGGGGCGATCAAGACCAGTTCGATGGTTTGCACCGGGCCGCTGTATCTGGGGATGTTCTGTTCCACCACCTCGACAATGCCCGGCGAAATCACCCGCACCACCAAGGCGGAATGCTGCGGTACGCCACGCACTTCCTGACTGGTTTGAGTGTCTTCGCTGCTGCTGCCGTCGGGATTGGCGACCGAGATGGTGATGCTGCGATCCCAGGTGTAGCGACTGAACTGCAGCACATCCCCGGCTTGAAGCGAGGCGAGGTGGCCCAAGGTTCCCCACACATAGGACGAGGTTGCACTGAAATTGGGCGTGAGCAGCCGCGAGGATTTGCCCCCCGCCCCGGTGACCGCATCTTCGATAAGGGTCCAGCACTCGCCATCGCCGTAGCGACCGACCTGGCGTTGGGCAAAATTAATGGCAGTTGTGGCGGTGTAAGCCATGATGTTCAAACCCGTATGATAGATACTATGAAAAAGGTCTCGTTCGGCAAAGGCGGTGAGCCTCGCCAAGATAGCGCTTTGGGCGATTCTGCGATAGAAAAAATGTATCAAGGAGCCGTTGGCCTTAGCGGCCAGACCGCGTTGCGCGCTTAAGGCCGGCAGTCCGTTCTGGGGCTGCGGTGCAGAGCGGGGCCTCGGCGTTGGACGCGTGCAGCGGCGGGTTTGCATGCGGCTTTTCTGGGCCTGAGGCGGCGTGCCATCGGGCCAAATACCGGTGTAGCGCGGTGGTTTGATCTGGTGTGCCGCGATGGGGTCTGGAAAGTGCATCGGCAGGGACAGGTCGCAACCGCGCCACGGTTGGTCCGGGCGGCCATGAGAAAGGCGCGCAGAGTTTCCCCCGCGCGCCTTGTGTATCTTTCACCGGGGTCTGGCCCGGTGCCTGTCGATTACTTCAGGATTTTCGAGACGACGCCTGCACCGACGGTGCGGCCGCCTTCGCGGATCGCGAAGCGCAGTTTTTCTTCCATGGCGATCGGGGCGATCAGTTCAACGTTGAACTTCAGGTTGTCGCCCGGCATCACCATCTCGGTGCCGGCCGGCAGTTGCACGGTCCCGGTCACGTCGGTGGTGCGGAAGTAGAACTGCGGACGGTAGTTCGCGAAGAACGGCGTGTGACGGCCGCCTTCTTCTTTGGTGAGGATATAAGCCTCAGCCTCGAACTGGGTGTGCGGCATCACCGACTTCGGCTTGCACAGCACCTGACCACGTTCCACGCCTTCACGGTCGATGCCGCGCAGCAGGATACCGACGTTGTCGCCAGCTTCCCCACGGTCCAGCAGCTTGCGGAACATTTCCACACCGGTGCAAATCGACTTCTTGGTGTCGCGGATGCCGACGATTTCAACTTCGTCGCCAACGTTGATCACGCCACGCTCAATACGACCGGTCACAACCGTGCCACGGCCAGAGATCGAGAACACGTCTTCGATCGGCATCAGGAACGGCTGGTCAATCGCACGGGCCGGGGTCGGGATGTAGCTGTCAACCGCAGCCATCAGCGCGCGGATCGAATCCTCGCCGATGTCCTTGCGCTCACCGATCATCGCCTGGTGGGCCGAGCCCTTGACGATCGGAATGTCGTCGCCGGGGTATTCGTAGGACGAGAACAGCTCGCGCAGTTCCATTTCCACCAGCTCGATCAGCTCTTCGTCATCAACAAGGTCAACCTTGTTCATGTAGCAAACCATGTACGGAATGCCGACCTGACGGCCGAGCAGGATGTGCTCGCGGGTCTGCGGCATCGGGCCGTCAGACGCTGCGCACACAAGGATCGCCCCGTCCATCTGCGCCGCACCGGTGATCATGTTCTTCACATAGTCAGCGTGGCCGGGGCAGTCGACGTGCGCGTAGTGGCGCGCCTCGGTCTCATATTCAACGTGCGCGGTCGAGATCGTGATCCCGCGAGCACGCTCTTCCGGAGCGCCGTCAATCTGGTCGTAGGCGCGGAATTCGCCAAAATACTTGGTGATCGCAGCCGTCAGAGTCGTCTTGCCGTGGTCAACGTGGCCAATCGTGCCAATGTTGACGTGCGGTTTATTCCGTTCAAACTTTGCCTTTGCCATGGTGGGCCCTCGATTGGCGGCCCGGAAGCGGGCCTTCTGCTACACGCGCGGCGATTTATGCCCTTGGCAGGGGGAAATCAAGCCTGACCGATGCCGCATGCCCACAGTTTTTCGCCTGTGTTTCTTGCCAATGCTTCTCTGCTGCACGCCAAAGCGTCGCGGCCAACCGTAGCGCACTATGGCCGCATTGGCCTGGGTCCCGGGTTTCAGCGGCCTGCGCGCGGCGTCCCTGCAACCGATGGTGCGTCGACGCCGGTCGGCACCTTTTTCGGCGGCAGGCCGAACCATTCGGGGTTCTCCAGCAGCCATTCCTCGACCCGTTTGACCGCGTTGTAGGCAAGCACTTCCATCTGCTTTTCTTTGGATTGGGTGACGCCCGATCCGATGAAGGTTTCCGGCGACATCTTTTCAAAGATCGTGAACCGCTTGCCCTCGGCGTTCAACTGCGTGCCAGCCGCATCGTCAAAGATGGAGGCGGTCACGACCAGAACCGATTTCGGCTTTAAAACCAAAGGGATGCCGGGCGGGGCCAGCGCGTAGGCATCCACAGAGATGCCGATGTTATACAGCTTGGTCCCCTCATAGCGCCCGAACCGGTCCTGCACGGCCTTTTCGACGGCGGCTTCCCAAGCCTCTGGCGTTGCCTCGCGGGAAATCGGCACCTTTTGCAGCTTGTCGGTCACGGCAATATTCAGGCCCAACGCGAAATCGCCCAAGGGAACCGGGGGTTCCGCAAGGTCACTCTTCTGGCAAGCGGCCAGCAAGCCAAGCGACAGCCCGACGGGCAAGATCACAGCAGACAGGCGGGTCAGGAACATGGGGTCAATCCTCGACATCAGAGGGCGGGGCAAATGGGCGGGGCAACCTCATCGGGATAGCCGGAAGGCAGGCCCTGCGCAACCATGCCGCCTTTGCCGAGGGCCGCGCCCGCGCTATATTCCCCTTACCCGAAGGGATTTCCGCCATGACCGCGCCGCAACCGCCCAACGACAGGTCCGAATCCGCCGCGGCCCCTACCGGGCGCAACACAAAAACGCGGGTGGATCGCGTCCCCGTGCGGGTGCCACTTAGCAACTCGCCGTTGGGGATTTTCGGATCGCTCAGGGCCGGGCAACGCAACGTGCTGGAACTGATTCCCGAGATTGCCACCCATGCGCCGATCCTGTCCGGGCGGACGGGCAAGCGCTGGCACATGGTGATGGACCCCACCGCCCTGCGCCGCATCCTGCGCGACAAGGTGGAAGATTACCCCAAATCCACCGTGACCAAGCTGATCCTTGGCCCGGCGATCGGCGACAGCCTGTTCGTGGCCGAGGGCGAGCACTGGCTGTGGCAGCGCCGGGCGGCGGCCCCGGTGTTCACCCATCGCAACGTGGCCGCGCTTGGCCCCGTGATGTCCCACGCCGCCGAGCGCGCCAGCGCGCGCATCGCGGCAGCAACCGCCCACGGACGCGCGGCCGATCTTTATGCCGAAATGGTCACCGCGACCTTTGAGGTGATCTCGGACGTGACCTTTTCGGAAGGGGCGGGCTTTGACCGCGCCACTGTCCACCGCGCGATAGAGGCCTATATCGGACAGACAGCCAAGGTCTCACTGCTGGATATCCTCGGCGCTCCGGCATGGGTGCCGCGCCTGCATCGGGTCTTTGGGGCGACCGGGATTTCCGAGATGAAGCAGGTGGCCGATGCCGCCATCGCCGCCCGCCGCAGTGCCGGGGCAAAACCCGTGCCGGATCTGCTAGACCTGTTGATGGTGGCCCAAGACCCCGCCAGCGGTCGGCAAATGGCCACGGCGGAACTGCGCGATAACCTGCTGACCTTCATCGTCGCCGGGCATGAGACGACGGCGCTGACCCTTGGTTGGGCGCTCTACCTCTGCGCGTTCGATCCCGCCGTGCAAGAGGCCGCGGCGGATGAGGCGCGCGCCGTGCTGTCCAGTCGCGCGGCAACTGCCGCCGATCTGCCCTCCTTGCCTCTGACCCGCCGCATCGTGGATGAAACGTTGCGGATGTATCCCCCCGCCGCCTTCCTGTCGCGCACCGCCCGGACGGCGGATGCGCTGTGCGGGCGCGAGGTGCGCCCCGGCGACACGGTTATCCTGCCCATCTACGCACTGCACCGTCACCACGCGCTCTGGACCGCCCCGGATCGCTTTGACCCCCACCGCTTTGCCGATCCCAAAGCCATCGACCGCTTTGCCTATCTGCCCTTTGGCGATGGTCCCCGCATCTGCATCGGGGCCTCTTTTGCCCTGCAAGAGGCCGTGATCATTCTGGCCACGCTGCTCGCGCGGTTCCGCTTTGCAGCCGTCGCGGGCAAGGCGCCAAAACCCGTGATGATCCTTACGCTGCGCCCCGAGGGGGGCGTCTGGCTCACCGCCGATCCGCGGACCTGACGCCGTCCTTGCGCCGACCAAAGCCCCTGCTACGCTGCGCCCGATTTGCAAAAGGACATTTTGATGCCGACCCTCCTTCGAACCGCCCTGCATACTGCAACACTCGCGCTTTTCGCAGCCCTGCCCGCCTCCGCCCAAGAGGTCACTCTGGACATCCGGCTCGACCCCGCCACCTTGGCCTCCCTGCAAGCCAACGGCGAAATGGTGGTGATCTCCAGCTGGTACTACGGTGAGCCCGCGCCCGGCGCCAAAACCCCCACGAATGAGGTCGGCACAATCGACCTTGCCAGCGAACAGGCCACCATTGCGGCACTTGCCGCCTTTTCTGTCAGGGTCGGCGGCTCGCTCGGCTCTATCCCGCTGACCGAAGTCCTGACCCCGATGCTCAACGTCAACGTCTACTCCGCACGGCTGTCGTCCGAAGACAACCTGCTCGACTGCGACTTCCTCGAAGGCCCCGTCGCCGATCTGGCCAAAGCCCCACAGGTCATCCGGTGCAAGCTCCTGCCCAACGGCTAAGCCCCAAAACAACCGGGACCCAAAACAACCAAGCCCATTTTCTGTCCTTAAATATCCCCGCCGGAGGCCCGCCTGCCCCGCACGCAACACTGGCCCTGAGGGGCGCTTGACCTTGCCCCCGCGGGGGGATCACTCTGCGCCCCTAAATCTCGGGCAACAGGGACCCCTATGATCACCGCCTACCAATCGAACGGCACCGGCCTGTCGCCCGGCCTCGCCTCCGATCCAGCGATTGAGGCCGCGCTCTGGATCGACCTTTCCCACCCCGATGCGGACGACGCGGCCCGGCTTGCGCCCTTTGGGATCGAAATCCCAACCCTCGCCGATATGGAAGAAATCGAAATCTCCAACCGCCTTTACCAAGACGCGGGGGCCGATTACCTGACCGTGGTATTGCCCGGCCAGACCGCCTCGGGCGAGCAAAGCATGGGCCCTGTCACCTTCATCCTGTCCGAGCAGCGGCTGGTGACCGTCCGCCACCATGGCCCGCGCCCGTTTGAAACCTACCCCCAGCGCGCCAGCAAATCCGGCCACGGCTGCGACACCCCGGCCAAGGTCTTTCTGGGCCTGACGCAGGAAATCGTCGGGCGACTGGCGGACCATCTTGAAGGCATCGGCAAAGCGCTGGATGAGGTTGCGCGCCTGATCTACCAGCCCCAACCCCGCGGGCATCGCCCCGACGCCTTGCAAGCCGCCCTTGCCCGGATCGGGACCGAGGGTGAACGGCTGGGGCGGGTACGACTGGCGCTTTTGACCCTTGGGCGGGCACTGAACTTTGTTGAAGCGTCCCTCGCCCGCCTGCCGCATGGCAAGACGCTGACCCATCTGATCAAGGGAGAGCTGCGCGACATCGACGCGCTGGAGGTCCACGCGGAATTCCTCGGAAGCCGTCTGGCACTCGCCTCTGACGCCACGCTTGGCACCATTGATCTGTCGCAGAACACCACGGTGCGGATCGTGTCGGTGGTGGCGGTGTTGTTCCTGCCGCCGACGCTGATTGCCAGCATCTACGGCATGAACTTTATCCACATGCCCGAACTGACCCAGATTTGGGGCTATCCGATGGCGCTTGGGTTGATGCTGTGTTCTGCGGTGCTGACCTGGGCGGTGTTCCGGTGGAAGGGCTGGCTTTAGCGCCCCCCGCGCTCAGGCCATACCCATTCAGGCCATACCCACTCAGGCAAGCGCCGCCAAAAGGTCCATCGCGGTGATCTGGTCAAACTGCACATGCCGCTGCATCAGCGCTTCGGCCCCCGCCGAATCCCGCGCAAAAATCAGCGCCGCAATGGCCCGGTGATCCTGCGCCGAGGCGGCAATCGCCCCGGCATACCGATAGCGCGCCCGGTAATAGGCCAGCAGTTTGCGGGCGTTGGTCTTGATCATCTCGGTCAAGAACACATTGCCCGCCGCGATCGCGACCGTCTCATGAAAGCGCAGGTTCAGCTGGTAATAGGCGTCCGGCTGCCCATCGCCGTGGGTGGCGGCATGGGCCTCACAGGCGGCGACGGCACGTTCCAGCGCATCGGCCCCACTGACCGACAAACGCCGCGCGGCCAGCCCGGCCGCCTGACCTTCCAGCTTGGCGTGCACTTCCAGAATTGCCAGAAACTCTTCCAGCGTCGGGCGAAACACCGTCGCCCCTTTGCGCGGCAAGCGGCGGATCAGCCCGACGGCTTCCAGCTGCAACATCGCCTCGCGCACCGGTGTTCGCGACACGCCAAAGGCCTCGACCAAGGCGGTCTCATCAATCACGTCGCCGGGATTGAGCCGCCCAAGGTCGATCCACTCAAGAATCGCGGAAAGAAGGGTTTCAGTCTGGCCTGCCATAGCCGATGGAAAGCGGGAAATGGTGCTGGCGTAAAGGGGGAACTGGCCCCCTGCGCCAAACGCCGAAAATGCCACTCCCGCCCCGGCCCAAAACCCACAGCCAGAGCGCGAATACCCCGGCCAAAACGCAATCGACCGCGCAGCAATCTTTCAGCCCTGTAGCGCAAAAGTCTCAATTGTGGCGGGATTGGGGGGAAATTTGGGCAATCACATTCACTTCATCATGCAACCACTAGAAATTGTAGAAAAACCCGATTACCCATTGTTGCAATCGCTTCGGAAAAATCCGGGGCAACAACGCTCTGGGTGAAAAACCCCGGACATTTGAGGCGGAGTAGTATCATGGTAACGGCGATTGATTTCGCCGTCCGCAGCGTTGCGGGCGGAACTCAGAACGGTGCTGTCGCGGGCGACGGCATGGGCAATTTCATTCCTGTGCACTCCGGGGACAGCGTTTCGCTGAACCTGTCGAGAAACAGCATCGTCGCTTATGAACAACAAGGCGGCGACCTTCTTATCAAGCTGACCGATGGGCGGACGATCCTTCTGGACGGCTATTTCGAGAAAGCGGCAGGCGATACCAACCACCTTTATCTGTCCACCGATGGCCAGATCGTTGAGGTTTTTGTCGATAGCACCGGCGACGGTGTGTTGTTCGCCGATTACGGCCCCGTTCAGGGCTGGGACAAATGGAGCCCGCTGGACGATCTGCGCTATACCAGTGCGGACCCAGTCGGTGAAATGGCCGCAGCCAGCAGCGAACCGGCAGGCATGGGGCCGATCATTCCGGGCTTGCTGGGCGGGTTGGGCGGGGTCGGCACGGCGGGTGCCTTGGCGGGCGGTCTTGCCTTGGCCGGAGCCGGCGGCGGCAAGGGCCACAAAGCCCCGACGGTTGATGATCAGCCGACCACCACCAATACCACAAACACCACCAACCCCCACATGAACGTGACGGGCACCGGGCAAGAGGGTGAGACTGTTGTCGTCACCATTGGCGGTCTGACGCAGACCACCACGATCGGTGCCAACAGCACCTGGGCAGTGTCGTTCCCGTCCACCTCGGTTCCGGCAGATGGCTCTTACACCGCGTCTGTCGTGGTCACCGGGTCCAACGGCTCCTCCACCACCCTGACCGGCCCGCATTTTGTCATCGACATGACGCCGCCGCCTGTCAGCGTGGAACATGGCACCCAAAGCACCGGCGATGTGGAAAACCTTGCCGAGTATCAGAACGGCGTGACCATCGACGGTCGCGGCGAGGCTGGCGCCACCGTCAGCGTGCTGGTCGGCGGCTACACCCAGACCACAACCGTTTCATCGTCGGGCACTTGGTCTGTGACCTTCTCGCAAAGCCAGATCGCAGGGGGCGAATACTCCATCCCCGCCACGATCACCTCGACCGATCTGCTGGGAAACCGCACCGTGATCACGGAAACCATCGTGATCGACACTGTGCCGAACGCGATCGGCTTCTCGTCGGTTACCGCGGACAACACCGTCAACTTTTCGGAATCGCAGGGCGCGCTGACCGTCACTGGCACCGCCACCGCTGGGGCCACGCTGCAAGTGACCCTGCAAGGCGTCACCCGCAACGTCATCGCAGGCTCCAACGGCAGTTGGAGTGCGACCTGGGATGCCAACACCCTGCCGGGTGGCGAATACACCGCCACGCTGACCGCCACCTCGACCGATGCGGCGGGCAACGTCTCTAACGCCAGCCACAGCTTCCGGGTGGATACGCTGACAAACGTCGGCTTTACCGGCACCGTCGCCGGGGACAACGTCCTGAACGCGTCCGAGGCCATGGGCGGGGTGGTGCTGACCGGCACGGCGCAGGCCGGTGCCTCGGTGTCTGTCGCATGGAACAACACAACGCTGCCCGCAACCGTTGGTTCTGACGGATCGTGGAGCGTGACCTTCCCCTCATCTTCCCTGCCGAGTGGGACACGCAGCACCACGGCCACGGTCACCGCGACCGATGCGGCTGGCAACACGGCCACCGCCACCCGGACCATTCAGGTTGACACCGAAACCTCGGCCAGCATCGACGCGCGCCAATCGGGCAGCGACAACACCATCTCGGGTGCCGAGCGCAGCGCAGGCGTCGCGCTGACCGGCACTGCCGAGCCATGGGCGCGGGTTGTCGTGAACTTTGAAGGCACCAACCGCACCGTCACCGCCGGGTCCAATGGCACATGGACCGCCAACTTCACCGCCAGCGAGATCCCGACCGGCACCCGCACCGGACATGTAACGGTGACTGCAACGGATGCGGCGGGCAACACCGCCACCGCCAGCCACAGCGTGAACATCGACACCGAAGTCTCGCCCTTCTCGCGCTCTACCCTGTCCACAGGGCCTGACAACGTGCTGAACTATCAGGAATCGCGCTCCGGTCTGACCGTGACCGGTCAGGTGGAACCCGGCTCGACTGTCTCTTTGACCTTTGCCAATGGCACGGCTGTTCCGGCAACCGTTGCGCCGAACGGCAGCTGGACGGCGGTCATCCCGGTCGGCCAGATTCCGGCCGGCGAAAACAGCGTGCGCCTGACGGCTGTGGCCACCGATGCGATCGGCAACACCTCGACCCTGACGGAATATGTGGCTGTCGACACCGTGGTGCGGAACTTTGCGATGGGGGCAACCTTGATCGCCGGCGACGGCGTCCTGAACGCTGCCGAAGCGGCTCAGGGCCTGACCTTGACCGGCACGGCCGAGCCGGGCTCCAGCATCCTGCTGCGCCTTGCCAACAACGCTGAAGTAATGACCACCGCAGGCTCTAACGGCGCATGGTCGGCCACCTTTGCCTCAGGCGTCCTGCCGCGCGGTGAGATGTCCCACAGCGTCACCGTCACTGCGACCGACGCCGCGGGCAACAGCTCGTCGCTGACGCAAGGTTTCCTCGTCGATACGGTCGCGCCTGACAGCCCTGATGTGACCGGGGTGAACAAGGCCACCAACGGCACGATGCGCGGCATCTACACCGACTACACCGCCGACACTTATACCTTCCACGAGGTAACCTCAGCCGGTGCCACCAACGCGGTTTCGGCGACCCGCACCAATGACGCGGGCGAGTCCTACTTCCAGTTCGGCACCGCGGTACCGGATGGCAGCTATCTTGTGATCAACAACGCAGACGCGGCCCATAACTCCACCTCCACACTGGTGGTCGTCAACAACACCACGGCGTCGGTTGTTGACCTGAACCGGGCCGGGCTTGCCGGGTTTGACTTTGCCACCATCGACCTGACCTTGGCCCCGGACGCGAGACTGTCCATCACCGAGGCGCAGTTGCGCAATATCACCGGGCCGGATCATCGTCTGGTGATCCGTGGCGATACCGATGACGCGATCAGCGTCGTGGGCGGGGTAGACAGCCACACCACCCAAATGATCGACGGGCAAAACTACCACCTCTACACGCTCGGCTCGGGTGCAAGTCTGCTGATCGACACGGATATCCACACGACCCTGACCACCGGCCTTTGAACCGGAGGACGGGCAATGCCCAGCACGCGCAAAATCATGGCTGACCGGGGGGCGCTTCGCCTTCCGGTCATGGCCCTGATGGTCGCCACTGTGGCCCTTGCGGGTTGCATGGGGGGGCCGGAGGCGGCCTCTAAATCGGCCAACCGCCCGGATAGCCCGGCGGGGGCCGAGGGCCTGCGCTCACCCCTGATCTCGGAACTGCAGTCCCGGCGCAGCATTCTGCCAGCGGGCGGCGCCTATGCGCGGGTCGCGGATGCTGTGTTGGCGTCGGATTCCGGGGCGGCGGCGGCAGAGTTGCGCATCGCGCAGTTGCGCGCCGAAGCACGGGAAAAGAACTGGCTGCCGCGGATCGGCCCGCAGGTCAGCCTGTCGGCCCTTTCCGGCCTTGCGGCGGGTTTTTTGGTAGAACAGGCGCTGTTTGACAACGGACGGCGGCGGGCAGAACGCGCCTATGCCGCGGCGGATGTCGAAGTGGCCGCGGTGTCGCTTGCGGTCGGGATCAACCAGCGCGTCTATGACGGGCTGCGCCACTATGTGCTTGCCGAAGAGGCCCGCGCCCAAGCCGCTGTCGCCGAACGCGCTGTGGCGCACCTCGACGAATTTGCCAATCAGATGCACCAGCGCGTCGAAGGCGGGCTGTCGGACCGGTCAGAAGAGCAGGTCCTCGCCCAACGCCAGGTCGAAATGCGCGCGACCCTCGCCGCTGACCGCGAAGCCGCAGCCGGGTCCGAGGCCGAACTGGCCGCCATGTTATCCGCGCCCCTGTCGGGCGTCTCGGGGATCGACACGTTGGCCGTCTCCCAAACCACGGTAGAGCCGCTGTCGGTCGTCAAGGCCCGCGGCGAGGCAACCCGCAGCCTTGCCGAAGCCGAGGCGGCCAAAGCCAGCCTTCTGCCCGGTGTCACCGCCAGCAGCAGCGTTATGGGCAGCGGCATCAACCCCGGAATTGAGCTGACCGGCGGCTTGTTCAACCCCGGCGCCAAGGCCGAACGGCAGGCGCTGGACGCAACACAGGATGTGGTCACCCGCCAGACTGCTGAGGTTCGCGACAGCGCCACACGCCGCATTGTTACGCTTGAAAGCCAGATCGCGCAGTTGCGTACCCGTCAGGCACAGGGCGTTGAGGTGCTGAACCAGACCGAGCAAAACCTTGCGCTGGTGGGCGAGCAATACAAGGTTGGCCGCCGCACGCTTCTGGAACTCGCCGGGCAATATGACAGCTTTGCACGCCTGCAACGCGATCAGGCCTCGCTGCGCTATGAGATCGCCCTTTTGGAACTCGAGGTCGCCCGTGATCGCGGCGTCCTTGTGGACGGAGCACGGATGTGAACAACCGGGTCCTGTCTTTTGACATCAACGCCAGCCAGATTGCAGCGCCCACGCTGACGGTTGCACCCGCGGCAATAACCCCTGAACCGCTGCCGCATCCGGTGGAAACCACGCTGCACCGGGCCGAACTGGCTGCGGTCTATGCTGCCATCCTTGGCACGGATTGTTCAGTCACCGATCTGGCCGAACATTTGCACCACTCGGGCAGCGCCTCCAAATCTGATCTGGACGCGCTGCGCCTTGCACTGCGCGCGTCTGGTCTGGACGCCCGGATCACCGCGCTACCGCAACCCGCCGCAGGCCATTGGCCCGCCTTGGCCGAGTTGAGCACCGGCGAGGTGGTGCTGGTGCTGGAGTCCCGCCCATCGGGTCTGGATATCTACGACCCCAGTTTTCCTGGCCACCGCGCCGAGGTGGACCACACCGACTTTGCAGGGCTCTATTCCGGGCGGGTCCTGCGCGCCACCCCGTCCTTGGCCGATCTGGAAACCCGCCACTCGCCAAAAGCCACCAAGGCCCATTGGTTCTGGAGCGAATTTCTGGGCTACAAGCGCCAGTTGGCCGAGGTTGCCGCCGGATCGCTGGTGGCCAATGTCCTCGCCGTGTCGGTGTCGCTGTTTTCGATGCAGGTTTATGACCGCGTGATCCCCTACCAGTCGATTCCCACGCTTTGGGTTCTGGCCGGGGGGGCGATGCTGGCAATCGTGCTGGAGGGACTGCTGAAACTCGCACGCTCTGGCCTGATGGACATGACCGGAAAGCGGATTGAGCTGTCGGTGCAGGCCCTGCTGATGCAACGGCTGTTGGGCATGAAAACCTCGGCTGCGGGGCGCAGCCCGTCGCAGCAGTTTTCGGCCATGCGCGAGTTTTCGTCGGTGCGGGAGTTCTTTACCGCCACCACCATCGGCTCGCTTGCCGATCTGCCGTTCTTGCTGATCTTCCTCGGTCTTGTCGCCTCTATCGGCGGCAATCTGGTGTGGGTTTTGGTCATCGGCGGCATCCTGATGGTGCTGCCCGGTGCCTTGATGCAGCGCCGCATGGTGGCCTTGACGGCGGCCACCCAAGGGGCCAGCACCCGCGCCGCGCGGCTGCTGTACGAAGCGATCTTTGATGCCGAAACCCTGACCACCCAGCGGGGCGAAGATCGGGTAAAGCGCATCTGGGGCGAACTGACCGTGCTGTCCGCTGCCAAATCGGGCGAGCAGCGCAACCTTACCGCCATGCTGGGCTATTGGGCTGCAGCAGTGCAGCAAGCAACCTATGTCATCGCGGTGATGGTTGGTGCCTACCTTGTGTTCGCCGGGCAGTTCACCGTCGGCACCATCATTGCAATCGGCATCCTGACCGGGCGCACTCTTGGCCCGCTGGCGTCCTTGTCGGCCACGATGGCGCGCTGGACCAACGTCAAAGCCGCGCTGACCGGGCTGGACGCGATCATCGCCGCCCCGCAAGCGGAAGAAGAGGGCCGCCACTACCTGCGCCGCGACCGTCTGTCCGGCGCATATGAATTGCGCAACATAGACTTCCGCTACGACCCCAAAGCCGCCCCCAGCGTCGAGATCCACGCGCTTGCCATTCCTGCGGGGCAACATGTCGCCGTGCTGGGGGCCAATGGCTCGGGAAAATCCACCCTGCTGCGCCTGCTGGCCGGGCTTTATGACCCCACTTCGGGGCGGGTGCTGATCGACGGGATTGACCTGGGACAGTTGCACCCGCGCGACCTGCGCCGGGGGGTTGGCTATCTGGGCCAAGAGGTGCGGCTGTTTTCGGGCACGCTGCGCGACAACCTGAACCTGACCCAGTTGGAGCGTGACGACGACCGCCTGCTGGCCGCACTGGATTTTGCCGGGCTTGGCCCCTTTGTGCGCAGCCATCCGCGCGGGCTTGATCTTGAAATCCGCGAGATGGGCGAGGGCCTGTCGGTCGGGCAGCGCCAAAGCATCGGCTGGGCGCGGATCTGGCTGCAAGACCCCGCCGTGGCGATCCTTGATGAACCTACCGCCGCGCTGGACCAAACGCTGGAAACCACCCTCGTCAGCCGCCTGAAAGTCTGGCTGGAAGGCCGCACCGCGATCATCGCCACCCACCGCGTGCCGATCCTGCAACTGACATCGCGCACGCTTATTCTGCAAAACGGCAAGCTGGCAGTTGACGGCCCGCGCGATGCGGTGCTGGCCCACCTGTCCAAGGCGCAAGCGGGCGGGCTCAAACAATGACCGCGATCAGCTATGACGAAGGCTTTGCCGAAAAGATGCGCGGTCCAAGCCGGACCATCTGGACGATCGTTCTGACCGTCCTCGTCTTTGTTGGCTGGGCGGCCGTGGCATGGGTGGACGAGATCGTCCGCGCGCCGGGGGAGGTGGTGTCCTCCTCTCGCCCGCAGATTATCCAGAACCTCGAAGGCGGAATTCTGGCCGAACTCAACGTCGCCGAGGGTGATCTGGTAGAGCCGGGCCAGACGCTCGCCCGGCTTTACGGCACGCAATACCAATCGGCGGTCAACGGGCTTGCCGACGAGATCGCCGCGCTCGAAATCCGCCGCTTGCGGCTGGAAGCGGAAATGGCGGGCGACGACAGCTTTGAGGTGCCCGGCGAATGGGGCGACCGGGTTCCGGCGATCGTGGCGTCTGAAATGGCGCTGCTGGTGGCGCGTCAGGATGAATTCCACGCCCGCGTGAACGGGGCCAAAGCCGTGGCCAAGCAATCGGCCAAAGAGTTGGAACTGCTGGAAAAGATGTACAAACGCGAGATCGCCCCCTTGATCGAGGTGACCCGCGCCCGCAAAGCCGACAGCGATGCGCAAAACCGGCTAAGCGAGGCCATCACCACGACCGAAATGGAACGTGCCAGCGACTATTCCAAAACGCAGGCGGATCTGGCCAACCTGCGCCAAAAGCTGACGCTGGCGCAGGATCAGTTGTCGCGCACCAGCCTTGTGGCGCCGATGCGGGGCATCGTGAACAAGCTGTCGATCACCACCATTGGCGGCGTGGTGCGTCCGGGTGAAGAAATTCTGCAGATCATCCCCGTTGATGAAGAACTGTTCATAGAGGCCAAAGTCAAACCCCGCGACATCGCCTCGGTGCGCGAAGGCCAGGATGCCACGATCAAGCTTTCCGCCTATGACTACACGATCTGGGGCAGCCTGAAGGCCAAGGTCACGTTTATTTCCGCCGATACGTTCAAAGATGAACGCTCGCGCAATGCAGACGGCGACCCGCACTACAAGGTAACCCTGCGCGTCGAAAAAGAAGCGCTGACGGATCGTCAGAAGGGCCTCGAAATTCGTCCCGGCATGCAGGCCGAAGTTGAATTGCAGACCGGCGGCAAGACCATTCTGACCTATCTGACCAAACCGCTCTATAAATCCAGCGAGGCCCTGCGCGAACGCTAAGCCGCTTGGGGCAAAATCCCTAAAATGCCACCTCTTTACTCGCCCGAAACCGTGTTCCGCTATTTCTGGCTGCGGGTGTGAAAAATGGGTGTGTGATGGCCGGGCAATCGAACTCCGCGCCAGTCATCATCAAGCGAAAGAAGATCGTAAAGGCCGGTGGTCACCACGGTGGTGCGTGGAAAGTGGCCTATGCGGACTTTGTGACGGCCATGATGGCCTTCTTTATGCTGATGTGGCTGCTGAACGCGACGACGGAAAAGCAACGTAAAGGGATCGCGGATTACTTCAATCCGACGATACCGCTCAATCGGATTTCGGGTGGTGGTGATGGCGCCTTTGGGGGCGATTCAATCTTTTCTGAGGACACGCTGCTGACCACCGGCACCGGTGGGTCTCAGGATCATGTCGCCGAACAGGACAAGGCGCGCGGCCAGACCGGCACCTCGGAACAAGATGAAAAATCCGCCGCCGCTGAAAAAGAAGCGCTGGCCGAAGTTGCCGAGGCGCTTGTCGCCAAGACCGGCGAGAGCATGACAATGGAACGGCTGATGCGCCACGTTGTCACCCGGGTGTCCGATATGGGGTTGGTGATTGAAATCTATGATGTCCCTGATTCTTTGCTTTTCGCAGAAAACAGTGCCGAACCGGAACAGGTGACCAAAGACATCGCCGCCCTTCTTGCCGAGGTGCTGGCCTTGGCCAAAAACGGCATCGCGGTGGATGGCTATGTCCGCGCTTTGCCGATCACGCTGATCCACAATCCAAGCTGGGACCTTTCGGCAGAGCGCGCTCAGGTGATGCGGGGATTGCTGGAGGCTAATGGTCTGGATAAAAAGCGAATTTCGCGCATCACCGGCCACGCGGATCGCTTGCCCGCAACCGCCGATCCCACCGCAATCCGCAACAACCGGCTGGAAATCATCCTGCTGCGACGCGACCGTTAGGTCCGTTTCAGAAAAATTCTGGCATTAGCCTGATCTTAATGCGCGTCACAGAACTTGTCCCTTATTCGCGGTCGAAGTTCCAGAAAGGCGCATCCTATGACCATTTCCTCGTCGCTCAATGCGGGGGTCGCTGGCCTCAATGCCAACGCCAATCGCTTGGCGACCATCTCTGACAACATCGCCAACTCGGCTACCTATGGCTACAAAAGGGCGCAGACCGATTTCTACGCGCTGGTGACACACGGCTCGGGCGGGATGAGCTATTCTGCGGGTGGTGTGCGGGCCAGTGCCAGCCGATTGATCGATGATCGCGGCCCGCTGATCTCTACCGCCAACGCCACCGACCTTGCGATCAGCGGGCGCGGCTTTCTGCCAGTGGCGGATATCAGCACGATTGATGGCACCGGTGGCGCCATTCCGGTTTCGTTGATCACTACGGGCTCTTTCCGACCGGATGCCAACGGGGTTCTGCGGACCGAAACCGGTCAGGTGCTGATGGGTTGGCCAGCCAATCCCGATGGCACGATGGGAAACTTCCCGCGCGACAGCATGACCGGACTCGCACCGGTCCGGATCAACTCCAACCAATATGTTGCCAACCCGACGTCGGAGTTACGGCTTGGCGTCAACCTGCCTGCAACCGACAGCGCGGCGGGGAGCAGCGGCACACCGCACAATCTGACGGTTGAGTATTTCGGGAACCTCGGCACCTCCGAATCCCTCGATTTTACCTTCACCCCCATCGTGCCGGGCAGCGGCAGCTCTAACAGCTGGACCATGCAGGTCGCTGACAGCGCGGCGGGCGGCGCGGTCATCGCGGAATACACCCTGACCTTCAACGACACGCAGGCGGCGGGCGGCACGCTTGCCACCGTTACCACCGTCAGCGGCGGGGCCTTTGACGCGGCCACGGGAAAAATCGCGCTGTCGGTTGGCGGCGGCACCATCGCGCTCGATATCGGCAAACCCGGCGACGCGAGCGGCATGACCCAACTTGCCAGCACGTTCTCACCCGTCTCGATCAGCAAGAACGGCTCGACGGTCGCCACGCTGGCCTCTGTTGAGGTGGATGAGAAGGGCTCACTTTACGCCATCTACGATCAAGGATTTTCGCGCCGGCTTTTCCAGATCCCAGTCGTGGATGTGCCGAACCCAAACGGGCTTATTTCCCTTAACAATCAGAGCTATCAGATATCCCCTTCCTCTGGCAGCTTTTATCTGTGGGACGCGGGTGACGGGCCAAGCGGGTCGGTCGTGGGCTATTCCCGCGAGGAATCAACGACCGATGTGGCCGCGGAACTGACGCAACTGATCCAGACACAGCGGGCCTATTCCTCCAACGCCAAGGTCATCCAGACAGTGGCGTTGTCTTTGGCGCTGGCCACCGATTTACCGGTGGAGATTTCCGATTGGGTCATGCCCATGTTCTTGTTGATGCTCTTCATCGTCTGAAGGGCAACCATAGCACTCGTGTTGGTAAGAATGGACGACATGTCCTTGTCCTCATGCGATTTGCCGACGCATTCCGCGCGGCTGTTTGCACCATCCCACCGGATGGCTGAATGGTCGTTCTGTCCTGTGCGGCAAGTCGGTTGTGTTGGTGTCGCCGCGCCATCCCCTCATGGGACGCAGGTCGATTGATGCCCGTGAAGTTCTAACCCTTCCCTAATCGCCAAGATTCGAATGGGAAGCATTTGAACCAAGCTGTCATCACCGCCTAGAACCGACCGGCTACCGGGCCGCCAAGCGGCAGGCCAGCCAGCCGCCCCATACCATCATAGGTCGCCAACCCACTGGCAGAACGCCGCAATTCCTCTATCCGGCGGCGCGCAGAGCGGATGCCGCGCCGCGCCGCCAGCAAACAGGCCGCGTTTTGATCCGCCTTCTGGCGCAGTCGGCTTAGCCGCAGCGGGTCTGTCCTAAGATCCGTCTCGGCCAAGCTTGCCTCCATCATTTGCGCCATTTCGACAGCCGCGCCGAAGTCGGCGCGCGCGATGGCCTGCGCGGCCATGTCCAGCAACGTCTCAAGGTCACGTTTCGCGATCATCATGCGCTCCGCTCTGCCAAAGACCTGAACAACTGTTCAGATAATCCAATGCCGCCCTTCTGCACCATCAGCCGCGCCTGTTCCTGCCGCAGAAATGAGCCGAACTGCTCCTCTCCGATTCCGCCGCCCATTTCTTTCGGGCCTGCGTCCAACCCGGTGTGCGACAACATTTCCGACAAGAACGCCGCCTCCAGCTCTTGCGCTTTGGCGCGCAAGAGCTGGAGGCGGTCGGGCTTGGGTGGCAGCGGGGTCAGCGGTTGTATATCCATGGCAGGCTCCTGTTTGATTTTTCCAAGAATGCGCCAGCGCGGTAAACAGCCGGTAACTGTTTTGCCGGAAAGTCGCCGGGCAACGACAGAAGTCCGGGCCATGCAAAATCAAATTCTTCCCTTCGCACCGCCGCTCAAGCCGCTGATGGCCCGCCAAGGCGATCCGGCAGAACCGGCAGACGATGCGCCCCCCTTCGCCGACCTGATGAAGGCGGACGACCCACCCGCGCAGGATCCGCCGCCCGGTTGGCCGGCGCCGATGCCATCGCTTCCCCCGCCAGTGGCGTTAAGCGTCCCGCACGATCCGGCGGGCAGCGGGGGCGTCAGCGGCCCCGATCCGCTGGCGGACCTGTCCGCCGATCTTCTGCCCTTGCCGCTTGGGGCGGCACTTGTGGGCACAACTGCCGCCGCCGATGCGCCTATGTTTGAAACTGTTCTGCCGCCGCCTCTGCTTGATGTCCCAGAGCAATCCGCAGACCCGGTCGCCACCTTTCAGCCTGAGGCAGAGCCTGCCCCCCTCCCCGCTTCGCGCGCCAGTGCCTTCTTGTTTCAAATGGAACACGGGCAACCCGCTGCAGCGGATCTCAGCGCCACTCCTGAAATAGCTATCGCTTTCAAGGATAGGCCCCCAAACTTGCCCCGTTTGCCACCGCCGGACTCTGCGCCAAAGCACGGGGACAGCGCCGAGCAATCGCAAGTCGGCACGCAATCCGTGGCGCAAACCACCGCCCCGCCCGCGCAGACTTCGGGTGGCCAGATCGCTTTTGCCCATCGCCAAGCGGCTGACCCGATTGCAAAATCGGCAGAGGGCGATTCGGTTCCGCCCGACGCCCAAGACCTGTTTGCCGTGATCACATCCGAGCCAGCCGCCGATGCCGTCTCGTTGCCCCAAACGCCGGCGCCTTTGAAACTGGCGGAGGTCGCCGTGCTTTCACGCTTGGCTGAGCCCGCGGCATCAGCCGCGCCACACACCCAACAGCTTGCCCGCGCAATCGCCGTTACCCCACCGGGTGGCACCGTCTCGTTGGTTCTGGCCCCGGCCGAGCTTGGCCAGCTGCGCTTTGGCCTGCGCCAAAAGGGGGACCGGATCGTGGTCACGCTCTCGGCTGAGCGGGCCGATACGCTGGATCTGCTGCGCCGCAACCTTCCCGATCTGGTGGGGGAACTGAAGACGGCGGGCTTTGCCAATTCCAGCTTTGAGTTTGAAACCTGGCAGGGCGGAGACCGTTCCGCCCCCAAACGCCCCGAACCACCGCCCAGCGATTCGCCAGCGGCCCCGGCCCGCATTTCTGAACCCAGCCGCCCCCCGGCCCCGCGCCACTCTGGTCAGCTTGACCTGCGCGTCTAGAAAGGACCCCATGGAAACCTCTGCCATCACCACCGCTACACCCACCACCGCCTCCACCACCAACCGCGCTCTGATCAGCAGCGATTTCGATACATTCCTAAAGCTGATGACCACGCAGATGAAGAATCAGGACCCGCTGAACCCAATTGATTCGTCCGACTATGCGACGCAACTGGCGACGTTTTCGGGGGTTGAGCAGCAGATGAAATCGAATGAACTTCTGGCCGCCCTTTCCAGCCAGATGAGCGTGCTGGGCATGTCGCAGCTTGCCGCCTGGGTCGGGCAGGAAGCGCGGGCCGATGCGCCGGTCTGGATGGATGGTGACCCGGTCAGCCTCTCCTTGCCTGCGGGTGCCGGCACCCAAGCCACGTTGGTCGTGCGCAACGCCAACAATGAAGTCGTCGCGCGTGAGACCGTCCCGGTCAGCGGCGGCGAGTATCGTTGGCTGGGCGCGGACGCCTCTGGTAACCCATTGCCGCAAGGGCTTTATGCGCTGTCGCTGGAACGCGCGGCTGAAGGGCAGGTTGTGGCCACCCAACCGGTTGAGGCCTACGCCCGAATCATGGAGGCACGAAACGGCACGAACGGCGCCACGTTGATGCTGGAGGGCGGGGTGGAAATCTCGGCCGACAAGATCAAGGCGCTACGCGTGCCCTACTAAGCCGTCAGACACCCCTACCCGGTTCAGACCGCCGGGCCGGCCTAGATCAGCGTTCCCGCCCAAAGCCCCAGCGCAAAGATCCCCGCCGTGGCAAGGGCATAAACCACCCGCCGCCGCCAATGACTTGGCGCGCGAACGGGCAACGGGTCTGCCTGACGGATCAGCGCCGCCTCTACCAGTCGCGGCAACCGCGGCCCGAACCGCGCCATCACCCGCGCGGTCTGTGCCAGATCCCGCAGCAGCGCCTTCGGCCCGACATTGGTCGCGACATAGCCCTCGACCACCGGCTTGGCGACCTGCCAGATGTTGATATGCGGGTCCAGGCTGCGGGCAACCCCTTCGACTACCACCATCGTGCGCTGCAAAAGGATCAGTTCTGTCCGCGTCTCCATCCCGAAACGCTCTGTCACATCAAAGAGATAGGACAAAAGCCGCGCCATCGAAATCCGGCTGGCATCCATGCCGAAAATCGGCTCTCCGACGGCGCGCAGGGCACGGGCAAATTCATCAATGTCACGGTCGGCTGGCACATAGCCCGCCTCGAAATGCACCTCGGCGACGCGGCGGTAGTCTTTGCGAATGAACCCCAGCAGAATTTCCGCATAGACCCGGCGCGTGTATTCGTCGATCCGCCCCATGATTCCGAAATCATAGGCGATGATGTCGCCATTCGCGGCCACCTTCAGGTTGCCCTGATGCATGTCGCCGTGGAAAAACCCGTCCCGCAACGCGTGGCTAAGGAAAAGCTGCAACACCCGCGCGCCCAAGGCCCGCCGGTCATGGCCCGCCGCATCCAGGGCTGCATTGTCGGCAAGGCTGATCCCCTCCGCCCAGCCCAGCGTCATCACCCGCCGCCCCGACAGATCCCACAATGGCTCGGGCACCTGAAAGCCCGCGTCCTTGCGGGTATTGTCGGCAAATTCGGACGCGGCAGAGCTTTCCAACCGCATGTCCAACTCGCCCATCACCACCCCTTCGAAATGCGTGATCACATCCACAGGGCGCAAGCGGCGCGCAAAAGGGGCAAGGAATTCAATGGTATCCGCGGCGAAATAAAACGCGTCGATGTCGCGCTGAAAGGCCCGCTCTATTCCGGGGCGCAGCACTTTGACCGCCACATCGCGCCCGTCCGACAGCAGCCGCGCCTTGTGCACCTGCGCGATAGAAGCCGCCGCGACCGGTTCGGAAAAGGCAGAAAACACCTCTTCCAGCGGGCGGCCAAGCTCTGCCTCGACCATTGCGCGCGCTTCCGCCGTGGAAAATGGCGGCAGCTTGTCCTGCAGATAGCGCAGCTGATCGGCCATTTCTTCGCCCACCAGATCGGGGCGGGTCGAAAGGATCTGGCCAAACTTGATGTAGGCGGGGCCAAGGGCTGTCAGGGCCCGCGTGACCGGCGGCAAGGCCGGATCGCCGCGCAGGCCCAGCCATTTAAACGGCCAGCCCAGCAGCCGCGCCGCGAAGCGCAGCCGCGGCGGGGCCTGCAAGGCCTCCAACGCCACGGCCATCGCGCCCGAGCGTTCAAACGTCGCCCCGGTGCGGATCAGCCGCCAGATATTGTGCGGACCGCGCATCAGACCTTCCAGCCGGAATGCAGCGCCGCAATCCCCATCGACAGGTTGCGATACTTTACCTGATCAAAGCCCGCCTGCCGGATCATTGTGGCAAAGCTTTCCTGATCGGGAAACTTACGGATCGATTCGACCAGATACTGATAGCTCTCGCGGTCATTGGCCACGACCTGCCCCATCGCCGGGATCACGTTGAAACTGTAGCGATCATAGACCCACTGCAGCAGATCATTCGGGATCTGACTGAACTCCAGCACCATCAACCGCCCGCCGGGGCGCAGCACGCGGTAAGCCTCGCGCAGCGCATCGGCCACGCGGGTCACGTTCCGGATGCCAAAGGAAATCGTGTAGACGTCAAAGCTGTTGTCGGCAAAGGGCAGCGCCATCGCATCGCCCACAACCCAATCCAGCCGGTCGGCCATGCTGTCGGCTTCGGCCCGCTGACGGCCGGAAACCAGCATCGATTCGGTCATGTCCAGCACGGTGGCCTGTGCGCCCGGCGCGCGCTTCAGGAACCGAAAGGACACATCCCCCGTTCCCCCCGCCACATCCAGCAGCTTTTGACCGGGCCGCGGGGCCAGCCAATCCATCATCGCGTCTTTCCAGACCCGGTGCAGACCGCCCGACATCAGATCGTTCATGATGTCATAGCGCGACGCGACTCGGGTAAAGACGCCATGCACCATGCCGGCCTTTTCGGTCTCCGGCACGGTCTGAAAACCGAAATGGGTGGTGCTGTTCTCTGTCATCGGGGCTTGCCGTCCTTGCTCACGCCCTTCCTTATAGAGCGCCAACCCGCGCCTGCAATGCGCCGAACTGTCCGAAAGCCCGTCATGCCCGAACTGCCCGAGGTTGAAACCGTCCGACGTGGTCTCTTGCCGGTCATGGAGGGGGTCGTGATCGCGCAAGCCGACGTGAACCGCCCCGACCTGCGCTGGCCCTTTCCCGCGCGCATGGCTGACCGGCTGACCGGGCAGCGCGTCCTGGGTCTGCGGCGGCGGTCAAAGTATATTCTGGCAGATCTTGCCTCGGGTGAGACGCTGCTGATCCATCTGGGCATGTCGGGGCGGATGCTGATTTCCGGCGCGGTGCAGGGGGTTTTCCACCACGACCACCCACCCGCGCAAAAGCATGACCATGTGGTGCTGCACATGGCCAATGGCGCGCGCATTACCTTCAACGACGCCCGCCGCTTTGGCGCGATGGACCTTTTGCCGACGCTTGGCGCCGAAGATCACCCCCTGCTGGCCGGGATCGGGCCGGAACCCTTGGGCAATGGCTTTGATGGCGATTACCTGACCGCGCGTCTTGCCGGGCGGGCGACGCCGGTGAAATCCGCGCTGCTGGATCAGCGAATCGTGGCGGGTCTGGGCAATATCTATGTGTGCGAGGTGCTGTTTCGCGCAGGCTTGCACCCTGCCACCCAAGCCGGAGCACTTGGTGAGCGGGCGGCGGGTTTGGTGCCCCTTATCCGCGAGGTGCTGTCCGAGGCGATTGAGGCCGGGGGCTCGTCGCTCAAGGATTACCGGCAGGCGGATGGGGAGTTGGGCTATTTCCAGCACCGCTTCCGCGTCTACGGCCGCGAGGGCGGGGCGTGCACCCGGCCGGGCTGCTCTGGCACTATCGAACGGCTGGTGCAATCGGGCCGCTCCTCGTTCTTCTGCCCGCATTGTCAGCGCTAACAAGTCCGAAACGGGTTGATAACGGGCGCGTTACTGGTATCCACAGCCTCAACCAGACAAACGGGAGCCACTGCCATGGCCTATGAGACCCTGATCGTCGAGATTCAGGACTACACCTGCCTCATCCGCCTTAACCGGCCCGAGGCGATGAACGCGCTCAACTCGCAGATGATGATGGAACTGGCCGAGGCCGTGACCATCGCCGACCGCAACCCCAAGATCCGTTGCATCGTGTTGACCGGCAACGAAAAGGCCTTTGCCGCTGGCGCTGATGTGCGCGAGATGGTCGACAAAGGCTTTGCCGAAACCTTTGGCGAAGACCTGTTCGGCCCGCAAATGGAGGCGATTTCCCGCGTCCGCAAACCGATGATTGCCGCCGTTTCAGGCTATTGCCTTGGCGGTGGGTGCGAACTGGCGATGACCTGTGATTTCATCATCGCCGCCGACACCGCCAAATTCGGCCAGCCCGAGGTCAACCTTGGCATCGTCGCGGGCATGGGCGGCACACAGCGACTGACCCGCGCCGTGGGCAAGGCCAAGGCGATGGACATGAACCTGACCGGGCGCTTCATGGATGCCGCCGAAGCGGAACGCGCGGGCCTTGTCTCGCGCATCGTTCCCGCCAAAAGCCTGCTGGAAGAGGCGATGAAGGCCGCCGTCAAGATCGCCGAGAAATCCATGCTGACCGTGATGACCGTCAAAGAATCGGTAAACCGCGCCCAAGAAACCACCCTGCGCGAAGGGCTTTTGTTCGAACGCCGCATGTTTCAGGCGCTTTTTGCCACTGAGGACCAGAAAGAGGGCATGAAAGCCTTCCTTGAAAAGCGCCAACCCCAGTTCCGGGATCGCTAAGGGCAGATTTCCTGTTTCCTTTCCGCCCTGCTTGCCCTATAGGGCTGTTCCACATGCGCGTGGGCCCGCTTAGGCAAGAATCGAATCCGACCCTTAGGGGGCGGCGATGGGGCGTTTCGTGCGATTGAATGAAACCGAGAAGACCCAAGAAAGATTCCGCCCATGGCAAATACCGCCCAGTCCAAAAAACGCGCCCGTCAGTCTGAAACCCGCTATGCGGTGAACAAGGCACGTCGCTCGCGTATCCGCACCTACCTGCGTAAGGTCGAAGAGGCTCTGGCTTCCGGCAACCAGGAAGCTGCGGCAGAAGCCTTCAAGAACGCCCAGCCCGAGCTGGCCCGTGGCGTGTCCAAAGGCGTGCTGCACAAGAACACCGTTTCGCGCAAGATCTCGCGTCTTGCCTCGCGCGTGAAGTCGCTGGGCACCGCTGCGGTCTAAGCCTTCACTGCCCTGAAATACCCGAAAGGCGTGCCGCATCGCGGCGCGCCTTTTGTCATTTTCCAACCTGTTTTCCGACCCGGCGTTGCCGATTTGCACAGGCAACGGGATTCGCTTTGGCAAAGACCTGTCAAGTCAAGAGATCGGTTGCGAAGCCGCGCGCCAGCTTGCTAGCGTCTAGAGGCGATTCACTTCGTCTTGGGGGACATGACGCGATCTGAAATGGGAACTGCCGCGGGCGCTGCCAGACTTGCCCAAAGCTGCCAATTGTTTCTTCTTTCTGATCAATGTGTTGTGTGGTCTGCATCTGAAAGCGACCTTCCACGCGATTACGCTTGTGCCAAAGGGGTTTGGCAACTGTAAGCGTGTTTGCGTGGGCGGTCTTGTGACCTGAGCGGGTCTTGCACTGCCTTTGGGCGGCTGCTTGATTTGCTTGGTTTACGGATGCGCCGCAGTTCCCCTCGGTGCGGGTGGCTCGTGATGACGAGACAACGAAAATCAAGGCGCTGCCGGGTCTGCCCGGAAGACGCGTCGGGGACGGAATACAGAATGACCAATGAGGCCTGGGGCAAGGTTCGCGAAGAGCTGATCACACGGATCGGCCGTAACAATTACACCACCTGGATCGAGCCGATCCGGCTTTCGGATCTCTCGGGCCAAGTCGCCCGGTTTGAGGTGCCGACCACGTTCTTTGGCGACTGGGTGTCGCGCAATTTCTCGGAACTGTTGCTGCAGCACCTTCAGGTGAACGGCAATGACGTGGCACGAGTTCGAGTTCGTCGTGCCCAGCCGCCCGATGGCGACCCAGGCCGCACGTCCCAAAGCGGCCCGCCCGATGCTGCGCCAACGCGCGCACTCGGATGAAGAATTGCCGGGCGCGTCGCTCGATTCGCGTTTTACCTTTGACAGCTTTGTCGTGGGCAAACCGAACGAACTGGCCCACGCCGCAGCCCGCCGCGTGGCCGAGGGCGGCCCTGTCACCTTCAACCCCCTCTTTCTTTATGGTGGCGTCGGCTTGGGCAAAACCCACCTGATGCACGCCATCGCCCATGAGCTGCAGGCCCGTCAGCCGCATCTGCGCGTGCTGTATCTTTCGGCCGAACAATTCATGTATCGGTTCGTGCAAGCGCTGCGCGACAAGCAGATCATGGATTTCAAGGAAATCTTCCGCTCGGTTGACGTGCTGATGGTCGATGACGTGCAGTTTATCGCGGGCAAGGATTCCACGCAGGAAGAGTTTTTCCACACCTTCAACGCGCTGGTGGATCAGAACAAACAGATCGTCATTTCTGCCGACCGCGCGCCGGGCGAAATCAAGGATCTTGAAGAGCGGATCAAATCCCGCCTGCAATGCGGGCTTGTCGTTGACCTGCACCCGACCGACTATGAGCTGCGTCTGGGCATCCTTCAGCAAAAGGCTGAATACTATCACGCGCAGTACAAGGGTCTGGCGATCGCCAATGGCGTGCTGGAATTCATCGCCCATCGGATCACCACCAACGTTCGAGTGCTGGAAGGCGCGTTGACCCGGCTGTTCGCCTTCGCCTCGTTGGTAGGTCGCGAGATCACGCTTGAACTGGCGCAAGATTGCCTTGCCGACATCCTGCGCGCCTCGGATCGCAAGCTGACCATCGAAGAGATCCAACGCAAGGTGGCCGAGCATTACAACGTCCGCCTGTCGGACATGATCGGCCCCAAGCGGGTGCGCACCATTGCCCGCCCGCGTCAGGTGGCGATGTATCTGGCCAAGCAGTTGACCGCGCGCTCTTTGCCCGAAATCGGGCGGCGCTTTGGCGGGCGGGATCACACCACGATCATGCACGGCGTGCGCAAGATTGAAGAGTTGATGACCGGTGACTCGCAGCTTTCCGATGATCTGCAGCTTTTGCGCCGGCTGCTGCAAAGCTGACCGGCGCCCCTGCGCGGTGAGCACAGACGCAGTGGCGGCCGATTCGCCAGATTGATTGGCGGGCTGGCCGGCCACGCAGAGAAAGACAGAAAGAAGATCGCAGGAAGAGACCAAGAAGACGGCTTTCACCCCCGGATTGCAGCTTATTACCGCAACAGTCCCAAAGGTTTACCCGCCAATTCCCCCGCTGTGGACTTTTTGCCGCGCCCAAGCACTCCACCCACAGCCCACCTCTTGTGAAACCTCATAAAACCGCTACCTTCGGCGTCCCCGAAGGGGGCAAGACCAAAAGGGATGGGACCATGAAGATCAGCATCGAACGCGGCACGATTCTTAAAGCGCTCGCACAGGCGCAATCGGTCGTTGAGCGTCGCAATACCATCCCGATCCTCGCCAACGTGCTGATCGAGGCAGAAGGAAATCAGGTGTCCTTCCGGGCCACCGATCTGGATATCGAAGTGCTGGACCGCGCCCCTGCGATGGTCGAACGCCCCGGTGCAACGACGGTTTCGGCGGTGATGCTGCACGAAATTGTCCGCAAACTGCCCGATGGCTCACTGGTGAATCTGTCCGAGGACGCGGCCACACACCGGCTGACGATCACCGCCGGGCGGTCGACCTTCAGCCTTGCTACCTTGCCGCGCGAGGACTTTCCGGTCATGGCAAGCTCTGAATATTCCTCAAACTTTTCGGCCAAAGCCCCCGTGCTTCGGCGGTTGTTCGACAAGGCAAAGTTCGCCATTTCGACCGAAGAGACACGCTATTATCTGAACGGCGTCTACATGCATGTGTCGACCGGCGAGACCGGCCCGGTGCTGCGCTGCGTGGCCACCGATGGGCACCGCCTGGCGCGTATCGACGCCCCCCTGCCCGCCGGAGCGGAAGGCATGCCCGGCGTGATCGTGCCGCGCAAAACGGTGGGCGAGTTGCGCAAACTACTGGATGATGATGAGGCGATGATCGCGGTGTCGGTGTCGGAAACCAAGGTGCGCTTTGCCACTCCGGCGATCACGCTGACTTCGAAAGTCATCGACGGCACCTTCCCCGATTATACCCGCGTGATTCCAACCGGAAACACCCGCCGTCTGGAAGTCGACGCCACGGAATTCGCCAAAGCCGTTGACCGCGTCGCGACCGTCTCTTCAGAGCGCTCGCGTGCAGTGAAGCTCAGCTTGGATGAAGATCGTTTGATTCTGTCGGTCAACGCACCGGACTCCGGTGCCGCTGAAGAGGAGCTGGCCGTCGCCTATGCGGATGAGCGGCTGGAAATTGGTTTTAACGCCAAGTATTTGCTGGAAATCGCCAGTCAGGTAGACCGCGAGAACGCCGTGTTCCTGTTCAACTCTTCAGGCGACCCGACGCTGATGCGCGAGGGCAATGACATGTCGGCGGTCTACGTCGTCATGCCGATGCGCGTGTGATCTGGCGCCGGGGGGTTCACCCCCGGACCCCCAGAGTATTTTCGCCAAGGAGAAAGGCTAAGCGTTGAGTGGTCTTGCCATCACATCGCTGACCCTATCGCATTTTCGCAGCCATCGGGCGGTGCGATTGGTGTTCGATGGTCGCCCCGTGGCACTTGTCGGCGCGAACGGGGCGGGCAAAACCAATATCCTTGAAGCGATATCGCTTCTGTCACCGGGTCGTGGCCTGCGGCGGGCGGCGACCGATGATCTGGCGCGGCAACCCGAGGCCCTTGGCTGGAAAATTTCGGCTGAGGTTCGGGGGCTTGCGGCTGATCACCAGATTGAAACAAGTGCCCAAATTGGCGAGCCCCGCAGCTTGCGGATCGACGGGAAAGCCGCGCCACAGGTGATGTTAGGGCGTATCTTGCGGATTCTGTGGCTTGTTCCGGCGATGGACCGGCTTTGGATAGAAGCGGCCGAAGGGCGGCGGCGGTTTCTGGACCGGGTGACGCTGTCGTTTTATCCCGACCATGCCGAGGCGGTGTTGTCCTATGAAAAAGCGATGCGCGACCGCAATCGGTTGTTGAAGGATCAGGTGACCGACGCTCGTTGGTATGGGGCGCTGGAGGCGCAAATGGCCGAGGCGGGGGTCGTGATCATGGGCAACCGGGCCTTGTCGGTTGCACGGCTTTTGGCGGCGCAAGACGGGGCAGAGACCGCCTTCCCGCGCGCAGGGCTTGAGATCACTGGCCCGGACGGGGCGGAGGATCTGGCGGCGGAGGATCTGGCGCAGACATTTATTGATAACCGGCGGCGGGATATGGCCGCGGGTCGGTGCCTGCTTGGTCCTCACCGCGCCGACCTGCGCGCGCGGTTCGCGGCAAAGGACATAGCCGCAGACCAAAGCTCTACCGGCGAGCAAAAGGCGCTGCTTATCAGTCTATTGTTGGCAAACGCCCGCGCGTTGGCCGATGACTTGGGTCAGGCTCCGGTGCTGTTGCTAGATGAGGTGGCGGCCCACCTCGACTCCAACCGACGCGCTGCACTTTATGACGAGTTGGAAGCCTTGGGTGCGCAAGCGATTATGACGGGGACCGAGCCGTCTTTGTTTGATCCCTTGGGGCATCGGGCGCAAAGTTTCACGATTACCGAAGACGGCACCCAATCGAGGATATCGACCACATGACCCCACAACGTGTTACCCTTATTACCCTTGGCGTCGCCGATCTTGCGGCAGCGCGCGCCTTTTACCAACGGCTGGGCTGGGTTGAGCACAGTGGAACCGAGGGTGTTGCGTTTTTTCAGATGCGTGGCGCGGTCTTGGGTCTGTTTGGACTTGAAGATCTGGCGGCCGATCAGGGTCGACCGGGAACCCCGCTTGGTACCGGGGCCATGACATTGGCGCAGAACTTTGCCTCTGAGGCCGAAGTTGATGCAGCCTATGCCCATGCGCTGGTCGCGGGAGGAGTGGCGCTCAAAGCCCCGGAAAAGGTATTTTGGGGCGGATACTCCGGCTATTGGGCCGACCTTGATGGCCACGTCTGGGAAGTGGCGATGAATCCGTTCTGGCCGCTGGCTGAGGACGGAAGCCTTTGGCTGCCCGATGCAGATTGAGACGATTGCGGAATGGGCGCTGCGGGCCAGTGACGATCGGGCGGTCGCCACGCTGTTGGCGCGGTCATTTTCGACCGACTTCGGCGGCCGCAGCTATTTTCGACAGCGCCCCCATGTGCGACTGTTGATCCGCGACGGTGCGCGCGTGGTGGGCCATATGGCCATTCTTTGGCGTGCAGTCCGTCTGGGCGACCAGCAGATTACGGTTGCGGGTTTGGCGGATGTGGCCACCGATCCGGACACCCGCGGCAAGGGTGTAGCCACGGCACTTTTGCAGGCCGCGATTGCGATGGCCAAGGCCAGCCCGGCGGACCATATGATCCTTTTCGGAAATGCGCCGCTTTATGGCGGTGCAGGGTTCGTTCGGGTGCGCAACCCTCTGGTATATCTGGATCTTACCGGCTCGAAGACTCATTGCATTCGCAAAGAGCCCGCCGAGCAACTGATGGTCCTTCCCCTGGCGGAAATGGCGTGGGAAGGCACGGCGACGCTTGATTTGTTGGGCAATCTATTCTGAGGGCAGCATGACGGTCACCTTTTATCAGCTTTTGCTCTACGCGGGGGGCATGGCCCTGTTGTGGGTGATACCGGGGCCGGTGTGGGTTGCGCTAACGGCGCGCGCGCTTTCCGGCGGCTTTGCCGCGGCGTGGCCATTGGCGATTGGGGTGGCGCTTGGCGATCTGATCTGGCCGATGGCGGCGATCTTTGGGCTGACTTGGATCTTGTCGGTCTATGGCGATTTCTTGCACCTGTTGCGTTGGGTCGCGGCGGTGGTTTTCCTTGTCATGGGCGTGCTTTTGCTGCGCAAACCAGCGGCGCCGATCGGCACCGACAGCCGCATGACCCGGCCCGGTCTTTGGGCCGGCTTTGCGGTTGGGGTAGCGGCGGTGATCGGCAACCCGAAGGCGATCTTGTTCTACATGGGCGTGCTGCCCGGATTTTTCGATTTGTCGCGCGTCAACGGCAAAGACATCACGGCAATTTTGGCGATTTCGACGCTTGTTCCTGCGATTGGAAACCTGTGTCTTGCATGGTTTTTGGACCGGGCGCGCAGGCTTCTTTCCAGCCCAAAACGGCTGCAGCGGCTCAATCAGATCTCTGGCGGGCTACTGATCTGCGTCGGGGTGGTTATCGCCCTATCCTGACCCCAAATCTTGTGTCCAAGGGGTGACATTCCCCACCCTGACCGCTATAAGTCGAGGGCAATATCAGGGGTTCCCTTCGCATGGCTGAAGCCGCCAAGAAACCGGCCGAATACGGCGCGGATTCCATCAAGGTTCTTAAGGGGTTGGAGGCGGTTCGCAAGCGCCCCGGCATGTATATTGGTGACACCGACGATGGGTCGGGCCTTCACCATATGGTCTATGAGGTTGTCGATAACGGGATCGACGAGGCGCTGGCGGGACATGCCACCGCTGTCTCGGTTAAAATCCACGCCGATAGTTCCGTTTCGGTGCGTGACAACGGTCGCGGCATTCCGGTCGACATCCACCAGGAAGAAGGCGTCTCTGCGGCCGAGGTCATCATGACCCAATTGCACGCCGGCGGCAAATTCAACAACACCGACGAGGGTGGCAACGCCTATAAGGTTTCCGGCGGTCTGCACGGGGTGGGCGTTTCGGTCGTCAACGCCTTGTCGGAATGGCTGGAACTGACCGTCTGGCGTGATGAGACGGAATACCGCGCGCGCTTTGAGCATGGCGAGTGTGTCGTGCATGTGCATGAGGTTGGACCGGCTCCGGGGATGCGCGGTACCGAAGTTAGGTTCCTTGCTTCGGCCAAGAGCAACATCCCCGAGGGGACTTTTTCCGATCTTGAATACAGCTTCAAGACGCTGGAGCACCGCCTGCGCGAGTTGGCCTTTCTGAACTCTGGCGTCCGCATCATCATCGAAGACGAACGCCCCGCCGAGCCGATCAAGACCGAGCTTTTCTACGAAGGCGGCGTACGCGAGTTTGTGAAATACATCGACCGTTCCAAGACGTCGATCATGCCCGATCCGATCTATATGATCGGCGAGCGCAATGGCATCACGGTCGAAGTGGCGATGTGGTGGAACGACAGCTATAATGAAATGGTGTTGCCGTTCACCAACAACATCCCGCAGCGCGATGGCGGCACGCACCTTGCTGGCTTTCGTGGCGCGCTGACCCGGACGATCAACTCCTATGCCCAGTCTTCGGGGATTGCGAAGCGGGAAAAGGTGGATTTCACCGGGGACGACGCGCGCGAGGGGCTGACTTGTGTCTTGTCCGTCAAGGCGCCAGATCCGAAATTCTCAAGCCAAACCAAAGACAAGCTTGTGTCTTCGGAAGTGCGGCCCGCGGTCGAGAACCTTGTGAACGAAAAGCTTTCGGAGTGGTTTGAAGAAAACCCAGCGAACGCAAAGATAATCGTCGGCAAGATTGTCGAAGCGGCTTTGGCGCGCGAAGCCGCACGCAAGGCCCGCGAACTGACCCGTCGCAAGACGGCGATGGACGTGGCCTCGCTGCCCGGCAAGTTGGCCGATTGTCAGGAAAAAGACCCTGCCCTTTCCGAAATCTTTATCGTCGAGGGCGACTCCGCCGGTGGTTCGGCAAAACAAGGCCGCAGCCGGAAAAATCAGGCTGTTCTGCCCTTGCGTGGCAAGATCCTGAACGTTGAGCGGGCGCGGTTTGACCGGATGCTCGCATCGGAAACGGTCGGCACCCTGATCACCGCGCTTGGCACCGGCATCGGCCGGGATGAGTTCGACATTGCCAAGCTGCGCTACCACAAAATCGTCATCATGACCGATGCCGACGTGGACGGCGCGCACATCCGGACGCTTCTTCTTACCTTCTTCTACCGCCAGATGCCGCAGATCATCGACGGCGGGTTCCTCTACATCGCCCAGCCGCCGCTTTACAAAGTGTCGCGGGGGAAATCCGAGGTTTATCTGAAGGATCAGGCGGCCTTCGAAGACTATCTGATTGAGATGGGTCTGGATGGCGCGGTGTTGCGCTTGACCAGCGGCGAAGAGCTTGCCGGCGCCGATCTGGCGCGCGTGATTGAAGGTGCCCGCCAGTTCCGTCGGATTCTGGATGCGTTCCCCACCCATTACCCGCGCGGCATTCTGGAGCAGGCGGCCCTTGCCGGGGCCTTTGATCCCGGCCGTGCCGATGATGATCTGCAGCAGGTGGCCGACACGGTTTCGGTGCGGTTGAACATGATTGCGGCAGAGTATGAACGCGGCTGGTCCGGGCGGATTACCCAAGACCATGGCATCCGGTTAAGCCGCGTGTTGCGCGGCGTTGAAGAGCTGCGGACCTTGGACGGCGCGGTGTTGCGGTCGGGCGAGGCGCGGCGGTTGTCGACGATTTCCAGCCAGACGCGCGATGTCTATCGTGATCCGGCGCGGCTGATCCGCAAAGACCGCGAGCAGCTGATCCACGGGCCGATTGACCTGCTGAAATCCATCCTGACCGAGGGGGAAAAGGGGCTTTCGTTGCAGCGCTACAAGGGGCTGGGCGAGATGAACCCAGAACAGCTTTGGGAAACCACGCTAGACCCCGAGGCCCGCACGCTGTTGCAGGTCAAGGTCGATGATCTGGCCGAGGCCGACGACATCTTTACCAAGCTGATGGGCGATGTTGTGGAACCAAGGCGCGAATTCATCCAGCAGAATGCGCTGTCTGTCGAAAATCTGGACTTCTGAAAAAAGCGGGCGCCTTTGGGGCGCCCGTTTCCGTTATACCTCCAGCCAAGCCTGAGCGCGGGACGAGGCTTGGATGCGTTCGACCAAAGACTGGATTCGCAACCCTTTGCGAAAGTTGAAAGGTTCCTCCCGCGTCCCGGCAATGGCCTCGACATAACCCGCCACTTCGATCGCCTTCAGATCGTTGAAACCAAGCTGATGGCCAGCCGCCACACAGAACAGACCATAGGGAGGGTGATCCGGCCCCGCCTCTATCCGTCGGAATCCTTGGCGGCCCTTGGCGTCAGTGGTGCTGAAGGCGTTCAAAACGTTGAAGTGTTCCTGACTGAAGGCCAAAGACCCTTTCGTGCCATAGACTTCAAAGTCGTGCTGCATCTTGCGCCCTGTGGCGATCCAGTTGCCCTCAATCGACCCGGTCGCGCCACTTTCAAACCGCAGGAAAGCGCGGCCTATGTCGTCAACCTCAACCTTTCGGGTGCCGCCTTTGCCGTCGGGGCGCTGTGCGATCATTGTCACGCAATCGCCCATCACCCGGCGGATCGGTCCGCACAGGAACTCTGCCGTGGCCAGCGCGTGCGAACCCAGGTCTGCCAGCGCGCCGCCGCCGGCAGGGTCATGGCGGAAAGTGAAAGGGCCGCTCGCGTCGGCCATATAGTCTTCGGCGTGAAGACCGCGGAACCCCCTGATCTCACCCAGTTCGCCTGCCGCGATCATCTCACGGGCAAGGGCAAGCATGGGGTTGCACAGATAGTTAAAGCCTACCTGCGTCTTGACCCCTGCTGCCTCGGCGGCAGTGGCCATTTCCAGTGCCTCGGCGGCGGTCGGGGCCAAGGGTTTTTCACAATAGACGTGTTTGCCCGCGGCAATCGCCGCCAAAGCCATTTCCCGGTGCAAGGCGTTTGGTGCGGTGATGTCGACCACGTCAATCTCGGGGTCGGCCACGATCTTGCGCCAGTCATCCGTCGCATGGGCAAAGCCCAGACGGGCGGCCTCACGCTGTGCGGCGGCAAGGGTGATATCGGCAACGGTATGGAGTTCGATGTCAAAGGGCAGTTCGAACACCTTGGGTGCCGAAGCAAAGCCAAAGACATGGGCGCGACCCATGAACCCGGTGCCGATGAGGCCGATACGAAGTTTGGGTTTTCGCATTCTGCGTCTCCTGTATCCTGAAACTCAATAGGCGGCTTTGACGCTTGGCGCGGCTGCCTGCCCGGCCAATTCGCGAAAACGCGCGACACTTGCCCCCGCGGCGGCCGCCAGAAACCGTGAATCCCCCCCGACGGTTGTCATGTCAAAGCCCCAACCGATGGCCCGCGCCGCATAGTCTGCGGTGCCGCAATGCAGGCCGGCGCGCAGTCCGTTGGCTTTGCATGCGGCAAGAATGCGGTGAAACGCTGCGATGATTTCGGGCTCTTCGCGATCCTGACCGGGGGCCAGCCTGCCGTTGGACAGGCTTAGCGACAGATCGGCTGGCCCGACGTAGATACCGTCCAGACCCGGCGTCGCGCAGATCGCCTCAAGATTTTCCATCGCGGTGGCCGTCTCAACCATCGCAAAGGCGAGAATCTCGGCGTTCGCCTCGCGGGCATAGTCGGGCCCCGTGACAAAGGCGGCCCGGGTTGGTCCAAAGCTGCGTTGGCCCAAGGGCGGGTAGCGCAGATAGCTGACAAAGGTGGCGGCCTCGGCGGCGGTGTTGATCATCGGGCAAATGATGCCGTAAGCCCCCGCATCCAACGCTTTCATGATGATTCCCGGCTCTAACCACGGCACCCGAACCAAGGGCACCGGACCAAAGCCGCGGATCGCTTGCAGCATCGGCAGGGCATGGGAATAATCCAGCGCCCCGTGCTGCATGTCGACGGTCAGGCTGTCATAGCCTTGTGCCGCCATGATCTCTGACACAAACGGGCTACCGATTGAGCACCAGCCGTTCAGCGTCGGTTTGCCGTCAGCCCAAAGCTGGCGCAGCCGATTCTTGATCATCATACTCTCCTGCGGCACTTGGCCGTTCTGTTCGCGTCCAACAGACCACGAATGGCCCACCTTTTCGAAGGGGTTTTGACGAAGTTGACGAGGCTTTTTGCGGCGCGCCTCTGAATGGCTTTCATCTGGGCTTGCCGGAATTTCGCCGCACCGTTAGCGAAGGCCAAAGCCGGTGCACAACGTCACCGGCCCACAATACCTTTTTCGGAGAATGCGCCATGAAAGCCAGACTTGGAATCGCCCCTATTGCGTGGTGGAACGACGACCTCGCCGAACTGAGCGATGATGTGTCGCTGGAGGAATGCCTGCGTCAGGCCTCGGTTGCGGGCTTTACCGGGATGGAGACCGGGCGCCGCTTTCCGATGGACGTGAATGTGCTGTCACCGATCCTTGCGCAGTATGGTGTTTCGGTCTGTGGCGGCTGGTTTTCGGGCCTGTTGCTGGACGGCGATATCGAGGCCGAAAAGGACCGTATCCGCGCCCAGATGGACTTTTTCATCGCAGCAAAGGCCCCTTGCATCGTCTATGGCGAGACTGCGCGTTCCGTGCAGGGGGATCGCTCCAAGCCGTTGGCAACAAAGCCGAAACTGTCCGAGGATGAGATTCGGACCTATGCGCGCAAGATGACCGCTTTTGGCGAGTGGTGTGCCGAACAAGGGATGCCGCTGTCCTATCACCACCACATGGCCGCCGCGATTGAAACCGAGGCAGAGCTTGACCTGTTCATGGCCCATTCAGGTGCGGGGATTCCGCTGTTGTTTGATGCGGGACACATGGCGTTTGCGGGGGGCGATGTGTTGCGGGTGATCGACAAGCACCATGCGCGGATCACCCATGTGCACACCAAAGACGTGCGCATGGAGGTGATCAACGCGCTGGATCGCAGCCGCGAAAGCTTTTTGGACGCGGTGGTCAAAGGCGCCTTTACCGTGCCGGGGGATGGGTCTTTGGACTTTGAAACCATCGTGAAACGGCTGGCATCTTATGGCTACGAAGGCTGGTTTGTGGTCGAGGCCGAGCAAGATCCGAAGGTCAGCCCTCCGCTGGAAATGGCCAAGATTGGCCATAAGGAATTGCTGCGGGTGATGGCTGCGGCGGGGTATGAGGTGGTCGCGTAACGGCGGCTGAGAAGGATCGCGCAGGCCCGTTCTGCGCGATCCACTTGCCTGCGTGCGGGCCGGGATCGTGCCTTTTTGCCACCTGGCAGGGGGGAAGATCCGATCTTCTTTCGATCTTCTTTCGATCTTCCTTGGTGGAAGATGATCTGCGGCGCGCAGGGGTTTGGCCCCGCCGGGCGCCGGAAAATACGCGAAAAAGCCGCAAAAGCGGGAAGAAAATGGTGTCCGCGGCGGGATTCGAACCCACGGCCCCAGGATTCATACCACTTCGGCTTTCGCCGCCGCCTTTCGGCGTTCGTGGTCTGGACTGTCCCTTCACCTTAGACCGAAATCCGTAGGTGCTGCCCATCCAGTCTCTACACCTTCCCCTTGCGGGGCTTGGCTCGGGATTGGCAAGGTGCAAGCGCACCGTAGCGTTCCCCGAATTTGAGCAGATCCGTTGCGCAGTTTCCAAACGCAACGCCCAATTTTTCACTAGGAATCCTGTGCTCTATCCATCTGAGCTACGCAGACATATTTCCAACGCCTCTCCTACACCGGTCCTGCGTGCTGGGCAATATCGCTGCGGGGTGGCGCGTGGCCCGCTTTGGCCCTGTTGTAATCTTGCGCCCGCGCTTAGGTTTAGGCGACAACTTCTAAAGGATTGCCTATGCGTCGCGCCCTGCCTGCCGTGGTTTTCGATCTGGATGGCACGCTGATTGACAGTGTGGGCGACATTCACGCCAACCTGAACCGGGCCCTCGCAGAGATTGGCCAAGCGCCGCTAAGCCGCGCGCGGGTGCAAAGCTTTGTCGGAAACGGGGTTCCGGTGCTGATCGAGCGGGTGGCCGCGCATCTGGCGCTACCGTCTGCCGCGCATGGGCCGCTGATGGCGCGGTTTTTGGGGTTGTATGAAAACGACCACCGGCTGACCACGATCTACCCGGGTGTGATCGAGGCGCTGGGGGCATTGCGGGCGGCGGGGCATCCGCTTGGGCTGTGCACCAACAAGCCCGAGGCCCCAACACGGGCGATTCTAGACCATTTGAACCTTGCCGGGTTTTTTGAGGTGGTGATCTGCGGCGACAGCCTGCCGCAGCGCAAGCCTGACCCGGCCCCGTTGCTGGCGACCGGCGCGGCGCTGGCCCGGCCTGTGCTGTTCGTGGGCGACAGTGAGGTGGACTGCGAGACGGCCCGTGCAGCACAGGTGCCGTTCTTGTTGTTTACAAAGGGATATCGCAAATCGCCCATCGCAGCCATGCCGCATCAGGCACGGTTCAACGCCTACGCGCGGTTGCCCGGTCTGGTGGAAAAGATGGTTGGGAAGGGGAAGATGGGGGAGTGACTTTTGGCCCACCACTCCCCCGTTGTCCGTTGCGTCTGGGTTGAGAGCTTGCAGGACGCGCAGGATATCGCCAGCCGATGGCTGTTAGCGGTAACATAGCCGAGCAGACGCTCTTGGACAAGGGGTGTTTTTGCCGCTAACAAGAGGAATGGCAATTTCCGCAAGGCCGCATATCCGTGTCAAAACCGCCCACTCTTGATCCCCGCCGCGCCCTGACGCTTCGCGATGTTTCCGAAGCCTCTGGTGTCAGCGAAATGACCGTCAGCCGTGTGCTTCGTAACCGGGGCGATGTTTCCAGCACCACCCGAGAGCGGGTATTGGAGGCGGCCCGCGTGCTGGGCTATGTGCCCAACAAGATCGCAGGGGCTTTGGCAAGCCAGCGGGTGAACCTTGTGGGTGTGGTGATCCCGTCGCTGTCGAACATGGTGTTCCCCGAGGTGCTGACCGGTGTGTCAGAGGTGCTGGAGGACACCGGTTTGCAGCCGGTGGTCGGGGTCACGAACTATTCGCCTGAACGCGAAGAAAGCGTGGTCTATGAGATGCTCAGCTGGCGGCCTTCGGGGCTGATCCTTGCCGGGCTGGAGCATACCGATGCCTGTCGCGCGATGCTGGCGCAAGCCGGGGTGCCGATCGTGGAGATCATGGACATCGACGGCAGCCCCGTGGATTCGGCGGTGGGGATTTCGCATCGTCGCGCCGGGCGGCAGATGGCTGAGGCGATTGTCGCCGCTGGCTATCGGCGCATCGCGTTTCTGGGCACGCAAATGCCCAACGATCACCGCGCCCGCAAGCGGCTTGAAGGCTTTGAAGAGGCGCTGGCCAAGGTTGGTCTGCAGCTTGCCGACCGGGAGTTTTATTCCGGCGGATCCGCTCTGCTGAAAGGCCGCGAGATGACCGAGGCGGTGCTAAAGCGCACGCCGGATGTGGATTTCTTCTACTATTCCAACGACATGATCGGGGCGGGCGGGTTGCTTTACTGTCTGGATGCGGGGCTTGATGTGCCCGGCAAGATCGGGCTGGCGGGGTTTAACGGGGTGGAGTTGCTGGACGGATTGTCGCGCCGACTTGCCACGATGGATGCCTGCCGGTTGGAAATCGGGCGTCGCGCCGCCGAAATCATCGCGGGCAAGCGGCCTGACGGGATCGTGGGCGGCGAGGTGATTGAGCTGTTCCCCACCTTGCAGCCGGGCGATACCATCCGCAGCGTTTGACGGCGGGTCAACTGATCCAGGCGCGGGCCTGCGCCGTATCATTTGTGCAGCCACAAAAGGATTTGCCCATGCCCCGCTCATTTCGGCTTTTGCCCGCGCTTTTGGTTGGCGCCGCTGCCTTGGCACCCGTCGCAAATGCGGCCGAGCCTACCCCCAGCTTTCAGTTCGATTCCATCGATGGCGGCACAATGAGCAGTGCCGACTGGCGCGGGATGCCGGTGCTGGTGGTCAACACTGCGTCGATGTGCGGGTTTACGCCGCAATACACCGACCTTCAGGCCCTGTCAGACCGTTACGCGGGGAAGGCGATTGTGCTGGCCGTGCCGTCGGATGATTTCAATCAGGAACTGTCCAGCAACGGCGAGGTCAAAGAGTTTTGCGCGCTTAACTATGATCTGACCTTGCCGATGACCACGATTTCCCATGTGGCCAAGGCAGAGGTGCATCCGTTCTATGGCTGGTTAAAGGCCGAGCAGGGATTCACGCCCGGCTGGAATTTCAACAAGGTGTTGATCGGGCCGGACGGGCAGTTCGTCGCGTCCTGGGGCTCGGCGGTCAAGCCTTTGTCCAGCCAGATCACCGGGGAGATCGACGCGCTGCTGCGCTGATCAAAGCGACGCGGCCAGACGCGCGCCCTGATCAATCGCGCGTTTGGCGTCCAGCTCTGCCGCCACGTCGGCCCCGCCGATGACATGCGCGGCGATCCCCGCCGCGGTCAGCGCGTCCAGCAGGCCGCGGGCCGGGAGCTGCCCGGCGCAGAGCACAACATCATCCACCGGCAACAATTCTTCGACGCCGTCGCGCGCGATCCGCAGGCCTTCGGGGCCGATGGTCAGATAGCTGACCCCACCCCACATCTTCACGCCCTTGGCCGCCAGCGCGGCGCGGTGAATCCAGCCCGTGGTTTTGCCCAGCCCCCGCCCCGGCTTTTCCGCTTTGCGTTGCAGCAGCCAGACCTGCCGCGCGGGCGGCTCGGGCTGGGGTTCGGCAAGGCCGCCGGGGGTCAGTGCTGGGTCGCCCACGCCCCATTCGCGCCGCCATTCCTCGGGGTGCAGCGTGGCAGAGTCTGGCCCCGCTGTCAGGTATTCGGCCACATCAAAGCCGATGCCGCCCGCGCCGATCACCGCCACGCGCTTGCCGACCTTGGCCCCGCGCAGCACGTCAATGTAGCCAAGCGCGCGTTCCTGCCCGGAGATCTCCGGGTCACGCGGCAGGACGCCGGTGGCGATCACCACCTCATCAAAGCCGCGCAGGTCGGCGACAGTGGCCTCTTGGCCGAGGCGGATGTCGACACCGGAGGCGGCAACCTCGGTCTTGAACCAGTCCACGAGGCCGTGAAATTCCTCTTTGCCGGGCACCTGTTTGGCAAGGTTCAACTGCCCGCCCAGTTCGGCGGCGCGGTCAAACAGCACAACATGGTGCCCGCGCTCTGCGGCGGTTTTGGCGCACATCATCCCGGCAGGACCAGCGCCCACAACGGCGATGCGTTTGGCGGTCGGGGCCGGATCATAGCGCAGCGAGGTTTCATGGCAGGCGCGCGGATTGACGAGGCAAGAGGTCATCTTGCCGCTGAAGGTATGATCCAGACAGGCCTGATTGCAGGCGATGCAGGGGGCGATCCGTGCCGCTTGCCCGCGCGCCGCTTTGGCCACGAAATCGGGGTCGGCAAGAAAGGGGCGGGCCATCGACACCATATCGGCCATGCCTTGGGCCAGCAGGCCTTCGGCCACCTCGGGCGTGTTGATCCGGTTGGAGGTGATCACGGGGATGGTCACCTCGGGCCGCAGCCGTCCGGTCAGATGGGCAAAGGCCGCGCGCGGAACCGAGGTGGCGATCGTCGGCACCCGCGCCTCATGCCAGCCGATGCCGGTGTTCAGAAGACTGGCCCCCGCCGCCTGCATCGCTTTGGCCAGCAGCACCACCTCATCCCAGCTTGACCCGTTGGGGATAAGGTCGATCAGGGAAATCCGGTAGATCAGGAGGGAATCGGGGCCCAGGGCCGCGCGCACCCGGCGCACCACCTCAACCGGCAGGCGCATGCGGTTGTCATAGCTGCCACCCCAGCGGTCCTGCCGCTTGTTCACATGGGTGACGAGGAATTGGTTCAGGAAATAGCCTTCAGAGCCCATCACCTCAACCCCGTCATAGCCGGCTTGCTTGGCGCGGGTGGCGGCGGTGACGATATCGGTGATCTGTTTCTCAATGCCGTCTTCGTCCAACTCACGCGGGGCAAAGGGCGAGATCGGGGATTTGATCGCCGAGGCCGAAACGCAGTCTTTGGAATAGGCATAGCGCCCGGCGTGCAGGATCTGCATGGCGATGCGCCCGCCTTCGGCATGAACGCGGTCGGTGACGATGCGGTGGTTGGCAATGTCGGCGGCTGAGAACAGCCCCGCCGCGCCGGGATAGACCCCGCCTTCGCGGTTCGGCGCCATGCCGCCCGTCACCATCAGCCCGACCCCGCCGCGCGCGCGGGCGGCGTAGAATTCGGCCACCCGGTTCCAGTCACCCGCTTCTTCCAGCCCGGTGTGCATGGACCCCATCATCACCCGGTTGGGCAGGGTCACATGGCCAAGATCAAGCGGTGCCAGAAGATGGGGATAAAGGGTCATGGGTGGTCCTCCTGCGGGGCAGGATGCAACGGCGGGCAAGGGCTGTCACGGGCAACGCGGCGTCACGCAGCGTTGGCTGGGGCGAAACAGCAGGCGTTGACGCCTGCGGGTGGGGGGCCTAGAGGAAAGGGTTCCCGGCCGCCGCAGGTTTGCGGCATGGGTCGGGGTTTTGTGATGAAGCGGAAGACCAAAAGCCCATGCCAGATTTGTTCGCCTATACCGATGGAGCCTGTTCGGGCAACCCCGGCCCCGGAGGTTGGGGGGCGCTGATGCTGGCGCGCGAAGACGGCGTTGTGGTCAAAGAGCGCACGCTGCAAGGCGGCGAGGCGATGACGACCAACAACCGGATGGAATTGATGGCCGCGATCTCGGCGCTTGAGACGCTGACCAAGCCCGTCGCGATCACCATCATCACCGACTCTGCTTATGTGAAGAATGGCGTGACCGAGTGGATCCACGGCTGGAAGCGCAACGGCTGGAAGACGGCAAGCAAAGCGCCGGTAAAGAATGTAGAACTGTGGCAACGGCTGGAAGCGGCGCAGGCGATGCATCAGGTCACATGGCGCTGGATCAAGGGCCATGCGGGCCATGCCGAGAACGAACGCGCCGATGCCTTGGCGCGCGCCGGAATGGCCCCGTTCAAGCCGCAGGCTGCCAAGTAGCGCCAGAGGTCAGATCCAGTCGAGGTTGACCTTGCCGGTGGGGTAGGCCTCGGCCACCACGGCACGCAGGGCTTTGTAACGGTCGCGCAGATCGCGGAATTTGCGTTCATGGGTTTCGGCGACGAGGCAGCGCAGGTTGGCGAACAGCCCGTCGCGGTGCAGCACCTCAAGGATTTCCAGTTCCGCGCCTTCGATATCCATTTTGACAAAGGCGATCTCGCCCCGCGCGGCGGTTTTCTCGCGCACGAGCGAGGGGAAATCCAGCAGGGGCACCTCAACCGAATTGTCCGCATCAATCCGCAGGCCCCCGTCAAGGATGGTGCTGCGGACAGAGGCGCCCTCGGGGTTGGTGCCAAAATTATCGGCCCGCATCAGCCGCACCGTGCCCGTGCCAACACCGACGGCGGCGTTGACGAGGGTGACGTTGGGCAGGGCGCCGAACTTTTCCACCAGCGTCGCAAAGGCGAAGGGGTCCGGCTCATAGGCGATGACATCGGCGCCAGTAGCGGCCAGTCGTTCCGTGACCACCCCCATGTTCGCCCCGCAATCCATCACCAGATCACCGGGTTTCAGCATGGAACAGATCGCGGTCAGATAGCCTTCGGCCCAGGCCTTGCGCAGTTGCTTTTTCTGGCGGCGGATCAGGGTTTCCACCTCTTGCGGGGTGGAGGGCAGGGGCTTTTGTGCGCGGCGCGGTTTGGCCCCGTTGCCCGCGTCGGCAAGGGTATCGCTACGGGTATCGGCGGCGATCTGGTTTTCAGGGTTGCTCAATGGCTCTGCTCCCGGCGGGTTTGTCCCGCGCTTGGTTTGACTGCGGCATTTGAAGCCCAGAGTGCCGCAAGGCGCGGTGGCTGTCCATTGCCTGTTGAAATTCAGGGACTTTTGGTGGGCGACCCCTGCAAATACGTTGATAGGATGCGACAACTCGGCCATGATCCGCCCATGCTGCGCCCCAAAAATATTCCCGATGAGACGATTTTCAGCGCCGTGACCGCCGCGCTTATCACGGCGGGGGATAAGGCGGTCAGCTTTGGGACGATTGCGGCGGCCTGCGGTCTGGCCCCGTCAACGCTGGCCCTGCGGTTCGGCGGGGTAGAGGGGATGATCCGCGCCGCGATTGCCGCCGAGTGGCGGGCGCTGGCCGATGCGACCACGGCGGCGGAACTGGACGCGATGGCCTCGGCCAAGGGGGCGCAGGGGATGCTCAAGGCGCTGACGCCTTTGGCGCCGGCGCTTTTGGCGATCTCGGTCCGGGATGGGGCGTTGCGCGGTTTGGCCGAAGCATGGCGCGCGCAGGTCGAGGCGGCGTTGGTCCCGCGATTGGGCGGGGGTGCCAAGGGGCGTGAGGCGGCGGCGATGGTCTTTGCGGCGTGGCAAGGGCGGCAGATCTGGGCCGGGGTCGGGCAAAAGCCCTTTCGGCTTGGCGATCTGCTGAAACGTCTGGATTAGCGGGCGGCGTAGGTTTTCCAGATCCAGATCAGCAACAGCGCGCCCATGACCGCGCCGACGAAACCAGCCATCCATCCCGCCATGGTCAACAGCGCACGCAGTGCGACACCCCCCACCAGCGCACCCGCGACGCCCAAAACGATGGTCGTTGGAATATCCGTTTCCATCCCCATCAACCGCGTGGCCAGAAATCCGGCGGCGGCACCGATGATGATCAACAGAACAATGCCCATCGGCCCTACTCCTTGTCAGGTGCGCAGATCGCGCGACCCTTCAAACATCGGCATCTTGCGGCCCTGTTGCAAGGCCCCGGTCCCGATCAGCCCAAAAGCTGTGGCAGTGTGACCCCGTTCAGGAACGCCTCTGCCGTCATCGGGCGTTTGCCTTCGCGTTGCGCGAGGGTCACCTCAACGGCGCCCACACCACAGGCGATGGTCAGGCCGTGCAAGACCTGCCCCGGCGCGCCCGCGCCCTCGGCAAGCCGGGAGCGCAGCAGTTTCACCCGCTCTCCCGCGATGTCGCACCACGCGCCGGGAAAGGGCGACAGGCCGCGGATCTGGCGATCCACTTCGGCGGCAGGGCGGGCCCAGTCGATGCGGGCCTCGGCCTTGTCGATCTTGGCGGCATAGGTGACGCCCTGTTCGGGCTGGGCCTGCGCGGGCAGCGGCAGGGTATCAAGCGCCTGCACAATCAGGCGCGCACCAAGGCTGGACAGGCGGTCGTGCAGGTCGGCGGTGGTCTCGGTCGCGCCGATGGTCAGGGCCTCACGCAGCAAGACCGGGCCGGTATCCAGCCCCGCCTCCATCTGCATGATGCAAACCCCGGTTTCGGTATCCCCGGCCATGATCGCGCGGTGGATCGGCGCCGCACCGCGCCAGCGCGGCAAAAGCGAGGCGTGGATATTCAGGCACCCAAGGCGCGGCGCATCCAGCACGATTTGCGGCAGGATCAACCCGTAGGCGACCACCACCGCCACATCGGCACCCAATGCGGCAAAGTCATGCTGCACCGTTTCGCTGCGCAGCGAAACCGGGTGGCGGACGGGCAAGGACAACGCCTCAGCGGCCAGATGGACAGCGGATTTCCGGTCGGCCTTGCCACGCCCGGCGGGGCGCGGCGGTTGGCTGTAAACGGCAACAATTTCATGGCGTTGCGCCAAGGCTTGCAGCACCGGAACCGAGAAGTCAGGCGTGCCCATGAAAATGATTTTCATTTTCGCTTGCTGCCCTTCGCGGCCTTGGCCAGAAGCATCTTTCGTTTCAGCGGCGACAGGTGGTCAAAATACATTTTGCCCGCCAGATGGTCGATCTGATGCTGCGCGCTGGTCGCCCAGAGGCCGACGAAATCCCGCTCCTCCATCACGCCCTCTGCGTTGAGAAAGCGCACCGTTACCGCGCGGGGGCGGCTGATCACGGCAGAGACGCCGGGCAGGTTGGGCGAGGCCTCCTCATGCTCACGAGGTTGAACCGAGGCGTGCAGCACCTCGGGGTTGGCCATACGCACGGCCTGACCGCGCGCGTCGGAACAATCGACAACCGCCAGCCGCAAGGGCACGCCGATTTGGACGGCGGCAAGGCCGTAACCGGGCATCGCGTCCATCGTGTCGATCATGTCATCCCAGAGGGCGCGCACCTCATCGGTGATGGCGGGCACATCGGCCGCTTTGGTCCGCAGCACAGCGGCGGGCCAGGGAACGCAGGTCCGTTCGGTCATAGCTGCGCCTCTGCTTGGGCGCGTGCGTCTTGGTCCAGATGGTCCAGCGTCACGATCCCGTCCAAATGGTCATATTCATGCTGCGCGCAAATCGCCGCGAACCCGGTGAGGGTTTCTTCGCGCACCGCTCCGGCCAGATCGGTCCAGCGCAGCCGCACCTCGGTGGCGCGCTCCACCTCGGCCAGCACGCCGGGGATCGACAGGCAGCCCTCGGGGCCGGTCTTGCGGGTGGCAGAGCGCCAGAGGATTTCGGGGTTGATGAACACCTGCGGATCGCGCGCGCCGTCTTTCCATGTGACATCCATCACGAAGAGGCGCAGCAGCACACCGACCTGAGGGGCGGCAAGGCCACGGCCGGGGGCGGCGTACATGGTGTCCAGCATATCGGCGGCAAGGGCGGCGACATCGCCCGCAACGGGCGCGCAAACCGTGGCCAGCCGGGGGTCGGGCCAGCAGATAATTGCCCGCTCCATCAGCCCCGCGCCCGTTCGCGCTTTAGCTTTTCCATTTTGCGGGTGATCATCTGGCGCTTGAGCGGGCCGAGGTAGTCGATGAACAGCTTGCCGTCGAGATGGTCGATTTCGTGCTGAACGCAGGTCGCCCAGAGCTTGTCGAAGGTTTCTTCCTGCGTGGCCCCGTCCAGATCCATCCAGCGGACAGTGACCGCGGCGGGGCGTTTGACCTCGGCGTAGTGGTCGGGGATCGACAGACAGCCCTCTTCATAGCTCGCCAGATCTTCCGAGGCCCAGATGACCTCGGGGTTCAGCAGCACAAGCGGGCGCGGCGGGCCGTCCTTGATGCAATCCATGACGATCAGGCGCCGCATCACGCCAATCTGCGGCGCGGCAAGGCCAATGCCCGGCGCCTCATACATGGTGTCCAGCATGTCGGTGGCCAAGGCGCGCAGGTCATTGCTGACCTCGGCGATCGGCTCGCAAGGCTTTTTAAGACGCGGATCGGGGTGCAAAAGGATGGAGCGGATCATGTTCAGGATTTACGGTGCGCCCCGCTTTGGTGCAAGAGGGAGGGCAGGACTGCCCAACTTTGCCCGCGGCAGAAGCGATGCGGAATGAAGTCCTGCGGGGTAGGCCTTATATGCGACGTTGTTCCGAATTATGTGATAATTTCGGAATGACTTCCTGATTTGTGAATGATACTTGGAACATCTGACTTTGACACAGACGATAGGCGCAGCATGAACTTTGACACTCTCATCAACCGCACCGGCACCCATTCCCAGAAATGGGACGCGATGGAGGCGATCTACGGCGTTTCAGCCAAGGACGGCATCGCCATGTGGGTGGCCGATATGGACTTTCGCCCGCCGCAGGCCGTGCAGACCGCGCTGGAGGGGATGCTGGCCCACGGGATCTATGGCTACTTCGGGGATGACCGCGCCTATCTGGAGGCGATTCAGTGGTGGATGGCCAACCGTCATGGCTGGCAGGTCGATGCAAACGCGATCTTCACCACCCATGGTTTGGTGAATGGCACCGCGATGTGCATTGATGCCTTTACCAAGCCGGGCGACGGGGTGGTTTTGATGACCCCGGTGTATCACGCCTTTGCCCGCGTGGCCAAAGGTGCGGGGCGCGTCGTGGTGGAATGCCCGTTGGCGCTGATCAATGGCCGCTATGAGTTGGACATCGCCGCGTGGGACGCGCAGATGACCGGAAACGAGACGATGTTCATCCTGTGCTCGCCGCACAATCCGGGGGGGCGGGTTTGGTCCGAAGCAGAGCTGCGCGCGATTGCCGCCTTTTGCCAGCGCCATAATCTGCTGCTGGTGTCGGACGAAATTCACCACGATCTGGTGATGCCCGGCCAAAAGCACCATGTCATGGCCAATATCGCGCCCGAGATGGCGGACCGGTTGGTGACCATGTCAGCCACCACCAAGACCTTCAACATTGCAGGCGCCCATTCCGGCAACGTGATCATCCAAGACCCTGCGCTGCGCGCCCGGTTTAGCGACAGGATGAACGCCTTGGGGATCTCGCCCAACTCTTTCGGGATGTTCATGGCGACGGCGGCTTATTCGCCCGAAGGGGCCGCGTGGGTGGATGCGTTGAACCTGTATCTGGACGGAAACCGCAAGGTTTTTGACGCCGGGCTGAACAGCATTCCGGGGGTGCATTCGATGGGGTTGGAGGCGACCTATCTGGGCTGGGTCAACTTTGCCGGAACCGGGATGGCCGATGCAGAGGTGACGCAGCGCATCCAGAACGGCGCGCAGATTGCGGTGAACCACGGCAGCAGCTTCGGGCTTGGCGGCAACGGCTTTATGCGGTTCAACCTTGCCACGCCGCGCAGCAATGTGGTCAAGGCGGTCGAGCGCATGCAACAGGCCTTTGCCGACCTGCAATGATCGAACTGGCGCGGCTTTTCTCTCTGCTTTACCTGCTGGCCATTCAGGCCTTGGGAATAGCCGCGCTGTATTTGCCCCCGGTGCCGAGCCTGCCCCTGCCCGAGATCGTCGGGCAGGTGGACCGCGTTGTCGTGGAAAAAGCCGCGCATCGGATGGTGTTGTATCAGGGAACCGTGCCCGTGCGGACCTACCGCATCGCGCTTGGCTTTGCGCCCAAGGGCGACAAAGAGCGCCAGGGCGACGGGCGCACGCCCGAGGGGGTGTTCCGGATCAACCGGCGCAACAGTGAGTCGGCCTATCACCTGTCACTGGGGCTGGACTACCCACAACCGGAGGACCGCGCACGGGCGGCCAAGGCCGGTTATTCCCCGGGCGGTGACATCATGATTCACGGCCAGCCCAACTTTCTGTCGGACGACAAGATGATCCGGGGGGATTGGACGGCAGGTTGCATCGCCCTGACCAATGCGCAGATCCAAGAGCTTTGGCGCGTGACAGGGCACGGCACGATCGTGGAAGTCAGGCCTTAGGCAGATAGGCCACGGGCGCGTTTTCATCGCGCCAATAATCCAGCGGTGCAGTATCGCGGATCGGGGTTGAGCGTTTGAAATCGCAGACCAATTCGCCGCGTTCATTGGCAGAGGCGATGATCAGGCACTGGAACACATGCCGCGCGCCATCATAGACGTCAACGAGGCCGCGCAGATGCGGCGTCAGCGCGGCATCGAGCGCAAACCCATCATGCCAAAACCGCAGGATCGGAAAAACCGCCTCGCCCACCTGCACGCGCAGCCGGGACTTGCGCGTCATCTGGCGTTTGCGTGCGGCATCAAGCCCGTCGCGTAGTTCTTTGGAGTAGAATTCAAGCATCGTGTCCTCCATCCCGGATACGATAGTGCGCGTGAACCGGTTGAAAATATGACAACGGCGCATAACTTGCCTAAAACCTCGGCAGACGTTGCGATTATGTCGCATTAACACAGGCTTGGGCGGGTGCCTTGCCTTCCTTGGGCGCTTCGGCTTTGTCTTGCGCGCGGGTCAGTCATATTGGTGGCATGAAAAAATTGCGCGAATTCCGAGAACAACGCGGCCTGTCCCAGGTCGAACTGGCCGACATGGTTGGCATCGGTCAGGGGTATATCTCCAAGATCGAGAATGGCTCGGTAAATGTGACTCTTGAAAAGCTTCTCTTGATCGCCAAGGCGCTGCGAGTCGAACCGGTCGAACTGTTCGACATTCCAGAGCTGCAGAAGCGCGCGCTTGCCGCCCTGAGTGCTCTTGACCAGAATCAAAGGGAGGCAGCACTTGTGGTGCTTGAGGCAATGGCTGGACGTCAGAAGTAGGTCATTGTCTTGCGCGCCCTGACCCTTTTGACCATCGGAGCCTGCGCATGAGTGCCGCCTTGCTGATTCCCGCCCTTTTGCTTGATGCGGCTTTGGGAGAGCCAAAGCTGGTCTGGGACAGCTTCCCGCATCCCGCGGTGTTGATGGGGCGCGCGGTGGCATGGGCCGATCGGCGGTTCAACGCGGGTGCGCACCGCAAGGCGCGCGGCGTGGCGGTGATGGCGGGGCTGGCGCTGGCGGCGGGGGCTTTGGGCTGGCTGATCCATGCGCTGCCCGATGGGGGCGTGATCGAGGTGATCGTTGCGGCGATCCTGTTGGCGCAGCGGTCTTTGGTGCAACATGTGCAGGCCGTTGCCGATGCCTTGCGCCTGTCGTTGGGCGACGGGCGGCAGGCGGTGGCGCAGATCGTGGGCCGCGACACCAAACCGCTGGACAAGGCGGGCGTGGCCCGCGCGGCCATTGAAAGTGCCGCCGAGAATTTCTCTGACGGGGTGATCGCCCCGGCCTTTTGGTTTCTGATCGCGGGGTTGCCGGGGTTGATGATCTACAAGATCGCCAACACCGCCGACAGCATGATCGGGCATCGCACCCCGCGGCATGAGGATTTCGGCTGGGCGGCGGCGCGGTTTGACGATGGACTGAACCTGATCCCGGCGCGGTTGTCGGCGCTGCTGATCGCACTGACCAATGGCATCTGGAACCTTGGCCCGATCTTGCGGGATGCGCCCTTGCACCGCAGCCCCAATGCGGGCTGGCCAGAGGCGTCGATGGCGGTGGCGCTGGATGTGGCGATCTCGGGGCCGCGCAGCTATCACGGCGTGCTGACCGACTTTCCATGGGTCTGGCCAGAGGGGCGCCGCGATCCGGGGCCGCAGGAGGTGGACCGGGCGGTGACCGCGTTGTGGCGGGCCTGGGCGGCGATGCTGGGGCTGGTTGTGCTGGTCGCTGGGGCGTTGGCCTGATAGCTTGCCCGAAAAAGGAGACCTTATGCGCCGCGCCATTATCGCCCTTTGCCTTACCCCTGCCCTCGGTTTCAGCCCCGCAAGTGCCGCGCCCTGCGGCGGCCCCTTCCCCGCCTTTCTTGCCGCGATGGCGGACGAGGCGCGGGCCGCCGGTGCGCCAGAGCCCGCGATCACCGCATTCTTCAAGGGCGCGGCCCAAGACGCCAAGGTGCTGAAGGCAGACCGCTCACAAGGGGTGTTTCGCAAGACGTTTCTCGATTTTTCGCAATCGTTGATTTCCAAAGGGCGGGTGCAGAACGGCGCGGCAAAATCCAAGGCGTTTGATGCGATCTTTGATCGGGCGGCGGCAGAGTATGGCGTTCCGCGCGGCATTCTCTTGGCCTTTTGGGCGTTTGAGACGGATTTCGGCGCGGTTCAGGGCGATTTCAACACCCGCAATGCGCTGTTGACCCTTGCCCATGACTGCCGCCGGCCAGAGATTTTTCAGCCGCAGATTCTGGCCGCAATCACGCTGACCGGGATGCACGACTTTGATCCCGCAACCACCACCGGTGCTTGGGCCGGTGAGGTGGGGATGGTGCAGATGTTGCCCAAGGACATTCTGGAGCGGGGGGTGGATGGCGATGGCGACGGGCTGATCACGCTTAAAACCTCGGCCCCGGATGCGATCTTGTCGGCGGCGGCGATGCTGAAGCACCACGGCTGGCGCGCGGGCGAGCCTTGGTTGCAAGAGGTCACCGTTCCCCAGAACTTCGACTGGTCGGCCTCGGGTCTGGACCAAACCCTGAGCGGCGCGGATTGGGCAGCTTTGGGGGTTGCGGCGCGCGAAGGCAGCCTTGCCAACCTGCCGGCCTCGCTCTTGCTGCCGCAGGGGCGCAAGGGCCCGGCATTTCTGGCCTATGACAATTACAAAACCTTGTTTGAGTGGAACAAGAGTTTTGTCTATGTCACCACCGCCGCCTATTTCGCGACCCGGTTGGAAGGGGCCATGCCCTATGCAGCCGGGGCGCCCGATCCGGCTTTGTCTGACGCCCAGATGCGCGCCTTGCAGGAAAAGCTGGCGGCACGCGGCTATGATGTGGGCAAGATTGACGGGATTCTGGGGGCCGCTACCCGCACCGCCATTCAAAAAGAACAATCCCGGCTTGGCTTGCCCGCCGATGCCTGGCCGACCGAGGAGTTGCTGAATGCCCTTTGAGCCTGTCACCACGGCCGAGTTGATGGCCGCGTTGCCCCATGTCCTTGCCGCGCCGAAAGACGGGGCGGTTGTGACCGGGCTGTGCCTGCGCCCCTCTTACGGCCAGCGCAGCTTTCCGGACCGGCTGGAGATGACCGTGGCCGCTGGTGTTATCGGCGACGGGCGGCGCTGGCTGGACGCGCCTTGGTTGAAACGGGCGGACGGATCGCCCGACCCAAGCATTCAGGTGTCGATCCTGCCGCTGCGGGTGATGAATCTGGTCTGGCGGAACCGGGACAGCTCGCCCCACCCCGGCGATACCATCGTCGCGGACCTTGATACGTCAGAGGCGAACCTGCCGGTGGGCAGTTTGCTGCGGGTCGGCAGTGCGGTGGTTCGGGTGTCGGGGGTCTTTAACGACGCCTGCGTGAAATGGAAGGTCCGCTACGGGGCAGATGCCAAAGACTGGGTGACCGCCCCCGGCCATCCCGCCCTGCGGCTGCGCGGTATCCTGTGTTCCATCGAAAAGGATGGGGCCGCGGTGGTGGGCGATGTGATCGAGAAGCTGCCGGGCTAGGCGTCAGGCTCTGCGATCCGCGCCAGACCTTCGGCGTCGCAGACGGTCAGCTTTTGTCGCCCGCCTTCCACCAGACCCAGCCCCTCCCATGCCGTCAGGATACGCGAGACGGTGTGCAAGGTGGTGCCGGTCATCTCGGCGATGTCTTGTTTGGAGATTGGAAAGTCGATCCGGGTGCCGCCTGCCCCATCGCGCCGCCCGGCCTTGTCGATCAGGCGAAGCACGGTGTTGGCGACGCGGCGTTCAACCTCTTGCGTCGACATCTCACGCAGGCGGGTGTGCGCCTCATCCAGACGCTGGCCGATGGTCTGCATCGCGTTGATCGCCAGACGCGGGTTGGTTTCCACCAGCGCATCCCATTCGGCCATGGGCCAACTGATCACCAGACATTCCACGGCCGCCCGTGCGGTGCCGGGATAGTCGGCACGGTTCAGCGCGCGGGCAAAGCCGAACAGATCGCCGGGATGGACCACGCGGACCATGACCTGCTGGCCGTCGGGGGTGACTTGCGACACTTTTAGCCGCCCGTGCAGCAACAGACAAAAGGTCTCTGCCGCCGCGCCTTGTTCAAAGACGATCTCACCCTGCGCAAAACGGCGGGATATGGCATGCTCCATCATGCGGGAAAGCTCTGGTTCGGTCAGCCGCTGAAACAACGGCAGTTTTCGCACCACTGAGGGGTCGATCGTCACGCAAGCCTCCGTTGCCGCCGATGCCCAATGTCGCCGCTATTGGCGCGGCAAGCAATGGTTATGGCGCGGGCTTTGGCGCGGGCTTTGGTCGGGGCGTGCGAAGGTTATCCGATAAGCCAGCGGGTCATCCGGCCGAACAGGCCGCTGTCCTCCTCTTTGACCAGACGAAAGCCCATGTTGTCGGGTGGTGTGCCGACCGAACAGCCGCCGGTGCGGGGGTTGCGTTCAAAGAGGGTCAGGGCGGCGCGGTGGCGGCCTTCGGCAATGTAGATGCCGCAGGCTTCTTCCTGCGACAGGATCACGCCCTGCGCGTCGGCCTCTACCCGGCGCAGGCAGGTCGATGTCCATTCCCAGACCGCCCCGCCAATGTCATGGATGCCCAGTTCGTTGACGTTCAGGCTGCCGACGGGGCGCAGTTCCCGGTCTTGATCGCGCGAGCGGGCGGCGGCCTGTTCGTATTCCGCCAGCCAGCGCACGGCGGGGTTCTTGGGGTCGTCCTCAACACCCAAGGCATCGTCGCGGAACAGTGAGCCCGCCGCCTGCGCCCATTCGGCATCGCTGGGCAGTCGCCAGGTGCCGCCAGTCTCTTTTGACAGCCAGCCCGCGTAGGCCATCGCATCCAGCCAGTTCACCCCTGTCACCGGCAAATCGGCGCGGTCGGTCGGCCCATCCGGCGCATCACAAGCCCGCGCCTGAACGCAGGCCATATAGGCCCCCACCGACACCGGTTGGGCCATGATCTCTATCGGGGCTGCAATCTGGATGACCTGCTTTGGCGCATCGGTGCCGCGCCCGCCGCGCCGCCAATCCCCGTCCAGACGATGCTCAAACGGGGTCGGGTCCAACCGGACCAAGGCCGGAACAAACGGCTCGGCACCGAACGCCCCGCCCGCCCAGACAAGACCCATAACCACCATTGACCCCAGCCGTTGCATCGCATCGCCCCTTTCAGAAAGCGCCGCCCCCGAGAACCGGGGACGGCGGAGTGGCAGGTCAGATCAGATGGCCGTGGGGGCCAGAACCTGCTTCATCAGGTCGTCGTTCCAATCGCCTTCGACCTTGAAGTGCGCGGCGGCACCCAGTTCAAACGCCTCGATCAGGTTGTGGTTGACGTAGGCGTAGATGCCCGGCTGCTCAAAGGTGTAGATCGCGGCCCCGGCGGTGCCGCCCGGGATGAACCATGTCTCTTGGTCCAGCATCGGCGGGTTGCGGAACTTGCCGGTCGCCCAGACATAGTTGCCATGACCACCGATCAGGTGGGGGCGGGTGTCGCGGTTGGCTTGGCTGTGCAGGATCAGCACCGTCTCGCCCACTTTGGCCGTCATCGCGTTGTCGCCGGTCAGCGCCCCGACCGCACCGTTAAAGACGATGTGCGTGGGTGTCAGGGTGCGCATTGCGGCAATCGCGTCGCCGTAAGCCTCGCCGGCGCTTTCGTATTTCTTGTAGGCCCCGGTTTCGTCGCGCGGCACATAAAAGTCCTGCTCGCCCACGTAGTAGACCTTGTCATAAGGCAGCGATTTGCCTTCATGATCCTTCAGCCCGTCGCGCGGCAGCACCATGATCGCACCATTCATACCCGAGGTGACATGCCACGGCACCATGCCGGGAGGCGCGCAGTGGTAGACGAACACGCCCTGTTTGGTGGCCTTCCAGCGCAGGATGGTCTTTTCGCCGGGGTTGATCTGGGTCAGGCCGCCGCCGCCCAAGGCTCCGGTAGCGCTGTGGAAGTCGATGTTGTGCATCAACTCATTTTCAGGGGCGTTGATCAGCGTCAGTTCCACATAGTCGCCCTCGTGGACCACCATCATGGGGCCGGGAACCGTGCCGTTGAAGGTGAAGGCAAAGGTTTCGGTGCCGTCGCTGTCGAGCACGATTTTCTTTTCGTGGATGGTCATTTCGAACTCAACGACCTTGGGGCCGCTTGTGGCGATCTGCTCGTGTTCATGCACGAAAGGCGGATCGACAAGCTGGACTTTCACGCGCGGCAGGTCATCGGCGGCATTGGCAGAAACCGGGGTCAACACCTCTTGCGCCTGTGCCGCACCGGCACGCACCTGGGTCAGCGCTCCAGCAAAGGCGGCACCTGCAAGGATCGTTCGGCGGGTGAGAGCAAATTCGGTCATTTTCTTTCCCTTTCGGTTTACCGGCTGCTTTTCCCGCCGGATTGACCCTTTGCTAATCGCTCCTGACCCGCCTCTCTTTGTCATGCATCAAGCTTGGCCGCCCAAGCTGCCCCGCAACTTGCGGTAACGCAAAGAGCGGGGCGATTTCAGGCCTAAAACCCGGTTTCACCTTTGGCCAGACCGCGCCGCACCATCAGCCGCAAGACCAGGCCATCCGCGCTTAGGTTGCCGGTCCATTCATGGCCGAGCGCTTCGAGTTGGGGGAATTGCTGCCAAGCGGTGTCATCGGGTTCCAAGGCGGCAAACAGCACCTCGCCCGGTCGCATTTTGTCCAAGGCGTCCAGAAGGCGCGGCAGGGCCAAGGCCGGGGTCATGCCTTCCAGATCCAGAAACTGGGTCGGATCGGGCCACAGCATCGCCTCTTCGGCGCTGCCGTGGACGGGGCTTGGGCCGGGTTTTGGGCCGGAGTTCGGGCCGGGTTTTGGGGCGGGGTTTGGGGCGGGGGCAATCGGCAGGAAAGTGATCTGCCAATCGCCGCCGTCCAGCGCCTGTTCTTGGGCCTCAAAGCCGCGCTTGGCCATCACTGTGAACAGCGGCACGGGCCGAAACGGCGCGATCACCCGAAGGCCGCTGCCCGGCGCCAGCGCCTCTACCGCCGCCATGATTGCGGCGAATGGCTCTTTGCCCGCGGCAAAGAGGGGGCGAAGATCAAGATCATGCAGGGTTTGTTCGGTCATTTCGGGCTCATGCAAAGGGAATGGGCGCGGCCCGTGGGGCTGGGCGATGCGGCGGTTGGTTGGTCCGGCGGGCGCAGGTTGGCTGGTTGCCATGCGACCCGCCGCCGTGGTCGGCGCGAGGGATGCTGGGGGGACGGGTCGGGCAAGGGACAGGGCTGCGCGTGGCCAAGGTAGCGCCCGCGCCCGGCGGAGCCAGGGCGGCGGCGGCAAACACGGCACCGGGGCTTTGATCCGTTGACCGCAAGAGCCGGGCAGAAAGGCCAAGCTGCGGGGTGCCAGATCCCCGCATCATCGCACGCGAACGTTGGTGTTCCGGCATGGCTTCCCCCAAAGTTTCACGCCAGAATGATGCAAAAGCCGGGCGTTGTCTTTGCGATGGCTCAACCTTTGCCAAAATGGGCTGGTTTGCGGGGCACTGGCAGAACGCGGCGCGCATTGGGCCGGAGGGCGCGGGATGCGGCGCGGTTTTGGGCAGCGGCACCGCAGGGGGGCGGGCAAAGCAGCGCGGGGCCAGTTGCAAGAGAACCGCAGGGTCTGTGGCCATTGCAACGGCGGCCCGGCGCAAGATCGCGATAGGGCTGCGACGGTCTTCAGGTGGCGGCTACCGGTTGCAATCTATCCAGCGCGACAGCATTTGACGGTCGCGGAAACATTCATCCGGCACCGCGCGCCGCTTGATCCGGGCGAGGCGTTCGGCAAAGGCCACCTGTTTGGAACTGGGCCGGCTGTCGAGTGCTGCCGCGACCGGGCGCAGTTGGGATTGCGCCTCAATCCAGCGGCTAAGATCGCGCCGATCCTGCTGCACCGCCCAAGGGAGCAAGGTCTGGTTGCGCAGCGCCAATGCGCGGGCGTAGGAAAGTTGCCGGTCCGTGGCGGGCAAAGCGAATGTGCTGTCTTCCATGGTGTCACCTCCAAGGGGAACATGGCACCAAATATAGAACAAAATGTGAACATTTTCAAGTGTAGTGAAATAGGGTCGCTATCCCTCGGCGTCCCACCCCGTTGAAACCAGCGGCAAACCCAGACCGCGGAGTGCCCAACGCCGCCCGTCGTGGCGCAAATCCGTCGCCGTCAGCGGTGCAATATCCAGCCGCCAGAAGGAATTATCCGGCCCGTCCAGAACCGCCAGAACCATCGCGCGGATCACGGCGGGATGGGTTACGGCAAGGACCAGCCCCGCGCCCGCGTGATCCACCAGCCACCGCCCCGCGCGGTTCCGCAGCGCCCTGCGGCTTTCGCCGCCGTGCCTGTCAAAACCGGCATCAGCGATCCACTGCGCCAGATCAATCGGATGCTCTGCCGCGATTTCGGCAATGGTGCGCCCGGCCCACTGCCCCGCGCTCAGATCCGCCAAGCCCGCATCGACGGCCCCCATCAGCCCCAGTGCTTCGGCTGTCTGGCGGGAGGCGAGCATCGGGCTGACAAAAGCGGGCCGCCCTTGCCATCGCAGCGGATCGGATTCAGCCAGACAGTGCAGGGCCGTCGGGTCCAGAGGCTCATCCGAGGCAAAGGCCGCCCGCCGCACGGCGGTCGTGGCCCCTTGTGCAATCAAGATCAGCCTTGTGGTCATCTTGCCGACCTTTTCTTGTGGCGCGGGACCCCGATTGCGGGCCTTCCCTGCTGCCGAGTTTTCAATCGCTTCTTGTCCAACTGCACGTTACCGGACCGTCGTATGGCGCGGGGCCAAGACTTCGGTTCAAGAACACCCTAGCGGGTGGCCGATACTGTGGGAACAGGCCATTCAATGAAGGGTCGGTGAAAATCCGGGGCGCGCGGCAAGCGCCGGGTTACGCATTCCGGCAAGGCGGGTGGCGTTGCGGATCGGCTGCGGTTTTCACCGGGTCGCCTGTGGTCGCAGGGAAAAGCGGCAGATGTATCTTGGCTATGGCGGTGCGACGTTGCACAAGGCATGCCAAGGTCGGGGGGAGTAGCGCAAGCCGGGCCGCAAAATGGCAGCGCAAGGGGGGGCAGCTCGTGATCGGAGAGGCGACATGACCGGGTTTGTCAGTTTTGTATCCTCGGGTCCGGGAGATCCTGATCTGCTGACGCTGAAGGCGGCGGACCGGCTGCGGCGGGCAGATGTGGTGCTGTATGATGATCTGTCGGCAGGGCCGATACTGGGCTTGGCCAACCCGCAGGCCAATCTGGTGTCGGTGGGCAAGCGGGCCGGGCGGGCCTCGCCCCGGCAGGATCATGTCAGCCGCCTGCTGGTGGATCACGCGCAGGCGGGCGGGCGGATCGTGCGGCTGAAATCGGGGGATGCGGGCCTGTTCGGACGGCTGGAGGAAGAGATTTCCATCCTTCGCCAAGCCGGAATTCCGTTTGAAATCATACCCGGCGTGACCGCCCCTTCGGCGGCGGCAGCGGCGGCGGGGATTCCGCTGACCCGCCGGATCGCGGCGCGGCGGGTGCAGTTTGTGACCGGACATGATGTGACCGGCACTTTGCCGGAGGGGCTGAACTGGGCGGCCCTCGCCGATGCCTCTGCGGTAACCGCCGTGTTCATGGCGCGGGCGACGTTTCCCGCCTTGGTGGCGGAACTGATCGCGCACGGGTTGCCGCCTGACACCCCGGCCCTGTTGGCGCAGGGCGTCTCGACCCCGGCAGAGAGTTTCGCACGCAGCACCGTGGCGGCGTTGGCCGAAACCCTGCGCCACGCCGTGCCCAATCCTGCGCCGACGTTGATCCTTTACGGGGCCTTGGCCGAATGAGACTTGGGCGGCAGGCAAAGGGCTTTTCAGCGGGGCGCCATCGGCGGATCGGGGTTGCCCGTGCGGATGCGGGCGCGCCAAAGCGCAACCTCTTTCCAGTGGCGCCCTGATGCCCCGCGAACCCGCATCCCGCCCGCATGACATGCCTCGCCGCGCCGCAGTGCCCGGCCATCTAGGAGAGTTCTTGCAGGGCCGTTGTGGCCCGACGGGTGAGGTTGCCCTGATCACGCTGCCCTGCCCGGTGCTGGGGGCGGTTGTGACGCGCTATCCCGGCGGCTTTGCGCTGCACCAGCCCGACGCCGCCGCGCTAAGCCGGGGGCGGGCGTTGCGGTTGCTGCGGGGTGTTGGGGTACCCGTTACAGGGCGGTTTGTGCTGCGGCTGAACCTGCCGCTGGGCGGGGGGGCGGGGGCGTCGACCGCAGCACTCGTGGCGCTGGCGCGGGCGGCGGGCGCGGACGACGCCCGGATTGCCGCCGCTTGTCTGGCGGTCGAAGGGGCGAGCGATCCGCTGATAATCCGCTCGCCGGAGCGGTGGCTTTGGGCGTCACGCCGGGGGGTGGCGTTGCAGGCGATGCCCGCCCTGCCAAGGATGGAGATTCTGGGCGGGTTTTGCGGCCCGCCGCAGCGCACCGATCCGCAAGACAGCGCGTTTCCCGCGATCGACGATCTGGTTGCGGCATGGCCTGCCGCGAGCCGGGATTTGCCTGCGCTGGCGGCGCTGACCAGCCTTTCGGCCCGGCGCACGCTGGCGCTGCGCGGCCCGGCGGGGGACGCGACCGAGGCGCTGGCCCGGCGGCTTGGGGCCTTGGGCTTTGCGATTGGCCATACCGGCCCGGCGCGCGCCCTGATCTTTGCGCCGGGGCGGGTGCCTGACGGCGCCGAGGCGCTCTTGCGCTTGGCCGGATGGGCGCGCATCACGCGCTTTCGGATCGGAGGGGACCATGCGTGACCACGGCGGAAATCTGGATGCGGCAATCGCGGCCTTTGGCGGGACGGGTTGGATTGACCTGTCCACCGGCATCAACCGCGTGGCCTATCCCCTGCCGCCCGTGCCGCTGCGCGCCTGGACCGATCTGCCGACCCGCACCGATCTGGCCCAACTGACTGACGCGGCGCGCAGGGCCTATGGGGCCAGCGGCGCGGTGGTGCCACTGGCGGGCGCGCAGCAGGCGATCCAGTTGATCCCACGGCTATCGCGACCCAGCAAAGCCCGCGTTCTGTCGCCCACCTATAATGAACACGCGACCGCGCTGACCGCCGCAGGGTGGCAGGTGACGCCCGTCGACAGCCTTGATGCGCTGAGCGGGGCCGATCTGGCCGTGGTGGTGAACCCCAACAACCCGACGGGCCAGAGCTTTAGCCCGGCGGCGCTGCTGGCGGTGCGGGCAAGGGTTGGCGGGTTGATCGTGGACGAAAGCTTTGCCGACCCGACGCCAGAATTATCGCTGGCCAGCCACACCGGGCAGGCGGGGCTTTGGGTGCTGCGCTCGTTTGGCAAGTTCTACGGGCTGGCCGGGTTGCGGCTTGGGTTTGCGCTGGGGGCAGAGGCGGAGGTTGCGACCTTGGCCGATCTGGCCGGGCCGTGGCCGGTGTGCGGGGCGGCGGTTGCTGTGGGCTGTGTGGCCTTGGCCGACCGCGAATGGCAGGCGGCTACCACGGCGCGGCTGGCCGAAGATGCGCTGCGGCTGGACGGGCTGGCCCCGTGGCCGCTGGTTGGGGGCAGCACGCTGTTCCGCCTGTATGACACCCGCGATGCCGGGGCCGCGCAAAACGCCTTGGCCCGTCACCAGGTCTGGAGCCGGATCTTTCCATGGTCGCAGCGCTGGATCAGGCTTGGCCTGCCCGCCCCGCAAGACTGGGCGCAGGTCGCCCAAGCCCTGAAGGCGGCGGCCTAGACCATTTCCGCCAAGCGCGAATCCAGCAAATGGCCGCGCTCTGTCAGGATCGGGTAGGCGACTTTGACGATCAGCGAGTTGATCTCTTTCAGCGCCCGCACCACTTCCAGATGCATGTCGCTGGTATCAAGCGTTTCCGGCGCGCCGTTGCGCAGACGTGTCAGGTGGCGGTCGTGGCTGTCGCGTTCCATCCGCCGCAGCACGGCTTTCTCGGTGACCAACTGACGCGCGCTTTCCAGATCGCCCGAGATCAGCAGGTTCAGCCCGATTTGCAGATTGGCCATGACGCGCGCATGCAGGGCGTTCATCTCGGCCCAGCCCTCTTTGGAAAAGCGCAGGCGCAGGCGGGCTTTTTCCTCGGCCATGGTCAGCAGGTTCTTGGCGATGATGTCGCCGATCGCTTCAAAGTCGATGGCCAGCCCGGCAAGTTCCAGCCCGCGGCGTGCTTCGTCTTCGGTCAGCTGGCCACGGTTCACCTGTGCGATGAACATTTTGATGTCCGAGTGGCGGCGGTTCACCTCATCTTCGATCGCGCGCAGGCGGGTGATCTGGCGGGGATCGCCCACCTCCAGCATGTCCATTACCGGGGCGAGCATTGTTTCCACCGTTTCGCCCATCCGCAGCAGTTCGCGTTGCGCGCTGGCCAGTGCCAGCGTGGGCCGGATGGTGGCAGAGCGATCCAGCGCGCTGCGGTAGGGGCTGGCGGCCTCGGCATCCTCGGCGGTGACGGGCCACAGCAGGGCGGTCAGCCGTTCCATCGGGCCCACAAAGGGCAGCGAGCCAAGCAGCAGGCAAAGGTTGAACAGCACATGAAAGTTCACCAGTTGCACGGCCGAGCCTGTGCCCAGCCGCTCCATCGCGTCGGGCACGAATTGCAGCACGATCAGCGCGAGCAAGCAGGCGATGCCGCGGAAAATCAGGTTTCCCAGCGGGATCCGCCATGCGGGCAAGCCCACCCCGCGCGTCAGCCAGACGGCGACCAGCCCGCCGCCCAGATTGGCGCCCAGCACCATCGGCGCCGCCGCCTCGGCCGGCAGCACGCCCCCGGCGGCAAAGCTGGCAAACAGCAGCAGCGTTGCCACCGACGAATGCAGCCCCCATGCCAGCAGGGCGGCCATCACAAAGGCGGTCAGCGGGTCGCCTTTCAGGTAATTGGCGATCTGCGGCAGGACAGCGCTTTCGCGCATCGGTTCGGTGGCTTGCCCGATCAGGCGCAACGACAGCAGGATAAAGGCGATGCCCAGCACGACCCGCCCGATCTGGCGCACCTGACGGTTCTGGAATTTCAGGAACATCGTGGCACCTGCCAGCATCAGCACCGGCACAAGTTCGCTCAGGTCAAACGACAGCAGTTTGACCACCAGCGCCGAGCCAAGATCCGCCCCCAGCAGGGCGGCGATCCCCGGCCCGATCCCGATGATCCCCGAGGCGGCAAAGCCAGCCGCCAGCACACCGACCGCAGTGGCGCTTTGCAGCACGATGGCCAGTGCGGCCCCGGCTGCGGCCATGCCCGGCGTGCCGCCGCGCGCTTGGCGCATGGCCGCGCGCAAGGCCCCGCCCCACGCGCGCTCTACCCCGGTGCGGACCATCCGCACCGCCCAAAGCAGCAGCATCACCGCCGCAGCCAGATGCAAAAGGATCAAAATGGGATGCATGGACGGCACTTTCAGCAGGGTCTGACCGAAGGGGGTTCCGCCGTGCGTCCCGGCGGGGGCCCGTTCGATTGTGACACAGAGTGCCGGGTTTCGCTGCGCGGCGAAAGGCCTTTCGCGGCAAGGAATTGACCATGCGCGACCTGCCCGTGGGTTGCGGCGACTTCGTCAGCCCGCCGGGGATTTGGACGCGGCAGCTTTCCGGGCCAGAGTGGCCCCGACCGGGGGCAGCGCCTCAAACGGCCAGCGCACAAGGATCATCGCGGGGCCAAGGCCCGGCCGGGCACCACAGGTCCGGCCCATCTGGTCCAGCGGGCAGCGCAGGATGGTTTCGCGCGGGGTTTGGGCGTTGGCAATGATTTCCACCTCGGACGCGGCGGGCCAGCCTGCGGCGATCAGGCCGCTGGCAATCGCCGCCGATTGCGCGACGCCCATGTAGAGCGCCAGCGTGGTGCCTTGGGCAGCGCTCACCGTCCAATCTGGCAGCTCATCAGCGCTGGCTTTGTGGCCCGTCATCAGGATCACCCGGTCGGTCTGGCCGCGCTCGGTCAGAAAACTGCCCGCCGAGGCGGCGGCGGCGGCGGCAGAGGTGACGCCGGGGATGACCTCACACAGGATGCCCGCGGCACGGCAGGCGGCGGCCTCTTCCGCGCCGCGCCCGAAAATCCCCGGATCGCCGCATTTCAGTCGCACAACCCGCTGGCCGGACAGGGCGGCGGCGACCAGCAGGGCGTTGATCTGATCCTGCGGCAGGGTGTGGCGCCCCGGCGCTTTGCCCACGTCCACCTTGCGGGCGCGCGGCGCGTGATCCAGCAGGGCGGGTTCGGCGAGGCGGTCATAGAACACCACCTGCGCCTCTTGCAGCCGCCGCAGACCGCGCAAGGTGATCAGATCGGCAGAGCCGGGCCCGGCCCCGACCAACGCGACGCTACCCGCTGCCCGGCTTGGCGACCGCAGCGCGGTGGCGGGCAGGTAAGGGGCCAGCCAGCCGCCAACCGCGACCCTAAGCGCGGACCAGAGCGACGACCGGGTGGGGGAGACAGCGTCGGTCATTCTGCCGCCTCCGGCAAGCGGTGACGGGCCAGCAGCGCGCTGAGTTCCGGGCGGCAAGACCCGCAGGACGTGCCCGCCCCCAGCGCCTGCCCCAAGGCCGCGACGCTGAGCGCGCGCCCGCTTTCAATGGCGGTGCGGATGGTGTTCAGCCCGACGTTCAGGCAGGCGCAGACCGTGGGTCCGGGATCGGGCGCATCGGCGGGCGCGCGGCCTGCCAGCGCTTGTGCTGCGGCCCCGGCCCCAAGTCGGCCCGCGATGTGATCCCGCGCAAGCGCCACGGGTTGCGGGCCGACGAACAGCGCGGCAAGCAGGCGGCCCTCGTGGTGAAACGCCACCCGGAACAGGCCGCGCGCGGGGTCCAGCACGCTGGCCACCTCGGCATCGGGCAGGTTGAACAGGCGGCGGGCGGCGGCGACCCAATCTTCGGGCGCGTCGGTTCCGGCAAGTTCGGCCCGCCAGCCGCCGGTCACGCGGGCGCGGGCCCAATAGGCGCACTCAGGCGTCAGAGTGCCGGAGGAGACGGCAAAGCCGTGCCACCCGGCCGCAAAGCGCCGCAAAGCGACCGGGGCCGCCTTGCTGTCCGGCTGGCCCGAGACGGGGTCAACGACACCCGGCACCAAGGCGTCGATGCGGCCCGTGGGCGCGGTCTCACCCGTCCAGTGCATCGGCGCAAAGGGGTTGCCGGGGGCCACGCGGTCGGTGATCAGCACGCGCAGGATCGCCCGGCCCAGCGGGTTTTCCACCGCAATGAGATCGGCGGGGCGCAGGCCAAGCCGGTCAGCGTCCTGCGGGTGCAGTTCCAAAAACGGCTCGGCCAGATGCTGCGACAGGCGCGGGCTTTGACCGCTGCGGGTCATCGTGTGCCACTGGTCGCGGATGCGCCCGGTGTTCAGCCGGAACGGATGCGCCGGGTCTTCGGCGGCGGCCAGGGGCGCATGGACGGCCAGCATCCGCCCGCGCCCGTCGGCGGTATGAAAGCGCCCCTCGGCAAAGAAGCGGCCACCGCGTTGGCGGGGGTTGGCGGGCCAGACAAAGGGGGCAAGGGCGTCGTAGGCGGCGGGACTGATCGCGGCGTGATCCGAGATGTCAAAGTCGCTGCCCAGCGCGCCTGCCACGCCCGACAAGGCGGCGTATTCGGCAAAGACCTGCGCCGGGCTGTCCCAGCCAAAGGCCGCCTCCCAGCCCATGCGCCCGGCAACCCCCGCAAGGATGCGCCAATCATCGCGCGCCTGACCGGGGGCCGGCAAAGCGGGGCGCTGGCGGCTGATGCAGCGTTCGGAGTTGGTGACGGTGCCGTCCTTTTCCCCCCACGCCGTCGCGGGCAGCAGCACATGGGCCAGCCGGGCAGTGTCGGTCGCGGCGGTCACGTCCTGCACGACGACGAAGGGGCAGGCCTGCAACGCCTTGGCGACCAGATCCGCCTCGGGCATCGAGACGACGGGGTTGGTGTGGATGATCCAGATGGCCTTGATCTTGCCAGAGGCCACGGCGCGGAACATGTCCACCGCCTTCAGCCCCGGTTTGTCGGCGATGGCGGGGGCCTGCCAGAACTGCCCGACCGCGTCGCGGTGGGTCGGGTTTTCAAGGTCGAGGTGACAGGCGAGCATATTGGCAAGCCCGCCCACCTCACGCCCGCCCATCGCGTTGGGCTGACCGGTGACCGAAAACGGCCCCATGCCGGGCCGGCCAATCCGTCCGGTGGCCAGATGGCAATTCAGGATCGCGTTGACCTTGTCCGCCCCAAAGGCCGATTGGTTCACGCCTTGGGAATAGACGGTAACCACCCTCTCGGTGCCTGTCCAAAGGTCAAGGAAGGCGCGCAGATCGGCGGGCGGCAGGCCCGTCAGCGCGCAATCCGTGCTGCGGGCGGCGGCGATAGCGGCCTCGGCGCCGGTGATGTTTTGCAGATAGGCCGGATCGGTGGCCCCTTTGGCCGCGATATCGGCCAGCAGGGCGTTGAACAGTGCCAGATCCGCGCCCGGCGCAATCGCCAGATGCAGGTCGGCCAAATCGCAGGTGGAGGTGCGCCGCGGGTCCACCACCACCACGCGCAGCGCAGGCCGCGCCGCTTTGGCCGCGGCGAGGCGCTGATACAGCACCGGATGGCACCAAGCGAGGTTAGAGCCGACCAGAACCACCAGATCCGCCTGCTCCAGATCCTCATATTGGCCCGGCACGGTATCGCTGCCAAAAGCGCGCCGATGGCCCGCAACTGACGATGCCATGCACAGCCGGGAATTGGTGTCGATATTAGCGGTGCCGAAAAAGCCTTTGGCGAGCTTGTTCGCGACATAGTAATCTTCGGTCAGCAACTGGCCGGACACATAGAGCGCCACCGAATCCGGCCCGTGTTCTGCGATGGTGCGCGAAAACCGTTGCGCCACCACATCAAGCGCATCGGCCCAGCCCACGGTCTGCCCAAAGACACGGGGCGACAGAAGGCGACCGGCCAGCCCCACCGTCTCGGCCAGCGCGGCCCCTTTGGAGCAAAGCCGCCCCGCGTTGGCCGGATGGTCCGGGTCGCCCCTGACCGTCAGCCCGCCCGCCCGGTCCGGCGACAAGAGCACCCCGCACCCCACCCCGCAATAAGGGCAGGTCGAACGCACGGTCGCAGGTTCGGGCAAAAGGCGGACGCGGTCGGTCATGCGGCGGCCCGCGCGGCAAGGTGGGTGGCGTCCAGCAGCAGGCGGCCGCCCTCTAACTTGACCGGATAGGTGCGCACTGCGCCTTCATCAACACCTTGCGCCATGCCGGTTTCCAGCGAGAACACCCAAGCGTGCAGCGGGCAGGTCACCTGATCGCCGTGCACGATGCCCTCGCTGAGCGGACCACCCTTGTGGGGGCAGCGGTCGTCCAGCGCGAACACCCGGTCGGTGGCGGTGCGAAACAGCGCCACGCAGCCTTGGGCGGTTTTCACCAGCCGCGCGCCTTGCGGCGGAATGTCGTCCAGCGCGCCCACGTCGATCCACATCATTCTGCAGCCTCCAGCGAAAGGTCGGCCATGGGCACCCATTGGGCGCGCGCGGCGGGTTGGGCAAGTTCGGCCCACGGATCGGATTGGAACACCGCCTGGCTTTGCAGGAACCGCGCGTGCAGGGTGCGACGGGTATCCAGATCGGCCATTTGCGCCTTGCACCAATCCAGCCCGACCTTATCCACCCATTTGTAGATGCGGTGCAGGTAGCGGGCGTTCTCGCGGTAGAGTTGGACGAAGGCGGCGATCACCTCCATCACTTCGGCTTCGGAGACGGCTTTCCACAAGAACTCCGTCTCGCGCACATCCATGCCGGCGGCCCCGGCGACGCTGATCTCATAGCCGCTGTCAACGCAGACCACGCCCACGTCTTTGCACGTTGCCTCGGCACAATTGCGCGGGCAGCCCGACACGCCCAGCTTGACCTTGGCCGGGGTCCAGGACCCCCAAAGCAGCTTTTCCAGCCGGATGCCGAGCCCGGTGGAATCCTGCGTGCCGAAGCGGCAGAATTCAGACCCGACGCAGGTTTTCACCGTGCGCAGGCCCTTGGCATAGGCGTGGCCGCTGACCATGCCTGCGGCGTTGAAATCCGCCCAGATGGCGGGCAGGTCTTGCTTGCGCACGCCCAACAGGTCGATCCGCTGGCCACCTGTCACCTTGATCATCGGCACGGCGTATTTGTCGGCGGCATCGGCGATGGCGCGCAGTTCGTCCGAGGTGGTCACCCCGCCCCACATGCGCGGCACGACGGAATAGGTGCCGTCCTTTTGGATGTTGGCGTGATTGCGTTCGTTCACAAACCGCGACTGGCGGTCATCGCGGTAGTCCAGCGGCCAATCCGACAGCAGGTAATAGTTCAGCGCCGGACGGCAACTTGCACAGCCGCCCACCGTCTTCCATCCCATTTCCTGCATCACGGCGGGAATGGATTTCAGCTCTTGCGACTTGATCAGGCGGCGCACGTCTTCGTGCGTGTGATCGGTGCATTTGCACATCGGCGGATTGGCGTTGGCGCTAAAGCTGTCGCCCAGCGTCAACGCCATGACCTTTTCCACCAGCCCCGTGCAGGTTCCGCACGAGGCGCTGGCCTTGGTCTGGCCGCGCACCAGATCAAGCGTGCTCGCCCCGCCTTGGATCGCTTGCACGATCTTGCCTTTGCAGACGCCGTTACAGCCACAGATTTCCGCCTCAGGCGGCAAGGCTGCAACGGCCGCCAGAGGGTCCGCTTGGGCACCCCCCTGAAAGGCCGGGCCAAAGATCAGGCTGTCGCGCATCGCGCTGATGTCTGTGCCGTCCTTGATCAGGCTGAAGAACCATGCCCCATCGGCGGTATCCCCATACATCACCGCGCCGAGCAGCCGATCGCCTTCGATCACCAGCCGTTTGTAGACCCCGCGCCCCGGATCGCGGAACACGATGTCCTCGCGGCCCGGGCCATCCGCGAAATCACCGGCGCTGAACAGATCAACCCCGGTGACCTTCAGCTTGGTCGCCGTCTGCACCGGACGAAACGCCGCCTGCATTCCGTCAAGCGAGGCGGCAAGAACCTTGGCCTGATCATAAAGCGGGGCGACCAGACCAAAGAGTTGCTTTTCATGTTCAACACATTCGCCCAGCGCAAAGATCGCCGGATCGCTGGTGGCCATCTGGTCGTTGACCGTAATGCCGCGCCCGATTTCCAGATGCGCGTCGGTCGCCAGACGAACCTCGGGGCGGATGCCCACAGCAAAGCAGACCAGATCCGCGCCATAGACGGTCCCATCCTCTAGCAGCACCGCCTCAACCCGGTCGGTGCCAAGGATCGCCTTGGTCGCGCCTTTGCAGTGGATGCGGATGCCGCGGCGCTCCAGATCCTTTTGCAGCAGATAACCGGCCGCGGCGTCCAGTTGCCGTTCCATCAGGTGGCCCATCAGGTGGATCACCGTCACCTCGGCCCCGCGTGCGGCCATGCCTGCGGCGGCTTCCAGACCCAGCAGGCCACCGCCGATCACCACCGCCTTGGCCCCCGGACGGCAGGCGGCGATCATCGCGTTGGTGTCTTCCAGATCGCGGTAGGTACAGACGCCGGGCAAATCCTTGCCCACCACCGGGATGATGAACGGGGCAGAGCCGGTGGCGATCACCAGCGCGTCATAAGGGGTTTCGCCGCCCTTGGAGAGCACGACCTTGCGGGTGCGGTCGATCTTGGTGACGTGTTCGCCAAAGCGGCAGGTCACACCCTGTGCGGCGTACCAATCGGCGTCATGGGTGACGATCTGTTCGTAGGTCTTTTCCCCCGACAGCACCGGCGACAGCATCAGGCGGTTGTAGTTGCCGCGCGGCTCGCCGTTGAACAGGGTCACATCCCAGTCACCGCCCGCCTCAAACAGATGTTCCAGCATCCGGCCCGAGGCCATGCCCGCCCCGATCACAATCAGCTTCTTGCCCATCATGCGGCATCCTTTTTATGGCCGTGTTCGTATTCTTCAAGAAAGGCCAGAACCTCGGCGCGGTAGTGGTAATAGTCGGGGTGATCCAGCAAGGCGCGACGGCTGCGCGGACGGGGCAGTTTGACCTCGGTGATCTTGCCGATGGTGGCTTGCGGGCCGTTGGTCATCATCACCACCCGGTCCGCCAGCAAGATCGCCTCATCGACATCATGGGTGACGCAGATCGCGGTGACCTGCGTGCGCGACCAGACTTCCATGAGCACTTCCTGAAGCTCCCAGCGGGTCAGGCTGTCGAGCATGCCAAAGGGTTCATCCAGCAGCAGCAGTTTGGGCGACAGGGCGAAGGCGCGGGCAATACCCACCCGCTGACGCATGCCGTTGGACATCTCGGACGCCTGTTTGCCCATCGCATCGCCAAGGCCCACCCGTTCCAGATAGTATTCCACCACGTCTTGCCGCTCTGCCTGGCTGGCCTTGGGGTAGACCCGGTCCACACCGATCGCCACGTTCTCGCGGGCGGTCAGCCAAGGGAACAGGCTGGGCGACTGGAACACCACCGCGCGTTCGGGGTCGGCCCCTTCGACGTGCCAGCCATCCAGCTTGATGGCCCCTTTGGAGATGTCATTCAGCCCCGCCGCCATCGTCAGCACCGTGGATTTGCCACAGCCGGAGTGGCCGATCAGGCTGATGAATTCGCCCTTCTTCAGGGTCAGGTTGAAATCTTCGACCACTGTCAGCGGGCCTTTGGCGGTGGCGTAGATCTTGTGGAGTTGGGAGAAGTGCAGGTAGCGGTCATCCGTGGCGCTTTTGGCGGCCTTGGCATAGGCACCGGGCAGGGCGTGGCGCGGGGTCACCTGCGGCAGGTGGCGGGTGTCGGCCACTTTGGCGCTGATGCCCACATCCATCAGATAGGCGGTGACATCGTTACGCAGCGCGATAAAGGCCGGATCGTCGTTCATCGCCGTCCGATCCCGTGGGCGCGGCAGGGCGACGGGAAAGGTCTGCCCCAAGGTGCCATCCAGGTTCAGGCACAAGATGCGGTCGGCCAGCACCAAGGCCTCGTCCACATCGTTGGTCACCAGAACCACGGTGCGCTTTTCGGCGGCCCAGATCGCCTCTATTTCGGCGGCGAGGTTGGCGCGGGTCAGCGCATCAAGTGCTGACAACGGTTCATCCATCAGCAGCACGTCGGGCTGCATCGCCAAGGCGCGCGCCACGGCAACGCGCTGGCGCATACCGCCCGACAGTTCGGCCGGGCGGCGGTCAGCCGCGTGGGACAGGCCAACCATCGCGATATACTTGGCCACCAGTGCGGCGCGCTCCGCCTTGGAGCCTTTGGACACCGCATTGACCGCCAGGGCGATGTTGCCCGCCACGGTCAACCACGGCATCAGCGCGTAGGATTGAAACACCAGCCCCCGCTCTGGTCCCGGCCCCGACACGGGCAGGCCGCGAAAGCTAACCGCGCCCCGGTCGGGCATCTCCAGCCCGGCCATCAGGTTCATCAGGGTCGTCTTGCCCGATCCTGAAAAGCCAAGGATTGCCAGAAACTCGCCCTCGGCCACAGACAGGGTCAGGTTGCGCAAGACGGGCGTTGTGCCATAGCCCTTGGAGACATCTGTCAGTTCAAGAATGCCCATAGTCTCACCGATTTCCAGAGAAGGTGAAGGCTTGCTGCAAGGCGAACATCACCCGGTCCAGCAAGAAGCCGATGATCCCGATGGTCAGCACCGCCACGATAATGCGGGCAAGGCTGTCGGAGCTGCCGTTCTGGAATTCATCCCAGACGAACTTTCCAAGGCCGGGGTTCTGGGCCAGCATCTCGGCGGCGATCAGCACCATCCAGCCGACACCAAGGCTTAGCCGCAACCCGGTAAAGATCAGCGGCAGGGCCGAGGGCAGCACCAGCCGGGTCACCTTGGTCCAGGCCGAGAGTTTGAGCACCCGGCCCACGTTGACCAGATCCTTGTCGATAGAGGCGACGCCCAGCGCGGTGTTGATCAGCGTGGGCCAAAGCGAGCATAGCGTCACGGTGATGGCCGAGACGACAAAGCTTTTCGGCATGCCGCCGTCGCTGACGTAAAGGGCAGAGACGACCATCGTCACAATCGGCAACCAAGCCAGCGGTGAGACGGGTTTGAAGATCTGAACCAGCGGATTGATCGCGGCATTGGCGGTGGGCGACATGCCCGACAGGATGCCCAAGGGCACCGCCACCAGCGTGCCGATCACAAAGCCAAAGAACACGGTTTGAATAGAGGTCCAGATCTGGGCGTAAAACGTCGGCTTGCCGGTATAGCTGTGTTCTTTGATCGCATCCGCCTTGCCTTCGGCGATCAGGGCTGCGTTCTTTTCGGCCTGCTTTTCGTAAAAGGCCGCCTGCTTTTCACCCTCGGCGAGCGCATCGGTGTGCAGCACCTTGACCTGTGCCCAGACCTGCATTGGCCCCGGAATGGCACCCAGCGAGGTCTGGACCTGCGGGGCAAGCGCGCCCCACAGGGTCAGAAAACCCGCAATCGCCAGCATCGGCACCACGGCCAGCCGCCACAGATCCTTGAGCTGTCCGCGCGGGTTATCCCCCGCAAGGATGCGCCAGACCGGGGTCAGCCACGCCAGCCCCAGCACCCGAAACCAAGGGTCACAGCGGGTGATGGTGGCGTAGAGACGCGTCAAACGCTCGGCCCGGATTTCGGTCGGTTCTTCGGGCAAAGCGGCGGGATCAAGCAGGGTCATGGCGGGGCCTCAGTTCAGGACTGCGGCAACCGTCTCGTCGCCCTTCAGGCCGACGGGAAGGCTGTCGATGTAGGCGTTCGGGGTCTTGCCGTCATAGGCGATGCCGTCGATGAAATCGGCCGTCGGTTCGCGGTAGCCGTCCGCATCAAAGTCGAACATATCGGCGGTGGCTTTGCCTTCGGCGATCAGCGCTTCGGCAGCGGCCTTGTAGACATCGGGTTTGTAGACCGACTTGGCGGTCTCATCATACCAAGCGTCCGGCTTGCCTTCGGCGATCTGGCCCCAGCGGCGCATCTGGGTCAGATACCAGACCGCGTCCGAATAGTAGGGGAAGGTCGCGTTATAGCGGAAGAACACGTTGAAATCGGGCGCCGGACGCTTGTCGCCTTTTTCAAACTCAAAGGTCCCGGTCATGGAGTTCGCGATGACCGACGCATCCGCGCCGACGTATTCCGCGCGGCTCAGGATTTCGACCGCTTCGGGGCGGTTGGCGTTGTCGTTCTCATCCAGCCAGATCGCGGCGCGGATCAGCGCCTTGGTCAAGGCCAGCGTAGTTTGCGGGTTTTGCTGCACGAACTCGGCCGTCAGGCCGAACACCTTCTCGGGGTTGTTCTTCCAGATATCGGCGTCGGTGATCACCGGGACGCCAATGCCCTTGGCCACGGCGGCCTGATTCCACGGCTCGCCCACGGCGTAGCCAAGAATGGTGCCCGCCTCGAGCGTTGAGGGCATTTGCGGCGGCGGGGTGACCGAGATCAGCACATCGCCGCCCAACTGGCCCGACACGTCATCGGGCGCATAAAAGCCGGGGTTTATCCCGCCCGCAGCCAGCCAATAGCGCAGTTCGTAGTTATGGGTGGACACCGGGAACACCATGCCCAGATTGAACGGCGTGCCCGTGGCGGCATAGCTTTCCACCACGGGTTTCAGAGCGGCGGCAGAAATCGGATGCGCGGGCTTGTCGCCTTCCATCGGGACATTGGGCTTCATCTCTTCCCACACCGCGTTCGATACGGTGATCGCGTTGCCGTTCAGGTCCATTGAGAAGGGCGTCACAAGGGCGGCTTTTGTGCCGTAACCGATGCTGGCGGCAATGGGTTGCCCGGCCAGCATATGCGCGCCGTCCAACTCACCCGACACCACACCATCCAGCAGCACCTTCCAGTTGGACTGTGCAACCAGCGTCACCGACAGGCCTTCATCCTCAAAGAACCCCTTTTCCTTGGCGATTGCCAAAGGGGCCATGTCGGTCAGCTTGATAAAGCCAAGGGTCAATTCTTCTTTCTCAACGCCGGGGGTTTCGGCGAGGGCGGGCAGCGTCAGGATCGGAAGGCAGAGGGCGGTCGTGGCAAGGATGGCTGCGAGACGAGACATGATTGGTTCCTTTTTCCCCGGGGAGGGGGGTGAAATGCAAAAAGCCGCCAGACCCTTCGCCCTAAGGACGATGGATCGAGCGGCGGTGCTCGGCTTTCCCAATGTTGGGGATGCCCGGTTCTGGGCGGGTCGTGGTCTGCAAACGCGCGGTGGGACTTCATTGCCCCGGCGCTTGGGTTCACTGTGCCATGCCGCGCTGCGGCGTCAAGTCGGGCATGTGAGGATCGGCTGTTGAACGGCTGGTGTTTTTTCCATGCCGCATCGCAGCGATTACTTTTTAATCACTCGGGTGCGGCAAGGTCGAAGATGCGGGCATCAAAAAATCTGTCAGCGGCGAGAATCAGCTTTCCGCGGGCCGAGGCGACCGGGGTGGGCTGTGCCAGCGCGCCTTCGACCTTGGCCGAGGCGGCGGGCAGATCGGCCCCCACCGGGGCCAGATGCGCCCGGTGCAGATCGCTGCGGAACACTGCTGCCGCCGCCTTGGCCGAGGGGCCAACCGGCAACCCGTGCCGTCGGGCCAGCCGCGCGCCGATCCACGCGGCTTGGCTGCGCCACGGAAAGGTTGCCGCCCCGTTGTGAAATTCGACAAAGCCCGCGACGTGACGCTCTTCGCCCGAGGCCGACAGGATCAGCCGCCCGGTCAGGCAGCGCTCAATCACCTCGGACGACACCGCCAAGCGCCCCGGTGCCGCCAAAAGCTCAGAGGCGACCATCGCGTTATCCGGTACGGCCAGCCAGCGCCCCGCCTGCCAGATCGCACGGATCAGCCGCCCGGCCAGATCCGGTTCCTGTTCGGCCCAGCCTTGCCGGGCTGCCAGCACCTTTTCGGGGGCAAAAGACCAGATGGCCGAGGTGGGCAACAGCAGCACACCCGCCCCCATCCCAACCGCGACAGAGCCGCGCGGCTCGCCCACGCAGAAGGCGTCCACCTCGCCCGCCGCCAGCGCGTCGGCCATGCGCGGGGGCGGCACGGTGATAATCTCCAGCCCCGCGGGCAAAGGCTGGCCCAAGCCCTCCAGCCAATAGCGGACCAGTTCCAGATGCATTGAAAAGGCAAAGGGCACGCCGATGCGCAACCGGCTGCCCGCCGCCGCCAGCAGCGCCAGACCCGCCGCGCGGGCATCGTCAAAGCCAAAGCTGTGACCAGCCGCGCGCATCCGCGCCGCCAGCGCCTGCGAGACGCCAATGGTATTGCCGTTGGTGTTGAGCACCGACAGCACCTCAAACCGGGCGGCCGATCCGCCAAGGCCCAGCGCCATGGCGACAGGCACCGGGGCCAGCATATGCGCCGCCGCCACCTGCCCCTGCGCCAGCAGATCGCGCAGCGCGGCCCAGCTGGGCGCGGGGATCAGCTGCAGGTTCAGGCCCTCTTCATCAGCAAAGCCCAAGGCCGCGGCGACCAGCAGCGGTGCGGCATCGACCAGCGGCACGAAGCCAAGGCGCAGCGTGACCGTCATTTCAGCAGATCCGCCGTGGTGATCAGCGCCTGCGCCACATCGGCGACCTTGCGGCCCTGATCCATCGCGGCCTTGCGCAAAAGCGCGTAGGCGGCGTCCTCGCTCAGCCCTTTGGCGCGCATCAGGATACCCTTGGCGCGGTCAATCGACTTGCGCTCCTCTAGCGCGCGGCGGGTTTCGGCCAGTTCCACCCGCATCTTCTGCATCATGTGAAAGCGGGCGATGGCGGCATCGAGCACCGGCTTGATCCGGTCGCCGCGCAGCCCCGCGACGACATAGGCCGAAACGCCCGCCTCAATCGCCGCCTTGGTCAGGGTGCCGTCGCTTTCATCCACGAACATCGCCACGGGCCGCTGCATCGGCAGGCTGGCGACGGTCAACTCTTCCAACGCGTCGCGCGAGGGGCTGCCCGCGTCGATCAAGACGAGGTCCGGGTTGCGGGCGGCGATCTTGCGGGCAAGGCCGATTTCCTCGCCAATGACCAAAACATCGTAATCCCCGGCCTCGCGCAGACCATCAACGATGGTCATGGCGCGGTCACGGTCTTTTTCGACGACGATGATCGACAGGCGCTTTGGCATGGCGCAACCTGTGGCCAAGGCTGCGCCCGGCGCAATCGGCCCCGCGCGCCACGCGCCGCACCGCAGCATTGGGCCGCTGCCTCTGCCCGGTTTTAAGGCGATGCGCCTAAAAATGCGCCGGACCGCGCGCCGGGTGTCAGCGCAGGAACTGTTCGAACACCATTGCGGCCCCTTTGCGGCCATCCGGGTCCAGCCCGGTTTTCAGGGCGGTGAAGTCTTCAGACCAGGCCGAGGTCCGACGGCGCAGGGGGGGAATGGCGGCGTCGACCACCTCCATCACCACGCTCGCCACCTCATCCGCGCTTTGATAGACCCCGCTGCCTTGCCGGGTGGACGCACCACCAATGTATTTCATCAGGATCGGGCGATAGGCGTCGTCCAGAATTCCGCCGGTTTGCTCGACCTGCCGCAGTACGTTGGCCGCGAAATCCGAGGTGATGCCGCCCGGCTCTACCACCGAGAACTGCACCCCGAAATGCGGGGTCACATAGCTGGCCAAGGATTCCATGAACCCTTCGACCGCGAATTTCGCCGCGCAATACAGTTCATTGAAGGGCTGACCCACCAGCCCGCCAACCGAGGAGATCGTCACGATATGGCCGCTGCCCTGTTGGCGCATCTGCGGCAGGACCGCTTTGGTGCAGCGCGCCACACCCATAAAGTTCACGTCCATGACCCATGCCGCCTCGGCCTCGGAGGCTTGTTCGATGGTCCGCACAAAGCCCGCCCCGGCGTTGTTGATCAACACATCCAGACGCCCCTCTTGGGCAAGGATATGGCCCACGGCGGCGGTAATGCTGGCACCGTCCTGCACGTCCAGTTGCACCACTTGCAGCGCGACACCCGCGGCGGCGGCGGCATTGTCGAGCGCCCCACGTTTGCCAAGGTCGCGCATGGAGGCGTAGACCCTGTGCCCCGCTTGCGCCGCCTGCACGGCAAGACTGACGCCAAGGCCGGTGGAGGTTCCGGTGATGAGGATGACTTTTGACATGGGAGTTCCTTGGGAGTGAAGGGTTTAGGTGCCGCCGAGGCCGTGCCAGACGGCGGCAAAGGTCTGCGCGGCCTCCGCCTCGGGGACCGCTTGCGCCAAAAGCGCGTGTCTGCGGGCAAGGTGCAGGGCCGAGCCGACCAGAACGGTGATCGCCACCTCCAGCCCGACCGTGATCGCCCCGGCCTTGATCGCCTTGGCGATGACCGCGTTGACCTCTTGCTGGTAGCCTGCGACGTGGCGCTTCTGGTCGTCGGTCAGGATTTGCGCGGCCCCTGCGGTTTCCAGAAACAGGATCGCGTTGGGCATGCTGGCCTGAAACGCCAGCAGCGCGTGCCACATGCCAGCAAGATCGTCGCCCGGCGAGGCTTGGCCAGTGGCGGCCATCAACTGGCTGTGGAACGCGTGTTTCAGGCGCAGGTAGACGGCTTGAAGCATGTCGTCCTTGGACGGAAAGTGCAGATAGAGCGTGCCTGCCGACACCCGCGCGGCCTTGGCCACGGCGGCCATAGAGGTGGCTCCAATGCCTTGCGTCGCACCGATGTCGATGACGGCGGCGAAGATGCGGTCTTCGGTCGTGGATTTCTCTGGGCGCTTCATGGCTCGAATCAGTAATGAATATTCATTACTGATTAGCGACCGCCCCCCGCCGCCGCAAGAGGGGGGGCGCGCGCGCCTAGCCGTGCATCTTGATCGTGCCGTCCGCAATCCAGCGGTCCACGATCACCAGAACCTGCTCGGCAAAGCCCGCGTCGTTGATGTGGCAGGTGACCTCGGTCAGCGGCAGGACGGGGCCGATGACCTTGCGCACCTCATCAATCATTGCGGCCAGACCTTCGGGGTCATGGGCGGGCGCACCGGGGCGATCCCATTCCTCAACCCCCTCCAGCGGCATCAGGAACGCGACCGGGGCCGTCGCCTGCGCAAGGCGTGCCGCAAAGTCGCGCACCAAGGCGCGGCGTTCGTCGGGCGACAGGCCCGAAGACTTGATCAGCCGGTTGTGCGCATGAAAGGGCCGGTCCGCATAGGCGGCGGGAATGTCCTGCCAGCCGGCAAAGTCGATCAGGTCGGCACAGCCGGGGGCCACGATCTGCGGAATGCCCGCGCGGCCCGCGCTGGTCAGCCGATCCGCTCCGGCGTGGATCGCTGATCCGACCATCAGGTTGCCCACCTCGGGCAAGGCCAGATCCAGCACGGCAGCGAAATAGCCCTGCTTGGCCAAGGATTCAAACGCCATGCCGCCCATGCCGGTGGCATGAAAGACCGCGACCTCAAACCCGCGCGCGATCAACGGCTCGCGCAGATGTTTCATGTATTGCAGGCAGGACGACCCAAGGCTGGTCATGCCGATCACCGGGCGATCCCGGATCGGCGGCTCAACCGCCATCGCGGCCCCCAGCACCGCACCCGCCGCTTGGCTAAGCGAGGATTTGCACACCGCGTTCAGCCCATAAAGCCCGCCCGCCCACAGGATCATCTGCACATCCGGTGACAAGCGATCCGCCGGGATCAGCGGCGAGAAGGACACCGTAGACACCACATATTTCGGCACGCCCAAAGGCAGCGCCTGACAGCAATCCAGCACAAGATCGGTGCCCATCGTCCCGCCAAGGCCGATCATCCCGTTGATCCGCCCCTCGGCGTGCAACTGGGCGGTCAGCTTGGCCGCCCCCGCCGCCATGATCTGCATGGCGTGGTTTTCGTCGCCAGAGTTAATGGCATCGGCAATCGTCTTGCCCGCCGCCGCCGCGACCTGATGTTTGGAGATGTCGGTCGCCTCGCTCGGGTCGCCCAGAACGCTGACATCCATAGACAAGACCGCCCCGCCCATCGCGCGGATGCGGTCGCAGACATAGGCCAGTTCCTGGTCCTTGGTGTCATAGGTGCCGATGACAAGGATCGTCTTTTTGGTGTCCATTTCCATCCCCTGCTGCCGCGCCGCGCCGTTCACAGCTGAATCCACGCCGTTTTCAAATTCATGAACTTGTCGAGCGCGTGCGGCGACTTATCGTGCCCGTTGCCTGATTGCCCATGACCGCCCAAAGGCACGGTCAGATCGGCGCCTCCATAGGTATTCACATGCACAACCCCCGCCCGGATCGCCCGCACCATCCGGTGCGCCCGGGACAGATCCGCCGTCCAGACCGCTGCGGCCAAGCCAAACTCTGTCGCGTTGGCAAGACGCAGCGCCTCGGCCTCATCCGCGAAGGGGGTGATGGTCAGGACCGGGCCGAACACCTCGTTCTGAAACACATCCATCGTGTCGCTGACCCCGGTCAACACGGTTGGTTGCATGAACCAGCCGCCGCTTTCCACATGCGTTTGCGCCCCACCCGTCAGAACCTGCGCGCCATCGTTTTGGGCGCGGGTGACAAAGCCAAGGCTGCGCTCCAGCTGCGCGGCTGAATTGATCGCCCCCGCCTCCGTGGCCAGATCCAGCGGATCACCGACCCGCAGTTTCGCGGCGATCTCGGCCACGCGCCCTGCGAAATCCTCGGCGATGGACGCGTCGACCAGCAGGCGCGAGCCGGCGATGCACACCTGACCCGAGTTGCGGAAGATCCCGTAGGCCGCCACCTTGGCCGCCGCAGCCAGATCCGGCGCGTCTGCAAAAATGATGTTGGGGCTTTTGCCGCCCAGTTCCAGAAAGAGCCGTTTCAGGTTGGATTGCGCGGCATAGCCCATCAACCGGCGCCCGGTCGCGCCAGACCCGGTAAAGGCCAGAACGTCCACCTCCATCGAAAGGCCAAGGGCCGCGCCCGCCACCGCGCCCTGCCCGGTGACCACATTGAAGACCCCCGGCGGCAGACCCGCCTCGACCGCAAGCGCGGCAAGGCGGAGCAGCGTCAATGAGGCCGTCTCTGCCGGTTTGAGCACCACCGAATTGCCCGCCGCCAAGGCCGGGGCAACCTTCCACGCGCCGATCATCAGCGGAAAGTTCCACGGCACGATCGCCCCCACCACGCCAATCGGTTCTTTGTGAACCAAGCCAAGCACGTTCGGGGCGGTTGGGGCGATTTCGCCGTAAACCTTGTCGATCAGCTCGGCATAATAGCGGAAGGTGGCGGCAGCACTTAGCGGCTCGGCCTTGTAGGCCATGCCAATTTCGGTGCCGTTGTCGCGCACGCCCAGCACGGCCAGATCCAGCGCCTCGGCCTCAATCAGTTCAGCAAGGCGCAGCAACACTTTCTTGCGCTGCGCGGGGGCGGCGCGGGACCAGTCGCCCTTGTCAAAGGCCCGCCGCGCGCTCTGGCACGCCGCCTCGACATCGTCGGTGCCGGCGTCGGCCAGCGTGGTCAGCCGCGCGCCGTTCAGCGGCGACAGCACCTCCAGCACCGCACCAGAGACGGCGGGCCGGGACAGGCCATCAATGAACAATCCCGCCGGGGCCACAACCTTTGCCCGCAGCGCCTCTATGTCGGTCTGTTTCATGCCGCTTGGCCTTTCGTTACAGGGGGGGCGCACGGCACCAACTTGCGCCGCGTCCAGTCGTGCACCACCTCAAGAGCCCTGTCTATTGTTTCAATATTATCTACAGCGTTGCAAATATAGTTGCTTGTTCGCGGTGGCTCTGTCAAGCTTCTTGCAAGCCCGCTTTCCCAGACCGCCCGCCTCGGAGATTCCCCATGCGTGACGAAAATTTCCTTAAAGAAAACAACGCCAAGCACCTTTGGCACCCGATGACCCATCCGGCAGATAGCCTGGCCAACCCGCCAGAGATCATTGTCAGCGGTGAAGGGGTAGAGATCACCGACATCGACGGCCATACGACCGTTGACGCGGTTGGCGGGCTTTGGAACGTCAATCTTGGCTATTCCTGCACCCCGGTCAAACAGGCCATCGCGGCGCAGTTGGACAAGCTGCCCTACTATTCGATCTTTCGCGGCACGACCAACGACGCGGCGATTGAGCTAAGCTATATGCTGCGCGAATTCTTCGCCCCTGACGGGTTGAGCCGGGCGTTCTATACCTCGGGCGGGTCGGACAGTGTCGAGGTGGCGCTGCGTCTGGCCCGGCAATACCACAAGCTGCGCGGCGAGGCGGGGCGGGTCAAGTTCCTGAGCCTGAAGAAGGGGTATCACGGCACCCATACCTTGGGCGCATCGGTCAACGGCAACGCGAATTTCCGCACCGCCTATGAACCGCTGATGCCCGGCTGTTTCCATATCCCCGCGCCCTATCCCTATCGCAACCCGTTCAACGAAACCGATCCGGCGCGCTTGGCGCAACTGTGCCTTGCCGCATTGGAGGATGAGATCAAGTTTCAGGATGCCTCCACCATCGCGGCCTTTATCATGGAACCGATCCTTGGGGCGGGTGGGGTCATCCCGCCGCATGAAAGCTTTATGCCCGGCGTGCGGGCGCTGTGTTCCAAATACGGGATTTTGTTGATTGCGGATGAGGTGATCACCGCCTTTGGCCGCACCGGCAGTTGGACAGGCTCACGTCACTGGGGGGTGCAGCCCGACCTGTTGTGCAGCGCCAAGGCGATCACTAACGGCTATTTCCCCTTCGGGGCGGTCATGCTGTCGGACGGCGTGGTCGAGGTGTTTGAACAGGACAAGACCGGCAAGGGTGCTATTGGCTCGGGCTATACCTATTCCGGCCATCCGGTTGGGGCGGCAGCGGCGATTGCCTGCCTGAAGGAAACCGCGCGGCTGAAGGTGAACGAAAACGCCGCGGCGCGTGGTGAACAACTGTTCAGGGGTCTGTTGGCCCTGCAGGAAAAGCACGCGCTGATCGGGGATGTGCGCGGCGGGCACGGATTGATGTGCGCGGTAGAGATGGTCTCGGACCGGGCGGCCAAAACCCCGGTCGACAAAAAGACCATCGGTCTGGTGCATGAGGTTACCTATGAAAACGGCACGATGATCCGGGTGTCGGGTAACAACATCATCCTGTCGCCGCCGTTGGTGATCTCTGCCGCGCAGATCGACACGATCTTGTCCTCGTTGGATATCGGGTTGGCAGCGGCATCCTGAAGGGATGCCCCCGCGCGCCCGGCTTGCCGTCTTACAAGCCGGGCAGTTCGGCCTTTGACACGGCAAGGCTGTCGCCGTCGGCATAAATCCAATCGCCGGGGCAAAAGGTGACCGCACCGAAGGTGATCGGCAGATCCCGCGCGCCTTGCGTGGCGACCCAACTTTTCCGCGCGGTTGTGCCCAGCGCCTTGACGCCCAGCGCCAGCGCGCCGATCCCCGCCGAGTCGCGGATCACGCCGTGCAGGATCACGCCGCGCCAGTTGTTGGCGACGGCGATACCGGCAAGCCGGTCTCCCATCAGACCGACCCGCAATGAGCCTTGCCCGTCCACCACAAGGACCCGCCCCAGACCGGGGGTGCTGAGCATCGTCAGCACCGGGTGATGGTCTTCGAACGTCGCAAGGGTCGCGCAAGGGCCGATGAATTCCGTCACACCGCCAAAGTTGCGAAACGGGGTATCGCAGACCTGAAGCTGGTCGGGATAGGCGTCATAAAGATCGGCGGTCGGTGGCATGGGCGGCCCCTTATTCGGTCAGAGCGTTCACTTTTTCGGTCAGATCCGCGATGTAGGCTGTCGCGTCCAAAGACTCTCCAGTGGCAAGCCGCAGCGTGTCTTGCGGCAGTTGCGCGCGCCCGTGCCGGTAGATGTTTTCCCCCAGCCAACTCTGCAAAGGGGCGTAGTTGCCGGTGGCAAGGCCGTCGGCAATCGCGGGGCTTTGCCGGGCTTTGCGAAAGAACTGCGACGACATGATATTGCCCACGGGTATAGGTCGGGAAGGACCCCAGATAGCCGTGCGACCAATGCACATCCTGGAGCACGCCGTGGGTGTCATCGGGCACCACAACGCCAAGATACTCTTTCATCTTTTCGGCCCATACGGCGGGCAGATCCCCGACATCCAGATCGCCGGCCATCAGGGCGGCCTCTATCTCTGACCGCAGGATGATGTGCATGTCATAGGTCAACTCATCGGCCTCAACCCGGATGCAATCGGGGCGGACGGCGTTCACGGAACGCCAGAACTCATCCGCCGTCACATCGGCAAGCTGGTCAGGGAAGTGATCGCGCAATTCCCCGAAATGCAGGTTCCAGAAGGCGCGCGACCGCCCCACCCGGTTTTCCCAAAGCCGCGACTGGCTTTCATGGATGCCAAAGCTCGCGCCATTCACCGCGTAAAGGTTCACAAGATCGGTGGTGAAGATTGACCGCACATGCTCGGGCGCGCCGCCTTGTTCGTACATGCCATGACCGGCCTCATGCCACAGCGCGAACATGCCGCCGGGCAGCCAAGAGTCGCGGAAGCGGCTGGTGATGCGCACGTCATCGCGGGTGAAGGAAATCTCAAACGGGTGCACCGTGTCGTCCAGCCGGCCACGGTTCAGATCATAGCCCAACCGCTGGGCCATCTTCATGCCGAAGGCTTTCTGCGCGGCCACCGGAAAGCCGCGCGACAGAAAATCCATCCGCGGTGGCGGTGCGGCGGTTGCGCGCTGAATCAACGGGGTCAGCGCGGTTTTCAGTTGGGCGTAAAGCACCTGCAACTGGGCGTAGGTCATCCCTGGTTCAAACTTGCCCACCATGGGATCATAGGGGTGTGCGCCGCCGATCGCCTGCGAAATCTCACGCTGCATCGCCATGATGCGCTTTAGCAGCGGCGCATAGGCGGTAAAGTCATTGGCCGCGCGCGCCTCGGCCCAAGCGGAATGGGCCCGGGTCGTCAGGCCCGCCATTTCGGTGATAAGCCGGGCCGGGATGCGTTGCAGCGTGTCAATCTCGCGGCTGGCCAGTGCCAGGGCCCGCAGCCGCAGATCGGTGTCAGGCACGCCCGCAAGTTCGGTCCGGGCCGAGGCAATCGCGCGGCGCAGGTCGTCACCCGTGGCCAGTTCGCGCGCGATGGTGGTCAACGTCGCGACCTGTTCGCCGCGCGCATTGACCCCGCCCGGCGGCATCATCGTGCGGGCATCCCATGCCATCAGGTTCACGGTGCACAACACATCGTTGATGCGGGCAATCTGGGTTTGAAAGGCGGCGTAGGTCATGGGGTCAGATCCTTTTGGCCGAAGTTGGCCAGATGGCAGGCGGCTTGGTGGGCGGGGCTGCGTTCGGTCAGGACCGGACGCTCGGTAAAGCAACGCTCAAAGGCCAAGGGGCAGCGGGTGTTGAAGAGGCAGCCCTTGGGCGGATTGATCGGGCTGGGAAGCTCGCCCGCCATCGCGGCCTTTTGCCGGCGTTTGCCGGGGTCCATCTCGGGGGCGGCATCCAGCAGGGCCTTGGTGTAGGGGTGGCGCGGGGCCGCGAACAGCGCCTCGGCCGGGGCGATTTCAACGATTTTGCCCAGATACATCACCGCCACGCGATGCGAGATGTGGCGGACAAGGCGCAGGTCATGCGCCACGAACACCACCGTCAGATCAAGGCGTTGTTGCAGATCCAGCAGCAGGTTCACCACCTGCGCCTGCACCGAGACATCCAACGCCGAGACCAGTTCATCCGCGACCAGCACCTCTGGTTCAACCGCAAGCGCGCGGGCAATGCCGATGCGCTGGCGTTGTCCGCCCGAAAATTCATGCGGATAGCGTGCCGCCGCGTCGGCGGGCAAGCGCACCAGATCCAGCAACTCGGCAATCCGGGCGGGGATCTGCCCTGCGGGTCGCATCGCATGCACCGACAGCGCCTCGGCCAGAATCTGGCGCACGGTCATGCGCGGGTTGAGCGAGCCGTAGGGGTCTTGAAAGATCATCTGCACCCGGCGATTGAACGCCCTGCGCTGGGGACCGGACAGGGTGGCGATGTCGGTGCCCTCAAAGACGATCTTGCCGCCTTCGACCTCATGCAAGCGCACCAGACAGCGCGCAAGCGTTGACTTTCCGCAGCCACTTTCCCCGACGATCCCCAAGGTTTCGCCGCGCAACAGACCAAAGCTGACATCGTTCAGCGCCTGCACGGCAAGGGCGGGCTTGCCCATAAGGCGATCGGCAAGGCCATGCGGCAAGGAAAAGACCTTGGTCAGCCCCGTCACGGTCATCACGGCTTCTTGGGGTTGTTTCATGGCGTTTGCGCCCCGGCTGCAACCACTTCGGCCCGGTGATGGCAGGCGACCTGTCGGTCGGTGGTAAGGGTGGTGGTCTGTGGTTGCGTGCTGCGGCACAGGTCGGTGGCGAAATCGCAGCGCGGGTGAAAGGCGCAGCCCTGCGGGATCGCCGCCAAACCGGGCGGCGTGCCTTCGATGGACACAAGCTTTGTCCGCTCGGTCCCGGCGCGGGGAACCGAGCCCAGCAACCCACGGGTATAGGCGTGCATCGGCTGGTCAAACACCTGCTGAACAGTGCCGGTTTCCACGATCCGGCCCGCATACATCACCGCCATCCGGTCACAGGTGGCGGCCACCACGCCCAGATCATGGGTCACCAGAATAACGCTCATGTGCAACTGGTCGCGCAGGTCGAGGATCAGTTTCAGGATCTGGTCCTGAATGGTCACATCCAGCGCCGTCGTCGGCTCATCCGCCAGCAGCAGCGTCGGGTTGCTGGCCAGTGCAATGGCGATCATCGCGCGCTGCTTCATCCCGCCCGAGAATTGGTGCGGATATTCCTGCAAACGCCGGGCGGCTTCGGGGATGCCGACCATATCCATCAGCTCACGGGCGCGCTTTAGCCGTTCGGGCTTTGACAGGCTGGTATGGGCGCGCAGGTTTTCTTCGATCTGCAGACCAATCGGCAGCACGGGGTTTAGGGCGGTTGCGGGCTCTTGAAAGATCATCGAGATCTGCCCGCCGCGCACCGCGCGCACGTCCTTATCCGACATCTTCAGGATATCGCGATCCCGCCAGACGACCTCGCCTTCGACCGAGGCCATCTGCGGCAAAAGCCGGATCAGCGAGCGCAGGGTCACGCTTTTGCCCGACCCGGATTCCCCGACAAGGCCCAGAACCTCCCCCGGGCGGAGCGTGAATGAGACGTCATTCACCGCCGTTAACGGGCCGGATGCGGTGTTGAACCGGGTGGTCAGGTTGCGGACTTCCAACTGGGCAGGGGTCATTTCTTGGTCCTGAGTATTTCGGCCAACCCGTCTCCGGTCAGGCTGAAACCCAGCCCCGTCACCACGATCGCAACCCCCGGAAACACAGAGATCCACCACGCGGTTGACATGAAGTTCTTGCCATCCGCGATCAGAACCCCCCATTCCGCTGTGGGCGGCTGCGCGCCAAGGCCAAGATAGCCAAGGCTGGACCCCAGCAAAATCGCCAGCGCCATATCGGTCATCCAGTAGACCACCGCAGGGGTGATCGCGTTCGGCAGCAAATGCCGGAAGATGATCCGCACATGGGTATATCCCATCGCCCGCCCCGCATCGGCATAATCGAGCCGCTTTTGCACCTTGACCTCGGCCGCGATGATCCGGGCGTAGAACACCCAGCCCACCACACCCACGGCGATATACATGTTCAGCAGCCCCGGCCCCAGAACCGAGACGATGGCGATGACCAGCACGAGGAAAGGGAAGGTGATGACCGCATCAACGACGCGGCCAAAGAGGGTTTCGGCAATGCCTCCGAAATAGCCCACCAACGCCCCGATGACGGTGCCGATCAGGAAGGGAAACACCGTCGCAAAGAAGGCGATCTGCATGTCGATGGTATAGGCGTGGATCACGCGGCTTAGCACATCGCGGCCGAAATTGTCGGTCCCCATTGGGTGGGCCGCACTTGGCCCTTGCAGCAAGGCGGCATAGTCGAAGGCGTTCGGATCATAGGGGGCAAAGGCGGCGGGAAAGACCGCCAGCAGCAGGCTGCACAGTAAAAGCGCGCCGCCAAAGACCAACGGGCGGGGCAAGGTGCTGCGGCCAAGAACGCGTGCCGCCATCATCGCGCCACCCTTGGGTCAAGCCAGGCTTGCAGCAGATCGGTCAGCAGAAAGGTGATCGACACCAGCACGGCAAGCGCGATTGTCAGCCCCTGCACCACCGGATAGTCGCGCCCGTAGATGCTTTCCACCATCAACCGACCCGCCCCCGGCACGGCGAAAACCGTCTCGGTGATCACCGCCCCACCCAGAAGTGTGCCGATCGACAACCCAAAAAGGGCCACGGTTGAGATCAACGCGTTTCGCAGCACATGGCGCAGCAGGATCAGCTTGGGCGCGATGCCTTTGGAGCGGGCGAACTGCACATATTCCGCATCCACCACGCCAATGATCGCGGCGCGCAGGTTACGCATGATGATCGCCGAAAGGCTAAGCGCGAGCGTCACAGCGGGCAAGAAGAGGTGATACAGGTGATCGAGAAAGCCATCGCCATAACCGCCGACCGGAAACCAGCCAAGCCCCGCGCCGAACACCGTCAGCAACAGCAGGCCGATGTAGAAAACCGGCATCGACAGCCCAACCTGAAACGCGCCCCGGATCACCGCATCGGTCGCGCGGCCCTGACGCAGCGCCGCCAGAAACGCCAGCGGCACTGCCATCAGCAAGGCGATGATCGCGGCCATGGCGGTCAGCATCATGGTAATGGGCAGGCGTTGCAAAATCAGATCTGCCACCGGAACCTTCAGCGAAATGGAATCGCCGAAGTTGCCCGAGGCCATGGATTTGACGAACACCCCGAACTGCACCAGCAAGGATCGGTCCAGACCCAGTTCCCGATTGATCCGCTCCACATCGGCATCCAGCGCGCGGTCGCCCAAAATGGCGCTCGTGGGATCGCCGGGCAGCAGGCGCACCAGCGTGAAGACGACGATCAGGATAAAGATCAACGTCGGGACCAGTTGCAGCAATCGTCGCAGGATGAAGGATGCCAATGGCACAGGGGCGCACCTCAAAAGCGTTGGTCAGTAGGGAAAAGGGGCGGCACAAGTCCGCCCCCCGGCGTAGATTACTTTGCCATCCACGCTTCGCGGAACACGTTGTTGCCCAGCGGGATCTGGTAGAACCCGTTCACGCTTGCGCTGAGCGCCACGGGATAGGGGGTTTCATACAGCGGAATGGTCGGGCCGCTGCCATTGAATATCTCTTGGATCCGGGCGAATTGCTCGGCGCGCTTGGCCGGGTCCATTTCTTTCTGCGATGCCTCAAACAGGGCATCCGCCTCTTCGCTTTTCCAGCCCGAATGCAGGGCATCAATGGTCGGGCTATAGGCGAAGTACGAGGTGATCTGGCTTGGGTCCGAGATGTCGTTCGTCCAGGCCCCGGCGCGCATGTCAAAGGTGCCCGCGCGGTATTGTTCGGTGCGTGAGGCGTTGTCGACCTGCTTGATCTCCAGCGTGATCCCGATGGCACCCCACATCTGTTGCAACGCGGTGGCGGTCGCCAACTCATCCTGATTGCCCGCAAGGGTCAGGATGCTGGTCGAGAACCCTTCCGGATAGGCGGACTCTGCCAGCAGCGCCTTGGCCTTTTCCAGATCGAAGGGATAGAGCGGTTCTGTCCCCGAATGCATCGGCGTGGTCGTCGCCATGAACGAGGTCATCGGCGTGCCGACACCATAGGTCACCACCTGCACGATCGCCTCTTTGCTGACCGCATAGTTCATCGCAGCGCGGACTTTTTCATCCGACAGCGGGTTGTCACGGCCCTCAATCTGCGGGCGCACGTTGATGATGATGTCGTTCACCTTGGTCGAGGGGAACAGTTCCATCTTCAACTTCGGGTCGGCTTTCAGTTCTGCCACGCGGGCGAAGGGAATGAACTCCCCTCCCTGAATGTCGCCGGCCTGGATTTTGAGAATCCGCGTCGCATCGTCGGGGATGATTTCAAAGGTCAGACCGTCCAGATAGGGAAGCGCCTGCCCGTCCTCGCCCATCGCCCAATAGTTCGGGTTCTTGACCAGCTTCATCGACGACCCGCGCTCCCAGCTTTGCATCATGAAGGGGCCGGTCCCGATCGGGTTTTGGGCAAAGGCCTCGGCCTTTTCCTTGTCGGTGGCGCCGGGGGTCGCCTCAAAGGCGGCTTTGGGCATGATCGCGGTGTTGAACACGCTAAGCGCCGACAGGATTGTGGGATCAGCATATTTCAGATGCACTTCGATGGTGCCCGCATCCGGTGCCGTCACGCTGTCGATAGAGGCGCAAAGCGAGGTCCACACGCCGTTATCAGGGTTGGCGGCACGGGTCAGCGACCAGATCACATCGTCTGTCGTCATCGGGGTGCCGTCTGAGAATTTGACGCCCTCGCGCAGCTTAAGCGTGACGACATCCCCCGCCGCGTTAACCGACCATTCGGTCGCCAGACCCGGCTCAAGCCCCATCCCGTCGGCCGACGGCAGGATCAGCGTGTCGTAGATGTTGGTCAGAATCCAGATATCGACGTTGGCATCATTCAGCACCGGATCAAGGAACAGGCTGTCGGTATACCGGCCAAAGGTCATGACACCGCCGCGATCAAGCGCGAGTACCGACACACTGCTGCCAAGCAGCACGGCTGCGGACAATGCGGCAAGAGAAAACATCTTCATTTTGGAAACTCCGAGCTGTTGGGGGGGACGCAACCGTTATATTTGGATGTGACGTTACTCTAGCAAATCAACAAGTCAATAGCACAATTTTCTGGCCTAGCCCCGCAATATGCCGTATATTTGAGGAATGACGGCCTGATTGCCCGTTTAGTGTATCAATTACATATAACAGTTGGACTGCCCGGCAATGAAGATTCAGATTCACCGAAACTCTTCCATTCCGATCCGGACGCAGATTCGCGGCGCGATTGAACATGAGATTGCTTTTGGTGCGCTTGCGGTTGGCGCGCCTCTGCCCTCGGTTCGCGATCTGGCTGAACAGGCGGGCGTGGCCCCCATGACGATCAGCAAGATCTACGCCGATCTGCAGGCCGATGGCCTGATTGAGGGGCGACGCGGGGCGGGAACCTTTGTGGCTGACAGCCCCCTCGCTGTGGCCGCGAAAAACCAGCAAGCCGACGGGATGCGCAGCCAGATTGACCGGATGATAGATCAGGCGGTCGATCTGGGCCTGCGCCCGGTTGATCTGATGGCGATGGTCACCGCGCGCATGACCGCCCGGCTGGCACAGGTGCCGCGCAAGCGGATTGTCATGATCGGGCTGTTTCCCGACGCGACCGCCAGCTATGCCGAGCGGGTCGAGATGCAAGTGGGCGCGCTGGCCACGGTAGAGCCTGTCACGCTGGAATCGGTTCGCGAAAACCCGGACGCGCTCGCCCGTGTCAGCACCGCGCATCTGGTGCTGACGTTCTCGAACCTTCAGGCGGATGTTGAAGAACTGACCGGCCGCACGGATGTGATCTCGCTGCGGTTCATCCCGTCAGAGAACACGCGGATGGCGTTGGCCGCACTTGACCCGATGGCGCGGGTTGCCGTGGTTTCCCGCTTTGCCGACTTTCAGCCGATCCTGATGCTGGGCATCCGGCGATTTGCGGCGCATGTGCAGAATTTCGTCTCGCTTAACCTCGATGCGCCCGATCTTGCGCAGGAACTTGCCGTTTGTGACGTGCTTGTCATGTCCACCGGTGCGGATGACGCGGCCCGTCTGGTCAGCGCGTCTGCCTTGAAAATTGAATACCGCCATATACCCGATCCCGGCGACATCGACCGCGTGGTGATGCCGCTGCTTCGGGTCAACTTCGCCGCCGAGCGGAACAGAAAGGAAGCATCGTGAAGGTTGCAGAGATGAATTGGTTTCAGATCGAGGCCTATCTGAAGGGCAACGATCTGGCGATTGTGCCGCTGGGCAGCACCGAGCAGCACGCCGGGCTTTCGCTTTCGGTCGATTCCATACTTGCAGAAAAGATCGCACTGGATGCCGCAGAGCCTTTGGGCGTTCCGGTGTTTCCGGTGCTGGCCTATGGTGTGACGCCGTATTTTCTGGCCTTTCCGGGCTCTGTTTCCATGCGGGTGGAAACCTATGTCGCCATCGTGCGCGACATTCTCGATTCGCTGCGCCAGCAGGGGTTCAAGCGGTTCTTGTTCGTCAACGGGCATGGCGGCAATTCCCCCGCGGCCAGCCTTGCGATTGAATGGATGGCGGACCACCCCGGTTGCGCGGTGAAGTTCCACAACTGGTGGAACGCGCCCAAAACCTTTGCCAAGGTGCAAGAGATCGACACCGTCGCCTCGCACGCGTCGTGGATGGAGAACTTTCCGTGGACGCGGCTTGCGGGGGTTGAGCAGCCAGATCAGCGCAAACCGATGGTCGATTTTGACCGGATGCGCGCGCAAGGCCCGGCAGGCGTGCGCGCGATGCTGGGGGATGGCAATTTCGGTGGCTATTACCAGCGCCCGGATGCGGAAATGCTGGCGATCTGGGATGTGGCCGTGGCGGAAACGCGCGAATTGATGCAAGGGGATTGGACGTGAGCCAACCCATCCTGATCTGGGGCGCCGGGGCGATTGGCGGCACCCTTGGCGCGGCCTTTTTGCGGGCCGGTCACCCGGTGGTCTTCGTGGACAACATGGCCGAACATGTCGCGGCGATCAACGCGCAGGGCCTGCGCATCGATGGGCCGATCTTTCAGGATTGCGTCCACGCGCCCGCCTTTTTGCCGCAGGATGTGCAGGGCCAGTTTGAGTGCATCTTTTTGGCCGTAAAGGCCTTGCACACCGAAGACGCTGTCAAGGCGCTTGCCCCGCATCTGGCCCCGAACGGCGTCGTCGTGTCGGCGCAAAACGGGCTGAATGAGATCGTGATTGCCCGCGAAGTCGGGGCCAGTCGCACCATTGGGTGCTTTGTGAACTTTGGCGCGGATTTTCTGGAGCCGGGCTTGGTCCACTACTCTGGCCATGGGGCGGCGGTGATCGGTGAGTTGGACGGCGCGATCACCGAACGCATCCAGACCCTGCACGCGCTGTTACAGGATTTTGACCCCAAGGCCGTGTTGACCAGGAACATCTGGGGCTATCTTTGGGGCAAGATGATTTACGGCGCGTTGCTGTTTGGAACGGCGCTCACCAATGATTCCATTGCCGACGTGCTGGAAAACCCCGCCCCGCGGCGCGTGCTGACCCGACTGGCGCAAGAGGTGGGCGCGGTTGCCGCCGCCGAAGCCATCGCTCCCGAAGCCTTTGACGGCTTTGACCCGGCCGCCTTTGCCCCCAACGCCGCGCAGTCGGCATTGGACGCCTCTTTTGCCAATATGGTCGCCCATAACCGCAGATCGACCAAAAGCCATTCCGGCATCTGGCGCGATCTGGCAATCCGCAAGCGCAAGACCGAAGTCGTGGCCCAGCTTGGCCCGATTGCCGAAGCGGGCGCGCGGCACGGCGTTGCCACACCGCTGACGACCAGACTGATTGCGATGGTGCAGGAAATAGAGTCGGGCCAGCGCGCCTTGTCGATGGATAACCTGACGGAATTGGCCGGAGTGGCGTTATGAATATCGGATTTGAAGGCCAGACCGTGATTGTAACCGGCGCGGGCCACGGCTTTGGCCGCGCGATTGCGCTGGCTTTCGCGCAGCGCGGGGCGTCGGTCTACGCGCTGGATATCAACGCCGAGGGCCTTGCGGAAACCGTGCGTCAGTGCGGCGCACCGGCGCAAAGCGCGCTGGTCGATGTGGGCAACCGCGACGCGGTGCAAAGCGCGGTTGCGGCCATTTCGGCGGCCACAGGGCGCATTGATGTGCTGGTCAACAACGCCGGTGGCGTTTGCGGCCAAACAGGCCGCCCGATTGAAGAGATCAGCGCCGAAGACTGGCACGCGATTTTCAACGTCAATCTGACCGGCACCTTCATGATGACGCAAGCCGTCGCGCCGATGATGAAGCGCGCAAAACGTGGCCGGGTGGTGAACATCTCCAGCGGGGCGGGGCGCAGCATCAGCCTGACCGGCATTCAGGCCTATGCCAGCGCCAAGGCGGGGCAAATCGGGCTGACGCGGCAACTGGCACATGAACTGGGGGCGTGGAACATCACCGTCAACTGCGTGGCACCCGGCTTTGTGCTGTCGAACCCCGCAACCGAGCGCCAGTATGAAGCGATGGGCGACGCGGGCAAGGCGCGTCTGCTCGAGGGTATCGCCCTGCACCGGCTGGGCTCGCCCGAGGATATCGCCAATGCGGTGATGTTCTTTGCCTCTGACTATGCGGGCTGGGTGACGGGGGAAACCCTTGGCGTGGACGGCGGGAAATGACCGCGCAGCAAGCCGCCCTAGAGGCATGGATCAAGGACCACGAGGCCGAGGCGCTTGAAACACTCAAGGCGTTTTGCCGGATTCCCAGCGTGTCCACCGACCCCGCCTACACGGACGGCATCCGGACGGCTGCCGGATTTGTCGCCGATCTGCTAACCGATACGGGCTTTCCCGTGGTGGAGATCGTGCAGACCGCCGGTCATCCCACCGTGATCGCGGAATGGTGCGCCGCCCCTGGGGCGCCGACCATCCTGATCTATGGCCACTACGATGTGCAGCCGCCCGACCCGTTGGACAAATGGCTGTCGCAGCCGTTTGAACCCAGCCTGCGCAACGACCGGCTTTATGCGCGGGGGGTTTCGGATGACAAAGGCCCGCTGCTTATTCCGATCATCGTGGCACAGGCCTATCGCACGGTGCAGGGCGGGTTGCCGCTGAACGTCAAGGTGATCATCGAGGGCGAAGAGGAATCGGGCAGCCCGCATCTGGCCGACACGGTTGCCCGGCTCAAGGACCGGTTGGCCTGTGATCTTGTGGTCTCTGCCGATGGTGCGATGTGGCGGGCCGATCTGCCGTCGGTCACCGTGGCAAGCCGCGGGTTGGTCGCGCTGGAGGTGACGGTGGCCGGAGCGGCAAAGGATCTGCATTCGGGCCGCCACGGCGGCTCTGCGCCCAACCCGATCCGGGCTTTGACGCGGATGCTGGCCAGCCTGCATGATGATCAGGGCCGAGTGGTGGTGCCGGGCTTTGCCGACACCGCCCGCCCTGCCGACCCGCTGATCGCCACGGCGATCCGGGCGGCCAAGTTTGATCCGGTCGCCTATTTTGATGAAATCGGCGCGCCACACCCCGCGCCGATGCCCAGTGGTGAAGACTTGCTTACCCAACAGTGGCTGCTTCCGACGCTGGAGTTCAACGGCATCTCAGGCGGCTATGCCGGGGCGGGGACCAAGACGGTCATCCCCGCGACCGCCACGGCGAAAATCACCTGCCGCTTGGTTGCGGGCCAAGACCCCGAAGCGGCCAAAGCCGCGATTGTGCGCCAGTTGCACGCGGCCCTGCCCAGCGGCTACGCGCTGCAAATCACCAGCCGCGGCGCTGGCACTGCGGCCTTTGCGCTGGACCCGGCACTTCCTGCCCTTGCCTTGGTCGAGGATATTCTGACGGACCTGCTGGGCAAAGCGCCGCTGCGCGTGGCGATGGGCGCGACAATTCCGATTGGCGCGGTGTTCCAATCCTGCCTTGGGGTTGGCACGGTGTTTTTCTCATTCTCCACCTCCGACGAAGACTACCACGCGCCCAACGAATTCCTGCGGTTGTCCAGCTTTCGCACCGGCTGTGTGGCATGGGCGCGGCTGTTTGCCCGGCTGGCGCAAGGCTAGCCACCGACGCCTTGGCACAGGGCCGTGATCCTGGCCCCCTGCCCGGCATTCCGGTGGCGGTAAGGGGCGCGATTTAGCGCCGATCGGCGAAGGGGCGACTGTGCTGACGCCCGACCTTGCCGCAACGGATGCGGTTTTGGTGGCACGGTTGCGGGCGGCGCGGCCCAAGCCAGAGGCGCGGCCTACAAACGGAATCTGGTTGCAATCGTTGCGCCCTGTGCATTGATGGGGCGCTTATCGTTGCGAAAAGGCTGGCCGATGCACAACCTCGACCCCCGGCAAACCGCCTGTTTTCTGGCCGCCATTCGGCGCGGAACCATCCGTGCGGCGGCGGACCAGCTTGCGTTAGAGCCGTCCACCATCAGCCGCAATATATCCGCGCTGGAGCAAGGCTTGGCGATGACGCTGATGGAACGCGGGCGTTCCGGCGTGCGCCCGACAGAGGCGGGGCTGCTGCTGTTGGCCTTTCTGGACCGGCAGGACGGCGCATGGGAACTGCTGCGGTCGGACTTTGACGCGCTGGCAAGCATGAAGCGCGGCAAAGTCTCGGTCGCGGTGGGAGAGGGTTTTGTCGGCAACTTTTTTGACAGTGCCTTGGCGAAATTCTCGGCCAAATATCCCGACATCACCTTTGCCCTGACGGTGGGTTCGACTGAGCATGTGGTCCAGCAGATCACAGACGACTTTGCGCATCTGGGTTTGGCCTACAACGTCATGAAGGCGCCCCAGCTGCGGGTTGAGATGTCTTCGGCCCAACCGCTTGTCGCTGTCGTCAGGCGGGGCGGGCGTTTTGACACGGGAACCCGCCCTGAGCTGGCCACCTTGGCCCGCATGCCCTGCGCGATCTCGCCCAAGACTTTCGGGATCGGAGCGATGATCGCCGCGGCCGAGGCCCGACACGGCATCCGGTTTCGGGCCTTGGTGGAAACCGGCTCTATCGCTGCGCTCAAGGCCTTTGTGCAAAACGACATGGGCTATACGATCTTGCCGCGTTTTGTCGTCGAGAGTGAGCTTTTGGCCGAAACCGTGGTGGCGTATCCGCTTTCGTCGGCGGTTTTTGCCGGCGGGGTCTCTGCGCTGCTGCGTAAAGAGGGCCGAAAGCTGCCGCAGGCCGCGCAACTGCTGGTGAAGCATCTGAAGGCGATGCCGGTGTTTGCACAGCCGTGACCGCGTTGCGCGGTGCGCAACAAAAACCCCCATTGCGCGACATTCCTTGCGGCAGGCAAATCGCGCATAGTCGGTGAAACTGTAGGCAGAAGGAATGCGGCCATGCGGATCGGACTGGTTGGATGCGGCAATATGGGCAGCGGCATGGCGGCCCAACTGATCGGGGCGGGGCGGGCGCTGACCTGCTACGATCCGAACCCTGAAACACTGGCCCGGATGGCCGCACTTGGGGCGGCTACGGCGGGCAGTGTCGCGGGTGTGGCGCGGGCGTCGGAGATCATCCTTCTGTCCCTGCCCAAGGCCGCCGTCGTCCATGCGGTGATGACCGAGATGTTGCCCGACATTAAACCCGGCACCGTGGTTCTGGATACCTCTACCTCAGAGCCGGCCATGTCGCAGGCCATGGCCGCGCTGGGCGAGGCGCACCGGTTTACCTTTGTTGACGGCCCTGTCAGCGGCGGCCCGGCCGCGGCAAATGCAGGCACCATGACCATGCTTTTGGGCGGGGACGCCGAAGCGATTGCCCGTTTGCGGCCCGTTCTGGACATTCTGACCGCCAAGACGGTGATCATCGGCGGGTCGGGCGCGGGCCATGCGGCCAAGATCGCCAACAACATGCTGTGCGCGGCAAACCTTGTGCTGGTGGGCGAGGCCGTGCGTCTGGCCGAAGCGGCGGGCGTGCGGGCCGAAGACTTGCTTGCGGGGATCAATGCAGGCTCGGGCCGAAGTGGTGTCAGTGAGGTCAACTTTCCCAAATGGGTGCTGAATGGTGCGTTCAACTCGGGCTTTACGATGGGGTTGATGCGCAAGGACGTGGGGCTTGCGCTTGACCTTGGCAAGGATCTGGGCGTCGATCTGAGCGGCTTTGCGCAGATCGCCGACATCTGGCTGAACCGTTCGGCAGAAATCGCCGACAGCGCGGATTTCAACGAGATTACCAAAGTTGCCGGGAAGGGGATTTAAAATGACCAGCCGCCTGCAAACCCTTTTGGACGCGATGGCCGCCGTCGGGCTTGGGTCGCGTCCGCAAAGCCTGATCAACGGCGTCCTTACCGATGGGGTTGGGGCCGGGATCGCCTTGGTGGACCCGTTTACCGAAGCGGAACTGTTCTCCTACCCCGACGCCGACGCCGCGCTGGCGACTTTGGCCTGCGAGGCCGCGCAGAACGCCCAAGCCGGTTGGGCCAAGGGCCTTTCCGGCGCGCAGCGGGGGCAGGTCATGCAGGACATCGCGCGCGCGATCCTTGCCGCCTTGACGCCGCTTGCCACGATAGAGGCGATTGTGGCGGGCAAGCCGATCCGCGACTGCCGCGTTGAGGTCAGCAAAGTGGCCGAGATGTTCGCCTATTATGCGGGCTGGGCGGATAAGCTGCACGGCGAGGTGATCCCCGTGCCCTCTGGCCATCTGAACTATACAGTGCGCGAACCGCTGGGCGTCGTCTTTCAGATCACCCCGTGGAATGCGCCGATCTTTACCGCCGGTTGGCAGATTGCCCCCGCCCTTGCCACGGGCAACGCCGTGGTCATCAAACCCAGCGAGTTGACCCCGCTGACCACGGTTGCCTTGGTGAAGATCGCCGAAAAGGCGGGGTTACCCCGCGGCGTGGTCAATGTGCTGTGCGGGCGGGGCCCCACGGCAGGTCAGGCGGCGATTGCGCATCCCGCGGTCCGCAAGGTGATCTTTGTCGGCTCTCCTGAAACCGGCAGGCGGGTGGCGATGGCGGCGGCGGCGGCGCTGAAACCGGCCGTGCTGGAACTGGGCGGCAAATCCGCCAACATCATCTTTGACGATGCCAATCTGGAGCATGCCTGCCTTGGCGCGCAGGCCGCGATTTTCTCGGGCGCGGGGCAAAGCTGTGTCGCCGGATCGCGGTTGCTGGTTCATAAGGCGGTGGTTGAGGAACTGGTGGCCATGCTGTCGCGCGGGATGAACAGGATCCGGCTGGGCGATCCGTTGGATGAGGCGACCGAGGTTGGCCCGATCAGCAACGCGCGCCAGTTTGCCCATGTTACCGGCATGGTGCGCCAAGCCGAAGACGCGGGTGCAGCGGTGCTGACGCGCGCCGAGGCGCAGGCGCACGGCTATTTCGTGCCCCCGACCATTCTGCATTGGCTGACCAATGGCTCTGCGGCTGCGCAAGAAGAAATATTCGGCCCCGTCGTCACCATCATACCATTTGAGGACGAGGCCGAGGCGATCCGGCTTGCCAATGACACCGCCTTTGGGCTGGCGGGGGCGGTCTGGACGGCAGACGTGGGCCGCGCCCATCGCATGGCCGAAGCGGTGCGGGCGGGCACGTTCTGGATCAACAGCTACAAGGCAATCCATGTCTCATCGCCGTTCGGTGGGTCGCTGAACTCGGGGTTCGGGCGCTCCAGCGGGACAGATGCCTTGATGGAATACACCGCATCCAAGAGCGTGTGGCTTGACAGCGCGCCCAAGCCGCGCATCGCCTTTGGCTATGTATCGTAAGGGGGCCGGATGACACTTGTCGATGACGTAGCAGAGCTGCTGAACGCCTCGCCCAAGGCGGCCGCGGTGCTGAATCTGGGCCCGTTCGCGGATTTCGCACAGTTGGCGGGGGCGCTGTTTGCGCAGCTATGCAACAGCGGGGCCGTTGGCGACACCGTGCGGGCGGCCTATGCGGACAGCCCTGCCCTGGTCGAGGTGACCCATTACGACATTCATGAGACGGCCCGGCGCAACTATGAACCGGGCGGCCCCTCGGCCACGCTGCTGTTTTCGCGCGGGGTGCAGGCGATCATGGCCTACCGGGTGTCGCACAAGCTGTGGGTAGAGGGCGAGACCAGCCTGTCGCTTGCCGTCAAAGCTGCGTTCGGGCGGGCGTTTGCGACCGATATTCACCCCGCCGCACAGATCGGTGCGGGCCTGTGGCTGGATCACGGGCTGGGGTTGGTGGTGGGCGAAACCGCTGTCATCGAAGAAGACGTTTCAATCTGGCATAACGTAACCCTTGGCAGCACCCTGACAAACAGCACCGCGCACCGGCATCCCCATGTTTGCCGGGGCGCGGTCATTGGCGCAGGGGCCATCCTTTTGGGGGCCATCACCATCGGGGCCAACGCCAATATCGCGGCGGGGGCCATCGTCGTGGCCGATGTCCCTGCCGACCGCGTCGCCGTCGGGTCAAAAGCCACGATCCGTGGGCCGTCCCGTGTCCGGTTCGCGCCGCCAGAGGGAGCGCCGCGATGAACGCCTCTTTCGGGATCGACCACCCATTGCTGGCCACGCGGGATATGGAGGGGTTGCGCAACAGGCTGCTGTCGCTGGGTTTTAACATGACTGCGATCGGCAAACACCCGTGGGGCACCAGCACCAGTCTGGCAATGTTCGACGGCTGCCTGATTGAAATCATGGGCATCTACGATGATCGCCTGCTGGATGAAGTGCCCGCGGGCGATTTCCGCTTTGGGCGTCATGTGCATGACCACTTGCAACAGCGCGAAGGCATCGCCCTGTCTGCCCTGCACAGCACGAATGCGGCGGTGGATGCCGAGCGGGCGGCGGAGGCGGGCTTTACCGTTGCGGGGCAGTTGGAGTTTGGGCGCGACGTGACCCTGCCCGATGGCACCAAGGACCGCACAAAGACCACGCTCGCGCTTTTGCCCGACCCGCGCTTTCCGCGCCTGTCGTTTTTCCTGTGCCAACAGCACCGACCAGAATTGATCTATGTGCCCGAATGGCTTCAGCACCCCAACACTGTCAACGGGATCTGTGGCGTCAATCTGGTGGCCAAAGACCCGTTTCACGCGGCCCTGCAGGTGCGGTTCGGCGGGATTTATGACGGGCTAACGGTGATCGACGGCGGTTTCGAATACCAGACCGCCAATGGCGTGCTGCGCGTGCTGACACCCGAGGCGTTTGAGGCGCAGATCGGGCCGCTTTCGGACAGCCTGCGGCAGGAAGCTCTGCCCTTCATCGCGGGCATGGATCTGACCGTGCAGGACCCGCAGGCGCTGCTTGGATTTATCGCCGCCGCCGGGCTGGGTTGGCGGCCCTTGGGGGCCGGCCTTGCCTTGGCCGACCCCGCCCTGACGGCGCAGACGGTGTTGCGGTTCTTTCCAGCATAGCGTTTCGCCCGCCTGCGCTGACATGGATCAAAGCGCAGCACCGCCCGGCATGACCAAATGGCATGGTGCAAGGCCCACCGCCTTGCCCCAGCCGCCTTGCCCCCTCCGCTTTGCCCCGACCACAGGAGCCCGCATGACCGACTATCGCGTATCCGCCCGGCGCATCGACAGCCACGGCAGCCTTGCCATCGCCAAAGAGGCCGAGATTACGCTCGACACCGACATGGCGGGGCGTCGGGATGCGATGAACCCGGTGGAGTTGCTGCTGGCCGCGCTCGCGGCTTGCATGTTGAAGGGGATTGAACGGGTGACCCCGATGCTCGGTTTCCAACTCGACGGTGCCGAGGTGCAGCTTGAAGGCATCCGGCAAGATGCCCCGCCCAAATTGACCCTGATCCGGTATCAGATCACCGTGGACAGCGCCGAAACCGATCAGCGGCTGGACCTGTTGCATCGCAACATCCTGAAATATGGCACGATCTCCAACACGCTCGTCGCCTCGGTGCCGCTGGAAGGCAGCCTGTCCCGCAAGGTCTGACGGGCAGGCTAAACCGTGCGGCGTCAGCCGACGCGGTTTCCGTCCGCATCAATGATCAGTCCGCCGTCTTCTTTGGCCAAGGGGCCAGGGGGCAGGCGATCCAGCAGGTCCAGCACCGTCTCGGACGGGCGGCACAAGCGCACGCCTTTGGGGGTGCACACAATCGGTCGGTTGACCAACACAGGATGGGCCAGCATCGCCTCTAGCAGCTGATCCTCGGACACATCCGGCGCGGTCAGGCCCAACGCTTCGGCCGGGGTCTTGGAGACCCGCAGCGCCTGCCGCGCGGTCAGATTGGCCGCCGCAAACAGCGCCAGCAGGTAGGGCCGGGTCCAGCCTTCTGTCAGGTAGTCCACGACGACCGGATCATAGCCCGCCGCCCGAATGATCTGCAGGACATTGCGCGAGGTGCCACAATCAGGGTTGTGGTGGATGACGATGGGAAACGGGGCTGCCAAGGCGTTCATTCCGGAAAACTCCCCCGTGTGCGGTTGGCAAAGGCCACCAGCGTCAGCATCACCGGCACTTCGACCAGCACCCCTACGACCGTCACCAAGGCGGCCCCCGAATTCAACCCGAACAGACCGATCGCGACCGCCACTGCCAGTTCGAAGAAGTTCGATGTGCCAATCAGCGCGCAGGGGGCGGCGATCTTGTGCGGCAAGCGCCACAGATAGGCCCAGCCATAGCCCAGCGCGAATATGCCATAAGATTGCAGGATGATCGGCACCGCCAGCAATGCGATCAGCGCGGGGCGATCAAGGATCACCTGCCCCTGAAAGCCGAACAGCAGAACCACCGTCAGCAGCAGGCCCAAGACCGAGGCCGGTTTGATCCGCGCGATAAAGCCACTGACCGCGCCAAACCCGCCGCGCGCAAGCAGCCATGACCGGGTAATCGCGCCCAAGGCCAAGGGGATCACAACATAAAGCACCGTCGACAGGACCAGTGTGGCCCAAGGCACCGCGATATCGGTAACCCCCAGCAGAAACGCCACGATCGGCGCAAAGGCTGCAACCATGATCAGGTCATTCAACGACACTTGGACCAGCGTGTAATTGGCGTCGCCCTTGGTCATCTGCGACCAGACGAACACCATTGCCGTGCAGGGGGCCGCCCCCAAGAGGATCAGCCCGGCGATATATTCCTGCGCGTCCCCCGGTGCGATCCACCCTGCAAACACGTGCTGAAAGAACAGCACCCCCAGCGCGGCCATCGTAAAGGGCTTGATCAGCCAGTTGATGACCACCGTGATGACCAGCCCCTTGGGCCTTTGCCCCACCGATTTAAGCGAGCCAAGATCGACCGCCACCATCATCGGATAAACCATCGCCCAGATCAGCACCGCCACCACAAGGTTGACCGAGGCGAATTCAAGCGCGGCCAAGGCGGCAAACAGGCCGGGCAGCAGGCTTCCCAAAACCAACCCCGCCACGATGCACAACGCGACCCACAGGGACAGATACCGCTCAAACAGGCTCATGATTTTCCTTTCCGGTGGGTTGCGCCAAGGGCGCGGGCACGCAACACGCCGCATCGGCCGTGGGCACCAAAGTTGCGATGAAATCTGTCAGCGCCGCCAAGGCTGACGGGTCCAGCGCATAGCAGATACGCGGGCCATCAATTTCCCCGGTGATGACACCTGCGGATTTCAGGATGCGCAGATGCTCGGAAACCGTCGATTGCGCCAGCCCCACGGCCCCGACGATCTCACCGCCAATGCAACCGGGCGTGCGGGCCAGCAGTTGCAGGATACGCAGCCGAGCGGGATGCGCCAACGCCTTGGCAAGATCAGCAAGCTGGCGTTCTTCCGCGTCTGTTGTGTGACAAGTGACCATTTCAAGCTTACCATTCGTCTATCGTCGATTAACGATATAGATTGAGCCTGAAGCCCGCGTCAACGGCAAAGTTGGCCTTACACCCGATTGTAAACACCGGATGCGAACGGCATCACGCCGCGCAAGGCCGCAGGACCGGGGCGGTGGCCCTTGGCGTGCTGCTGGCCATCCAGGGCGAGCTATCCCCGGTGTTAGGCTACGGGTTTCGCGCCATGTCCGATGTCTTGCAGCCGATCCCACCCGCGGTCTTTGTGCCGATGGCGGTGGTTTCACTGGGGCTGACTATGGCTTTACGCCGTTGTCATCCTCCTCGTGACCGTTTGGCCGCCTGTCTGCGGTTGGGTCTGTGCCGTTGAACTCGGGACGGATGTTCGGCCCGGATGCGCGCCCAGCGGGCGGACTTATACGGCAATGCGCCCTGACCTCCGACGCATTGGGCAATACTCTGCTGTGCTTGTGTCATTTCCCGTCTGAGGCACCCGAAGACAGCAGCTTGAGCGCCTGCAAAAGCGCCTCAAGGTTGGCGGCTTGGCCGGGGCCGAGCCGGGCGCGCAGGCTGGCGTCAAAGGCAATCGCAAGCTGGCCAAGATCGGCAAAAACGGCCTTGCCCTTTTCGGTCAAGGACAGAATTTCAACCCGCCGGTCCTGATCGCTGGTGGTCCGGGTCAGAACACCATCCGCCTCAAGCGCCGAAATGGCGCGGCTGACCTTGGTTTTCTCGATATGCGAGATGACGCAGATGTCGCGGGCCGTCATTGCGCCGAACTTGCCAAGGTTTGCCAGCACCCGCCATTGCGTGCGGGTCATGCCATACCGGTCGCGGTAGGCCGCGTGAAAGCCATGCGATGTCGCCTCGGCCGCCTGATTCAACAGATAGGGCAGAAATCGCTCCAGGTCGAAAATGTTCTGGGTATCGGGCATGGCCATCTTGCACTTTGGGATCTTCGGGCGACTATGGCACAGGCCTTTGCGCAAAGTCACGCCGTGGGCTTAGACGTGGCCTTACCTATGGCTTCGATACAAGTTTGTCTTGACTTTGTTGCATACGCAACTATTACTCATCGCCGTCAGGGTCCGTAGAGACCCAGAGCGAACCCAGCCTGTTTGGAGGATGACATGGCCACCCATGACCTGCCCAAGGGTATGATCCGCGCGCCCTCTCTGCCCGGACCGCATGAAGGCTATATGCCCGGTTTCGGCAATGATTTTGAAACCGAGGCTTTGCCCGGCGCGCTGCCCCAGGGCATGAACAGCCCGCAGAAATGCAACTATGGCCTGTATGGCGAGCAGCTTTCCGGCACCGCCTTTACCGCCCCCAGCCATCAGAACGAACGCACCTGGTGCTACCGCATCCGCCCGTCGGTCAAGCACACGCACCGGTTTGAAAAGATTTCGGTGCCGGATTGGAAATCGGCGCCCTGCATTGATCCCGACATCATCTCGCTTGGCCAGTATCGCTGGGATCCGGTTGCCGGTGCCGCAGCAGCCGCTGACCTGGATCACCGGTATGCGCACCATGACGACGGCAGGGGACGTGAACACCCAGACCGGCATGGCAAGCCATATCTATCTGGTGACCGAGTCGATGAAGGACGCCTATTTCTTTTCGGCGGATGGCGAGCTTTTGGTGGTCCCGCAGGAAGGACGCCTGCGGTTTTGCACCGAGCTCGGCGTGATCGACCTTGAACCGAAGGAGATCGCGATCCTGCCGCGCGGTCTGGTCTACCGCGTCGAGGTGCTGGAAGGCCCGGCGCGCGGCTTTGTCTGCGAAAACTACGGCCAGAAATTCGTGCTGCCGGGGCGAGGCCCGATCGGGGCCAACTGCATGGCCAACCGGCGCGATTTCAAGACGCCCGTTGCGGCCTTTGAGGACCGGGAAGTGCCCTCGACCGTCACCGTCAAATGGTGCGGCCAGTTCCATGAAACCAAGATCGGCCAATCGCCCCCTGGATGTGGTCGCCTGGCACGGCAATTACGCACCGCTGAAATACGACCTGCGCACCTATTGCCCGGTCGGCTCGATCCTGTTCGATCACCCCGATCCGTCGATCTTTACCGTTCTGACCGCGCCCTCGGGGATCGAAGGCACGGCCAACATCGACTTCGTTCTGTTCCGCGAACGCTGGATGGTGGCCGAAAACACCTTCCGCCCGCCGTGGTACCACAAGAACGTCATGTCCGAGATGATGGGCAATATTTACGGCATCTATGACGCCAAGCCCAAAGGCTTTGTCCCCGGCGGCATGTCCTTGCACAACTGCATGTTGCCGCATGGCCCGGACCGCAACGCGTTTGAAGGCGCGTCAAACGCCACGCTAAAGGCGGAAAAGCTGGATGACACGATGTCATTCATGTTCGAGACGCGCTTCCCCCAGCACCTGACACCCTTTGCCGCGCAGGCCGGGCATTTGCAGGAAGACTACATCGACTGCTGGGGCAGCCTTGAGAAGAAATTCGACGGCACTCCCGGTCAGAAATAAGCGTGGCCATGACCCCCGGAGTGATCCTCAACGACCGAAAATGGAGGCGTCGATGACCCTGATCCGTTCCTGGGTAGACAGCGCGAATGCGCCGGATGGCCCCTTTCCGCTGAACAACCTGCCGTGCGGGGTGTTCTCGACCGCGTCGAGCGACGCGCCGCGCTGCGGCATGGCGATTGGCGATTTTGTGCTGGATGTGGCGGGGCTGGAGGCGGCGGCGCTGCTGACTCTGGACGGCGGCCCCTTGCTGGATGTGCCGTTCTGGAATGAGGTGATGGGCGCCGGGCCCGCGTCTGGGCGGACCTGCGGGCGCAGGTGACAGCGCCCTGCTGGCCGAAGGGGCACCGCAGCCGCGCCGAGGTCGAGCCCCTTCTTGCACCCGCTGGCAGAGGTGGACATTGCACCTGCCGTTCCTCGTCTCGGAATACACCGATTTCTACGCCGGCCGACACCATGCCACCAACGTCGGCACCATGTTTCGCGGGGCGGAAAACGCCCTGCCGCCGAACTGGCTGCATATCCCCATCGGCTACAATGGACGCGCTTCCTCGGTCGTGGTGTCTGGCACCGAAGTGCGCCGCCCTTGGGGCCAGGTCAAAGGGCCGGACGATGACAATGCCGCGCTTTGCCGCCCTCGCCCGGTTTGACATCGAACTGGAGATGGGGGCCGTTGTCGGAACCCCGTCCGAAGGGCCGGTGACGGTGGCCGAGGCGGATGCGATGATCTTTGGCTATGTGCTGCTGAACGACTGGTCGGCGCGCGACATTCAGGCGTGGGAATATCAGCCGCTGGGGCCATTCCAGGCCAAGGCCACGGCGACAACGCTATCGCCCATGGATCGTGATGAAGGCCGCGCTGGAGCCGTTCCGCACCGCAACACCCCCCGCGCGAGGTGCCGCTTTTGCCGCATCTGCAAGAACCGGGGCCGATGCTGTATGACATCGCGCTGGAGGTCGGCTTGACGCCAGACGGCGGCGCGAGAGACGATCATCAGCCGCACGAACTATGCCGAGATGTATTATTCGGCCGCCCAGCAACTTGCCCACCACACCACCAGCGGCTGCCCGATGAACACGGGCGATCTGTCTGGGGTCGGGCACGATCTCGGGGCCGGACAAGGACAGCCGGGGCAGCCTGCTGGAACTGTCCTGGGGCGGCAAGGAACCCTTTGCCATCGCCGGCGGCACCCGCAGCTTCATCGAAGACAACGACACACTGACCCTGCGCGGCGCGGCGCAGGGCGACGGCTACACCATCGGTTTGGCGACTGCATCGGGCAAAGTGATCCCGCGCTGGCCGACCCCTACAAGAAGGACCTGACATGACCAAGGCATTCGCATCGCAAGGCGACATGAGCGAAAAGAAGATCAGCTTCGCGGAAATCGGCGAAGGGCTTTACGCCTTTACCGCCGAGGGCGACCCGAATTCGGGCGTCATCATCGGGGACGACAGCGTGATGGTCGTCGAGGCGCAGGCCACCCCGCGTCTGGCGCAAAAGGTGATCGACTGCATGCGCGGCGTCACCGACAAGCCGATCACCCATGTCGTGCTGACCCATTACCACGCGGTCCGCGTTCTGGGGGCCTCGGCCTTCGGCGCTCCGCAGGTGATCATGTCCGAAGCCGCCCGCAACATGGTGGCCGAGCGGGGCCAAGAGGATTGGGACAGCGAATTCCAACGCTTTCCGCGCCTGTTCCAGGGGCATGAAAGCATCCCCGGCCTGACCTGGCCGACCACCACCTTCAACGGCAAGATGTCGGTCTTTCTGGGCAAGCGCCGCGTCGACCTTCTGCAACTGGGCCGCGCCCATACGGCGGGAGACGCGGTGATCCATGTGCCCGATGCCAACGTGATGTTCACCGGCGATATCGTCGAGGCCCATTCCGCCTGCTACTGCGGCGACGGGCATTTTGCCGACTGGGGCAACACGCTGGAGGCGATCCGGGCCTATGATCTTGACGCCATCGCACCGGGGCGCGGCGATGCTGTGATCGGGCGGGTGGCCGTCAATGCAGCGCTGGACCGGACCACGCGACTTTGTGGACAGCACCTATCGCCCGGTGGCCCGCGTCGCCGCCCGCAACGGCACCCTGAAAGAGGCCTGGGACGCCTGCCGCGCCGAGTGCGACCCGAAGTTCAAGGACTACGCGATCTACGAACATTGCCTGCCCTTCAACGTCGCCCGCGCCTATGACGAGGCGCGCGGCATCGCCCACCCGCGCATCTGGACCGCGCAGCGCGATCTGGACATGTGGGCCGCCTTGCAGGGCTGAAGGGGCAAGAGCTGATGACAGACACTTGTTCCTGACCGCTACGCTGTCACCGTGCGCCTCTACCCCTATGCACAGTCGCCCGATCAGGACGGCGGCAGCCCGGCCCGGCACCAGGTGGTGGTGGTCGGCGGCGGTCCGGTCGGGCTGGCAACCGCGCTGGATCTGGGCCGTCGGGGGGTTCCGGTGCTGGTGCTGGACGATCACGAAGGCACGGGTCAAGGCAGCAGGGCGCTGTGCTTTGCCAAGCGCACGCTGGAAATCTGCGACCGGCTGGGTGCGGCAGGCCCGATGCTGGACAAGGGCGTGCAGTGGAACCTTGGCAAGGTGTTTCACGATGACCGGTTGCTCTATGAATTCAACCTGTTGCCCGAGGGCGGCCATGCCTTGCCGGCCTTCATCAACCTGCAACAGCCCTATTTCGAGAAATACCTGCACGACGCCATCGTCACCGCCCAGGCCGCAGGGCGCGCCCATCGAGATCCGCGGCAAGAACCGGGTCGATGCGGCTGACCCAGGCCGGCGACCATGTGGCGCTGGATGTGATGACGCCGGATGGCCCCTACCAGCTGCGGCGCGGACTGGCTGATCGCCTGCGACGGCGCGCGCAGCCCGCTGCGGGACATGCTGGGGCTGGACTTCAACGGCCGGGTGTTCGAGGACAACTTCCTGATCGCCGACGTGAAGATGACAGGCCGATTTCCCGACCGAACGCTGGTTCTGGTTCGAGCCGCATTTCAAGTCCGGGCGATCGGCCTTGCTGCACAAGCAGCCCGACGACATCTGGCGCATCGACTTCCAGCTTGGCTGGAACATCGACCGCAAGAAAGAGCTGGAACCCGCGCGCATCCGCGCCCGCGTCGATGCGATGCTGGGGCCGGATGTGCACTATGACCTTGACTGGACCTCGATCTACACCTTCCAGTGCCGCCGGATGGACCGGTTCCGCCATGGTCGTGTGCTCTTTGCCGGGGACTGCCGCGCATCAGGTCTCGCCCTTCGGCGCGCGCGGGGCCAATTCCGGCATTCAGGACGTGGACAACCTGGGCTGGAAACTGGCGCTGGTGCTCGACGGCACAGGCGCCCGAGGCGCCTGCTGGACAGCTATGATACCGAACGGGTGCATGGCGCCGACGAGAACATCCTGAATTCGACCCGCGCCACCGATTTCATCACGCCGAAATCGCCGGTGTCGAAGCTGTTCCGCAACGCGGTGCTGGATCTGGCCGAAACGTTGCCCTTTGCCCGGACCATCGTGAACTCGGGCCGCCTGTCGTTGCCCTGCACCTATGACGGATCGGCGCTGAACGGGCCCGACGCCACCGGAATGCCCGCACGCACCCGCCCCGGCAGCACGTGCCCCGATGCGCCAATTCCGGGCGGCTGGTTGCTGCACGGGCTTGGCCCCGGCTTCACCCTGTTGACCATCAACGCCGATGCGCCAGACCATTTTGCGGCGCACGGGCTGACACTGACACGGCTCGCGCTTACGGCGACGGCGGAACTGCAGCAGCGCTATCTGGGTGAGGCACCGTCGGCGGTCTACCTGATCCGCCCGGATCAACACGTCGCGGCCCGCTGGACAGAATTTGACGCAAGCGCCGTTGCCGCAGCCGTCGCCCGCGCCATCGGAAGGGGTTGACCATGCTGATCATCACGCCAAATCTGGCAAAACCGGATGAAACCTACGCCCGGCTGATTGCCACCCATGACGGTCTGGACGAGGCCGAAAGTCACGCGCTTAACGCCCGTCTTGTCCTGATCTTGATGAACCACATCGGGGACGCCGAAACGATAGAGGCGGCGCTGACCTTGGCCAAGTTTCCCAAAGGCGAAAACTAGCGCTGTGTTGGCGTGACGTTCGCTGACGCTCAGGCTGACCGCGTTTGGCCGCCAGTGCAGCCGCCACGCCGCGATTGAACGCAACGGCCAACCCCGCATCGGGCTTGCACGTTGATAAAGCCCTGTATGAAACACGCAGGACGCGCCCGCATTGCCCTGTGGGAAGGGACCAGCCTTCGGGCCGTTGAGGTGCCGCTTGCCTAGGGCGGCAGCTTCGGTTTTCACGGCGGGTTTGGGGTGGTCCTGGGGCGGTTCGGCCCCGCGCGTCGCTGCTTTTGCTGATCCGATGTGCCGTGGTCTGCAGGCGGATGCCCCGGCGTTACCTTACGCGAGCTTGCCCCAAAAACCGGTCTTCTTGCCATGCTGGGCTTTCAGGCGCGCGACATAGTGGGCGTGGGGGTCAAGCGGCGCGAAATCCTCGATCTGGTGGGCAAGATCGGCGCATGTCGAAAGATGCTGCGCGGCATAGCCATAGCGGCTTGAGCGGGCCTCATTAAGCGTAAAGTCGATCATCGCCCGCAGCGCCACCGTCGCGGCGAGCGGGTGCTTTTCCGCCAAGGCCTCGGCCAACGGGGCGAGGAACGCGAAATGATCGCCGTCGACCTCATCTTGCCGACGGATAAGCAGCTTTGCGGCACGCTCCAGCGACGGCCAACGCATGAAGAAGGCCAAGCCGGCCAGCAGGTCCGGCTGCGCGGCAGCATGGGCCATCGCGCGGTCTTCTGCCTCAATGTCTTCAAAATCCGGCAGCCGCTTCAGGTAGGCGCGAAGGTGCTCGCCCGACAGGTCACGTTCAAAGCACGCCCAGCGGAAGGCTTGCGCCGCATCCTTGCGGTCAAGAGCCTCTAGCGCAGCAAGATGGGCCTCTTGCCATTCAGGCGGGAAGCGGCTGGCCGTGCCCGCCTCGGCCTGCTCGACATAGCCCAGCGCCTCAACTGCCCTGCCCGCCGCCAGCAGGCGTAGGGCGATCTTGGCCGCGATCTTTGGCACTTTGCGGGTCTTCGGGTCATATTGCGCGATGAACCCGTCCACGTCGCCCTGCACATCGGCGATATCCTTCAGCGCCATCTCGACGGTGCTTTGCCGGGCGTGCTCGTCCATCTGGTGGGCATAGCGGGCCCCGCCGTTGGCCCAGCCGACAGCGTGCCACGCGCTTTTCGGCGGCACCGGCACGGGGGTGCGGCCAAGCGCTTCGACCAACGCCTTCAGATGTGCAACGCCGTCCGCGCCCAGCGCCGGGGCGATGATGGCAATCAGCCCGTCATACTGGCCAAAGCCATTGTCCTGCAGCGCGTCGAACACCTGCCGCGCCAGCGGTTCCGGCTGCGGCCCGGCCGCCTTGGCCACCTCCCCCAGATCAGCACAGGACTGGTGGAAGATGCCGATGACGGTGCCGCTGCTGTCATCGCAACGCTCAAATACCGAATTGGCAAGCCCCAAGAACCGCCACAAAAGATCAAGCGCCTCGTCAGGATCGCGCGGGGCGATCTGGTCCATGATGGCGTGGCGTTGTGTTTCAAGGTCTTTGACCAACCGCTTGCGACTACGCCAGTTCACTACGGTCCGGGCGCGCGCGATGCTGGTCAGCCGCTTGGCGATCTCGCGCGCGGCCTCCTTCGGGCCTTCTGCGCCGGCAAGGGCAAGACGCAGCTTGCGCTTGGCCGCAGCATCGCCGGTGCTGATGTCGATCAGCAGTTGCGCCAGCCGTTCCGTGCCCAGCGCCTCAAGGTTTTTCGCGTTGAGGGTGGTCTTTGACGCCATCGGGATTCCGCCTCGTTTCAAAGACCTTAGCAGCGCGGGCGAAAGACCGGAACCTGCGATGTGCAACACCGCAGGCCGTGCGAAGCGAAGATGCCCGGCCTCAGGGCCCCCTTCACAGCGCGCGCGACAACAGACCTGTAGTGGCTGGGGAACGGCGCTACCGCCCTTAGATCCCCAGCGCGCGCTTGCGGTCCTCGGACCAGCGGGTGATCAGATGATCCGCCAAAAGCCCCATGAAGGCCACGGCAAAACCCAGCACCAAACCCTTGCCGACATCGGTTGAAGACAGCGCCCGCTGCATTTCTTGGCCAAGGTCTTGCGTGCCGATGAACGCCGCGATGATGACCATGAACAGCGAGAACATCACCGATTGGTTCGCGCCAACCAGCATGGTGGGCAACGCCATGGGCAGGCGCACATGCCACAGAACCTGCCGCCTTGTCGCCCCGCTCATATCTGCGGCCTCAATCAGTTCGGGCGGCACATTGCGCAGGCCCTCAATCGTGTAGCGCACGATCGGGACAGCGGCAAACACGACCACAGCCGCCACGACGGCCACGTCATTCACCCCGAAAAGCATGATCACCGGAATGAGGTAGATGAAACTCGGAAAGGTCTGCGCCGTGTCACAGACCAACAGGATACGCGCGGCCCTTGTGGTGCTGCGCGCGGCCCAAATCCCCAAAGGCAGGCCGATCAACACGGCGATGAAGACGGAAATGCTGACCATATAGACGGTGATCATGGCGCGGTCCCACCAGCCGGAAAGGGCGATCAGACCGAAATAGCCAAGGCATATGGCAGCCGAGCGCAGGCCGCCGATTGCCCAGCCGACAGCGGCCAAAAGCATCAAGACCGCGGTGAAGGGCAACCACAGATAGGCGTCCCGCATCGGGATCAGCACCCATGTGATCAGGAACCAGCGCAGCCATGCCGTCACAGGGGCGATCAGGCGGATCAGGTGATCCATCAACGCGTCAATCGGTCCGGCCACCGACATCGCCTGCTTGCGCTCAACCGCAAGGAAATAGGGAAAGAAATGCGCCAGACCAAAGGCCACGGCGCAAAGCGCCAGCCAGATAAGCAACAAACGGTTGCGCTCTGTCCAGCGCTGGCTTGGCACATCATGCACGGGCAAGCGCAGCGCCCAGGCCTTGGACATGCGGTCCAGCGTAACGGCCAGCAAAACGATGGTCACGCCGATTTCAACTGACAGACCGATCTTCAAGGATTGGAGCAACTGCAACAGCTTTTGCCCCAAGCCCGGCATGCCGATAAAGCTGGCCAGCACCACCATCGCCAAACACTGCATGATGACTTGGTTGACCCCAATCAGTATCTCGGCCCGCGCTGTGGGGATACGCACCCGTGTCAGCAGTTGCCATTGGGTCGCGCCGCACATCTTGCCGGCCTCGATCACCTCTTCGGGGACTTTCTTCATCCCCAACAGGGTCATGCGGATCATGGGCGGCACGGAAAAGATGATGGTGACAATCGCGCCCGCCTTGGGGCCAACGCCAATGAACACCACAACCGGAATCATATAGGCGAAATGCGGCAGAGATTGCGCGATATTCAGGATCGGGTTCAGCACCCGTTCAAACCGCTGAGACCGCCATGCCAGAATCCCCATCGCAAGGCCCAGAGACACCGAAAATGGCGCGGCCACGACGATCACCGACAGGGTTTCCATCGCCCATTGCCATTGGCCCATCAGCGCGATCCAGACAAACGTCCCGCCACTCAACGCGCCAAGACGCCAGCCTTTCAGAGCATAGCCCCCCATGAATGCCGTCGCCGCGATGACACCCCACGGAATGGGGCCAATATTGGGCCAGCGGCTTTTGCCATACAGCAGGTTGGCCGTGACGTTCAGCAGCCACTCCACCACGTCGGAAAAAGCGCGCGTCAGGCTCATCAGGCCAAGATCGTTTTGCAGGAAATAGAACGCGGCGTTGATCCAGTTGGCAAAGGGCAGCACCATCCATTCCGGCGGGCGGATCAGCCCCGGCGGCAGCGCCGCCTTGGCAAAAATCAGCGCAACCGCCAGCCCCAAAAGCAGCTTGGCGGGGGTCGCGACCTGTGGCTTCGCGCCCTTCACCGCCCATCCCCCAGCAGGACATCCAGCGCCTCTTGCCGCAAGACCGAGCCGATGATTTTGTCTCCGGCATCGGCCACCGGAATGTGGCTGCGGCTGTCAGAGACCAGTTGCCGCGCCAGATCGCGGATGGTGCGGTGTGCCGAGACCGGTTCCCCGCTGGGGGCGCCGGACAGCGGGCGCACAAGGCTGCCGATATGCACCACGCGGGCGCGGTCAATCTCGGCGGTGAACTTGGCGACGTAGTCTGTGGCCGGATGCAAAACGATCTGGTCAGGGGTGTCGCATTGCTCAATCCTGCCGTCTTTCATGATGGCAATACGGTCAGCCAGACGCAAAGCCTCATCAAAATCATGGGTGATGAAGATGATCGTCTTGTTCATCATCCCCTTGAGGCGCAGAAATTCATCCTGCATCTCGCGCCGGATCAATGGATCAAGCGCCGAGAACGGTTCGTCCAGAAACCAGATGTCCGGCTCAACCGCCAAGGATCGCGCGATGCCGACACGCTGTTGCTGGCCGCCCGACAATTCGCGGGGGAAGTAATCTTCGCGGCCCTTCAGGCCCACCAGTTCCAGCATTTCCCGCGCGCGGGTGTAGCGGGTGGCACGGTCTTGCCCGCGCATCTCCAGCGGGAACGCCACGTTTTCCAGCACCGACCGATTGGGCAGCAGGCCAAAGCTTTGAAACACCATACCCATCTTGCGGCGGCGTAAATCAATCAGTTCGGCTTCGGACAGGGTCGCAATATCGCGGCCATCGACGGTGACCGATCCGCCCGTTATTTCGATCAGCCGCGACAGGCAGCGCACCAAGGTCGATTTGCCCGAACCTGACAGGCCCATGACGACCAGCATCTCGCCGCGTTTGACCTCCAGATTGACGTTGCGCACCGCATAGACATATCCCGCCGAAGAAAGCCCCGGATTGGTCTTGAGGTCCGCAAGATGCTGGGCCGGATGCGGTCCGAAGACCTTTGAGACGTCGCTACAGGTGATGATGCTTTCAGACACGCAAAGGTTCCGATCTTGGCAAAAGATCGGCCCACCCGGCATAGAACCGGGAGGGCCAGACAGACAGGTCAGTCAGGCTTAGCCAAGCCACGCTTTCCAGACATCAGGATTGGCATCCATCCATGCCTTGGCGGCATCTTCCGGCTCCATCCCGTCGATATCGACCAGCTTTGCCATTTCAGCGATCTGCGCATTGGTCAGGCTGACCTTTGCCAAAGTCGCATAGGCGGCTGGCCATTTGTCCTTCATCCCATCCCAGGCCGCGATTTTCAGATAGCCGTTGGCGGGGTTGCCGCAGTCAAAGGTCTTGTCCGGATTGGGGCCGACTGCCGGATCTTCGTTGCAGCCCGCGACCCATTCGGGAAAGTTGACGAACTCACCCGGCCAGACGGCTTCGGCAAAATTCGGGGTCCAGTTGAACACCACGATGGGCGTTTTGGTCTTTTCGGCGGCCCCGATTTCGGCCCAGATCGCGGCAGCAGAACCCGCGTTGACCACCGCAAAATTCAGCCCCAAAGCATCGACCTTTTCCTGATCATGCTTCAGCCAGTCCACCGGCCCACCAAGGAAGCGGCCTTTGTCGCCGGTTTCCGGCGTGACGAACAGGGCGGCACAGTCATTCAGCGCCTTCCAGTCGGGCAGGCCGGGGCAGGCGTCCTTGGTCCACATCGGATACCACCAATCCTCACGGGTGACAGCATTGTGCGCACCCGCCGCGTGGATGCCACCCTTGGCGACAGCCGCGTCAAAGGAAGCACCAAACGCCCCTTCCCAAACCTCAAGCTCCAGCGACACGTCGCCAAGACGCACGGATTCGTAGACGGCTTGGCTGTCGGTCGTGACATATTCAACCGTGTTACCCATCGAGGCAAAAACATCGCCCACGACGTGGCTCATCACAATCTGGCTGGACCAGTTGTGAAGGGGGATCATGATCGGATCGGTGGAATCTTCTGCCCAAACGGCGGGCGCAAGCAGCGCCAGCGCGGTGGCGCCTGCAAGCATCTTGGTCACAGATTTCATGGTGCGGTCCCTGTTGTTGATCCACGCTTGCGCGCGGTGTGTCGCGGGAAATTGAGCCTTTCCCTGCAACTCAACGCTAGGCAGCTGATGTTAATACGTCAGTCCCGCGCGATGAATGGACTCGCATTATTTGTAAAAATTTATTAACAGAGTGAAACCCGCGAACCTGAGGTGCCCATGTCAACAAGGCCAGCTCACATCGTCATTGTCGAAGACGAGCCGATTACGCGCAGCGCCTTGGTCAGCTATCTGGCATCGTTCGGCTATCGTATCTCTGAATGTGACACCGCCGAGAAAGCCGAAAAGATACTGGCCCAAGGCACAGCGGATCTGCTGATTGCAGATATCAATCTGCAAGGCAAAGACGGGCTGGAGATCACGCGCGAACAGCGCGCGCGGTCCGAAATTGGCATCATCTTGCTGTCAGGGCGCACTGATGACGTTGACCGGATCGTCGGGCTGGAACTGGGTGCTGATGATTACGTCTGCAAACCCTTCAATCGGCGCGAGTTGCTGGCGCGGGTCAAGAACCTGCTGCGGCGCACGGCGGCGATGCGCGCCCTGACACGGAAATCCTTTCACTTCAATGGCCTGACCTTTGATGTCGCCTCACGCCACGTCACAAGTGCCACAGGGGAACAGATCGTGCTGACCCGGGCCGAGTATGAATTGCTGCGGGTCTTTGTGACCAATCCCGGCACGGTCATGGACCGGGACCGGTTGATCATGGCCATCACCCACCGACAAAGCGCCACCAATACGCGCACCATTGATGTGCTGGTTCAACGTCTGCGGGCCAAGCTGGGCGATGACCCCAAAGCACCGCGGATTCTGACCACGTCGCACGGCGAGGGCTATGTGTTTACTGCGCAGCTTGATTAAGGCCTGCATCCAACAGGTCCAGCGCATTGGTCAGTGCCAGACGGCCTTGTTCCAGCATCGGCGGCAGCTGCAGCAGGCAAAGGTCAAGCTCGGCTGACGGGCCGGCTTCGGCCAAGACCTCAATAAGGTGCAGTTTGGCAGCCAGAGCCGGCAATTCAAAGTTGCCCACCGCGCCCTTCATTTGATGGGCGGCCCGCGATAAGGCTTTTACGTCCTTTGCCTGCGCGCAGGCGTTCAACGCCGCCAAGCCCTCGGGCAGGCTGGCAAGGAACAGCCGTGCCAGTTCGGCGGCCCGCTTGGCCCCCATGTCGGCGGCCAGTTCAAACAGCGCGTGCTTTTGCGGCACCCATTCGCGCAACGCCGCCTGCAAAGCCTCTGGCGATAGCGGTTTCGGCAGCAGCGCGGACATGCCCGCCCGCAGGTTTTCCAGCCGATCCGCTTGCTGCACATGGGCAGAGATGCCGATGATCGGCAGGCTGGCCGTCCGGGGGTCGGCCATCGCCCGGATCGCGCGCGTTGCCGCCGTGCCAGACAGCCCGGGTAAGTTCACGTCCATCAGAATAACGTCGAACCGCGCCTTACCCAGCGCGGCCAGAGCTGCCTCGGCGGTCGGGACCACCTCTGCCGTATGGCCCATAACCTCCAGATAGGACTGAATGACCAATTGGTTGATATCGTTATCCTCCACCACCAGCGCATGCAGCGCTGAGGCGTCGGGCTGTGCCTGAACTTCGGACAGATCCAGCGGCAGATCGCCCGCATCGCCCGCGCGAAACTGCGCGACCAAAGTGAACTCCGTGCCCAGACCGGGCGTGCTTTGGACCGTCAAGCTGGCCCCCATCGCGTCTGCAAACCGCCGGCAAATCGCAAGGCCAAGGCCCGTGCCGCCATATTGCCGCGCCGTCTGGGCGTCTTCCTGTTCGAACACGCCGAAAATCCGCTCTTGCGACGCTTCGGCGATGCCCTTGCCCGTGTCGCTGACCTTGAACGCCACCTCATGCCCCTGCGCGGTATCGGTGGCCGCAATGGTCATGCAAACCGTGCCCCGGTCGGTAAACTTCACCGCGTTAGAGACAAGATTGAACAGGATCTGCCGTAATTTCCCCATGTCACCGACCACCGCGGCTGGCACATCGGTTTCCCCATCGAAATGCAGCGAAAGCCCTTTTTCTTGGGCGCTTGGGGTCATCAGCATGCCGATATCGCGCAGCAGATCGACAGGAGAAAAGGTCACTTCGTCCAAGGTGGCGGTCCCCGCCTCGATCTTGGAGTAATCCAGAATGTCATTCAGAATGGCCATCAAGCCTTCACCCGAGGCATGGGCCGCGCGCAACTGCCCTTGCTGGCGCGGGGTCAGGGCATCGCGGCCCAAGCTACGCAACATTCCCAGAACCCCGTTCATCGGCGTTCTGATCTCGTGGCTCATCATGGCAAGGAATTCTGACTTTGCCCGATCGGCGGCTTCGGCCTGTTTGCGCGCGGTGGCATGGGCAGCAACCTCGCCGCGCAGTTGCATGGTCTGCTCGGCCACCAGAATCTGCAACTCCAACCGGTGGCGCTGCAATTCGGCAAGGTTCTGGCCGCGCTCGGCGGCCAGTTCGCGGTTCTCGATGCCCTGCAACCGAAACACTTCAACCGCCGCTTCCATCTCGGCGATCTCATCCAGACCGTGCGGGGTAATGCGGCCAACCTCTTCGCCATGGGCAAGCCGCGCCATGGTCGCCGAAAGGGCATCCAGCCGTCGGGTGATGTTTCCGCGCACATAGATCAACACCACGCCCAGCGATAACAGCAACGCCGTGACCGACCCCCAGGCATAAAGCTGCTGCGTGACCCGAATGGCCATGGTGGCATCATCCCCCGCCTGCACGGCGCGTCTGGTGATCTGATCGGCCAAAGCCTGTGCTTCGTTGTCCAACCGCCCAGCACCTTGGCGCACCTCCACTTGCGCCTCTGCAATCAGGCGGCTTAGATCAAGGATGCCCTTGGTAAGGTTGAAGATATCCTCGGCATCAGGTGGCGGCGCGGAACTGGGGCGGATCAGTTGCAACAGCGCCATCGCCCGTGCGGCACGAACGGGATCATTCACCAACTGAATCCGGCGGGCGACAATGACGATCCGGTCGTTCAGCTCTGCCTGCAACGCTTCAAGGTCTTCATGGTTTTGCACGGTGGCAATGCGGTTCAGCAAAAGCCCGATCTCTCCGATATTCGATCGCATCTCGGACATCAGACCCTGGCGAAACAAATCCACCTCGATCAGCTTATCCAAGGTGTCCAGCCGCAGGTTTGGTTCGGGATCGCTGTTCTCCAGATCGTAAAGGTTCGAGATCACCGCAGAGGTGCCCATCTGGGCATTGGCCACCAAGGTATCCGCGATCTCAAGCAGTTCGGTCGTGGCCGTCAGGCCGACATGAAGCCGTGCCCGCTGCCCCGCTATCGCAACAATTCGGTCCCGCACCAAGCGGTCCAAGCGTTCTATGCCGTTGCGCACATCGGTTTCTGCCCGCGCCAGATCGGGCGGGGCCACATTGCCCGTGCTTTCATAACGGCTGACCCGTTTGGCAAGGGCATCGACCTGCGCATACAGATACGTCGCCCGCTCGCGACGCGCGCCCTCGGTGGTAACGGCGGCAAGTTCGGGTGCCACGGCCACGATGCGGCTGCTTTCCTCGGTAAAGCCGCGCACTTCGGAAATAGCCGGGATCGTTTCGTTGATTGCCTTGGTCTGGTTCTGTGCAACCTTCTGCAACTCAACCCAGCCCAGAATGCCTGTGGCCGTCGGCAAGCCTGCTATGACCAGAAAGGCCAAAAGCAACATACGTCCCAGACTTATGCGGGACAGACTGGACTTGTGCTGCATCTGGCTTAAACCTTGCGCGTGGTCTGGTCGCAGACTACCGCAGGTGGGGCCAAAGGCATGCATTTTTTGCGACATCTGTTTCTGGCCGGACTGCTGGCCCTGCACCCGCACCTGGCAAGTGCGCAGACATGGGCGTTGCAGGTGCCGTCCGTCCCCTTCGATGATGACAGCCCAACCACCGCGCTTGCCTATCACCCATTGGATCACGCGGCCAAACCGTGGCGCATTTGCGTGGTCTACCCCCATCTCAAAGATGCCTACTGGTTAAACGTCAACTACGGCATGGTCGAAGAAGCCAACCGGCTGGGCGTCTCTTTTGACCTTTATGAGGCTGGCGGCTACCCCAACCTCGCCCGCCAGATTGAACAGGTTGAGGCCTGCGGCAAGCGGCAGATGGATGCGCTGATCCTGGGGCCCGTCTCATACGACGGGCTGACGCCTGCGGTCGTTGCCATTTCCCGCCAGATGCCGGTGATTGCCGCAGTCAACGACATTGACGACCAAGGGATCACGGCGAAAGCGAGCGTGTCGTGGCGCGAAATGGGTGCTGCCGCAGGCCGCGAGATTGCCCTGCGCCACCCCAAAGGCAGCCCGCCCGTGCGGTTGGCATGGTTCCCCGGCCCGAAAGGCGCAGGCTGGGTGAAATTCGTCGAGCGCGGATTTCTTGAGGCGATTGCCGACAGTTCGGCCCAGATTGTCGCCACCCGCTTTGGCGATACCGGGGTAGAGCAGCAGGTTCTGCTGGTCGAAGACGTGCTCGATACCGTGCCGGATGTTGATTATCTGGTCGGCAGCGGACCGATGGCCGAGGCCGCCGTATCACTGCTGCGCGCCCGTGGGCTGACCAGCAGGATTGGCGTCATTTCAACCTATGTCAGCCATGGCGTCTATCGCGGCATCAAGCGCGGCCGCATTCTTGCAGCCCCGACAGATTTCGCCGTGCTGCAAGGCCGCTTGGCGGTGGAACTGGCCGTGCGTGCGATCGAAGGGCGTCTGACAATCCGCCACGCCGGACCAAGGATCACGACCCTGACCCAGGAAAATATCGACACCGTCGGAACGAAAGAGTCCTTGGCCCCTGCCTCGTTTGTGCCCGTGTTCAAAGTCTCAAATTGATGGGGCGGTTTTGCGCGGATCTCTGGCAAACAGGGGTCAGCCTCTTTGTTCCATAGGAGCCGTCCGCGACACGCATTGATTTGCTTGCACAGGATGCAGGGATGCGCGGGCGGGTCACCCTGGCCGATGGGTTTCACCGCCCTAAGCAAACCTGCGATCAGTCAAGGTAGGCATCCGATCTTAGCCCCGCCCGCTCATGGTGAATTGGCAGGGTGCGCCCATAGAGCTGCAGCGCGCGTTCCGGTGCGCCGACCATGTTCGGCTCTTCGACATAGGAAAATATGGCGACATACCGAGGGCGCGTCCCGCCCAGCGGCGCAACCCGGTGCAGCGAATAGCGGCCCCGGAATATCTGAAGATCGCCGGGCTCCAGATGCAGCACCTTTACCTTGTCTGAGGTGCCGTTCAGCACACGAGCAACCTCGGCGAAATTCTCGTCGCCCTCCCGAATACGCGGGGCATATTCAAACGCGCCGCCGCTTTCGGCGTTTTGAATGGCAATCGTCACGGTGAAGTTGTTCGTGTCGAAATGCCAAGGAAAGCCGTTGCCCTCTTCGGCCACGTTGACGATGACATCGGCCAGCGGGTCGGCGTAGCGGTAAAAGGCGGTCTCTTGCAGGCAGTCCTTTATGAACAGATCAAAGCCGGGGCTATCGTGAATGGTCCGCAGCGGCCCGTCTTTGGCAAAGTTATCCGCCGGGACAAACGCATTTGACCGGTCAAAGAATTGCCGCCGTGGATCATCGGCCGGAAGGCTGGGATCATCCTTGGTAAAATAGGCATTGGTCCGGTTGAAACTGCGGTGACCTTTGTCAGCAACACTGTCGGCCTCGCTGGCAAGCGCTTCAATGCCCTTGGGCGTCAGAAAGCGCTTGATGACCGCACAGCCATCGCGTGCCAGATCCGACCGAACCCGCTCGACCAAGGCCTGACGCGCGGCACCAGCTTGGTCTATCGGGCAATTCTGGTAATCGATGAACGCTGAACTGCTATCGGGCATAGGTGTCCTCGGATGACTTCACCCAAGTTATGCATGCGCCGCGCCGGTGATCTCGCTCGTTTTCGACATCACCGGATCGCATTTCAGCGGTTTGTTCCCGCATTTGGCGGGCAGTAAAGCATCCGCCATCGCACGGCCCACCCGTCGGCCCTCGGGGCGAAACCCTAGTCCAAAGTCTTGCGAAACCGGCTCAGTGCAAGCACGGAAAAGGCGAGGACAAACAGCGACAGCGCCGCAATCGGTTGCGCAACCGCCGCATAATCCGCGCCCTTCAGCATCACCGCCCGGATAAGGCGCAGGAAATGCGTCAACGGTAACAGTTCGCCCAGCTTTTGCGCCCAATCGGGCATGCCGCGATAGGGGAACATAAACCCCGAAAGCAGCAGCGACGGCAGAAAGTAAAAGAACGCCAGTTGCATCGCCTGCATCTGGGTCCGCGCAACGGTAGAGATCACATAGCCAAGGATCACCAGCGCCATCACAAACAGAAACACCCCCGCCAACAGCAGCGTCAGCGCGCCGACAAAGGGCACCCGAAACACCAGTCTGGCCGCGATCAACACCACCGTCACCTGGACCGCCCCGACAAAGAAATAGGGCAGCACCTTGCCCAGCATGATCTCAATCGGCGTGACCGGCATCGACAACAGGTTTTCCATCGTCCCGCGCTCGGTTTCGCGGGTCAGCGCCATAGAGGTCATCATCACCATGGTCATCTGCAAGATCACCCCAAGCAGGCCCGGCACGATGTTATATTGGGTAATCCCCTCAGGGTTATAGCGGCGGTGAACGATGACCTGCATCCGCGACAGTGCCTGCTCCGCCGCAGCGGCTTCAAGGCCGGTCTCCCGCAACAGCGCGTCCGCCGCGACGGTGCCAAGGGTAGAGATCGCCCCCGACGCGGCTGCCGGATCGGTCCCGTCGGCCTCAATCAATATCTGCGGGTGATCGCCCCGCTCCACACGGCGTCCAAAGTCAGAGGGCACCGTTACCACGAAAGACACATCGCCGCGCGCGATCAGGAATTCGGCCTCGGCGGCCGAAGCGTCAGGATAGGTAAAGTGGTAATAGCCCGTCACCTCAAGCGCCGAGACGATCGCGCGGGTAAAGCGATCTTGGGTGGGGGCGACAAGGGCGGCGGGCAGGCCCTTGGGGTCGTTATTGATCGCAAAGCCAAACAGCATCAACTGCATCAGCGGCACGCCCAACATCATCGCAAAGGTAATGCGGTCGCGCTTCATCTGGATCACCTCTTTGGTGATCAGGGTGAACAGACGACGCAGTGAGAAACGCGGCATAAGGTTCATCTGACGTTATCCTGTGCCGCACCCATCAACTGGATGAACACGTCTTCAAGGCTGGTTTCGGCATCCTGCAGGCTGCAGGAATGGGCCAAAGCCGCGGCCTTGGCCGAAGCGCGCAAGGCAGCGCCGTCACGCCCGATCACGTGCAAGGTGTTGCCATAGGGTGCGACCTGATCAACGCCCGGCATGCCGCGCAACTGTTTGGCGGCAAGCGCTGTGCCCGCGCCCTCCAGCACCATCGTGGTCAGCGCGGCATCCCGGACGACCTGCGCCACCGTGCCATGCGCCACCAGCTTGCCATAGGCGATATAGTTGATCTTGTGGCACCGCTCGGCCTCATCCATGTAATGGGTCGAGACCAGAACCGTCAGCCCTTCGGCGGCAAGCCGGTGAATCTCATCCCAAAACTCGCGCCGCGCTTTGGGGTCAACGCCGGCCGTTGGCTCGTCCAGCAACAACAGCCGCGGGCGGTGCATGATACAGGCGGCCAGCGCCAGCCGCTGCTTCCACCCGCCTGACAGCGCCCCCGCAAGCTGGCCCTTGCGCGACGTCAGCCCAAGGTCGGCCAAGGTTTCGGCCACGGTCTGACGCGCGGGCCGCAACCCGTAAAGCCCCGCCACAAAGTTCAGGTTTTCCTCAATCGTCAGGTCTTCGTAAAAGGAAAAGCGCTGGGTCATATAGCCGACCTCGCGCTTGATCGCCGCCGCTTCGCGCCGCAAATCCAGCCCCAAAACCCGCCCCTCGCCCGCATCCGGCGTCAAAAGCCCGCACATCAACCGGATCATCGTGGTCTTGCCCGACCCGTTCGGGCCCAGAAAGCCCGCGATTTCGCCCTTGGCCACGGTCATGGAGACGCGATCAACCACCGTCTTGTCGCCAAACCGCTTGGTCAGCCCATGCACATCAATCGCAGGATCAGAGCCGGCGGGCGCGATCATTCCACCTGCTCCGAGAGATCGACATCAACGATCTGCCCCGGTTTCAGAAAGGCAATGCCCGTGGCATCCGGGCGGGCCTCAACCATGAACACCAGCTTTTGGCAGTTCACGAGCGAATAGATCACCGGCGGCGTGAACTCTGGCCCGTCGGCCACATAGGATACGATGGCGGTCAATCCTTGCGGGCAGGCATCACAATTGACCTGCAACGGGCTACCAACCCTGATCCGCGCGACCTGCGCCTCGGGCACATAGAGCCGCAGCTTGATCCCGCCATCAGGCAACAGCGACAGCACGGGGGCCGCCGGTCCCGCAATCTCGCCCGCATTGCGAATGACGTCGGAAATCACCCCGTCCATGGGGGCGGTCAGCCGCCTTTGGTCCAAATTCCATTTCGCGCGTGCCAGATCCGCCTGGGCGCCCAACAAGGTAGCCTCGGCTGCGGCAATCTCTTGCGGGCGGGCGGGCAGTTGGGCCACGGCAAGACTGGCCTCGACCTCGGCGGTCTTTGCCTCGGCGGTGGCAAGCGCGGTTGCGGCATCCTCCTTTTGGGTTTGGGTGGCGGCCCCCTTGTCGGCCAAACTGCTGATCCGTTCGGCGGTGCGCTTGGCCTCGGCGGTTTGGGCGCGGGCCGAGGCAAGCGTGGCCGCAATGACGCCGATTTCCTCGGGCCGCTTGCCTTCATGCAGATTGGCAAGCTGGCTTTCGGCGCGTGAGGACGCAGCCTTGGCCTGCGCCAGTGCGATTTCGGCGTCTTGCTGCGCCATTTCGACCAGAACCTGCCCCGCCCTGATATGATCGCCGCGCGCAACCGAAAGGCCGGAAATCTGCGCCGTGCTGACCGGCGCAAGCAGCACATATTCCCCCTCAACATAGCCGGTCGCAAAGGGCGGCAGCGGCGTGCAGGCGGTAAAGAGCGCCGACAGAAGCGGGATCGAACAAACCAACATGCGCATGGCCTTTCAGAGGCGGCAAACAAGGCGTCGAGCGTGCCAAACGGCCCTTGGGCAATCTGCCAAGCCCCGGCCCCGCCAATACCCGACCAGCCAAGCCACCGCGTCGGCCAGTCCGGCCCCTAGCATCTGCCAGACGCCCCATCGCTGCAACAGGTTCCGGCCAACGACCCTCGGCAAACGACCGCACAGGGCAAGCGGAAGCGATGCCTGTTCAAGCCGACATCTTGTCAGGTCGCACTGCGGCGGGCAAAGGCGGCAAAGTCTAAGCAAGCGCCTCCACGGTGACGCCATCGAACTGCGCGGCAAAGGCCTCAACCTCTTGGCCTGTCTGCATCAGACAAATCGCGGTTGAGATCGCATCCGCCAGTGCCGCCGTCGGTGCCGAAACCGAGACGGTAGACCAAGCCCCCCGCGCCGGCAGGCCCGACCGCGGGTCGAGGATATGCCCTATCCTCCCCGCGCTATCAAAGACCGTCCCAAGTGCGGAGGACGTGGCCAGACCGCGGTTTTCAAGCTCAACCTTGCCACCTTCGGCAAGGGTCACCGGCCAGCCCTTGCCATTCGGCGACCGACCCACGCCGTGAAACTCACCCGTATTCACCAAGACATTGCCAAGACCTTCGTCGCGCAACATTTTGGCGATATGATCGGCAATCCAGCCCTGCGCGACACCATTCAGCGTCAGTGCCATTCCCGGCTGCAGCGTGATCGTCTCCCCCGAGAAGCTGACCTTGGACCAACCGACCAAGGCCCGCGCTGCGTCGATTTCCTGCGGTGTCGGGGCCGTGCCTGCGCTGTAGCGCGCCGCATAAAGCGACCACAGCGGCTGCACCGTCGGATCAAACGCACCCATGCTTGCGCTATGGACTTGGCTGCAAAGCGACAGGCATTCCAGCAGCTCAAACGGCGGCGCGTCGAGGCTTGCTTGCGCGTTAAGCTGTGCCAGTGCTGAATCGCTGCGATAAAGGCTGAAAATCCCCTCCATCCGCGCGATTTCCAGCGCAGCGCGCTCGGTTATGGCTTGGGCGTCCGGGTGGGCAAGATAGATCGCAGCCTCGGCCCCAAGTGCAATGCCGCGCCATTCGTAAATCTCTTCGGCACGCGCAGGCAGGCCGATCAGCCCCGTCGCCGCTGCCGAAATCGTCAAGAACCGCCGTCGCGATAGGGTTTGCATCCTAGTCTCCTGTCTTTTGGCCAAGCGAACGCAGTCGCTTTGAATAGTCTTCTTCCGGCTCGTCGCCGGCGTCTTCGGCAGGCACCACGTCGCTGTCCGGGATATCGGCAAGCCTCATCACCTTGCCGCCATGCAGCGCCGCAAAATCGGCGGCCTTGGTGGCATCGCCAAAGGGCACCAATTCCGCCACCCCCATGCCGCCCATGGCGTCCGATCCCACCACAAACACCGCGTCACCCAACGGCAGCCAGTTGCCCGCACCGGGCACGTCCCAACTTGGCGCCACCCCCATATCGTTGACAAAAATCGCCAAGATCTTGTGGCTTTGCTCGGGCATCCGTTGATACGCGATTGCGTCGCGGACCTGACTAAAGAACAAGGGCGCGCCAGGCAGGCCATCGAGATGCACCTGGGCCTTGGGGCCGGCATGCTCCAACACCTCCATCTGGCAATAAAACCCGATGGTTTGCGGGCTCAGCTCAACAGCCTTCACCGGTGCGACGGCCTCTTCCTTGCAGGCGGTCAGCAGCAAAAGGGCCAAGAACACTGCCTTGCCGGTCATGGCGTCACCTTGCGAAATGCCGCTACGGCAAGCGCCAAGGCAACAGCGGGCCAAACCAGCACAGAGGCAAGCGACTGCCAAAGCGGCAGCGTGTTTGCCGCGCCACCAACCCCCACCGCCGCCGAAGTCGCCTGCGACGCCGCGAGGTTATAAAGCCGGAACGCATCGGCAGGATTGGCCATCAGCGCATAGGGGAACACGCTGGTGGTAAAGACACCGCCGTTATCCGCAACCACAGCGGCAAGCAGGCCAAGGTCGTAAAGCACGATCATCACAAGCCATAGCCCAATCGCCAGCCCCGCCGCCCCCGAGGGCCGCCGCGACAGCGCCGAAATCGCATAGCCCGCGCCCAAAAAGGTCGCGCCAAGGCAAAGCGAGGTCCATGTCAGCCGCCAAAGTGCCGCCACACCCTGCCCCGATTCCGGGTCGCCCATAAAGGCCGCAACCGCCGCCGCGCCATAGCCCATCGCAATCGCCAGCGCCAAGACCGCCAGATGGGCGATCAGCTTGCCCATCAGCACCTCGGCCCGCGTCACCGGATAGGTCAGCAGCAAAGGCAACGTGCCCCGCTCAACCTCGCCCGCGACCGCATCAAACGACATAAGCAAGGCGACGAGCGGCACCAGATACACGGCAAGGCTGGTCAGACTGGCCACAGTGACAGACAGCCGATCAATCCCCAACTCCCCCGAAGGGGCCGATCCCGCTGCCGAAAGCACCAACGAAAACAGCACCATCATCACAATGGAAATCGCGACCCAACGGTTGCGAAAAGCGATGGCAAATTCGCAGCGCGCGGTGGCAAGGATACGGTTCATTGCCCGTCCCTCCGGCTGAAATGGCTATAGATATCTTCAAGGCTGGGCGGCAAAACCTCCAGATCCGCGACAAGATCCCCAAGCGCGGTGATCCGGCGCAGCACCGCCAGCTTGTCAGATTGCGCGCAGGTCAGCGTCAGCCCGGTCGCGCCGCTGGCCTCTGGCAGGGCCGCTTTCACTTGTTCTGCCGCACCCTCGCGCGGCGTGATGTTCAGCGTGACCGACAGCGCCGCCAGCGCCCGCAACGCGGGCAGCGACCCGGTGGCGACCAGACGGCCCTTGGACAAAATCAGAATGCGGTCGGTGCGCGCCTCTACCTCGGTCAGCGCATGCGATGACAACAAGATCGCCGCGCCATCGGCAGCAAGCCCGTCCAGCAGTTCATAGAAATCCCGCCGCGAGACCGGGTCCAAGCCCGACGTCGGCTCATCCAACACCAACAGCTTGGGCTTGCCGATCAGGGTTTGCGCCAGACCGACGCGCTGGCGCATGCCTTTGGAATATGTGCCGATGCGGCGCTTGGCGGCAGCCTCCAACCCAACGCGGGCCAGCAACTCGCCGGCCTTTGCCGGGTTTTCACCGCGCAGCGACAGGTAATAGCGCAACTGCTCCATCCCCGTCAGCGCCGGATGAAACGCGACGTTTTCCGGCAAATAGGCCGTCAGCGCCCGCGCCTGCGCCGAACCGGGGGCAGCGCCCATCACCGCAACCTCGCCACCGTCATGTCCGATCAGGCCAAGGATGATCTTCATCATCGTCGATTTGCCCGCACCATTATGGCCAAGCAAAGCCACCCGCTCGCCAGCGGCGACGGAGAACGACACATCCGTCAGGGCTGCAACCCCCTGATATGTCTTAGTGAGTTGATTCAGCGTCAAGCTCTGGGTCATCTATACTTGCCTTCTGCCAGCGCCCCGCCACCTCGGCGGCCATCGCGGCAATATCATCAGGGACCGCAATGCGCGGCGCGATCATCAAAGGGTGGCTGTCAACGACGCCACCCGGCATCGTCGCGGGAAAATTGGACTGCGACCAGCGGATCAGTTGCACAGCGGGTGAACCCAACAACAGCGCCGCCGAGGGTTGCGACCACAGGATGCTGTCCATCAGATCATTCGGGCGAAACTGGCTGTCGGCAAATCCGTCGCCGTTCAGATCGAACGCCGGATGGTCGGACCAATAGTTGCCGCGCCCGTCAAGGCTCCACTCGATATGGCGCGTGCCGACGTATTTCACCTGCGTCTGGTTGCCGATAAAGGCATTGCCGCTGATCGCGTTTTTCTCAGACCCCGCGGTGAAATGCACGCCAATGGCGCAGCCCTCAAACCGGTTGTCGACGATCAGATTGCGGTTAGCGTTGTAGATGAAGGTGCATTTCTCGGCCCCGCGCACGAGGTTGCCGACGATGTCGGACTTGTTGGCAAAGTTCAGCATGACCCCGTGGCTGCGGTCATTCAGGCTGATGTTGTCCTTGACCAAAACCCGGTCCGAAAACATGATGGCAAAGCCTAAGTGGTTGCCGATGCTGATGTTTCCGCTGATCTCAGAGTCATTGGTATACATGTAATGCACCGCAAAGCGCAGGTCGCGGAACAGGTTGTTGCGGTAGATGTCGCGCTTGGAAGTGTTCGAGAAAATCCCGTCGCGACCATAGCGCACCACGTTATTTTCAATCACAACCCCGGGCGCGTTCCAGATGTAGAACCCGTTGCCGTTCTCATTCATCCGCGGATTTTGCCGCCCGGTAATGCGGTTGCCACGCGCCACAGCATCACGGCTGCCGTGGAAATCCACGCCGTGCATGTTGTCGATCAGCGTGTTGTTTTCAATCAAAGCGCGGTCGGCACCTTTGATGACCATAACGCCGGAATCGATCGCCTGGTTGTCAGCGCCAGAGCCGCGCACCTCGCAGCCGCGCAGGGTGACATCGCTTGCGGTGATCTTGACCACGCTGCCTTTGCCACCACCGTCTATTACCGCACCCGCAACGCATTCCAGCACCAACGCGCGGTCAATCGTCACCGCGCCATAGCTGCCAGCAGCCAGCGTAACGTGATCGCCGGGGGTTGCCCCGGCGATCACCTGTTGCAAATCCGCCCCCGAGGCCACCGCAATATCCGCCGCCCGCGCCATTGGCGCGCACAGCAGAAAAGCCGCAAAGAGACGAAGCATCTTCATCAATCAGGCCTTCTTCGGCTCAACGAACATCCGGCCGCGCATCTCCATGTGCAGCGCGTGGCAGAACCACTGGCAGTAATACCAATAGACCCCCGGATTCGCCGCCACGAAGGTGACAGAAGACGTCGCCTGCGGCCCGATTTCCATCGCGACACCGTGGTTGCCCATGGTGAAGCCGTGGGTCAGATCGTCAATGTCATCAAGGTTGGTGATGCAAACCGTAACCTCGTCACCCTCGGTCACGGTAAAGCTTTCCAGCGCAAAAGAGGGCGCTTGGCTCGACATATAGACCCGCACCTTGTTGCCGTCGCGAATGATCGTGTCCTGCCAATCGTCAAGATCCACGCCATCCGCCTCGGCCTGCTTGCGGGTCTCGGCCCACATGCGGTCCTGACGATCCCAGACCGACTTCGGGTTGATCCGCGAGGCGACCACCGAGATGGCATCATGCGGCTCGGCAAAGGTCGGGCCGTCATGCTTCAGCACCATCTTGTCACCAGAAATGTCGATCAACTGATCGTTCTCGGGCTTAAGCGGGCCAACGTTCAGGAAGCGGTCTTTGGAGAATTTGCACAGGCAAACCAGCCAAGTTGCCTCGGCCTCCAAAGTCTCGCCCATCACGGTTTTCAAGTGGCCGGGCTGATACTGCACGTCGATCTTGTCCTTGATCGGGTCCACCTTGGCACCACCATAGGCCGCAATCGCGTCTTCGATGTTCCATTTGACGACCTGGCTATCAAGGAACAGCGAGGTATAGGCATTGCCCTTGCCGTCAAAGGCGGTGTGCAGCGGGCCAAGACCCAGTTCAGGTTCGGCCACCACGACCGACCGCGGGTCGATGTCCGAGGTGAACAGCGCGTCCAGCTTGGTCACGTCAATCACCGTCACCGTCGGCGACAGCTTGCCGTTGATGCACAGGTGCTTTTTGTCCGGCGCCATGTTGCAGCCATGCGGGTTGTTGGCGATCGGAATGTAGCGGGTGTAGTTCTTGTTGCTGCCCTTGCGGCCATCAACGATCTTGCAGCCGTTCAGCTCTTGGAAATCGCCTGCGGCAATGCCCTTCTCGATTTCGGCGAGGTTGAAGACCACAACGTGATCCATCTCGGCCGCCGTCATATCGGCAAGGGTCATGCCCATTTCCGAGTTATAGCTGGTCGAGAACGCCCACTTGCCCTCGTAGTCGCAATCCGTGTTGTCGAGGTTGCCGGAAACCATCACCTGCCATTTGACGCGGAAGGCGGCGGTGTCCACGGCGGTGAAAATGTTCACATAGGTGGTTTCATCCGTCATGGTCGAACCGTCGTTCACCAAGGGCGCCTCATCTTCGCCATTGCAGAACAACAGATCAGAATGCGGCCATTTCTGCGGGCGCATACCGTGGATCGCCTTGGCATTCGGGATCTCAAGGATCTTGTCGGTCTTCATCACGTCGCAACGCACGCGGGCCACACGGGTGTTGGCCTTGTCGTTCATGAACAGGAATTCACCGTCATACTTGCCCTCGGTGTAGGACATGTGGACGTGGTGCAAGTCACCGTTGTCATGCACCGTCTTGCCATTGGCAGCGAGCTGCTTTTTGGTCTTTTCGGTCATGGTTTCTTGCATGATCCGCTTGGATTCGTTGGTCTGCCCCCAACCGGTAGCCGAGCAGCGGTTGAACACCGGAACCCGCATCAGCTCGCGCATCGACGGCAGGCCGAGGATACGCAATTCGCCCGTCTGGCCCGAAGACCAGAAGCCATAGTATTCGTCCAGTTGGCCGGGCTCGACGGTAACTTCCTCAACGCCCGCCGCGCGTGCCGAGGTTGCCGTGGCCGCAGCCAAGCCAACCGCGCCGCCCGTCAACGCAAGCCGACCGCCAAAGGCCCCAGCCAGTGCCGCGCCGCCCGCTGTGGCCCCAAGCAAGCCACGACGGCTAATGCCGATTTTGTTTTCATTTTCCATGATCGTCGTCCTTTCAGTTGGTAAGTTTCGGAATATTCGGATGCGACTGAACCGCCGCCGCACGTTCGAGGCTCAGCTCTGCCGCGCCTGCCGAGGCAGAAGCGCGCCGCTTTTGCTGCTTGATCACCACCGGGCAGATGGTTTTTGACTGGTAAAGCACCTGACAATGCAGGCAGTTCACGCATTCATTCGGGTTGATCTCGCCGGTCGGATGGATTGCTTGCACCGGGCATTGGTTGGCGCAGGTCTGACAGGGGCTGCCGCACTCTTTGTAGCGCTTCAGCCAGTCAAACATCCGCATCCGCGCCGGGATCGCGAGCGCGGCACCAAGCGGGCAAAGGTAGCGGCAATAGAACCGCTCAACAAACAGCCCCGCCATCAGCAGCCCCGCAACATAGACCACGAACGGCCAGGCACGCACGAATTTCAGGATAATCGCGGTCTTGAACGGCTCGACTTCGGCCAGATGCTCTGCCTGCTCAATGCTGGCCAAAGACACCCCAAACAGCCCCAGAAAGATCATGTACTTAAGCGGCCAAAGCCGTTCATGCAGGCCCCAGGGCAGCGTCCATTGCGGCACATGCAGCGCGCGGGCTAGGCGATTTGACAGCTCTTGCAGCGCGCCAAAGGGGCAAAGCCAACCGCAATAGGCCCCACGCCCCCAGAACAGCAGCGCCGCAGCCACCGAGAACCACAGGATAAAGGTCAGCGGATCAAGCAAGAACGCCTGCCAGCTAAAGCCCGAGGTCAGCGCACCAAACAGCGCCATCAGGTTCACCACGGAAAGCTGCGCATTGGCATACCAGCCAAGAAACACCAGCGTGACCGTGAGAAAGCTCATGCGGAACCAGAAGAACACCCGTTCGTTCCGCGTAAAGAACCCCTGAAAGAAGAACACCCCCGTCAGCACCGTGAGCATCGCGACAAGCCCCGCGATCTCAAACCGCTTGTCCCACCAGATGCGCTGCCAAAGCGCCTTTTGGGCGGTGGTCTCATCGCTTGAAACCTCTGCCGGGGCGGCGACCACGGCGATGTCGCGCAGATAGATCTTGGGCAACTGATAGCTGAGATCAAAGGTGACGAAGGCCTTTTCGGTCGCCGCCACAGCGCGCTGCACCAACAGTTGAATGCGGAACGGCTTGGTCGGATCAAAACCCACATCGGCCGGAATTTTGAAAAGATCGGTCTCGCTGAAATCGGGCGCGCCAGTCGCGGCCACAGCCATCAGACGCTTGTGTTCCTTGTCATGAAACCGCACCGAAATGTCGTCTTGCACCAGAACGATCCGGTCAAAAATGCCGCCGCGCACATAGCCTGACCCCTTGAAGGAATACTCGCCGCGCCCGACGATCATCAACGCCTGCTCACCGGGTTTCAGCCATTTGGTCAGGTTGTCATATTCGCCATCGCCCAACAGCGCACGACCAACCGCAGGCACCGAAACCAGCGCCGCCTGCATTTCGACAAAGACATCGCCGGGTTGCCCGGCTTCGGGCCGCTCGGCTGCACGCGGGTCGGGGTTTTCGGCAAAGGCCGCGTTAACCTGCCCCACATCCACCGACAGCCGGCGCAGCGTGCCGTTGCCCTCCAGCGTCATCCAATCGGGCGCGGCGCTGGCTTCGGGGTCAATTTCGACCGTGGGGCCAACCGCGATCTCGGGGCTTAGCCCGCCCAAACCCAACGCGCGCGCAACCTTCAGACCCGAGCGCACGATGGAATCGTCGATCACCATCACAGTAACCGTCGCCCCGGAAATGATGTTCAGATCATGCCCCGTGCCGTTGGCCTTGGCCTCTGCCGCAAGATCAAGCCCGGCATAATCCGCTGCCAGCGCTTTCATCTTGGCATCAGGAATGCCAATCAAGACAATTGGTTCCGAATGCTTTAGCAGCCGCACGCCCAAAATCTTGGCGTCCAACCCGATCGCAACCATGGTGTGAATTGGTTTGCCGGAATAGCCGGTGGTTGAGACGAAATCCGAGGTCACAAAGGCCCAACCGATCGTCTCACCGGCCTTCAACACGGGCGCCGCCGCCAGATCGTCGCGGATAGGGCCAAAACCATCCGCCCCCGGCACGATGTCCGATGCAACCACATCGGGCAGGAATTTTGCAAGCACCGTGCCCTCGGCCATCGCCATCAGGGGCAAGGCGGCCGCGGCGATCACGGCAAGAAGGACAAGGCGAAGTAAGGTCAAAATACGCATGTTCAGGGCCTAACGCGGGGGGCCGCGGGCGGTCGAACGAAACGCCCTTCGCGGCACGGTCTGATGACAAGGAGGAGTCGCGACCAACCGCGACAGCACGGTTTCGGCAGCAGGCGCGGTAGACGCGACAGCCAGAGTGGCCGTCAAAGTCTGCGCGCAAGCGGGGCATTTCTTGCAATCAATCATTGGCAGCACGGGAACCGGCGCACCGTCAGCCCCGAAAAGCACAAGCTCCGCGCCCATCTCGCCACAAATGACCATGCCGGTAAGGCCGACCCGTTGCGACATAGCAACGCCAGCCACGCCCTGCGCCATCCCGGCCACCAAGAGGGCGGTCGTGAGGATAAAGCACATAAGATTGCGACAAATGCAGGTCATGGTGCAAACAACCTTAAAGAGGTTCTGCGGCTGCTCTTTGTCCTAGATCAATGTTTGAAGCACTTCTCAGCTTGAAACGGGTCGCCCACCTCCTTGCGCGCCGACCAGCGAACCACCTGCACAAGCGGGTGACGAAGATCACCAAGGCCCGTGTGGAAAGGCGTCTGACCAAGATCACTGCCGGCCGGGCACGTAAGCTGCAGGGTCCAAAGCCTACGCCGGACACTGAATAGCTTGGCTTCGCCTCATTTGTTTTCCAGCTCCGCGATCCGGCGCAGCAAGACGCGTCGTTCGGGTTCAAGCCGACACAGACAAAGCGCGCGCCGATAGGCAGCCAAGGCTTCGGGCATCCGGTTCAACTGGCGCAGCATATCCGCCTCGGCTGCATGGACCAGATGGTAGGCCGCCAAGTCTTCACTGCCTGTCAGCGGCGCGATCAGGTCCAGCGCCGCCTGTGGCCCATGCACCATGCTGACGGCAATCGCCCGGTTCAGGCGGACGACCGAGGAGGGCGCGATCCGGCCTAGCACTGTGTAAAGCCCAAGGATTTCGCCCCAATCTGTCTGGGCCGGGGACCGCGCCGCCATGTGAACGGCGGCGATGGCACCCTGCAAGGCGTAGGGTCCGACCTGACGTGCAGCAAAGGCGCGTTCGACCAAGGCCGTGCCTTCTGCGATCAGGTGGCGGTCCCAACTGTCACGGTCTTGATCACCCAGCAGAATGACCTCGCCTTCCGGCGATACGCGCGCCGTCTTGCGCGCCTCGTGCAGCAGCATCAGCCCCAACAGGCCAAGCACCTCGCCATCGGGCAAAAGGTCCGCAACCAGCCGCCCCAGCCGGATTGCCTCGGCGGTAAGGTCAGTGCGCTGCAAGTCTTGGCCGCTATGCGCTGCATAGCCTTCGTTGAAGACCAGATAGATGACCCGCAGAACGGGGGCCAACCGTGCAGGCAGATCGGCAATCTCGGGTATTTCATAGCGCAAACCGTCGTCCCGGATCCGCTGCTTGGCCCGCACGATCCGCTGGGCCATGGTCGGCGTGCGGACAAGAAAGGCGCGGGCAATCTCTTCCGTTGTCAGGCCGCAGACGGTGCGCAGGGTCAGGGCAACCTGACCTTCGGGGGCCAGATCAGGGTGGCAGCAGGTGAAGATCAGGCGAAGCTGGTCATCGGCGATATCGTCTTCGGCTTCCAGCGCGATGGCCTCGGGCGTCAGCACAGCCAGTTCATCCTGCACAGCCGCGAACCTGATGCGATTGCGCAGCCGGTCAATGGCACGGAAACGCCCCGCCGAGATCAGCCATGCCGAGGGGTTGGCCGGTATGCCCTGCTCTGGCCATTTCCGGGCGGCGGCCAGATACGCATCATGCAGCGCCTCTTCCGCCAGATCGAAATCCCTTAGCAGCCGGATCAGCGTCGCCAGAACCCGGCGCGAGTGCTGACGCCAGACCGCATCAAGATCAAGGCCCGAACCCGCGCTGTCGGCCATCAGAACACCATGACCGGCCGCACCTCGACCGCGCCCAGACGCGCCATCGGAATGCCCTGCGCCACCGCCATCGCCGCATCCGCATCCGCCACCTCGATCAGGATGAACCCGGCCAGCACCTCTTTGCTTTCCATGAAGGGGCCGTCGGTGATGATTGCATCCCCCTGCCGAACCCTGACGGTCCGGGCCGTCGCGCGCGCCTCCAGCGCCTCGGCGGCAAGGAAAACCCCGCGCGCCATCAGCGCCTTGTCATAGGCAAAGGACTCCGCGCCCATGCTGGCCCAGCCCTCTGGCGTCATCGCCGCAGCAAGGGCGTCATCGACCAATACCGTGCACAGAAATTTCATGCCTGAACCCTTTCCAGAATATCCAGCGGGCGCACTTCGATTGATCCGACCGTCACCAGCGGCATCCGTGCCGCCAACTGGATTGCCTCGTTCAGGTCACGCGCATTGACCAGAATAAAGCCGCTAAGATGCTCTTTCGTCTCCATGAAGGGGCCATCGGTCATGGACAGGGCGCCGTCCCAGTGGCGCAGTGTCACGGCTTCGGACGGCGTCTTCAATGGCTCTCCCATGATGTAATGCCCGCTCGCCTTGAGCGTTTCATCATAGTCCAGCATGCCGTTGCCAAAGGCATCCCGCTGGGCCTGTGTCATCACGGCAAACTTCGATTCATCAAGATAGATCAGGAACATGTACTGCATCGCGGCACTCCTTTGGGTCCAACATATGCAACCTAACCGAACAGCAGCAGTCGATTTCGACAGCGGGCAAGATTCTTTTCACAGCCGTCGAAAAGCGTCGTTCAAGGTCGATCAATTGCGAGGTCACCATTTGGACAGAGTTGAAAGCCATGATCGATATCTACACCGCCGCTGCCTGCGTCAGCCTGCATTACCCCGCCCCCGCATTACCCTCAAAAATCCCCAGAGGTTTTGCACGCTTGGTGGTGGGGTTCGTCTTGTTGTTCTGCGTTTATGGAAACCTGTCCTGATCCCCCGAAAGGCTAGGGTCGGTTGGCCGGAACCGGTTTTGGGTGTCGGGGCGGACTGGTTCCAATCATCGATTTGAAGTCCAGACAACTACCCAGTGCGCAGGTATGGGCAGCTAGCCGTTCGATGCGCTGCCCCGCGAGCCGAAGTTCTAAAGGCAACAGCGGGACAGCATGAACTGCGGCCACGCCCAGCATTACCAGCCGAAGGTCGGGCATGGGACGCAGAACTGGCCCGTCTGGCTCTACACCCAGCTGCTTCCACAATCAGCCCGGGGCAGCAAGTGACCCTTGAAGGCGATGAGGGAGTGGTACAAACCAAACCAATCTGCTGAACAAGCAGCCGCACTACACTCCCAGATTGACAGCTGGGAGCAGCTGTAAAATTTACATTAGCCTGTTGCCACAAAGGATTTGAAAAATGCGGCTTAGTAAAAAGGTAGTGTTTCGTTCACTCGCGACCGCAATCGCACTCACCGCGACCCTGGTGGTTGGTGGTATTGTTGCATTGAAATCCCGCGCGCTGTTTCCGGCTAGCGAGGTTTGCTCAAGCAATAATTCACCATCTGCGAAGTTGGCGGTTCTGATCGTGGGTGACAGTTGGGCGACGAACGGAAAATAGCTGCCTGGCTTCGAAGAAGGCTTTGCAGCGGCACATCCAATTTCCCTCAATTTGTGCAGCATAGGTTACGCTGGTCGGACCGCTCGTGAGGTAGCGGATGGGTTGCAAGCAGACTTTGAATTTGATGCTTCGCACATGTTTGGCAGGGCGCCGGATTATGTTGTTTCTATTGTTGGAATAAACGACGCGATCCAGCACTCAGGGGTGCGGGGCTTCACTAAGGGTCTGCAGGATTTGTCCAATTTTCCATCTTCCCATTTCCTGGTGATGGAGATTCCGTACGTCGATGAAGATGCTTATCAGCCTGAACGATTTCTAGCGCGCCTGAAGCATTTGATTTTCCTTTGGTGGTATGATTTCGGCCAAGAGCAAGCGCTTGACATGTACAGGGATGTGGCATTGCAACTCGGTTTACAGACTATTCCAATTGACACTTTCGCGGGGTCTATTGAGGAAATGCCACTTGGCGAAGACCGAATTCATCTAACGGCTGAAGGCAATTTCGAGTTCGGAGTATATTTGGGGCGCTACGTTGCCTCGCTCGATATCGATCAGGGCGGTCAGTGAAACGCGGCTGGAGAGATTGGCGGCGCTGTTATCGCAACAACATCTTCGATCAAGTCAACATGGTTGGTAGCCGAAGGATCTCCACAAAGACAGGGTCCTTCTGGCACGGCTGGGAGACTTGGCGCAGAGCAGATCAAGAAGGTAATAGGAATGGTGGAGAGTGTCCGGGCGTCTGGCGCTTCTTGATGCGAGCGCGGCGCCCGTACTCCGTTCGGTTCAATGACATCCGCGGCGATGGCACCAAGCAGCTGCCGAGTGAGGCGCGGCCAAAGTCTTGCGTCATGCTTGAATCAAACAAAGGCCCCGGCGATGCGCTCTGCGCTTCTTCGTAAGCGTTGATGTTGTTATAGGATTTTGGTTGCGGGGACGAGCAACCGCCGTAACTTACCTGAGTTGCGTTGCGTCGTTTGATGCACGACCATGGCAGAAATGAAATCCACATGGTTATTTATTTTCCGAAACTTAAAAGAAAGACTCGATAGCTAGAAGCATTCCAAACGCACAAGCCCACCGAAGTCTTCATGGCGCGGCCAGATCACGGGCGCGGGCCTCGGCACTAGGCATTCAGCTTCAAGGTCAGCCCAAATGGATCGGCGTTTTTTGATGCCATCATCATGGATTGTACCAATGACCAAGTGGAACTGCCTCAGCCCACGATTCTGCCTGGTTTGAACGCCGCACCATCTCCACTACCCGCCGACAAGATCGCGGTTTGTGCGCGCAACCGTGCTGGGGCACCGTGGATCGATGTGATGCGCCCCTCGGGTAGCGATTTTCCACTGCAGCCACATTTTGGCGTCAATCGCATCGCAAACTCGTCGCCATCTGTCAGCACGACGATTCCCTACCATGCCAATTTCTTCGAATAAGCAAATCGCCGGAAGCCGGCTGTCCTTGAAACGGCAAGCAATACTGAGGTTCTTGTTTACCTATTTCCAGAGCGTGTCCGCGACCGTTTCATGAGGCGAGGCTATCTTGCTAAAGTGCTGCTGTGACTGCATTGTTTCAAAAGACGCCGATCACGTAGAGTGCCTTAGGCTTTTGATATGCAAGACAGCCCGCGGAAGGTTTGAATGGAAGCGATCCTCGAATGGCAACTTGGAGTTGTCGCAACCATCATCATCGCCCGCCTCTTTTCGTCAGGGGCCATGACGCTTGTCGCCTTGGCTTGGACTGCCTTCACGTTTCTTGCCGTCTGGGCAAACGCCCTCGTTGTTTTACAGCTTGGCTCAGTTTGGGGCTCAGTATGGCTCTTGTCCGCACTCTTTGGTGAAACAGTTGAAAAAGAGGTCAAAACTGTCCAGCCTTCAAAAGAGCAGAAAGCCCGAAAAGCAACAATCTATGCTCCACGAGAAATACCGACTGCGAAAACGAAAAACAGCACTGCGGCTCGAACATCGGTTTTAAGCACCATCTCATCGATTGCGGATGCAACAACGAGATTTGCCGAAGGTCTTACCCAAACCCTTGATGATGCGTCACAGACGCTTCAATTGCAGCAGGAATCACTAAAGACCAACAGTAACTTATATATACAGCTCAGCACCTTAAAAAGCAGCATTCAGCTTGCCCTAAGAGTTGGCGAAGTCAGGCAGGAAGTTAACCGGAAATGCGAAGACCCAAAGTTTGCCAAGATCTACCTCCGAGTTCTGCGCGAATCGGAGGACAAAAGCCCACGGCACAGCTCAAACGGACAATCCAATCATCCAGAGACCAATCCAAGTGAATTTGCTGAAACAAGCACAGTCATAAATGGCACACAAAAACTGGATCTCAAGGGAATAACGCTTTCACCGATGGCACGCGACGCCCTCGGAGACCATGCGGCAAGCAACCGCGTAAAGCAATTGCGCGGCGCGTTAGAGGTTGTGCTTGATACTCAAAAACGGATCAATCGAGAAAAGACCCTTCTGACCGCCATCGATCAACAATCGCAGCAGGCATTTTCACCTTTCCTCTCGGCTCAGATCAAGATCTTGGAACAGCATCTAGCAGCACTTGTTACGCCGTCCGCGCCGAGAATTCCCCCCCAAACCACGCTGCTGCTCAAAGATGCAATTCCAGTTCGCCCCCAAAGACCCACCCGTCCATCTCCAGGTCGTATCAGTCAACAGTCCACGCCTGCTGTCTTGGATGCCGGGGGCATTTTCAGTTCGGAGGTAGCAGCAACGCGAGAGCCCTCTGTAACGCTCAAGGCAATAGCGCGCACCAATCAAAAAGGCACAACTGTGCCCCCCTTGGCAAATCCCGCCATCACCAGGTTGCATAGGGACGAGATCAAAAACCTTGCCCATGATCTGGGTATCCCCCATCTGGTGCATTTCACTCGCTGCGAGAACTTACCGACAATTTTAGAACATGGCGTGATGTCCATCGAAACCTGTTCCCATCAGCGCATTGATCCGGTTTGCAACGATACAAACCGCTATGACGGCCAACCGGATGCTATTTCGCTCTCAATCGCATTTCCCAACTATCGAATGTTCTACAAATATCGCGCCATGTTTCCTGCGACAGAATGGGCGGTATTACTCATTTCATCCGCGACCTTATGGGAGAAAGACTGCGGTTTTTATCGCAATAATGCCGCCGATGCTCGAATGATACGCATCCCCCGCGAAGAGATGAAATCCGCACAAGCCCTTCGCGACATGTTTTCAAATGACCTTGCCCGCGACAGCTTTTTGCGGCCCTATGATCCATCAGATCCACAGGCAGAAGTTCTATGCTATGACACCATTGAACCATCACACATAGAAGCTATTGCATTCGAAACCCGCGAGATACGAGCGAAGAACTGGTCAATTCTTAAAGGTCTAGAAAGCTTTTATGCTGGCCCAAATGCGGGACTTTTTGCTTCTCGCCAACAAACCCGTGGGAACTAGGGGAAAAATCATGGCATCGCGTCCCATTTTCATGACAAACGACTCCGGCCAAAGCTTTATCCGCGTTGTCCCCGTCGAATTCAAGTGGCATGCGGGCATGTCCAAACCGCAAAAACAGCTCTCAATTCGCTCGCTCCATGCTGCAGCGCAGCTCATTTTCCCGGATATCAAAATCCTGGAGGTCTCAAGCCAATCCGAGTCTCCAGAAGGCGCGCAATTGAGTGCATTCAACCTGACCTTTCGCACGCGCGGTCGGGGGCGTGACATTCCCGTTGAATGCGCTTTTCAAGCCTCTAAAGTTTTCGAGAACGGCGGCCCACATCTCGATCTTTTGGAAATGAGCCCCGCAGATGCCAAACGCGATGCAAGGTTACAAAACTCAGGTCGTTTGATTGGGTTCAGTTTTTTCGGGCAAGACTGGCCCCTTGAGCCGCTGACAGCCTTCTATGACTGGATCTACATAAATGCGCTGCATTTGCAGCCCGAGCTTGTTGCAATGGCCAGCCACTACAACGCATTTACGGATATCGCCTTTAATCCGGAAAAATCGTTCAATTGTCAGGCGGGGTCAGTCGCTCTTTATGGTTCCTTGATCAAGCGAGGCCTTCTAAATACCGCTCTCAAATCAAAAGAGAGCTATCTCAATTTGGTTGTCAATCACAGCAAGCAAGAATTTTTGTCGGAAAAAGGGGCTCAAGGTCAGCTTTTTCAGGCGTGAAGGTATTTATCGCTTTGACCGTTTGCAACGCTATCGGGGCTCTGTTGCACAAATCGCGTGAGGGATTCATCTCGTGAATCCAGTGTGGTAGCTGTGGGGCATGAGCAGACCCACACCCCCCGCCTACAAGACCAG
>CAWFGJ010000014.1:0-11799 GCA_963815355.1 uncultured Alphaproteobacteria bacterium
GACTCAGAGCGACAAACCGGGGGCCTGATGGGTGATCCTGCCGCCGCTGATGGTCAACGCAACGGCCGTCTGGTCCAGTGCGGCGGGGTCAATCGCTTCAATGTCGCCGTCGAGCAGAACCAGATCGGCGGCCAGTCCCACCCGCAATGTCCCGGTGATGTCGTCAAGATGCGCAGCCCACGCGCCACCGGCCGTATAGGCATGCAGCGTCTCCATCAGGTTCAGTCGCTCATCCTGGGCGCCGTCGAAGGGAACCCGACATAGCGCTGCCTTCAGCCCTCGCATCACCGACACATCTGTCACCGGCCAATCCGAGGCATAAGCAATCGGCGCGCCGTAATCCTTGAGCGTCTTCCACAGATAGGCATCGGGCCAACGGTGCCTGTGGAAAACCGTCTCCATCGTTGAAAGCGGAAACTCCATCGCCCCCGGCGGGTGCGGCGGCTGGACCGAGGCTGTGATCCCCAAAGCGCCCAGACGCGGGATATCCGCCCGGTCGATCAGCTCAATATGCTCAATCCGGTGCCGCATATCGTGCAAGCCATTGGCCCGCGCCGCGGCCGCATAACCGTCGATGGTCTGCCGCACGGCCCCATCCCCGATTGCGTGCACCGCGATCTGCAAGCCGCGCTTGTCCGCCTCAATACAGATTGCATTGAACTGTTCCGGCGCGAACAACGGTTCCCCCCGGATCTCTGTTCCGGGATAGGTGTTCACCATATAGGCCGTGCGGCTGTCCACCACCCCATCCATGAACATCTTCACGAAACCGGAACGCAGCCAGTCGCTGCGATACTCTGCCGTCATGGCACTGGCGCGGTCCAGTTCAGCAAGCGGCATATGCGGCTTCATATGAAACGGAACAACGACCCGAGCGGTCATCCGGCCCTCTGCTTCCATCTCGGCCAGCAGCGCGCAGGTGTAGCGGTTGCCGTCCATGTTCACCATTGCGGTGATGCCATGCGCCGCACAATGGGCCATCCCTGCGGCGATCTTGTCCTTGTCGCGCGCCCGCGTCGCGGCATCGGGCCATGGCTCTGGCTCGCCGCCCGTCGCGATGCCCAATTGCAGGTGCGCCTCGCCCCCAAGGCTCAGGATCGGGCCAAAGGCCTCAAACTCCCGCAACTCGCCGGTTGCCAGACCATCCTCCCCCATGACCACCTCATGGCCGTGCGGCATGACCGCACCGTGCAATAACCCTGCCGCCTTCAAAGCGGCGGTATTGGCCCAAACGGTGTGATGGTCGGGCGACGTCATCGCGATCGGTCGGTCCGCGATCACCCGGTCAAGATCGAACCGCGTCACCGGCGCAGGCAATATGTCATACGAAGCCCCCTGCGCCATCAGCAACGCCGCGTCGGGATGCTGCACCGCGTACCCGGCAAAGGCTGCCTTCAGCGCGTCGAACCCCTGCAAGCCGCCGATCTGCAACTGCACCAACTCGTTGCCCCCCAGGACCAGATGCAGGTGGCTCTCCACAAAGCCAGGCAACAAGGTCCGCCCGCCCGCGTCGATCACCCGGCACTCTGGCCCAGCCAATCCCGCCAACTCCGCCCCGCCCACCGCCAGAATCCGGCCGCCCGCCAACGCAACCGCTTCGGCCCGGGGCCGCCCCGCATCCATCGTCAGCACGCGGGCGTTCACAAGGATCATCTCTGCCTGCATCGTCTCGCCTTCCTCTTCCGTCGCCCAGTCCGCTTCCGTCGCTCAGTCCGCTTCCGTCGCCCAGTCCGCTTCCCCGTCGCTCAGTCTCAAACCAACCCACCGCTCACGCGCGGCGCGCCGCGACTTGCTCCGCCATCAGACACAGCATTTCAAACATGATGGAGACCCCAAGCCAAGCCGTCGCGCCAGAGGCATCGAACGGCGGCGAGACTTCCACCAGATCCGCCCCCACAATGTTGACCCCCTTAAGCAGCCGCGCAACCTGAAGCGCCTGCCAGGAATTCGGCCCCCCCACCTCTGGCGTGCCGGTCCCGGGCGCAAAGGTGGGGTCGACGAAATCAATGTCATAGGTGATGTAGGTTTCGCCGGCGCCCACGATCTGGCGGGCCTCGGCCATGACATCCTCGACGCCGCGCGCATGAAACTCGGCAATGGGAATGATGCGGATGCCGTTGGCCGCGGCAAAGTCCCAATCCTCGCGCCCATAAGCGGTGCCCCGAATCCCGATCAGGCAATACCGCTTGGGGTCGATCAGCCCCTCTTCCACCGCGCGGCGGAACGGCGTTCCGTGATTGTAACGGCTGGTGCCAAAGTAGATATCGTTAAGATCGGTATGGCTATCAAACTGGATCATCCCCACGGGGCGCTCTTTCGCCACGGCGCGCAGGATCGGCAAGCTGCACAAATGGTCGCCTCCGGCCGTCAAAGGCAGAATGCCCGCAGCAACCACCCGGTCATAAAACGCCTCCATGCGGGACATGCTGTCCATCAGATCGGCCGGGTTCGGCGCGACGTCCCCCAGATCGGCACAGTTGGCCAGAACAAAGGGGGCCACCCAGGTGGCGCCGTTCTGCGCACGGATCATCGTCGATTGATCCCGGATCTGCCGCGGGCCGTGGCGCGGGCCGGGGCGGTTGGTCGTCCCTCCATCCCAAGGCGCACCGATCAGGCCAATCTCCACCTCGGCAAAACGCGGGCTGTCAAATGGCACATGGGGCAGACGCATAAAGGTCGGAATGCCGGCGAATCGCGGCAACTCAAATCCAGATATCGGGGTAAAGAACGCCCGCCCTGCCCCGTTGCCCAATTCGCTCTGCGTCATCTATCTGCTGCCTTCTGACTGATTCTTTCCGCCATAGGATCAAATTCCCAGCGGCTTGTCAGTCTTGGCGCACCTCACAAAGCGCTTTCTCCGACAAGCCCGCCACATCCCGGCTCAACCCTGCCGCTTTGGCATGCCCGCCCTTGACCAAGAGCCCCGCTTCGGTCCTTATCGCCCCGACCTCTGCCAGGGATAGCCGAACATGTTTTCCAAAACCTCCGACCCAACCTCCGCCCCGTCTTTGCCCGCAAGCGCTCGCGGCGGCTCCAACAGCCGCTCGATCTTGTCCGCCGACCTTAAGATCACCGGTGAGATCACCTCAACCGGCATCGTCGAAGTTCTGGGCGAGGTGGACGGCACCCTGACCGCGCGCGGGCTGATCGTCGGGGCTGAAGGTCGGGTCACCGGGACGATCACCGCAGAGACGGTCGAAGTCAAAGGCCGCCTTGATGGCCGCGTCGCCACCCAAGGCTTCACCCTCCGCGCCGCAGCCGTGGTCGAAGCCGATATCACCTGCACCAATCTGGTCATCGAAAGCGGCGCCCAGATTGAGGGCCAGTTCGCCATGACGGCGCCCGCCTAGACCCGCCGCAAGGTGCGCGGTCAAGCACGCGCCTTGCAGCCACCCCCCACCCTACGTGGCACGGTCCCCCCAAAGGGGCCCGACATTTTCTGTCCTTAAATATCCCCGCCGGAGGCTCCGCCCCAAGCCCCGCGCGCTGACCTCAGCTCCGCTTGGGCGGAATAGAATAGGTCATGCCCGCCCGCGCAACCGGATCAGGGTTGCCTTGCGAATAGACCAGCGCATCCCCCACCACCAAACTGCGACCCAACTTCAAAATCCGCGTCTCAGCCAGCAAGTCACGCCCCGCCTCGGGCTTGCGCAGAAAATCAAGGGCGGCATTGGTCGTCACCGTCAAGGCAAGCGGGCCGATCCTCGACAAGATCGCCAGATAGATCGCGACATCGGCCAGCGCAAAGATCGACGGCCCCGACACAGTCCCCCCCGGGCGAAGATGCCGGGCCTGCACTTTCAGGCGCAAGGTGATCCCGCTTTGCTCCACCCGGTCCACAGCAAAGTCATCCGCCATTTCAGGGAAATCGCGCACAAGAAAGGCCGTTAACGCCTCTCGGTCCATTTTCAGTTCGCTCGTCACGTGCTTTACCTCGGCTACAACCCGTAGATCGCGCGGAACTTTGCCTCCAGATAGTCCAGCAGCGGCGCCTCTGTCGGCTCAAACCCGCAGGCATTGGCGATCGTGTCTCTGGGCGTCCGCAACCCGCCAAACCGCTGCACGTTTTCGCGCAACCACTCGGTCGCCCCTTGTGTCTCACCCCGCGCAAAGGCCTCATCAAGGTCCGGTATGGCAGACCGCATCGCCGTGTTCAGGCAACCGGCATAGACATTTCCCAACGTATAGGTCGGGAAATACCCAAACAAACCCACCGACCAATGAACATCTTGCAACATTCCGTTGCTGGGACGGTCTACCGCCACGCCAAAGTCGGCGTAGAAGCGATCGTTCCAAGCGGCCTCCAGATCGTTCACCGAAAGATCGCCGCGCACCAAAGCGCGCTCCAGATCAAAGCGCATCATGATGTGCAGATTGTAATGCACCTCATCCGCTTCCGTGCGGATATAGCCCGGCTGAACCCGGTTCACCGCCTGGTAGAACCCGTCTGCGTTGCCCACGTTCAGCGCGCCGAACCGCTCCACCATTTGGTCGTAAAGCCAACCGGTAAAGGCCCGGCCCCGGCCGATCTGGTTTTCGTAAATCCGGCTCTGGCTTTCATGCACCCCCATCGACACCCCATGCCCCAGGGGGGTCATCGCGTAGTCACGGTCGATGGCCAGCTCATAGCTCGAATGGCCGACTTCGTGGATCGTGGAGTAGAGGCAGTTGAACGGGTCACTTTCGACAACCCTTGTGGTGATCCGGCTATCATCGCCGCCGCCAGAACTGAACGGATGCACCGCCAGATCCATCCGCCCCCGCGACCAGTCATAGCCAAAGGTCGTCGCCACATCCCGCGCCAAACGCATTTGCGCGTCCTGTGCGAAGTGGCCTTCCAGCTTTGCCGGGACCGCGGCCCCAAGCACAGCCTCGCGCAGCGCAACAAGACGCGGCCGCATCCGGTCGAACATCCCTGCAAGACTGTCGCCCGTCGCCCCCGGCTCATAGTCGTCAATCAGCGCGTCATACGAATCGCCGCCCTCTGCCAGACAGGCCGCCTCTTGCCGCCGCAACTCAATGACACGCGCCAAGGTCGGCAGGAAATCCGCCACCTTGTCAGCCGCCCGGGCATTGGCCCAGACCCCCTGCGCCACCGAGGTCACGCGCGCCAGTTCCTGCGCCAGCGCCCCCGGCACCTTGACCGACCGGCGGTAAGACCTGTCAATGTGGTAAAGCTGCGCTGCGGCAACCTCATCCACCGCTTCTGCATCCGCCAGCCATTGGGCGATTTGCGGATCGGTGCGACGGGCGTGCATCACACCTTCCATCGCCGCCATTTCCTCGCCGCGCTGCTCGGCAGCGCCACGCGGCATCATGGTTTCCTGATCCCAACCCAAACGCTCGGCCACTTTTCCAAGCGCCTCGGTCTGCCGGACATGCGCCATCAATTCGGCATAGGCGGTGTTATTCTTCATATCGTTCCCTTCCGGATAGAACCCGCAATCGGGTAGCGCGCCAGATGACGCGCACGCAGAATCAACACCCACAACAAGACCGCGCCGATCTGGTGGGTGATCGCCACATGCACATGGGCCGCGGTCAAAGCCGTAAAGATGCCAAGCGTGGCCTGTGCCACCAGCATTGCCATCACAGCATCAAACGCCCGCCGCGTGGCCCGATGGGCCGAACGCCGTCCCCGCAACCAAACGCTGATCCCATAGGCCAGCAGAATATAGGCCAGCATCCGGTGATTGAACTGAACCAGACCAGGGTTGTCGAGAAACGCCTGCCAAACTTGGCCACCCGGCACATAGAACGCGTCCTCGGGAAAGAAATGCCCATTCATCAACGGCCATGTCGGATACCCGCGCCCGGCGTCGATGCCCGCCACCAAGGCCCCCAGCAAGACCTGCACAAAGGTGATGTGCATCAAACCCGTCGCCGCCGTCACCAACTTTGGCTCGCCCGCACGGCGTGCCTGCATCAAATCCTTTTCGGTTCGGCCCAACAGAAACACATACCAAGCGGTCAGTCCAAAGATCACGAAGGCCAGCCCAAGATGCACCGCCAGCCGATAAGACGCGACATCCACCATCGTGCCTTTTGTCCCTGACGACACCATCCACCAGCCGACCGCGCCTTGCAGCCCCCCCAGTGCGCCCAACAGCAGCAACCGCCGCGACCATCCCGGCGGGATCTTTCGCGCAACCAGAAAGCCGAAAAACCCCACGACCCAAACCAGGCCGATCACCCGGCCCAGCTGCCGGTGACCCCATTCCCACCAATAGATCGACTTAAAGGCCTCGATCGTCATCTGGCTGTTTTGCAGCTGAAACTCCGGGCTGGCTTTGTAGCTGTCGAATTCAGCCGCCCAATCTTCTGCGCTTAACGGCGGGATCGCACCGCTGATCGGCTTCCACTCGGTGATTGAGAGGCCGCTGTCGGTCAACCGGGTCAACCCGCCGACAGCGATCATTGTCGCAACCAGCAGAAAGATCACGATAAGCCACAAGCGGATGCTCCGCCGCGCGCCCTTGCCAGACCCCGCGTTGATCAAACCGCCCTGCGGCGGCTCGGCACCTTTTGCGCCGGCTCCCACTTCTTCGAAAATGCTGCGCTTTGCGGCCATGGCATGCCCCCCGTTCTTGGGCGGGACAGTAGGCGGGCCAACAGCGGGCTTCAAGACCCGCCGCGCGCGCACCCCAAAGCGGCCCCGTGGCCGCACGCGATGGCAATCCAAGCGGCCCCGCACCGAAACCGAAGCCAAGCCCTTGATTCAAAACGCGACAATGCCTCAGGGCGTCAGCCCCTACTCATCCTGATTGCGAAGCTTGTAGGCGATCTGCCGCAGCATCCCGTGAAAGGTCTGAACCTCGGCCCGGGTCAACCCCAAGCGGGACCACATGTTCCGCAGGCTGGCTTTCATGCCCGGCACCTTGGGCTCCGGGAAAAAGAACCCGGCCGCCTCCAGCCGTTCTTCGAAATGATCCCCCAGTTTTTCAACCTCCAAAGCCGAGGCAAACTCGGTCCGGGCCATTTCCTGAACCACGGGTTCGGACAGTTCCGTCTGGCGGCGCCACTCATAGCCCATCAGCAAAACGCATTGTCCAAGGTTCAGGCTGGCAAAATCAGGGTTCACGGGGACTGTGACAATCGCATTGGCCAGAACGACATCTTCGTTCTCAAGCCCGGCGCGTTCCGGCCCGAACAGCACGCCCACCTTCTTGCCCGCCGCAGTCAAAGCGCGCGCATGGTCCATCGCGGCCTCTGGGGTGTAGACGGGCTTGGTCAACTCGCGCCCGCGCGCTGTGGTCGCAAAGACGAAATCGCAATCGGCCATCGCATCCGCCACGTTCCCAAAGACGCCCGCCTGATCCAGCACGCGCCCTGCCCCCGATGCCATCGCCACGGCTTTGGGGTTCGGCCAGCCATCGCGCGGGTCGACGATCCGCATCCGCTCCAACCCGAAATTGAGCATGGCCCGCGCTGCGGCCCCGATGTTTTCGCCCATCTGCGGGCGAACAAGGATAAAGACTGGCGGGATCATGGGCAAAAACCTCTGGCCGTAGCGTTGCGGCCTGATACGCTATCATCACCCGACAGCCAAGGAGCCTGACCATGGCCTATGACGAAGGATTGGCCCAACTCTTGCGTGACGACCTCGCCGGGGAACCGATCACCGAAAAGCGCATGTTCGGCGGCCTCGCCTTCTTGCTGGCGGGCAATATGGTCTGCGGGGTCCACAAGGGGGGCACGATGTACCGGCTGGGCAAATCCACTTATGCCGGCGCATTAACACTTGCCGGGGCCATCCCCATGCAGATGGGCGACAGGGTCATGGCCAACATGGTCGCCGTCTCCGAGCAAGACAGCGCCAACGACGGCTTGCGCAGCCAATTGCTTCAGTTGGCCCTAGCCACCGTCCGCGCCCTGCCGCCCAAGGTAGCCAAGCCCAAGAAAGGCTGATAAGGGGGGCGAAATCCTTTCAGGAGCCCAACATGGCCGACGAAGACCGCCCGCAACTTACCCTGATCACTCCGCCCAGCTTTGACCCGGCGGTCTTTTCCGACCAACTCGCCCGCGTGCTGGACTCGGTGGCAATCGCGTGCCTGCGGCTCTCGCTGGCCACCAAGGATCAAGACGCCGTTGGCCGCGCCGCCGATGCCTGCCGCGTGGTCGCCCACGCCCGCGACGTGGCGATCGTGATCGAAAACCATGTCCTGCTGGTTCAACCGCACGGCTTGGATGGTGTGCACCTTACCGACGGCGCGCGGTCCGTGCGCGCGATCCGCAAAGACCTTGGTGCAGATGCCATCGTCGGCGCGCATTGCGGCATCAGCCGCCATGAGGGCCTGTCCGCCGGGGAAGCAGGCGCAGATTATGCCGCCTTCGGACCCATCGGGCCAAGCCCGCTTGGCCGCGGCGAAAGTGCCGATTTCGATTTGTTCGAATGGTGGTCCGCCGTCGTCGAAGTCCCGATCATCGCCGAGGGCGCGCTGACCGCTGATCTCATCGCGCGCTATGCACCGGTCACCGATTTCTTCGGCATTGGTGAGGAAATCTGGGCCGCAGACGCCCCCGAAGCGGCCCTGCGCGCATTGATAGCACCACTCGGCTAACCGAAACCCGGCAAAGGCACCCCGCTAAACGGGTGCCTTTGAACCGCCCTGCCCCGCCAGTGCCAAGACGTGGGCCGAGCGGACGACCGCCTCACAATGGGCGGCCAGTTGCTTGCGATCTGGAAAGTCCTCAACCGCGACTTCGGGATGGAACGTCACGTCCACCCGGCCCTGCCGCCGATTGGCTAGGACCATCGCCAGATGCGGCACAAAATCCATGCCCCCCCACCAACCGTAATACCGAGGGTCACGACCCCGCGGCGCGTGATAAACCACGGTCACCGGCTGAATATGCAGGATATGATCCAGCCCATGCGTGTAAAAGGCGGCGAACAACGTGGATTTGAAAGGCAGCACCCGGACCGCATCCGTGCTGGTGCCTTCGGGAAAGAAAAGCAACCGATGCCCCGCGCGCAGGCGTTCTTCGAACTGGGCTTGCTGGCGTTTGGCCTCTGTCCCCTTGCGCGCGATAAACAGCGTGCCGGTCGCGCGCGCCAGCCAGCCAATGCCAGCCCAACCCTCCACCTCGGATTTGGCGACGAAATACACCCTTTGCGCGGCATTCAGCACAAAAATGTCCAGCCATGAGGCGTGATTTGCCACAACCGCGCCGCGTTGCGTCATGGGTGTGCCCTGCACATGCAGTGGCAGGTTCATGATCTGCAATGCCATGCGACAAACCGTTTGCGTGACATAGGGCGTCCAAGGCCGCCTGACACCGAACACAGGGCGCTCGATCAGCCGCAAAAGCAGCAAAAGCGCAAGACCACCATAAGTCACCGTCGCCAGAACAATGCCCCGCAGGGTCGCAATCAACACCCCAAGCGGCCCGATCTTTGGCCAAGGATAGGGTTGCTCGCGCCAATCCACCTCTGATGACCGGCGGCTCATACGTCCCGCACCGACTTGCGCATGTAGAAATCCCGGTGCTTGACGCTCATCTTCTCGGTGTCCATCACCAAACAGACGTCGGTGGTGTTAAATGGCTCATCAATCCACGCGCCATCCCCGACAAACCCACCCAGACGCAGGTAGGCTTTGATCAGCGCAGGCGTTCCGGCCATCGCTGCGCGCCGATCCAGAGCCTCGGGCGCGATCAGGCCCATCTCTTGGCGATGTGCCGGCAAAGCCCGAACCCGAAGCGCTGCTGGCGCAAGATGGTTGTGGTAGAGAAAAGACAAGGACTGGGCCATCGCGGCAATATCGGTGCCATGGAAAGAGGCGGCACCAAACATCACTTCAATCCCACGTTCCTGCACATACCCCGCCAGCGCGTTCCACAAATGAAACATCGCCGTCCCGCCGCGGTAGTCGGCATGCACACAGGATCGCCCCAGTTCCAGCAACTTGCGCCCGGACCGTTTCAGCGGCTCAAGGTCGAATTCGCTTTCGGAATAAAACCGCCCCGACCGAACCAACCTGTCCGAAGGCAACAGCCGATAGACCCCCACGACATCGCCCAGATCCGCTGGATCACGGCGGCTGTCGATCAGCAAAAGATGATCAAAGAACGGATCGAACTCATCGACTTCCAACCGTGCGTCATGGTCCACAAGTGGTCCCGTGCCGCCCAGCTCTTGCACGAAGACTTCGTAACGCAGCCGCTGCGCCGCCCGAATGTCGCGCGCATCCTTGGCAAGGCGTAGCGTGAAGGCGGCATCATCGTCGATCATGGGTTCCGTCCTCGGTTGCCGCTATCTAGATTCTGCCCCCTCGCATTGCAACCAGAACCCCACGCTTCGGGCAGATGGGCCGGTGCGATGGCAATCTTCAGTTGCATTAAGTCTCTGTTAACAGTTGATCTGTCATGTGGAGAAATCGGGCGTAAGGCTGATATGGCGCAAGTCAATCACCACCTTGCCCGCGTGTTCAAAGTTTACGGTTACCCGCCCGTTTATGCAGGATTGGATTTGGCCCAGCCCCCAATCCGGTTTCTGCGGGTGGCGCACCAACATACCTGGTTCAAAAAATTCCGACACTGTGCGCCTCATTGCTGCAAAAGGACTTTGCTCTTGCCCGAAAAGCCCGACTTGATTGCTTTGCTTGGCTCTCGCATCTGCCATGATCTTATCAGCCCGATCGGCGCTATCGGCAACGGCGTTGAACTGCTTTTGATGGATGGCGCCGGGAATAGCCCTGAAATGGCCCTGATTTCGGAAAGCGTGGCCCATGCCAGCGCGCGCATCCGGTTCTTTCGCGTGGCCTTTGGCGGCGCGGGCGGCGATCAGCGCATCAGCCAGACCGAGGTCAAAACAATCCTGTCAGACATGACTCGCGGCGGGCGACTGTTGGTGGATTGGCAAACCCCCGGCGACCTCTCACGGCGAGAGGTCAAACTCGCCTTCCTTTTGATCCTGAGCCTGGAAACAGCGATGATCAACGGTGGCCGCATTCACGTCGAACGCACGTCTGCCCGCTGGGTTCTGACCGGTCGCGCCCCCCGCCTGCGGATCGACCCGCTGTTGTGGGAGGTGCTTTCAAATCCCGCCGCCCCCGCCGAGATCGGCCCCGCACAGGTGCACTTCCTGTTGGTCCCCGAAGAGGTCAACCGTCAGCACCGCCGCCTGACGGTGGAGATCAGCGAGCCTGAAATCCGCCTTAGTTTTTAAGACACTGGCCTAGCCGCGAATGGTGCCGTCACCGGTCACCAGATATTTGAAACTTGTCAGTTGCTCTGCGCCCACAGGCCCGCGTGCGTGCATCTTGCCGGTCGCAATGCCGATCTCGGCCCCCATGCCAAACTCGCCCCCGTCCGCGAACTGGGTTGAGGCGTTGCGCATCAAAATGGCCGAATCCAGCCGCTGGAAGAAAAGCGCTGCTGTTTCGTCATTCTCTGTCAGGATCGCCTCGGTGTGCTGGCTGCCGTATTTGCGAATATGCGCAATCGCCTCTTCCACACCATCGACGAGCTTTGCCGAAATGATCATGTCCAGATACTCGCGCCCGAAATCATCGGGTGCGGCTTTGACCGTGCCGGGGATCTTTAACAACTCCCCTTCCGTCCGAACCTCAACCCCCGCTTTCAGCAAGTCTTCGATCAGAACGCCGCCGTGCTGGGTGTAAAACTTCCAGTCGATCAGCAAACATTCCGCCGATCCGCAAATCCCCGTGCGCCGGGTTTTGGCGTTCAGCACCACGCGCCGCGCCTTTTCAAGATCAGCGTCGCGGTCGGCGTAAACGTGGCAAATCCCCTCCAGATGCGCAAAGACCGGCACGCGGGCCTCGCGCTGGACCAGAC
>CAWFGJ010000015.1:0-2500 GCA_963815355.1 uncultured Alphaproteobacteria bacterium
TTTGGTTGCGGGGACAGGATTTGAACCTGTGACCTTCAGGTTATGAGCCTGACGAGCTACCGGGCTGCTCCACCCCGCGACGGTTTTGCGCGTTATTGTTTATGGGGCGCTTTTCGATTTCATCGATAGAGAGATTGCTTCTTTCTAGGTTTGGCGGTGACCTACTCTCCCACGTCTTAAGACGCAGTACCATTGGCGCGACGGCACTTAACTGCCGAGTTCGGGATGGGATCGGGTGTTTTGCTCGTGCTATGACCACCAAACCGAGGAAGAAGCAGGGGACTTTTGGTCCCCTTAACATCAGTGAGTGATCCTTTTAGGGATCATCAGATTGTTCCAAGTCTAAGTTGCTTTTCATGGCAACGTGTTGCTTTTGACTATCCAGGCATGGTCATTGACCTTGCTGTTTCTGGATCAAATCAAGCCTATCGAGCAATTAGTACCAGTCAGCTGAATGCATTGCTGCACTTACACCTCTGGCCTATCGACGTGGTGGTCTTCCACGGCTCTCAAGGGAGATCTTGTTTTGAAGGGGGCTTCCCGCTTAGATGCCTTCAGCGGTTATCCTGTCCGAACATAGCTACCCAGCACTACCGTTGGCACGATAACTGGTCCACCAGTGGTTCGTTCACCCCGGTCCTCTCGTACTAGGGGCAACTCTTCTCAAATCTCCTACACCCACGGCAGATAGGGACCGAACTGTCTCACGACGTTCTAAACCCAGCTCACGTACCTCTTTAAATGGCGAACAGCCATACCCTTGGGACCTGCTCCAGCCCCAGGATGAGATGAGCCGACATCGAGGTGCCAAACGATGCCGTCGATATGGACTCTTGGGCATCATCAGCCTGTTATCCCCAGCGTACCTTTTATCCGTTGAGCGATGGCCCTCCCACTTGGGACCACCGGATCACTATGACCGACTTTCGTCTCTGCTCGACTTGTCAGTCTTGCAGTCAGGCAGGCTTCTGCCATTGCACTCAACGACCGATTTCCGACCGGTCTGAGCCTACCTTCGCGCGCCTCCGTTACAATTTGGGAGGCGACCGCCCCAGTCAAACTCCCCACCATGCAGGGTCCCGGACCCGGATAACGGGCCGCGGTTAGATATCAAGAGTGCGAAGGGTGGTATCTCAAGGGAGGCTCCACGAAGACTAGCGTCCCCGCTTCGATGCCTACCACCTATCCTGCACATCACAATCCTGATGCCAGTGCAAAGCTGGAGTAAAGGTGCATGGGGTCTTTCCGTCTAACCGCGGGAAGTGTGCATCTTGACACACAGTTCAATTTCGCTGAGTCCACGTTAGAGACAGCGGGGAGATCGTTACGCCATTCGTGCAGGTCGGAACTTACCCGACAAGGAATTTCGCTACCTTAGGACCGTTATAGTTACGGCCGCCGTTTACTGGGGCTTCAATTCAGAGCTTGCACCCCTCCTTTTAACCTTCCAGCACCGGGCAGGCGTCAGACTGTATACGTCGCCTTACGGCTTCGCACAGCCCTGTGTTTTAAGTAAACAGTCGCCACCCCCTAGTCTGTGCCCCCCGCCCATAGTTGCCTACAGACGGGGCCTCCTTCTCGCGAACTTACGGAGGCATTTTGCCGAGTTCCTTTAACGTGGTTCTCTCAAGCGCCTTGGTATACTCTACCAGTCCACCTGTGTCGGTTTAGGGTACGGTCTTATGGAGGGCTATTTCCAGGAACCTCTAAACGGCCCACCCAATCCGATAAGGGCAGACAATCTTCGAGATCCGTCACTTCCTCCTGGCCACGGAATATTAACCGTGTTCCCATCGACTACGCCTTTCGGCCTCGCCTTAGGGGCCGGCTTACCCTGCTCAGATTAGCTTTAAGCAGGAACCCTTGGACTTTCGGCGAGAGGGTCTCTCACCCTCTTTATCGCTACTCATGTCAACATTCTCACTTCTGATCTCTCCACCGGATGCCTTACAGCCCGGCTTCACAGAAAGAACAGTGTCTACGCTATGCTCGTCACAAATCCCTAAAGATCTGCCCGAACATAAATAGACAGCGTTCTATATCACAGAACGCTCCGCTACCACGCACATTGCTATGCATCCTGAGCTTCGGCTCGTGGTTTGAGCCCCGTTACATCTTCGCCGCAGGACAGCTTATCTAGACCAGTGAGCTGTTACGCTATCTTTAAAGGATGGCTGCTTCTAAGCCAACCTCCTGGTTGTTTTGGCCGTCCCACATGCTTTCCCACTTAACCACGAATTAGGGGCCTTAGCTGCAGGTCAGGGTTGTTTCCCTCTTCACGACGGACGTTAGCACCCGCCGTGTGTCTCCCGGATAGTACTCTTGGGTATTCGGAGTTTGCTTAGACTCAGTAAGGCTGTGGGCCCCCATCATCCATGCAGTGCTCTACCCCCCAAGGTATTCGTCCGAGGCGCTACCTAAATAGCTTTCGCGGAGAACCAGCTATCTCCAGGTTTGATTAGCCTTTCACCCCTAGCCACAAGTCATCCAGACCCTTTTC
>CAWFGJ010000015.1:7500-31972 GCA_963815355.1 uncultured Alphaproteobacteria bacterium
TCCTGTTCCCTCATGCGTTTGTCAAAAGATGACACGCCAGCGGGATAAGGCAAAACAAACTGCTTCACGTCTGCGGCAGGCCTTTGAAACAATCTGCCGTCCCGCCGCGCCGCCTTTGTCTCGGCGTGCCGCCACAGGCTTGAGCTTTCCGCGCATTGCAGCGAACCTGCGCGAAACACCGCCCGCCCAATCAACATGCCCCGCCAAAAGGACACCCCATGCCCGCGCCCAAAAACCTGCTGAAAGCCGCCTTGCACGAAAAGCGCCCGCAATATGGCCTTTGGCTGAACCTCGCCAGCGCCTACTCCGCCGAGTTGCTGGCCGGCGCGGGCTATGACTGGCTGCTGATCGACGCAGAGCATGGCCCCAACGCGATCCCCACGCTGCTGGCACAGGCCCAGACAATCGGCACGCGCTGCTCGGTCGTCGTGCGACCTCCGATTGGAGAGACGTGGATGATCAAACAGGTGCTGGACCTTGGCGTCCAGACCCTGCTGATCCCAATGGTGGAAAGTGTTGAGCACGCGGCCGAGATGGTGCGCGCCATGCGCTACCCGCCCGACGGGGTCCGCGGTCTGGGCGCCGCTGTGGCGCGCGCGGCGGATTTCGGACGCATCACCGACTATCTGACAACGGCCAACCAGCAAACCTGCCTGCTGCTGCAAGTCGAAAGCCGCGCCGGTCTGGCCGCCCTTCCCGGAATTCTGGCACTCGAAGGCGTGGACGGCGTGTTCATCGGGCCAGCCGACCTTGCAGCAGACATGGGCTATCCCGGCAATCCCACAGCGCCCGCCGTGCAAGCCGCCATTGATGCCGCGCTGATGCAGATCATCGCCAGCGGAAAATCGGCGGGCATCCTGACCTTTGACACCGCACTCGCCGCCAAATACCGCGAGATGGGCGTAACCTTTCTGGGCATCGGCGGGGATATCGCCCTTTTGGTGAAAGCCGCCGCCGCCACACTGAACACGGCGCGCAACGGCGGATAGCCGCACGGCCCTGCCCGATCCTGAAGCCGCCCAAGGCGGAACGGGCAGGACGCTCCGCGGGGGATATTTGAAGACAGAAAATGGCGGGGATTTTCTGTCCTTAAATATCCCCGCCGGAGGCTCCTGCCCTTAAGGCTGCGCCACCTTCAGGTAGGCGGAGACTGTCGCCTCTGGCATCCAGTCCGCCCTCAAGATCAACAGGTCTTCAGCGCGGCGCCCCATCAGCTTGCCCAGATCATGCGCCCCGATGACCTCGGCAGGCACCGTGATCGCCGTTCGCAAGACGCTGGCCGGCTCCATGCCCCCACGCAGGATAAGGCGCGCCACGCCTTGCGCCATCGTCGTATGGGCGCCGGCCAGTGCGCCTTCGGCATTGACCAGACGGCCGTCCCTTAGCCGGATCTCTTGGTCGTAGAGCCGGAAGTGGTCCGGCCCGCCAACTGTCGCCATCGCGTCCGAGACCAGAAACATCCGCTCTGCCACCGGGCGCGCGCGGATCGCGAGGTGCAGCATCGCATCCGCCACATGATGCCCGTCGCAGATGAACCCGCAAAAGGCCGCCGAGTTGATCGCCGCCCCGGTCATTCCGGGCGCGCGTCCCAGCATCGGCGACATGGCGTTATAAAGGTGGGTGAAACAGGTTGCCCCTTCGGACAGGGCGCGCTCTGTCGCCTCGGCGGTCGCATCGCTGTGGCCAAGCGAGACCACCGCCCCCAGCGCCACCAATTCCGCGATCTGCCCCGGTTGTGTGGCCTCGGGCGCGACCGTCAGCATCACCGCCACTCCGGCAGCGCGCAGGCGCGCGACTTCGGCGATGGTGCGCCGGTCCAGCGGGCGGATATGGGCCGCCGCATGCGTGCCGCGCCGCGCAACGCTGATGTGCGGCCCCTCCAGATGCAGGCCCGCGATGCCCGCACGCCCAACCGCTGCGATCGCCGCATCCACCGCCTGCGTCATCTTTTCGGGCGTATCCGTGATCAGCGTCGGCAGCAGCGCCACGGTGCCAAAGCGGCGATGCGCGGCGGCAAGGCTTTGCATGCTGGCCTCGCTTGGCGCAGTGTTCAGCATCACGCCGCCCCCGCCATTGACCTGCAAGTCCACATAGCCCGGCGTCAACACCCCCGGCACCGAAACCCGCGGCACGTGTTCGCCCAAGTCCTGGGCCGGCACCACCGCCACCACCACGCCCTGCGCCAGCCCCACGGCAAGCCCGGCGCGCAAATCCTTGCCGTCGAACGTCTGCTCAGGGCAAAGCCAAACCGCGTTGGTCATTGCCCCGCCCCCCGACCAAGCGGCCAAGGCCGGGGGGCGGCCGCGCTTTGCCGGACCCGTCCCATGTTACGCGCCCTGCCCGTTGAACTTGGCCGCTGCCTCTGCCGCCGAATAGCGGCCCAAGCGGATATCTTCGGCCACCAGCGCCGGGTCCCGGTCTTGCGGGGCGCCGTAGCCACCGCCGCCCGGCGTGCGCACCCGCACCCGGTCACCGGGTTGCAACGCGATGTCCTGCGCCTTGGACAAGTGTTCTGGGATCATCACCACGCCACCACGGATCACCTCAACCCGGTTCACCGCGCCATCTTCGCCTCCGCAGGCCCCCTGCGGGCCAAACCGCCCGTGGTCCATCACGAAAGACGCCCGCGCCTGACCGCGCAGCAGTTCCACCTCATAATCCAGCCCAAAGCCGCCCCGATGCCGCCCCGCCCCTGCAGACCCTTCGTGCAGCGCATAGCGGCGGTACAGCACCGGATAGGTCTGCTCCATGATCTCAACCGGGGGGGCTTTGGAGATACCGATGGTCGAGCAGCCATTCGACAGCCCGTCGTGGTCGGCATTGCCGCCATAGCCCCCGCCCGAGATTTGATACATCACATAGTCCCGGCCCTTTTCAGGGTCATGCCCGCCCAAACCAAAGTTGCCGCTGGTGCCCGCCGGGGCAGCCGTAACCCGGTCTGGCAAGACCTGCACCAAGGCGGCAAAGACCGCCTCTGCGATGCGCTGGCTGACCTCGGCGGCGCAGCCTGACACCGGGCGCGGGTAATGGGCGTCCAGAAAGGTGCCCTCGATGCCGCGGATCTCCAACGGCTCAAACGCCCCGGCAGAAATCGCCACATCCGGGAACACATGCCGCATCGCCAGATAAACCGCCGAGCAGGTCGTTGCCTTGACCGAATTCATCGGCCCCATGCAGGGCGGGGACGAGCCGTCGAAATCGAACACCAGCCGGTCGCCGATCCGTTCCAGCCGCAGCGCGATGGTCAGCGGCGTGTTCACCACCCCGTCGCTGTCCACATAGGCACGCGCCGTTACAGCACCTTCGGGGATCAGCCCGATCATGCCGCGCATCTGTTTGGCGGCCAGCGTCCGCAGCGCGCCGATCGCCTCGGTCACCACCGCGTCGCCGTAGCGGTCCATCAGCCCCGCCAGCCGTTCAGCCCCCACCAGCAGGGCTGAGGCCTGCGCCTTCACATCGCCGATCCGCTGTTCGGACACCCGGATGTTGGAACAGATGATCTGCCAGATTTCCCGGTCCATCTGGCCCTTCTTGAACAGCTTGACCGGCGGCAGGCGCAGCCCTTCCTGTTCCGCCGAAATCGCACTGGCCGAAAAGCCGCCGGGCACCGCGCCGCCGGTATCGGGCCAGTGGCCCGTATTGGACAGCCAGCAGTAAATCTGCCCGTCCCGGTAAAACGGCATGGCAAAGCGCACATCCATCAGATGCGTGCCGCCGAGATAGGGGTCATTGACGATATAGATATCGCCGGGTTCAGGCGGCAGCGTGTCGCCATTGGCAATGCGGGCGATCAGGCTTTGGGTGGAAAACTGCATCACCCCCACAAAGACCGGCAACCCCTTGGAGCCCTGCGCGATCAGCGCGCCATCCGCTGCGGCATAGATGCCGTCGGACCGGTCATCGGCCTCGGCGATCACGGGGCTGAAGGCGGCGCGGGAAAAGGTCAGGTCCATCTCATCGCAGACCTGTTGCAGGCCCGCCTGAATGACCGCCAGCGTGACCGGATCAAGCATCACCCACCTCCACAATCAGATTGCCGTCGCTGTCCGAGGTCACCCGGCAGCCCGGCTCCACCACCACGGTCGTGTCCATCTGTTCGATGATCGCCGGGCCCTGCAGGTCCAGCACCAGCGGCAGATGATCGCGCCAATAGACCGGCACCCGTTTCCAGCCGCCAAACCAGACCTGCCGGTTGTCCTGTGGCACCGCTTCGGGCCGCCGCTCGGCGGGGTCGATCAACCGGCTCAGATCCAGCTCCGGGCGCGTGCCGATCACCGAACAGTTCAGGTTCACCAGATTGGCGCGGATCTGCGGCAGATCCACCCGGAACCGGGCGTGATAGGCGGCCTCGAACAGCGCCTGCAGGGCCTCACGGGTGGGGGTCGGCCCCGGCAGCGCCACGCGCAGCAGATGGGTCTGGCCCACAAACTGCATATCCGCCGAAAACTCGGCCGCGATCCCGGTCAGCGCGATCTTTTCCGCCCCGATCAGCGTGCGGCCCTGCGCCTCTTGCCCGGCCATCACGGCATGGACCTCTGCCATGTCCACGCTGTCCAAAGGCCGGTTCAGCGTTCGGACGAAGTCATGCCGCAGGTCGGCCACCACACAGCCCAGCGCATTGGTGATCCCCGGTCGCGCCGGGATCAGCACGCGCGGCACGCCCAATTCCCGCGCCAAGGCCACCGCATGCAGCGGCCCCGCCCCGCCAAAACCGAACAGCGCAAAGTCGCGCGGGTCCGCCCCCATGGAAATTGACACCATGCGGATCGCCCCGGCCATATGGGTGTTGGCAATGCGGATCACCGCCTCTGCCGCCGCCTCGACCGACAGGCCCAACGGCCCGGCGATCTGGTCGGCCATCGCGGCCCGCGCCGCCTCTGCCGCCTGCCCAAAGCGCGCGGCGGGCAAACGGCCCAGCAACAGATTGGCGTCCGAGATCGTCACCCGCGTCCCGCCGCGCCCATAGCACACCGGTCCGGGGTAGGACCCCGCACTTTCCGGCCCGACCCGCAGCATCCCCCCCGCATCGACCCGCGCGATGGACCCGCCGCCCGCGCCCACGGTGCGCACATCGACCATCGGCACGTGGATCGGCATGGCATATTCCACCTCGATCTCATTGCTGACAGGCGCGCGCCCGGCCTTGATCATCGCCACGTCGGTCGAGGTGCCGCCCATGTCATAGGTCAGCAGGTTCGCCATCCCGGCCCGCCGCCCGGTCGCGACCGCCGCCATCACCCCCGAGGCCGGACCCGACATCACCGTCTTCACCGCCTCACGGCTGACCTTGTCAGCGGCCACCATGCCGCCATTGCCGTTCATCACCAGCAGATCGCGCGCATAGCCCCGCCCGCGCAGCTCGGCCGCCAACCGCGCCACATAGCGTTCCAGCAAGGGCTGAACCGAGGCATTGACCGCCGCCGTCACCCCCCGCTCAAACTCGCGGCTTTCCGACAGCAAGGCGTGGCCCATCGTGATGTAAGGCGTGGGCCAGATCTCGGCGGCAATCTCGGCGGCGCGCAGCTCATGCGCGGGGTTGGCATAGGCGTGCAGGAAATGGATCACCAGACTTTCACAACCCGCCGCCGCCAACTCCCCGATCGCCGCGCGCAAGGCGCCCTCATCCAGCACGGTCAACACGCGGCCCTTAGCGTCCATCCGCTCGGGCACTTCCAGCCGCAGATCGCGCGGGATCACCGGCACGAACCGCCCGGTCATCCCATAGGCTTGCGGCCGCGTCCGCCGGCCCAGCTCCAGCACATCGCGAAAGCCTTCGGTGGTGATCAGCCCGGTCTTGCACAAGGCGCGTTCCAACACCGCGTTGGTGGTCGTCGTCGTGCCATGCACGATCAGATCCACCTCGGCCAGATCGGCCCCCGCCGCCTCAAAGGCCGCCAGAACCCCGCCCGCCTGATTGGGCAGCGTGGTCGGCACCTTTGCGAACCGGACCGAGCCTTGGGCCGGGTCAAGGATCAGCAGATCGGTAAAGGTTCCGCCAACATCGACGCCTGCAACCAAACCGGCCATCTATACCCCCACGTGATCATGAAACGGCCGCGGATCAGCGCGCAAGGCGGCCACGGGATGCACTTCGGCCACGCGCCCCTGATCCAGAAACACCACCTGATCGGCCATCTTCAACACGGCATCCACCCGTTGCTCAACCAGAACCACCGCCACCCCGGCGGCGCGCAACCCCATCACCACATCGCGGATCAACCCGATCATTGACGGCTGCAAACCCTCGGTCGGCTCATCCAGCAACAGAACCTTCGGCTCCAGACACAGGGCGCGGGCGATGGCCAGCATCTGCTGCTCGCCCCCCGACAAGGTCGAAGACCGCTGCCCCAACCGTTCCTGCAAGCGCGGGAACAGGCCCAGCACATGCGCCCGCGTCGCGGCCCCCTTGTGCCGGGTCATCAACCCGATCTCCAGATTTTCCGCCACCGTCAGCGGCCCGAACAAACGCCGCCCCTGTGGCACCTGCGCGATCCCGTGGCGCGGCACCTCATGGGCGGGCAGGTTGCTGACCAACTGCCCCTCCAGCCGGATTTCCCCCGCCGTCAGCGGCAAAAGCCCCATGATCGTGCGGATCAGCGTCGTCTTGCCCGCACCATTGCGGCCCATGATGCAGGTGACCTCACCGGCCCGCGCCTCAAACCCCACATCGTGCAAAACCTGCACCGGACCATAGCCCGAGCTTACGCCCTTAACCTGCAGCATCATCGTCCCCCAGATAGGCGGCCTGCACGGCGGCATTGGCGCGGATCTCTTCGGGGCTGCCCTGCGCGATCAACCGGCCAAAGGTCAGCACCGATATCCGGTCCGCCAGACCCATGACCACATCCATGTTATGCTCAATCAACAGCACGGTGATGTCTGGCACCAAGGACCGCACCAACCCGGTAAAGCGGTCGATCTCGCCCGCCGCCAGACCCTGCGTCGGCTCATCCAGGATCAGCAGCTTGGGCCGCAGCGCCAGCCCCATCGCCAGCTCCAACAAGCGCTGGTGACCATAGCTCAGCGTTCCCGCCTCCTGCCCGGCCAGCGCGTCCAGCCCCACCCGCGCCAAGGCCTCGGCCACCGCGCCGCGCAAATCCGCCACGCCCCGGCTTTGCGCCGCCAGCGCCACGTTGTCGAAAACCGACAGGCCGGGAAAGATTGAGGTGATCTGGAACGTATAGGCAATGCCGCGGCGCACCCGCTCATGGGCGGGGAGGGCCGAGATATCCTGACCATCCAGCCGGATCTTGCCATCCTGCAGGGGCAGGCGCCCCGACAGCAGACTGACCAGCGTGGTCTTTCCCGCGCCATTCGGGCCGATCAGCGCATGCACCTCGCCCCGGCGCAGATCCAGATCCACCCCGTCCACCGCCTGCAACCCGCCAAAGGCATGGCCCAGCCCGCGCGCCTCAAGGATCATGGCAACCATTTCGCCCCCCAAGCCCGCAGCGCGCCCAGCAAACCTTTCGGCGCAAACAGCACCAAAACCAGCAGCGCAAACCCCACCACCATCAGATAGGCCGAGGTCAGACCCGACGCAAAGTCGATCAGGTAGAACATCACCCCCGCCCCCAACAGCGGCCCCAACACCACCCCGGCCCCGCCCATCAGCGTGTACAGCATCGGCAGGATGGAATATTGCACCGTCGCAAAACTCGCCCCGACATAGCCGAACAGCATCGCGTAAAACGCCCCCGCGATACCCGCGTACAGGCCCGAGATCACCAGCGCGATCAGCTTTACCCGGAACGGGTTATAGCCCAGCATCCGGCTGCGCTCTTCGTTCTCGCGCATGGCCAGCAACACCCGGCCAAAACGTGACCGCACCAGCGCAAGGTTGATCCCCAGCGCCACCGCGAACAGCCCAAGTGCCGCCGCATAGCGCGGCCCGTCATGCACCAGATCCAGACCAAACGGCTTGCGGCCAAAAGCCTCGACCACAAAGCCCTCATCCCCACCGGTATAGGGCGCGAAATACAGGATCATCAGATAGCCCGCCTGCGCGAACATCAGCGTGACGATCATGAAACTGACCCCCGCCGTGCGCAGCGCCAGAACGCCCACCGCCGCCGCTGCGACCCCGCCCGCGACCAGCCCCACCGCAATGGCCGGCAGGGCGGTCCATTCCACCTGCCAGACCGCCATCCCCGCGCCATACATCCCCGCCGCAAAGAACAGCGCGTGCCCAAGGCTCAGCAAGCCGGTATAGCCAAAGGCGATGTTGTAGCCCATCGCATAGACCGCCAGCACCATGATCCGGGCAAGGTTGTTGGAATGATACGGCGGCAGCACATACTGCGCCGCAAAAAGCGCCACCAGCACCGCCCCGTGCAACAGATACACCTTCATCCGGTCACTCATGCCCGCGCTCCGAACAGGCCCTGCGGGCGAAACACCAACACCAGCGCCACGGCCAGCGTGGCAATGATCTTGGCCAGCGTCGGGGTGAAGAACATCGAAATCATCCCGTCCCCCAACCCAATGATCAGCGCCGCCGCCAAAGTGCCGCGCAAAGACCCCAGCCCGCCAATGATCACCACGATGAACGACAACAACAAAGGATCGCCCCCCATCAGGTAATGCGCCTGCTGAATGGGCACGATCAGCACCGCCCCCAATGCCGCCAAGGCCGCGCCCAAGGCAAAGGTGCCGGTGTAAACGCGGTCCACATTGATGCCAAAGGCCCGCGCGGTCTGCCGATCCACCTGCGTGGCGCGCATGACCAGACCGATCCGGCTGCGCGTCATCAGCAACCACACCGCGCCCAGCACCACCACCGCCGCCGCGACCACGAACAGCTTGTAGCCCGAATAGCCGAACCACGGCAGTTGAATGCGCCATGTGAAGGGCGCAGCCACCGGGCGGGCGTCGGGGCCGAACAGGCTTAGCGCCGCCTGTTCCAGAATATACAGCAAGCCGATGGTCGCCACGATCGTCGCCTCGGGATCATACTTGATGCGCTTAAGCACCAGCCGGTCCGCCACCGCCGCAATCGCGGCCACCGCCAGCGGTGCCACCACCAGCGCTGCGGCAAAGCCGAACAGCGGCGGGCCGGGCACCCGGCTTGCCACCACCCAGGCGATCACCGCGCCCAGCATGTAAAACGCCCCGTGGGCGACGTTCACCACCCGCATCACGCCGAACACCAAAGACAGCCCCAAGGCGGTCAACGCCAGCACCGCCGCCGTCACGGTGCCTTCCAGCAAGGCGAGCAGTAGAAAAGGTCCAAATGCCATATGTCTGACGGAAGGGGAGCGATTGCCCGCTCCCCTTCCTTGTCCTTCAGAACGACGTCGCGGTGTAATCCACCGCGTCGTCATAAAGCCCGTCTTCCAGCGTGGTCTGATGCACTCGCACCAGCTTGCCGCCCTGCACCTGGCTGATGTTCTGGGTGCCAAAGACCTGATGGGTCTTGCCGTTGAACCGCTTGGCCCCCTGCGGACGCTCGATCCCGTAGGGCAGGTCGGTCATCGCTTCCATCGCCTCGACGAACTTCTGGCGATCCTCCGGGCCCTGATAGCCCGACGACTCCATCCCGGCCTTGATCGCAAACAGCGTCTCCCAGGTTGAAAACATATGCGAATAGGTCGCCACATCCGCCGGATCCGACAGGCTTGCGCCGTTGTCATCCACGCCCACGGCGGCGCGATAGGCGGCCTCATGTTCGCCGGCGTCGGCGGGTTTCATGCGGTTGTGCGCCTCCCACAAATGGCTGCCCTCAAGGAACTCCAAGCCCGGCGTGGCGATGTCGACCGCCTCAAGGCTGTCGATAAAGCCGAACATCTGCGGCTTGGCACCGGTGCCGTAAAACTCGCCCAACTCCTTCACAAAGGTCAGAACCGCCGGGCCGACCATCACGTGATACAGCACCTCGGTATCCGCCGGGATCTGCGGGAAATAGCGGGTAAAGCTGGTTTCCGTCGGCGGCACGGCGATCTGGGCGATCACCTCACCCCCCTGTGCGGCCATCGCGGCGGTAAAGAAATCGCGGTGGTCGTGACCAAAGGCGAAATCGGGGAATATCATCGTGACCTTCTTTCCCAGATTGGCCGATACCCACGGCGCCATGCTGGCAATCTGGCTACGCACATCCGTGATCCCCGGTTGCAGCGTCCAGCGGTTCAGCATGCCCGAGGCAACGTGATACCCTTCGGAACACACCAGATACGGCACTTTCAGCTCCCCTGCCCGCGGGGCCGACCCGATCACCACATGGCTGAACAAAGTGCCCATCACCATGTCGCAGCCGTGCTGGTTGACGAACTTGTCCACCACCTCGGCGCCCCGCTTGGGGTCGGTGCCATCATCTTCGTAGACCAGCTCCACCGGGCGCCCGTTGATGCCGCCGCCGTCGTTGATCATCTTCAGCGCCGCATCCGCCGTGCGCTGATACCACCGCCCATAAGACGCGCCGATCCCGGTCGCGTGCAACTGAAACCCCAGCTTGATCGGCGCGCCCTGCGCCCGCAGCGCCCCCGGCATCACGGTCGAGGCCAAAAGCCCCGCGCCAATGCCCTTCAACACCGTCCGGCGCGACGCGGCCCCGGCAATTCTGTTCTGAGTGGTCATGGTCATACTCCGCTGTGATCGGCGCTTCTATCCGCGCCTTTGTGGAAATTGTTAGTTCACAAACAACATCTTACACGGGGTTAAATCCCCCGTGCCGTGGACAAGAGCCACAAGCCAAACACCGTGTAAACCACCATAAGCGCGGTCATCGGCAGATGCGCCACCGCCCGCGCCCCCCGGCCTGCTATCCGCATCACGAGCAGCACCGCCAGCAAGTGCGCGCCCAAAATCGCCGCGAATTGGGTTGCATAAATCACCCGCACCAGCCCCGGATCGGTCAGAAACCCGAAAGAGGCGTAAAAGGTCGGCAGGCCAAGAACTTCGTCCCCGCGAAACAGCGGATCATTCAGCGCCATCAGCAGAAACTGCCCCGAGCCCAGCAACACCACCAGATGATGCGCAATGTGATAGCCCGCCGCAATCGCCAGACAGGATAGCATCAGCGGTGCGGGGGCAAAGCGCGCGCCGCCCAGCCGCCGCCCCAGCGCCAAGGCCCCCCACAAAAGCCCCGCCGTGACCGCCCAAGCCGCCAGCAACCCCGCCGTGTTGATCCCCTGCACCGCCGACCGCCCGGTAAACTCCAACGGGTTCTCGCCGATCAGGCCCATCCAGAAAAACGTCTCCGAAAGCCCGTCAAAGCTGAGCGAGGCAAGGGCGAGGCTGACAAACGCCGCCCCCGCCAGCGTCAGCGGCGGCATGCCCAACACCTGCGCGCCCGGCCAACCCAGATAGCTTGCCACGCGGCCGCCCGACCGCTCTCGCCACAGCGGTGCCACGCGGGCGATCAGCGCAAAGAACACGGTCAGAAACTCACCGTTGTCCAGCCAATCCTCGCCCTCGGCCACCGCCAGCAGGAAAATCACCGCGAAATAGCCCAGCATCAACCGCGCCAGCCCTTCGGGATCTTGCGGGGCCAGCGACACGTTCAGGAACCAGCTGAACCCGGCCAGCCCGATCACCGCAGGCCACTGCCCGAACCGCACCAACCCGATCCCACCGCGCCGCCCCAACAACACCCGCACCATCCGCACCGGCGCACGCCAAGGGCTGATGGGCCGCCACAAATCCCCAAACACCAGCGACAGCATCGGCAAAGCCACCCACACCCCGGTCCAGAACACCAGCGTCAGCGGGTTGTGCATCGGATCTTCGGCCCCGACAAAGCCCAAGGCCACCAGCCCCAGAAACAGCACGAACGCCAGATACGACAGCGGCCCTTGCGGCAGCCGGTCCGGCCCCTCGTGAATCCGCCGATAGCCCAGCGCCGGCACCCGGCCCGTCGCGGCCATCATCACTGCCGTCAGCGCCACCACCGCCGCCGCCCCGGCCATATATAGCCCCGTCGGCAGCGTCAGGATCACCGACGGCGGCAAGGCGCAGGCAAACGCCGCGCCAGGCAGGAGCGTGAAGACCCCCGCCAGCCCTTTCATCTTAACCCGTCCTCGCCCTTGACCTGATCCATCTCCAGCCCGCCCATACGGCTGTGCACCCGCCCGCCCCGCGCCATCGCCAGCGCGAACAACACCTCTCCGGCGCGCGGCCCGTCTTCACAGGCCACGGTGATCACGTCAAACCGCGACCGGACATAGGCGGCGTTCAGATGGCCCAGCGGGATATCCAGCGTGGTGCCCATGCCGCCAACCTTCATCGCGCTGGGCACGATGGCCCGGCATTCGCCCAGACGCTCACGCATGCCGTAGCCACCCGAGACGTGCCAGATCGCGCCGTGCTCATGCTCTCCGGCCTCCCCCACCAACGCGCCCTTGCCATAGGCGTCAATGCCCTCACGCCCGCCCAAGGCTGCGACCAACCGGTCGGTCAGCTGCAAGGCAAGCGGCTTCAAAGCCTCCATCGCGGGCTGTAGATCGGCCTCATACCGGCCCGCGAACGGGTTGGCGCAAATGGCATAGATCGCGCCCTTGAGCGGGGCTGGATGGGCGACTGGCCCGCCCTCATGCAGGATCTCTTCGACCTGCGTTACAATCTTTCTTATCGCAAAATCAGACATGTTCCCTCTCTTGCGCGGCCAGCGCCATCATCCCGGTCATCCGCACCTCACCCTGAAGGAAAAGCGCTGCCCCTTCAATCAACCCGCGCTGCACAAAACCCTCGGCGGCACCCAGCCCCCGGTTCAGCGCCAAGGCCCGCTCGGCCCCGCTTAACGGGCCCACCCCTACCGTCACCAACCGTGCGCCAAGATCACTGTCGGCCTGCAAATCCTGTGCGGCGCGGCGCGCGATCGCGGCATGGCCGGGCAAATCGACCGCGTTGGCGATCATCGTCGCCGCCGCATCCGCCTCTGCCGCTCCTGCCGCCAAGACCGTCACGGCATCGGCAATCCCCAAAGACCAGCTTCGCCCCCGCCAGCCCGAGGTCGCCACCCCCCGCGCCCGGTCCTGCGCGCGCAACGTCACCTGACCGCCCTGCGCCAAAGCACAGACCAGCGACTGCCCCGGTGCCAGATGCAGCGCGATGTCGCCGCCATTGTTCACGTAGGCGCGCCGCACATCCGTGCCTATCGCGGCCAAAACCGCCTCGGCCACAGCCCCCGCCACAGCCGCCATCGGCGTGATAAAGGCCGGGCGGAACGGGGCCACCGCCTGCCCCATCCGCCGGGCAATCGCCCCGCGCAGGGGGGCGGCCTCGGACCGCAGCGCGGCAAGCTCGGTCACCAATTCCTCCAGCAGCCCGTCAAATCGCAGGATCGCGCGCTGCAAACCCGCCGAACGGTCCGGCCCGTCCGCCTGACAGATCAGGTCAATCGGCCCGTGGTTCAGATGCAGCCGCCCATCGGCCAGCCATTGCACTTGCACGCCCATCACAGACCCCCCTTCGGCCAAGGCGCCAAAAGGGCCTCGGTGGGGTATTCGCCGCCCTCGGCCATGATCGCGTCCAGCGGGCGGATCGCCTCTGCATGGCCGCCCATCGCCAGATAATCGGCCCGGCTCAGCGTGAATTCCAACGGCGCCACCAAGGCCGGGGTCGGCACATAGCCAAAGGCGTTTTCAGGCAAGGCGCTGACATCGACCATGAAAGTGATGCCACCGCCCGGCCAGACGTAGCAGGCCGCCCCGCCCGAGGTCAGCCGTGTCTGCTGGCTTTGCACAGCACGGGTCAACCGCACCGGATTGCGCGTGACCCCCGCCCGCAAAGACCCCCCCGCGCCGCCCATGAACAACACCGTGCACAGCGACGGCTCGCAGTTTTCATCGATCAGGCCAACGGACGCGCGCAGTGCCTCGGGCAAGGGCTGCGGCTGCGGGACCAGATCGGCGTCCAGCACATAATACCCGAACTCTTCGCCCGTGGTGGACACCATAAGCAGCCGCAGCCCCGCCTTGGCGCCCTTGCTGGCGTTCCATTCGCCCAAGATCTCCAAAGGATCGGTCAACCGCGTGCCGCCCCAGCCCAGCCCCGGCTCCGAGACCCGGAAATACCGTCCGGGGGTGGATCGCTGGCCCTTGATCTTGATGCCCGTCGGCTGCCAGCCGATGACCTTGCCCGCCTGATGTTCACTGACAACGCCGGTGATGTGATCGTCGACCACAACCACCTCATCGACAAGGCCCTGCCAGCCTGCGGCGAACATGCCGATGGTGGCCGACCCACAGCCCACGCGCATGCGCCGTTCCAGCTGACCATCCACGACCGGTGGCTTGCCGGCCTGCACGATGATTTCAGCCCCGCCGTCGACCGTCAGCGTCACCGCCTGCCGATTGCACAGCGCCAGAAGGGCAGCACAGGTGGCGCGGCCTTCAGGCTTTGAGCCGCCGGTCAGGTGATGCACCCCACCCAGCGACAGCATCTGGCTGCCATATTCGGCGGTGGTGACATGGCCGATCGCCTCTGGCCCGGCGCGCACAACCGCGCCTTCGGGGCCAAGGTAGCGGTCGGTGTCGATCTTTACCTTGACCCCGCAGTAAGAGAAAATCGCCTCTGTCACCACGGTGACCATATCGGCCCCGGCAACCTGTGACGCGACGATGAAGGGGGCCGGTTTGAAATCCGGATAGGTGGTGCCCGACCCGATGCCGGTGACGACCGTATCGGCGGGAAAGGGATTGTCTTGCCACGCGTCGCGGGCAAAAGGGACCACGCGGCCCGCGCCTTGCAGCGCGTGGCTGAGCATCACCACCGGATCGGTGCGGACGATCCGGCCATCCGCATTGGCGTAGCGATCACAGGCCCCCGTCTGGCCGGGGGCGATGAAGCACATCACCGGGCAGGCGTCGCAGCGGATCTTTTCGGGCGGGGTGTGGGGGTCTGTCATGCGATGCCCCTGTGGGTGCCTTTGGGCAGGCGCCGGGGGCGCTGCCCCCGGACCCCCGGAGTATTTGGGCCAAGATGAAAGGCCGGGTGTCGGGTGGTACGGGTCATACCGGGCGCCCTTTGAGGGCCGCGAGTATGCGGTGCGGCAGCGCGGGGAGAGTGGTGATTTCGGCCCCGGTGGCGTGGCGGATCGCGTTTAGGATCGCCGGAGCGGTGGGGATCAGCACGTGCTCGCCAAGGCCTTTTGCGCCGTAGGGGCCATCGGCGTCGGGCACCTCAATCAGCAGGCTTTCGATGGGGGGGACGTCGCCGGTGGTGGGGATCAGGTAATCGTGCAGGTTATCGGTGCGTCCGGGGATGTAGTCTTCCATCAGGGCGAGGCCAATGCCTTGGGCGATGCCGCCTTCGATCTGGCCCTCGGCCAGCAGCGGGTTGATGGTGCGGCCAAGGTCGTGCGCGGCGGTGATCTTGAGCAGGCGGAGCGTGCCAAGCACCGGGTCCACCGCCAGTTCCACCATCTGCGCCCCATAGCCGTAGACCGCGTAGGGGCGGCCTTGGCCGTTGGCATCCAGCGGGGTGGTCGGGGGGTCATAGCTTTGCTCGGCCGACAGCGCATAGCCGCGCGCATCGGTCGGCAGGCTGGCAAGGGCGATGTCATGGCGGGTGCCCGCCTCGGTGACGGTCAGGGTGCCCCCTGTCAGCGAAAGCGCCGCGCCGTCGCCCGCGTTGGCCAGCCGCAGGATCGCGGCCCGCAGCGCCTGCCCTGCCGCCTGCGCCGCGCGCCCGGAGACGTAGGTCTGACGGCTGGCCGAGGTTTTGCCCGCATCCGGGGTCAGCGCGGTATCCGGCCCGACGAAGCGGAAGTCCGACAGCGGCAGGCCCAATGCCGCGCTGGCGATTTGCGGGATCACCGTGTTGGAGCCCTGCCCGATGTCCGTGGCCCCTTGGTGCAACACCAGCTTGCCCGCCGCCGTCAGCCCGATCCGCATGGTGGACGGGTTGGGCAACGCGGTATTGCCGCAGCCATACCAGCACGACGCAATCCCCACGCCGCGCGCGCCACCCGCCGCCGCGGCATCGGCCAATGCGCGCTGCCAATGCGGTTGCAGCGCCTGCAGGCAAGCGACGATGCCCGCAGCCTCCATGATGTCCCCGGTGGCCGAGGCGTCGCCGTCGCGCAGCGCGTTGTGCAGCCGGAAGGCCAGACGATCCATCCCCACCGCCTCGGCCAGCCGGTCGTAGAGGGTCTCTTGCCAGATCGCGGCCTGCGGCACGCCAAAGCCGCGGAACGCCCCCGACACCGGGCCGTGGGTGTGGATCGCGCGGGCGCGGGCACTGATATGCGGGGTCAGATAGGGCCCGCTGATATGCACGGGCACCCGGTTGGCCACGGTCGGGCCCCAGCTGGAATAGGCCCCGGTGTTGAACCGGCCGTCCACCACCATCCCGGTGATGCGTCCTGTGGCATCGCAGCCGATCCGGCCCTGGATTTCGGCCGGGTGGCGCTTGGTGGTCGAGGCCATGCTTTCGGCCCGCGTATAGACCATCCGGCACGCCCGCCCGGTCTTCAGCGCCACCAACCCCAGCAGGGGCTGCACGCTGACATCCAGTTTGGAGCCGAACCCGCCCCCCACCGCCGAGGGCAATATCCGCACCCGGTCCACTGGTAACCCAAGGATCGCCGCCGTGTCGTCGCGGTCCATCACCGGGGCCTGGGTGCAGGCGCGGATGCACAGCACCGGACCCTCCATCCACGCGGCCCCGGCTTCGGGCTCTATATACGCGTGTTCGACAAATGCGGTGGTGATCGCGCCTTCGACCACATGGGCAGAGCGGGCGATTGCCGCCTCGGCATCGCCCTTTTGCACGCGCCCCTCAATCAACCGGTTGCCGGGGCGGGTGGCGTGGATCAGCGCAGCATCCGGGGCCTCGGCCTGCGCGGGGGTCAGCAGCGCGGGCAGTGGCTGCCATGTGATCGGGAAATCGGCGCAGGGGTCTTCCGCCCCCGGCTCCAGCGCCACAAGTGCCACGCATTCGCCGCGAAACAACGCCGGGCTGGCCGCAATGGCGGGCTGATCGGCAAAGGCGGGAATCACGCCGAACGCATTTCGGCCCGGAATATCGGCGGCGGTGAACACCCCGGCCACGCCGGCGCGCCGCGCAAACCCCGCCAGATCACCGAAGGCAAAAGCCGCATGGGCGTGGGGCGAGCGGACAGCCTTCACCACCAGCGCGCCCTGCGGCACCACATCGGCGCCAAACACATCCCCCGCCACTTTGGCCGGGCCGTCCAGCCGCGGCAGCCGCTGGCCCACCGGCGACAGCGCCGGATCGACCGCAACCGCTGCACCCGGCGCGCGCCACGCATCACAGACGGCGGCAAGGATCTTGCGATAGCCGGTGCAGCGGCACAGCACCCCGCCCAGCGCCTGCTCGGCCTGCGCTTCGGTCGGGCGCGGCACGGCCTGCAACAACTCCGCCGCCGCCATCAGCATCCCTGGCGTACAGATGCCGCATTGCGCCGCACCGTGCCGCAAAAAGGCGGCGCGCAGCCGGTCCAGCAGCGGCGACTGCGCCTCAACCGTCTCTACCCGCTTGCCGTCGACCTGCGCCACGGGCGTCAGACACGCACAGACGGCCCGCCCCTCAACCAGCACCGTGCAGGCCCCGCAGTCGCCCGCATCGCAGCCGATCTTGGTGCCCATCAGCCCCAGCCGTTCGCGCAAGACATGGCTCAGCCGTTCGGTCGCGCCCGCCTCGGTCGCACAGGGTTGGCCGTTAAGCGTAAAGCCGATCATGCCACCCCCTGCCGCAACACGCGCCGCACCAACTCGGTCGCAGCGCCAAGCCGGTAGCCCGCCGTGGCGCGAATATCGTCGATCGGGGAAAGTACCGCCGCCAGATCGGTCTCGCTCACCCGTCCCGCCGCCTCGGTCAGGGGCAGACCCACCAGCGCCGCCTCCAGCCCCGGCAACCGCCGCGCCACCGGGCCACATGAGCCAACGGCCAAGGCAAGCCTGCGGATCTTACCGCCCTCTACCTCAACCCGCGCCGCGACCATCGCGATAGAGATCACCAGATAGGCCCGCGCGCCCAGCTTTTCGAAATGCCCCTGCCCTTGCAAAGCGGCTTCGGGCAGGATCACCGCCGACATAATCTCATCCGCCGCCAGTGCCGTCTTGCGCGGCCCGATCAGGAAATCCGCCAAGCCCAGCCGCCGCGTCCCGCGCGCCGAGGTCAGCTCAACCTCCGCCTCCAGTGTCAGCAACGGCGGCACGCCATCGGCCGCGGGTGAGGCATTGCACAGGTTCCCGCCCAAGGTGCCGCTGTTTTGCACCTGCCGCCCGCCGACCTGCCGCGCCGCCGCCTGAAGCCCGGCCAAAGCCGGCGGCAACCCCGCCTCGGCAATGTCGGACCATGTGGTACAGGCCCCGATCCGCAGCCCCCCGCCTTCGGGCCGAATGCCGCGCAGGTCGGGCAGGGCGGTCAGGTCCACCACATCCCCCACCAAGGCGGCCCCGGCCCCTGCGGGGTACAGATCGGTGCCCCCCGCCAAGACCCGGAACGGCCCGTCGCCAAGCCGCTTCACCGCGGCTTCCATCGTTTGGGGTCGGGCGTAGCTGGACAAGTGTCACCCGCATGTTTGTTTGCATGCAAAGGATTGCCGACCCCACGCCCACCTGTCAACGCCCTTGCGTATGCAACGACCCTCGCCGTTTTCCTTGCACGCGTGTTCCGGGGTCGCTATCTCGAAAGAGTTATGGAAACACCGCTCCCCTATGTGCTGGACGAACAGATCGGCTATGTGTTGCGCCGCGTAACCCAGCGCCACCTGTCGCTGTTCACCGCTGCCATCCCCGAGGTCACCACGACCCAATTCGCCGTGCTGGCGCGGCTTGCCGAACTGGGGCCGCAGTCGCAGAATCACCTCGGCCGGGCGACCGCACTGGATGCGGCAACCGTCAAAGGCGTGGTCGACCGCCTTGCCCGCTTTGGCCTTGTCGCCACCCGCCCCGATACCGAAGACCGCCGCCGCCTGACCGTGTCTCTGACCGAGGCAGGCGCGCAGCTGTTCCGCACAAGGATCCCCGAAGGCCTGTCCGTGTCCGACCGCACGATGGACCCGCTTTCCGCACAAGAGCGCGCCACGTTGCTGGCCCTGCTGGCACGGCTGGTCTAATCGGCACCCAGATGGCGCGCGCGAAAGGCGGCCGTCTCGGCCTCGGTCGGCGCATGCCCGGTAAAGGTCAGCACATAGGCCGGAATCCGCGACAGACGCAGCTCGACCAATTCCTCCGTCCGCATAGAGATATATCCGACCTGCGTCAGATAAACCGTCCACGCCCGCGTTTCCGCCTCGCCCGGGGCATAGTCATGCCGCTCAAACATCGCGCGGATCGCAGTCACCCGCGCCTGATCCACCGCGCGCAAGGTGGCCGCAAGCACCGGATCAGTCAAAGCCCATGTGCGGATCGCAAACTCCATCTTGCTGTCAAACAACTCCGGGCGAATCCAGCAATCAAACAGGTTGAAAATCGCCTCGGTGATCGTCGCCGCCGGGGCTTTGGTGCGGGCAATCAGATTGTCGTTGTTATGGCTCTGCCACCGCGCAATCAGCCCGGCCAACAGCGCCTCCCGATCCGGGAAGTGCCAGTAAAAGCTGGTGCGCGACAGCCCAAGGCGCTGCGCCAAGGGCATGACCTTGACCGCGTCTACCCCGCTTTCGACCAGAACCTCATAGGCCGCGTCCAGCCAGACCTCTGCCGACCCGCGCCACCCCCGCTCATTTTGCACCTGCTCCATGCCCGCAACCTAAGCGGCCCACCGCGCTCTGACAACGGGGTTCGGTGGCCGCCCCCAAAACCCGGAATCGAAGAACTTGACACATGTGTCGATTTCTGGTTTTTTCCGGCAACAGCCTCAGTTCGGAACCCATCATGTCCAGCGATCCGCTTCTTCAGCCCTACCAACTCAAACACCTGACCCTGCGCAACCGGATCATGACCACAAGCCATGAACCGGCCTATCCCGAAGACGGGATGCCCAAGGACCGCTACCGCCTGTACCATCTGGAACGGGCCCGCGCGGGCGTGGCGCTGACCATGACCGCAGGCTCGGCCGCGGTGTCAAAAGACAGCCCCCCCGTGTTCAACAATATCCTCGCGTATAAGGATGAGGTTGTGCCGTGGATGCGCCGCATCGCAGACGACTGCCATGAGGCGGGCGCGGCGGTGATGATCCAACTGACCCACCTTGGCCGCCGCACCCGCTGGGACAAGGGCGAATGGTTGCCCGTCGTCGCCGCAGGCAAAGCCCGCGAACCCAGCCACCGCGCCTTTCCCAAGGTGATCGAAGACTGGGACATCGCCCGCATCATCACCGACTATGCCGATGCCACCGAACGCATGGCCGCCGCTGGCTTGGATGGGGTGGAATTCGAATGCTACGGCCACCTGATGGATCAGTTCATGTCGCCGCTGACCAACGATCTGGCCGCGCCCTATGGCGGCAACTTGGAAAACCGCGCCCGCTTTGCGCTCGAAGTGCTGGCCGCCTGCCGCAAACGCGTCGGGGAAAACTTCCTTCTGGGCGTGCGCTACACGGCGGATGAGGCCGCAGACGGTGGCATCAACGCCGATGAAGGCGTTGCGATCGGGAAACTGTTCCGCGATTCCGGCAATGTCGATTTCCTGAACATCATCAAGGGCCGCATCCATACCGATCCTGCGATGACCGACGTGATTCCGATTCATGGCATGCGATCTGCCCCCCACCTTGATTTCGCCGGACGTATCCGCGCCGAGGTCGGCATGCCCACTTTCCACGCCGCCCGCATCCCCGATGTGGCCACGGCGCGCTATGCCATTCAGTCCGGCCAACTGGACATGGTCGGCATGACCCGCGCGCACATGGCCGACCCCCATATCGTGCAAAAGATTGTCGAGGGCCGCGAAGAAGATATCCGCCCCTGCGTCGGGGCCACCTATTGCCTTGACCGGATCTATCAAGGCGGCATGGCCCTGTGCATCCACAACCCCTCCACCGGGCGCGAGGAAACCCAACCCCACGCCATCGCCCCGGCTCCCGCCGCCAAGCGCGTGGTCGTCGTGGGCGCCGGCCCCGCCGGGCTGGAAGCCGCCCGCGTCGCCGCCACCCGCGGCCATAGCGTCACCGTGCTTGAGGCCGCCGCCGAGCCCGGCGGGCAAGTCCGCCTGACCGCCCAAACCAAACGCCGCGCCGAACTGATCGGCATCATCGACTGGCGCATGGCCCAATGCGCAGCCCTTGGTGTGGCGTTTCACTTTAACGCCTGGGCCGAAGCGGCAGACGTGCTTGCCCTGTCCCCCGACGTTGTGATCATCGCCACGGGCGGGATGCCGGAAAAGGATATCCTCAGCGCGGGCAATGATCTGACCATCTCGGCCTGGGACATCCTGTCTGGCGATGTAAAGCCGGGCACGAATGTGCTGCTCTTCGACGATGCCGGGGATCACACCGCCCTGCAAGCCGCCCAGAAATTGGCCGAATCCGGTGCCAAGGTCGAGGTGATGACCCCCGACCGCAGCTTTGCCCCCGAAGTGATGGCAATGAACCTCGTCCCCTACATGCGCGCCCTGCAAGACAAGGACGTGACCTTTACCGTCACCTACAAACTCAGTTCGGTCGCCCGCGATGGCAACCAACTCAAAGCGGTGATTGATAGCGACTACATGGCCTTGGGAAAGGTCGCCCATTACGATCAGATCGTGATCAACCACGGCACGCAACCGCTTGCCGACCTGTATTTTGATCTGAAGCCGCAGTCTGAAAACCTTGGCGCCGTGGATTATGACGCCCTGATCGAAGGCCGCAGCCAAGCCTTGAAAGGCGGCCCCGCTGGCTTTCAGCTGTTCCGGATCGGAGACGCGGTTGAGGCGCGCAACATCCACGCGGCGATCTATGACGCGCTGCGCCTGCTGCGCGAGATCTGAACCCGCGCGCGCCGGTCCGCGTCGAAGCCTCCGGCGGGAGTATTTTTGCCAAGATGAAAGCGCTTCAGCTTGGCCTAAATACTCCCCGCGGAGCGTCTTTTTCTGTTTGCCTTGTGCCGGGCCGCAGTTGGCCCCCTGCGAAGCGTTGACGCGGGGGCGGTTTTGTCTTTAATCATAAAAGTCAGAACTGCGGTTTCCCCAGAGGTTTTCATGCGCGCACCCGTCACCCCCATCCTGCAATTCGGCACCAGTCGCTTTTTGCAGGCCCATGCCGATCTGTTTTTGTCCGAAGCGCGGGCCGCAGGGCAGGACTGCGGGCCGATCACGGTCGTGCAAACCACCGATGACGCGGGCCGGGCGCGGCGGTTGCAGGCTTTGGCGGCTCCCGGCGGTTATCCGGTCCGTTTGCGCGGGATTTCGGCCGGGGTGCTGGTGGATGAGGAGGTCCGCGTCACCTCGGTCGCGCGCTGCCTCTCGGTGGCCGATTGGGCGGAGGTGACCCGCATTGCGGTGGAAGAGGCCGAGATCCTGATGTCCAACACCGGCGATTCCGGCTTTCAGCCCCAGCCGGCCGATGGTGGCTCTTTCGCCGCCGCCATGTCTTATCCGGCCAAGTTGCTGACCCTGCTGGAGGCGCGTCACGCCGCCGGGGGCAGGCCGGTGCAGGTCATGCCGATGGAGTTGATCTCTTCCAACGGGACCACGCTGCGGGATCGGGTGTTGGAGCTTGCCGCCTCCCGCCCCGCCGCCTTGCGCGACTGGCTGCGCGAGGGGGTGGTCTGGGCCAACGCGCTGGTGGACCGGATCGTCTCTGAGCCGTTGGAGCCTGCGGGGGCGGTGGCAGAGCCTTACGGGCTTTGGGCCATCGCCGATCAGCCCGGCCTGACGGTGCCCTGCCTGCACCCTTGTGTGCAGATCGTCAGCGATCTGGGGCGGGTGGAGGCGTTGAAGCTGTATATCCTGAACCTTGGCCACACGGTCATGGCCGACCGCTGGCTGGCCGCGCCGCAGACCACGCCGCTTCTGGTCCGGGACTGGCTGGCCGATCCCGCGCTCGCGGCGCAGCTTCGCGCGCTTTATGAGGCCGAGGTCCTGCCCGGCTTTGCCGCAGCGGGGTTTGGGCCGGAAGCCGCGCTCTACGTCGCCACCACGATGGAGCGTTTTGCCAACCCGTTTCTGGATCACAAGATCTCTGACATCGCCCAAAACCATGCCCAAAAGATCGACCGCCGCATCCGCGCGTTTCTGCGCTTTGCCGAGGCGGCGGGCGATTCTGGTGCCAAGCCGCAGCTGCGGGCGCTTGCCGCGCGCTGACCGGCTCAGGCCAGCATGTTGACCCGCAGCGACGCCAGAAGCGTTTCCTTGGATGTCAACAGATGCGCCCGCGCGGCGGCTTCGGCTGCCGCGCCATCGTGGCGTTGTAGCGCGTCAAGGATCGTCAGATGTTCGCGGATCGCGGTTTCATTGCGCTGGCGCTCCCGCTTTTTGTCCCACTGGTAGTGATAGTGGAAAATCAGCGAAATGACCTTCTGGAACTCTTCGACAAACCGGTTGCGCACCACGGAATTGATCGTCCCGTGGAATTGCTCATCCAGCTTGGAGAAATCGTGAAAATCCGTCTCTATCCGCTGTAACAGAGCCACATGGTCGGCCCGAAGCGCCGTCAGTTGCGCCCAGACCGGATGGCTTTGCGGCAATGTCGCCAGCGCCCGCACGGCGTTCATCTCCAGCACCATGCGGAACTCGGTCAACTCCACCGCGTAGTCGGGGGTAAAGCCCAGCAGACGCCAGCCCCCGCGCGGCCGCCGCTCTACCAGACCAAAGTGGCTAAGCCCGGACAGGAACTCTTGCAACGAATGGGGCGGGACCGAAAACTGCTTGGCCAGTTGCGCCACGTTCAACGGCGTCCCGGCGGGCACGTCAAAGCGCAGCACCCAATCCACAATCACACCATCAAGTGCGCGGATATTGGTTTTGTCTGCATCAAGGACGCGGCGGTAATTTTCTTCTGCGCCTTTTAAATCATTTTCTGCCTGCAAGGCGTCAGCGAGCTGCAGGATACCGGCTGGCTCCTTGCCATTCAGGGCAATCACCTTGCGCAGGAAATCAATACCTTTGGTGCTGTCACCATCTTCAAAGGCATTCCTCGCCTCGGCCACGGTTGCCCAATAGCTGGCATCGTCAGAAGCTTGCTTCCATTGGTCTTTCGATTGTGCAGGTGAATAATCGACTGCTTTATGCCGGAGTGCGCGCCTCAATGAACTCTTCCTGGCGCATCTTGACCAGACCCATGCCGCCATAACCTATCGGGTTTTTGGGATAGTTTTTGATAGAGCCTGAAATTCGGCCTCTGCTGCCTCAATCTCATTATCTTCCAGTGCCTTGAAGCCAGCGATGCGGCTTTTCTCTATAGGATTCTCTGCGACTGGCTTGGGTTTTGGTGCTGCCTTATCAACTTTATCAGCCTTATCAGCCTTCTCATGCTTATCGACCTTTTCAGTCTTATCTATCTTCTCAGGCTTATCGACCTTTTCAGTTTTCACTGACTTGTCTGCGGGCTTGATCTCTGCCGGCTTTACAGTCTGTACGGTTTGTGCAGTTTGCACTGCTGGCGGAGTAACTGCCGCAGGTCTGGTCAAACCCGCCATAGCAATACGTGG
>CAWFGJ010000016.1:0-63781 GCA_963815355.1 uncultured Alphaproteobacteria bacterium
GTGTGCCAATCAATGAAAGATGAAAGCATCACCTATGGCGCCCTCCATTTGTAGAAGCGGCACCATCGGCTGCATGCAGTTCATTGCGCTGCGAAAACTAATTTGTCTGCAACGTCGCACTATCACATGCCGGGTACGTAGTGAGTGTGCTATAACTGTGAGGAGCGCCTTGCACACCCCCAGGGGTATGTGAGCGCGCGCATGCGGACAATCACATAACCCGGGGTTACGAGCAGGTTGCTGTTATTACAAGCTATGAATGACATAAACCCTCCAGCAAAACAAAAAAATTTATGTTCTAGTTCAGTTAATAGCGCATATCCATTACCGTTGTAATGCCATCTCCGAGGCACTGTGTGATGCTCACAAACCGAATTTTTTGCTGGTAACAAGGAACTGTTGGATATGACGTCAGTCAGATGGGACCCAAGGCACACAGTGAGTTGCTGCTATGCTCAGGAAAACGTTGCGCACTAGTTTTGAGAGCCAAGCGGGTTTAGTGAAGTCAAGGTCACAGTGGTCTTTGATGATAGGGGTTATAGGTGTAGGGTTTTCATTTTCATTCATTCTTTGAGATATCAAGTTCATACCTGCAAACCTCTCTGTCAGGTAAGTGCTGCTCAGCATCTGTTGCTTGCACGGCACGGTGCTTAAGCGAAAATCTTACTTACCCCATTATCGGTTGTCACAATGTGATTGGATACAACAAAATGAGGTTCAATGAGATTCAACTCCTCTGCTTGGGATCCAGTGGTGGAAAGGAATGTATTGCCGCTGAAAAGATTAGCCTGCAAAGACATAACAATTGCCGCTGTATACAGTACCAGTCTTTGCCATATCTGCAATCCCTGTACCAATTTGTAAAATTTAACCATTTTTCTTTTTATATAGATATCCACATCCAAATCGGTTGAGTGCCCTTGCTGCAGGTGCTCCAAGATCCACATCCCAGAAGGAACCCAGGTGGTCTGCACGCGGTTCCGTATTTTCTCGATGATCTCCCCGGTCTGAAACCATTAAAAACCTTCGATAGCTGGTGAGGAAAACCAGTATGATGATGGCGATTGCCAGTTCCGGTGACCGTGGTGATGTTGATGTCCACACGGGTTATCTGGATCAGGACCAGTCGAAGGCCAACTTCGTCTTCCTCTTTGTTGAGATCAAGAAGGATTGCATCGACGTTGGCAAAGGCATCAAAGGGCGATGTTTCTCTGCCGATACCAGCTCGCTGGTCTGAGCCATTTGCGGGCGACAAAATGCTGTTTGCCTCACGGATGCAGTAGCTTATTAAGCTGTCCTGTGCATCAGGGTATTGCCGCTTACCATGACAATGGCAAAAGCAGCGCAGTCGTTAACCCCGGTGGACATCTGATTCGCGCAGAATCCCTTCTTGTTCGCGTGACCGCGTTGATTTATGTTGATTTCAGATAGCCACATCGCCGGAAGAACGAAAGGCATATTCATCATATCAGCCAGAACTCAGGCTTCAACAAACAGGCACAACCGCCGCTGATCCAGTTAGCCAGTCGGCTGTGCTGAGTCTATCAGGCCCTGCAACTCGGCTTCAGGATAAGCGGTATTGCCCACGATGTTGATCTGTTTGATCTTGGAAACTTCACCTTCCACCACATCGAACACGATGCTGACACGGTTACGGTCCAGATCAGCTACGCGTGTCTTGATGCTCACACCATATTTGCCACGCGCCACATATTGCTGTTTCAAATCGTGGGTAGCCTTTTCCAGCGCACCCTTATCGAAGATGCGCGCTTCAGCCAGACCGGCATATTTCATGTTGCTCTTGAGCTGATCTTTAGGAAAGTCCTTGATGCCGTTGATCCTCATGCTGGCGATCGAAGGACGCCTCCTGCACCGAGAACGATCAGGACACCCTGCTCGACCTCAAGTCGCACATCCTTGAAAAATCCCGTGCCATACAGAGCGCGTATCGCCGCCGTGGCCTGATCGTCGTTCATGGTATCGCCGACCTTGACCGGCAGATAGCTAAAAACCGTCCCCGCCTCGGTGCGCGTTCTGGAATGCCGAAGCATCAACCGGGAAGGACGCCATCATGTCTTGCATGACTTTGGTGAAATCGGTGTTCTTGGTCATTTGATTTGCTCCTGTAAAACCGGGGTCGTGCCCGTTTCCTGATGACCAAGATATAAATGCTGCAGCGCAGCATTGCAAGTGAATTTTCTGCGACGCAGCGATGACAGCGTCGCAGGCAATGCCGCAGGGTCAAGTGTTTGAGTTTGCTGCATTTGGATTTGCAACCACATAAGTCCCCGGTGCGGGACACAGGATTTCCCGCCCCGAATCACCCGGATGACGGGCCGGAATCTGCGCGCCGGACCGCTCGGCCAGCCATGCCCCCCAGCGAGGCCACCAGCTTCCCTTGGTAAAGGTCGCCCCCTCGCGGAAGTCTTCGGGCGTCGTCATGGGGGCCGGGTTGGTGTAGTGGCCATACTTGTCCTTGCCCGGCGGATTGATGATCCCCGCGATATGGCCGGACTGCGACAGGATGAAGGTTTTGTCCGCCGAGCCCATCTGGGCCACGCCGTTATAGCTGCCGCGCCAATGGGCGATGTGGTCCGTCTCACAGGCAATCGCGCAGAGCGGCAGTTTGACGCCCGACAGGGAAACCGGGTTGCCGAAGACCTTGAAGGTGCCTTGGGCAAAGCCGTCATCCTGACAAAGGCCGCGCAGATACTCGATGGCCATTTTCGCCGGCAGGTTGGTGCCGTCGCCGTTCCAGAACAGCAGATCAAAGGCCGGGGGGGCCTCGCCCATCATGTAGCTTTTGATCGCCGGGCCGTAGATCAGATCATTGGAGCGCAGGTAGGAAAAGGTGCGGCTCATGTAGAGTTTTGATAAGATGCCGTCGGCTTGGCTTTGCCGTTCGATCCCGTCGACAAAGTCGTTATCAAGGAAGACGCCCACCTCACCGGGGTCGGAAAAGTCGGCCAGCGTGGTGAAGAAGGTGGCGGATTTGACCGATTTATCCCCCGCGCGTTCCAGATGCGCCAGCGTCATGCCCAGCGTCGTGCCCGCGATACAGTAGCCCACCGCGTTGATCTGCGGCGCGCCGGTGATCTTGCGGACCTCGGCCATGGCGGTGAGGAAGCCTTCGCGGATGTACTCGTCCATACCGACATCGGCATAAGAGGCATCGGGGTTGACCCAGGAGACGACGAACAGCGTAAAGCCCTGATCCACAACCCATTTGATCAGGCTGTTCTGCGGTTTCAGGTCCATGACGTAGAATTTGTTGATCCACGGCGGGAAGATCAGCAAGGGGGTTTCGTGGACGGTTTCGGTGGTGGGAGTGTACTGGATCAGCTCCAGCATCCGGTTGCGGAACACCACTGCGCCGGGGGTGGCAGCGATGTTCTGCCCGACGTGGAAGGCGTCGCGGTCGGCCAGCGTCACCAACAACTCACCATTGTTGGCCTCAATATCCGCGACAAGGTTTTCCAGCCCTTTGACAAGGCTTTCGCCATCGGTGGCGATGGCTTTTTCCAGCGCGTCGGGGTTGGTGCCAAGGAAGTTGGTGGGCGACAGCATGTCGACGATCTGGCGGGTAAAGTATTCCACGCGGCGTTTGTCGCCCGGCTCTATCCCCTCCATCTCATCCACCGCGGTGGTCACGGCAGAGGCGTTGATCAGGTATTGCTGCTTGAGGTAGTTGAACGCCGGGTGGGTGTCCCACATCGGGTTGGAAAAGCGGCGGTCCTTGGGGCCGGCATCTTCGGGGGCTTTGAATTCGCCCTTGGCCAGCGCCTGCTGGGCCTCGACGTAATGCTTGAGCGTCTTGCCCCAATAGCCGATCTGATGCTCCAGCACCTTGGCGGGGTTTTGCATCATCGTCGCAAGGTAGGCCGAGGCGGCCTTCATATAGACGTCCTGCGACGGACCGCTCAGCGCGGAATCGTGTTGTTTTTGTTTCGCGAGGGCGGCCATCAAACGCTCGGTCAAGGCTTCGACCTTGGCGAGGTTCACATTTAGTTTCTCCAACTTTAGGCCTGCGTCACTGTCTTCAGTTGTCATGTTAATTTTTCCACCCTATTCTCGCTGCTGCGCAGCATAACGCCGCTTTGCCTTCGGGGTAATGCGACGCTTCGGCAAGGAGACGCAGATGAAGTATATGGCGACCTACGACCTGATGGAAAGCGTCCGTAACACGAATGAGTGGCTTGGCGCGACCGCGAGGGCGATGGCAAGCTATCCTGCCTTCGCGCTTACGATGAATCCGATGATCCAAATGACCGCCGCCTGGGGCGAAGTGACCGAGCGGACGTTCTCACGGATGGTGGCCAAGCCGGATTGGGGCATCCGCTCTATTCCCGGACCAGAGGCGCAAGACCATCTGGTGGATGTAAAGACCGTGGTGCAAAAGCCCTTTGGCGATCTGGTGCAGTTCTTCGTGCGCCGCCGTGAGCCGATGGCCCGCAAGATCCTGCTGGTGGCACCGATGTCGGGCCACTATGCAACCCTGCTGCGGTCCACCGTGGCAAGCCTTTTGCCCGATGCCGATGTCTATGTGACCGACTGGCACAATGCGCGCGACATTCCGGTGTCGGCGGGCAAGTTCGACGTCGAGGATTACACGCTCTACCTCGTTGATTTCATGCGGCATCTGGGGCCGGATACCCATGTGATCGCGGTATGTCAGCCCGCGCCGCTGACGCTTGCGGCGACCGCCTATCTGGCCGCCGAAGATCCCGATGCGCAGCCGCGCACGCTGACCCTGATCGGCGGGCCGATTGATCCGGATGCGGCGGCAACGGATGTCACCGACTTTGGCCGTCGGATCACGATGGGCCAGTTGGAGCAGATCGCCATTCAGCGCGTGGGCTTCAAGCACAAGGGCGTGGGGCGGTTGGTCTATCCGGGCCTGTTGCAGCTGCAAAGCTTCATCTCGATGAACGCCGAGCGGCACTCCAAGGCGTTCAACGAACAGATCATGCGCGTTGCCCGCGGCGAGGCGGGCGATCACGACGCACACAACCGGTTCTATGATGAATACCTGGCGGTCATGGATATGACGGCGGAATTCTACCTGTCCACGGTTGAGCGGATTTTCAAGAATCGCGAAATCGCGCGGAATGAGTTCGTGGTGGCGGGCAAGAAGGTGGATATCGGCGCGATTACCCGTGTGGCGGTGAAAACCGTTGAGGGTGAAAAGGACGATATCTCGGCCCCTGGCCAGTGCGTCGCCGCGTTGGACCTGTTGACCGGCCTGCCGGACAGCATGAAAGCCCAACATCTGGAGCCGGAAGCGGGTCACTACGGGATCTTCGCCGGGAAATCGTGGCGGCTGAACATCCGCCCGCTGGTGCTGCGCTTTATCGACGCCAATTCTGGCGCGCCAAAGGTGGCGGAACAGCCGGCGTTGGCAGAAAAGCCGATGGTGGAGGAAAAGACGTCACCGGTTGTGCCGTTCAAAGCGGCGCGCTGACACCTAGCGGAGCATCACGGGGCCTGCCAGAAACGCGGTCAGCGCGGCTGTCACGGCCTCGGGTTGTTCCAGCGGGGCCATGTGCCCCGCGCCTTCGATCACCTGCAACTTGCCATAGGGCATCAGGTTGGCGGTGAATTCCTGCCGCCGCATGGGAACCAGAGTGTCAAACTCTCCGGCAAGGATCAGCGCGGGCAGTTTGATGCGCCGCATGGTTTTCTGCTGATCGGGGCGGCGTTGCAGCGCGCGGCTTTGGCGGAGGAAAACCCCCTCACCCAGCCCAAAGGCCATGTCGCGGATCAGGTCCATGATCTCGGCCCGCCAAGGGCTGTCGGCCAGCGTCGTCTCGGGGATTTCCTGGCGCATCGCCTCGGCCAGACGGCCAGAGCGCGCGGCAACCATGCGCGCCTCGCGGGCGGCGGCCACGGCGGGCGGCTCGGCAAGGGGATCGCAGGCCATCAGAACAACCCGCGTGACCCGGTCCGGCACCCGGCGGATCAGGTCGAGCGCCACATCACCGCCCAAGCCATGCCCCAGCACCGCAAAGCGCGGCGGCAGGTCGGGCAGCAGCGCCTCGGACATCTGTTCAACCGTGTCGCCCGTGGTGGGCAGGCAGATTTGCATGGCCCGGCTGCCCCCCAGATGCACCAGTTGCGGCAGGAATATCCGCGCATCCGCCATCAGGCCGGGGATTAGGACCAGAGGTTCAGCCATTCAGCGGGTCTCCGGCGCGTTGTTGTAAAAGTGCAAGGTTGTGCGGTGTCTCACAGGTTTAGCTTTCCCGCATTTCCAGCCGTTTTCAAACAGGAATCTTGGGTTTTCGTGAAATCCTGTCGTCTGCAGGATATTGGAATTGTGACTCTAGGCGCCATCGGTGGCCTGCGCTGCGATCACCTCTGCCACGGTTGTGCTGATCAGGGTCAGGCAGTCTGGCGTTGAAAAGCGGTGGTCCGCGTCTTTGACGAGGGTCAGCCGGATGTCCGCGCCCGTGGCGTGGTCCAGCAACCGCAGGGCCACGGCAGGCGGCACGTCGGTATCGGCGGTGCCTTGCAAAAACCGGGTGGGAAAGGGCAGCGCGAGCGGGCCGCGCAGGACCAGACGCGCGCGGCCCTCGTCAATCAGGCGACGGGTGATGATGTAGCCCGTCGGATCATAGTCCGAGGGCAGCACGACCTGCCCCTGCGCCAGTTCGGCCTTTTGCGCAGGCGTAAAGCCGGCCCACATCGAATCTTCGGTAAAGTCGGGGGCGGCGGCGATGCCCACCAGCCCCGCGATCCGCTCAGGCATGGCGCGGGCAACAAGCAGCGCGATCCAGCCCCCCATCGACGAGCCGACCAGCACCAGCGGCCCGGTGGTGACCGCCGAAAGCACCGCCAGCGCATCCTCAAACCAATCGCCAATCGCGCCGTCCAGAAAATCGCCGCTCGACTGGCCGTGGCCGGAATAATCCAGCCGCAGAAAGGCGCGGCCCTGCGCGGTGGCCCAGTCTTGCAGATGGACCGCCTTGGTGCCGCCCATGTCGGACTTGAACCCGCCCAGAAACACCACGCAAGGCCCCTGCCCCCGCGTCAGGTGATAGGCGATGCGGCGGCCCTGCGGGGTGGTCAGATGATGCGGTTCGGTCATGGCAGGCTCACTTTTTTCGCAACCATAGCGCGGCAGAGTTGACAAGGCCATGCGCCCGGCGCAAAACGCAGCCCACATAACCCGCAACCGGGCGTTTCGTAGGCGCCAAAACGACGAGGAGGACGATATGTCCCAGATTTCCCTGACCTTTCCCGATGGCAATATGCGCAGCTATGCGGCCGGCGTAACGGCAGCCGAGGTGGCGCCGTCTATCGCGCCGGGATTGGCTAAAAAGGCGATTTCGGCCTCGGTCAATGGTGCGCATTTCGATCTGCAATGGCCGATCACGGCGGATGCAACGATTGCCATTCACACCATGGCCGACGACAAGCCCGCGCTGGAACTGATCCGGCACGATCTGGCGCATATCATGGCGCGCGCCGTGCAGGAAATCTGGCCGGATGTGAAGGTAACCATCGGGCCGGTGCGCGACTATGGCTGGTTCTATGACTTTGACCGGGCCGAGCCCTTTACCCCCGAAGATCTTGGCCAGATCGAAGCGAAGATGAAGCAGATCATCAACGCCCGCGACCCGGTCAAGACCGAGGTCTGGGACCGCGCCCGCGCCATCGCCTATTACGAAGAGCGCGGCGAGCCGTTCAAGCTGGAGCTGATCAACCGCATCCCCGAGGGGGAAGATCTGCGGATGTATTGGCACGGGAACTGGCAGGATCTGTGCCGGGGGCCGCATCTGGCCCATACGGGGCAGGTTCCGGCCGATGCGTTCAAGCTGACGCATGTGGCGGGGGCCTATTGGCTGGGCGATGCCAGCCGCCCGATGTTGCAGCGGATTTACGGCTTGGCCTTCAAGAACCGCGACGATCTGAAGGCCCATATGACCATGCTGGAAGAGGCCGCGAAACGCGACCACCGCAAGCTGGGCCGCGAGATGGACCTGTTCCACATTCAGGACGAAGCGCCGGGCATGGTGTTCTGGCACCCGAACGGCTGGACGATCTATCGCCAGTTGGAGGATTACATGCGCGGTCGCCAGCGGGCGGCGGGCTATAAGGAAATCAAGACGCCGCAGGTCGTGGACCGCGTGTTGTGGGAGAAATCCGGCCACTGGGAGGCCTACCGCGAGAACATGTTCATCGTCGAGGTGGACGAAGAGGGCGAAAAGGACAAGCGGATCAACGCGCTAAAGCCGATGAACTGCCCCTGCCATGTGCAGATCTTTAACCAAGGGTCTGAAGTCCTACCGCGACCTGCCGCTGCGTCTGGCGGAGTTCGGGTCGTGCCACCGTTACGAGTCGTCAGGGTCGATGCATGGCTTGATGCGGGTGCGCGGCTTTGTGCAGGATGACGCGCATATCTTCTGCACCGAAGACCAGATCGAGAAGGAATGCGCCGACTTCATCGCGCTTTTGTCGAGCGTGTATAAGGACCTTGGGTTTGATAAGTTCGACATCAAGCTGTCGACCCGCCCCGATGTCCGGGTCGGATCGGATGAGGTTTGGGACAAGGCCGAACACGCGCTGAAAACCGCGATCGAGGGACTTGGCCTGCCCTATCAGATCAACGAAGGCGACGGCGCGTTCTATGGGCCGAAGCTGGACTTTAAACTGACCGACGCGATTGGCCGCGAATGGCAGTGCGGCACCTTCCAGGCCGATTTCAACCTGCCGAACCGGTTGGATGCCGAATTTGTCGGTGAAGACGGCGCCAAGCACCGTCCCGTCATGCTGCACCGCGCGATCCTTGGGTCGTTTGAGCGGTTCATCGGCATCCTTTTGGAAAACTACGCGGGCAAGCTGCCGTTCTGGCTGGCGCCGCGTCAGGTGGTTGTCGCCTCTATCGTTTCGGACGCCGATCCTTTCGTGGCAGAGGTCACGGCGGCGTTGGTCAAGGCCGGGGTCCGGGCCGAGGCCGACACGCGCAATGAGAAGATCAACTACAAGGTCCGCGAGCATTCGGTGGGCAAAGTTCCGGTGATCCTGGCGATCGGGATGAAGGAAGTAGAGGAGCGGACTGTTTCAGTTCGCCGCCTTGGAGAGAACCGGACTGAAACGATCAGCCTTGATCAAGCGGTTGCCGAATTTGGGTTTTTGGCATTGCCGCCCTCGGGCAACTGACCGTAAGCCGTTGAAAATAAAAAGAACGCCGGTTGTCCGGCGTTTTTTTATGCCCGAAATCGCGTTCGGTGTTAGTGTTACGTCTGTTCACGGGGTCGTTGGATACGATCCTGTGATTGGCCTGTGATCGGATCCGTTTGCTAGGTCTTTGGGTGTCGAAAGACCAAATGATCCAACATTGAAAGGGAAATAGATGTCCAACAATCTGCGCACAATCGCCGTTGCCGGCGCACTTGCAACCGCTCTGGCCGGGATGGCCGGGACTGCTTCGGCAGAAGGCGCGATGGAGAAATGCTTTGGCGTGGCGATGGCCGGCCAGAACGACTGCGCCGCCGGTGCGGGCACGACCTGTGCGGGCACCTCGAAGGTCGACTATCAGGGCAACTCGTGGAAGCTGGTTCCGGCTGGCACCTGCCTGACCATGGAACTGCCGAAAGCCGAAGACGGCGCCATGCGCATGGGCAGCCTTGAAGCCCAAGAGCGCGACCTGCCGAAGATGTAAGCCTGCGGGGGGCATTGCCGCCCCCCCAAGCCGCCGGCCCGAATCTGGCCGGTGGCTTTGCCCGTTCCGGGGCCGACAGCGCCAGAATACCGGGGAGTTTCAAATGCTTGACCACCGATTTCATGCTTTGCCCCCCCTGCCGGGCGTGGGCTATAAACCGCAGCATTTTACCGCCCTTTTGCAGGATGCCGGGGCGGTTGGCTGGTTGGAAATCCATGCCGAGAACTACATGGGGGATGGCGGGCGGCCCTTGGCGCAACTGCGCCATCTGGCGGAGCGGTTTGCGATCTCGGTGCATGGGGTGGGCCTGTCGATCGGCGGCGAGGGGCCGCTGGACGCGGAGCATCTGGCCCGGCTTAGGACATCTGTGCGCTTGGCTGAACCCGGCCAGCTTTCTCGGAACATCTGGCTTGGTCGACGCATGAGGGCAGCTTTTTGAACGACCTGCTGCCCCTGCCCTATACGCAGACGACCTTGACGCGGGTGATCGACCACGTCGATCAGGTGCAAGAGGTTTTGGGCCGCCGGATGCTGCTGGAAAACCCGTCAACCTATCTGGCCTTCACGGAAACCACGATGGATGAGGTGGATTTTCTTGACCGAGATCGCGCGGCGCACGGGCTGCGGTTTGCTGCTGGATGTGAACAACGTCCATGTGTCTTGCACCAACCAGCAGACCGATCCTTTGGCCTATCTTGCTGATTTTCCGTTGGAATTTGTGGGGGAGATCCATCTGGGCGGGCATGAGGTGGAAGCCGATGATCTGGGCCGCCCCTTGCTGATCGACAGCCATAGTGCGGCGGTGGTCGACCCGGTCTGGGCACTTTATGAACAGGTTTTGGCCAAGGGTGGCGCGCGGCCGACGCTGATCGAATGGGACAACGACGTGCCCGATTGGCCGGTGCTGGCCGAAGAGGCCAAGCGTGCGGCGCAGTTGCTGGAGGCGGTGGCATGAGACAGGCCGCCTTTGCCGCAGCCCTGCTGGACCCGGACGCGGCCCTGCCCGAAGGGTTGGTTGGCCCGGACGGTGCCCCTGCCCCGCGCCGCTTTGCGGTCTATCGCAACAACGTCACCGTGGGGCTGATCCGCGCGCTGGAAGCGGGGTTTCCGGTGGTGCGCAAGCTGGTCGGCGAGGCGTTCTTTGCCGCGATGGCGGGGGAGTTCGTGCGGGCCCATCCGCCGAAAACGCGGTTGATGATGGTGTATGGCGCTGAATTTCCCGCGTTTTTACAGGGCTTTGCGCCGGTGGCCTCACTTGGCTATCTGCCGGACGTGGCCCGGCTGGAGCAGGCGATCCGCGAGAGCTATCACGCGGCGGATGCGACCCCGGTTGCGGCCGAGGCCTTGACGGGCTTGGCCGAGGACCGGCTGCTGGCCGCGCGGTTGCGATTGATGCCAGCGGTGCGGTTGGTGCGGTCGGTCTGGCCGATCCATGCGATCTGGCAGGTGAACTCGGGCGGCGGGCCGGAGCCTGTGGCGCGCGCCGAGGATGTGCTGGTGCTGCGCCCGGCCTTTGACCCCAAGCCGCAGCTGTTGCCGCCGGGCGGGGGGGCGTTTGTCGCCGGGCTGGCCTGTGGGCAGAGCTTTGCCGACAGTCTGGAACAGGCCGGGGACGCCTTGGATCTGGCGGCGGTTCTTGGCCTGCTGTTGCAGGGGCAAGCCATTGAAGGGATTGAAGAATGAACCAGCTGGACAGGGTGATCAAGACGCTTGACCGCACAGGCGACTGGCTGTTGCCGACCCTTGCGCGGCTGGTCTTTGCGGCGGTGCTGGCGGGGTATTTCTGGGCCTCGGCGATGACCAAGCTGGACGGGCTGTTCACGCCCTCGGTCGGGGGGTTCGCGCAGATCTTTCCGCGCGCGATGGAGGCGGCCGGCTATGATGCGTCCGCCCTTGGGCTTTGGCCGAAACTGGTGGTGCTGGCGGGCGCCTGGGCCGAATTCGCGCTGCCCTTGCTGCTGGTTGCGGGGCTGCTGACGCGTTTGGCGGCACTGGGGATGATCGGTTTTGTGATCGTACAAAGCCTGACCGACATCGTGGGCCACATGGCAGGCCCTGAGGTGATCGGCGCGTGGTTCGACCGCGCCTCGGACGCGCTGATCCTGGATCAGCGGGCGCTTTGGGTGGTTATGCTGTTGATTCTGGTGGTGAAAGGCGCCGGTCCGCTTTCGCTGGACCGGCTGCTGCGCCGCTTTTTGCCGGCCTAATGCGTGTCGGGCTGACGGGCGACCAGGGCGAGGATACCGCCAAGGCAGAGCATGGCGATCGGGAACATGGTGAAGACGCCAAAGCCAAAGGCCACGAGGATTGCAAGGCCCGCCGCCAGCATCAAGATCCCCGCCGCCTTGTTCTGCGAGCGGGCCATTGCGGCCCCGGCAATGGCCAGAACAGGGGCCAGAAAGCTGGCCGCGCGGATCACCATCGGGTGGTCAACTTGGCTGGCGAAACTTGCAACCTCGCCGTTTTTCGCGACAAATTCGGTATAGCCGTAGCCGAAAAATCCGACGAACATCGCCCATATTCCGCCGATGATGCCGAGCACTAAAGCCGCGTTCCGCATGGAATTCTCCTGTTATCTTTTCATTATCAAAGGTTTACCGCTGCGAATCGCATCGCAGATTCCGCTCTTGATTTTCACCCACGGTTTGGCATGATTTTAAGAGTGACGACAGACTTTCTGACCGCCTCTCTCACCGAAGGCCGTAGAAGACCTGGCTGCACGGCCCTTGGTAATTTCGCCAAGGGAGGGTTGAGTAAGGAGAGACGGCATGCCGACGGGCACCGTGAAATGGTTCAACGCGACGAAGGGTTACGGGTTCATCGCGCCGGATAACGGCGGCAAGGATGTGTTTGTGCACGTCTCTGCGGTTGAGAGGGCTGGGCTTAAGGGCCTGAACGACAACCAGAAAATTGGATATGAGCTGCAATCTGGTCGGGACGGAAAAGAGTCGGCGGGCGATCTTCGCCTGCTTTGAGCGAGCCTTGGCTTGAGGAACAGAAAGACCTCTGTCTTGTGTCACGGCCCCCGTTTTGTGGGGCCGTTTCATTTCGCGGCATGTGTTTTGGGGGGCTATTTCAGCGCCTCGGCCTGCACCGCGTCATCCCAGCCGATAAGCCAGCGGCTGCCGTCCTGAATCACCGGGCGTTTCATCACTGTGGGCTGCGCGGCGATCTGGGCCTCTGGATCAGAGGCGCGCAGGAAATCCGAGAAACTCCGGTAGGTTGTGGACTGTTTGTTCACCGCCCGGTCGCCGAATTCGTGGACTATTCCGTCAATCTCGGCGCGCGAAAGCGGTTCGGCGCGGATGTCGCGGAAGGTCACGTCTTTGCCCGCAGCGGTCAAAGCTTTCAGCGCCTTTTTGGTGCTGTCGCAGGTGGAGAGGCCGTAAAGGATCATGGGGTGCGCCCGTCTTTTATCTGTCTTCTTTGGTTCTTGCCGCCACCTTACGAGGAGACGGGCCAAAGGGCCACTGCAATGGCGCGTCAGGTTCCGACGGCGCGGGCGATCCACAGACCGCCCCAGGCCGAAACCGCCGTCAGAACCGCGCCCCATGTCAGGTCGGTCGCCACCATCGTCCAGTGCCAGTCCCGCATCACCGCGTAGCTGGTGAATTCGTAGGTGCCGTAGGCCATCGCCCCGAGGATCAGCGCCGGCAGGATCACCGAGGAGCCACTTTTCAACGCGGGCAGCGACACGAGGAACACCAGACCCGCGATGTAGGACAGGTAGAACACCACAGCCGGGACAAGCCGCAGATTCTGGGCCAGTTGATCGCCAAGGTGGCGTTCGAACAGCGGACGCATGACCAACGTCAGCATCAGGGCATCCAGAACCAGAAAGATCGCGGCGGTGGAGAGATAGAGTAGGGCGAGGGACATGTGCGGGCTCCTTTTAAGAGGAGTTAGCGCGGCAAAGCCGTTCGGAAAGATCGGCGCGCGATTTTTGGGCGCGCGCCCTGCGACGGGTGGTCGGATCAGCCCCAGAGGCTTTCAAACTCACGCCATTCGCCCTTGCTCATGCCGGAGGATTCCTGGCTGACGGCCTCGCCAGACAGGCGGCGTTTCAGGACGGCGATGGCCTTGCCCGACAGGGTGACGCCGCCCATCCGGTAATCTTCAAACGCGGCATAGGCCAAGGGCACCCAATCGGCGGTCATGCGCGCGATTTCTTCGGCATAGACGCGGATTTCATATTGGGCATGGGCATCGGCGCGCAGGCGCAGGAAGTGGAACAGGTTGTGCAGGTCGGTTTTCCAATACCATTGGGTATAGGTGTTCATCGGCAGGTTCATCCGCGCCAATTCGCGCGCAAGGCCCTGCTGGCCGTCTTGGGACAGCATATCTTCGTAATGGTCAAAGCAGCGCGAGGCGTCGGATTTGAGCAGTTCCAGCACGCGCGCGGCCTCGGCCCCTTCCAGAACCGCGCCCCGGCCCTGGTTGTTGACCGTGCTTTGCGCGGCCAGTTGCGCGGGTTCGGGGATGTAGAATTCCCGATCAAGGATCGAATAGCGGGCCGAGTATTCGTTGACGTTGGCGGTGCGGTGGCGAATCCACTGGCGGGCAACAAAGACCGGAAGTTTGACGTGCAGCTTGACCTCGCACATCTCAAACGGGGTCGAATGCCAGTGGCGCATGAGGTAGCGGATCAAACCTTCGTCGTTTTGGACGTGTTTGGTGCCCGCGCCGTAAGACACGCGCGCCGCCTGCACGATGGCCGAATCGTCGCCCATATAGTCGATGACCCGCACAAAACCGTGATCCAGCACGGGGTTAGCCAGATAGAGGTGGCGTTCCATCCCTTCGGAAACCGCGCGAAGGGTCTGGCGCGGGGTGGCGCGCTGACCGTCGATTTCGGTCAGTTGCTCGGGCGTCAGGGACATGGCGGCGGCCTTTCTGGCAAGGGGATGAGTCGCAGACGACTATATCTGGGGGATCGCGATAGCGAAACCGCCAGATACGGGCTGATGCGGGGTTGCACCAGTCGTGGCGGGGCAAAGTCTGTGCGTGGATTGCCTTTGACTTCCAAGGCACTTACAGGCATTTTCTCATGTGAATTCCGGGAAGGGTGCGGTCTATGCGTGGGTATCGTCTGTCATTATTTGCAATGCTGACCGTGGCGGCTTGCGGTGGAAACCCGTTCATCGACAACCCCGGCAGCGGCGATGGCGGCACCTCGGTGCCTGCGGTGGTCAAGCGCAATCTGGTGTCGGCCACCTATGTGCCGGGCGATGACACGATCACGGTGAAGATGACGTCGCAGGATTCCAGCGCGCTGAACGCCAGCTATGATCGCGACCCCAGTCTCGATATCGACGACTATTCCGCCTATACCTATCAAGAGACGACGTCGAACCGGAAGGTTGTGGCCTTTGTGAAGACCTCGGGCAGCGCCAAGGGGTTGATCGCGTTTGAAGCCGGGCAGTTCGGGTCGTTTCACTCGGGCGGGGACTACGTGCGGGCGGATGTGTTCTCGGTGCCCGTCGGTGGCGGCATTGGGGAGCGTTATACCTATTCGGGCACCTATGTGGGTTTGATGAACATCGGCACCCCGGTTCCGGGGCCGGGCGGCGCTTTGGACCCGCAGCAGTCTTACCGCACCTCGGGCCGGGCGCTGATCACCGCCGACTTTACCGAAATGCGGGTGTCGGGCGGCGTGGATGAGCGCCAGATCATCGACACGATGGTGGATTCCGCCGGCGTGCCGCTGGATGATCCGGACCCGTTCCTCGACCCGATTTTCCTTTATGAAACCAATATCACCAACACCGGCACCTTTGCGGGCGAAGTGCGGATCGGCACGCAGCGCGTGGGCGATTATGCCGGGTTGTTTGCCGGGTTGCAGGCGCGCGACGTTGCCACGGTGATGTTCTTCACCCCCTATGGCGGCGGCGACATTACCGAGCAGGGCATGATCGTGCTGACCAACTGTCAGGATGCGGGTGGTCCGGCTTGCCCATGAGGCGGGGGGCGCCGTGATGGGGCGCGCCGTAACCGGGGTGCGTCCTTTGGCGCGGCGGCTGGCCTGCATGGCGCTGGCGGCGGGCCTTTGCCTTGGGCCTGCCTCGATGGGCGCGCAAAGCGCTGCGGCAGATGACGGCATTGAGGTGACGATGACCCGCGACGGCGCGCGGGTGATGGCGCGGCGTGCGCTGGACGTGGGCAACCCCGGACTGGCGGCCAAGATCGCGGCAGAGCTGTTGGTGGCCAATCCTGCCGATGTGCCCGCGTTGCTGCTGCTGACGGCGGGGCTGTCCCGCTCGGGTCAGGCGGCAGAGGCAGTCGGCTATGGGCGGCGGGCCTTTGCGCTGGCGGACACCCCTGCACAGCGGTTTGAGGCGGCGTTTCTGACCGCCGAGGCCTTGTCGCTGGCGGATCGGCCTGCGGTGGCCAAGCTGTGGTTGCGCCGGGCCGATCAGTTCAGCCCCGGCGCGCAGCAAGATGCCATTTTGCGCGACGCCTATCGCAAGCTGGATGCGCGCACGCCGCTGCGGTTGAGCTTTGCCTTTGGCGCGGGGCCGTCCAACAACGTCAACGGCGGCTCTTTGCATGACACGTTCTGGTGGTCTGGCATCCCGTTTGCGATTGATGAGGCTTTGCCGGGGTTTGCGGCCAGCGGGCAGGCCAAGCTGACCTGGCGCTTGCCAGCGGGCGAGAACCGGGCGGCGACGGTCTATGTGCTGGCCGGGCACCGCGAGGTGTGGCTGGCCGAGCGCGCGCTGGAGATTGATCCCGACGCCAAAGGGTCTGATTACAACAGCGACGCGCTGGATTTCGGCGCGACGTTCAGCGCCAAGGTGGCGGCCGATCTGATCTGGTCGGCAGAGGTGCGGGCCGGGCGGCGCTGGTATGGGTCGGGGCTGGAATCCAGTGGACAAAAGGTTAGCTTTGGGCTGGCCAAGTCTTTGGCCGACAATCGCAGCCTGTCGTTGGAACTGGCGGCAGAGGCCACGCAATACCCCACGCGCCCGGTGGCCGATCAGCTAAAGCTGTCGGCAGAGGCCGAATACTGGCAGCCTTTGGGGCGCGGGGCGGTGGCACTTAGCCTTGGCTATGCCGATGTGGGGTCGGATGCGGCGGGGGTGGCGTGGCGCGGGGCCTCGGCCGGGGTGCAATGGCGCCCTGCCCCCTTGGCCAAGGGTGTTGGCCTGACCGTGTTCGGCACGGTTCAGGTCAAGGATTACTGGAAAACCGCCGATGATGCCGATCTGGGGCTGGATCTGGGGGCAAGTGCGAAATTCTCGGAACTGTCGATGATGGGCTTTGCGCCCACGGCGACGGTCACGGCCTCTCGCAACTATTCGGATCTTGCCACGCGCGACACGTTTGACATGAGCGTGGCCGTGGGGATCGCGTCAACCTTCTGACCCCCCTCGCCTTTTCGGGTCTGGCTGCTAAGTTGGGCGCATAGAGGAGACCAGAACATGACGATCCGTTATCTTCACACCATGGTCCGCGTGGCGGACCTAGAGAAATCAATGGCGTTTTATGCGTTGCTGGGGCTGGTTGAGACCAAGCGCTATGTAAACGAAAAGGGCCGCTTTACGCTTGTCTTCATGGCGCCGCCGGATCAGCCGGATTGCCCGGTCGAGCTGACCCATAACTGGGACGGCGATGCGGGCCTGCCCAGCGACAGCCGCCATTTCGGGCATCTGGCCTATGAGGTGGATGACATCTATGCGGTCTGCGCGCATCTGGCGGAAAACGGCGTGGTGATCAACCGCCCGCCGCGCGATGGGCATATGGCCTTTGTGCGCTCACCCGACAACATCTCGATCGAGCTGTTGCAGCGTGGTGAAAGCCTTGCGGCAGAGGAGCCGTGGATCAGCATGGGCAACACCGGCAGCTGGTAGGTTAAGGCGCGCCACCGCGCAGGCGCCATTGGTGCAAGACATCCTCACCAAGGATTTGCACCGTTTGTAGCAGATAGTCGGGCGCGTGCAGGGTCGGGTCCCCAGACAGGGGCCCGACGCTGGGCGTGCCGTTAGAGCCGAACACCCTGCCCGCGCTGATCGCCACGATCTCGGCTGCGTGGCCCCCGGCGATGAGCGAGGCGGCAAGCTGGCCGCCGCCTTCGCAAAAAATCCGCGTCAGGCCCAGTTGGCCAAGCTGTTGCAGCGCATCCGACAGAACCACCCTGCCGCCCGCATCCGCGGCACAGGGGACAAAACGCAGGCCAAGGCCTTGCAGCGCCGCTGGCACGGGGGTGTCTGCGGCGTGGCAGAGCCAGACCGGCACGGTTTGGGCCGTCTGGGCCAAGCGGCTGGTGGCAGGCAGGCGCAGGTGGCTGTCAATCACGATCCGCAGGGGTTGGTGGGGCATGCCAAGGTCGCGCACGGTCAGGTCCGGGTCATCGGCCAACGCGGTGCCGATCCCCACCATCACCGCATCATGGGTCGCGCGCAGGGCGTGGACATGGCGGCGGGCCTGCGGGCCGGTGATCCAACGGCTGGCCCCGGCGGCATTGGCGATGCGGCCATCGAGGGTCAGCGCCAATTTCAGCATGACCTGCGGCGCACCCTGCAGAATGCGTTGGAAAAAGCCGCTGTTGGCGGCAAGGGCCTCGGGTTCCAGCACGGATTCGGTGACCGAAATGCCCGCGGCGCGCAGCATCGCGTGGCCTTTGCCGGACACGCGGGGATCAGGGTCGGTGATGGCAGAGACGACGCGGGCGAGGCCTGCGGCGATCAGCGCCTCGGCACAGGGGGGGGTTTTGCCGTGATGGGCGCAGGGTTCCAGCGTGACATAGGCCGTGCCGCCGCGCGCCGCAGTGCCAGCTTGGGCCAGCGCCATCGTCTCCGCATGGGGGCGACCGCCGGGTTGGGTCCAGCCGCGGCCCACCACCCGGCCCGCGTTCACAATCACACAGCCCACCGCCGGGTTGGGCCAAACCGTGCCCAAGCCCCGCGCAGCAAGGCGCAGGGCATGGGCCATGTGGCTGGCGTCTTCGGCCTTTGCCACGGGAGCGCGCGGGCTCACTCTTCGGTGGCGCTGCCGGGGCGCAGTTCCGAGACGAAGCGGTCAAAGTCATCCGCCGCTTGGAAGTTCTTGTAAACGCTGGCGAAACGCACGTAAGCCACCGTGTCGATCCGCGCGAGGCTTTCCATGACAATCTCACCAATCACCTTGGAGGAGATGTCGGTATCGCCAAGGCTTTCCAGCCGCCGCACGATGCCAGAAATCATCTGGTCGATGCGATCCGGGTCGATCGGGCGTTTCTGCATCGCGATACGGATGGAGCGTTCCAGCTTTACCCGATCAAAGTCTTCGCGTTTGCCGGAGGATTTGATCACGACGAGATCGCGCAGTTGCACGCGCTCATAGGTGGTGAAGCGACCGCCACAGGCGGGGCAGAAGCGGCGACGACGGATAGAGACGTGATCTTCAGCCGGGCGGCTGTCCTTCACTTGGGTGTCGATATTGCCGCAGAATGGGCAGCGCATTGGCCCCCTCCTTGCTTGTTGTATTTAACTGCCTCGGTCTCGGGTATTTGTCCCAAGTTATCCACAGACCCTAGCGGCTTGGCCCATCTCTTGGCTAGGGCCGATTTCAAGCCACTGCATATTGGGGCCGGGGTGTGGCGGTGGTGACTCAGGTGCGGGGTTATTTGCGCCCGGTGATCCAGTTGCCAAAGCGCGCGAAGGCCGAGGGCGGGATGCCAAGACGGGCCTCGCGCGCATCGGCCAGCGCGAACAATCGATACATCAGATGCACGCCCAGCCAGCGAAAGGGTTCGGGTTCCCACTGGCGGACCTTGCGGTTGACCCAAGGCAGGCGCGTCAGGTCACTGTCGCGGCCCAGCGCCAGATCGGCCAGCGTGCGCCCGGCAAGGTTGGAGGTGGACACCCCGGTGCCGACATAGCCCCCCGCCCAGCCCAGACCCGTGGCGCGGTCCAGCCCCACGGTCGCGCACCAGTCGCGCGGCACGCCGATGACACCGCACCAGGCGTGGTCGATGGGGTATTTGGCGGCTTCGGGGAAATGCTGGTGCAGGATGGCGGTCAGGCGGCGGATGGTCTCGGGATCGGGCGCGCCGTTCTTGTCCATGCGCGAGCCGAACTTGTAGGGCACCCCGCGCGCGCCCACGGTGATGCGGCCTTCGCGGGTGCGTTGGCAGTAGCAATAGGCGTTGTTCATGTCGCCGATCAGCTCATGCCCGTCCCAGCCGATCTTGGCCCAAGCCTCGGGCGGGAGGGGGACGGTGGCGATCTGGGCGGAGTTCAGCGGAATCCAGTCACGGTGGTGGCCCTTGATCGCGGCGGTAAAGCCTTCGGTACAGCGCAGGATGATGGGGGCGCGGACCTGACCTTGGGCGGTGTCGATGCGGCCTTGGTCATAGGACAGGACGGCGGTGCCCTCGGCAATGCGGACGCCAAGGCGGTCGCAGGCCTCGGCCAGACCGCGCACGAGTTTGGCGGGCTGAATGCGCGTCATGCCAGAGAACACCATGCCGCCAAGCACATCGGGCACTGTGACGCGCTGGGCGACCTCGGCGGCGGAAAGCTCGCGAACCCGGTGGCTAGCGCCCCAGTGCTGGTGATGGGCGACCGTGGCGCGCAGGCGGGCGAGTTGGGCGGGATTGGTGGCCAGCATCAACTCTTCGCTGGGCAGGATGTCGGCGTCGATGCCCTCGTCGGCGCAGATGCGGCTGATCTCGGGGACAGCCCCTTCGAGCGCGCGGACCATATCCAGCACGGCCGCGCGCGAGGTGGTCTTTGCATAGGCCGCGTGATCCCAAGCGAACGTGCCCATGCACCAGCCGCCATTGCGCCCGGATGCACCAAAACCTGCGAATTCCTTTTCAATTACCAGCACATTCAGCGCCGGATTTGTCTTTTTCAGATAATAGGCGGTCCAAAGCCCGGTAAAGCCCGCGCCGATGATGGCCACGTCTGCCGTGGTATCGCCCGCCAGCGCCGGGCGGCGGGTTTGCGGCAGGCCGATGTCGGCATACCAGAAAGACACGTCTCCGATCCGCATGGGGTCCGCCTGTGGGTTGATCCGCGTGCGGGCAATGTGGCGGGGCGGTGGGGCGATGGCAAGGGGGCTAGAGTTCCGCCGCCAGCCAGTCGCGAAACGACAAAAGCGGCGCGCGGGGCGGCTGGTCCTTGGGCCAGACGAGGAAATAGCTGCCCAAAGCGCGGATCGGCGGGCCATAGGCGGGGATCAGGCGCCCCTCGGCCAGTTCGCGTTCGATCAGGAACAGCGGCAGCAGCGCCACGCCCAGCCCGTGGATCGCGCCTTGGGCCATGGTGGCGAACTGGTCAAACAGCATGGCGGGCGGGCGTTGGCCGGGGTGGCCGTGATGCGCCAGCCAGCGGCCCCAATCCCCCGTGCGGCTTTCCAGTTGCAAGAGCGGCAGGGACAGCACCCCGGCGGCTTCGGTCAGCGGATTGGCCAGCAGCGCGGGGGCGGCGACGGCGAGGATTTCCTCTTCGATCAACGGCAGGTGATCGACGCCGGACCAATCGTGACGGCTGCCGTCAAAGGTGCCGTAGTGGATCGCCGCATCAAAGTTTGAGGTGGCAAAGTCGAAGGGTTTCAGCCGGGTGGACAGGTTCACCGTGACCTCGGGGTGGCGGGCGGCGAAGCGGGCCAGACGCGGGGCCAGCCAGTGCATGCCAAAGGCCGGCAGGATGGCAAGGTTCAGCGCGCCACCACCGGGATTGGCGCGCAGGGTCAGCGAGGCTTGGCTTAATGCTTGCAGCGCGCGGCGCACCTCGCGGCAATAATCCTGTGCCGCTTGGGTCAGGCGCAGGCGCTGGTGGTCACGGATCAGCAGGGTCACGCCCATCTGGCCTTCGAGCACCTGCAACTGGCGCGACACAGCGCCTTGGGTCAGGTTCAGCTCCGCCGCCGCCGCCGAGGCGGTGCCAAGCCGGTCGAGCGCCTCGAGCGCCAGCAGCGAGGCCAGCGAGGGCAGATAACGACGGCTGCCAATCATGCGAAAACCTCATAGGTTGGCGAGGGGGTTTCGGTTGGGATTCGGTATATCTTATGCGATACAGTTGCGAAACCCATGCGTATTTCAGGAGATGGTCATGACCGATAAACCCAAGATGAAGGCCAAGGATGCCCCCGATCTGGGCCGCTTTGACTGGCAGGACCCCTTCCGCATGGAAGATCAGTTGACGGAAGAAGAGCGCATGTTGCGCGACGGCGCACGGGCCTATGCGCAAGAAAAGCTGCAACCGCGGGTGATTGCGGCCTATCGCGAGGAAACCACCGACCCGGCGATTTTCCGCGAGATGGGCGAGATGGGCCTGTTGGGCGTGACGGTGCCCGAGCAATACGGCGGGTTGGGCGCGTCTTATGTCGCCTATGGTCTGATCGCGCGGGAAGTGGAGCGGGTGGATTCGGGCTATCGGTCGATGATGTCGGTGCAATCCAGTCTGGTGATGTATCCGATCTATGCCTATGGCACCGAAGCCCAGCGGATGAAGTTTCTGCCCAAGCTGTCGTCGGGCGAGTGGATCGGTTGTTTTGGTCTGACCGAGCCGGATGCCGGATCAGACCCGGCCGGGATGAAGACCGTGGCCAAGAAAACCGCCAATGGCTATGTGTTGAACGGCGCCAAGATGTGGATTTCCAACGCCCCCATCGCGGATGTGTTCGTGGTCTGGGCCAAGTCCGAAGCGCATGGCGGCAAGATCAAGGGCTTTGTGCTGGAAAAGGGCATGAAGGGTTTGAGCGCGCCGAAGGTGGGGGGCAAGTTGTCGTTGCGCGCCTCAATCACCGGGGAAATCGTGATGAAGGATGTGGAGGTCGGCGAGGACGCGCTGTTGCCGCATGTCGAGGGTCTGAAAGGGCCGTTTGGCTGTCTGAACCGGGCGCGCTATGGCATCTCTTGGGGAGTTCTGGGTGCGGCAGAGTTCTGCATGGGGGCCGCGCGCCAATACGGGCTGGACCGCAAGCAATTCGGCAAGCCCTTGGCGCAGACACAGCTGTATCAGTTGAAGCTGGCCAATATGATGACCGAAATCTCTTTGGGCTTGCAGGCCAGTCTGCGGGTCGGGCGGCTGATGGATGAGGCCAATGCGGCACCCGAGATGATCTCTATCATCAAGCGGAACAACTGCGGCAAGGCGCTGGATGCGGCGCGGATGGCGCGCGACATGCATGGCGGCAACGGCATTCAGGAAGATTACCAGATCATGCGCCACATGGTGAACCTTGAGACGGTGAACACCTATGAAGGCACGCATGATGTGCATGCGTTGATCCTTGGGCGGGCGATCACCGGGTTGCAGGCGTTTTTCTAAGCCGCGGTTCCCTGACCTGAGCCGGGGCGCGCGCCGCTGCGGGCGGACGCCTCCGGCGGGAGTATTTGGGCCAAGATGAACGGGCAAGAATAAGAGCCCCCCGGTTAACGGGGGGCTCTTTTTTGTGGGTCAGGCCAGTTCGGCGTCTTCGGCGCGGCGGGCCTCGGCCTCACGCGCGGCGGAGATGCGGGCGCGGCGGCGGCGGACCAGTTCGTACCAAAGGGCGAGGCCGAGGGTGAACAGGATCAGCAGAAGCGCCAGGGCGTTGATCGTGGGTGTGATGCCAGAGCGGACCTTGGAGAAGACATAGACCGTCAGCGTGTCGGAATTGCCCCGGGTGAAGAGGGTGACGTTGAAGTTCTCAATCGACTGGAAGAAGGCGATCGCGGCCCCTGCCCCGAGTGCGGGGTAGAGATGCGGCAGCAGGATGCGGCGCATCACCTGACCGTGGCTGGCACCCAGATCAAGGGCGGCTTCTTCAAGGCCGTGGTCAAAGCTTTGCAGGCGGGCGAGCACCAGCAGCATCACAAAAGACGCGATGTAGCTGACCTGCCCCAGCACCGACAGGTGCAGGCCGGAGCCAACGGACAGGTTGTTCCAGAACAGCAGCGTCGAGATGCCGATGACCACGCCGGGGATCAGGATGGGGGCCACCATCAGCCCGTAAAGCGTCGCCCGCCAGCGACCCGCGATCGAGTTGATCAGGATGGCCCCTGCCGCCCCGATGGGCACCGCAAGCGCCACCACGCCCAGCGCCACCAACAGCGTGTTGCGCAAGGCGATCCACATGCGGTCATCGTTCCACATGCCGATGAACCATTGGGTGGTGAAGCCCTTCCATGGCAGGACGGTGGGCAGTTTGCTGTCGTTGAAGGCAGCACCGCCCATGACCAGCAGGGGCACCAGCAGGAAGATCAGAAAGGCAATCAGGTAGACATTGAACAGGATGTCGCGGGTTTTATGCATGGCGGCCCCCTATTTCGCGATGTCGGAAAGTTTGACGCCGAAGAGCCGCATCATCAGGCTGACAAACAGCGTGCAGACGATCAGCAGCATGAAGGCAAAGGCGGCACCGGTGTTCCAGTCCTGCTCTTCCAGCATGATGCCTTGGATGGTCTGGGTAAACCACGCCGAGGTGGTCGAGCCCATGATTGAGGGCACCAGCAACGAGCCTGCCGAGAGCATGAACACCATCACAGCCCCCGAGGCGATACCGGGTTTGGAATGCGGCAGGATGATGCGCCAGTGAATCCGCCACCACGGCGCGCCCAGATCATCGGCGGCCTCTATCTGGTTGCTGTCGAGCGATTGCATGGCGTTATAGAGCGGGAACACCATGAACAGCACATAGGTATAAACCAGTCCGATGATCACCGGGCTGTAGCCCGATATCCAGCGGATTTCCCGCTCTATCAGGCCAAGATCCATCAAGAGCGCGTTGAGCGGGCCTTTGAAGGACAAGATGATGAACCACGCAAAAGAGCGCAGCACCTCGGACACCCAAAGCGGGACGAACAGCAGCAGGAACAGCGTCGGCAGCGATCTGGGTGAGGCGATCTTGGCAAGGAAATAGGCGAGCGGATAGGCCAGCACGAAGGTGATCGTCGTCACCGCGGCGGCCCACAGGATTGTCAGCAGAAACACCTTGATACGCACCGGCAGAGTTAGCGGGATGCCGAAAAACGACACCTCGACCGGGCTGCCAAATATCTTGCCGTAGTTGTTCAGCGAATAGGTGTCCAAGGGGCCACCCACATCGACGACCGGCAGATAGGGACGGAACGAGCTTTCAAACAGGGTGAAGTTTGGCAGGATCAGCAAGATCACCAGCCAGAACACCGTGGTGGCAAGGAAGGCCGAGGTCAGGCCGACCCCGTAGCGGCGCAGCAGGTCATGCATCGCTTAGGCCTCCTTGGCGCTGCTGTCGGGCAAGATGGCGGAGCGCTGGGCGTCAAAGGTCATGTGCAGCCTTGATCCGGTGGCGGGCACGGTGGCCGCGCCGTCGTTGCGCAGTTCCGCCGTCAGGTGGGTGCCGTTTTCGGTGATCGCCTGCACGGCGATGAAGTTGCCCTCAAACGCCACATCCGCGACGGTGACGGGGACCGAGTTCTCGGCCCCCGGTTCGGCCGAAAGGGTCATGTGTTCGGGACGGATGTAGAGCTTCACCTTGCCGCCTTGTGCGGTGTCGCCGAGCCGGGCGCGGAAGGTGCCGATGGGGGTGGAAAAGCTGGCCATGCCCGAGGAGGCGTTGTGGACATCGCCGGACAAGATGTTGTTTTCACCGACAAAGCTGGCAACAAAGCCATTGACCGGGTTGTTGTAGATCTCTCTCGGGTCGGCGACTTGTTGCAGGCGGCCCTGGCTCATCACGCCGACGCGGTCGGACATGGCCAGCGCCTCGCCCTGATCATGGGTGATGTAGATGAAGGTGACGCCGGTGCGTTTCTGGATGGCGCGCAGTTCGGCCCGCATATGTTGGCGCAGTTTCAGGTCGAGGGCGGACAGCGGTTCATCCAGCAGCATGACCGAGGGTTCCACGGCCAGTGCGCGGGCGATGGCGACGCGCTGTTTCTGGCCGCCCGACAATTGGCTGACCATCTTGTCGGCGGCATCCGGCAGATCGACGAGCGCCAGCAGTTCCTCGGCTCGTTTGCGGCGGGTGGCCTTGTCGACGCCGCGCACCTCCAGCCCGAAGGCGATGTTTTCCCAGATCGGCATCAGCGGAAACAGCGCGAGGTTCTGAAAGATCAGGGCGGTGGGGCGTTGGTTGGGACGTTGGCCCTTCATATCCTTGCCGCCAATGCGGATCGCGCCGGCAGAGGGTTCGGTAAAGCCCGAGATCATCCGCAGGATCGTGGTCTTGCCGCAGCCCGAGGGGCCGAGGAACGAAAAGAATTCACCCGGCCGGATGGTGACGTTCACATGATCGACGGCGCGAAAGCTTCCAAAATCGCAGCAGACATCATCCAGATCAATTTCAGCGCTCATCGACGCGTCCCTCTTCCCCGTTTGCGCGGGGTCAGGCCCGCGCTTGATTTTTGTTATCGTCTTTATTTCATTGGACATTATGCCACAAAAAACGGCGCGGTGGCGATGATGCCCCGCTCCGTTTGTCTGGCGTAAAGCTGGTCTGCCGGTCCCCTGTGCGGGGACCGTTGCCAAACGCGGCCCCGCCGGGCCCTTGCAGGACCGGCGGAGCCGCGACGGGCTGATCAGGCCGCCTTGTATTTGTCAGCGTATTCGCCGCGCTTGGCGAGGAACTCTGCCGACTGGTCGGGCCACCACCACAGTTTGGACAGCGCCTCGTCGTTGAAGGTGCCGTTGTAGTATTCCGAAACCGCCGGGTCCATGTTGGCGGCGGCGTCTTTGCCGACCGGGTTCGAGGAGAAAGCGGTGGCCCAGAGGGCGGCGCCTTCGGGGGTCGAGACCCATTTGGCCAGCTCATGCGCCTGTTCGACGTTGACCGCGTTGGCCATCATCACAAAGCCCTGATGCCAAGCGAACGCGCCTTCGGCCGGGGCGATATAGCCGTAGCCATCGTTACGCAGGTTGAAGCCGGTGGAATCCCAGCACAGGCCGACCGTGGCACCGTTGGCAACAAAGCCCGCGTTGGCCTCGTTTTCACCGGACCAGAACTGCACGACGTTGGCCTTGGCCTTGATGGCTTCGGCAAGGGCGATGTCCCACAGTTCGACCATGGCGCCCATGTCGGAATAGCCGTCCATCCACGGACGCGGCAGTTTGCCGGTCGCATCCAGCCAGCGGCCCATCGCGGCGAGGGCCGAGTGCGGGCGGACGGTGGCCATGTTGGCCGGATCAAACAGCGCGCCGAGGCTGGCCGGATCGCCCAGAACGGCGGATTCCTTGTTGTAGACCAGCGACTCGGTCCCCCAGTTCGACGGCACATACAGCAGCTTGCCGTCTTTGCGCGACCGCTCACCGGCGGCGCCATCGGCCAGACCGGGCAGGTAGTTGGCCATCGCCAGCTTTAATTCGTCATACGCCTGCAGCAGGCCATTGCTGTTCCACGCGCCGACGCGGTCGATGGTGGGTTCCACCATGTCGATGCCGCCCGCTTGCAGCGAGACTTTGGCCTGGGCGAACATCTCATCCTGGCCGGGCTGTTCGATCATGTTGACCTTGATGCCGGTGGCGGCCTCAAACGCCGGGAAGGTTTTTTCGGCAAGGGACGGATAGCCGGCCCAGCCCATGAAATTCAGCTCTCCCGACGAGGCAAGCGCCTTGGACGAGATCAGAGCCGGCGCGGCGAGTGCGCCCATGCCAACCGCGCTGGTTTTCAGAAAACCGCGGCGGCTGACACCTTTGTCGTATGTCTTCATTGGTCGTCTCCCTGGTTTGGGTGCCCCTTCGCGGAGTCATCCCGAGGCCTGTGCCGGCCCCTTGGCAGCGCCCGCATGTCTCGGTTCGGATCAGCACCCATCTGACCCTGCCGAGGCGGGAATTGAGGCTAGCTTCCACTGGCCCCATCAACCTGTCAACAAAATGAATCTGCGCAAAACTCTGCGGAATGCGAAAGGGTTGCGCCGGCCCGGATCTGCCGCAAAAGGCGGCACAACCAGCGGTGGACAAGGGGCTTACCCGGCCAGCGAGACGCCCGATTTAAGCCCGGCGATGACCGAGCCAGAGGGGGCAACCAGCGGGATCAGCAGGGCCTGGATCGCGTGGTAGATGTCGGGCTTGCCAAAGAACGGGTCGGCGTTCGGCACAAGGTCTGGCCCCAGTTGCGGATGCCAGCCGCCCGCGTCGCGGTCCAGAAAGCGGGTGGCGGTGAAATCCCAGATCCGGCGATACCAGTCTTCGAAGACCGGCTTGCCCGTGACATCGGCCAGCACCGCCGCCGCCGCAATGCCTTCGCAGCAGGGCCACCAATAGCGGTCGGCCACGCGCGGCGCGCCGTCATCGCCGACGGTGTAGTAAAAGCCGCCGGTGGTCTTGTCCCAGCCGTCGGCGGTGGCTTGCAGATAGACGGCCTGTGCGGCCTCCAGCATCCAGCCCTGTTGGCGCTGGCCCAGTTCCCACATCTGCACCAACAGCCGCGCCCATTCGAGCGAGTGGCCGGGCGTGGTGCCTTGGGGGCGGAACATCGGGTTGCCGACATAATCGGGGTCGGCAACCCAGGCCTCGGTATAGTGTTCGGGCAGGCGCCAGCCGTTGCGGCGGGCCTGACCGTTCAGGAAAAAGGCGGCGATGCGTTCGGCGCGGGTCAGGTAGAGCCGGTCGCCCGTCGCCTCAAACGCGGCCATCAGCGCCTCGGCGAGGTGCATGTTGGAGTTGGCCCCCCGGTAGCCGCTGATCGGTTGCCAGTCGCGGGTGAATTCCTCGGCGGTGGTGCCGCTGTCGTCTTGCCAAAAGCGATCCTCCAGCACTTGCGAGACGTCGGCGATCAGGCGGTCCGCGTCGGGGTGGCCGATCATCTTGGCGCTGGAGCCTGCCAGCAGCACAAAGGCGTGGCCGTAGGCCTGTTTGCTGTCGCCCACAACGCTGTCGCGGCCCGTTCCCCAGAAGTAGCCGCCCTGCCCCGTGTCCCGATGCCCGTTCCACAGAAAATCCATCCCGTGGTCAATCAGCCGCGTGGCCCCCGGACGGCCCAAAAGCTGGGCCATGACAAAGGAGTGGACCATGCGAGCCGTCGCGTGGATTTCCGGACCCGCCCCCGGCACGGGCAAGCCCGCCCGATCCAGCGCATGAAAGCCGCCCGCGGGGTTTACGCTGTGGCGTTCAAAGAAGGCAAACAGCGCCTCGGCCTGCGACAAAAGCCAAAGGCGGTGGCTGGGGCGGCGCGTCCAGGGTTGGCTGTGCGACATCGCGTGAACTCCTGACGGCGGAAGGGTGTGGGACCGCAGATAAGGACGGTTGCGCGCGAAACGCAAGGGGCCGGTGGGGACGGGTCGGGCAGTTCGGGTTGATCAGGCCGGGTCGGCGGGGCCGCAGGCGATCATTTCGAGGATCTCTTCCTGAACCGAGTCCAGAATACCCATGATCGCCGCCGCGGCCGCATCGGGATCGCTGGCCACGATGGCGTCTGACAGGTTGCGGTGCAGGGGCAAGGACCTGAGGCCAAAGGCCGTGCGGCTGAACGGCAATTCCTTGGGGCGTTCCAATGCGGCGGTCAGCCCTGCGAGCAATTGGCCGAACATCGGATTGCCGGTCGCATCGCAGATTGCTGCGTGAAAGGCGGTGTCGACCTCTTGACAGGGCAGCCCCTTTGCAATGACGGCGTGCAAGGCGTCGCACAGGGTGGCGATCTCGACCTTTTGGCGGGGGCTGGCCTTTTGCGCGGCAAGGCGGACTGTCCCCGTCTCGATCACCCGGCGGACGTCCAGCACCCGCAGCAGCGCCTCGCCCTCCAGCCGGATCATTGTGGGCAGCGGGCCGCGTGCGGTCTGCACCTGCGCGGTGAGGTAGGTGCCATCACCCCGGCGGCGGCGGATGATGCCCAGACCTTCCCAGCGGTTCAACGCCTCGCGCATGGTGGAGCGGCCCACGCCAAGGCTGGCCGCGAGTTTGACTTCGGGCGGCAGGCGGTCACCCACTTGCAACCCGGCCTTCTGGACCATCTCGGCCAAGGCGTCGAGGACAGCGACGCTGCCGCCGCTCGCCTCAAGCGGTTCGAGATAGGACAAGGCTCCGATGTTCATCATCAGCAAGACTCTCAAGGGCAAAATTGCGGTGCTGGTGAGGGAGAGGCGTTTTCCGTCAGCGCAGAACGGGGGGGTAGCCAAATCGGGGTGTTTTAGCAAGCGCTTGCAATGGTAGCGCTAACATATCGGCAAAGTCTTGCGGATAGGCCGCGAAATCGGCGCAGATTGGGGGGGCCGGGGCGTTTCCGCCCCGGTTTGTCGGCATAGGCCCAGCCTCCGGGCCTATGCCCGGTGGTCAGGCGCGGGCGGCGCGCAGGCCGAACCAGCGGCGCTTGGCCTTGCGGCGGCCATCGCCGGGGGTGACGATCATCAGCAGCGACGGGATCACCACCAGCGTCAGCACCGTGGCAAAGGCCAGACCAAAGACCATCGCGCTGGACAGTGAAATCCACCACTGGGTTGATGGGGCGCCCAGTGTCGTCTCGTGGTTCAGCAGTTCAAGGTTCAGCCCGAAGGCGATGGGCATGACCCCAAGGATGGCCGTCATCGCCGTCAGCACCACCGGGCGGGCACGCTCGCGGCAGGTTTCCAGAATGGCGTCGATCTTGGCCATGCCTTCGCGGCGCAGCGTGTCGTAGGTGTCGATCAGCACGATGTTGTTGTTCACCACCACCCCGGCCAGCGCGATGATCCCGATGCCGGTCATCACCACGCCAAAGGGTTGTCCCATGATCATCAGCCCCAAGAGCACGCCGATGGTCGACATGACCACCGCCGACAGCACCAGCCAGACCGAGATGAACTTGTTGAACTGCGCCAGAAGCACGATGAAGATCAGGAACATCGCCGCGCCAAAGGCTTTGCCAAGGAAGGCGCCGGCCTCGGCCTGTTCTTCGTCCTCGCCTGCCAGTTTCCAGCGGATGCCTGCGGCCTCAAGCCCGGCGGCGGTCAGCTGCTGGGTGATCAGTTCGCGCACCGGGGCGGGTTGCACGCCTTCGCGGATGCCCGCCTGCACGGTGACGGTGCGTTGGCCTTCGATGCGTGACAACTGCCCGGTGGTGGGGGCGGCGACGCGCTTGACGAAGTTGGACATCGGCACCGAGCCTGCGGCGGTCTGGATGCGCAACTGGTCCAGCGCCACGATGGTGCGTTGATCCTCGGGCAGACGCAGCACGATGTCGACCGCATCATCGGCCCCTGCCGGGCGGTAATCCGACAGTTTCAGACCGCTGGTCACCAGTTGGACCATGGCCCCGATGGTGCCGGGCGAGATGCCATAGCGTGCGGCGGCCCCGCGATCGACTTGCAGTTCCCAATCGACGCCGGGCGGCGGCAGGCCGCTGTCGACGTCGATGACGTCGGGCACTTTGGACAGCGCGTCGGCCACTTGCCGCGCCACGGTCGTTCAGGCCCGCCGGATCGGCCGCCGAAAGCTGAATCTGGATGGCCTTGCCGGTGGGCGGCCCGGCTTGTGGCACCGAGACTTCGATATCCACGCCCGGAATCCCGGTCATGGCCACGCGCAGATCGGCAAGGATGGCGTTGGCGTTCTTGCGTTCGCGCCAATCGACGAATTCATACTGAATAACGCCGATCACATCGGCCGCAACCTCATTGCCCGCGCCGCCGGCTTTACCCGAGCGGGTGTAGACGGTTTCGATCCCCGGCCAGCCGAGGATGCGCTGTTCGGCCTGTTTGACCAGCGCGTCCTTCTCGTCAATCGACAGGTTGCCGCGCGCCTTGACATAGAGCAGGCCGAAATCCGGCTCAACATTCGGGAAGAATTCAACGCCGCTGCCGTATTTGCCGTAGGCAAAGGGCACCGAGACCAGCAGGCCGATGGCCAGCACCAGCACCGTAAACGGGTGGCGCACGGCGCGGCCCACCAGCCACATATAGGCCCCATCGCGTTGCCTTGGCGGCTCTTTGAACGGTTTGGCGATCAGCGCGCCCAGTGTTGGCACAAAGATCAGCGCATAGAGCAGCGAGGCCGACAGGGTGACGATCAGGGTGATGGGCATGTATTTCATGAACTCACCCACGATGCCCGGCCAGAACAGCAGCGGCGAGAAGGCCGCGATCCGGGTCAGCGTGGCCGCGATCACCGGGCCTGCCATGCGGTGCGAGGCCATGGCGAAGGCCTCGCGTTTGTCGATGCCTTCGGACATGCGGCGTTCGGCAAATTCGGTGACGATGATCGCATCATCCACCAGCATCCCCACCGCAAGGATCAAGGAGAACAGCACCACGATGTTGACGGTATAGCCCATCAGCGACAGCGCCAGCATCCCCATCAGGAACGAGGCCGGGATGGCCAGCCCGATCAGGATCGACGCACGGCCCGACAGCGCATAGAGGATCACGATGAACACAAGGATCACGGCCGTCAGAACCGAGTTCTGAAGATCGGCAAGCAACTGGCGGATATCCTTGGATTTATCTTGGCTGAACGACACCTCTATGCCTTCGGGCAGCAGGGGTTTGAAGGTTTCGGTGATGGCTTTGACCGCATCCACAGTGGCGATCAGGTTGGCCCCGGTGCGCTTTGACACCTCAATCGCCACGGCGCGGTCGCCGTTCAGGCGGGTGACGGTGACGGGGTCTTTCTGGGTGGCGCGGACCGTGGCGATGTCGCCTGCGCGCACCATCGCGGTGTCGGTCGAGATGATCGGCAGGCCCGCCACATCGGCAGGTGTTTCGATCAGCGAGGGCACCTTGATGGCATAGCGCCCCTCTGCCCCTTCCAGCGCGCCTGCGGCGACCAGTTGGTTATTGGCGTTGAAGCCCGCGATCAGCGTATCAGGGCGCAGGCCGTAAGAGGCGAGTTTTGCCGGGTCGACGATCACCTCGACCAGATCGTCGCGCACGCCTTGCAGGGCTGCGTCCAGCACGCGGCCATCGTCTTCGATGCGGCTACGCAACTCACGCCCCGCCGCGGCCAGCACCCGTTCGGGCACGTCGCCCGACAGGGTGATCACCAGCACCGGGAATTCCGACAGGTTGACCTCGTTCACCGTGGGCTCATCCGCGCCGCCGGGCAGTTCGGGGCGCACCTGCGAGACCTTGTTGCGCACGTCTTGCAGCGCCTTGTCCAGATTGGCCCCGGCCTGAAATTCCAACAGCACGTTGCCGCCGCCCTGATAGGCGGTGGAGGTCATCTTCTTGATGCCGGTGATGGATTTCAGCCCGCTTTCCATCGGACGCAGCAGCAAGCGCTCGCTGTCTTCGGGCGAGATACCTGCATAGCCCATCGAGACGTAGATGATCGGGATCTGAACGTCGGGTTCGGCCTCTTTGGGGATGTTCACATAGGCCATGGCCCCGGTCAGCATCAGAAAGACCAGAACCGACAGGGTCAGCCGGGCGTTGGCAATGGCGGTTTCGACAATTCTCATGGCTGGACCTGCGGGGCTTCGGACACGATCACGCTTTCCCCGTCACGCACCAGATCCTGACCTGCGACCACGATCCAGACATCCTTTGGCACGCCTTTGACGACGAGGCCCGCTTCGGTGTCGTCGATGATTTCAACCGCCACGAAATGCGCGACGTTATCGGCACCGACCACACGCAGGCCCAATTCGCCCTTGTCGGACAAGGTGATGATCGAGCGGGGGACGGTGACGGTGGTTTGGCTGTCGGCGAAAAGTTCCACCTCGGTCGTCATCCCGGCGGGCAGGATGTTGCCGGGGTTCGGCACCTCGACCTCAACCGGGAAGGTGCGGGTCTGGGCAGAGGCCTCACGCGCGACGAAGGTTACCTTGCCTTGCAACTCGGTCCCATTGACCAGACGCAGCTTGGTCAAGGCCCCGGTCGAGACATAGCCGATGTCCAGCTCGCTGACCTCGGCCCGCACGCGGATCGGGTCAAGCGAAAGGATGGTGGCCACGGGGGTGCCGGTCTGCACCCATTCGCCCTGCTCTACCTCTACCGTGTCGACAAGGCCCGAGAACGGGGCCGTCAGGTTCAGCTTATCGACCGAGGCGCGGGCAAGGGTCAGTTCGGCCTTGGCGGAATCGCGGGCGGTGCGGGCGTTGGTCAGTTGGGTTTCGGGCGCGTTGCCGCCCTTGAACAGGCGCTCGGCCACGTCCAGATCGCGCTCGCGCTGGGCGAGGGCGATTTCGGCGATCTCGGCACGGGCGAGGGTTTCGGGGCCTTCGAGCGCCAAAACAATCGTCCCCGCAGCAACCGGGGCGCCCTTGGTGACGTTCAGCATCTGGACCACGCCATCCGTGCGGGCAGCCAGAACCGCGCGCTTGTTGGGCATGGTTACCCCCGACAGACGGATCTTGCGGGCATGTTCGGCAAAGACGGGCTTCAGCCCGGCCACGGTGCGCAGCGCGGGTATGGCTGCGGCGACGGGGTCTGCCACAGGCTCGGCAGCCGCGGCGGTTTCCTGCGCCTCGGCGGCACCCGCCTGTTCGGAGCCGACAAAGGCGAACTTGCCCGTGGCGATCCACGCGCTTGCCCCGACGAGGACCAAAAGCGCGACAACTTTGTGAAGACGGAATGTAGATGCCAAAATGTTCACTTCCCCGTTCCCGACCGGAGAAACACCGGCAAATGGAACATATTCCAAAAATGCCCCAGAATCAGACTGGTGCCGGATTAGCTGAATTCTGGATGCTGCTTATGGCAAATTCGATCAAAGGTCCAGAATCCGCAGTGGGTCGGGCCGACAGGCGCAGCGCGGTGCCCCTGCCCTGCCGCTTTGCGCGCCGTTGTGCGGGCGAAATCAGCCGCGCGAGATTTGCAGCGGCTGGTTGGCGGGGGCGGTTTGCCAATCGGTTGTGCTGCGGTCGGGCCAGATCACGCGGACCTGAGCCTCGGTGGCCGTGCCAAGACCGAAATGCGCCGGGGCAAGGATGCCGCCCGCGTGCCCGCCGCCCAGCGTGATCTCTCGCCGTTGCAGGGTTGTGCCGGATTTGACCTCAATAAACGCGCCGATCGCGGTGCGGTTGGGGGCTGGCTGGTCCAGCGCCACGGTCAGCCAGTTGCCGATACCCGGCGTCGCGTTGCGCCAGACCTGTGCCGGGGCGTTGCGGTTCACGACCACCAGATCGACCGCCCCGTCGCTGTTGAGGTCGGCCAGCGCCGCCCCCCGCGCGGTAAGGACCGAGGCCACGCCCGCCGTATCGCCCACCTCGGCAAAGCTGCCATCGGCGGATTGCAGCAGCAGATTGTTGGGATCGTGCATCGCGAAATCGGGCATTTCCCAGACGTTGCCCTTGGCGATGAACAGATCGTCGCGCCCGTCGTTGTTCACGTCTTCAAACTGGGCGTGCCATGCGGTGGAGGGTTTGGTCTCGCCGCCGGTATAGGGGCGGTGGGCGGTGACACCGCGTGCAAAGGCCACATCGGCGTATTTCGGGGGCGCGCCGGGTGCGGGATTTGCCAGCGTTTGCAGTTTGTTATCGGCCATGGAGGTCAGGAAATATTCCGGGTAGCCATCGGCGTTCAGATCGCGGCTGGCGATGCCCATGCCCCAGATCCGCAAGCGGGCCCAGCCCTCGGCCTCGGTATACAGGGCGGGGGGCTGGCCGGGCGAGAGGTGCCACAGTTGTTCCTGCCCGCCCTTGTAATACTCACGGTCATTGGAGACGCGCAGGCTGGCCTGGCCAGAGGCGTTCCAGTCGGTGAACAGCATCGACAGGGCGCAATAGCTGGGCGTCAGGGCCAAGGGCGCGGCGTAGTGGTCGCCCTCGGGGCGGTAGAGCTGGTTGTCGGTGCAGTGGCCCCAAGGAAAGGCCTCTTCGGCGCGGTCAATGTAGGTGCCGATGGCAAGGGTGGGCAGGGATTGGCCCTGCTCCCATGTTGCGGCGAAAGCGGTGGACCACGCGTCGCCCCCGGCAAAGCCCGCCGTTTCATTCGCACGGGTAAAGGCGCAGTCGCCCTGCCCGCGCAGCAGCACGTCCTCGCCCACGCGCAGCAGCACAAGATCCGTCAGGCCGTCGCTGTCATAGTCCAGCGGGTAGGCGCCCGAGACGTTCAAGAGATCGGCGGCGTTGGGGGTTTCGGTGGGAAGTTTGGTGAAGGCAAGCGGGCCGCCTTGGGCGCTGTCGTTGCGCCAAAGCGTAGCGGGTTCGGTGCCCCCGGCAAGGAAGAGTTCGGGCCGCGCATCGCCGTTGCAGTCAAACACCGCGACACCACCGCCGACGATCTGCTCCCAACCGCCGGAGTAGCTGTGGCTTAGGCCTGAGGCAGCGGTCTGTTCCACAAACTGCGGCAACGGTTGGGCCGCAAGCGGGGTGGCAAGGGCGAGGGTCAGGGCGAAGGTCAGGGCTGCGGCAAGGCTGCGCGGGGTCATGCCAGCGTCCGCAGCTTTACGGTGTACGCCCCGATGCAGGCGCCTTGGGTCAGGCCAAAGGCGATGGCGGGGCGGGTGTGAATGCCGCCGTAAATCCTTGATATCGCGGCTTCTTCTGCGGCGGCGTCAAAGGAGGCGAAGTGGCGCTCGCCCAAGCCGTCGTCGACATAGATCGCATCGGTAAAGGCAAAGTCCGGGCCAAAGATGGCGGTCAGCACCGCCGCCGCCGCCCCCGATTGGGTAGAGTGGCCAGAGGGGTATTCGGGGAAAGGCGGCGTGATCAGCAGCGGCTCCCAAGCCGGGTCCATCAGGCGGCGGATATAGGTGACCGGGCGGACAAGGTCATAGCGGTATTTCGAAGCCCAGCAGGCGATGAACCCATCGGCCACGGCCACACCCAGTCGCATCAGCGCATCCGCAGCGCGGTCGGCGGGCAGCCCGTCGCGGTCGATGATCTGCAAGACGATGGCCAGCCAATGGCCGGGCGGGGTCGGCGACAGCATCGGGTCATCGGACCAGTAGCGCGCGATCAGCTTTTGTTCATCCGTCAGGGCGGCTTTGGTGGCCACCACCTCGGCCGCTTCGGCGTAGAAGGCCGAAGCCGGGTCTTCGCTATAGGGCGTGGGGGCGGGCAGGCCGCAGCCAGAGGCGATCTCGGCCGCGGGCAGCGCGAAGGGGCGGTTGTTGCCCCAGTTCGGCAAGAGCGGCGATTGTTGCAGGCGGATGGCGCTGGTGGGCACCCAATGCGCGGGGCCGTCGGTCAGGGCATATTCCAGCGGAAAGCCCATGTTTTCAACGAGTTCTCCGCCATCCGTCGCCGCCCAGGCGATGACGTGATCGGCCACGGATTGGCCAAAGGCAAGGCTGGCCGCGATATGGTCAGCGGGGTGGTCGGCATGTAGCCCCTCCCCCAGCCGCTTTTCCATTGCGTCCATCGCGCGTTGCCCGGTGGGGCCGGTGTTGCCGAAGAAGTGGCGCACGGCTTGGGTCATCGCCCCGTGCAGCACCAGTGCCGGATCAAAGGTTGCGGGCTGATCGGGAAAGGCGGTCAGGTCGGTCAGTTGCCCGGCAAGGCTGTGCAGGGCGGGGGTGCCGGTGGCCAGCGCCTCATACGCGGTGACCCCCAGATAGGCGAAGGCGCGGCTGGCCACGGGCGGGGAATAGGTGGCCGTATGGCGCACCAGTTCCAGCACCAGCCGATACCATTGGGTCAGAACGCGGAGCGGATCGCCGCCCGCCTCTGCCCGCAGTTGCAGCGCCGGGAAGGTGCTGGCGGTCGCTGCGACCGCCAGACCCAGAAAGTGACGACGCTGCATGGCGACCCCGTTCAGATGTAGTGGTTCCACAGGTTCTCCAGCCGTTCCTGGCGGCCCGAGCGCGGTTCGGGGTTGATGTTGGTGTCCTCAACCGCTTGTGCAATCACTTCGAGCGGTTGGGCCAGCATGGCCTTGGCCCCTTCGCGGTCCCATCCGGCGTAGCGGGCGTTGCGGGCGGCTTCAAGCGGGCCGTCCTCCAGCATATAGGCCGCGGCGCGCAGGGCACGCGCACAGGTATCCATACCGCCGACATGGGCAAGGATCAGGTCTTCGGGGTCCAGCGACTGGCGGCGGACCTTGGCGTCAAAGTTGGTGCCGCCGGTGGTATAGCCGCCCGCCTTCAGGATCTCATAAAACGCCAGCGCCTTTTCGGCGTGGTTGTTCGGGAACTGGTCGGTATCCCAGCCGGACTGGTAATCGTTCCGGTTCATGTCGATCGAGCCGAAAATCCCAAGGGCCGAGGCCATCGCGATTTCATGTTCAAAGCTGTGGCCGGCAAGAATGGCATGGCCCTGTTCGATGTTGACCTGAACCTCTTTCTCCAGCCCGAATTCCTTGAGGAAGCCGTAAACCGTGGCCACGTCATAGTCATATTGGTGCTTGGAGGGTTCTTGCGGTTTTGGCTCTATCAGGATCGCGCCTTTGAAGCCGATCTTGTGCTTGTATTCGACCACCTGCTGCAGGAAGCGGCCCGCGTTGGAACGCTCGCGCTTGAGGTCGGTGTTCAAGAGCGTCTCATAGCCCTCACGCCCGCCCCAAAGGACGTAGTTCTGGCCACCCAGTTTCATCGTGGCATCAAGGCAGGCTTTTACCGTGGCGGCAGCGTAGGCATAAACCTCGGGATCGGGGTTGGTGGCGGCACCGGACATCCAGCGGCGGTGGCTGAACATGTTGGCGGTGCCCCAAAGCAGTTGGGTCTTGTGGGTCGCCTGTTTGGCGGCAAGGTAATCGACGATCTCTTCGAGGTTGCGCTTGCTTTCAGCAAAGGTCGCGCCTTCGGGGCGGGCGTCGGCATCGTGGAAGGCGTAGTAGGGCACGCCGAGGATGTCGAACATCTCAAACGCCACATCGGCCTTCAGTTTGGCCAGATCCATGCTGTCGCCGAACCACGGGCGCTGAAAGGTCTGCCCGCCGAACGGATCGCCCCCCGGCCAGGCAAAGCTGTGCCAATAGGCCACGGCAAAGCGCAGGTGGTCTTCCATCCGCTTGCCCATGATTTCTTCGTCCGCATCGTAATGGCGGAAGGCGAATTCATTGGTGCTTTCAGGGCCTTCATATTTGATTTGCGGGATATTCTTGAAAAAATCGGTCATGGCAGTTCCTTGATTGCAGTTTGGGCGGCCCGGAATCGGGCGTGGCCCGCATCAAAAGCAGCGGTCAGGGTGCGGTCGGGTTCAATGACCCGCGCGATTTTGGGCAGGGTGGCGATTTCGGCCCCTGCCCCGGTGGCGGCCATCAGGCCAAGGCGGGCGGCCCCGAAGGCACCGCCGAAATCCCCTGCGACGGGCAGTTGCACCGGCACATCCAGTGCCGTGGCAATCGCCCGCAGCCAGTAGTCTGAGCGCGAGCCCGCCCCCTACTGCAAGCAGGTTTTCCAGCCGTGTGCCGGTGGCGGCCAGCGCGTCGCGGCAATCACGGATGGCATAGGTGACACCTTCGAGCACGGCGCGGGTGCCGGCGCTGCGGTCGGTCGCATGTTCCAGCCCGGTGAAGGCCCCGCGCACGGTGGCTGAGTTCAGCGGCGTACGCTCCCCGCCGAGGTAGGGCAGGAATTGCGTCTTGCCGGGGGCGATCAGCGCCCCAAGTTCACCCGTCAGCGTGGCCGCGTCCTGCCCCACCAGCCGCGCATACCAGTTCAGCGCATCGGTCGCGGCAAGGATGACACCCATCTGGTGCCATGTGTTGGGCAGTGCGTGACAGAAGGTGTGCACGGCGGTGGCAGGATCGGGCTGATAGCCGTCATTGGCGGCAAAGAGCACGCCCGAGGTGCCGAGGGAGACAAAGGCCTCTCCGGCGCGCACCACGCCGACGCCCACGCCAGAGGCCGCGTTGTCGCCGCCCCCGCCCGCCACGATCACCGATTTCGGCAGGCCCCAGCGCGCGGCCAGCGCCGGGCGCAGGTCGCCTGAGCGTTCGGAGCCTTCGACCAGTCGCGGCATCTGCGCGCGGGTCAGGCCGGTGGCGGCCAGCAGATCATCCGACCAGTCGCGCGCGCCGGTATCCAGCCAACTGGTTCCCGCCGCATCCGACATCTCGGCCACATGGTCGCCCGTCAGCCAAAGACGCAAGAAGTCTTTGGGCAGCAAGACCTTGGCGACACGCGCCCAAGTCGCCGGTTCGTGCCGTTGCACCCAGACCAGTTTTGGCGCGGTAAAGCCCGGAAACACGATATTGCCGGTCAGACGGCGGAACATCGGGTCGCCGTCCAGTTCGGCCGCCTCTTCATGGCTGCGGGTGTCGTTCCACAGGATGCAGGGGCGCAGCACCTCATCGGAGGCATCCAGCAGGGTCGCGCCGTGCATATGGCCCGACAGCCCGATGCCCTGCACCTGCCCCAAGCCGTGGGCAGACAGCGCATCCAGCACGGTTTCCGCCGCGGCGATCCAGTCGTTGGGGGCTTGCTCGCTCCACCCGTCATGGGGGCGCGAGACGGTCAGGGGGGCGGTTGCCTCGGCCAGCACCCGCTGGTTGGCATCCATCAGGATGCCTTTCAGCGCCGAGGTCCCCAGATCCAGCCCGATGAACATCAGGCGGCCTTTGTCGGTTGTTTGCCCATGATGATCATGCCGAGGATGTCCTCATCGGTCACCTCATTGACGTTGACGGTGCCGACAAGCTGGCCGTTTTTCATCACCGAGGCGCGGTCGCACAGCTTCATGACGTTGTGGATGTCATGCTCGATCAGGAAGATGCCAAGGCCCTGCGCCTTCAGCTCTTCGATGAGTTCGGAGACCATCTGGGTTTCCTGCGGGCCAAGGGCGGCGGTGGGTTCGTCCATGATCAGGATCTTGGCGTTGAAGTAGACGGCGCGCGCAATGGCGACCGACTGGCGCTGACCACCCGACAGGGCGGAGACCGGCACGTTGAACTTGCGGAAGTTCGGGTTGAGGCGCGCCATGATCTTGCGCGTCTCTGCCTCCATCGCGGCGTCGTTCAGCATGCCGCCGGGGCCGACCAGTTCGCGCCCCAGAAACAGGTTTGAGGCGGCGTCGAGGTTATCGGCAAGGGCGAGAGTCTGGTAGATCGTCTCGATGTTCTGGGCGCGCGCGTCGCGGGGATTGTCGATCTCTACCTCTTTGCCGTTGATCAGGATCTTGCCGCTGTCGGCCTTGTAGGCCCCCGACAAGCATTTGATCAGCGTGGATTTGCCGGCGCCGTTGTGGCCCAGCAGGCCCACGACTTCGCCGGGATAAAGGTCGATGGTGACGTGATCGACCGCCTTGATCCCGCCGAAGGCGATGGAGATATCGCGCAGTTCGACAAGGGGGGTTCCGGTTCTGGACATGGTCATTCCCCTTACTTGATTTTCTTGCGGTAAAGATTGTCGAGATAGACGGCCAGCACCAGGACGACGCCCACCACGATCTTGCGGTAAGACCCGTCGCCGTAGCCGATCAGCACCATGCCCGGTTTGCAGCGATTGCATGACCAGCGCGCCGATGATGGCGCCGTAGATCGTGCCGACACCGCCCGCCAGTGACGTGCCCCCGACCACCGCCGAGGCGATGACGTAGAGTTCGTCCAGATCGCCCAAGGCGTTGGTGGCCGAGTTCAGGCGGGCCGAGGCGACCACAGCGGCCAGTCCGGCCAGCATCCCCATCAGCGCAAAGATCTTCATCGTCATGAAGCGGGTGTTGATCCCGGCCAGAGCCGCCGCTTCAGGGTTGCCACCGATGGCGAAGACATAGCGGCCAAAGCGGGTGCGGGTCATCAGGATGGTCATGGCGATGCCGACGGCGGCCATGATCAGCACGGGGATGGCAAAGCCGTGGCTGATGAACAGCCCTTCAGGCGGCACGGTGATGTTGTTGGCCTTGCGCATAGGCATCGACGATGCCCTTGGGCCAGGGATAGGCGTCCACCATCAGCACGGCGCCGATCAGCGCGCCGCAGGCCAGCAGGCCCACCACCGCTTCGGCCCACATCGGGCGCAAGGGGAAGTCATGTTTGCGCCGGGCCGCCCGGCCGCGGTGCAAGATCCACAGGATGGCAAGGCACCCAAGGATGCCGACGATCCAGCTGCCCATGGAGCCGACGGCCCCATAAGGACCGCCGCCCAGCAGGGCAAAGGTCGGGTCCACGGGCGAGATGGTGCGCCCGTCGGCCACAAGAAACGCCGCACCGCGCCAGACCAGCAGGCCGCCCAGTGTCACGATAAACGACGGGATGCCGCGATAGGCGATCAGCCAGCCGTGGAAGGCCCCGATGACCGTGCCGCAGATGATGCCGGCAATCACCGCCAGCACCCAGATCGCCGGATGGCCGAGGCCCAGATATTGCGGCAGGATGTTCACCTGCAGGATGCCCATGATCATGCCGGAAAATCCGACGATGGAGCCGACCGACAGGTCGATGTTGCGGGTGATGATGACAAGCACCATGCCCGTCGCCATGATCCCGGTGACTGAGGTCTGGACCGACAGGTTCCACAGGTTACGGGGCGTCAGGAACACGCCCCCCCCGTTTACCAGCGCGCCATAGACGTGAAAGCCGAACCAGATCAGCAACAGCGCGCCGACCATGCCCAACATGCGGGTGTCCAGCTCTGTCGCTCGGATGAAGCGGGCCAGCGGATTGCGCCGGCGGTCTTGGCCCTGCGGGGCGTGGGTGGCGGAATGGTCTGTCATATCCTCGTCCAACTCTGTGAGAGGGGGATGCCTTGAAGGCTCTGCGGATCCATGACCCGTGCGGGGCCCGACAGAGGCCCGAGTGGGGGCCGTCTTGTAAAGCCGTCTTGCGGGGCGTGTGCAGGTCCGGCAAAGGCGGCCCGCAGCATGAATGCCACAACGTGCAGAAGCAGAGGGTCGGCACCGGCCCCCTGCGGGGACCGGTGCCGGAGTAGTCCGTCAGGACTTATTGGCAGGCAGCGACGCCTTCCATAGCGCCTTCACACGCCATCTCTTTGGTGATGTGGCCAGCGTCGATCGCAAGGTTCAGCGTGTCCTTGGTGATCGGGGTCGGGGCGAGCAGGATCGCGCTCATCTCAACGCCCTTTTCGCCGCCGTTGAACATGGTCGCGCCAGCGATTGCGTCCAGAGCGGTGCCGTCTGCCAGAGCCGAGGCGATTTCGCCGGCGGCTTTGCCAAGCTGACGCGAGTCTTTCCAGACCGAAACGGTCTGGGTGCCACGGGCCACACGGTTGATTGCAGCAAGGTCGCCGTCCTGGCCACCGACCGGGATCACCAGGCCTTGTGCCGACAGAGCCGCCACAACGCCGCCAGCCATGCCGTCATTTTCCGACAGAACAGCGTCAACTGCGTTGTTGTTGGCGGTCAGGATCTGCTCCATGTTCTTCTGAGCATTCTCTGGCTTCCAGCCGTCGGAGTTGGCTTCGCCAACGATCTTGATGGTGCCGGCTTTGACAGCATCGCCGATCACTTCTTCCATGCCTTCACGCAGGAAAGCGGCGTTCGGGTCACCCGGGTCGCCGAGGATGATCGCATAGTTGCCATCCGGTTTCACCTTGGTGACTTCTTCAGCGATGATCTTGCCCACGCCTTTGTTGTCAAAGGTCAGATAGAAGGTGCGTGCATCTTCGATCAGGCGGTCATAGCCGACGACCGGAATGCCTTCGGCAGCGGCTTTCTCGATGGCCGGGCCGATAGCGTCTTTGTCCCAGGCGTTGATGATCAGCGCGTTTGCACCCTGAGCGATCAGCGCGTCAACGTCCGACAACTGCTTTTCCGACGAGGACTGTGCGTCAGCCGAGATATACTCGTTGCCGGCAGCTTCGATAGCGGCCTTCATGGCGGCTTCGTCAATCTTCCAGCGCTCTTCTTGGAACGAAGCCCAGGAGACGCCGATTTTCTTCCCTTCGGCCAGCGCGGCCGACGAGAAACCAGTTACCGCCATGACGGCGATGAGAATTGCGTTACGCATAAGTATCCTCCCTATGGACATCAGCCAGCGTATGGCCGGACCGGCAGATTCGCCGCGACTTGCGAAAACTGCCCCGAATAAATTCAGTTGTCAAAATAAATTTAATCAGCAAGTCTCACGGTGGCGCAAAATTGATCGGGATTTTGCCGCTGTGCAGCAATATTCGTGCGAAAGCCTAAGCGTACCGCGCGGATTTGGTTGAGATCTGGTGGAAACTGGCCTTTTGCCCCCCGAATGTTGGAAATTTTAGTTCGGAAGCCAAAAAAATGATGCTGCAGGTGCCACATGCGGAAACGGTCGAGGGGCGGCGGGGTGTAGGCCCGCTGATTCCCCCGCTGTCGGACACGTTGCGCCCGATGCGCCAGCAGGTGTTTGAGCGGGTGCGCGCGGCCGGGCTGATCCCGCGCGTGCAGGTGGCCAAGGATCTGGGTGTGTCGCCCGCCTCGGTCACCACGATCACGTCAGAGCTGATTGAGGCCGGGCTGATCGAAGAGGTCGCGGCCCCGCGCGACGGCGATGCCGGGCGGGGTCGGCCTGCGGTGGCCTTGGGCGTGCGCGCGCAGGCCCACCATGTCGCGGGAATGAAGCTGTCGGATCGCGAGCATACCGCGGTGATCGTCGATTTCGCGGGCAATCTGATTGCCAATGATGTGATCCCGCGCACCCCCGGCCCGATGACCCTGCCCGAGTTGCTGGATGCGGTCGAAACCCTGTTGCAACGGGTGTGCGCCAAGGCTGGGATCGAGCGGGCCGCACTGTCGGCCATCGGCATCGGCGTGCCGGGTTTTGTCGATGTGGCCGAGGGCGTGGTGCTGTGGTCCTCTGTGCTGCACGCGCGCATGGTGCCCTTGGCTGCGGCGGTGGCCGAGCGGATCTCCCTGCCCGTCTCTATCGACAACGACGCCAATCTTGTGGCGCTGGCCGAGTTGTGGTTCGGCGCGGGGCGTGGGTTGTCGGATTTTGCGGTGGTGACCATTGAGCACGGCGTGGGCATGGGCTTTGTGATGAACCACCGGATCTATCGCGGCGCGCAGCGGCTGGGGATGGAGTTGGGCCACACCAAGGTGCAGCTGGACGGGGCCCTGTGCCGTTGTGGCCAGCGCGGCTGTCTGGAGGCCTACGTGGCCGACTATGCCCTTGCGCGTGAAGCGGCCACCGCCCTGAACTGGAGCCATCGCGACGGCTCTTCCATCACCGTGCTGCTGGAAAGCCTTTATGATCACGCCAAGGCCGGCAATGCGACCGCGCGCTCGATCTTTCGGCGGGCGGGGCGGTATCTGGCGCTGGGCCTGTCTACGGTCATCAACCTGTTCGACCCGGCGCTGATCATCCTGTCGGGTGAGCGGATGCGCTACGACTACCTCTACGCCGCTGAGACTTTGGCCGAGATGGACAATCTGGTCATCGCCTCCGGCCGCCCCCGCCCCCCGATTGAGATTCACGCCTGGGGCGATCTGTTGTGGGCGCATGGCGCGGCGGCGCTGGCCCTGTCTTCGGTCAGCGAAGGCCTGCTCAGCCCCGCGCGCGAGCTTGCGGCGGTCTGAAGGGGGTGGCGCTGCCTTGCGCCAAAGGCCCGGCGACCGCCGGTTTTCCCCGGGATAAAAACAAGCGGCAATGGCCCCTTTCAGAATCGCCCACAACCCACTAAATCCCCCCCACCAAGCGGTCGCAGCGCGCCCGCGGTACGGAAGTGTGGCCGAGTGGTTTAAGGCTCTAGTCTTGAAAACTAGCGTAGGGGGAACCCTACCGTGGGTTCGAATCCCACCGCTTCCGCCACTTACCCTTGATATTGCTTGATAAATATGGGTTTTTCGAAAGATACCCATCATCCCGCCCCACCACTTGAAAATGATTGAATGCGACTGATTGCCACGTGAATCGAGGGTCATATTACTAGTCTATTGTTCCAGCGATTGGTTTGAGCTCCACTTGGCGTTGTTGCAGAACTCTGACCGTCGAGGATTCACATTGCGAATCCATGCGGTTAGACGGGCTGCATGAGCAAGCCATCCCCCGCCCGCTACCGCACGACGAACTGGTCCAGCTACACTGCGTCGCTGCGCAAGCGCGGGTCTCTGCTGATCTGGCTGGACAAGGAGATGACCTGGCTCGCGCCGCCTGACGGCAACCCTGGTCGCCCTGCGGTGTTCTCGGATGCGGCGATCCAGTTCTGTCTGACGATCAAGGTTCTGTTCAAGCTGCCGTTGCGGCAAACGACCGGGATGGTGGCCAGCCTGCTGAAGATGGCGGACCTGGACTGGGCTGTGCCCGACTACACGACCTTGTGCCGGCGGCAGAAGACACTTGCCGTCCAGATCCCGTATCGGCGCGCCGATGGCCCCTTGAACCTGCTCGTGGACAGCACCGGGATCAAGTTCCTCGGCGACGGCGAGTGGCAGGCCCGCAAGCATGGCGTTCAGGGCCGACGCCAGTGGCGCAAGGTGCATCTGGCCATGGACACGGCCACTTCGGACATCCGGGCGGTGGAGTTCACCCCCAGCAGCGACGGCGACAGTCCGGTTCTGCCGGAGTTGCTCGACCAGATCCCCGAAGGCGAAGAGATCGGCACCGTGACCGCCGATGGTGCCTATGACACGCGCCGCTGCCACACCGCCATCATCGACCGCCAGGCCACCGCGATCATCCCGATCCGCAAGAACGGGCGTCCGTGGAAAGAGGACTGCCCGGCCGCAATTGCCAGAAACGAAACCCTGCGCGCCACCCGGCACTACGGCCGGGCATTCTGGAAGCGCTGGACCGGATACCATGTCCGAAGCCGGATCGAGGCGAAGATGCGGTGCCTCAAAGCCTTCGGCGAGCGCATCGCCGCAAGAGACCCCGACCGCCAGACCGCCGAAATCCAGATCCGCGTCGCACTGATCAACCGCTTCAACGCACTCGGCACCGCCGAGATCGTCCGCGTGGCCTGATGCAGACGGGGAAAGGGGCTGTCATGCCTCACGCGTGAGTTACGCAACAACGCCCAGCAGCGCATCGCCGCAGCGGATCTGCGCGTCGAAGAAGCCGAGGGGAAGGCCGGGGTCCACCGTCTCGATCCAGAGCGCGACCTTGGTCAGCTCCACCGCCATCGGGTTGCGGTCTACCCCGTGCAGGCAGGGCCGCGCGACATCGCGCAGGGCATGGCGGAAATCGGCAAGCGAGGGCGTGCCGTCGGCACGGATACGGGCCAGCCGCGTGGCGATGCGGCGGGCGGCGGCCAGCAGGAAGTGGCCCGAGCCGCAGGCGGGGTCGATGACCGAGAGTTTCAGCAGCGCCTTGGCGGGATCGTCCGCCTCGGCCTCGGTCTTGTCGAGCACGGGGTCGAGCGCGGTGTCGAGCAGCGCCTGAACCAGGCTGTCGGGCGTGTAGTAGGAGCCGGTGGTCTTGCGCTGGTTGCCCTTTTGCTCGGCAGCCTCGGACGCGAAGAGCAGGGTCTTGCCGTCATCGCCCAGCTGCGGCTGCAGTTCGAGGAGGGATTCGTAGACCGAGCCCAGTTCCTCGGTCTCCATCGCGCGCCAGTTGACCGGGACCATACCGGTTTTCTGGTCGAGCCAGGAGAGGCGATAGAGCGCCTCCATGAAGGCACGGTTGCGCAGGCGGGCGGTCTCGAGGTGGGGCAGCTTGTCGTCGGAGAAGAGGCCGCCAAGAGCCGGGAGCGCCAGCGCGTCTTGGCCGTGGGCCAGCGCGTGAAAGACGATCTTGATGCCCTCATAGCGGTCGTGATGCTTGTCCCACGAGGCGGCGCGGAAGCATTGGGCGCGCAGGGCAGCGAGGCTGTAGCCTTCGGCATAAAGCTTGCGGGGCGTCGGGCTTGGCCTTTTCGGGGTGCAGAAGGTTGCGATCCTCGGCCACCATCAGGAAGATCAGGCGGTAGACGAGGCGCAGGAGTTCGTTGAACCATTCGGTCAGGTTGACCTCGCCCGATTTCAGCTTGTCGCGCAGGTCGGGGTTGGCCTCGAGGAAGCCGGAGCCCAGGACCTTGAGCGCGATCTGGACCTGGACGGCCAGGCGATCGCGGGCAACTTCGCCTTCTTTCGATCCCGCATCGCGCCAGCGCTCCAGCGCTCCAGCGCGCAATCGGTGGCCGGAGCGCCAGCGACACCAAAACGGGTGCGGTGGATCAGGAGCCACAGGACGGCGAAGGAAGCGGCGTCCTCGTTGGTGAAGATGCGCAAGTGCGGGCGATCCCCGCATAGACTGATCGCCAAATAGCGTGCAAAAAGCTCATCAGGCCCCCAACCAAATCACACCCGACAAGACGACGACCGCGAGAAACACTGTCTCGACCAAGATCAACAAGACCGCCTGCCCCCCGACTTCAAAGATGGTTTTCAGCGCCGTCTTCATGCCAACAGCCGCGATCGCGACCAACAGACACCACCGCGAAAGCTGCCCCGCAAGGTCACTGATGGCCCTCGGGATCAAGCCCATTGAATTCAGCGCTGCAAGCCCAAGGAACGCCAACACAAACAACGGCATAATTGGCGGTCGGCCAGGGGCCCCGGTCACTGAGGCGCTTACCACAAAGTTGCGGATGATGAACGACGCGACAAGAATTACCGGTGCCAGCATTGCCACGCGCATCAGCTTCACCAAGGTCGCAGTATCGCCCACCGTCTCTGAGATCGAAAAGCCCGCCCCAACCACCTGCGCTACATCATGAATGGTGCCGCCAATGAACACGCCTGAAGCAATTTCATCGAGAGCCAAGTAATGCGCCAGAATGGGGTAGATCACCATGGCGATGGTGCTGAGCACTGTCACGCTCAACACGGTGAAAATCAGGTTGCGTTCGGAATGCTCATTCTTTGGCAGAAGTGCTGCAATCGCCATGGCCGCAGATGCGCCACAGATCGCAACCGAACCGCCCGTCAGAAACCCCATGCGCCAGCCTCTGCCCAAAAGCCGCGCACCGATCAAACCGACACCGATCGTCAGCACGACGCCCGCGACAACGAGGCCGATCAACGCACCACCCAGATCCGCCAGCAAGCTAACGCTGATCCGTGCTCCCAACAGCGCAACCCCAATCCGCAGCACAGACTTTGAGGAAAAATTAATGCCCTCAACGCATTGCCCTTCCTCGGTCAGGAAGTGAAAGGCGACGCCCAACAGCAAAGCCATCAGCATCGCGGGGGCATTGTAGTGGTCAGATAGAAACTGCGCCGATATCGCCAAAGCGACGGCGACAGCAAATCCCTTGCCATAACGCGCAACAAAAGCAACGGCGTCCGCCCAGATTGCCCGTGGCGCCAATATCATCTTCATCTTTTCGGAACCCTTTTAAGGTAGCTATGTCGAGCAGCAGGTCGGCACGCCCAAATCGAGGTTAGTCCGCGGGCATCGGGATCAATCGTTGCTCTGCAGCACGGGCATGGCCCTCCATCCCCTCCACCCGACTGATCCGTGCGGTGCGCAGCGCCAACTCGCGCGAGGCCGCCGCATCGCAGCGCTGCCAGGTGACGGTTTTGACGAACTTATGGACCGACAGCCCGCCCGTATAGCGCGCAGCGCCGCTTGTGGGCAGCACATGGTTGGGGCCAGAGACCTTATCGCCGAACGAAACCGTGGTTTCCTTGCCCAAAAACAGCGACCCATAAGCCGAAAGTCGGCCAAGCCACCAATCCAGATCGGCGGCCATCACCTGAAGATGTTCAGGCGCATATTGATCGGCAACTTCGGCGGCCTCTTCGCGGTTATCACACAGGATAATCTCGGCCCGCTCGTCCCAAGCAATGCGGGCGGCAGTGGCATTGGGTTCGGGCAAAGACCGGATCATTTCGTGCGCACTGTCCAGCACAGCCTGCGCGATGTCCTTGCTGGTCGTGACCAACCAAACCGGGCTATCGGCACCATGTTCAGCTTGGCTGACCATATCCCAGGCAACAGTCTTGGCGTCGGCCGTCTGATCGGCAATGACCAAGGAATCCGTGGGGCCCGCGAACATATCAATGCCAACTTTGCCAAACAGCAAGCGCTTGGCCTCAGCGACATAAGAGTTGCCGGGGCCGACGAGGATATCTGCGGGCTTCGCACCAAATAATCCTTGCGCCATAGCTGCAATGCCTTGCACGCCACCAAGATTCAGGATCAGGTCTGCCCCAGCCAAATCCATCGCAAAAACAATTGCGTCTGGAATACCGGTGCCGGGACGGGGCGGCGACACTGCCGTGATGTGCGGCACACCGGCCACCTTCGCAGTCGTGACGGTCATCAAAGCGCTGGCAATATGGCTATAGCGCCCGCCCGGCACATAGCAGCCTGCGCTGGACACCGGGATAAGCTTTTGCCCCGCGAACAGACCGTCGATGACCTCGATTTCGCATTCAGTCAGCGTCGCCTTTTGTGCTTCGGCAAAGCGGCGAATGTTGGTGTAGGCAAAGCGGATGTCGTCTTTCAAATGCGCCGGCACCCGCGCAATCGCTGCGGTACGCTCTTCGGCGGAAATCACAATAGCGCCCGTCCAGCCATCCAGCTTTTGCGAATAGTGGCGTACGCTTTCTTCGCCGCCGACCTCGATCTCGCGCAGCATTGCAGCGACGGTCTCGCGCAAATTGCTGCTTTCGGCGGTGGGGCGCGGCGCGGCCGTTTTCAGATAGGTGACTGACATTTCATCTTATCCAATCAATATGTGCTGTTTGATTGCAGCAGCAAAAGCGTCACCGGTGTCGACAGCCACACCCCCGCATAGGCCACGCATGCAGGATGGAACTTGCCGGTTCATGGCATCACCTCATCCAGCGCGTCGCGGATCAGTGCCGCAAGCAGCGCACAATCGTCTTTGGAAAAGGTCAGGGGCAGGCGCATGTCAAACAGCGTCGCCATGATCGCATCGGTCTGCGGCAAATCTTGACGTGCCATGTAGCGCCAACTTTGGTGCGCTGATGTAAAGGCAACAGGATCGGCATTGCCGAACCATTTCAGTTCCACCCCCATGGCTGCGGCGGCCTTTACAAACGAAAGGCAGTCCGCAGCGGTCAGGGCCGGAACACGAAATTGGATGGACGAGCCCACAAAGGACTCTTCATTCGGTCTCGAAGGAATCGCAATCCGTGGATCGTCGCGCAAACCGGTTTCGGTGTTTCGATACCGTGCATTCCAACGGGCAATGTTGGTTTCAAGCTGCGCCAATTGTGGCCGCAGAATTGAGGCCCGCAGTGCGTCCATGCGCGCCGAGCAGTTGGGCATCTCAAGCCGGATATTTTCGAAGACCTCGGCATCCGGGCCGGCACCGTGGCGCGCAAACAGCATATAGCTGCCAGACAAGATTGTCGCCCGAGCCGCCAATTCCGCATCGTTCGTCGTTAGAAACCCGCCCTCGCCAGAGTTGAGGTGCTTGTAGGTTTGTGTCGAAAAACAAGCCGCTTTGCCAAAGTTCCCGGACCGAATGCCACGCCATTTTGCCCCCATCGTGTGGGCGCAATCCTCAATCACGGCGACCCCGGCCGCATCACAGATCTGCATCAACCGATCCATGTCGCACAAATGCCCGCGCATATGCGACAACAGCAGGAACCGCGCTTTACTGCTGTCGATCTTGCACTGTAAATCCGCCAGATCCAGCCGCAAAGTCTCGTCGATTTCGACCAGGATCGGCCTGCCGCCCACTGCGGCAATCGCCCCCGGCACCGGAGCAAGTGTAAAGCTATTGGTCAACACGGCATCGCCCGCTTTGACCCCAACCGCCCGCATTGCAATCTGCAACGCCTGCCCACCTGAAGTCACGGCAAGGCAATAGTCAGCCCCCTGCCAATCGCGGTATTCGGCCTCAAGTTCTGCAACCTCGCCCGCCTCATTGGGGGCGAGGTTGTAACGATGCAGGCGTCCCGAACCAAGCACAGCAACAGCGGCCTCTATGGCCTGTGCTGGCAGCGGCTCTTGTTGGGTGAATGATCCGAAAAACCTGCGTTCCATTCCCGTGGCTCCTACAGGTGAACCCAAAGGTCGGTGTTGTCGAAGGCGAAATCATAGCCAAACAACCCGACAGAACCGCCCGTGTGCAGGAACACAACACGCTCGCCTTTGAACGTCCCCTTACGGGCCAAATCGATCAACCCAGCCGCACCTTTGGCCGAGTAAACCGGATCCAACAGGATGCCTTCCAGTCCTGCGAATATCTTGATGGCTTCGATGCCCGACGCTGTCGGCAGGCCATAGCCTTCGCCCACATAATCGCTGTTTGCGATTACGTCTTCGCGCTTGACGACACCCGGGCAGCCCAGCTTTTCCGCGGTTTTGCAAGCAAGATCATAGACCATCTGTTCTTGCTTTTCGCGCGGCGCGCGGGTGCCGATGCCCAAGACCGGCACTTGCGCGTTCATGGCGCTCAGACCTGTCACAAGACCCGCTTGCGTGCCCGAAGACCCCGTCGCATGCACAATACGGTCGATCTTGATGCCGCGGTCATTGGCTTGGCCCAAAAGCTCCATCGCGCAATTCACATAGCCAAGTGCACCGGTCGGATTGGAACCGCCACCGGGGATCACATAGACCGTGTGACCCGCAGCCCGCTTCAGGTCAGCGGCACGCTCCATCTCTGCCGGCATGTTGTGACCAGCCGGGAATTTCTCGGTGGTCGCACCGTGCAGGTGATCCAGCAGCACGTTGCCGTTGGTGTTGTAGTTGGCGTTGTTATAGCCGGTGCGGTCTTCCAACAGGATATGGCATTTCAGGCCAAGCTTGGCCGCAAAGGCCGCCGTTTGGCGTGCGTGGTTGGACTGCGTAGCACCTTGGGTCATCACCATATCCGCGCCTTGCTCAAGGGCTTCGGCCATCAGGAATTCCAGCTTGCGGGTCTTGTTTCCGCCCGAGGACATCCCCGTGCAATCATCCCGCTTGATCCAAAGCTCAACGCCAAGCTCTTTAGACAGGCGCTCCATTGGTTCCAGAGGCGTAGGAAGATGTGCCAAATGAAGGCGCGGAAAGCGTGACAGGTGCATTACTTGATCCCTTTTCATGGGTTGATTTCGATGGGCGATCGGCATCTCCGGCGACGCGCTGTCGAAGGCAGCGCGGCGAGGTGCCAAATTCTCGCGAGAACATGCGGGCGAAGTTGGAAGAACTGTTGAAACCGCAAGCGATTGCGATTTCCGCGATTGAGGCGGCGGACTGCTCCAGCATAATCTTGCTCCGGCGCAGACGCAGAGAGCGGTAGAATGTCAAAGGGCTGCAGCCAGTCGCTTTTTCAAAACGCCGCTCCAACTGGCGGACCGACCTTCCCGCAACCGAAGCAAGCTCCGACATGCTGACCGGCGTTTCGACATTCTCTTCCATATGCCGAATGACCGCATCCAATTGTGCCGCCCGATAAAAGTGCGTATCATTTTCACTGCGCGGTTGCGGTGTATTTCCGTCGCGCACGCCATCCATCACCAGCATCTGGCTGGTCGCCTGTGCCAACTGGCTTGAAACGGGCGCGACGATTTCGGTCAAAACCAAGTCAGCCGTTGCGACCATGCCTGCACCTGTGGTGACACGGCCATTCTTGACGTAAAGAATGGGGATTTCATCCAAATCCACCAAGCTATCCCGAAGGAGTTGTTGGTTTTCCCAATGGGTTGTAAAAGCCCCATCGTTGGAATTTATCTTGCGCCATATGTAGGCTGCATCCGACAGCAGCAGGATTTGGGCTCCAATACGCTCAAGCCAGCGCAGCTTGGAGTGAATTTTGCCAAGGCTTTGGCAGACGCCGCTGCCGCCAAGAACGACCACGAAATTCGGCGGCGTTTCCTGATAGGACCAAAACGGCTCCGCTCTGACGGCCATGTCGCCGCCAAGACAGTCGACAAGCCCGTCCATCGACGATGTGCAAATCTTCACGTCGAAACACGCCGTCGAAGACAGCCGATTTGCGATGCGCAAAATATCCAGCACCAACGCAAGTTCGGTTGCCACAAAACCCGTCTCGACAATGATAACAACCCGAATATCGGTCATCGGCTTAGCCTCTGATGCGGTTAAAGTCGGGATCGTAGGGCGAAGCCGGGATGACTTCGACTGAGACCATATCGCCATACATATCAAGCTGCATCTTGGTGCCTACGCCCGAGAACGCAGGCTCAACGAAGGCATAGGCAATGTTCATGCCAACCCGGTATCCCCAATCGGCCGACGAAATCGTGCCAACCACGTTGCCAGCCTCCATTAATGACGCCCCGCCACGCGCAGGCGCATGGGTTGCATCAACCTTCAGGTTTACCAATTTCTTCCGTTCGCCTGCCGCGTGGAGCTTGGTCAGCGCGGCCTTGCCGATGAAGTCGGCTTTCTCCAACTTCACAAAGCGATCCAGACCGGTTTCAAACGGGGTAAATTCGGTCAACAGATCGGCTTTCCAGTGCAGGAAGCCTTTTTCCATCCGCATCGAGTCAACTGCCCGCGCCCCAAAAAGCTTCAGCCCAAAGGCCGCACCTGCCTGACGCAACGCCAGACTAAGCCGCATAAAGCGAGGCGTTCGGAACGTGGATCTCGTAGGCCAACTCGCCCGAGAAGCTGACGCCCATCACCGTCGCCGGAGCATAGCCGATAAAGCATTCGCGCAAACTGACAGCCACGGAAAGGCCGCCCTGGACCAATCGCCACGCGCGCACGCCGACAGAACCGCGCGCGCATTCGGGCCGGCCAGAACAAGGATGGTCTGGTCATTGGTCAGGCTGCGGATTTGAACATCTTCACCCGGCTTGATGTGCTTTTCCAGCCAGTCCATGTCGTGGAATTCGCTTGCCGCCGCAGAGCCATACCAAACCCGCGCCGGGCCGCGGTCCGAAGCCGGAAGGTTGGCGAGCGTCGCCTCGCCCTTGATCATACCGTGATCGTTCAGCAGATAGCCAAGGCCGACGCGCCCGTCCCTTTTGGTCACCGTGCCGCAGAACATCCGGTCAAGCAAGCTGTGGCGATCCGTGCCCGGTGATCTCGAACCGGTTGAAGCCGTTGACTTCGGTCAGGCCGACGTTGTTCTGGACGTTGCGCGCACTTCGGCCGCCGACGACATCGAAGGCCTCGTCGAAGTGGAAGCTCATGGGTCGGGTGGAAATCGGGCGACGGCTTGATGTAGTCCACCCGCTCCCAGCCGTTGACCACGGTGAACTCGGCGCCCTCGGCGGCAAGGATCGGCGTCAGCGGCGTGGTCTTCAGCGGGCGCCCTGCGGGGCGGTGTTCGTGCGGGAAGTGGAAGCGGAATTCGTTCTGATAATCCTCGATCGCCTTCAGCGCGCACAAGTTCCACGTTGGTGTGGCCGGTAAAGCGGCGCGGGTCGATGACCCAGGTGTCATAGCAGCGCCTCGCCATGCACGATCTGCTGGGCCAGCAGCCAGCCATGACCGCCGCCTTCGCCGATGCCCGGCGCGCAGGCCGATGATGCAGAACGCGTTGCGCTTGCCGGGGATCGGGCCGACCAACGGTGCGCCGTCGATGGTGTAGGTGATCGGGCCGTTGACGATGGTGTGGATGCCCACCTCTTCCAGCGCCGGCATCCGCTTGAAGACGTTTTCCAGCACCGGCAGCACGCGGTCGGTATCCGACGGGGCAGAGCGCATTGACAAAGTTCGGGTCGATGCCGTCCATGCCCCAGGTCTTGCAGTCCTGCTCGTAGAACCCGACCAGCAGGCCCTTCTTTTCCTGACGCGAGTAGAAATCGTCGATCGGGCAGCGCAGCAGCGGCACGCGCTTGCCGAAATCGACGATGCCCTGGATCGGCTCGGTCAGGAAATACTGATGCTCCATCGACATGACCGGGTGATGCACGCCCATCATGGCGCCGACCTCGTTCACGCGGTAGCCGCAGGCGTTGACCACGATCTCGCAGGCGATATCGCCTTGCTCGGTGTGGACGATCCAGCTGTCGTCCTTGCTGCTGCGTCAGCCCGGTGACGGGCGTGTTGCGATAGACCTCGGCCCCGGCCTTGCGCGCGCGGCGGGCCAGCGCCTGACACAGTTGCGCCGGGTCGATGTCGCCGTCCTGGCCGTCCCAAAGCCCGCCCATCAGCCGGTCGGTCGAAATCAGCGGATGGCGGCGCGCACATTCGGCGGCGTCAAGGATTTCATACTCCACCCCCATGCCCTTGGCCATGGCTGGCGAAATGCCGGTAGCCCTCCATCTGGCCTTCGGTCATTGGCCAGCCGGATGCCGCCATCGCCGTGGTGGTAGTTGATCGGATAGTCGGGGTCGTCGGCCAGCTCCTTGTAGAGCTTGATCGAGTGGCTTTTCAGGCCGACCATGGTTTGGGTCATGCCAAAATTGGTCACCTGCGCCGCCGAATGCCATGTGGTGCCCGAGGTCAGTTCGTTGCGCTCCAACAGCACGACATCGGTCCAGCCCTCTTGGGTCAGGTGGTAAAGCGTCGAGCATCCGGCGATGCCGCCGCCGATCACAACAACGCGGGTCTGGGTCTTCATGGCAGTCTCCCTATTCGTTGCGCGGAATTGGGCGCGGACAGGCCCGCCCCGTCAACGGGCCGCAAGCGCGTTCAGCCAATGCGAAGCGTGCCGTCATGAGTAAACTAAAGACGGATCTTGACGGTTGCCAGATGCCGCCCCTTGCCCACGGTATGGGACAGTAACCGGAGAACAGCATGAGCGAAGAGCGTGTTTCACGTCGCAGCGGTGGGCGGGCCGATAGGGTTGCCAAACGCGCGCTTGCCCCCTTCGGTGAACCCATGCCCCCCGGGCCAGCGCGGCGGGCAGTACAAACCGCTGTCCGAGCCCGACCTGATCGCCATCTACTAGACCGCCTTGCGCCTGCTGGAGGATCTGGGCGTCGGCGAGGTGCCCGACGTTCTGGTCAAACCCTTTCACCGACGCCGGCGCCCGGTTTGCCGATGGCCGCGTGCATTTCCCGCACGCGTTGGTCGAACGCGTGATCGGAATGGCGGCCAAGACCTTTACCTTTCACGGCCGCGATCCGGCACGCTCCATCGAAGTTGGCGGCGATCATGTGCATTTTGGCACCGGCGGTGCTGCGGTGCTGACGCTGGATATCGACAGCGGCGGCTATCGCCCCTCGACCCTGACCGACCTATACGACTTTACCCGCCTGCAAGACACGCTGACCAATGTCAGCTGGTTCACCCGCTGCTGCGTGGCGACCGATCTGCCGGATATCCTTGATCTGGACGTGAACACGGTCTTTGCGCTGATGAAGGGCACCACCAAGCCGGTGGCGACCTCGTTCACCGTGGCCGAGCATGTCGCACCGATCATGCGGATGGTGGATATCGGCCTTGGCGGCGACGGCACATCGGGCCTGTTCCGGGCGACGCCGTTCCTGAAGGCGCATATCAGCCCGATGATCTCGCCGATGCGCTACGGCGAAGATGCGGTGATGGTCACCCTTGCCTGCATCGAGCATGGCATTCCCATGTCCTGCATCACCGCCGCACAATCGGGGGCCACCGCGCCCGCGACGCTGGCCGGCTTTCTGGCGCAGTCGCTGGCCGAAACGCTGGCCAGCCTGATCATGGTCAATGTGATCAAGCCGGGCCATCCGATGGTCTTTTCCAACTGGCCCTTGGTGGTCGACCTGCGGACCGGGTCGTTCGTGGGCGGCGGCGGCGAAATCAGCGTGATGAACGCGGCCTCGGCGCAGATTTCCAACTGGTTGGGCCTGCCGTCTGGCGTGGCCTCGTCGATGACCGACGCCAAGGTGCCGGATGCGCAATATGGCGCGGAAAAGGGCATATCCTCGCTGGCCGCGGCGCTCGGCGGCGGCAATCTGATCTACGAAAGCTCGGGCATGATGGCTTCGCTCTTGGGTGCCAGCTTTGAAGCCTTCATTCTGGATGACGAGATGCATTCGCTGATCTACCGCACCCTGCGCGGGATCGAGGTGAATGAGGATACGCTGGGCTATGACGCCATCTGTGAGGCGGTTCTGGGGGCGGGCCATTTCCTTGGCGGCCCCCATACCATCGCAGCGATGGAGCGCGACTATTTCTATCCCAAGATCGCCGACCGCGACGCGCCGGTGACCTGGGACGAAAAGGGCCGCCCTGACGCTTGGGGCCGAGCCAAAATCGCCGCACGTCAGATATTGGCCACCCACCGCCCCGAATACCTGCCGCCCGAGGCAGAGGCCCGCATCCGTGGCGAATTCAACATCCAACTGAACAGCTAGGCCGCACCCGGCGGATCATCCTCTTCAGCAACTTCAATCGCGCCGGGCATGCTTGGCGCGATCGCAGCAAATTGAGGGACCAGTTTTTCGCGTATTAACCGGCGGCAGTCGCGCGCAAGCTGTTCCGGCAACAGCCCCAACTCTTCGCTGCGCGCAACCAGTTGGATATGGCGCGTCTCGCCGGCAAACGGCAGCGGCAGGATATCCACTTTTGGCACGAACCGCTCTGCATCCAGCAGGTTCAGCGGCGTCGTTAGCGCCCAACCGCCGGTTTGAACCACCATCGCCAGAACCGACCGCGTCGCCTCAAAGGAAAACCTGCGCGGCACATTCAGCCGCACACGTTTCAAATGGGCAGCGATCTTGCGACCAATCGGCATGGCTTCGGAATATTGCACGAAAGGCAGGCTTTGGAGCGCGGCCTTGACGTCTTGCCCCGGCTTGATGACGCCTTTGGCAACCACCAGCACGAAGGGTTCCGACAATATCGGAAATGTCCGGAAGGTGTGGCTGTCATCGGGCACGGTGGCAGTGACGCCTATGTCGGATTCACGCGCTTGTAACCGTTGGACGATCTGATCAGACCGGCCAGAAAAGGCGTGCACAAAACACTGGCTAAAACGGGCCTGCAGGGCCGAGACCAACACAGGGGTGAGGGTGGCATCAAGATCGTCGATCACATCCAGATTGATGCGGGGCAGTGCTGTCAGGCTGATTTCGGCCAAGGCCGATTGCGCCTCCGCCACCACCGACAAGATGCGATGCGCATGGCCGCGCAAGACCTGACCCGCTGGCGTCAGTGTCACCGGCTTGGCACGGCGGTCAAAAAGCTTCGCGCCGACCGCCGCCTCCAGGGCTGTGATGAACTGGCTGACGCCTGAAGAACTGCCGCCAATCCGCGCTGCAGCCCCGACGATAGAGCCGGTTTCCTCAAGCGCCACAAACACCCGCAAACCGCGCAGCGTTAGATCCGGAGGCGCGTTGTGTTCAGGCATCGAAGCATCCTTTTTGGGCATGCTACGCCTTAACGCTTACGCCTGAAACTGCCTTGAACGATGCGGTCTATGACCATGGCGCAGAGCAAGATCGCAAGCCCCGCAAGCAGCCCCTGCCCTTTCGCCGCATATTGAAGCGATTGCAGCACCACCGACCCAAGCCCCTGCGCGCCGATCAAGCTGGCAATCACCACCATAGACAGGCACATCAGGATGGTCTGGTTAACCCCGGCAAGGATAGACGGGCGCGCCAATGGCAACTCGACCCCAGTCAGCAACTGCCATTCGGTGGCGCCATAGGCGCGGGCGGCTTCCTTGACGTCCTCGGGCACGCCGGTCAGGCCAAGGGTGGTCAGGCGGATCACCGGTGGCATTCCAAAGATCAAGGTGGCGATGATGCCGGGCGGCTTGCCGGTGCCGAAAAACGCGATGACAGGGATCAGATAGACAAAGGCGGGCATGGTCTGCATGAAGTCCAGAACCGGCTGCGCCACGGTAAAGGCTGTGCGTGAGCGGGCAAACCAGATGCCAAGGGGAATGCCGATCGCGATGCACAGAACCGACGCCGCCCCCAGCAAAGCCACGGTCTGCATCGACAGATCCCAAAAGCCGAACAGAGCCAGATAGGCCAGCGCTGCCGCCGTAAAGATCGCCACCCGCGCGCCCGCCAATTGCCAGGCCAGCGTGCAGATCACCAACATGACAACCGGCCACGGCGTGCCGATCAGCACGGCCTCCATCGAATCGACAAGAATACGGATTGCATCGCGAATACCTTCAAACGCGCCGCGACCTGCGATATAAGCGGCCGCGAACCACGCATCAAAGGTGTTGGCCATGTTCGAGAACAAGGTCTTATCAGCCGGAAAAGTGGTCAGCCAGCCGGGCGGCGAGCCAATTCGGGCGAAAAGTGTGATCCCGTAGATCAGCACACACAGACCAGCAGTCACCGCCAGCCGCGACATGGGCGCGCCATGCGGGGCGTTCCTGTTCAACCTCCAAGTCGAAAACTTGTGCTCATAAAGCAAGTTAGCCGCAAAGCCCGTTGCCAGCCGGATCGCCACCAACATCACCACCGACGCCCAGACCCGCCCTCCTGCACCAGCGTTCAGCGCAGCTTCTTCGGCCATCTGAACGTCAGCGGCCTTTTGCAGATTGTCTGCCAGTTTGGTCGCTGTAGCGGCTTTGGCCGCATTGCCAGCGGCCGTCGCTTCAGTCGCTTCGACCCGCCGTTTCGCGATGGTGTCTTGCAACTGAACCAAACGCGCCGACGGGCCACCGCCCGTCCCCGAAATCAAACCGTCTGAGATTTGGGTCAAGGCCAGAAGGTCGAGAAAACACAAGAACAGAAACAAAAACGACAACCCGCGCATCCCGGCCCAGAGCGGGCCAAAGATGGCTGCAGCGGCGTTAAAGCTAAGCGAGACGCCAGAGCTTTCCTGAATGCGGCCGAACACCCGTGTGTAATAGCCCGCATTGCTTTCGACAAAGTCGGGGATGAGTTCGCTTTCGGACATTACCGCCCCTCCTTAATCGCGTGTAGCAGACGGTCCTTTGTAACCAGACCCAGCACAGTATCGCCCTGCCGGATCACAATCGGCAGGCTGGCCCCCACCGACAGATCGATCAGCGCATCAAGCTTGACCTCTGGCCCCGCCGTCGGTGCCGCGGCCATATCAAATGGCTTGGTCACACTCAGCGGGTCCATGATCCTCCCCGCCGTCACCAGGCCAAGTTTCGAGATGTTCTGCACAAACTCGCGCACATAGTCATCGGCGGGATTGGTCACGATTTCCTCGGGCGTGCCGGTTTGCACGATGCGCCCATCCTTCATCACCGCAATCCGTGTGCCGACGCGAATAGCCTCGTCCAGATCATGGGTGATGAACAAAGTCGTTTTGCCCAACTGGTGCGACAGCGCCATGAACTGATCCTGCAACTGCCGCCGGATCAACGGATCAAGCGCCGAGAACGGCTCATCCATCAGCAAAATTGCCGGGTCCGCCGCAAGGGCCCGCGCCAGACCAACGCGCTGCTGCATACCGCCCGAAAGCTCGTTTGGCAGGCGGTCATCATAGCCCGAAAGCCCGACCATATCCAATTTCTCAGAACTGATGCGCCAGCGCTCGGCCTTGGGAACCCCACGGATTTCCAAAGGATAGCCGACGTTTTCCTGCACCGAGCGGTGCGGCATCAAAGCCATGTGTTGAAACACCATGCCGATGCGTTCCGCCCGCAGCGCGCGCAGCGCGCCGGGCGATAGCGCGCGCACGTCTTGTCCCAGCACACGGATATCGCCCGTCGTGGGTTCGATCAACCGGTTCACATGGCGCACCAACGTCGACTTGCCGCTGCCCGACAGACCCATGATGCAAAATATCTCACCGGGAAGAACGGAGATTGACGCATCCGCGATCCCGACAACGCATTGGTGTTTCTCAAGAACTTCGGTCTTGGTCGCTCCGGCGCGGGCATCTTCCAGCGCCGCCGCCTCGGCAGCACCGAAAATCTTCCAAACGCCCGACATCTCGATCACGGGGTCAGCCATGTTCGTCCCTTCACATCCAGTAGAGCCGTCACAATCAAAGCGGGGCATGGCGCCTCGATGCCATGCCCCGTTTCCAAGCCGCGCTAACGACTTACTTCAGCCAAGCGGCAACACGATCCGGATTGGCGGCAATCCATTCTGCGGCAACCACAGCGGCCTCTTTCTTGTCGATAACAACGGCATAAGAGAACGCGCCCAGATCGTCGGCATTCAGGTCAATGTTGCGCATCAGCGTGCCAACCATCGGTGCGGACTGGTCCAGCGATTTGGCAAAAGCGGGCTGGATATAGACCGGTGGCCAAGCCATTGCGACGCTGGATTTGGCCAGCCAATCGGCATCCTGATCGGGCTGAACCATATTCCAGGCAGCCGCGTCATAGGCGGGCTCGGTCAGGAAGGTCAGCTCTGGGTGGACGGTGAACAAATGGTGGGGTTTATAACAGAACCCGGCCCAAGGCTTGCCTGCCGTGATCGCAGCATCCAGTTGTGCATAGGCCACACCCTCGTCCAGTTCGACGAGATCCAGCACGGCGTCGTAGCCATAGCCATGTGCCTTGGCATGCTCGATCGGGGTGGACGCCCAACCGGTAGCACCGACATAAATCTCACCCTTGCCATTGCCATCGCTATCCAACTGGTTGGCTTTGTCCGGGTCGGTCAGGTCGGTGATATCCTTGATGCCTGCGTCAAGTGCTGCTTGGTTCACGCAGATACCCTGCACCGCAGGGGCCGGATGGGCGTTAAGTTCCAGTGTTGCGTTGTATTGATCGACCAAAGCTTGCTGGTTGGGCAGCCACACTTCAGGGTGGATATGCATCGACCCCTTGTCCATCGCCTCAAAGATCACGGGGTTGGTGGCGGTTTGCAATTCAACCGTCAAGCCCATGTTCTTTTCAACAACTTCCTTGATGACATTGGCGGTCACTGTCACAGACGGCCAGTTCGGCACGCCAATAACAACATCGGCCGCAAAGAGCGGCGAGGCCATGCCAAGCGCGCTGGCAAAAACGGTTGCGGGTAGGGATTTCATTTTGGACTCTCCGTTGGTGATTGGTTCCGACTGTCTTCAGCAGCCTTTTCCCAGATCATCGGCAACTAAGGTCGTCCTGTCGAACGCGGAATCGGATTTCCTCCAATTGGAGCCGTGGCTTCCAATTTAATAAACTCGCAATTGAGGCAAATGCAAAGACAGCTTCTGCCACTTGGGATTCAATCAAAAATACGCTTGGACTCGCTTCTGACGGGGCAGAACAGCGCATCCCGATTGGCGGGGAACATGCGGTCCCACCAAATGTGTCCCCGGTCGCGCTTGCCTCTGTTGCCCTAGGTCACCTGCACTGGCCGCAATCGCTGGATAGTGGGTGGGTGCGGCATTCGGGGGCTCGGCCACGGGCGCAATGACGTTCAGTTTACCTGCGCGACGCACTCGGCCCTCCTCGGACATTCGGCGAGGTCGAGCGTCGCGCTGCAGCTTTCAGCGAAGCTGGCGCTCATGCTTGGCGCTGGATCCCACCGGCCGCTTGGTGCGATCTTTCGTACCTTTCGCGGCAAGTGGAAGCTCTTGGTGACTGCCGATGGCTTTAATCGGTCTTGAGGCGATGCGACATCACCCGCGAAACATGCTGCGGCATCGTTCTGAAAGCAGGGGCCGCTTCAGATATTTCGATAAGGGACGTTGTAGATAACGGCCATTGCGGTATCCGACCCGAATTGCGACGCGGTGAAGGTATCCGCATAGTTCAAGCGATCAGCAGCTTGATCCCGCGGCTTTCAAACTCTTTCGCGTCCCGATCAGAAATTCCGTCATCCGTGATGAACGTGTTCACAACTTCCAATGTGCTCAGGCGCGTGAAGGAGGATTTGTTGATCTTGGTCGAATCCGCGGCCAGATAGACTTGGCTAACGGCTTTGATCATCGCCTCTTTCAGCTGCAAATCGGCAAAGCTGGGATAGTGTTGATTTTCACCCAGAATTGAGCCGGTTTTTTCACCGAGAAGTGAGCCACCTCTGATTATGGATTTCGGTTCATGCTGGGGTCAAGCTGTGTGTTGTCTCCTTCTTTTTCTTTGCAGCGGACGCAGCAGCTGAGCTGGCCTTGAAGCGGAAGCTGTCGTTGCCAGTTTCGAGTATATGGCAGCGGTGGGTCAGACGGTCGAGCAACGCCGTGGTCATCTTTGCATCGCCAAAGACGTTGGCCCATGCGTTGAAGCTGAGGTTGGTGGTGATCACGACGCTGGTGCGCTCGTAGAGTTTGCTCAAGAGATGGAACAGCAGCGCCCCGCCTGATGCGCTGAAGGGCAGATAGCCCAACTCGTCCAGGATCACGAGGTCCAGCTTGGTCGAGAAGAAGCGGACCTTTCGGCGGTGATGTTCGATGGCCTGGATGCCGAGGGCCGTCGCGACATGGGTTTTCCCGGTGCCTGGCCCGCCGATCAGCACCACGTTCTGGGCACCGTCAATGAACTCACAGCGGTGCACGGTCCTGACAGTGGCCTCGTTGATCTCGCTTGCGGCGAAGTCGTTGCCGGAGAGGTCTTTGTAGGCAGGAAAGCGGGCCGCCTTCATATGATAGGCGATGGAGCGCACCTCGCGTTCGGCCAGTTCGGCCTTCAGCAGTTGCGACAGCATTGGGATGGCAGCTTCAAAAGCCGGAGCGCCTTGCTCGATCAGGTCGGTGCCAGCTTGGGCCATTTTATACATCTTCAGACTGCGGAGTATGATGACGATGGCGCCGGCGGCTGCGTCATGACGCATGGCGGCCTCCAGCGATCTGGGAGCGCAGGCCGTCATAGCGTTCGACATTGGCCTTGGGTTCGCGATGTAGGGCCAGTGCCAGTGGGGTATCCAGTGGCGGCCCGCCGATCACCTTGCAGTCGATAAGCC
>CAWFGJ010000017.1:0-10455 GCA_963815355.1 uncultured Alphaproteobacteria bacterium
GCCAATTGCCAACGACATCCTCGGCAACGTGTGGCGGCCGGAGAACTGACGTCTGCTTCCACGTCCGCCAAAACGCATCGCGAGCGAACTCGAGGTGACCCACCGCTTCAGCGACGGCTTCACCTTCATCGCACCGCCCGACTTCGCGCTGCCTGAGAAGTTTGATGGGGATTTGCCGGGCTTGCGCAAGCTCCTGAGTGGGCAGCGCTGGCTCCTGATCTCCGCAGGAACGACTGGCCGCCGGGTACGCGACTGGCTGCGCAGCAGCGGGTTGGAGATCGCCCCAGCCATGGAGCTCGACAACTTCGATCTCATCATCAACCTCGTCTCCCAGGGCATGGGATTCAGTCTGGTGCCACACCGCGCGCTGCCGATCTACGCCCGCAGCCGCCCGGTGAAACGGATCCTCACCAAAAGTCGGCTGGCCCGGGAAGCCGTCGTCGTGGTGAGAAAAGACCGCCAGCAGCAGGATCGCGCGATTCTCGGTGCCCCCGATCTGGCCGAGCGCGAGGATCGCGAAATACCGGGTCTGCTGATCGTGGTGCTCGAGGTAGGTCTTTAGCAGCAGTTCGCTGTAGACAGCATCTGGACACAGCTTGGCATCGACCGAGGTGCAAGGGCGACACAACTGGCCCAGCGCCAAAGCGCACGAACGGCTGAGATCCGGGCTCGAACGGAGGGTTCTCTCGCCACCGACCAGGGTGCGAGCCAACAACTCGCGGCAATGCGGTGCGTACCCCTCGTCGCGGTGGATCAAGCGGGCCATCGCTGTCGGACAGTGCGCTTGCGCAATCTGCTCGCCAGGCCCGAGCTCGGCAAGGTAGTAGACCTCGAGGCAATGCAGAACGCTGCCGAGCAGGGCCCGCGTCACCAGCTCTGGTCGCGTCGAACGAAAGCAGGCTGATGCCCTGGATCGCGCGCGCCGCCGTCGATCAGGTCATCTCCGTCGCCGCCAGAAATCACGTTGGCGGCAGAGTTGCCCGTCAGCGTGTCATTGAAGGCCGAGCCGGTGATGCTTTCAAACAGCGAGATCACATCGCCCGCCGCATCGCCGCCCGAGACGGCATTGGTGGCAAGGTTGACCGAAACCGCAGCGGTAGAGGCAGAATAGCTGACCGTGTCGGTCCCGTTGCCGCCGTTCAGCGTGTCGGCCCCCGCGCCGCCTTCGATGACGTCGTTTCCGTCGCCGCCAGCAATGTTGTTGGCCGACGCGTTGCCGGTGAGCGTGTCGTTGAAAGCGGAGCCCGTCAGATGTTCAAACAGCGAGATCACATCGCCCGCGGCATCGCCGCCCGATGCCGCGTTGGTGGCAATGTTGACCGAAACTGCGGCGGTAGAGGCCGCATAGCTGAGTGTGTCGTTGCCATTGCCGCCGATAAGGGTGTCGGCCCCCGCGCCGCCGTCGATCAGGTCATCTCCGTCACCGCCAGAAATCACGTTGGCGGCAGAGTTGCCCGTCAGCGTGTCATTGAAGGCCGAGCCGGTGATGTTTTCAAACAGCGAGATCACATCGCCCGCCGCATCGCCGCCCGAGACGGCGTTGGTGGCAAGGTTGACCGAGACCGCAGCGGAAGAAGCCGAATAGCTGAGTGTGTCGTTGCCGTTGCCGCCATCAAGCGTGTCGGCCCCAGCCCCCCCTTCGATTACATCGTCGCCGTCCCCGCCCGAGATAGCGTTGGCGCCGGAACTGCCGGTGAGCGTGTCGTTAAAGGCTGAGCCTGCGATGTTTTCAAACAGCGAGATCACGTCGCCCGCCGCATCGCCACCCGACACCACGTTTGTCGCGAGGTTGACAGAGACAGCAGCGGTGGAGCTGGTGTAGGCCAGCGTGTCGTTTCCAGCGCCACCGTTCAGGATATCGTTGCCCGCGCCGCCTTCCAGCGTGTCGTCGCCGTTTCCGCCGAACAGCTGGTCATTGCCCGCGCCGCCGTAGAGTATATCGTTACCGTCGCTGCCGTTCAGGGTGTCGTTTCCGGCGAGACCTGTCATCACGTCGGCTGAGGTGCTGCCGTTGAGAGAGTCGTTGCCAGTCGTTCCGGTATACGTTGCCATCTAATTGCTCCGCCTCTCGCAGCCGGGGACGCTCTGCCCCGAAAAAACTTGTTCATTTTCCGGGTTAGCCGCAAATGGTGTTGCGATTTGGGCGGAGCGGCGGAATTCCAGCGCTCAATTGCAGCAATTTGGTGTCAAATCTGAAGGGCATCGGTCATGGGGCGCTGGGGGCTTTGGGCCTGCAAAACTTCGGGATTGTCTGCGACCCGCCTGCGTGGCATCCACAGGGTCAGTGCGCGCGTCGCCAAAGACGGGTCGGTGGATCGGAAAAACCATGGTGACGATCAAGCAAATCGCAGATGCCGTTGGCGTTTCGTCGGCGACGGTTTCGCGGGTGCTGAACTTTGACAGCACCCTTTCGGTCACCGAACAGACCCGCAAAAGTATTGTTGAGACGGCGGAGGCGTTAAACTATGCCACGCCGCGCAACCGCGCCCGCAAGGCCGCCGCCCCCAAGGCCAACAGGAAGATCGCGCTGTTGCATTTCCTGCGGCCCGAGCAAGAGTTGGTCGATCCCTATTATGTCGGCATCCGCTTGGGGATTGAGCGGCGCTGTGCTGAGCTGCAACTGGAGCCGGTGCAGGTTTACAATGCCGCACCCACGCCGGATGCCGCCCGGCTGAAGGCAGCTGCGGGCGTTATCGTGATCGGGCTGCACTCTGCAGCACAGATCGACTGGATATGTGCCCAGAACCGCCATGTGGTCTTTGCGGATTTCTCACCCGAGGGGGACGCGCATGACAGCGTGCGCAGCGATCTTGATCTCGCGATGCGCAAGCTTCTTAAGACACTGGATGATCAGGGCTTTCGCAGTATTGCGTTTGTCGGCTGGAACACAGCCAGCAGCTACAGCGCGGCGGGCGTGACTGACAGCAGGGTGCTGGCGTATCGCGCCTGGATGGAGGCTGCTGGCCGTTATGATGAGGCGCTCTGCCGGATAGGGGATAACACCGAAGAAAGCGGCTATCGGCTGACGCATGCGCTTTTGGCCAGTGGCGCGCGGCCAGACGCGATCGTGACCGGCAATGACAACATGGCAGTCGGGGCCTATCGCGCCTTGCATGAGTTCAATCTGAAGGTGCCAGCCGACATTGCCGTGGCCAGTTTCAACGATATTCCGGTTGCGCAGTTCCTGAACCCGCCATTGACCACCGTGCATCTACCCGCCGAGGAAATTGGCCAAAGCGCGGTTGAAATGCTTTTTGAGCAGTTGAATGGACGGCTGACGGCCAAGTGCGCGGTTTTGGCCACGCGCTTGATTCTGCGCGCCAGCACCAAGGCAAACCCGCGCCTTTCGGGAAAAAAATAATTGGAATCCGTCGCGTAGTAAATTTTTACTAAATTATTTGTGCGGTGTTTTTTTCCGCGCTAGTGTTCCTTCACGAGACCGGAAAACGAGTCTCGATCATGGGAGGAAAACATGAATCACATGCTCGCACGCGTGCGCAAAACGGTCGTTCTTGCGACCGGTATCAGCCTTTTGGCAATGACTTCGGCCATGGCCGCAGAAATCACCGTCTGGTGCTGGGACCCGAACTTTAACGGCGCCACAATGAAAGAGGCAGCCGATCGCTATACGGCCACCCATCCGGACGTCACGGTCAATATTGTTGACTTTGCCAAGGCCGATCTGGAGCAGAAATTGCAGGCGCAATTGGCCTCTGGCACGACCGAAGGGCTGCCCGACATCGTGCTGGTTGAGGATTACGGCGCCCAGAAATATCTGCTGTCCTTCCCCGGCGCGTTTGAGCCGCTGAACGACAAAGTCGATTACAGTGCTTTCGCACCCTACAAGGTGGAATTGGCGACCGTTGATGGCGCGACCTATTCGCTGCCCTTCGATTCCGGGGTTACGGGGCTGTTCTACCGCACCGACATTCTGGCCGACGCTGGTTTTAAGGCAGAAGACCTTCAGGACATCACTTGGGATCAGTTCATTGAGATCGCAAAGACCGTGAAGGAAAAGACTGGACACCCGATGTTGGGTGTCGATCTGAACGACGCCGGGGCTTTGCGGATTTTGCTGCAATCGGCGGGTAAGTGGTATTTCACTGCCGATGGCGAGCCTGACATTGCGGACAGTGCCACCTTCAAGGCGGCGTTGTCGACCTATGCCAAGCTGCTGCAAACCAAGGAAATCTATAAGCCGGTTTCGGGTTGGACAGAATACACGGGCGGGTTCACCTCGGGTGAGGTGGCGTCGGTCTTCACCGGTGTCTGGATGACCGGCACGATCAAGGCGGCCGATATGGCTGGCAAATGGGGCGTTGCACCGTTGCCCAAACTTGACGGGGTAGAGGGCGCAACCCATGCCTCAAACCTTGGCGGGTCAAGCTGGTATGTGTTGTCCTCTTCGGCTGAAAAGGCCGAGGCCGTTGATTTCCTTTCGGAAGTCTGGGCCAAGGATGCCGATTTCTACCAGAAGATCCTTGTCGGGCAGGGTGCGCTTGGCTCTTACCTGCCCGCGCGGGACGGGGCCTCGTATATGGCCACCGACGATTATTTCGGCGGTCAGGCCGTCTGGCAGAACTTCTCTGACTGGCTGGGCGCCATCCCACCGGTAAACTATGGCATCTACACCAACGAGGTGGATGCGGCCGTTGCAGCACAACTTCCCGCGCTTGCAAACGGCGGTTCGGTTGACGAGGCGATTGCGGCGATCGACGCGCAAGTGCGCGCGCAGATCCAGTAATCCGAACTCACTGTACGATGAAAGGGGCAGGGGCCTTGGCTCTTGCCCCATTCCCCAAGGGCGCTGCCGAAACTGGTGGTAACCCAAGGGGACGCTTGGCCGCGCAACGGGTCGGTACTGGGGGGAGCGATGGCAAAATCACGCATTGGGCGGGCGGAACAGGTCAGCGGTTGGCTGTTTGTGATGCCTGCGTTGGTCCTTTTGGGGCTGTTCATGGTCTACCCGGTTCTCTGGTCGCTTTGGATGAGCTTTCAGACCGGCAAGGGTATGAACCACCATTTTGGCGGCTTTTCCAACATTGTCAGGCTGACCCAGGACCCGGTTTTCCTGCGGGCGCTGACGAATACCGCGATCTTTTTGGTGGTGCAGGTGCCGGTGATGATCGTGTTGGCGTTGCTTTTCGCCTCGGCGCTGAACAACCCGAACTTAAGATTTCGTGGCTTTTTCCGCACGGCGATCTTTTTGCCCTGCGTGACCTCGCTGGTTGCCTATTCGATCCTGTTCAAGTCGATGTTCGCCTCAGACGGGGTGATCAATGACATGGCGATGGCGCTTAGCCTTATTGGCGCGCCGATTGCGTGGCTGAGTGAGCCGTTTTGGGCGAGGGTTGTGATTATTCTTGCGATCACCTGGCGGTGGACCGGCTACAATATGATCTTCTACCTTGCCGCCATGCAGAATATCGACAAGTCGGTCTATGAGGCCGCGCGGATCGACGGGGTTCCGGCTTGGGCGCGGTTTGTGCATATCACCTTACCGATGTTGAAGCCGGTGATCCTGTTCACCACGGTGATTTCAACCATTGGCACGCTGCAACTGTTTGATGAGGTCAACAACATCACGCTGGGCGGCCCGTCGGATTCGACGCTGACCTTGTCGTTGTACATCTATAACCTGACATTCAAGTTCATGCCCAGCTTTGGGTATGCGGCGACGGTGTCTTATGTGATTGTCCTGCTGGTCGCGGCGCTGACGCTGATCCAGTTCCTTGTCGCAAGGGACCGCAAAGCATGAGCCGCTCTTTCCCGCTTCTTCGCAGTGCTTTGGTCTACGGATTGCTGTCACTGGCGGCCTTTGTGTCGATATTTCCGTTCTTCTGGATGATTGTTGGAACGACCAATACATCGGCTGACATCATTAGGGGAAAATCCAGTTTTGGCGGGGAGTTGCTGGTCAATATCGCCAAGCTGTTTGAGCAGGTCGACATGGGGCGGGTGTTCCTGAACTCGGCCTTTATCGCGATTGCCGGAACGGTGCTGACGCTGGTGGTGTCTTCTATGGCCGGGTATGCGTTCGAAGTGTTTCGTTCGAAAGCACGCGAGCGGGTGTTCTCGGCCTTGCTGCTGACGCTGTCGGTGCCGTTCGCCGCGATCATGGTGCCGCTGTTTGTGCTGATGGCCAATGCCAAGCTGATCAACACCTACACAGCCATTCTCGCGCCCGGGATCGCCTCGGTCTTTATCATCTTTTACTTTCGACAGGCGACCAAGGCCTTTCCCCACGAATTGCGCGATGCCGCAAAGATCGATGGTCTTAAAGAGTGGCAGATCTTTGTCTACATCTACCTGCCCGTCATGCGCCCGACCTATGCCGCCGCGACGATCATCGTGTTCATGGCAAACTGGAACAACTACCTTTGGCCGCTGATTGTCTTGCAAACCAATGAGATGAAGACAATCACGCTGGTCGTCTCATCGCTTGCCTCGGCCTATTATCCCGATTTCGGGGTGGTCATGGTGGCAACGGTTCTTGCGACGCTGCCCACGCTTATCGTCTTTTTCCTGCTTCAACGGCGGTTCGTCGAAGGGCTTACCGGCTCCATCAAATAAGGCACTATCATGCGTATCTGCACCGAGTTTAACGACGGTTGGCTGTTTGAAGGCGAGGCCGTTTGCCTGCCGCACAATGCGGTGGACTTGCCGTTTTCGTATTTTGACGAGACGAGCTATCAGCGGGTATTCACGTATGAAAAGGTTTTTCAGTCTGATCCTGAATGGAAGGGTCAAGAGGTTTGCTTGCGGTTCGATGGCGCGATGGCCAATGCGGCGGTGTTCCTGAATGGGGAGCAAGTCGCAACCCATGCCGACGGCTACACCCCGTTTGAGGCGCGGTTGACAGGGCGGCTTTTGCCGGGTGCGAATACGGTGAAAGTGCAGATTGACGGGTCTGAAAATCCAGACATTCCGCCCTTTGGCGGGGTAATTGATTATCTGACATATGCGGGGATTTACCGGGACGTCTGGTTGGAGCGCCGCGCCGCGGTGTCGATCGGGTTGCACAAGGTAGAGACACCGGATGTCTTGGGCGCGGTGAAATCGCTGAACGCGGTGGTGCAGATCGACAACCCGCAGGGGCGGCAGGTGTCAGGGGTGCTGACGGCTGTGCTGCGGGACGCGCAGGGCGCCGAGGTCGCGCGGACAGAGGTTGAGCTGTCGGGTGTGACCGTGCGCCTTGATATGGAAGGTCTGGTTGGGATCACGCTTTGGGATACGGTGACGCCCGCGCTGTACCATCTGGAATTGACGCTTGTGACGCCGCATGGCCGCGACAGCGTCAGCACGCGCTTTGGTTTCCGAGAGGTGGCATTTACCGAGCAAGGCTTTAGCCTGAATGGCAAGCCTATGAAGTTGCGCGGGCTGAACCGGCATCAGTCCTTTCCCTATGTCGGCTACGCGCTTGGTCGGGCCGCGCAGGAGCGCGACGCAGAAATCCTGAAGCATGAGTTGCGTTTGAATTGCGTGCGCACGTCGCACTACCCGCAATCCAGCTTCTTTCTGGACCGCTGTGATGAGTTGGGTCTGCTGGTGTTCGAAGAAATCCCCGGCTGGCAGCACATCGGCGGCGAGGCTTGGAAAGCGGAGGCGGTGGAGAACGTGCGCCGCATGATCCGGCGGGACTGGAACCATCCGTCGATTTTCATCTGGGGCGTGCGGATCAACGAGTCGCAGGATGACCACGATTTCTATGCGGAAACCAACCGCGTCGCGCGCGAACTGGACCAGACACGGCCGACAGGCGGGGTGCGCTACATCACCGACAGCGAGCTCTTGGAAGATGTCTACACCATGAATGATTTTATTCTTGGCAATGAAGAGCAGGGCGGCAATCGACCCCGCACGCCCCTGCGCCCGCAGCGCGAAGTGACGGGGTTGGAGCGCGTGGTGCCCTATATGATCACCGAATTCGGTGGCCACATGTATCCGACCAAAAGCAACGATCAGGAGCAACGGCAGGCGGAACATGTGTTGCGCCATCTGGACGTATTGAACGCGATGTATGGCGATCCGCAGATTGCCGGGGCCATCGGCTGGTGCGCGTTTGACTACAACACACATAAGGATTTCGGCTCGGGCGACCGGATTTGCCACCATGGGGTCATGGACATGTTCCGCGAGCCGAAATTTGCGGCCTATGCCTATGCCAGCCAAAGTGACCCTGCGCAGGGCGTCATTCTAAAGCCAGTGACCTTTTGGGCGCGCGGCGAGCGGAACATTGGGGGCGTTTTACCGCTGATTATCCTGACCAATTGTGACGAAGTCGAACTCCGCTACGGGAACAAAGCGCCCAAACGCGTCAAGGCCGACCGGGAGCGTTTTCCACATCTGCCCTACGCGCCAGTCATTCTAGATCAGCGTCATTTCACCCCGGACGAGCTTGGCCTTTGGGGCATGACGTGGGAGCCAGCGACGATCATCGGCTTGATCGAGGGCAAGCAAGTGGCCGAGCATCGCTTTGTCTGTGACGCGCTGCCGACCACGTTGGAAGTCGTGGCAGACAAGATGGCCATCGGCACGCGGGATGCCGTGCGGATCATGGTGCGGGTTCTGGATCAGGTGGGGAACAAGCTGCCATTCTTCCCTGAGCCTGTCACCATTGAGGTCATTGGGGCCGGCCGGCGTCTGGGGCCTGCCACGGTGCCTTTGCGGGCAGGCGCAACGGGGGTTTGGGTGCAGGCCGAAGCGGCGGGGGAGATTGACGTGAGCGTGCGATGCGACCGGCTTGGGGCGGTCACGATGCGCCTGCATGCCAAGTAGGGGGAACGAGATGACCGGGCTGAAGCTGCGTGGCGTACGAAAGTCCTATGGGGCCGTCGAGGTGATCAAGGGCGTCGATCTGGACATAGCGCCGGGGGAGTTTGTCGTGTTCGTCGGGCCCTCGGGCTGTGGGAAATCCACGCTGTTGCGAATGATCGCCGGGTTGGAAGAGATCACCGCCGGGGATTTGCAAATCGGCGAGCGGCGGGTCAATGAATTGGACCCTTCGCAGCGTGGCATTGCGATGGTGTTCCAAAGCTATGCCCTTTACCCGCATATGACCGTGCGGGAAAACATGGGGTTTTCGCTGCGCTTTGCGGGCAAGGCCAAAGACGAAATCGCGCGCCAAGTGGCCGAGGCTGCCCGGATTTTGGAGCTGGAGCCCTTGCTGGATCGGCGCCCGAAAGACCTGTCGGGTGGCCAACGCCAAAGGGTTGCTATCGGACGCGCCATTGTGCGCCATCCGGATGTGTTCTTGTTTGACGAACCCTTGTCGAACCTTGACGCCGAGTTGCGCGTCCATATGCGGATTGAGGTGGCGCGTTTGCACAAAGAGTTGGCCACCACGATTGTCTATGTCACGCATGATCAGGTGGAGGCGATGACCTTGGCCGACAAAATCGTGGTGTTGCGCGCGGGCATCGTGGAGCAGGTGGGCGCACCTCTTACACTGTATGATGACCCCGACAACCTCTTTGTCGCGGGGTTCATTGGCAGCCCCAAAATGAACTTTTTGCCCGGTGTGGTGGTCGGCAATACCGTGCGGCTTGCCGAGTTTGAGGGGCAGTCGATCCCGCTTGGCCCGCTTCACGCGCCGCCGCCCGAGGGGGCGGAGGTTACGGTTGGCATCAGACCGGAGGCGTTTCGGAATGGCGGCGAGGCGGGGCTGGATCTGACCATCGAGATTGTCGAGCACCTTGGCAGCGAAAGCTTTGCCTATGCGCGGCAGGCGGGGGGGCAGCTTTTGACGCTGGCCAGTGCCGAAGGTCGCGACATGAAGCCCGGCCACCGGATCACGGCACGATTTGATCCGGCGGCGGCGATGATCTTTGAAACCTCGGGTGCCCGGATTCGGTAGGGGTCAGCGCGTCATGTCGCGGTCCAGCGGAAAGATCGGGCGCGGGGCTTTGACGTAGGGACGTTTATGGGCTTGCGGGGTGGCCAGCGCGCCTGAATCGCACACGATGACTTTGCCGGCCAAGGGTTCAAAGGCCGCCCTGAAGTGCTGCATGGATTTCAGCGCCAAGACAGACTTCTTCTCGGGTTCGATGCCGAAGGCGCGCAGTTGCTGGCAATCCAGCATCTGCTCGCCCTCAGTAACAACCAGAATGTCGATGCCGCCGACCCGGAACACTGCGGTCGGGCCGAAACTATGGTCGATGCCGCCCATCATCGGGCCGTCGCCGCGATAAAACCCGTCTGAAAGCCGCTGGATGGTTCCGGTCAACATCAACGGCCCCCCGCCAAAGCTGGGGTCATTTTTGCCGCCGATGGCAAGGGTGACGCTGTCGCCTTCGCTGTTGCGGTGCAGTTCTGCGGCGGCCTCAGGGTCAACCATCGGGCTGAGCGAGGCGTTGGAGATCCCTGCCGCAAGCATCGCGGCCAGCAAATTGGTGCTGTCGCCGTAAGCGCCTGCACCGGGGTTGTCGGCATAGTCAGCGATGACCAGCGGTCCGT
>CAWFGJ010000018.1:0-154126 GCA_963815355.1 uncultured Alphaproteobacteria bacterium
GCCGATCTGCTGGTCGGGCTGACCGACGCCCGCAAGACTTGGGGGTTCGGACTGTGTTTCCTGCACCTGCGCAACGTCAAAGGACATCCGTGGAACCACAAACGCGTTTACCGCATCTACTGCGAGCTGGAACTGAACCTGCGGATCAAACCCCGCAAGCGGTTGAAGCGGGACAAACCCGACGCGCTGGCGGTGCCAGATGCGCCAAATGTGACCTGGTCGATGGACTTCATGGCGGATCGGCTTGGCGATGGTCGGGCATTTCGACTGTTGAACGTCCTGGACGACTTCAACCGAGAAGGCTTGGGCATCGAGGTCGACTTCTCTCTGCCTGCCGAACGGGTCATCCGAAGCCTCGATAGGATCATCGAGTGGCGCGGCAAGCCCGGCACCATAAGGGTCGACAACGGCCCTGAATACATCAGTGGCAAGCTGCTGATATGGGCTGAGAAACAGGGAATTGCCATCCAGCACATCCAGCCCGGCCAGCCACAACAGAACGCCTACATCGAGCGCTACAACCGAACGGTTCGGCATGAATGGCTCGACCAATACATCATCGAAAGCATCGAGGAGGCACAGGACTTCGCCACGCAATGGCTATGGACTTACAACAACGACCGCCCGAACATGGGCATAGGCGGCATCACACCCGCACAGAAACTGAAAATGGCTGCCTAAATTCTACGACCGCACCCCGTTAAAAATGGGGGGATTACCGGGGAAGGTAATCAGGGTCAGGTCAATATATCAGACGCACTGAAGCGCGGCCTCAAACATCAACTGATGCGCTTGTACATCGGCACTCTCGCGCAGCCGGGTGCGCGCAAATGCAGCCGTGCAGAGACGTTGATTAACGGCCTGATCTTGCGTAAACGCGGCCTGCGCGGTGATCGCTTGGGCAAAAGCCGCGCGATCTGCAAGTGGCAAGTCGTAGCCCACACCCGCGCCGGCCAACTCTCGCCAAGGCGTCGTATCTGACAAAAGAACCGGGGTACCTGCGCCCAAAGATTCGGCAATCACATGCCCGAAGTTTTCTCCGCGCGTCGGCAAAAAGAACAGATCCTGCGCCGCCAAAGCTTGCGGCACTTGCTCGGGGTCAAGCGGGCCTTGCCAGCGTACAACGATTTCTGGCGGCAGGGACTTGGCCAAAGCCCTACACTGTGCGGCGTAGTGCACGTCTTCTTCGGGGCCATAAATGGTGAAAACCACTGGGTGGTTGACCTGGGCCAAGACCTCCATTGCGTAAGCCAGATTCTTCATCGGAGAGATGCGCGACAGGAACACCACGCGAAGCGGCGCACCCGCAGCGCGTGGCACATGTGGCGGCGGCACGGCGGGTAACGGCGCGGACAGATCACAGGCCACCCGCACCCGATCCGGACGGGGGCTAAGGGTCGCATGGATGTCTTGCGCCTCGTGGTTTGTGGATGCTTGGAACATCAGATTTTTGAAGAGCCCGACCGATTTGCCAAGCCGTATATAGGCCTGCTTTTTGGAGGACTTAAGCGCAAGTGCGCCCGCCGAAAACTCACCCCTTGGGCTCAGAATAACCGGTTGCGGCCCCAAAAGCCCCAGCCGCCTTGCAAGCAACGGGCGCACGGTCATCGTAGGAGCAAAAAAGCTGTTGAGATACAACAGATCATGCGGTGTCTCGCGGATCGTGCGCGCCAGCGCAAAAAGCCGCGTCTGTTCGGGCGAGCAATACATCACCTTGGCCTTGCCATATGGCAACCACACGTCTGTCGCGATACCGGGATAAGGGTCGGTATCCCCAAGATCGCGGTCTGTGACCAGCAGCCGGAACGAGACCCTATCCTCCATCGTGCGGACAAGGTTCAGCACACTTTGTAGTGGCCCGCCGGATTTATATCCTGGCAGGAAATGCGTGAGAAGGAGGAGCACTTGAACGGGTTGCATTTGGCTCTTCCTATCCTTTGAGGTGAATACGATGGCGTTTTTGACTTTTTGCGAAGCCACGCAACAAATTGAGAAATACTAACGCGACAATCACTAAAATGAGCGAAGAGTAAAATCTTGCACCAAATGAAGCCGTGCCACCCCATACATAAGTAGGTAGTTGGAGGCAGACTAGCAACGCTATCGTCATCGATTTTTTATCTAAGTGAGAAAATCCTATATAAAAAAGGGCCAAAATGGAAACCGCTAAAATGCACGATAAATACCCATAAGCCCCGGCCAAATAAATGTGCTCCCCAATAAAAAGCGACGCGATTGAATGGCCGTTTTCGCCGAGATATGTGTCCAGTTCTCGCAAAGTGTATTCAAGGCCAAACCCGATGGGCTTATCAATCCATAGGGCTCTCGGTACCCATCCCAAAAAGAAAAGCGAAAACTGCCCAACGAGTTCAAGCCAGTCATGGTGACTATTTACGATGGCGCTAACGAAATCGTTTGCCTGAATGATCGGAGACAGGTTTAAATCGATATTTCCTGACGCGAGCTGTTGGCCTAGGCTGTTCCCACCCCGAATGGAAGCAAAGAGCAGGGGACCAAAAAAGGTTCCACCCGCAAAGATCCACTTGATATGAGGAAGGTTGAACCTTTGGAAAAATAAGAAAATCGAAAAAACCGCCCAGGTTGCCAAGTTTGTTCGGCCAAAGCCACTCCACAAGAAAATGGCGAAGCAAATCAAAAAAGTATAGAAAATTGCCATCAAAAGGACTGATCTCCAGAATGTCAGACTTTTTAGGGAGTGTGCTAGGGCAAGCAGAGCTGCTGGGAATACAAGGTAAAAGGAGAGCGGAAATAGGTATATTATTACGAAGCCAATGATGCATAGGAGGCTGAAAAACAAAATCCCGCGTGCCTTTTGAGGATCATAAGGAATTCTGTATTCATATTTGGCGACGATTAAAAACACAAATATTGTATATGCGTAGACTGAAGGCACCAATGAATAGTTCAGTGATGATCCGGATATACTTAGGATAGCTGCCGGATAAGTTACAAATGACATTAGCCCAACGAGCCACATTGCGTGAAAAGGATTTTCTGATCTTGCGGCTAAAAATAGAAATACAAATGACAAAAATGAAAGGAACTCGGACTCTTTGGCGCTGCCTATTGTGCCCGCAGTAAAGGCAAGCAAAATGGAAATAGCGGCCAGAAAATATAATGCAAGGTTTCGCCTGTTGGTCTCCAAGGATACGCCTTCCACTCAATTATCTACTTGGCTTGATTTGTAGTATTCTCGTCACAGCCTTCTTGGTTCTTGAAAGAACTGCCCACTGCTTCAAGAAATCTATCCGTCATCGCTTCCGTGTTAAAGCCGTTTGTCGTCACCTCAATCGCTTTTTGGGACATGGCTATCAGGCGGTCCGGGCGGGCCAGCAGAGTCTCTATGGCGTCGACCAAAGAGCCTATTTGGTCCTTTTGAAAGCTCAGACCGGTTTTGCCTGCCTGAAAGGCCGCGATTTCGGGCATGTGGCGATGGCGGTCATCATGGACCACGGAGGGCAGGCCGTAAGCCATGGCGTGGATCAGGCTAAGCCCCACGCCGCCGGGGTAAACAAAAGCCTGGCAGCCGTTCGCGATGGCGGCAATCCTGGCCTCGTCCGTGAGGCCGCCATGCCATCGCACCCGTGCATCAAGGTTCAACCGAAGGCTCAAGGCCTTAAGCTCGGCCGCTTTCGCGCCGTCCCCGATTACATCCAAAGACACTTGAGACAGCCGCGGGTCCGCGAGTGCTGTGATCAGGCTGTGCAGTTCCGCCTTTTCAGTTAGACGCCCGATGAAAAACAACGCCTTTTTGCGCTGATGCGGATTGTACTGCGTGCGATTGGCGCGGATTGTCTCGGTGTTGATACCATTGTTGAGCGCGTGGATCGGGCGCTTGTCGCGACGGCCTGGCCCTGCCCGGTACTCTCTAACCTCTTTATCGGTATAAAATATCACTCCTGAGACGAGGCGCATCAATAAAATCCGCAGGAAAAAGCGGTATGGACGGCTGGTACTGCTCCAATAGTGCCCCCACCAGAGGCTGCGCGCGCCCTTCGCCTTTGCTTTGAGCAGCAAGAGCAAGTTGGTCAGACACCGTGGTGCGCCGGAAATGACGATCACATCGCCACGTTTCAGCGGGATATTCAGGGCGCCGCTTTGCCACTCAACACCGGGAATGAGGGGGCGGATTGGGCCGATGCGATGCGCCCACTGCGGCTGTGGTTGGTTTGCGGTTAGAACGCCGAGATCCGACGGTGAATAGTAGAGGATAAACGAGGTGCCGAATTCTTCGGCAATTCGGTCGAACAGGTCATGGCGATAGGCAGCCAACGAAGGCTGGACGACGATCAATCGCTTTTCGTTGGTCGTGGGTAAGTTCGCGTTATTTCGCGAAGCATCCGCAGCGTCCATTGGCGACGTATTATTCTTGTCCGTTTTGGCGGGCACGCAGTGACTTTCGTTGTGGAGCATGTTCGAAGACGGCTTACCGCAACCCTTTGGCTTCAACCAGCGGCTTGGCGTGATGGAATGTGTTCCCGCAAGGGTGGTGTGCTTTCGCCGCCAACCGATTGCGCCCTGTGCAACGCCGCGATTGGTCGGGGTTGCACCTGACGGCGCAGTGGGAACGACACACTGGTCCCGCGGTCCAGTGCGCCCGAGTTTCTTTCAAACGGCATACCCACGGTACCATTCCACAAACCGGGCGATCCCTTCGCGGAAGTCGGTTTGCGGTTGATCGCCTGTCAGGGCTTTGAGGAGTTGGGTGTCCGCCCAGGTGGCTGGGACGTCGCCGGTTTGCATTTTCAGGTAGTTGCGGACCGCCGGTTGGCCCATTTCGTCTTCGATGGCCTCTATGAAGTCCATCAGCCGGACTTTGTCTGAATTGCCGATGTTGACGACCCGGTAGGGGGCCACTGGGGAGAGGCTGTCGCCTGCGGCGATTGCGTCCCGGGACTGCGGTTTGACCGGGGGCACGTCGATCAGCGCGCGCAGGGACCGGACCAGATCATCGACGTAGGTAAAGTCGCGCCACATCTCGCCATTGTTGTAGACGTCGATGGGCTTTCCAAGGCGGATCGCCTCGGCGAATTTGAAATAGGCCATGTCCGGGCGGCCCCAGGGGCCGTAGACGGTGAAGAAGCGGAACATGGTGGTGGGCAGGCTGTAGATGTGGGCGTAGGAATGGGCCATTGCCTCGTTGGCTTTTTTCGTCGCGGCGTAGATGGTCAGGGGGGTGTCGGCCTTTTCGACCTCGGTGAAGGGCATCACCTCATTGGCGCCGTAGACGGAGCTGGTTGAGGCCATGAGCAGGTGATCCACCTGCAAGCTGCGGGCGAGTTCCATGACGTTGAAGGTGCCGACGATGTTGGATTCAATGTAGGCGCGCGGGTTTTCGAGGCTGTAGCGGACGCCGGCTTGGGCGGCGAGGTGGACGATCACATCGGGTTGGAAGGTTTCCATCGCGGCGGTTAGCGTTGCCATGTCCTCCAGCATGCCTTCGGTGGCGGCGAAGGATTCATTCTGGCGCAGCATGGCGTGGCGGCGTTGCTTCAGCCGCACGTCGTAATAGTCTGTCATTCCGTCATAGCCGTGGACGCTAAACCCTTCGGCGAGCAGCAATTTTGCAAGATGGTAACCAATGAAGCCGGCGGTTCCGGTGATGAAGACTTTTCTTGCCATCGCGCCTGTGCGCTCCTTACAGAATGTGGCCCACGGGGTGCTGGTGCCGAACGGTCTTGGCCGCGCGCTGTGCCTGGGCGCCTTTTGGCGGCTGATCTTGGCTCTAGCGGCAGTCGCGGCGCGGATCAACCGTCATGCACCGCGACCTTGGGGGCTTGGGCGGAAAATCGGGGGGCGCTGACGGGTCTGTCGGGGCTTGGCCTTGCTGGGGCGGAGGCGTAACGCTTGGGGGCGAGACTATTTGCACGGAGTTTGCCCATGACTGACCGTTCCTTCCGTTTTACACATGCAATCACCCGCAGGCCTGCGGCCAGCATCGTCGAAGGGTTGCGCGCGGTGGACACCGGCGCGCCGGATCTGGGGCAGATGCTGGCGCATCATGTGGATTATGTGGCGGCGCTGCGGTCGACGGGGGCGGTGGTGGTGGAGTTGGACCCGCTGGAGGCCTACCCGGACTCGGTGTTTGTCGAGGATACGGCCCTGTGTCTGGCCGAGGGTGCGGTGATCATGCGGCCCGGAGCGCCGTCGCGGCTGGGCGAGGCGGCAGAGATGGCACCGCATCTGGCCGCGCTTTACGGCGAGTTGCGGGCTATCACCGGGGCGAGCAGCTATATTGAGGGCGGTGACATTCTGGTGACCGAGCGCGAGGTTCTGGTGGGCCGTTCGGCGCGCACCAACGCGGCGGGCATTGCCGAATTACGGGGGATCGTGGGCGACTGGGGCTATCGTCTGCGCGAGGTGGTCACCCCACCGGGGGTGCTGCATTTCAAGACAGATTGCTCGCTTTTGGACGACCAGACAGTGCTGGCGACGGAGCGGCTGGCGGCGTCGGGCTGTTTTGACGGCTACCGGGTGATCCTGACGGCGGAGGGGGAAGAGGCCGCGGCCAATGCGATCCGCTTCAACGATCTGGTGCTGTTTGCGCAAGGTTTTCCAAAAACGGCCGCACGGTTGCGGTCGGCAGGCTACGTGCTGCGCGAAGTTGGCAACACGGAATGCGCCAAGCTGGATGGCGGGATGTCCTGCCTTTCGTTGCGGTTCAGTCCTACGGCGTAAGGATGGCGTTGCGGGCGTAATCGGCGCGGTCGGTGCTGCCGTCGTCATAGGTGATCAGCAGGGTTACGTTTTGGACCGATTGCAGGGGGAGGGTCAGGTAGATGTCTTGCCCCTGGTCCATCTTGAGCGCATTTGGCTGCGCTTCACCGTCGTGGCAGGGTTCGGCGGCAAAGACGGTTTCGGCGGGTGCCCCATTCAGCCCATACAGGATTTTATCCACCCCGCAGCGCCAGGCGAGCAGGTTGGTGAAATAGAGCAGGTCGTTGCCGTCATATTCCCGCACCGCGATCCATTGCGGCTTGGTCGCGGTCAGGATCGGCTTGACCTCGGCCGCGGTGGTGAAGTCTTGCGCCCGAGCGGCAGTGACAAGGCTGAGGCTGAGAAGAAGCGGAACAATCGCGCGCATTTAACCCTCCTGAAGGATTAGTCTGGCTTTTGTCTTGGTAGGCGCACCCCTATAGTCAGGGCAGTTGTGGCTTCGCGGAGTGTCCCCCCATCATGGCTGAACAGATCCCGCCGCGACAAGTGTTCAATATTCTGGCAATCGTACAATCGGGGCGGCTGCAATATGAAGCGCTGTTGCTGGCGGCCTCATTGCGGGCGACCAATCCGACGTTCGCGGGCAAGCTCTATCTGGCGGAGCCGCAGCCGGGCACGTTATGGCGGCAGGACCCCCGGGTGACGGACCCGGCCGTGCGGGAGGCGTTGGAAGCGTTGGGGGCTGAGTTTCTGCCCTTTGAGTCACAGGTTTTTGGCGCGAGCTATCCCAATGGCAACAAGATAGAGGCGTTGGCGGCGCTGCCTGATGCGCCCTTTGTTTTTCTGGACACAGATACGCTGGTGGTCGGCGATCTGGACAGTGTCGGGTTTGATTTCACGCGGCCCTCGGCCTCTATGCGGCGCGAGGGGACTTGGCCCAAACAAGAGCTTTACGGGCCGACGCCGGGGCAGGTGTGGAAATCCCTGTATGACAAGTTTGGGCTGACGTTTGAGCCCACACTCGATCTGGCCGAGCCGGAGGAGTATTGGCGGCGGTTCTTGTATTTCAACGCCGGGTGGTTTTTTCACGAAAGCCCCAAGGCCTTTGGTCAGCGGTTTTTGGATTATGCGGTGGCGATCAGCGACGATCCGCCGGACGCTTTGGCGGTGCAGGAGATCTATCCCTGGTTGGACCAGATCGCTTTGCCTTTGGTGGTGCACAGCTTTGGTGGCGGGCGACCGGGGCCGGAGTTGGCGGGGCTGGATGGCGATGTCACCTGCCATTACCGCCTGCTGCCGCTGCTTTACGCGCGCGAGAGTGACCGGGTGGTGGCGGTGTTGGAGGAGGTGGCAGGCCGGCAAGAGCTGCGCCGCCTGTTGCGCGATCATGAGCCCGCCAAGATGATGATTTATCAAAACCGGGGCCGCAAGGCGCGGGCCTTGTTCGACAGGGCCGATCTGCCCCGTCGCGAGCAGGCGATCCGTTCGGTTTTGAAGAAGGCGGGGCTTTGGTTGCGTTAGGGTTGCGCGCGGGGCCAGTTCGGGGGCCATCGAGGCCCCGCTCACTGGCTTTGGGGCAATTTGGCGGGTGTGGGGGTGTGGGACGAAGGGCGCAGGGTGAGTATTTGGGCCAAGATGAAGGGTCTGGGGAGAGTTGGGGGCTGATCAGCCGAAGACCGACCAGCCGGTGCCGCGTGCAAGGCGTTCGACAGCCTCTGTTCCGAGTTTTGAGTTGCCTTGCGCGCTGAGCCCGGGTGACCAGACGGCGATGCTGGCCCGACCCGGGGCGACAACCAGAATGCCGCCGCCCACGCCCGATTTTCCGGGCAGGCCGACGCGGTAGGCGAATTCTCCGGAGGCATCGTAGTGGCCGCAGGTCATCATCAGGGCGTTGATGCGCCGGACGCGGGCGGCTGAGACGAGGCGCGGCCCGCTGCCCATCAGGAACCGCCCGGCCTTGGCCAGTTGCACGCAACTCATCTCGACCGCGCATTGGTGGACGTAGGTGCCGATCGTCAGCGCGGCGGGATTGTGCAAATTGCCATGGGCGGCCATGAATTCGGCTAGGGCCATATTGCGATGCGCAGTGGCGCGTTCGGAATTGGCGACCGCGCTGTTGATGTGGATGTTTTCGTCTTCTGCGGCGGTGCGGATGAAGCGCAGCAATTCCGCGAGCACTTCGCGGGGCTGGTGGCCGGCGAGGATTGAGTCGGTGACAACGATGGCGCCTGCATTGACAAAGGGGTTGCGGGGGATGCCGTGTTCTTGTTCGAGTTGCAGGATCGAGTTGAAGGCGAGGCCGGAGGGTTCGCGCCCGACGCGGGACCAGAGTTGATCGCCAAGCCGGCCAAGGGCGATGGCAAGTGTGAAGACTTTGGAAATCGACTGGATGGAAAACGGGGTGGTCGCGTCTCCGGCGTGGAGGGTCTCGCCGGACGGCAGTGCGATGGCGATGCCGAATTGGGAGGGATCGACGCGGGCCAGTTCGGGGATATACCGTGCCACCGTGCCGCGGTCTGCTGCCGTCGCCATGTCGGTGGCAATCTGGTCAAGCAAGGCGGCGAGGTCTGTCACGTTCAGGGCGTCCAGCGCAGGAAGTTGGCGATCAGTCGCAGGCCGGTGGCCTGAGATTTTTCGGGGTGGAACTGGGTGCCCACGATCGTGTCGCGCCCGATGATCGCGGTGATGTCGCCGTCGTAATCGACATGGGCCAGACGCTGGGCCGGATGGCTGGTACGGAAGTGGTAGGAGTGCACGAAATAGGCGTGGTCACCCGTGGAAATCCCGGCCAGCACAGGATGGGCGGGGCCTTGGGGGGCGTCGAGCACCAGATCGTTCCAGCCCATATGGGGAACTTTCATCGCAGGATTCGCCGGGGTGATGCGCACGACTTCGCCGTCGATCCAGCCGAAGCCGGGGGTATCACGGTATTCCTGCCCCCAGGTTGCCAGCATTTGCATGCCGACGCAGATGCCGAGAAAGGGCCGCGCTCGGGTGGTGACGGCCTCTTCAATGGCTTCAAACAAGCCGCCAAAATCGCCGAGCGCGGCGCGGCAGGCCGGGAAGGCCCCATCGCCGGGCAGCACGATCCGATCCGCGCGGGCCACGTCTTCGGGGCGGGAGGAGACGATCACCTCACCCGCGCCGACCTCAAGGGCCATCCGCTGAAAGGCTTTTTCAGCGGAATGGAGATTGCCGGAATCGTAATCGACGAGGACGGTGAGCATGGGTCTGGGCCTTTACGCCGAGGGGCCTCGGCTAGGGGAGAGGAGAGCCGGGGGATCAGGGCCGGGGTGGGCAGCGGGTTAGAGCGCGCCTTTGGTGGAGGGAAGCGCGTTGCCAAGCCGGGGGTCGGGTTCAACCGCTTCGCGCAGGGCGCGCGCGACGGCTTTGAACGCGGCCTCGGCGATGTGGTGGCTGTTGAACCCGTGGATCAGATCGACGTGCAGGGTGATGCCGCCATGCGTGGCGAGGGCCTGAAAGAACTCTCGCACCAGTTCGGTGTCAAAGGTGCCGATCTTTCCCGAGGGGAAGGGCAGGTTCCAGACGAGGAAGGGGCGGGCCGACAGATCCAGCGCGCAGGCGACTTGTGTGTCATCCATCGCCAGCCGGAAGTGGCCGTAGCGGCGGATGCCACGCTTGTCACCCAAGGCACGGGCCAGCGCCTGACCAAGGGCGATACCGCAGTCCTCAACCGTGTGGTGATCGTCGATGTGCAGATCGCCTTTGGCATCGACGACAATGTCGATCAGCGCGTGCCGGGCCAGTTGATCCAGCATGTGGTCAAAAAAGCCCACCCCGGTTGCACAGCGCGAGGTGCCGGTGCCGTCGAGATTGACCGAGACGGTGATCGCGGTTTCGTTGGTCTTGCGGGTGACTTCGGCCTGACGCATGGCTTTCTCCTGAGCTTGGGCCCTTATAGGGGCAGGGGCGGGTCTTGCAAAGCGGGAACGGGGTGGACCTCGGCGGCGCGGCGGGGGAAAGTCGTATTGGCGGCAAGGAGAGTGGTATGCGGTTGACGTGTTTCAAGGCGTATGACGTGCGGGGCCGGTTGGGGGAGGAGTTGAACCCGGACGTGGCGCGGCAGATCGGTTGGGGGTTTGCCTCGACAATGGGTGCGCGTCGGGTGGTTTTGGGGCGCGACCCGAGGGATTCATCGGCTGTGCTGGCGGCGGCGGCGGCGGAGGGGATGCGCGCTGCGGGGGCCGAGGTTTTGGACCTTGGCCTGTGCGGGACAGAAGAGATGTATTTCGCCACGGCACATTTGGCAGCTGACGGCGGGTTGGAGGTGACGGCCTCGCATAACCCGATGGATTACAACGGGTTGAAGATGGTGGGGCCGGGTGCGGCACCGCTGTCGGACGCGCAATTTGCCGCTGTGCGGGTGGCGGCGGAGGCGGGCTCGGGTGTCGGTGCCCCCTTGGGCGGGATGCTGGCCGTGGACTGTCGGGCGGCCTATGTGGCACGGGTTTTGTCTTTTGTTGATGTGGGCGCGCTGCGTCCGCTCAAGATTGTCGTGAACGCCGGGAATGGCGCGGCGGGGCCAAGTTTTGACGCCTTGGCCGAGGGGCTGGCGGCGATGGGCGCGCCCTTGGAATTCGTGCGGATGCATCACGCGCCCGACGGGGCCTTTCCCAACGGAATCCCCAACCCGTTGTTGCCCGAGAACCAACCCGTGACAGCCGAGGCGGTGCGGGCCGCTGGGGCTGATCTGGGTGTGGCGTGGGACGGAGATTTTGACCGCTGTTTTCTGTTTGACGCGCAGGGTGGCTTTGTTGCCGGGGAATATGTTGTGGGGCTGTTGGCCGAGGTGTTCTTGGCCAAAGAGCCGGGGGCGGCGATTGTCCATGATCCTCGGGTTTTGTGGAACACACAGGACACCGTGGCGCGGGCTGGTGGGCGGTCCGTACTTGCGCCGACGGGGCATTCCTATCTGAAGGCAGCGATGCGGCGGTCGGGCGCGGTTTATGGGGGCGAGATGTCTGCCCACCACTATTTCCGCGATTTCATGTCCTGTGACAGCGGGATGATCCCGTGGCTTTTGGTGGTGGAGTTGATGGGGCGCAGTGGGCGCAGCCTGTCAGACCTGTTGGCCGAGCGGCGGCGGTTGTTTCCGTCCTCGGGCGAGATCAACTTTCGGGTGCCCGACCCCAAGGCGATTATGGCAGAGGTGGAGGCCGCGCTGGCCGAGGGGGCGGTGATTGATCGGACAGATGGGGTCAGTCTGGCCTTTGCCGATTGGCGGCTGAACCTGCGCGCCTCTAACACCGAGCCGTTGTTGCGGCTGAATGTTGAGGCGCGGGGGAGACCGGACCTTGTGGCCCAAAAGGTGGCACTGATCCGGGGGATGATCCGGGCCTAGGTGGTGGGCGGGATCACACCTTTGCGGAACATGAAGCAGCCGTAAAAGCGGGTCTCACCGGTCTGGATCACGGCAAAAGCACCCTTGGCCAGTTCGTAGAAAGCGAAACGCTCTACGCTGGGCAAAAGTCGGTGGCGGCCCTCGGCGTGGTCAATTTCGGCCTGCACGTCGGCGGCGGGGGGTGGCAGTTCGGCGGGTGCCCCCACGACTTCCATACGCGCGGCCCAGTCGTCGACGTAGGTGTCCAGCGGCAGGACCGACAGGATTGCGCGGGCGGCTTCACCTGACGACAGGTTATCCATCGTCAGCAATTTGCCGATCACCGATTGGCGCGCAATCGAGGTGGCGGGAAAATTGGTGTCGCACAGGATCAGCGTATCGCCGTGCCCCATGGCGCGCAGCGCGTGCAGCACGTCGGCATTGAGTCGGTGGTCCAAGCCCTTAAGCATGTTGGTCTTCCTGCTGTTTCGGCGCGGAAGGTGGCGGGTTCCGCGCGGGGCGTCAAGATCACATTATACCCAGACCTGTGCCGGATCGGGCAGGGGAATCGCATCGAGCAGGTCGCGGGTATAGGCGGCCTGAGGCGCGGCGAAGACCTGTGCCGTCGGGGCGTCTTCGACAATCACTCCTTGGTGCAACACAAGGATGCGGGTGCACAGGCGGCGGATCACCGACAGATCGTGGCTGATAAAGGCAAGCGTCAGGCCAAGGTCGCGGACCAGTTGCTCCAGCAGATTCAACACTTGGGCCTGCGAGGACACATCCAGCCCCGAGACAATCTCATCGGCCAGAATGAAGTCGGGCTTGAGTGCTATGGCGCGCGCAATGCCGATGCGCTGGCGCTGGCCGCCCGACAATTCATGCGGAAAGCGGCCCGCAAAGCTGCGGGGCAGGCCAACGTGGTCGAGTGCCTCCAAGGCTGCGCGATGGGGGTCGGGGTGGCCATGCAGGTGGAGCGGGGCGGCGATGATCCGGGCGACCCGGTGGCGGGGGTTCAGGCTGCTCATCGGGTCTTGGAAGATCATCTGAAACCGGGGACGCAGCGGGCGCAGCGCGGACTCGGACAGGTGGGTGATGTCTTGGCCATCAAACAGGATCTGCCCCGAGGCCGGTTCCAGAAGCCGGATCAACGCCCGGCCCAGAGTGGATTTGCCTGAGCCAGAGCCGCCGACGATGCCAAGGATTTCGCCCTTGGGGATCGTGAAGGACAGGTCTTTCAGGATCTCCATCCGCGGTGCCGCGCCAAAGAGTGGCTTTTGGGTCATGTCGGCCAAGGACAGACGCAGGTTCTGGATGCGGTAGAGGTCAGCCATGGGGGGCCTCATCCGCGCGGTTGAGTTCCTGTTGCACGCTGGCCAGAACGGCTTCGGGCACTGGCATCAGGCTGCCCTCCGGGTCGGTATATTTCGGGGTCGCGGCAAGCAGGGCGCGGGAATATGCGTGGCGCGGGCCTGCAAAGAACGACGGGATGTCGTTGTCCTCCAGCACCAGCCCGCCATAAAGCACCGACAGGCTTTGGCAGACCTTGGAGACGACGCCAAGGTCATGGGTGACAAAGAGCAAAGCCGTGCCGTGGCGGGCCTGCATTTCTGCGATCAGCTTCAGGATCTGCTTTTGCACCGTGACGTCCAGCGCCGTCGTCGGTTCGTCCGCGACGATCAGCTTTGGTTCGGCGGCGAACGCAGAGGCGATCAGGATGCGCTGGCGCATGCCCCCCGACAATTCATGCGGATAGGCGCGCAGCACACGGTCAGGGTCAGCGATATGCACCTCGCCCAGCAGGGCGCGGGCGCGGGCCTCGGCATCAGGGCGAGACCAGTGCAGGATATCGACCAGCCGGTCGGTGATCTGCGGCCCGATCCGGCGCGAGGGGTTCAGCGCGGTCAGCGGGTCTTGGGGGATCAAAGCGCAAAGCGCGCCGATCCGGGCGCGGCGCTGCTTGGGGGGCAGGCGCTGCAAATCCTCGCCATTCAGCAAGATCTCGCCCGAGGTGATCTCGATAGAGTCGGGCAGAGTGCCCAGAATGGCCTTGCCGATCATCGACTTGCCCGCACCGGATTCGCCGACCAGACCCCGCACTTCGCCGGGTTGCACGCGTAGCGACACGTCGCGCAGCAGCCGCAGGCTTTGGCCTTTGACGCGCGCGTTGAGGTTGCGGATTTCCAGAAAGCTCATCGCAGCACCGGGTCATAGCGGTCCTTCAATCCCTCGCCCAACTGGCTGAAGGACAGAACGGTCAGAAAAAGCGTGATCAGCGGGAAGACCAGCACCCACCACGCCTGATGGATGGACGTGCGGCCCTCGGCGATCATGCCGCCCCATGTCGGATCGTCGGTAGAGATGGACAGGTTTACAAAGGACAAGATGGCCTCGACGATGATGGAGATGCCCATCTCCAAGGTCAGCAGCACGACGATGGTGGGCAACACGTTCGGCAGGATTTCGGTCAGCATGATTGAGATGCGGCGGCGGCCCGACACTTGGGCGGAGGCCACGTAATCCATCGCACCTTGGGCCATCGCTTCGGCCCGGATCACGCGGGCAAAGCGGGTCCAGTCGATCACCACGATGGCGATGATGATCGAGGTCACGCCAGGCCCCAGCACAGCGATCAGCAGGATTGAGAAAAGCACCGGCGGAAAGGCCATCCAGATGTCGATCAGCCGCGAGATCAGCAGATCGACCCAGCCCCGCAAGAACCCCGCCATCAGGCCAAGCGCCGCGCCCACAACGCAGGTCAGGCTGCCCGCGATTACCGCAACCGTCAGCGCCAATCGCGCCCCGTAGAGCAAGCGTGACAGCACATCGCGGCCAAGGCTGTCTGTGCCAAGGTAGTAGCCCGGCTCGGCCCCTTTCAGCCAGAAAGGCGGCATCCGGCCAAGGAACAGGTCTTGGGCCAGCGGGTCTTTGGGGGCGATCCACGGGGCCAGCAGGGCTGCCAGCACCAGCAGGACCAGCCAGCCGGCCGACAAGTAGAGCCGCGGGCGCAACCGGCGGCGGACAAGGCTGCGGCCTTCTATGACGCGTGTATCAGCCATGACGCAGCCGGGGGTTCAGGGCGGCGTAGCACAGGTCGACGGCCAGATTGACCAGCGTGAAGATCAGGGCGAACAGGATCACGATGCCTTGGATCAACGGCAGATCGCGGTTGATGACGGCATCAATGGCCATGTTGCCCAAGCCTTCATAGGAAAACAGCCGCTCTATGATGACGGTGCCGCCGATCAGGAAGGTGAACTGCACGCCGACCAGCGTCAGGGTGGGCAGGATGGCATTGGGCAGGGCCTCGCGCAGGATGACGTGGTTTTCCGCATAGCCCTTGGTGCGGGACAGGGTGACGTAATCCAGATGCATGGTTTCCTTCAGGCTTTGCTTGAGCAATTGGCCGATGATTGCGGCCAGCGGTATGGCAAGGGCCAGCGCTGGCATGAACATGTGGCTGACCAGATCGGCCCAAAGATCCAACCGCAGGCGGAAGAGGCTTTCGAACAGGTAGAAGTTGGTGGTGAAGGGCAAATCCAGTGAGGGCGTGATGCGGCCGGAGATATGGAACACCGGGACCAACACGCCAAAGAGCAGGATCAGCACCAACCCCCAGAGGAAATCGGGAACCGAAAGGGCCATGCCGTTGCCGACGTCAATGGCGGCCTCGGCCCGGGTGCCGCGCAGGCGGGTGCCGGTCAGGGCCGCAAAGCCGCCCATGATCATCGCCATGACGAGCGCCATCACCGACAGCTCCAGCGTTGCGGGCAGGCGGCCAAGTACCAGCGCCAGAACGGGCTGGCGGGTGGTGATAGAGGTGCCAAAATCCCCGTGCAACACGCCGTTGCCCCAAATCAGGAATTGCGCCGGCAGGGTTTTATCAAGGCCGTAGAGCGCGGTCAGCCGGGCGACATCCGCCTCGGTCGCGCCCGGTGGCAGCATCATCGCGATCGGGTTTCCGGGCACCACTCGAATGACGACGAACACAATGACCGCGACGCCCAGAAGCGTGATCAGCGTGGTCCCCACTCGGGACAGCAGAGTCTTGATCAGCAGCATCAACCATCCCGTTCAGGCCAAGCCCCGCAGGTCCCGCCAAAGTGCGAAAATTGGGCAAGCGTCGCCGGGGACATGTGCCCCCGGCGCAGGACAAAGGCACCACGGCGGCGCCTTTGACCATTTTGGCCGTTAGGCCCGCTTCATCAGATGCGGCAGCAGCGCGCCCGAGGCATGCGGCACCACCACCACGCCCGGCGCGGACAGGATCGGCTGCACATATTGCAACAGCGGGATCACCAGCGCGTTGTCGGCGATGTATTTGTCCACCGCTTTCCAGCCGGAGATCCGCATATCTTCGTCCTTTTCGCCCCAGAGCGGGCCGATCATGTCGATCAGATCCTGCCCGTCCCAGACCGAATGCGGCGAGGGGCCGAACATGGCAAAGCCGGTCGACGTGGTCGGATCGCCCACCGAATTGCCCCAGTTGTAGAAGGCGGCGGGGGCAAGCTGATCTGCGGCGCGCAGTTCATAATGCTTGGCGATTTCATAGACTTCGATCTCGGCATCGATGCCCACTTTGCGCCACAGGCCAACGATGGCCTGAATCATTTCGTAATCCTTGGGCTTGAAGCCCTTGGTGGTCTGGATTTTGAATTTGACCGGATTATCCACCGAATACCCCGAAGCGGCCAACAGCTCGACCGCCTTGTCAGGATTGTATTCGACCGTGATCGACGGGTCATAGGCGTCATATTGCGGGGTTTGCAGTGTGTCGATCTTGACCCCGTAGCCGCCCAGAAGCCGGTCGATGATGGTCTGTTTGTCAATCGCCAGCACAGCAGCCATGCGGACGTTGGGATCGGTCATCACCTCAATATCATTCAGGAAAATCATACCGATATCCGAAATGGGGGCTGCGGTGCCGGTCAGGGTGGCCTTCAGGCGGTCGTATTCCTCATAGGGGACTTCGAGCGTGACATGCGAGTTGCCAGACTCGACTTCGGCGACGCGCGCGGCGGCGTCGGTGACGAATTTGATGGTGACGGTATCAAAATCCGGCTTGCCACCCCAGTAATTCGCGTTGGCCTTCAGCCGCACAAAGGCGTTGCGTTCGAATTTGTCGACCATGTAGGGGCCAGAGCCGATGGGCGCGGCCTCAAATCCTTCGGCACCGACCTTTTCGTAATAGGCTTTCGGCAGGACATAGCCGGTTAGGAAATACATCCATTTGAAGATCGTCGGGTCAAACTGGGTGACGTCGGCGATGACCTTGTTGCCCTCGACCCGGTGATTGGCCAGCGTGCCCCAGACGAACTGGATCGGGCTGCCGGTTTCGGGATTGGCAACGCGAGCAAGGCTCCACGCCACATCCTCGGCGGTCAGCGGGCTGCCGTCGTGCCAGGTCACGCCATCGCGGACGGTCATCCAGACTTGGGTCTTGTCGTCGTTCCAGCCCCATTCGGTCAGGATGCCGGGGGCGGGCTTCAGGTCTGGCTGCTGCAGGATATATTGGTCAAAGACCGATTGGTAAAAGCCCTGAATGGTCGGGTTCACGGCGGACGGCCCGGTGGTCGGATCCCACGCGGGCAGGTTGACGTTATAGGCGATGACCAGTTCGTCAATGGCCTGCGCGCGGGCAGGCAGAGCCGCAAAGCCTAGGGCCGTGCTGGCAGCGGTCAGTTTTAAAAGGGTACGGCGATTGAGGTTCATCTTTGGTCCCTGTCGTTTTTGTGATTTTATTTACCAGCAAGCCGCTGGCCGAGAAGAAAACCCGATCCCGCGCCAAGTCCTGCTCCGGGCCAAACGGCGGCCCCGGTCAGGTGCAGGTTGCGGGTCGGGGTAGAGCCGTCGGCGTGGCCGCGGACGGGGCGGAAAAGGAAATGTTGGGCGAGGTGGTGCGAGCCGCACACCTGATCGCCGCCCACAAGGTTGGGATTATCGGATTCCAACTCTGCAGGCGTCACGATGCGTTGGGCAAGGATATTGGCGCGGGTTCCGGGGGCATAACGTTCCAGAATATCCAAGGCGCGTTCGGCAAAAGGCGCCGAGGCGGTGGGCCAATCACGGGCGGCAATCTCGCCCTTGGCATCGCCAAGGATGGTGCCGGGCGCCATGCGGACTTGAAGCCAAAGAGTATGCTGGCCTTCAGGCGCGCGGCTGGGATCGGCAGAAGTGGGTTGGCCCACGACCAGCACCGGTTCATCCGGCAATAGCCCCGCGAGGGCCTGCTGATAGGTGCGCGCCATTTGGTCAAGGCTGGGCGCGAGGTGGACGTAGGCATAGCCGCGCAGGGCCGGGTCGGACCAGTTGGGCAGGTCTTTCAGCGCCAGATGGATCATCATCGTTCCGGGGGCGTGGCGGAAACGGGAAAGGGCCTGATCAAACGGCTGGTCCGTGCCGGTAAGCTTTGGCAGCGCCGACGGGGCAGTTGAGGCGATGACGGCACGCGCAGCCGTAAAGACGCGCCCATCGGCAAGCTGCACCCCGGTCGCGGTGCCACGCTCCATCAAAATCTTGGTGACTGTCGCCGAGGTTTCCACCACGCCGCCGCGCACCTGCAGGGCCGACAACAGCGCCCGGATGATCGTATCCGCGCCGCCTTTGCCGATGACCATGCCAAAGGCTTGACCGGCCATGCCCTCCAGATACGGGAACATCGCGCCTCCGGCGATGTCGGGGGCAAAGTCGAGATGCATTCCCCAAGCGCCCAGCATAGCCCGCACCTGCGGCGACTCGAATGTGGCGTTCAGATATTCGCGTGGGGATTGCAGCAGGAAGCGGGCGAAATCCAGCGAGCCGCCGCGCTTTTGGTAAAGTGTTTTGAACACGAAATATGCAAGCGCACGTAATTTCATTGGGCTGCCCAAAAGGCCAAACAGGGCAGGGGCCTCGGTCGGGAATGCCGCGACCATGCGGGACCATGTGGCGGCGTCTTTGGCGGAGTGGCGGGCGATGTTGGCGGTCGTCTCGGCCAGATCAGTTGAGACACCACACCAGCCCCCGTCCGTAAATGCGGAAGCGAAGGGCTTGGAAACCGGAGCAAATTCCAACCCGTTCTGGATGAGTTCCGGCCCATAAGTCTTAAAAAACGCCGATCCGGCAAAAAGCGACAGGTTCATCGCCGCCCAGTCATGACGGAAACCGGGAAGCGTCAGTTCGCCCGATTTCACCGCGCCACCGGCCACCGCGGCCTGTTCGAACAGCGCCACCTTCCAGCCCTGTGCGGCCAGATGCAGCGCGCAGGCAAGGCTGTTGTGTCCGGCTCCAATGAAAAGGGCGTCATAGGGGGTTGCAGAATCTGGAGGTGCTGGCGGCATAACTGGCCTTTCGTCTGTCACTGGATATTTGCAAATGCATTTAAATCTGTCTAGTCTGATTCGAGATCGGACGTGCAGTCTGAGAAGCCCGTTTCTTTTCCGCCCGAGTTGGCTGCGGCTTGCACGTTTAAGGCTGTTGGACCCGAGTGGGGTTTTGTCTGCAAAATGTGGTCACAGAGTTACGTCAAAAGCATAAACTTAGGGAGAGTAGGATGACTTCTGCAACTGTACTGGCCGATTTGGCCGGATTGCTCGCCTCTGGCTCGGTTGAGGTGGTTGATTGCACCGGGACCTTGGGGCCAAGCACCCCGCTGCTCAAGCTGCCGCCGGATTTTGCCAAGGACACCCCGGCGATCGAAATTCACCGGATCTCGGAATATGATCAGGACGGTCCGTTCTGGGCGTGGAACTGGTTGAAGGTGGGCGAGCATTCGGGCACCCACTTTGATGCGCCGCACCACTGGATCACCGGCAAGGACTATGCCGACGGCTATACTGACACGCTGCCCGTGCAGCGGCTGGTCGCGCCGGTGAATGTGTTGGACTTTGCGGCGGAGTGTGGCGCGAACCCGGACTTTTTGCTGACGATTGACCATGTGAAAGCATGGGAAGCCAAGCACGGCGCAATTGGTGCGGGCGAATGGGTGGTGCTGCGGTCCGATTGGGACAAGCGTAGCCATGACGAGGCGTTGTTCCTGAATGCCAATGAGACGGGGCCGCATACGCCGGGGCCGACCGCCGAGGTGATCGAGTATCTGCTGTCCAAGGGCATTGTCGGCTGGGGCAGCCAATGCATCGGCACCGATGCGGGGCAGGCAGGCGGGATGACGCCGCCCTTCCCGGCGCATAATTTGCTGCACAAGAACAACTGCTATGGTCTGGCGAGCCTTGCCAATCTCGACAAGTTGCCGGCCAAGGGCGCGATCCTGATCGCGGCACCGCTGAAGATTGAGCGGGGGACGGGTTCGCCCATTCGCGCGCTGGCTTTGGTGGCGCGGTAAAGGGGGCGGGTCGGATGGTCGATCACGTCATCATCGGGTCGGGGATCAACGGGTTGGTTGCGGCCAGCCTGTTGGCCCTGAAGGGTAAGAAGGTGCTGGTGCTGGAGCGCGAGGATCGTCTGGGCGGTTGCTTGCACAGCGCCGAAATCACCTTGCCCGGTTATACCCATGACGTGATGGCCGCGACCTTTGTTCTGTTCCTGACCTCTCCCGCCGGGGCGGCGCTTGGGCCGCATCTGGCGCGGCATGGGTTTGAGTATGCCCACAGCCCCCATCCGACTGCCGTTGTGCGGCCGGATGGGTCCAGCCTTGTGCTGACGATGGACCCGGCGGTGAACCTTGCGCGGTTTAACGCTTTGGCCGCAGGGGACGGGGATCAGCACGGGCGCGATGTGGGCGCGATTGGTGCGGATGCGCCGTTTCTTTTTGCGCTCTTGGGCGGGCCGCTTTGGTCGTGGGGCACGGCGCGGCTGCTGTTTGGGCAGGTGCGAAAGCGCGGGCTGCGTGGTTTGGCGGCTTGGATGGGGTCCGCGCTGGCCCCGGCGCGGGGCTGGTTGGAAAGCCGCTATCAGAGCCCATTGGTGCAAGCGCTTTGGGCGCCGTGGGTTCTGCATTGCGGGTTGACGCCCGAAAGTGCGTATTCGGCGCAGATGGCCAAAGTGGTGGCCTTTGCGTTGGAGGTGGCTGGGGCTCCGGTCGCCAAGGGCGGGGCCGCCGCGATCGTGCGGGCCTTTGCGGCGCTGATCGCCGAGCGGGGCGGCGAGGTGCGTACCGGCGCAGAGGTAGAGCGGATCACCACGCAGGCCGGGCAGGTGACCGGCGTGAGGCTGCGGGGCGGTGAAGAGATTGCGTGCCGGTCGGTGCTGGCTTCGGTCGCGCCAGGGCAGCTATATGGCCGCTTGCTTGAGGGGGTTGCGCTGCCCGAAGATCGCGCGGCCGTGGCCGGATTCCGGCACGGGCGTGGCAATTTCCAACTGCACTATGCGTTGGACCGACTGCCGGAATGGACCTCGGCCGGGTTGGAAGATGTGGCGTTGATCCACCTGTCTGACGGGATCGACGCGGTCTCTAAATCTGCCAATGAGGCCGAGCGGGGGCTGTTGCCAGAGGTGCCGACACTGTGCGTCGGGCAACCCCACAGGCTTGACCCGACGCGCTGCCCAGAGGGTAAGGCAATTTTGTGGATACAAGTTCCCGATGGGCCGCGCGTGATCAAGGGCGATGCGGCGAACCAGATCGAGGGCCGCGATTGGGGGGCGGTCCGCGAGGCGTTCGCCGACCGGATAGAGGCGATCCTTGCCCGCCACATCAAGGATTTCGACAAGATCAAGCTTGCGCGGCGCGCCTATTCGCCGGCGGATCTTGAGGCGATGAACGTCAATCTGGTGGGCGGTGATCCTTATGGCGGGGCTTGCTCGATTGATCAGTTCTTCCTTTGGCGGCCTTTTGCCCATTCCACGAACGGCACCAGCGCGGTGCGCGGGTTAATCCATATCGGGGCCTCGGCCCATCCCGGTCCGGGCCTTGGCGGCGGATCAGGATACAATGCGGCAAGGAGCCTTGGCGCATGAACGACGAAACACCCTCTATGCCGGTGCCGCGCTTGGGTGAGATGGGGCTGACCAATTTCGCACCCTATCTGATGAACCGGATCATGGGGCGCTACAACGCGTCGCTGCGCGAAGAGATGGCCGGGCTGGGCCTTTCCACACCCAAGATGCGCTCTTTGGCGGTTTTGTCGGTGGTGGAGGGGCCGCTGATCCGTGAATTGGCGGTTCTGACGGTGATTGAGCAATCCACGCTGAGCCGCGCGTTGGATCAGTTGCAAGAGGGCGGTCTGATCCGGCGCGAAACCGATGCCAATGACAGCCGGGCCACGCGTGTCTTTATCACCGATGCGGGGCGTACGGCCTTTGAAACACTATGGCCGCACATGGCGGCCGCGCAGGCACGCATGTTCAAGGGCGTTCCGGATGACGAACGGCGGGCCTTTGTCGGCACGCTGCAAAAGATGCTCACAAACATCAGAAAGCATGAGATCTGACATGGCCGAGCGTAGTTTTACCGCCGAAGTCGAAGACCTGCGCCTTAGCGCGGGGGAAACCTTTACCGGCGAAGGGATACTCGCGATCACCAAGGCGTTGTTGGAAAACGGCGTTGGGTATGTCGGTGGATATCAGGGCGCACCGATCAGCCATTTGATGGATGTGCTGGCCGATGCGCAGGGGTTGCTGGGCGAGTTGGGCGTGCGGTTTGAGGCCAACGCAAACGAGGCGGCGGCGGCGGCAATGCTGGCGGCGTCGGTGCATTATCCGATCCGCGGGGCGGTGACGTTCAAGGGGCCGGTGGGGGTCAATGTGGCGTCGGACGCGCTGGCCAACCTTGCCTCGTCGGGGGTGACGGGCGGTGCGCTTGTCGTTCTGGGCGAGGATTACGGCGAAGGCTCTTCCATCATGCAAGAGCGCAGCCATGCCTTTGCGATGAAGTCGCAGTTCTGGCTGCTGGACCCGCGCCCGAACTTGCCAAGCCTTGTGAAGGCCGTGGGGGATGGGTTTGCGTTGTCAGAGGCGTCAAATTCTCCGGTGATGCTGACGTTGCGCATCCGGTCGTGCCATGTGACGGGCAGTTTTCAGACACGCGACAACAAGCGCCCGACCCTGTCGGTGACCGAGGCACTTTCGGCCCCCCGGTCGGATTTCGCCCGCGTGGTCTTGCCTCCGATGTCCTATGTGCATGAGCAGGACAAGGTCAAGAACCGTTGGCCCGCGGCCGAAAAATACATCCTGGACAATCAGTTGAACGAATTGTTTGGGCCGAAGGCGGCCAGTGTCGGTATCGTATTGCAGGGCGGCATGTATAACAACGTGATCCGCGCCTTGCAGCGGTTGGGGCTTGCGGATGCTTACGGCGAAACGGTGATTCCGCTTTATGTGCTGAATGTGACCTATCCGCTGGTTAGTTCTGAGTTTTTGGCTTTTTGCGCGGGTAAAGAGCATGTGCTGGTCGTCGAAGAGGGCCAGCCGGAGTTTATCGAGCAAGCGCTTGGCTCAATGCTGTATCGCGCGGGCTCATCGGTGAAGCTGCATGGCAAAGGCGTCTTGCCGATGGCGGGGGAGTATACCGGGCAAGTGATGCTGGACGGTGTAACCGCCTTTTTCAAAAAGGCGGCGCCAGAGATGTTGGCCGCTGCCGTGCGCGCGCCCAACGAAGATCGCGTGGCAGTGCCGGATTTGACCAAGACCGTTCCCATCCGTCCGCCCGGCTTTTGCACCGGTTGCCCGGAACGTCCGATCTTCGCCGCGATGAAGCTGGTGGAAAAGGAACTCGGCAAGCACCAGATTGCGGCCGACATCGGTTGCCATTTGTTCGGCAGCTTGCCGCCCTTTGAAATTGGTGGCGCGACGATGGGCTTTGGCCTTGGCCCTGCGGCCAATGGTGCCTTTGACGGCGGTGGAGAGCGGCGTCCGGTGGCGATCATCGGCGACGGTGGGTTTTGGCATAACGGGCTGAGTTCGTCCTTCACCAACATGGTGTTCAACAAATCAGACGGCGTGGCGATCGTGGTCGATAATTTTTACTCGGCGGCAACCGGCGGGCAGGATGTCATGTCTTCGCGGGCGGATAATGCCACCAAATCCACCAAGAACCCGATCTCGAAAGCCTTGGGCGGTATTGGCATCACTTGGGTGCGCCAGATCGACCGGACCTATGACGTGGGCCGGATGCGCGACACCATCCGTGAGGCGCTGACCACCAAGGCCGAGGGGCCAAAGGTGATCGTGGCCTCGTCCGAGTGCATGCTGAACAAGCAGCGCCGCGAAAAGCCGCTGCGGGCCAAGGCGATCCGCGAGGGGCGTCGGGTTGATGTGCCGCGCTTTGGCGTGGATGAGGCGGTCTGCACCGGCGATCACGCCTGTATCCGGCTGTCGGGCTGTCCGTCCCTGTCGCTGAAGCGGCTGGACGATCCGTTGCGTGATGATCCCGTGGCCTCCATCGATCAATCCTGCGTGGGCTGCGGCAATTGCGGGGAAGTGGCCGATGCGGCCGTGCTTTGTCCGTCGTTCTACCGGGCCGATGTGGTGCACAATCCCGGCCCTTGGGAGCAATGGCGCGCCAAGCTGCGCGCGCGGGTTATCGGTTGGTTGCAGCGCCGCCGGGACAGCCGTCGGTTGGTGTTTGGAGGTGTGCAATGACGCTACAATCCATGGTGCCGCAGCCGCCGGATCCGCGCTTGGGGGGAATCCTCAAATTGGCCGTCTTGGCGGTCGGTGGTCAGGGCGGCGGGGTGCTCACCGGCTGGATCGAGGCTTTGGCGCGGGCCAATGGCTATGTCTGTCAGGCGACCAGCGTCGCGGGTGTGGCGCAGCGTACCGGAGCCACAGTCTATTATGTCGAGATGGCCCCGGCCGGTGACCATGCGCCCGTCTTTTCGCTGATGCCCGCTGCGGGCGACGTTGACGTCATGATCACCGCCGAGATGATGGAGGCCGGGCGGTCGATCATCCGTGGGTTTGTGACGCCGGACCGCACGGTTCTGATCACCTCGACGCACCGCGCGCTGGCGGTCAGCGAAAAGATGGTGCCGGGGGATGGCATCGCTTCCTCCGAAGAGGTCATGGCGGCAGCGGAACTTGCATCGCGGCGCTTCATCGCGGCTGATTTTGATGCGCTGGCGGTCGGGCAGGGGTCGGTGATCTCGGCGTCGCTGTTTGGCGGCTTGGCGGGGGCGGGCGTTTTGCCCTTTCCGCGCGAGGCGTTTGAGGCGGCGATCCTGTCGGGTGGCAAAGGGGCGCAAGCGTCCCTGCGGGCCTTTGCCGCGGGTTTTGAAGCGGCCCAAAGTGGTTCGGCGCCGCCAAAGGTTACCCCGAAGCCCACAGCGTTGACCGTTCCCAACGGGCCAGCAAAGCTGCGCGACGGTTGGCACGGGCTGGTCAAACGGTTGGACGCGATGCCTGCCCCCGTGGCCGATATGGCACTGCACGGGCTTCGCAAAGTGGTTGAGTTTCAGGACATTGCCTACGGATCACAGTATCTCTCGCGGCTCGAGTCCGTGCTGGCCCAAGACCGCGCCCCCTATGATCTTGGCCGCGAGGCTGCCAAATACCTTGCGACCGCCATGGCCTATGACGACATCCTCCGTGTGGCCGATCTGAAAACGCGGGATGGGCGGATGGACCGGATCGCGCAAGAAATGGGGGCAGGGACGGCTCAGGTCATGCAGGTGACCGAATTCCTGCATCCGCGCGCCGAAGAGATCGTGTCCCTGCTGCCCGCCCGGTTGGGCGCAAGATGGGCCGCTAATCCGGCGCGAATGCGGCTGATCGACCGGCTCTTCAATAGGGGCAGACGCCTGCGCACTGACCGGTTGGGGGGCTACCTGACGCTTTATGCGCTTGGCGGGCTTAAGTTCTGGCGCCCCCGCACGCTGCGCCACGCCCAAGAGAGGCACCATCTTGATCACTGGATGGGTGTTGCGATGGGATACTTGCCCCTGAATTACGACCTCGCCGTCGAGGTGATCCGTTGTCGGCGTCTGGTAAAAGGCTATTCCGACACCCATGCACGCGGGCTGTCCAAATTCGATCGGGTGCTGGCGGGAATTGCGTTGGTTGCGATGCGGGACGACGCCGCCGATTGGGCGAAACGGCTCCGCGAGGCGGCGTTGCTGGATGAAGAAGGCAAAGCCCTGGACGGTGCACTACAGACAATCCGCAGTTTCGCCTGACATGGGGGGCTTTACCCAAGGCCCCCCGACCCCGACGGTATTGCAGGTGGCCGGGTCCATTTTCTGTCTCTAAATATCCCCGCCGGAAGCTCCTCACCTCACCGCCGCACCTAGGCGTCAAGGCTGCGATAGGCCCCGTTCCAATAGATCAGCGCGCCCGCCCCTTCGGTGGTCCGAATCGCAACGACCCGACCGATCAGGATGGAATGGGTGCCACGGTCGATCATTTCCTCGACGGTGCAGTCAAAGGCGGCGGGCGCGCCTTGCAACAGACGCGCGCCGGTAACGGCTGTCTCCCAAGCCGCCCCTTCATACCGCGCGGCTCCTTTGACGCCGCCAAAGCCGGAAAAGCGTTCGGCCACCGCCTGATGGGCAGCACCAAGGCTTGACCAGCCAAAGCTGCGCGTTTCGTGCAAGACAGGCCAGCTGGACGCGCTGCGATTGACGCAGGCCAACAGCAGCGGTGGCTCTGCCGACAGGGATATGGCCGAGGTAACGATCAACCCCGTCGCGGCATCGCCCTGACCGGTGGTGATCACGCTGCAATTGCCAACAAAGGCGCGCATGGCGTCGCGAAAATGCTTGGGACTTGGTTCGGACATGGCGCTCTCTGGGTTAGAGGCATCGCCCGCACAGGGGCGATGCCGGAAGGGGGATCAGCGGATGCCAGCCTCTTTCAGCTTTGGCAGCACCATATCGCGGAAATAGGGGAACTCTTTCACATAATCCACGAAAGACAGCGTTGTGCCCGCAAATCCCGTTGCGTGGAGTTTAAGAATCCCCTCGGCAACGTCATCAGGTGTGCCGACAAGGGGAAAGCCGCCGTGCCCCATCGCGAACAGATGTTTGATCTGGGCCAGCAAGTCATGGGGAAAGCTTTGGGCATGGGCGAATTGCAGGTTGACCAGATTATCGACGGCTTCGGTGTCGCAATTGGCCACGGCAGTGTGGTTCAGGAAGGCTTCGGCCTCATCGCGCGAGGGGCGGCAGATGACGTGGCTGAAGGTCAGCACGTCAACCTTGCGGCCCTTGGCCTTGGCTTGGGCCTTCAGGTCGGTGATCTCGCCAACAGATCGGCTCAGGTCGATGGCCGGGGTGAACAGGAAGTCGGCGTTGTCGGTTGCAAAGCCGCGCCCCTGGGCCGAGCCTGCGGCGTTGATGATCGGGACCGAGCCACGCACCGGGGCGGGGTCGCCCTTGATGCGTTTGGCTTTGAACCATTTGCCGTCCCAGTCGAAATGCTCTTTCGACGTCCATAGTTTACGAACCAGATCGAACCATTCCTGCGCATAGGCATAGCGGGTTTCGTGGTCGTCGGGCAGGGTCAGGCCAAGGGCTTCGTATTCCGGCTTGTTCCAGCCCGCAACGATGTTCAGCCCTGCGCGGCCATGGCCGATCTGGTCGATGGTCGCAATTTGTTTGGCGACGACTGCGGGGTGGTTGGCGGCCGTATGGATCGTGGCAAAGACCGCGATATTCTTGGTCGAGGCCAAAAGGCCAGCCGCCCAGGTCATGGTTTCGAGCACGCCGCCGTGAAAGTCCGTCTCGCCGCCGTAGCCGATCCAACGCGCGATCGGCAGCATGAAATCTATGCCCGCTTCATCCAGCATTTTGGCCAGTGTCAGGTTGTTGTCCCAAGAATTGTCCCACCGTTCAGCGATTTTGGTGGGCGTCATGCCGGATGAGCAGTTGGACGAAAATGTGCCCAAGCGAAAGTGGTCGCCCGAAAGCATCGGGTTATTGGTCATGATGTTCTCCCTGTCAGGAAATATGTGAGGTTTGCTTTTATTTTATGTTTGAAAGTCTATCTTAAAATCGCATTGCGTCAACGGTTATGAAAAAGGAATGATGGGGGGCACAGAGGGGGCCGTTGCATGGTACGAAAAACGCTTCAAACTCAAAATGATACGACGGAGCGGTCGCTGGATTATCGGTGGCATCTGGCGCAAACGGCTGGAGAGGTGGAGGCGACTGAGCTGGAATTCTCGCTGATGCGGACCTTTGAGGGATTCGGTCGTTGGCAGTCGGAATGTCTGGCCGGGGTTTGCGACCTTGCTGCAACCGGGCCAGAGAATGCGCTGTTGCACATCATCCGCATGAATGACCGGCCCAAAAGCATCAAGGATCTGGCCCGGCTAACCAACCGCGATGATATCCCCAACATCCAGTATTCCCTGCGCAAACTGTTGGGCGCAGGGTTGGTGATCCGCAAAGGCGCGGGGCGATCGGGGGTCAGCTATGAAGTGACAGAGGCGGGGCGGAGGGTGACCGAGGAATACAGTTTGCTACGCCGCCGCCTGCTGTTGGCCGCGATTGGCAACCTGCCGGGATTTTCGGCGCGACTGGCCGAAGCGGCGCAGACGCTGAACGTGTTGACCGGCATCTATGAAGAGGTAGCCCGCGTCGCGGCCACGCATCGACGGGCTTAGGCGCTAGAGTGGTTGCAGCCTGTGAAAACGGCTTTGCTCGTAGATAAGGGCGGCCCCGTCGCCCAAGGTCAGGCCGCCGATCTGGCCTATAAAGACGGAGTGGGAACCGGCTTCGAGCGATTCACTGACCATGCAGCCGAAGGTCAGGATGGCACCGCTGAGCAAGGGCACGCCGTCGGGGTCGTCCTGCCAGTCGCCGGTGGCAAATTTCTCTTCCCCCGTGACACCATCTGCGCCGGCAAAGCGCAGGGCCAGCGGGCCGCCGTCGCCCGCCAGCAGGTTGACGTTGAAGCGGCCCGATGCCTGCACTGCGGCACGGGTGCCGGTTTTTCGGTTCAGGCATACAAGCAGACTGGGCGGATCGGCGGTGACCGAGCAGACTGCTGTTGCGGTGATACCGCGCCGTTCGCGCGTGGCGGGGTCGCGGGCTGTGACGATGGTCACAGCCCCGGGAAATCGCGCCATTGCGGCGCGAAAAGCGTTGGCGTCGATGGCGCTCATCCTAAGCGGCTTTCAGTTCGGCTAGATAGCTGGCGGCGGCGGCAGGATCAGCGAACCAAGGGAAGAAATCGCGTGGATCGTCAAAGCCGTTGGCCATCCGGTGCGCCAGGCGCGGCTCGGCGCAGGCAGTGCCCATGATTTCCAGAATGAAGGGCGGCGGCGGCAAAAGCAGCATGTTGGTCCAGCCGACGACCCACTGGGCGTAATCCCAGAAGCGGTCAAAGGTGCCTTGCATCCACGCCTCATCAAAGGGGCGGTCGCCGTGTTCAAGGATACGGGCAAGATAGATCGCCGCCGCTTTGGAGGCATTGTTGGACCCTTGGCCCGTGATCGGATCATTCAGGCAAACTGCATCGCCCAAGCCAAGCACTTTACGCCCTGAGGGCAGCGTGGCAACGGGGTGGCGGATGGTGGGCGCAAAACGGCCCGACAAAATCCCGTTGTCATCTGTCAACTGGCAGTTTCGCGAACGCTCATATTCCCACGGCAGGAAGGTTTTAAGAATGTGCAGTGAGGTTTCAAGATGTTGGGCGGGGGTCTTCACGTCGGCCCAGCAATCCATTGGGCCGCCGGGGATACCTTCAAAGACCATGATCTCGCAGGGGCCGGTGGTGGTCAGGGCAGGGAAGACAAAGTATTCGCCGACCCCTGGGATAAGATTGAACTCCACTGCCGAATGGGGGCTGCGCGGCACCATGCCCGTCACATAGGTCAGCGCAAGGGCGCGCATCGGCTTGTCGTAGGCTGATTTTTCGGCATCGCGGGCAAACATGCGGCCCACTTCGCCCTTACCCGAGGCGACGATCACCAGATCATCTTGGCGGGCATAGGTTTCAATCTCGGGGATGCCCGCGTCTGCGATCACCATATGCCCGCCCAGACGGGAGAATTCGGTCATCCAGCGCGGGATTTTTACCCGTTGGTCCACCGAATAGCCGTTGCGGTCCAGCCGCGCGGCCCAGTCGATCACCTTGCTGCCTGAGCCATCCGGGTTCGGGACGATGAAGTTGATACCTTCAACCGGGGGGCAGTCTTGCGACCAAAAGTCGATGCCCAGATCGCGTTCGTTTTGAACGGCATTGGAGAACATGCATTGGCTAGACAAGACCTTGCCCTGCGCCACCTCTTCCGCCGTGCGGTTTTGGACGATACGCACCTGATGCCCGGCCTTGAGCAAGCCAATCCCAAGCTGCAGCCCGGATTGCCCGCCACCGATGATGCTGATTTTACGCATGATTTTTTCCCTGTTTCTTTTGGTTTTGGTGCTTGCCGAGCGCCTTTGTGGCGCGCGGCGGGTCAGCTCATCAGTTTTGGAATTGCCGGAACGGCCTGTTCCGGCCCCATCGCCCCGTAGCCGCCATCAACGGACAGTTCGGTCCCTGTTATGAAGCTGGCTTCATCCGAGCATAAGAACAGCACGGCGGCAGCCACCTCTTCGGGGTTGGCGACGCGGCCTAGCATGTGAAACGGTGCCGCGACCGCGTCTGTCTTCGCGCGGTCGCCGCCGGTCAGTTCATCCATGATATTCGACCACGTCCACCCCGGCGAGACGGCGTTGACGCGGATGCCCTCGGCGGCAAGGTCCATAGCCTGACTGCGCGTAAGCTGCACGATGGCGGCTTTGGAGACCGGGTAGACCCAGCGCCCGGTTTGCGCGATGCGCGCGGATATGGAGCTGAAGTTCACGATGGCCCCCTTGTGGGCGGCAAGGTCGGCGCGGGCGGCCTGCATCAGCATCACAGAACCGACGATGTTGATATCAAGGGCGGTCAGCCAGTCTGCCCGGCTGGTCGCCGCGCCATTGTCGAGGTAGGAGCACGCGACATTGACCAGAAAGTCGATACGGCCAAAGCGGGTCTTGGTTGCCTCAACCATGGCCTTGATCTGGGCGTCGTCGCGCAGATCACAGGCTTGGAAGGCCACGCCGTCTTGTTCTGCGCACGGCACGATATCGGCCACCATCACTTTGACCCCGGCGCTGCGAAATGCTGAAACCACGGCTTGCCCGATTTTCGTGCTGCCGCCCGGCACGATTGCCACTTTGCCTGATAAGCCGCGCATCTTTGTCCCCTTTGGTTTTACTCGGTTCAGCCTCGGCCCCTGGTGGGGGAGGCGCTATCCGACAAACGGGGAGACTATCCGGAAAACGAAAAAATCGACGGGCGGGGTCCGGAAAGTGCCTGGGCCGGGGGCAAAGCGTGGTACGATTCAGGGGCAGCCTGAGAGACGAGGCAGATGTTGCACGAACTTCCCCCTTTGGGGGCGCATGTCCTGTTCCGGTCAACTGACCTTGACGAGGCCCGAGAGCGGGTCGCGGCGGTGTTTTGTCCGCATCGGCTGGACAGGATCGGCATCGGTGCGATGGATGCCCGCCAACACCATTTGCCCGGTGAGCGGCTGAGTCTGAACTATATCCAATATGGGGCCAAGACGCTGATCGCGCCGGGTGAGTTGGAGCGGTTTTATCTGGTGCAGATACCGCTGGCCGGCGGTGCGATGATCGCGCATGGGTCCGAACGCTATTATTCGTCAGCCGCGACGGCGGCAGTGCTGAACCCGCATCGGGCGACGACGATGATCTGGGAAGAGGGCACGCGGCAGGTATTGATCCAGATTGATCGTCAGGCGATGCAAGACCATCTGTCTGCCCAATTGGGCACACCCTCGTCGCGGCCATTGACCTTTTCAGGTGGGATGGATCTGACGCGCGGTGCCGGGGCGGCCTTGCGGCGGTTGGTGTTGTTTTTGGTGTCGGAGGCGGATGCGGGGCGGTCACCGATCGGCGGGGGGCTGATGGGGCGGGCGGTCGAGGCGTCGGTGCTATCCGGGCTATTGGAGGCGCATCGCCACGATCACGCGGCCCTGCTGGGGCGGCGTCGTTCGGCGCCACGCCCCCGCCATCTGCGGCTGGCAGAAGGCTATATCGAAGCGCACCTGGATCTGCCGCTGACGGTGGAAGAGGTTGCGCGGGCGGCCGGGATCAGCCCGCGCGCGCTGCAGTTGGCCTTTCGGCAACATCGTGGAACCACGCCTTTGGGGTTTTGGCGTGAGGGTCGGCTGGCGCGGGCCCATGCCGATTTGGTCAGCGGGGCGGGATCAGTGACCGAGGTGGCGCTGCGCTGGGGGTTCAGTCATTTCGGGCGGTTTGCCGAGAGCTACCGCGCCCGCTATGGGCTGTCACCCCGCGACACGTTGCGTGCGGCGCGGGGCGAGGGCTATCAGGACTGATCGCTGGCAGAGCTGAGGGCGCGCTGACGGAGACGTTGAAGCCTCCGGCGGGAGTATTTTTGCCAAGATGAACGGGCGGGTCAGGAGCGGATCTGGAGGGCGAGGGCGGAGAGCAAGGTTTCGACCCCGTCCATCGTGGTCAGAACGCCGGGCGACAGGCGCAGGGTTTGGCTGCGGTTGTCGGTGGTGATGCCTTGCGCACGCAGGGCCGTGACAACCGCCGCGGCGGGGTGGCTGTCGGGCAGGCGCAGCATGAGCGAGCCGCCGCGTTTTGCCTCGGCGCGGGGGGTGATCAGGTGAAGGCCAAGATGATCGGCGCCTTCGATCAGCCGTGCTGTCAGTCGGCGGTTGTGGGACAGGATCGCGGCGGGGTCTTGGTGCGCGTGCCAGTCAAGCGCGGGGAGCGAGGCCAAAGCGGACATCACTGCGGGGGTGCCATTGTCAAAACGGCGGATGTCGGGCGCATAAGAAAACGCCGTGATGTCCCAGTTGAAAGGGTTGTCTTGGCTGAACCACCCCCGCAGTTCCGGGGCACAATCGGAGATCAGGTCGGGGCAGACGTAGAGCATGCCCGCGCCGGGGGTGCCGCACATCCACTTTAGCGAGGTGGAGACAGAAAAATCGACACGCGGGGCAGTGACATCATAGGGGATCAAGCCCGCCGCTTGGGTAATATCGGTGCCAATAAGTGAGCCCATTTGCCGCCCGTGCGCGACCATCCGTGCCATGTCAATGCGGTGGGACGTCGTGGATGAGACCCAGGTCAGCAGGGCCAGTCCGACCTCGGGGGTCCAGGCCTGCAGGAAATCTTCATCCTCAACATGGGCCGCCCCTTGCCGAAAGGGGACGGTGTGCAGGGTAAAGCCGTATTTCTTGGCCATTCCGTTCAGCAAGAAGTGGTTGGACGGAAAGCAATCTGCCCCCACCAGAACTTTGCGGCCGCGAAGGTGCCGGGCAGGGAGGGCAGCGAGCAGACTGTGGAAGCCGGCGGTCACATTCTCGGTTGCGGTCACTGTGCCGGGTGCGGCGTTCAGGATCGCGCCCCAGCGGGTCAGGAAGTTCTGACGTTTGCCCAAGGCATAGGCCCACTGGCTGTCATCCGGGCGCCCCCATACTTCGGCAAATTCGGACATGGCGCGGGCGAGGTCATCGGCTTTGCCGGGATACATGCCGATCGAGTGGTAGAGGAAATAGGTCTCGGACATCTTACACCTTGTGCAGGGTCAGGGCGACGCCTTGGCCAACGCCAACGCAGAGTGTGACAAGCGCATTTGTGCCGCCGGTTTCAAAAAGCCTGCGCGCGGCGGTGCCGGCGATGCGGGCGCCGGATGCGCCCAAAGGGTGGCCCATCGAGATGCCGCCGCCATAGGCGTTCACCTGTGGGGCGTCGTCGGGAATGCCCCAGGCGCGGGTGCAGGCAAGGACTTGGGCCGCGAAGGCCTCATTCAGCTCAATAACGTCGAAGTCTTTGGCGGTCAGGCCCGTGCGTTGACTGAGCTTGGCAAGGGCTGCGACGGGGCCGACGCCCATGATACGCGGTGCGACCCCGGCGCTCGCCGCGTGGCCAACCCGGGCAAGCGCGGTCAGTCCATGCCGCGCGACTGCGGCGGCGGAGGCAAGCACCACACCTGCGGCCCCGTCATTGACCCCGGCGGCGTTGCCCGCAGTGACGGTCCCCGGGGTGCGGAAGGGGGTGGCAAGGGCGGCAAGGGCGGCAAGGCTGGTCGCGCGCGGGTGTTCGTCGGTTGCGACCTGAGTCTCGCCTTTGCGGGAGGTAAGGGTTACGGGCAGGATATCTGCTGCGTGCCACGCCATGTCATAGCGGCTTTGGCTGCGCAGGGCGAACGCGTCTTGATCTTCACGCGAGATAGCATGTTCGGCGGCGACGTTTTCGGCGGTTTCGGGCATCGATTCTGTGCCATAAAGCGCCGCCATGCGGGCATGGACGAAGCGCCAGCCAATGGTTGTGTCATAGATCTGGGGGGCGCGGGCGAAGGCGGAGTCTGCCTTGGGCATCACAAAGGGCGCGCGGGACATGGATTCCACACCGCCTGCAATCACAATCTCGGCGGCACCATCGCGAATGGACCGCGCGCCTTGGATCACTGCATCCAGCCCGGAGGCGCAGAGGCGGTTGACCGTAAGCGCGGGCACCGACGGGCCAAGCCGCGAGAGCAGGGTCGCCATACGGGCCACGTTGCGGTTGTCTTCGCCGGCTTGGTTGGCGCAGCCGAAGATGACTTCATCAACAGGCAGGTCATGCAGGTCGAGAAGCCCGTCGATCACGCGGGCGGCGAGGTCGTCTGGCCGGGCTGTGGCGAGGCTGCCCGCATAGCGTCCGATGGGCGTGCGGCGGGTTGCGCAGATGAAAACGTCGGTCATGCGGACTCCAAGGCCGGGGCGGGGGTGTAGCGGGATTTGAGTGCGGCGGGCGCGGCGGCTTGCAAAGCGGTCAGTTGCGCGAGAACGCGGGTCTTTCCGTGCTGGGAAAGCGCTTCAAACGGGCCACGCGGGAAGTTGAGGCCCAGCTTCATTGCCGTGTCGATGCCGTCTTGGGTCGTCCCGCCTTCGGACAGAAGCCATGCCGCCTCATTAATAAGGGTTGCTTCGATCCGCAGCACGATCTCGGCGTTGGGGGAGGCTGTAAGTGTGGCCGGAAACACAAAGCCCTTGCCGGATTTGCGCCCGAGGTCGCCTGTGCCAACCTGCGCGACAAGCGGCGCGAAGACGTGATAGCGGGGATGGTCAGCCATCGCGCGGGCGAGGCCCTGCGTGGCTGCAAGATTGATGTCGGCGCCGATCAGGTCGATCAGGGCGAAGGGGCCAAGGCGATAGCCAGCGGCAAGCATGGCACCGTCGATTTCGGAGGCGCTGTGGCCTTCTTCCATAAGCGCAAGCGCCTCGCCGTAATAGGGCCGCGCGCAGCGGTTTACGATGAAGCCGGGGCGGTCGGGGCATTGGACGACCGTCTTGCCCGTTGCCTCAGCCAGACGCCGGGCCAGTGCGAGCGCTTCGGGTGAGGTCGCGGCGTGGGGCGCGAGTTCCACCAGTTTCATCGCGGCAGGGGGATTGAAAAAATGCAGGGCAACAACGCGCTGCGGGTGGCGGGCGGTTGAGGCGATGCTGGCCACAGGCAGGGAAGAGGTGTTGGTTGCCAGGACCGCATGCGTGGGAACGATGGCTTCCAATTCGGCAAAAAGGGCCTGTTTGGCGGCGGTGTCTTCGATGATCGCTTCGATCACCAGCGCGCAGGGAGCGAATTCAGCCAGCGATTCGGCAATGTGCAGGCGTTCAAGGGTGCGATCGCGGGCCACGGCGGGCAGTTTTCCGGTGGCGATGCGGGCGTCCAGCGCGCGGGTCATTCGTTCGGCGGCTGTCGCGCGCGCTTGGGGGAAAGCATCGGTTGCGATGACGTGAAAGCCTGCGCTGGCAAAGACTTGCGCGATGCCAAGCCCCATTGTCCCCAGCCCGACGATGCCGATGGTTTCTGGATGTGACGAACTCATTGGCCTTTGAACTCTGGTTTGCGCTTTTCGCGGAAGGCGCGAATTCCTTCGGCTTTGTCGGCGCTGTCCATCAAGGCCTCAAACCCGGCGCGTTCTTGCGTGAAGGCAAGCGCGGCTTCATCACCAGCGACCAAGGCCGCCTTGGCTGTTTGCAGCGCAAGGGGCGCGCGGCGGGCGATGCGGGCGGCAAGTGCCTGGGCGTCGTCCAGCGCAGGCCCGGGGCTGAGGTGGCTGCTGATACCCCAGTCATGGGCGGTGGTGCCGTCAATCACCTCACCCAAAAGCACCATGCGGGTGGCACGGGCGCGACCGGCAAGCGCCATAAGCCGCTGCGCGCCGCCGGCGCCGGGGATCAGGCCAAGGTTGGTTTCCGGCAGGCCCAGTCTCGCCTCGGGTGAGACAACCATCAGATCGGCCATCAGCGCCAATTCCAGCCCGCCCCCCAAGGCAAAGCCGTCAACCGCCGCGATCAGCGGTTTGGCAAAGCCACGGATGGCGGCCCAATGCGCCTTGCGTGGGTCTTGGGCGGCTTCGAGCGAGGTTTTCGTTTCGATCTCGGCAATATCTGCCCCAGCAGCAAAGTTCCCGTCCGCGCCGTGGATGACAACGGTGCGGATATCCGGGTTCGCAGCGGCCTGAGCCAGCGCGGCGGAAATCGCGCCCAAAAGCGCAGTGTTAAGCGCGTTTTTGGCTTCGGGTCGGTTCAGGGTCAGTTGCACCCATCCGGCATGCGGTGTGATCAGCAGGTGTTCCATGCTGCAACTGTGCACCGCTGGGGCGGAAATTCAAGAGATAAATTTCAAGCTTGAAATTGTTTTGAAGCGGTGACAGGCTGGGGCAAGACGTAAGCATGAGGGATTGTGATGAAGGTTCTTTGTTTGGGCGGCGGCCCTGCCGGGCTCTATTTTGCGATCTCAATGAAGCTGCGAGATCCGTCCCATGAAGTTGTGGTGATGGAGCGCAACAAGGCCAATGATACTTTTGGCTGGGGGGTCGTCTTGTCTGACGACGCTTTGGGGCGGATGCAAAAGAACGACCCGGTCAGCACGGAAGCAATCCGCAGTCAGTTTGCCTATTGGGATGACATTGCCGTCGTGCATGACGGGGTACGCACAGTTTCCGGTGGGCATGGGTTTGCCGGGATCGGGCGGAAGGCAATGTTGATCCTGATGCAGGCACGCGCCCGCGAATTGGGCGTGGATCTCCGCTTTGAAGCAGAGTTCCGAACCGCCGAGGAATACCGCAAGGAATATGACATCGTGGTGGGCTGCGATGGTATCAACTCATTGGTTCGCAAGGAATATGTTGATGTATTCCGCCCCGACATTGATCTACGCAAATGCAAGTTTGTCTGGCTTGGCACCCATCAGAAGTTCGACGACGCCTTTACCTTCATCTTTGAGAAGACGGTGCATGGCTGGGTCTGGGCGCATGTCTACCAGTTTGACGACAACACGGCGACCTTCATCGTCGAATGCTTGCCAGAGACCTGGGATCGCTGGGGCTTTGAGGCGATGAGCAAGGAAGAAACCGTCGAGACCTGCCGCAAGATCTTTGAGCGGCATCTGGGCGGGCACGGCTTGATGTCGAATGCGGCGCATCTGCGTGGCTCGGCGGTGTGGATGCAATTCCCACGGGTGATCTGCTCGCAATGGTATCACGAGAACGTCGTGCTGATCGGGGACGCAGCTGCGACGGGGCATTTCTCGATTGGATCGGGCACGCGGTTGGCGTTCGATTCCGCGATTGCTTTGGCCGAGTATTTGCACAGCGAACCGACCATGCAGGCGGCGTTTGAACGGTATCAGGCCGAGCGACGGGTCGAAGTTTTGCGCCTGCAGTCTGCGGCACGCAACTCATTGGAATGGTTTGAGGAAGTCGAACGCTACCTTGATCTTCCGCCTGAGCAGTTTGCCTATTCGCTGTTGACCCGAAGCCAGCGGATTTCGCATGAAAACCTGCGCTTGCGCGACCCAGAGTGGCTGCGCGGGGCAGAGGATTGGTTTGCCGCCCAGCATGGCGGAGAGCCAGGGCGGGCACCGATGTTTGCGCCGTTTCAGTTGCGCGGGATGCGCTTGGAAAACCGGATCGTTGTGTCACCAATGGCGCAATACAAGGCCGTCGACGGTATCCCCGGGGATTGGCATTTCGTGCACTATGCCGAGAGGGCCAAGGGCGGCGCGGGGCTGGTTTATACAGAGATGACCTGTGTCTCTGCGGATGGCCGGATCACGCCGGGCTGTCCGGGGCTGTACACGCCCAAGCATGAGGCGGGCTGGAAACGGTTGGTTGATTTCGTCCATGCCGAAACCAAGGCCAAGATTTGCTGCCAGATCGGTCATGCAGGCCGCAAGGGGTCTACGCAGCTTGGCTGGGAGGACAGTGAGCGTCCTCTGCAGGCGCGCAACTGGCCGCTGATGTCGGCCTCGGCCATCGCGTGGGACGAAGGCTGTGCGGTTCCCAAGGAAATGGACCGCACGGATATGGACAAGGTCTTGTGGCAGTTCGTCAAATCCACCGAAATGGCGGCGGTTGCGGGCTTTGACATGATTGAGTTGCACGCGGCACATGGCTATTTGCTGTCGTCTTTCATCAGCCCGTTGTCGAACCATCGGGAAGATGAATACGGCGGGTCGCTGGAAAACCGGATGCGGTATCCGCTGGAGGTCTTCCGTGAGATGCGGGGCGTTTGGCCGGGGGACAAGCCCATGTCGGTGCGGATTTCAGCCACCGATTGGGTTGCGGAGGGGGGGGTGACCCCGCAAGAAGCGGTTGAGATCGCCATGATGTTTGCGGCAGAGGGCGCGGATATCATCGATGTCTCGGCAGGTCAGACCTCGGTCGACGCAGAGCCCGTCTATGGGCGCATGTTCCAGACGCCGTTCAGTGACCGCATCCGCAACGAAGCCGGGCTTGCCACGATGGCGGTTGGCAATATCACCGAAACGGACCATGTGAATTCCATCTTGCTTGCTGGAAGAGCGGATCTTGTTTGTCTGGCCCGCCCGCATCTGGCCGACCCCTATTGGACGCTGCATGCCGCCGTTGCGATGGGCGATACGGCAACGCAGTGGCCGCTGCCCTATCTGGCCGGGCGTGATCAGGCGCGGCGTTTGGCGCAAAAGCAGCAAGAGCAGATACGGGTATGACAGCGATGCAAGGCAAGCGGGTCCTGATCACCGGGGGTGGGTCCGGGGCGGGGGAAAACCTTGCCTTGGGCTTTGCGCGGGCCGGTGCCGAGGTGGTGATCGCCGGTCGGCGGCTGGACGCGCTGGAGCAGGTGACTGCCAAAGCGCGCGGCATTCGGGCCGTGCAGGCGGATGTGACAGATGAGGCATCGGTTCAGCAGATGTTTGCGTTGGCCGGGCGCTGCGATGTGGTGATTGCCAATGCGGGGCAGGCAGACTCGGCTCCTTTTGCCAAGACCAGTCTTGCCCGATGGAATGCGATGCTGGCGGTCAATCTGACGGGCGTTTTTCTGACACTCCGCGATGGGGTGCGGCAGATGGACGGGTGGGGGCGGCTGATCTCGGTCGCGTCCACGGCAGGGCTGAAAGGCTATGCCAAGGTGGCCCCTTATGCGGCGGCCAAGCATGGGGTGGTGGGGCTGACCCGCAGTCTTGCGCTGGAAGTGGCGCGCAGCGCGATTACGGTCAACGCGATCTGTCCCGGTTTTCTGGACACGCCCATGACAGACCAGTCCGTTCAGGTGATTGCGGAAAAGACCGGCCGGTCACTGGTTGAGGCGCGCGCCGCTTTGGAGGCGATGAGCCCGCAGCACCGACTGATCCACCCCGATGAGGTGACAGCCACCGCCCTGTGGTTGTGCGGCCCCGGGTCAGAAGGGATCAACGGTCAGGCAATTGCGATTGCCGGGGGCGAAATATGAGCGAATTATCCAAACGCCGCCTGAAGATGTGGATCCGCATGTTGGGCGTGACCCGAGCCGCTGAGGGCAGCCTGCGGGAATTCTTGCGCGTAAATCATGAAACCACCTTGCCGCGGTTTGACGTGATGGCGGCTTTGTACCGGCGCCGCGAGGGCGTCACGATGAGCGAGTTGAGCCGGATGTTACTTGTCTCGAACGGCAATGCGACGGCGGTGGTGGACCGTTTGGAAAAAGACGGGTTGGTGCGGCGGACCCCGTCGAATCAGGATCGCCGGACGGTGTTTGTCGCCCTGACGCCGGAAGGATTGACCAGCTTTGAAGGGTTGGCCGCAGACCACGAGCGGGAGGTGGACCGGCTGTTTGCGGGTATGAGCGAAGCCGATCTGGAGTTGCTGACGGAAATTCTGAAACGGATGGGCAGGACATGAAACTTGCAGGGCTGACGCCGACGCATTTTCTTTGGGAGGTCAAAGACCGGATCGCCGTGGTGCGGTTGAACCGGCCGGATCGCAAGAATCCGCTGACCTTTGACAGTTACGCCGAGCTGCGCGACACCTTTCGCGCGCTGGTCTATGCGGAAGATGTCGATGTGGTGGTCTTTGCCTCAAACGGGCGGAATTTCTGCTCGGGCGGCGATGTGCATGACATCATCGGGCCGTTGATCGGGCTGCCTATGAAAGAGCTTTTGGCCTTTACCCGGATGACGGGTGATCTGGTCAAAGCCATGATTTCCTGCGGAAAGCCGATCATTGCGGCGGTGGATGGGGTGGCCGTAGGGGCGGGAGCGATCATCGCAATGGCCTCTGATCTGCGGATCGCGACGCCTGAGGCAAAATGCGCGTTTTTGTTCACGCGCGTTGGCCTTGCGGGCTGCGATATGGGCGCTTGCGCGATCTTGCCGCGCATCATCGGGCAGGGGCGGGCGGCGGAGCTGCTGTATACTGGCCGGGTCATGGGGGCTGCTGAGGGCGAACGTTGGGGCTTTTGGAACGCGCTTCATGCGGCGGAGCAACTGGAGGCCGAAGCCATGAGCTTGGCGCGGCGGCTGGCCTCGGGCCCGGTGTTTGCCCACGGAATAACCAAGACCCAGTTGAATCAGGAATGGAATATGGGGCTGGAGCAGGCAATCGAGGCGGAGGCGCAGGCACAGGCGATCTGCATGCAGACGCGGGATTTTGAACGGGCCTATCAGGCCTTTGTCGCCAAGGAAAAGCCGGTGTTCGCTGGGGACTGAACGGGGCGCGCAGCGACCAAGGCCGGGGGGCTGTCTGCCCCCCGGACCCCCCGAGGATATTTGAGGACAGAAAATATGGCAGACACGAGCTTTCTTGAATGGCCGTTCTTCGACGCGCAGCACCGGGCGTTGGCAGCAGAGCTGGAAAGCTGGTCAGGCGCGCATTTGCCGGTTGATCATCACGATGTCGATGGCGCGTGCAGGGGGTTGGTTACGGCGTTGGGGGCGGGCGGGTGGCTGCAGCACTCGGCGGCGGGGGAGGGAGAACGGCTGGATGTGCGCAGCCTTTGTCTGATCCGCGAGACCTTGGCGCGGCATGACGGATTGGCAGACTTTGCTTTTGCGATGCAGGGGCTTGGGATGGGGGCGGTCTCGCTTTTCGGCTCCGCCGAACAGCGGTTGTGGTTGGCGCGGACGCGCGCCGGGGCGGCAATATCAGGCTTCGCTCTGACCGAGCCGGGGTCCGGGTCGGATGTGGCTGCAACGGCCACGACGGCCGTGCGCGACGCCAGGGGATGGGTGTTGAATGGGGAAAAGACCTATATTTCCAACGGCGGGATCGCCGATGTCTATGTGATCATCGCGCGGACCGGCGAGGCGCCCGGTGCCAAAGGGTTGTCGGCCTTTGTGCTGCCGGCCGATGCGCCTGGGATGACGGTGGTTGAGCGGATCGAGGTGATTGCGCCGCATCCCTTGGCGCATCTGGCGCTGCGGGACGTGGTCTTGCCAGAGGGTGCCTTGATCGGGCGGCCGGGGGACGGGTTCAAGATTGCGATGTCGGTGCTGGATGTCTTCCGCTCAACCGTGGGGGCCGCGGCGTTGGGGTTTGCGCGGCGGGCGTTGGATGAGGCGTTGGCACGGGTGCAGAGCCGCCGCATTCAGGGCAAAGCGTTGAGCGAGTTGCAGATGGTGCAGGGGCATCTGGCGGATATGGCCTTGCAGATCGATGCGGCGGCTTTGCTGATTTACCGGGCCGCGTGGGTCAAGGACCAGGGGGCTGCACGGATAAGCCGGGAGGCCGCGATGGCCAAGCTATACGCAACAGAAGCCGCGCAGAAAGTGATTGATATGGCGGTCCAGTTGCATGGGGGCGATGGGGTGCGGCAGGGCTTTGCGGTGGAAGCCTTGTACCGGGAAATCAGGGCCTTGCGGATCTATGAGGGCGCATCCGATGTGCAAAGGGTGGTCATTGCCCGGAGCCTGTTGGGATGAGCTATGATCGCCTGATCCAGATTGAGTTCAACCACTGCGACCCGGCGGGGATCGTGTTTTATCCGCGCTATTTCGAGATGAGCAACTCTGTCGTGGAAAACTTTTTCAATGACGTGGTGGGGCGGTCTTTTGCGTCGATGCATTCGGGCGGCGCCCAGAACGGCGTGCCCACCGTGGCGATGGCGGCGGAGTTTTTCGTGCCCTCACGTCTGGGGGACAAAGTGCTATTTTCGCTTGCGATCGCGCGCATCGGGCGCAGTTCGCTTGACGTGGTAATTGAGGGGCGAGGCGGGGCGGAGTTGCGATTGCGGATCCGTCTGACCTTGGTCTGGATCGAGGGCATGAAAGCGACGGCGTGGCCCGAAGGTATGCGGGCGCGATTGGTAGCATTTGAGGAGGCAGCACGATGAGCCATGAAATCTTGCATCCGAAGAACTGGAAGCCTGCGCGCGGTTATGCAAACGGCGTTGCGGCCTCGGGGCGGATGGTTTTCACCGGGGGTCTTATCGGCTGGAACGCGGATCAGGAATTTGAGACCGACGATTTCGTGGGTCAAGTGGCGGTCGCGCTGCGGTCGATTGTCGAGGTGCTCGGTTGCGCAGGCGCGCGTCCGGAGCACCTCGTTCGATTGACTTGGTATGTGACCGACAAGCAAGAATATCTTGGAAATCTCAAGGGGTTGGGCGCGGTTTACAAAGAGATCATCGGGCGGAACTATCCGGCGATGGCGCTCGTTCAGGTCGTGGCTCTGGTTGAAGATCGCGCCAAGGTTGAGATCGAGGCGACGGCGGTAATCCCGCAGGTTTGAGCCCGATCCGGGGCGCGTTAAGTTTTGGAGGGAACGACCATGCTGGGACCGACAGGCCACATTGATACATTCTGCCGCGACCGTCTGCCGCCGCCAGATCAGCAGCCTGAGTTCCGTATGGAGCGTTTTCAATACCCCGAACGGATCAATGCTGCGGTCGAACTGACGGACCGGATGGTAGAAAAGGGCTTTGGCGACCATACGGCGCTAATCGGAAACGGGCGTCAGCGGACCTATAAGGAGCTGACCGATTGGTCGAACCGTCTGGCCCATGCTCTGGTTGAAGATTACGGCATAAAGCCCGGAAATCGTGTGCTGATCCGGTCGGCTAACAATCCTGCGATGGTGGCCTGTTGGTTGGCCGCGACAAAGGCAGGGGCCGTCGTCGTAAATACCATGCCGATGCTGCGGGCGGGCGAATTGGCACAGATTGTGGACAAGGCCGAGATCGCGTTGGCCTTGTGTGATACACGTTTGATGGAAGAATTGGTGGCCTGCGCAAAGGGCTCGGGCTTTTTGAAAACGGTTGTTGGATTTGACGGGACCGCCAACCATGACGCAGAACTGGACCGCGCGGCGCTTTCCAAGCCGGTTCGGTTTGAGGCGCCGCCGGTCGGGCGCGACGACGTTGCGTTGATTGGCTTCACATCCGGGACCACGGGCGAGCCCAAAGGTGCGATGGCCTTTCATCGCGATATTCTGATCATCGCAGACGGTTATGCGCGCGAGGTTCTGGCCGTTACGCCGGATGATGTCTTTGTAGGCTCACCCCCGCTGGCCTTTACGTTTGGTTTGGGGGGGCTCGCGGTCTTTCCGCTGCGTTTTGGGGCGGCGGCGGCTTTGCTGGAACAAGCAACGCCGGCGAACATGATTGAGATCATACAGAAATATAGGGCGACGGTGTGTTTCACCGCGCCGACGGCCTACCGCGTGATGTTGAAGGCCATGGCCGAGGGAGCGGACCTTTCATCGTTGCGCGCAGCGGTTTCGGCTGGTGAGACATTGCCCGCGCCCGTTTATGAAGAGTGGATGGCCAAGACGGGCAAGCCGATGCTGGACGGCATAGGGGCAACCGAGATGCTGCACATCTTCCTGACAAACCGGTTTGATGATCACCGGCCCGGATGCACGGGACGCCCGGTGACGGGATATGAGGCGCGGATCGTCAACGAAGACATGCAGGAAGTGCCGCGCGGCGAGGTTGGTCGGTTGGCCGTGCGCGGCCCGACGGGCTGCCGCTATTTGGCCGATGATCGACAACGCAAATATGTGCGCGACGGCTGGAACCTAACGGGCGACAGTTTCTGGCAAGACGATGAGGGCCGTTTCCATTTTGCGGCGCGGTCAGACGATATGATCATTTCGGCCGGCTACAACATCGCGGGGCCCGAGGTGGAGGCGGCTTTGCTGGCGCATCCGGACGTGCTGGAATGCGCCGTGATCGGGCGTGCGGATGAGGAACGGGGCCAGATCGTCGAGGCGCATGTGGTGCTGGCAGCGGGGCGGTCTGGTGACCCGCTGATGGTCAAGTCGCTGCAAGACCACGTAAAGCGGGTCATCGCCCCTTATAAATACCCGCGCTCTGTCATTTTCGTAGCGGCTCTGCCGAAAACCCAGACGGGCAAGATCCAGCGGTTCCGCCTGCGAGATACGGACTGACGGGAGGCCGAAGGGCGCCGTTTCGGTTGGGCGAGTGCGCCCCGCACGGGAACGGGGGCGCGCGTCGGCCAACCTTTTGGCTATTGGTAAAGGTCTTGTGCGGCGCCGGACTGGCCGCAGCGCTGTATCGGCCAGCCAGGCCGCGGCGGCAGGGTGCGCGCGCCTGACAGGACGGCTTCCGGATCCGCCTCAATCCGGGCGAGCAGCGATTGCTCTTGCAGCCGCAGGCGGGCGATGGCCAAGCGGAGGTCGGCGAGTTCAGCGTCCAGATCCGGGGGTGTAGTGGCCGCGAAAGCGCGTCGTTGCATAATCCTTCTCCGATAAAGAGCCGCAGGTGTCGGGGCATCTTGCAGCATCATTGGTAAAGATTTTCCCGAGCGGTGCCGCCAAAACGCTTGCAATGCTGCCGGAGTGCAGAAATTCTTTTGCCAATTCAGTTTTTGCTTTTTCAGGAGTTTCGCATGTGGGATTTTTCCATCTCTGCCGCCCTTGGTTTGATGCGGCGCACGGCGCCGTTCTTGGTTTTTCGGGTGATTGTCTATTTCGGTGTCACTGCTGCATTGATCATAGCAACGGGCACCGGGGCCGGGGTCGGCTGGGGCATCGGGGCGTTCGGGGATGAAAACTTCCGCATAAACTCAATCTTCTATGGCGGTATTCTGGGCTTTAGCGTCACCGCGGGGATCGTATTTTTCCTTCGGGATTATCTGCTGTATATCGTGAAGGCTGGCCACATTGCCGTCATGGTTGAAATCATGCAGGGTGGCGATGTGCCGGGTGGGCAGGGGCAGATCACCTATGCCAAGAGCGTGGTGACTGAGCGGTTCGGGCAGGCATCGGCACTCTTTGCTTTGGATCAGGTGATCAAAGGCGTGGTTGGCGCGGTTACGGGTTTGTTGCAGGGGCTGTTGATGATTTTGCCTATCCCGGGGCTCGACCGGGTGATGGGCCTTTTGCGCGCCTATCTGCGGCTTGCCGTTGGATTGGTGGACGAGGTGATCCTTGCCCATGCGATCAAGACCAAGGCGGAAAACCCATGGAATTCAGCCCGTGAGGCGCTGGTGCTTTATGCGCAAAACGCACGGCCCATGCTGGTGAATGCGGCTTGGTTGACACTGATCGTCTACGGCCTGTCGTTTGTGGTGTTCTTGCTGATGCTCGCCCCCGCAGCAGCGGTGGTTTATGTCATGCCGGGAGCTTGGGCGGCGGGCGGTTTTGTCTTTGCGCTGGTGTTTGCGTGGGCGGTCAAGGCCGCGTTGATAGAGCCCTTTGCCATCGCCTGTCTGCTGCAGGTGTTCTTCAAGGTGACAGAAGGGCAGGTTCCGAACCCGGAATGGGAGGCAAAACTGACCAGCGCCTCAACAAAATTCAAGTCTATGGGAGAGAAGGCGCTTGCATGGGGGGGCGCGCGGTTTGGCGGGCGGAATGCTGCGTTGTAAATGGTGTATTGGGGACACCCGTTCAGCTTTTGGGCTACGGCGGGCTGAGTTGCTCTGCTGCGACTAAAAAACCGCAGGTGGGCGACGGTTTGTTGCCTTGGGCCGTTGCTCCGCCCCGGTAACTGTGGCAAGACGGTAAGAGGTAAAACTAGACCGGTGAGTTCAGAGATGAGTGAATACGCCACCCGTCGAGTGACGATGGTAGATACGCAAGTTCGCCCGTCGGACGTGACGAAGTTCCCGATTATCGAGGCGATGCTTGCTGTGCCGCGTGAAGTCTACGTTCCGCAGGACAGGCAAGAGGCGGCCTATGTCGGGGAAAATGTTGCTATCGGTGTGAACCGGGTCGTGCTTGAAGCGCGAACTCTGGCCAAGATGCTGGACGCATTGGATGTTCAGCCAGGCGAATTGGTCTTGGACGTGGGCGCTGGCTATGGATATTCGTCGGCCGTGATCGCGCGTCTTGCTGAGGCGGTTGTGGCCGTCGAGGAAGATGAGGCGCTGGCAGCCGAAGCGCTGCGCCGTTTGGCCGATCAGGGCGTTGATAATGCGGTGGTGATTGTCGGGCCTTTGGCTAAGGGCAATGCCAAGCATGGCCCCTATGACGTGATCGTTATTCAAGGTGGGGTGGAAGCCCTTCCGGCTGATCTGGCTGCACAGTTGAAAGACGGTGGGCGGATTGGGGCCTTGTTTATGGAAGGCGCATTGGGCGTGGTCCGGATTGGGCATAAGGCCGACGGTCGGATCGTGTGGCGCTTTGCTTTCAACGCGGCGGCGCCGATCTTGCCAGGTTTTGCGGCAGAGCGGGCTTTCGCGCTTTGAGGTGTGGGCCATCTGGCCCGTTGAACTTTGCCCCTGCGATTTCGCGCGGGGGTAAGACTGTGACAAGTCCGACATTTTCAGGTCGGGCGAGAACATTGGCGGCAGATATGCGCACTTTCGTTAAAACTCTTGGGTTTACTGTAGCGATGCTGGCAGCTCCGGTCGTGGCGAGTGCCGAAACGCTGGCCGATGCCTTGGCGGCGGCTTACAAGAGCTCCAACCTGCTGGACCAGAACCAAGCTGTTTTGCGAGCGACCGACGAAGACGCGGCGATTGCGGTCGCGAATCTGCGCCCGGTTGTGAATTTCGTCGTGCAGGGCGGGTGGCGGCACTACGACAACGGCTTTACGTCGACCACCTTTACCAACACGAATTACGAAGCTTTGAGCGGATCTATCGGTTTGACCGCCAGCATGGTGCTTTGGGCCGGGGGCCGGGGGCAGCTTGGTGTGCAGGTCGCCAAAGAGACGGTTTTGTCCACACGTCAGGCACTGGTCGGTGTTGAGCAGCAGGTGCTGCTGTCGGCCGTATCAGCCTATGTGAATGTGCGTTTGCAGTCCGAAATCGTGGCGTTGCGCGAATCCAATTTGCGGGTGATCTCGCAGGAATTGCGCGCGGCCAAAGATCGCTTTGAAGTGGGCGAGGTCACTTTGACCGACGTCTCGCTTGCGGAAGCGGCGCAGGCGGCATCTAACGCCAATTTGGCCGCCGCACGCGGTCAATTGATGATTGCCCGGGAACGCTACAAGGCCGTTACCGGAGCCTATCCGGGCAACCTTCAGGGTTTGCCGAAGCCGCCGGCCACAGCCAAGACGCTGGAAGAGGCGAAATCGGTGGCTGAACGCACGCATCCCTCGATCAAGCAAATGCAGCATGAAGTGCGTGTTGCGGAACTGAACGTGCAGATTGCAAAGACCGTTTTGGGCCCGACCCTGAGCGGCAGCGTTTCGGCGTCAGAGGATCTGGATTCGGGCCTGGGCTCTGTCGGTGTTGATCTGTCGCTGAACCAGACGATTTATGCGGGCGGCAAAAACTCGGCCACCTATCGCAAGGCGCTTGCGGGTAAAGATGCCACGCGTTCAGGGATGTTGCAGACGTCGGTTCAGGTGGAAGAAGCGGTCGGTCAGGCTTGGGCAAATCTTGCTGTCGCCAGTGCATCGATCGCGGCAAGCCAGCAGCAGATCGAAGCCTCGCAAAAGGCCTTTGACGGGGTGCGCGAAGAGGCAACTCTTGGAGCACGGACCACGCTTGATGTGTTGAACGCAGAGCAAGACTTGCTGTCTGCGCGCGCTGCACGGCTGGAAGCCGAAGCGGGGCGCTATGTCGGCGTGTATAACCTTTTGGCGAGCATGGGTCTGTTGACCGCCGAGCATCTGAAGCTTGGCATCCCCACTTATGACCCTGAGGCCTATTACAATGCCGTTAAAGACGCGCCGCCCATGAGCGCGCAAGGCGCGAGATTGGATCGCATTCTCAAGAAGATTGGCAACTGATCTCCGCCGGGGGGCTTGCCTAATTCTTGTGTTAAGGACGGGCAGTCGCTACACTCTGTTGAAGAGGCTTGTGGTGATTTCAAAGGGGCTGACATGTCTGAACCGTTGAGTTCCTTCGAGATTGAGGATGTCTTGTCATCCATCCGGCGGCTTGTGTCGGAAGACATGCGCCCGGCACCGCGCGGCGCTTCCCCGCTTCGTGCTGAGCCTATCCGTGCGGACTTGGGGCGGCTTGATCTTGCGCGCTCCGAAGCGGACCGGATGGAAAACGGCAGAAATGGCAATGGCCGGGGAACGACTGTTCTGGGCGACAAGCTGATTCTGACGCCCGCTTTGCGGGTTGTTCAGGACGAGACTGCGGCGATTTCCGATGTGGTGGCAACATTGGGCGCCAAAGTCGCCGAGGCGCCACAGGAATGGGAATCGGAGACAGGCGATGTCGGTCCTGCTGCCCTTCAGGTAAAGGGCGCTGACGCGGCTTTGAATTGGGCTGAAGAGGTCCAGTCCGAAGCGCCCGAGACGCAATTTGCTGGGCGCACTGATGAGGCCGTGGCGGATGACACGGTTGTCGCGGTGAGTGACGTCGGAACTGCCGAAGATCTGGCTGCGGCCGCTGTTTCGGATGGAGAAAGCCTGGCCGAGGTCGAGTTTATCCCCGCCGCATCTGAGGGGGCGGTTCCCGGATGGGCGCAGACAGCCACTGTCGAAGATGAAGACAGCCCGCGGCCTGACCCCTGGATGGATGCAACGGTTGAGCCGGACGCGGCTTGGGCCGATGCCGCCGAGGCCGAGGCCTTGCGTGAGTTGCAGGCCGCACCCGTGTCTGATGTACCGGACGACGCGGTGATGGATGAGATGCGTTTTGAAGAGGAAGTGTTGCGCGAATTGGTGCGCGACATCATCCGCGAAGAATTGCAGGGTCGTTTGGGCGAACGTATCACACGCAACATCCGCAAACTTGTGCGTGCCGAAGTGGCACAGGCGTTGGCGGCGCGGGATTTGTCCTGACCGAGGGCAGACATCGTTCTTTGCAGACATGAAAAAACGCGCCTTGAGGGGCGCGTTTTTCTTTTAGTGATCTGGTTGGATCAGGCGGCTTCGGCCTGTTCCAATTCCAGAGCGTGGCGGCGTTCGCTTTCTTCGCGCGACAGCGCGACAGAGGTGCGAACCCCTTTGGAAACGAATTCCATCAACCCTTTGACAACCCGTTCGTTCGGGTCGATCCCGGCGCAGGACAAGACTTCACGCCCATCACGCGACCGCGCCCAACGGGCGATCTGATCAGGGCCATTGCCATATTTTTTGTCATCGGCGATTGCATCGTCGAGGGCCGCCAAGACAACCGCCGCAAAAAGCTTGCGGGCGCGTTGGCCTTGTTCAAAGTTGAAGGCTGTGCTGTCAACGGTATCGAGCATCACCTGATCCTTTTTATTCTTGCTCTTGTCTTTCTCGCGTCTCGTGCTTGTAACGGTTTAGTAACGATTCGGGCCTTCGCTTTTGGAATAACTGCCATGCGTAGGGCGCATAGCTAACCGTAAACCACCACCGCATCTAGTCTGCTTGCACAGGGACAACCCTCCATATATAGGATCGCGTTGAGTTCCTTCAACCTTTTGACAAGGTTTTGCCGAAAATGGCCAAGATCAACGGAAACGAAATCAAACCCGGCATGGTGCTGGAGCATGACGGTGGCCTTTGGGCTGCCGTGAAGGCTAACCATGTAAAGCCCGGAAAAGGCGGCGCTTTCGCTCAGGTTGAGCTGAAAAATCTCCGCGACGGACGCAAGCTGAATGAGCGCTTTCGGTCCGAAGACAAGGTCGACGAAGTCCGGCTCGAAAACAAGGATCAGCAGTTCTTGTATGAGACGGATGGCCGTCTGGTGTTCATGGATGCCGAAACCTACGAGCAGGTCGAGATCGATGCCGAGCTTTTGGGTGACCGCCGCCCGTTCCTGCAGGACGGGATGATCGCAACGCTGCGGTACTATGGTGAAGAGGCCTTGTCGGTTGCTTTGCCGCAAAAGGTAAAGTGCCGGGTCGCTGAGACCGAACCCGTTCAAAAGGGCCAGACGGCGAGCGGCAGCTTCAAACCTGCGATCCTCGACAACGGTGTGCGGATCATGATCCCGCCCTTCGTCGGTCAGGATGACGACATCATCGTGCACACCGAACTGATGGAATACAGCGAGCGGGCCTGATCGGCACCGTCGCACGGGCTATGGCCCGAGAGTGAATGGGGGCTGTCCTTTGGGGCGGCCCTTTTCGTTTGTGCCTAGCTATCGACCATTGGGTGCCAGAGCCGTGCCCCGGCTGCCTGCATCTCGCCCGTTGCTTGGTCGTGGCGCAGGTGGGCAAGGGCAAAGCCATTCGCTTGGGTGAACAGGCGCCCGACCGTTTTCCCATTGGCGGTGATTTCGGTGCCGATGGGGGCGGCACCGTCAACGGCAAGACGCACCAGACCTTTTTTCAACTCGGTCTTGTGTTTCATCCGCGCGGTCACTTCTTGGCCGACATAGCAGCCCTTGCGGAAGTCAACGCCGTGGAGCCGCTCAAACCCGGTTTCCAAGATATAGCTGTCGTCCGGGATCAGCTCTATTCCGGTTTCTGGAATGACGTGGGTGACGCGCAACTGGTCCCAGTCGATGGTCGGGGTTCCGGTTGAGATGCCCTGCCGCCATGCCCGCCAGCCAAGTGCGGGGTGGCGCGGATCGGGCAGGGCGTCGGTTGGGGGCTCACCTAGGCCTCGGATCACGCTTAGGTCGGTGAGGGCGATCTGAACGTCGGCGCGCAGGCGGTACAGGGTCAGGCGGCGCAGCGTGGCGTCGGCGATCGACTCTTTGATATCCAGCAACAGCCGCCCGCCTTGCGCCACCACAAAGAAATCCGCGAGATATTTGCCCTGAGGGCTGAGAAGTGCCGCCCACACCGCCCCATCCTGTTTTGCGAGCCGAAGCACGTCATTGGACACCAGACCTTGCAGAAACGTCAGAGCATCCCCGCCCGTAAGGGCGTAGACGCGGCGGTCGGTTGCGGGTTCGCCTTGGGGCGACATATCAGGAGTCCTTGAACTGAAGCTGGTAGAGTTGGGCGTATCGCCCACCACGGGCAAGGAGCGCGTCGTGGTGACCTTCCTCGACGAGTTGGCCTTGGTCCAGCACGATTATTCGGTCGGCTTGACGGACGGTCGCGAGCCGGTGCGCGATAACCAGAGTTGTGCGCCCATTGGCAGCGCTGTTGAGTGCCTCTGCGACGGCGGCCTCGGATTGGGCGTCCAGCGCCGAGGTTGCTTCATCCAGCAGCAAGACCGGCGCATCTTGCATCAGCGCACGCGCGATCGCGACACGCTGGCGTTGGCCGCCCGACAGCCCCGACCCGCGCGGGCCAACCGGGGTATCAAGCCCCTGCGGCAAGGCGGCAAGAAAGGCTGTCACATGGGCCGCGGTGAGGGCACGGTCCAGCGCCGCCTGCGGGGGTGTTTGGCCTAGGGTCACGTTCTCTCGCAGAGTTTCGTCAAAAAGCGCTAAGTCTTGGGTTACCGTGGCAAAGAGGCGACGCAGGTCCGTCAATGCCAGGTCGGCGCTGTCGACCCCGCCCAAGAAGATGCGCCCGGCCTGTGGATCGAGCAGCCCGGTCAGCAAGTGGAAGATGGTCGATTTCCCCGCGCCGGAGGCCCCGACAATCGCCGTCACCTCACCCGCCTTCGCGGTGAAGCTGAGGCCGCGCAAGACGGCTTGGTCGCCGTGCGCAAACGCGACCGCTTCGAACCGGATATCTGGCGGCCCAGAGGGGGGCAGGACGCGGCTGGTTGCCGGGTGGCCATCTGCGGGGGCGGTATCAAACAGAGCGTAGATGCGCGCGAGGCTGGCCGCTGCGACCTGCCAAGCGCCCGACAATTCCCCCAGACGGCGGATCGGCTGAAACGTGAGCGCCATCGCGGTGAAAAAGGACATGAATTCACCGGTCGTGCGGGCGCCGCTGGCGAGTTGGTTGCCCGCCATCAGCAGCACCGCAAAAAAGCCAAGCCCGGTGACGATATCCAACATGCCGGGCATGAGCATCCGGCCAAAGGCGGTTTTCACCTCGGCGGCGCGGATCAGGTTCAGGACTTGGGCAAAGCGGGACGCCTGATAGCTTTCCATCCGGTTCAGTTTAACCGCTTGAATACCGTGGAATATCTCATCTAGGCGCGTGGCGCGCAGGCCGGCTTGCTCGCGCAGAAGCACGGATTTGCGCCGGATGTAGCGCTGCAACAGGGCCGATGGCAGGATAAGCAACGGTGCCCCGATAAGCGAGGCCAGCGTCCAGCGCGGATCAATCGACAGCGCCACACCAAACAAGATCACAAGGCCGAAAAGATCCCGGCCAAGCCCGGTAACAAGGCTGGACCAGATCGACTGCACGGCCAATGTGTCACCTTGCACCCGTTCGATCAGCACGCCGGGGGCGTTGCGTTGAAAGAATGGGCCATCCAGCCGAAGGAGGTGGCGCAAGAGATCAAGTTGCATGGCCGCAGAGACACGTTGGGTCACCGCAGCGATGAGCGTCCGGCCGGAAACGGTCGCAACGGCACGCAGCGCGAATAGGCCAAAGATCGCGAGGCCAATCGTCCAGACAGCCCCGCCGCCGCCGGGTGCCAAGACTTGATCAAACAGGGGTTCAATCATGCGGCTGAGCGCGCCAAGTGTGGCCCCCTCCACCGCCATGAGTGTGAAAGCCAAGGCGATCAGCCCTGACTGCGACCGCAGGTAGGTTCGCCAGAGGCGGGCAAACAGGCGCTTCTCGGCGACGGCAACAGGTGAGGCAGCCATTTCAGCCGCAGGCATTGGCGAATGATCGGGGTTTGGCGAGCGGGTGGCGGGGTCGGGCAAGGGCGTGGCCTTTCCAGGCAGGATGGTAGAAGGGTCTAGCCCCATGGGCAGGTGCTGGCAAGCGCGCAGCCCGCATTGACCTTGTTCAAGCCGCCCGTTAGCCCTTGCGCATAGTGTTTAGGAGCCAGAGATGAGCCTTTCCAACGGTCGCCCTTATCTTGCCATTCCCGGCCCATCGGTCATGCCGGATCGAGTGCTGGCTGCGATGCATCAAGGATCGCCAAATATCTATGCGGGGCCCTTGGTCGAGATGGTGGAAACGCTGTGGCCAGACCTGAAAGAACTGGCGGGAACCAAGTGTCACGTGGCGGCGTATATTGCCAATGGTCACGCGCTTTGGGAGGCGGCGAATGCCAATCTGTTTTCGCGCGGCGATCGGGTGCTGTTGGTCTCGACCGGGCAGTTCGGGCTGAGTTGGACCAATGCCGCTCGGGCTATGGGGATCGATGTGGAGGTGCTGGATTTCGGCAAATCTACTCCGGTGGATATGGGGCGGGTAGAAGAGGCGCTGCGGGCGGACACGGGGCACAGGTTCAAGGCGTTGTTGAGCACCCATGTTGATACGGCCTCCTCCATCCGCACGGATGTGCGGGGATTGCGTGCGGCTTTGGATGCGGCGGCGCATCCAGCCTTGTTGGTGATCGATTGCATCGCGTCGCTGGGGTGTGACGAATACCGGATGGATGACTGGGGGGTCGACGTAACGGTGGCGGCCAGCCAAAAGGGGCTGATGACGCCGCCCGGCATGGGCTTTGTCTGGTTTTCTGACAAGGCGCGGGCGGCGTGTCGGACGTCGGATCTGCGCACCCCGTATTGGGATTGGGAGCCCCGCGCCAATGGGACCGAATTCTGGCAATACTGGAATGGCACTGCGCCCACACATCACCTGTTCGGCCTGCGCGAGGCGCTGACGATGCTCTTGCGCGAAGAGGGGCTACCAGCGGTCTGGGCCCGGCATGAGGCCTTGGCAGGGGCGGTCTGGGCCGCATTTGACGCATGGGGCGCGGGGCATCCCGCGATTGCAATGAACGTGGCTGACCCGCTGTTCCGTTCGCGCGCTGTGACGGCCGCACGCTTTGGTGCGCCCCATGCCACCCGCCTGCGCGACTGGTGCGAAAAGAAAGCCGGGGTGACCTTGGGCATCGGGCTAGGCATGGCTCCGCCCGGTGATCCGGCCTACCATGGCTTTTTGCGCGTGGCACATATGGGGCATGTGAACGCCCATATGACACTGGGCGCTTTGGCGGTGATGGAGGCAGGGATGCTCGCATTGGACATCCCGCATGGTTCAGGCGGGATCGCGGCGGCGACGGGCGTGATTGCAAAGGCTGCGGGGGCGTGACCGAAAGCGCCAAGCGCCCCTTGGTCGGCGTGGCGTTCATGCTGGGCGCGATGGCAACGCTACCGTTTCTGGACGTCTTGGCCAAGTTCTTGGGCCAACAGGGGCTTCCCGTCCTGCAAATCGTTTGGGCGCGTCTGACGCTGGGAGCGATGATGACCTTGCCGTTTGCGCTGCGCATTGGCGGTCGGGCGGCGCTTTGGCCCGATCAACCCGTCTACCACCTTTTCCGGGCGGCGTTGCTGGTCTTGGCGACCTTCAGCTTTTTCCTCGCATTGAAATATTTGCCGATTGCGGATGCTTTGGCGATTTTCTTTGTGCAGCCATTGGTGGCGACTGTTCTGTCTGCACTGGTTTTACGAGAGGTCGTGGGGCCACGTCGCTGGGGTGCGGTTGCGGTGGGTTTTGTCGGCACGCTGATCATCATTCGACCCGGTTTTGCCGAAGTGAGCCCCGGTAGCCTTTATGCGTTATTGGCGGGTGTATCTCTGGCCTGCTATTTCGTCATGACACGCCGGATCGCCGGGCGGACCGATGCGATGATCACCACCTTTCACACAAGCCTGCTGGGCGGATTGATCTTGTCGCTTGTCATATGGACGGTGTGGCAGTGGCCCACGCCGCAGCAGTGGGTGATGATGATTGCGCTGGCCGTGGTTGCGAACTTTGGCCATCTGCTGATCGTGCGGGCCTATGACCATGCCGAGGCCTCTTTGTTGGCACCGCTCGCCTATACCGAGATGATCATGGCAACGGTGCTTGGATGGGTCTTCTTTCGCGATTTCCCAGATGGTTGGACGATATTGGGGGTGTCCGTTTTGATCGCGTGCGCGGTCTACATTTCTGTCCGGGAGCGTGCCTTGGGACGGCGGCAAGCGGTGATTACGCCGGCCGCGTGAGCACGCCTGCAGCGTTCAGGCGACTTGGCGCAGGCCGGGGGTGCGGTGAAAGATCTCGGTTGCCACGACAGCGCAAGCGAAGGTGAACAATGCCCCGGCAATCGGGTTGATATCGACGCCAAACAGTTTGTAGGCGGCCAGCATGAAAAACGGATGCATCAGGTAGACGCCAAAGGCATAGCCCGCAAGCACCGTGGGCCATTTGCCTTTGATCTGCGCACGCCACGCGGCCTCAAACACCAGGGCAGCCAAAAGCATTTGCCCCGCGAAAAAATCGGGCCAGATCATCAGTGAAATAACGCTGGCGAGTTCCAGCGGCCGTCAGTGTCATGGACGTCGCATCAAGCCGCAGTGCGATGGCATGCAGGATGCCAAACAGGAAGAGCGGCAACGAATAGGCCCATTGCGGCAAGGGCTCTGGCACCGTGCCTTCTGCATGGAGCCATTGCAAAGGCAGGCTGAGGGCGACGAGTATGGTGCATGCGATAAGCAAGTGGCCACGGGTCTGAATCGCGTGGGATAGGAATGGCACCGCCGGAAGGGCCAGAGCGACAAAGGGCAGGAACCACAGGTGGAACGACGGACCGATCAACAGGGTCCACGGATCACCCAAAAGCGGTTGAGGGCCATCTGACACGACCTGATGCACCACCCGGAACGCAAGGCACCAGAACAGCCAAGGCAGGATCAACCGAATGGCGCGCTTTTTCCAAAAGCCAGCCCCTTGGCCTTTGGCTTCGGATCTTTCGTAGCTTTGCAGCGACAGAAAGGCGGTCAGCATCAGGAACAGGGCCAGCGCAAGATAGCCGATTTTCCATCCCGGAGCATGGGCGTGATCCCAAACGATGAAAAAGGCAGCGGTGATCCTTGCGAGGTCGACGCCACGCCGGTAGCCTGTCATAGGCCGTGCGGCGGCCTTAGAGGTGCTGCCCGTGCCGACTGTCATAGGCTGTGTCATCCGCGTAAACCTTGGCTTTGTGCTCGGATATTCGTGCCGACCACAGTGCCCCCTCTTTTTCTTTGCGGCATCAAAACCCGCTTGGCAAACAAAAGCAGGGCAAATCCATAGGAATTATCTCGTTTTCCCTTTGTTGGCTGACTTTCCGATAGGGCCCAGTGAGCGACGTCAATCCTAAGTTGCGCGTGCCCTGCGGCCGAATCGAGTGGGCCGAGTACAAATCGGGCAATCGGACGCGAAACGCGCATGATCTGCTGCTTGATTGAGCCGAACCTTGCTGAGGGGCTTTTCCTTCTGGTTCGGGGGCGTATGATGATGGCAGGTTAAAAGGAACAGAACTGAAATGTCCTCTGTCGCATCTGCTTTGTCCGGAATGCCGGAGCGCCGACCAACTGTCGGGATCATTGGCAACACGCATCTGATGAACGACAGCTACCATGTGCATGCATCCGGCCTGATCAACTCAATCGCGGTGGCCGAAGTGGCGGGCTGCTTGCCCGTGATCGTCCCGTCGGACCCGCATCTGGTGTCGGTTGGCGAATTGCTGAGCCTGTGCGATGGGTTCCTTTTCACGGGCGGGCGACCAAACGTTCACCCCTCGGAATATGGTGAGGAGGAAACCGCAGCGCATGGTGATTTTGACCGCAACCGGGATGCGATCACGCTGCCGCTGATCCGGGCATTGGTGGAACGCGGGCAGCCCTTTTTGGGTATTTGCCGCGGATTTCAGGAATTGAACGTGGCCATGGGGGGCACGTTGCACCCCGAGATCCGCGACTTGCCGGGGCGGCTTAATCACCGGATGCCGCCCGACGGATCGTTAGAAGAGAAATTCGCCTTGCGCCATCCTGTCCGCTTTAGCGAGGGCGGTGTTTTTCACCGGCTGTTGGGGGCGACGGAGGTGATGACCAACACTTTGCATGGGCAGGGCGTCGCGCGCCCCGGATCACGGGTTGTCGTGGACGGACTGGCCCCTGACGGAACGCCCGAGGCCATCTACATTAAGGACGCTCCGGGGTTCACCCTGTCGGTTCAATGGCATCCTGAGTGGAATGCGGCTTTGGACCCGGTGTCCCGACCTTTGTTTTCCGCCTTTGGTGCAGCGGTGCGGGAATGGGCCTCGGTGGCGCAGCGCGTCTTACGCACCGCTTGACCGGCCCGCCCAAATGAAAAAGGCCGCGCAGTGAAATGCGCGGCCTTTTCTATCTGTGCAGATTGATCAGGGATTTGCGGGAGCAACCGGGCAAGCCCCCCCCACAAGCGGCACAGCGCAAACTGGGGCCGCGGGTGTGGTCGGATCAACTGCTGGCACGCTTGCCGCTGGCACGACCGGAGTGCCCGTGATCACGGGCGCGGGCATGACAGCCGGCTTCGGAACGATCAGCGGGCTTGCGGTAACCACGGGGGCGGCGGCTGGTTCCGGCTTTTTCTTCTTTGGCTGCGGCGGGGGCAGCGTCAGCCCCTTGGGCATCGAGCCATCGGCATTCAGCACAATCACCTTGGTGCCATCCGGCACCCGTTCAAACAGGTCCATCACGTCTTGGTTGATCATGCGGATACAGCCCGAAGACGCGCTTTTTCCGATCGAGAACCATTCCGGCGTGCCGTGAATCCGGTAGCCATAGTCGACGCCATTCGTGGTCAGATAGAGCGCACGGGCGCCGAGCGGGTTGGTCGGGCCGCCGGGTTGGCCCTTTTCCCATTTCGACAATTCTGGCTTGCGCTCAATCATCTCTGGCGGCGGGGTCCAGGTGGGCCAGGTCTTGCGACCGGTGATCAGAGCTTCGCCCGACCACTGAAACCCGGCACGCCCTACGGCGATGCCGTAACGGGTGGCCTTGTTCCGACCGGTGACAAGGTAAAGATGCTTGGCGGCTGGGTTAATGATGATCGTGCCAACCGGTTGATCGGTCGGATAGTCGATCGACTGGCGCTGAAACTCTGCCGGAACTTTCTCGACAGGAACGGCGGGCACGATGAAGTTTGAGTCTGACCGCTGGGTATATATTTCTGCCGCGGGTGGCTCTGGCGCGACGGCCTTGGTCGAGGCCAGAATTGACGCAGGATCAGTCACACAGGCAGACAGCGTTAGGCACAGGGCTGACGCAGTCAAAAGGTTCAAAACGATACGGTTCATGTAGCTGTCCACGTCAAGAGGCGCCCGGGTCTGGACCCAAGGCTAATTGTTTCCCCTTTTAGGCTAAACGAGGGGCTTGGCATCGTCAAAGCCCCTCGTCTCACGCGGTTGTGAATGTCACAAGGTGGTGCGAAGTTGCCAAAGCTCTGGAAACAACTCCACTTCCAGCATCTTCCGCAAATAGCTGACGCCAGAAGTGCCCCCGGTGCCGCGTTTCAGGCCAATGACCCTTTCGACGGTCGTGACATGGTTAAAACGCCAGCGTCTGAAGTAGTCTTCAAAGTCCACTAGCTTTTCCGCAAGCTCATAGGCTTGCCAATAGCGTGTTGGGTCGCGGTAAACCTGCTCCCAAACCTCGCGGACGCCGTCATGCGCCTGCCAAGGCTGGCGAAGATCGCGGGTCAACACTTCTGCAGGGACGGCAAGCCCAGCGCGGGACAGATGGTGCAGCGCCTCATCATAGAGGCTGCGGCGCGCGAGTTCTGCCTCAAGTCGCGCGGTAAGGTCGGGGCGGTGTGCATGCGGCTTGAGCATGGCAAGGTTGCGGTTGCCCACGGCAAACTCAATCAAGCGGTATTGCCACGACTGAAAGCCCGAGGATTGGCCCAAGCCTTCCCGAAAGGTGGTGTAGTCGGATGGGGTCATCGTGCGCAGGACATCCCACGCGTTGTTCAACTGTTCAAAGATACGACTGATTCGGGCCAGCATCTTGAACGCTTCGGGTGCGCGGTCTTCGGCCACCGCACGGCGGGCGGCGTCCAATTCGTGCAGAGCGAGACGCATCCACAGTTCCGACGTCTGGTGCTGGATGATGAAAAGCATCTCATCATGGGCGCCGGTCAAAAGGTGCTGGCTATCAAGCAGTCGGTCTATTTGCAGGTAGTCGCCATAGGACATGCGCCCGTCAAATGACATCTGCGCGCCGTCTGTGGCTGGGTTGTAAGTGGTCATTGGAGGATCTCCGGTCTGAATTGTGGGGAAGGGGAGTCAGGCCCCCGACCGCCTGTTCAGCACCGAGAAATTGCCCATGCGACGCCAGAGGCAGACCCAGCCAGCAGGGCGGCAAAGCGCAAGAGTTGGTGTGGGTGTCAGCATCCCGTCAACCCCAGCGCCGGACAAAGCCGAGCATCAACCTGGCGAATATCGTCCGACACGTCGATGCGCATGTTGCCAGACATCGACCAGACGGCCCAGCCAAAGCCAAAGGCTTCGGCCAGTTCGCGCTTGTCTTTTAGAAAGCGGAGGTGGCCGGGCAGGTCGAATTCATGGCCGTCCTGATCAACCCAGACGGAACCGAATTCGTCCAGAAGCAGCCGGTTGCGGGGGACGTTGTGGGCATCTGCCCAATTGGCGGCTTGCCGCAGGGGGATCGCCCAAGCGTCGTTTGGGGTCGCGCGATAATCTTCCATCATCCGGGCAAGTGCGGCGGGCGTGGCTTGGGCGCCAATCGGCAGATCAGAAGCTGCGGCGCGCAGGGCGGCCTCTGCAACCAGACGTTCCGCCGCTTCATCCTCTACCAACAAGGGCGGGTAGGGCAAATGTGCAAAGAACTGCAGGATGCTTTCCGTCCAGTCCGCATTCTGGTGGCTGTAAAGGTAGGGGTCATAGCTGTGAAAGCTCCACAGCACGTTTTCGTCCGGAATTTGGGCCGGATCAATCGCTTGCAGCCCTTCGCCGCCGCCCCAGCACGCCCCCGATAAAACCAGAGGCAGGTCAGGCGCGTTGGCGCGGGTTACCGCATGGAGCGCCTTTAGCCGCGCCGGCCACCCGCCCAGTTGCGGGGGATCAGCGGCAAGTGCATCGCAGTCCTGGGTCGGCTCATTGAACACCGACAAGGCGGTGCGCGTCGGGTCCAGACCGTTCAGGCGGGCGGCGACCTTGGCTGCCATTGTGAGATAGGCCGAGAAGTGGGTGTCGCTGGCTTGGATCCACTCCACATCAAAATCCTCGCCGGGGCGGGGGACGTTGTGGAGATCGAGCATGACATTAAGTCCTGCCGCCTGCATCTCTTCGACACGCGCACGCAGTTCGGCCAGCAAAGGGGCCTCGCGCGCGGTATCGGCCAGCGCCAATAGCACCGCAGGCTCCGCCGCAATGCGGACCCAGTCAAACCCGGCGGACTTCATCGCAGCGATTTGGTCGGGCGTGAAGTAGCGCGGGTAGTCTGGGTAGGTGGACAGGAAGTCTGGATCGTTGACCATATCATCAACGCTGCGCCATTCGACCCAGATTTCGGTATTAAAGCCACGGTGGAATGCCAGTTTGTCCGCTGCTGTTTGCGCTGAGGCAGGGGCCGCGGCAAGCAGAGCAAAGAAAATCCACGTCGCGCGCATCATGTCACCTTGGCGCGGGTTTTATACTCGGGCCGGTCCCAAAGGGACTGATCCATGATTTGGGCAAGGACAGCGACCGCGGCGTCAACATCGGCGGGCGAGGTGTAAAGGGGGGTGAAGCCGAAACGGATGATATCCGGTGCACGGAAATCGCCGATCACGCCGCGCCCGATCAGCGCTTGCATGATCGCATATCCTTCGGGGTGGCGGAACGACACTTGGCTGCCCCGTTGGTCGTGCGCGCGCGGGGTGGCCAGGGTGAGGGTCGGGCATGCGGCCTCTACTCCAGCGATAAATCGGTCGGTCAGCGCAAGGGACGTCTGGCGCAAGGCCGCCATATCCACGGTGTCCCAGATATCGAGCGAGGCCTCTAGTGCGGCCATTTGCAAGATGGGCGGGGTGCCGACACGCATCCGCTCAACCCCTGTCGCGGGGCGATAATCAAGGTCGAAGGCAAAAGGCGCGTCATGGCCTTGCCAACCCGACAGCGCCGGGCGGGCACGATTTTGATGGCGGGGAGCGACGTACATGAAGGCCGGGCCGCCGGGGCCCGAGTTGAGGTATTTGTAGGTGCACCCGCAGGCAAAATCTGCACCGCTGGCCGCCAGTTGCACCTGGAACGCGCCAGCCGAGTGGGCCAGATCCCAAATCGTCAGTGCACCCATTTCATGTGCGCGGGCGGTAATCGCGGACATGTCGTGCTTGCGGCCGGTCCGGTAGTCGACCTCAGTAATAAGCGTGACGGCGACAGTGTCGTCGATGGCGCCCAAAACTTCTTCAGGCGCGACAATCTTTAACGTGTAACCTGCGCCGAGGGTCTGGCACAGGCCTTGGGCCATGTAGAGGTCGGAGGGGAAGTTGCCGCTGTCGGACAAGATGATCTTGCGCGGCGCGTTCATTTCCAAGGCCGATGCGAGCGCCTGATAGACCTTGATCGAAAGCGTGTCACCCATCGCAACAGAGTTCTGGTTCCGCGCCGATCAACCGGGCGATCCGGTTGCCGACAGACATGGGTTTGTCCATCCAGCCGGCTTTGTTCCAAGCGGTGATCAGCAAGTCACCCCATTCGTGCGTAATGGTCTTTGCCACTCTTGCAGCGGCGGCCTTGGGAAGGGGGCCAAGCGAATTTCCATCCAGATAGATCATGCCCTCGGGAAGATGAAAGAGGCTGCGGGTTGCTTCAAAATCGGTCATCACACTCTCCTTCACGTGGGCAATTTCGCCACGGACTATGCCATTGGTCAATAGGTGCTGCGGCCATGAATTTCAAGCTTGAAGTAAATTCAAGGGTTGCCTGTCGGGGTTTAACGCGACATCGCACAGGGGAAAGCGGGAAAGATGTGAATTTGATCACGCAATAGCGGTTGCATCCCGGGGCCAGTCAGAGATGATGCGACCGCAGAAAGATGAAGTTCACAGGTAAGAGACCGGAGCGAGGGGCACTGGTCAGGGGTCTTGCCTTCTTTTGGCGTTGCAACTTGATCTGGGGGAAATTGTGTGAAGATCGGGGCTTTGAAAGAGATTTTTGCAGGGGAGAACCGGGTGGCTATGACCCCGGAGTCGGCTCTGCAGTTGGTGAAGCTGGGGCATACGTGCTGCATTGAGGCGGGAGCTGGCCAAAAGGCCGGCTTTTCGGATGCTTTGTACGCGGCGGCGGGTGTGACCGTGTTGCCAGACGCGGCAACCGTGGTTGCGCAGGCGGATGTCTTGGTGAAGGTCCGCGGACCTGAGGTCGCCGAGGCCGAGGCTTTGCGCGAAGGCCAGACATTGGTTTCCTTTTTCTGGCCCGCGCAGAACGCGGACCTTCTGGAGGTTGTCAAAGCGCGCGGTGCGACCGTCGTGGCGATGGATATGGTGCCACGCATCAGCCGCGCCCAAAAGATGGACGCCCTGTCGTCGATGGCTAACATCGCGGGCTACCGCGCGGTTATCGAGGCCGGCAACAACTTTGGCCGGTTCTTCACCGGGCAGGTGACGGCAGCGGGAAAAGTGCCGCCCGCCAAAGTTCTGATCGTCGGCGCAGGTGTTGCGGGCCTTGCGGCCATTGGCACATCGACCAGCCTTGGCGCGATTACCCTGGCCTTTGACGTGCGACCGGAAGTGGCCGAGCAGATTGAGTTGATGGGCGCACAGTTCGTCTACCTCGATTTTTCGGAGCAACAGACGGATGGCGCTGCGACGGGCGGTTATGCAGCCCCGTCGAGCCCGGAGTTCCGCGAAGCGCAATTGAAGAAATTCCGGGAACTGGCACCCGAGATCGATATTGTCATCACCACAGCCCTGATCCCCGGTCGGCCCGCGCCAAAGTTGTGGACTGCGGATATGGTCGCGCTGATGAAGCCCGGCTCGGTGATCGTTGACCTTGCGGCCGAACGTGGCGGCAACTGCGATCTGACGGTTCCCGATGAGAAAGTCGTGTCTGACAATGGCGTGACGATTGTCGGCTATACGGACTTCCCTAGCCGGATGGCGGCGCAGGCATCTACACTTTACTCTAATAATATCCGGCACATGATGGCCGATCTTACCCCAAAGAAAGACGGGGTAATCTTTCACAACATGGAAGACGACGTGATCCGGGGGGCGACCGTCGCCAAGGATCACACCATCACCTTCCCGCCGCCGCCACCGAAGATCGCAGCGATTGCGGCGGCAAAGCCAAAAGAAAAGGCGAAAGAGCTTACCTCCGAGCAGAAGCGTGCGGCAGAAATTGCCGCGTTCAAAGCAGCCACGCGGGCGCAGGTGACGCTGCTTGGGGCAGGGACGGCGGTTCTCCTTTTGGCCGGATACTTCGCGCCGGCCAGCTTTATGAGCCACTTTGTGGTGTTCATGTTGGCCTGTTTCGTCGGATTCCAGGTGATCTGGAACGTCAGCCATAGTCTGCACACACCGTTAATGGCTGTGACAAATGCTGTTTCAGGCATCATCGTTCTGGGCGCGTTGGCACAGATCGGCTCGTCTTCGGCCATAGTGGTGGTTCTCGCGTCTCTGTCGGTGCTGATCGCGACGATCAACATTGTCGGCGGTTTCCTCGTCACGCGGCGCATGCTTGCCATGTTCCAAAAATCGTAAGGGCAGGGGAGCATCATGGATCAACTCTTCGAAATGGGCGCGCATGTAAGCGAGCCGGGCATCGTGATTGCGGCGTATATTGCCGCTGCGGTGTTGTTCATTCTGTGCCTTGGCGGCTTGTCGGGTCAGGAAAGCGCTAAGCGCGCGGTGTGGTACGGGATCGCAGGCATGGCCTTGGCTGTGGCGGCGGCGGTATTCTCGCCAGGGACCGGGCATCTGTGGATCATTGCCGTAATGCTGGTGGTCGGGGCCGCAATTGGCACGGTGCTGGCCAAACGGGTGCAGATGACAGAGATGCCGCAGCTTGTGGCGGCGTTGCACAGCTTTGTGGGCCTTGCGGCCGTGTTCATCGGCTTTAACACCCACTTTGAGCTCAGCGATCTTGCGGGCCTGCTTGCGGCGCTGTCTGACCCCGCAAAGCTGATGGCTGCAGGGCCGGAGCTTTTGGCGCAGGCTGAAAACCTTTCCGGGTTTGCGCTGAAACTGGCCCAGAAGACGCCTCTGGAACTCTCCATCCTGCGGGTTGAAACGTTCCTTGGCGTGTTCATCGGCGCCGTCACCTTCACAGGTTCGGTTGTCGCGTTCGGGAAACTGGCGGGCAAGGTCGATGGCAAGGCAAAGAAGCTCCCCGGCGGCCATTTGCTTAACGCAACGGCGGCGATCCTGTCGGTCGTAATGCTGGTGCTTTATGTGCAGACAGCGTCCTTCTGGGCGCTTGGGGCCATGACGTTGCTGGCGTTCTTTATCGGCTATCACCTGATCATGGGCATCGGTGGGGCTGACATGCCCGTCGTGGTGTCGATGCTTAACAGCTATTCCGGCTGGGCGGCGTCAGCCATCGGCTTCTCTTTGGGCAACGATCTGCTGATTGTCACGGGGGCGCTGGTTGGCTCGTCAGGGGCAATCCTGAGCTATATCATGTGCAAAGCGATGAACCGGTCGTTTATATCGGTGATCCTCGGCGGTTTCGGTGGCACCAGCGGGCCGGCCATGGAAGTTACCGGTGAGCAGATTGCGATTGATGCCGAAGGCGTGGCCGCAGCCCTGAACGATGCGGATTCGGTCATCATCATTCCGGGTTACGGGATGGCAGTGGCGCAGGCGCAGCAATCGGTCAGCGAGTTGACGCGCAAGTTGCGCGCCAAAGGCAAAACCGTCCGCTTTGCGATCCACCCGGTGGCTGGTCGTCTGCCGGGGCACATGAACGTGCTGTTGGCCGAGGCGCGGGTGCCCTATGATATCGTGCTGGAGATGGACGAGATAAACGAGGATTTCCCAACGACTGACGTCGCCATCGTTATCGGTTCCAACGACATCGTAAACCCCGCTGCGCAAGAAGACCCCAACAGCCCGATTGCCGGTATGCCGGTGTTGGAATGCTGGAAAGCCAAGCAGGTGTTCGTTTCCAAGCGGGGCCAAGGCACGGGGTATTCCGGCATTGAGAACCCGCTTTTCTATAAAGAGAACACGCGGATGTTCTACGGCGACGCGAAGAAGTCTCTGGATGCGTTGTTGCCCTTGATCGACTAAGGCGCGATCCCGGGCTTGCGGGGCTAGTGCAAGACCAAGAGAGACTGACTTACCCCCGGTGGCAACACCGGGGGTTTGTTTTTCTGCAACAGGGAGGCTGCATACCCCGGTATGCCCGCAAATTGCTGGAAAGACGTGGTTTTCCTTGCCCTAACTGCCGAAACGATGCCAAGGCCTAACATGTCCCAGATACCAGACCACCCACAGCGCTACGCAACTGTGAATGAGCTACACGCCCGACCGTTCCCGACATTGACTGCGCCCTGCATGGCCGCCTATGTGGCAATAAAAGAGCCAGTAGAGGCCGCAAATCGGGATCGTGCTCTGGACCGGGCACATCTGTTGGCGCTGCTTGACCGGCACGCCTCGGCGCATCCACAGCCCGAGGCGACGCATTTTTCGGGGCCGATCGGGCGATCGGATCTGAAATGGGAAAGCCATACGGAGTTTGTGACCTATTCGGCCTTTACCCCCGGCGTGTCGCCGCGCCCGTTTGACGCGGCCGAAGCCAAGGTCTTTCCGCCCGAATGGCTGGCCGCAGCGCCGGGCAAGTGTCTGACTTCGCTCTTGATCCGCGTCGAGGTAATGCCTGACGATCAGGCACAGATGCTGCAATCACTGGAAGACTGGTTTGTGCCGGAAAGCCTTGCGCTGTCCAGCGTGGTTGACGGTGCCGCGGTCGTGGCGGGTGATTTCCGAATTGACCCAGCCGGCCATATGCGGTTCGCAGTGTTTGTGCGCCCCGGCACAGGCGCGCGCCGCATCGGCCGGATCGTGCAGCGTCTCTGCGAGATTGAGACGTATCGCGCGATGTCGATGCTTGGCCTTATCCGGGTGCGCCAGCTTTCTGCGCGGCTGAATGAATTGGACCCGCAGCTTTCCACGTTGATTTCGGGCCTCGACAACAGTCAGGGCGGCACCTCTGAAGCCGCACTTCACCGGCTTTTGACAATCTCGGCGGAATTGGAAAGCCTGTCAGTCCAGTTTTCATTCCGGTTTGGCGCGACCGCAGCCTATGAGACGATCACCAATCAGCGCATCGCAAGCCTGCGAGAAGAGCGGACCAGTGGCCGCCAAACTTTCGCGGAATTCATGATGCGCCGCTATGATCCTGCGATGCGCACCGTGAAGTCCGCCGAGGCGCGGTTGGCAGCAATGGCCGAGCGGGCGCAGCGGGCGGCTGAACTGCTACGCACACGTGTTGATGTTGAACGTTCGGCCCAAAACCAGAAGCTTTTGGAAAGTATGGACAAACGGGCAGATCTGCAACTGCGGCTTCAACGGACTGTCGAAGGGCTCTCGACGGTTGCGATCAGCTATTATGCGGTTAATCTCGCGGCCTATGCGCTTGGCCCTTTGGCGCATCCCTTGCATCTGGACCATGCCGGATTGATGGCGTTGCTGACCCCGGTCGTGCTGCTGGGCGTTTGGTTCATGGTGCGCCGCATTCGCCACCACCTGGGCTGAGCCCCACCTAAAACGCGTGCGGGAGCCGGGCGGCCCCCGCATGTCTTGGGTTACTCACCGACCGCGAATGCGGGGGTCGAGTGCGTCGCGCAGCCCGTCGCCAATATAGTTCACCGAGAGAACCGTTAGCGATATGGCCAAGCCGGGGTAAAGAACCCGCGCCGGATAGAGCTGCATATACTCTACCCCATCATACAAGAGCCGACCCCAGGTCGGGAAGTCCGGCGGGAAACCGAGCCCCAGAAAGGACAGGACGGACTCTGTGATGATCGCGCCGGCAATGCCGAGTGTCGCGGCAACCATGACAGAGGACACCACGTTCGGCAGGATATGGCGGATGATGATCCGCCGTGACGGGGTGCCGATGGATCGGGCAGCCAACACAAACTCGCGCTCTTTTACGGCGAGCACCTGACCGCGCACAATGCGGGCGGCGTGCATCCAACTGGTCATCCCGATGGCAAAGACGATCAGCAGAAAGGTCCCTGCTTCCGGCCCAAGTGTGCGGGCCAGCGCGTCCCGGAACAGCATCACCATGACCAGCAGCAGCGGCAGCAAGGGCAGCGCCAGAAAGAGATCTGTCAGGCGCATCAGTGGACCGTCTAGCCGTTTGAAGTAGCCCGACAACACGCCCACCAAAGTGCCGATCGTCATGGAGATAAACATCGCGACCATGCCAACGGCAAGCGACACCTTCCCCCCGGACATTAGCCGGGCGAGCATGTCGCGTGCGAGTTGATCGGTGCCAAGCGGGTGATCCCAGCTTGGCCCCTTGTTGCGGGCTTTGATCATTGCAGCGGCGTCTGGGTTCACGGCTGAGCCGTCCACTTTCCAGATCCAAGGCCCGATCACCACAAAGCTGATCAGCAAGACCAGCACGATCAGCCCAGCCATGGCCCCTTTATGCGTGCGGAACTGGTCCCAGACATCGCGCTGAAGGCTGCGGGGGGCCTGTAGGCCCGCGTCTTTAAAAGCGGTGTCAGTCATAACGGATCCTCGGATCAAGGAAGCCATAAAGCACATCGGCGATCAGGTTGAAAAGCACGATCAGTGTGGCAAAGATGAAGGTCAGGGTTTGGACCATGGGCAGGTCATTGCCGTGGATCGCGCCGATCAGGGCAGCACCAATGCCATTCACCTTGAACACCTGTTCGGTGATGATTGCGCCGCCAAAAATCGTCGGCATTCCAAGGGCGATGATGGTCACAACGGGGATCAGCGAATTACGCAGGACGTGCTTCAGAACCACGGTCCGCTCTGTCATGCCCTTGGCCCGCGCGGTGCGCACATAATCCTGGCTTAGGTTTTCGAGCATGGACGAGCGGGTGTAACGGCTGATCTCGGCGGCGTTGAACAGGGCCAGAACGGTGACCGGAAGGGTCATCTGGTAGACCTGTTTCCAGAAACTGCCCCAGTCGACCACCTTGAGTGTCGTGTCGTAGATGGACGGGAACCAGCCGAGGTTCACAGAGAAAATCACGATCAGCAATACGCCGGTGAAGAACGTCGGAACCGAGTAGCCGATCATGGCAATAAAGGTGCCCAACTGGTCGAACCATGAGTATTGGCGGTAGGCAGAATAGATGCCAATCGGCAAGGCGATCAGAATCCCGATCACATAGGCAGACCCGATCACCGTCAGCGTTTGCGGAATCCGCTGGCCGATGGTCGTGAACACCGGGCCGCGCGACTGATACGAGATGATACGCTGCATGCCTTCAGAGTAATGCGTTCCAAAAAAGGAATCCCACGCGACAAGGGGCTCAACCACAAAAAACTGTTTGAGCCAAAGTACATAGCGGATCCAAACTGGTTGGTTCACACCCATTGCTTCCAAGATCTTTGCTTTGACCTCGGGTGGGACGGTCAAGGGAATCTCGGAGGCCGGAGAACCCGGCGCGAGATCCACCAAAAGGAAGATCACAAGGCTGATAAGTAAAAGCGTCGGGATGGCCAAAAGGAGCCGACGCAGCGTGTAGGTAAGCATGTGCGGGTGCCTCGGATCAGCCGTCGTTGCGGACAGGCAGTCTTGGGAAAAGGTGCAGGATGGGCAAAACGCCCATCCTGCCGGGTCAAACCCTTACTTCACGCGGAACCAGTCCTGAGCATTCCAAAGCTCGGTGTCCCAGGTGTTCAACACAACGCCGCCAAGCGTGTTGGACGTTGCCGACAAGCGACCCCGATCCACCAGCGGCACGACAACGAAGCTGTCTTTGGTCAGCATGTCGTTCATCTTCTTGGCCAATTCGCCGCGTTTCGCCATATCAGCGGTGGTCGCAAGTTCAGCCACAAGCGCGTCATAGGCCGGATCGCAGAAGCGGTTGATGTTTTCACCCTGCCACTGGTTGTCCGGGCCCGGGATCTTGTTGCAAAGATACTGGGCAAGGTAGGGCTCAGGATCGGTGCCGTCGAAGTTGTTGGCGTACATTTCTACGTCGGCATAGAACTTTTGGAAGGTGTCGGGCGAACCCGCATCCCCGCCGAAGAACACCGAGGCGTCGATGTTTTTCAGTTCCACTTCCACGCCGATTTCGTTCCACCAGCCCTTGATCAGCGCTTGGAAGTCCTGACGAACCGGGTTGGTAGAGCTTTGGTACAGAACGTGCAACTTCTTGCCGTCCTTGTCGCGGATTCCGTCGCCGTCGCTGTCGGTCCAACCAGCGCCTTCCAGAAGCGCCTTAGCGCCATCCAGATCTTGCGGGATACAGCCGGTGTTGTCCGAGGCGAACATTTCCGGAGCGGGGACGAGGTTACAGGTCGGGCGACCTGCGGTGCCATAGCCGACTTCCACCAGCGTTTGGCGGTCGATTGCCATCGACAGTGCCTTGCGCACGTTGATGTCGGAGAGGATCGGGTGCGGGTGTTTGACGGTCGAACGCTCGCCTTCTGCAAGGCCTGCATCCGGGTCGGTCATGTTCATCTCGATACGCTCAACCAGCGTGCCGAAGCCGTTGACGAACACGCCCTTGCCGCCGGCTGCCATTGCGGTCTGCTGCTCGGGGTTGATCTGTGTGTTCCAAGCGTAGTCAAACTCGCCGGTTTCCATAACGGCGCGCGCGGCAGCCTGTGCGTCGCCGCCGCCCTTGAGTGTCATGGTCGCGAAAGCGGGCTTTGCCGGATCACGGTAGTTTGGGTTGGCTTCAAAGCTGATCACGTCGTTGGTCTTGAACTCGGTGACTTTGAACGGGCCAGTGCCGATCGGCATAAAGTTCTGATCGGTACAGGTCGAGGCCGCTGCGCCAAGGCAATTGGCGAACTGTGCGGCCTGCAGCAACGGAGACGTGCCGCCGACGAAGGCCTGATAGGGGTTCGGCTTGGGGCCGGTGAAGGTGATCTTCACGGTCAGATCATCGGGAGTCTCGATCGAAGCGATGCCTTCATAACGAGCGGCCTGCGCGCAGCCACCTTCGGGGTGGGTGCAATATTCGTAGGTGAATTTAGCGTCTGCTGCGGTCACCGGGGTGCCGTCGGACCACAACAGGCCCGGCTTCAGTTTCCAGGTGATCGAGGTCAGGTCTGCCGAGACGCCGCCGTTTTCAACCGTGGGAACCGACTCTGCAAGACGGGCGATCACTTCGCCCTTTTCGTTGAAGCCGCCGAGGCCTTCGAGGACCAGCGAAGATGCTTCCACGTCCTTGGTGCCGGACGACAGATAGGGGTTCAGGGTGGAGGGCGCTTGCCAATAAAGCACATTGACATGACCATCTGCACCACGCTCGGCGTGGGCAGCGGGGGCCAGCGCAAAAGCTGCGGCGGCGCCCAAAAGGGCTGTTCTCAATTTCATTTTGTCACTCCTTGTTGATTGTGCTCTGTGGCCTCGATCCGGGCGGTTGATCCGCCGGTCGGTTTGCTGAAGAGATGGCAGGCGACAAAGCGCCCCGGTTCCACCTCTGCCAGTTCTGGTTTCACCTTGTTGCAAAGGTCGAAAACCTTCGGGCAACGGGTGCAAAAATTACAGCCTTGCGGCGGATTGGCGGGGGAAGGGACATCACCTTTCAGGATGATCCGTTCACGTCGCGCGCGGTTGGGGTCCGGCTCATTCACCGCCGACAAGAGCGCCTCTGCATAGGGATGCAGGGGGCGCTCATACAAGGCGTCGCGCGGCGACAGTTCCGCGATCCGGCCAAGGTACATGACCGCCACGCGATCCGCGATGTGGCGGACCATCGAAAGGTCATGGCTGATGAACAGGTATGTGAGGCCCAGCTTGTTCTGCAGGTCTTCCAGCAGGTTCACCACTTGCGCCTGAATGGACACATCGAGCGCGGCGATCGGTTCATCGCAGACGATGAATTTGGGGTTGAGCGCCAAAGCGCGCGCAATGCCAATCCGCTGGCGCTGCCCGCCCGAAAATTCATGCGGGAAACGGTTGGCAAACCGGCGGTTCAGGCCGACTGCGTCCATCAACTCGTAGACCCGCTCCAGCTTGGCCGCGCGGTTCAGGTCGGTGTGCTCGTCCAAAGGCTCTGCGATGATCGCGGCCAAAGACATGCGCGGGTTGAGGCTTGCTTGCGGGTCTTGAAAAACCATCTGCATGGTCGGGCGCTTCTTGCGCAATGCCTCATTAGAAAGGGTCGCCACATCTTCGCCATCTATGATGACGCGACCTGCGGTCAATTCATAGAGGCGCAGGATGGCGCGCCCCACGGTCGATTTGCCACAACCGGATTCACCAACCAAGCCAAGGGTTTCGCCGGGTTGGATCGCAAAGGAAACCCCGTCGACCGCTTTGACATCGCCCGTATGCCGCCGAAGCAGGCCGGTGTGGATCGGGAAGTACATTTTCAGGTTTTCGACCTGCACAAGCGGCGGATTGGATGCGTCAAGCATGCGCGGACCCCTTGTCTGTTTCGGGGGACCAGTGGCAGGCGACATCGTGGCCCTGTCCGACTGCGTTTCCATCTATCGGGTGGCGCAGCGGGTTTTCCTTGTTGCACAGATCAAACGCATGGGCGCAGCGCGCACGGAAGGAGCATGCCTTGGGTGCCGATGTCAGAATCGGCGGTTGGCCTTCGATCACTTGCAGGCGGGCTTCCCGCTTGCCCGAGATCGACGGGATCGTTTTCAACAGCGCCCGGGTATAGGGGTGCTGCGGGTCGGCAAAAAGGTCTTTGACGGGCGCATGTTCCACCACTTGCCCACCGTACATCACCATCACCCGATCCGCGACAGCGGCGATCACCCCTAGGTCATGGGTGATCCAGATGATGGCCATCCCAAGTTTCTTGCGAAGGTCTTTCACAAGCTCAAGGATCTGGGCCTGAATAGTGACATCCAGGGCTGTTGTCGGCTCATCCGCGATCAAGACGTCTGGGTCGCAGGCAAGCGCGATCGCGATCATGACCCGTTGACGCATGCCGCCGGAAAACTGGTGCGGGTAGGCGCTTAGCCGTTTACGGGCATCGGGAATGCCGACAAGTTCCAAAAGCTCAACCGACCGATCCTCGGCCTGCGCCTTGGTCATGCCCATATGGCGGATCAGCGGCTCCATGATCTGGTTGCCGACGGTAAAGACCGGGTTGAGGCTGGTCATGGGGTCTTGGAACACAAAGCCGATCTTTGCACCGCGCACATCTCGCAGGTCATCGGCGCTGATCTTCAGAAGGTCCCGATCCCCCAAAAGCACCTCACCCGCACGAACATCGGCAGGAGGCGAGGGCAGCAGGCCAATCAGCGACATCATCGTCACAGACTTTCCAGAGCCGCTTTCCCCGACCACACCAAGCACTTCGCCACGCTGCAAGTGGAAAGACACTGAGTTTACAGCATGCACTTCGCCGCCGCGTGTGCGGAATACAGTTGTTAGCCCCCTTACATCAAGGACGGGCGCGGCCCCATCGGGCATATGTAGCTCCCCAGGTCTTTGTTATTATTAATTATTATCGTTCTTAGTCACCGGGGCGTTCGTTGACGTCCCGTTTGGTTCAGCGCAGTCTTCCCGATTTCTGGTTTTCTATCAATCCTGATTTTTCGTCTCAATCCAGACAGAATATCCGTCATTCTGTGCGTTTGATCAGTCAATTCGTCCGTATACACCATAGATTGACAGCGTGCTTGGTCAGCGTCACCTTCGCCCGCAAGATATAGAAAAGGCAAGGAGTATCCGCGTGCAATACCTTACGCCGCGTCACATATTGGACCGGTTGGTCAGTTTCCGGACCGTCAGCACTCAGTCGAATCTTGATCTGGTCGATTGGCTTGAAGGCTATTTGCAAAGCCACAATGTCATTGTGCACCGACATTGGAATGAAGACCGCTCGAAGGCGGCCTTGATGGCACATGCGGGGCCATTGGTGCCGGGAGCCGTTGTCCTGTCAGGCCATTCGGATGTTGTTCCGGTGGAAGGGCAGGCGTGGACCAGTGATCCGTGGACAGTGACGGAGCGCGAGGGGCGGCTCTACGGGCGCGGCACCTGCGACATGAAAGGCTATGTGGCGCTTGCGGTTTGGGCCTTGGTTGAGGCGCAGCGCCGGGGGATTTCGCGCCCTTTGCAGCTTGCGCTGTCCTATGACGAAGAGATTGGCTGCACCGGTGCACCGCCCATGATTGAGACCATGGGCCAGCTTTTGCCGCTTGGTGAAATTGCCTTAATCGGCGAACCATCTGGCATGAAGATCATAACCGGGCACAAGGGGGGGACGGGCTTCAAGGTGCATGTCAAAGGCTTTGAAGTGCACAGCTCGCTCTTGCCCTATGGGGTGTCGGCGATCATGGAAGGCGCCCGATTGATTCAATGGATCAATGACCAGAACGCCGCGAATCAAAACAAGACGGTCTCACCTATGGCCGCCGCTTACGATCCGCCCTTTTCGACGCTGCATGTGGGCACAATAGCGGGGGGCACTGCCAACAACATCACCGCGGCCGATTGTCGTTTCGCCATCGAAATGCGAATTGTGCCGGGCGAAGATCTGGAGAAGTGGTCGCGCGCCGTGGAGGTTGAGGCGGCCCGGCTCAGCAGTTCGATGCAAGCCGTCCGTCCGGAAGCCGGGATTTCTTTGGAGCGGTTCTTCCGTGTCCCCGGCCTTCAAACCGAACCCTCTGGCGCGGCAGAAGCATTGGCGCGCCGCTTGACGCGGGACAACGCGACGGGCGTCGTCAGCTATGGCACAGAGGCGGGGCAGTTTCAGGCTGCTGGCTATTCGGCAATCATATGCGGGCCGGGTGACATTGCGCAGGCCCATCAGCCCGATGAATTCCTTGAGGTATCTCAATTCGACGCGGGGCAACGCTATATGGAGGCGCTGCTGGCGGAATTGGCCTGACGGCAGCCGTCCGGCAGTTTTCGCCAGTGAGAAGGTCTTGCAATCGCCCGGCGGTTTGCCCCGCTGGGCTGCGTTCGTCGGTTTACAGCCGTGCCTTGCTCGGATACTGCGGCGCCTTTGCAGGAGGGCGCGCATGCAGCGGTTTTGCGGGATCGATTTCGGCACATCCAATTCTACGGTCTCGGTTGCGGATGCGACAGGAGCGCGGCTTATCGCACTGGAAGGTGATAGTCCGATCCTGCCTTCGGCAGTGTTCTGGGATGCTGATGGTGGCGCGCCGCGGTTTGGTCGGGCCGCGATGGAGGCTTATCTGGAAGGTGACGAAGGTCGCCTAATGCGGGGCCTGAAATCGACGCTCGGTTCTTCGCTTTTGGGAGAAAAGACGGCCGTCGGCGGGCGGGCGGTGTCCTTTCGCGATGTGCTGGCACGGTTCATAAACCATTTGCGCGGCAAGCTGGAGACAGCAGAAGGCAAAGTAGATCAGGTTGTCATGGGGCGGCCCGTGCATTTTCACGACGGCGATCCGGCGGCAGACGCAGCCGCCCAAACAGCGCTGGAAGAAATTGCCCGTGCCTGCGGCTTTCGCAACATTGCGTTTCAATTTGAGCCGATTGCAGCCGCGTTGCACTATGAACAAACCGTCGCCAAAGAGGAATTGGTGTTGATCGTCGACATCGGCGGCGGCACCTCGGATGTGTCGATCTTGCGGGTCTCGCCAGAGCGTGCGAGTGCGGTCGACCGGTCTCAAGATATTCTCGCCAACGATGGAATCAGGGTCGGCGGCACGGACTTTGACCGATTGCTCAGCCTGGCCGAAGTGATGCCCCATCTTGGTTACAAGTCGCCGACCGGGGGCGGCAAGGGGTTGATGCCAAACCACTATTACCTCGATCTGGCGACATGGCACAGGATCAACCAGCTTTACACCCAACGCGTCAGCTCGGATCTGAAAGCGTTGCGGCTTATGGCGGACGAGCCAGCCCGTCTTGACCGGATGCTTAAGGTCATTGAAGGCCGCAGCGGACATTCGGTTGCAATGGCGGTTGAGGCTGCAAAAATCACACTCTCTGAGGCTGAGGTCGCCAGAATCGCATTGTCTGCGATCACTGGTGGGCCGAATCCTTTGGCACGGCGCGAGAGCTTTGATCTTGCCGTCGGCGGATTGGTCGACCGGATCGGCGTTATGCTGGTTGAGGTGTTGGCGCTTGCGGGGGTTCGGCCTGAACAAATCGGAACGGTCTTCATGACGGGCGGGTCGGCACGGCTACCGATCCTGCGCAGCTTGGTCGAAAAGGTCTTGCCGGGCGTGAGGATTGGCACGGGTGACATGCTTGGCTCGGTGGGCACTGGGTTGGCTTTGGACGCACGGCGGCGGTTTCGCTAAACCGTGAGGGGTTGAAGGACTGCCCGGTTTGGCTCAGTCTCGGCGACAAAGGAGTGCCTGTCATGCCCGTCAAGAACCGTTTTGCCGAAATGCTGCCCGAACTTACCGCTTGGCGCCGGGATTTTCACGAGAACCCCGAGTTGCTGTTTGACGTCCATCGGACCGCGTCAAAGGTCGCAGATTTGTGTCGTTCCTTTGGCTGTGACGAGGTCGTCGAGGGTATTGGCCGCACAGGTGTCGTGGCCGTTATTAAAGGTAAAACAGATAGTTGCGGGAAGGTAATCGGGCTGCGGGCCGATATGGACGCATTGCCGATCATTGAGCAAACTGGGTTGGTCTATGCCTCTAAAACGCCGGGCAAGATGCATGCATGCGGGCATGACGGACATACGACCATGCTCTTGGGAGCGGCGCGCTATCTTGCCGAGACTCGGAACTTTGACGGCACGGCTGTCATGATCTTTCAACCCGCCGAGGAGGGCGGCGGAGGCGGGCGCGAGATGGTTCTCGATGGGATGTTGGATCGTTGGAACATTCAGGAAGTCTACGGAATGCACAACATGCCGGGGATTCCGGTTGGCCAATTCGCAATCCGCCCGGGTGCCATGATGGCGGCGGCGGACCAGTTTGAAATCACCGTCACGGGCAAAGGCGGGCATGCGGCCAAGCCGCACGACTGTATTGATACAACTGTGGTCGCGGCACATATCATTGTCGCTTTGCAAACCATCGCTTCACGGGGCGTCGATCCGCTAAAGCAGGTTGTGGTTTCCGTCTGCACTGTCGCCACCGACAGCACCGCTCACAACGTCATTCCGCAGGTTGTGAAGATGAAAGGCACTGTGCGCACTATGGATTTTGGCGTGCAGGACTATGTGGAGCGTCGCGTATCAGAGATCGCGACAGGCACTGCGCTGGCGCTTGGGGCGACGGCAAAGGTGGACTATCAGCGCGGCTATCCTGTGACAGTCAACGCTGCCGACAACACCAATTATGCCGCCGAAGTGGCGCGTTCCGTCTCGGGAAAGGTGGACACAGACACGCCTCCACTGATGGGCGCGGAAGATTTCAGTTTCATGCTGCTGGAGCGGCCAGGTGCCTACATCTTCCTTGGCAACGGTGACACGGCGATGGTGCATCACCCGGCCTATGACTTTGACGACAATGCGATTCCATTTGGTTCCAGTTGGTATGCGGGGATGGCGGAAGCGCGGATGCCTGCTGCCTGAGGGGCAAATCATGTGGGTTCCGGGCCCTATGGACGCAGGTCGTCCGTGGGGCCGAGATTGAAGGACGGGGCGGCCCGGAAAGTGCTTTTGTGCCGTTGAAAAATGGTGGTCGTCCAGCTCGATGACGGATCGGGAATGTCGATTTTTGGCGCAGTGTTCGTTTCAGATTTTCGACCTGAACCTAGGGGAAGAATGCAAGTTGGAGGCTCACTGAGAGCCCCGACTTTCATCGGGGTGCCGTGGAACGCTTGAGCCCGCCTGCGTCAGAAAAGGGTGCTTTGGTTCTGTACCTTGGTTCTCACAAGGTTTGGCGATTCCATTTGGAGCCTCGACCTATCCGGTTCAACTACACCATGCCGTTTTTTAGTCCGTGTAGTGCGCCGGAGGCGACGATCGTGCGTGCGTTCCGCTTGCAAAGCGCCTTATCCGCCGGTGTGGCTCATGTGGCGCGACATCTGGCCTTTGATAGTTTGGCGGGAGTAGTCGAAATCATGACCCTTGGGTTTGCGCGCAATCGCAGCGCGGATCGCCATTTCAAGCGCAGTATCAGCAGTATTGGCGCGCAGAGGGGCGCGCAAGTCGGCCATGTCTTCTTGACCGAGGCACATGTACAACTCTCCGGTACAGGTCAGCCGCACGCGGTTGCAACTTTCACAAAAGTTGTGGGTAAGCGGGGTAATGAAACCAATTCTTTGGCCTGTATCCGCGACCCTCACATAGCGGGCTGGGCCGCCGGTTCGGTCGGGCAGATCGGAAAGGGTGAAACGGGTTTCCAATTCCGAGCGCAGATCTTTCAGTGACCAATATTGATCCAGCCTATCGGCCTCGCCCATTTCGCCCATCGGCATGACCTCAATAAAGGTCAGGTCGTGGCCTTCGCGCGCGCACCATTCTACGAGAGGGAAAAGTTCATCTTCGTTGACACCTTTCAGTGCCACCGTGTTGATTTTGACACGCAATCCTGCCTCGCGCGCGGCGTCAATGCCGTCACGGACTTGGGCAAGACGACCCCAACGGGTGACCTTGGCGAATTTCGCATCGTCGAGCGTGTCGAGGGAGACATTGATCCGCTTTACCCCAACGGCCGCAAGTTCGGTTGCATAGCGGCGCAATTGCGAGCCATTGGTTGTCAGTGTCAGTTCCTTAAGGCCGCCCTCTTGAAGTTGCCGCCCCATCGCTTCGAAAAAGGTCATGATCCCTTTTCGTACAAGCGGTTCACCACCGGTGATCCGCAACTTTTCAACACCCATCCGAATGAAGGCTGCACAAAGCCGATCCAATTCCTCCAGCGTCAAAAGCTCGGCCTTGGGCAAAAAGCTCATATGCTCGGTCATGCAGTAGGTGCAGCGAAAATCGCAGCGGTCAGTGACCGAAACGCGCAGGTAGTTGATTGCGCGAGCGAAGGGGTCGATGAGTGGAACCTGTGCCATGGGTCAAAACTAGGCCTAGACAGACAAGGGGGCAAGGCCGAATGCGGCAGTTGCAGGGCGGTTCGCGTCCGACTAACGTCGGGGGATGACCAGAGCATCCCTTATCCTGATCCCCGCCTTCTTCGCCTTTGCCGGTTGCGGTCTTATGACACCTTCGGCAAAAGCACCTTCTGCCCCGATTGTCGCCCCCGTGGAAAGCAAGGAAATGCTTCCGCCGTTGGGTGTGGGGACGTCGGCATCCGTCTTTGATAAGAGCTCACAAGCAGAGAAGGCCGCCGCGCTGGCCAAGCCGGATAACCTTGGCGCGCGTCCTTTGGGTAAAACGGTTGTGGGGCTTGGCAATCCGGCGGAGCAGGGCTTTTGGCTTCGGTCCACCTTAGTTTCGACACCGGGCAAGGGCCGTGTTGTTACGGCGTCCGGGGCTTCTGTGGCGGTTGATCTGGTGCCCGGTAGCGGTGGGGCGCTGTTGTCTCTGGCGGCATTCAGGGCGCTTGGGTTGAACCTTACCGATTTGCCAGAGGTCTCTGTTTTTATTGATTAATGGTCGGGGCTTTTTGCGCGAACCCCGTCGGTGAGATCACAGATATTTGGCCGCTTCCTTGCGGGCAAAGGGGGCGAGCCTGTGGCCGTGTGACTCCAGGAATGCGCGCGTTCGGGCAGCGTCATGTTTGGACAAATCCCGTAGCCACCATGCAATTGCTTTTTGGATGAACCATTCGCGATCATCGGCATAGGCAGCGCACCAGCCAAGGACACGGTCGCGGATCGCGATGTCTGCGGGTTTTGGGAAGTTCTGTTTCGTCCAAGGCAAAGTGATGATCAACGCTGCACGGCGGACCCAGAAATTCTCATCGGTGATCCAGCTCTCTACCTCGTCGACGCGCGATGGGTCGGCGATAAGCCTGCGTTCGCCCGCGTCGCAGACGTGATCGGCGATGGCCCAGGCATCAAATTGCGGAACCCACGCGGCGATCGTCGACCAGACCTCTGCGTCATCTGCGATCCGGGCTTGGGTCAGCAATTTTGCCGCGGCGATGCGTGCTTCGTGAATATCGGTGTTCCACAGGGCGTTCGACAGGCCCACGCGACCCGCAACATCCAGTTCTGCACGCCAACCGAGTGCCATTTCCGTGATCACTGGGACGGCGACCCCCAAATAGCGTCGCGTAATTTTATGATAAGCGGCGGCCCCTGCCGCTTTCTGGGGGTCACCCGCGGCTTCGAGTTGGCCAAGAAACCGGGCGTATTCGTGCGCGATGGGCTCTGCCATCATTCCACCGTCACAGATTTTGCAAGGTTTCGTGGTTGGTCAACATCGGTGCCTTTGGCAATGGCTGTGTGATAAGCCAGCAGTTGTGCGGGCACCGAATACAGGATGGGCGCAAAGATCGGAGTGACCTCGGGAAGGGTCAGCGTCCGCCAGCAGCCCATGCCTGCCTCTGCCACGCCTTTTGCATCCGAGATCAGCAGCACCTTACCGTGCCGGGCCATCACTTCTTGCATGTTCGAGACGGTCTTCTCAAACAAAGCGTCGCGAGGGGCCATTACAACGACGGGCACCCGGTTGTCGATCAAAGCGATCGGGCCATGTTTCAATTCGCCAGATGCATAGCCCTCGGCATGGATATAACTGATTTCTTTCAGCTTTAGCGCGCCTTCGAGTGCGAGGGGATACATAGGGCCGCGACCAAGGAACAGCACGTCCTGCGCTTCGGCCAATTCTTCGGCGATGGCGGCGATGTTGGCGGAAAGGCCCATTGCATGGTTCATCAGACCGGGCAGGGCACCAAGATCGGCAAGGTGGCGTTTCAGGCCCGCGCTTTCCAGCCGCCCACGATCCATGGCGGCCTTGAGCGCCAACAGCGCGAGGACCGTTAGCTGGCACGTGAACGCCTTTGTCGAAGCCACGCCCACCTCGACCCCGGCCATGATTGGTAAGGCAAGATCACTTTCACGGGCGATTGACGACGTCGAGACGTTTACGACCGAGACAATCTTGCCGACGCGTCCTTTGGCATAGCGCAAAGCAGCGAGAGTATCCGCAGTTTCGCCAGACTGGCTGACAAACAGCGCCCAGCCAGCTTCTGAAAGCGGCGGCTCGCGATAGCGAAATTCAGAAGCGATGTCGATTTCGACGGGCAAACCGGCGAGTTGTTCGAACCAGTATTTCGCGACATGGGTTGCATAGGACGCGGTTCCGCAGGCTACCATCGTCAACCGGTCAACCTTGCTGAAATCAAGGACTTCTGGCAAGCGCAGGCTGCCATCGCTGCCAACGAAATGCTTCAGTGCGTCAGCGATAACCACTGGCTGCTCTGCGATTTCTTTTGCCATGAAGTGTTTGTAGCCCGCTTTTTCAATGCGCGTGCTGTCGATCTGAATGCGGGCTTCGGCGCGGTTGGCGAGGCGGCCCATGTCGTCAAATATCTGCGCGCCTTTGCGGGTGACGATCGCCCAGTCACCTTCTTCAAGGTAGGTGACCCGGTCCGTCATCGGGGCAAGGGCTATCGCATCAGAACCGACAAACATTTCGCCGTCGCCGTGACCGATCGCCAAAGGGCTGCCCTTGCGGGCGCAGATGATCAGATCATCTTCGCCGTCGAACAAAAAGCAAAGCGCAAAGGCACCTTGCAGCCTGGCCAAGGTCGCCCGAGCCGCGTCAACGGGCGAAAGACCCGCGTCCATTTGCATGCGAAGCCAAAGGGCGACCGTTTCTGTGTCGGTCTCTGATTCAAACCCTAGGCCTGCCGCTGCAATTTCTGCCCGCAACTCTCGAAAATTCTCGATGATTCCGTTGTGAACGACTGCGACGGGGCCAGAGCGGTGCGGATGGGCATTTGCTGTGGTCGGGGCGCCGTGTGTGGCCCAGCGTGTGTGACCGATGCCGGACTTTCCCGCGAGCGGTTCATGGACCAGCAAATCGGATAGGTTGACCAGTTTTCCGACAGCGCGGCGACGATCTAGCTTTCCGTTGTTGACCGTAGCGATCCCGGCAGAGTCATAGCCACGATATTCAAGCCGTTTCAAAGCCTCAACCAAAAGCGGAGCGGCCTCATGATTTCCCAGAACACCAACAATACCACACATAATTACGATCCCTTAGATTTCGCCGCTCTAATGGCCTTGAGTTTGTCCATAAATCTGGTCGCAAACCCCGGCTTGTTGACTTGCCGTGCCCGAGCAATGGCAAGGGCTTCGGCAGGCACGTCTTGGGTTATGACAGAACCCGTGGCCGTCATCGCCCTGTCACCAACTGTGACCGGTGAGACAAGCATGGTATCGGAGCCGATGAACACGTTCTTACCGATACGACTGCGGTGTTTCATTACACCGTCATAGTTGCAGATGACCGTGCCTGCGCCAATGTTGGTGAATTCACCGACATCGGCATCACCAAGATACGTCAGGTGGCCGACCTTCACGCCCTCATCAAGAATGACATTCTTGAGCTCGACAAAATTGCCGACATGCACATCTTCGGCCAGTTCCGTGCCGGGACGCAAACGCGCAAAGGGGCCCACGTCGGCGCCGCGCGAAACATGGCAGCCTTCCAAGTGGCAAAACCCCTTGATCTCTGCACCGCTTTCAATGGTCACACCCATTCCGAAATGCACATGAGGGCCAATGATTGCATCGCGGCCAATATAGGTGTCGAGCGCAAAAAAGACGGTCTCGGGGGCGGTCAGAGTGACGCCATTTTCCAAGGCTTCTGCCCGCGCACGCGCTTGGAACGCGGCTTCGGCCTCTGCAAGCTGAAGGCGCGTGTTAACGCCCATCGTTTCGCTTTCATCACAGACCACGACCCCGGCACTCATGCCGCGCTGACGTGCAATCTCGACGATGTCGGTCAGATAGAATTCTTGCGCCTTGTTGGCGTTTCCGACGGCCTCAACCAATGAAAAGAGAAGCGCAGAGTCAGCGCAAATTACACCAGAGTTACAAAGAGTTATGGCGCGTTCGTCGTCGTTCGCGTCTTTGTACTCCACGATTCTGTTCAACAGGTCGCCTGACGTCACAAGCCGGCCATAGCGCCCGGGATCGCGCGCCTCAAAGCCGAGAACGACGACGGCGTGCCGCGCGCGCGCTTCGAGCATCGCGTCCAAGGTTTCTGGGCGAATAAAGGGGGTGTCACCGTAAAGGATGATCACATCACCGCCGGCCTCTTGCAAGAGCGGGGCAGCCTGCGCGACGGCGTGGGCGGTGCCAAGTTGCGGGTCTTGGAGGACCGTCTCACAGGCTTCGTCGTAACTAAGCGCTGCCTTTGCCACGGCCTCTGCCTCGTGCCCGGTCACAATGACGATCCGGGATGGGGATAGGCTGCAGCCCGCTGCAAGAGCATGGTGCAAAAGCGGGGCTGCGGCAACTTTGTGCAAGACTTTTGGCAAGTCGGAATTCATCCGAGTGCCCATGCCTGCAGCCAGAACGATCAAAGAAACCGGCATGATGCCCCTTTCAAATAGGTCGCGCTCGTTTTAACCGGGAATGGCTGAGTGGCAAGGGGTGCTCACCTCACGCGAGGTTACAGTATGCGCACGGTGGTTTTTGATCTGGATGGGACGTTGGCGGATACCTCCGCCGATTTGCTGGCGGCTGCGAACGCGTGTTTCATCGCCTTGGGGCATGAGGCGCAACTGGACGCAGGTGATAGCTTGACGGCTTTTCACGGTGGCAGGGCGATGTTGCGGCTGGGGTTTTCGCGGCTGGGTCTGGATTGGTCGGAGGCAGATGTCGACCGGGAGTATCCGCGTCTGCTGAAGGCCTATGCCGACGGAATTGACATCCACACCAAGTTATACCCCGGCGCGATTGCGGCGGTACAGGCGCTGCGTGCCGCCGATTTTGCCACCGCTATTTGCACAAACAAGCCCGAAGGATTGGCGGAAACGCTGTTGCAAAGGCTCGGCATCCGCCATCTCTTTGGGTCATTGGTGGGGGCAGATAGTTTGCCCACACGCAAACCCGACGCCGCCCCTTACCGCGAGGCAGTAATGCGGGCGGGTGGTGACGTGCGTCGCTCAATATTGATTGGCGATACAGAGACCGACCGATTGACAGGGTTGGCGGTTGGCGTGCCAGTGGTGCTGGTCACGTTTGGTCCGGAGGGGCAGGGTGTGTCGCGGCTGGCGCCCGAGGCGCTGTTGGGCCATTTCGATGAACTGCCAGCCTTGGCGGCGCGGCTATTAGGCTGAAGTCCGGCTGGGAACCACATGGACGACTTGATTCAGCAAGACACTAGCCGCCTTAAATGGTTTGAAAAATCCAATGAGTGGCTGGTGAATAGACGCGCCGGTTCTGATGCCTGCGGCGGGCCACAATCCTACATCTGCAAGGCCTTTCGGCGAGTGACCAATGCGCTGGATGTAGGCGTGAAAGCAGTTTTGAGGTGAGACATTTGGGCAGAACAGTGAGCCGCCCAAGAACCGCCGAATTACAGAGGCAAACATCGCCCGTCGCGAGCCGTATCGCGCGGTCGCGGGATCGGTTTGACAGTGTTCTGGAGGCGACTTAGCGTCCGCGCATGAGTGTAACGCTTTCCCCAGAACAGGTGCCGCCGGTAGTGTCTCGCCATGCGGTGACATTTGTGATGATTACGGTGCTTTTGGACATGATCGGCTTCGGGCTGATTATGCCCGTCTTGCCTGCGTTGATTGAGGATGTCGGCCACATTGGGTTGGCGGATGCGTCAATCATTGGTGGTTGGATGTATTTTGCATTCTCTATCACGCAGTTCCTGCTGGCCCCATTGATGGGCAACTTGTCGGATCGGTTCGGCAGACGGCCGTTGTTGCTGCTGGCGATACTGGGTCTCGCGGTGGACTATCTTTTGCAAGCTTTCGCGCCGACGCTGTTGTGGTTGTTCATAGGGCGTGCGGTTGCAGGCTTCTGTGGGTCAAGCTGGGTTATCGCGAACGCATATATTGCCGACGTCACCGCACCAGAGGATCGCGCTAAAGCCTACGGGCGCATGGGGGCCGTCTTTGGTGCCGGATTCGTGTTGGGGCCTGCGATCGGCGGTTTGTTGGGAGAGTTTGGTCCGCGGGTGCCGTTTTTTGTGGCTGCGGCTATTTCGGCTGCGAACCTTGTCTATGGCTGGTATGTTTTGCCAGAGACTTTGCCCCTTCATAAACGCCGAAAATTCGAGATCGCGCGCGCCAATCCCTTTGGTGCGTTCCGAATCTTTGCGACATACAAAGGTGTCTTGCCGATGTGTGGGGTGATGGCGACGTTCTTTTTTGCGACTTCTGTATATCCGGCCCTCTGGCCATTTTGGGGCATTGCAAAGTTTGGCTGGTCCGAAGCGATGATTGGCGTGACGCTCGCCGTCTTCGGGGTAGTCACGGCAGGGTTTCAGGGCGGACTTGTCGGCCCAGGCTTAGCGCGCCTTGGGGAGTACAGGCTGGCATTGGTCGGGATTGTCTGCGCGGCGATTGCGGCTTTGGGCTATGGTTTGGCGGGCTCGCTGCCTGTCGTAGTGATCTTGATGATCGTGCATGGTCCCGAAGGGTTCATTCACCCGATGTTGACAGCGATGATGTCCAGAGCCGTGCCAGATGACGCTCAGGGTGAGTTGCAAGGCGGAATCTCTGCGATCACGAACATTGCTATGCTGGCGGGAACCTTGTTCTATACCCAGATATTCGGCTATTTCATGCGGCCTGACGCGGCATTGCGTTCGCCTGATGTCGGATTTTTTATTGCAGCCGCTATCATGGTGATGACCTTGGCGTTGTTCTTGGTGTCAGTCAAACGAGAGGGGGCAACGCAATGAATGGTCCGATAGAAGAACGGTTTACCGGAAGCTTCACCCAGCAAGAGCCGATTCCGGACGAGGGTATTGCAGCGGCCTTGGCGGTCTTGCAGCACGGGCGTCTCCACCGATACAACACGGCCCCCGGAGAGATCGCCGAGACGGCCTTGTTGGAAGAGGAATTTGCCGCTTTGATCGGGGCGCGCTTTTGCCTCGCGGTCGCTTCGGGTGGATATGCGCTGGCCTGTGCGTTGCGGGCCTTGCGCGTGGCACCGGGAGAGCCGGTTCTGACCAATGCCTTTACGCTTGCGCCTGTGCCCGGGGCAATTGCCAGCACGGGCGCGCGACCGGTATTCGTCGATGTGGGCGAAGACCTGACGTTGGATTTTGCGCATCTGGAACAGATGGCAAAACAATCGGGTGCCCGCTTGTTGATGCTAAGCCATATGCGGGGGCATCAGTGTGACATGGACGCTTTGGTCGCGTTGTGTGAGCGGCTCGGGCTGACGATCATCGAAGACTGTGCCCACACTATGGGGGCCGCTTGGAACGGGGTTGCATCGGGACGGCATGGGAAGATCGCATGCTATTCGATGCAGACCTATAAACACATGAACTCTGGCGAAGGCGGCTTTTTGACCTCCGATGATCCCGATCTGATGGCGCGTGCCGTTTTGCTGTCGGGTTCCTACATGCTCTATGCCAGCCATCGGGCCGCGCCACCCCCCGATGCTTTTGACGCTGTGCGGTTGGAAACGCCCAACGTCTCGGGCAGGATGGACAACTTGCGGGCGGCTATCTTACGCCCCCAACTCGGTTTGCTAGGCCAAAGGGTTGAACGCTGGGCCGAGCGATACCAGACCTTGGAAGCCGGATTGCGTGGGGTGACGGGGTTGGTGCTTGTCACGCGGCCCGTTGCGGAAACCTATGTCGGTTCCTCGTTTCAGTTTCGGCTGCCGGATTGGTCACCCGCGCGCATCGCGATGTTCCTGAAACGGACTTTGGGGCGGGGTGTCGAATTGAAGTGGTTCGGCGCGCCGCAGCCCGTTGCGTTTACCAGCCAATACCGACATTGGCGCTACGCCGCACCGCAGTCTTTGCCCCAAACGGACCGGATATTGGCAGGGCTTGTCGATATGCGTGTGCCGCTGACCTTCAGTCTTGAAGATTGTGCCCAGATTGCCCGGATCATTCGCGCCGAGGCGCAGTCGGTAGGGCAGGGCCCTGAGCCTGAGCCCGTCGATTTGCCGCTGATTCAGTAGCGACCTCTTATATGCGAAGGAGAGTCGGCCATACGTATCCGACTGAAAATATCGGATAAGGTGGCGGGGTGAGGCGATTTCAAACCGAGTCGGATTTGACTGGGTGCGCTTTGCCGCGCCGCAGCGAACCGAGGACATGGCGAGACAAATCTGGAAATTGACGCGAAAATCCTGTCGCCCTGCGCTGTCTTTTCGCACCGCCTTCGGTTGACCCCGCTCAGGGGGCAGAGTAAACGGGAGGCCAAGAGATAATGCGGCCTTTCGGGGCTGCGGCTCGCCGTCGCCAGCCAAAGGAGCGCCTCGTGGACAACCCACTGCTGCGAGAATATCTTCCGATCCTCATTCTTCTTGCTGTAGCCGCTGGCTTGGGGATCGTTTTGATCCTTGCCGCTGCGTTGATTGCGGTTCGCAATCCGGATCCAGAAAAGGTTTCGGCCTATGAATGCGGATTTAACGCCTTTGATGACGCGCGGATGAAGTTTGACGTGCGGTTTTATCTTGTGTCGATCCTGTTCATCATCTTTGACCTTGAGGTCGCCTTTTTGTTCCCTTGGGCCGTTGCCTTCGGTGAGATCAGCATGACCGGCTTTTGGTCCATGATGGTTTTCCTCGGGGTGCTAACTGTAGGCTTTGCCTATGAATGGAAGAAGGGGGCGCTGGAATGGGCGTGATGACCGGTGCGAACACCGCAGGGGCGGACCGCGAGGTCGCCACGCAGGCGTTGAATCGTGAACTGCAGGACAAAGGCTTTCTGCTGACCACGACCGAAGACATCATCAATTGGGCGCGGAATGGCTCGCTTCATTGGATGACGTTTGGCCTTGCCTGCTGCGCGGTTGAGATGATGCACACCTCTATGCCGCGCTACGACCTTGAGCGCTTTGGCACCGCCCCGCGTGCGTCGCCGCGTCAATCTGATTTGATGATCGTCGCCGGAACCTTGACCAACAAAATGGCCCCGGCCTTGCGTAAGGTCTATGACCAGATGCCAGAGCCGCGCTACGTGATCTCCATGGGGTCCTGCGCGAACGGTGGCGGCTACTATCACTATTCCTATTCCGTTGTGCGTGGGTGTGACCGGATCGTTCCGGTGGATATCTATGTTCCCGGCTGCCCTCCGACGGCAGAGGCTTTGCTCTATGGCATCCTGCAACTACAACGCAAAATCCGCCGCACCGGCACTCTGGTTCGCTAAGGGGGCCTTATGTCAGAAGCTTTGAATGAGTTGATCGCCCTGCTTGAGTTGAAGCGGCAAGATGCTGTTGTCTCTACAAAAGTGGAGTTCGGCGAGCTTACAGTGACCATCCAGTTGGCGCATCTCGTCAGCTTTGTTGATTTCTTAAAGAATGACAGTGCCTGCCGGTTCTCGTCCTTGGTCGATATCACGGCAGTGGATCATCCTGAGGCTGAGAAGCGGTTTGAAATCGTCTATCACTTCCTGTCAATGTACCAAAACGCCCGCATTCGCGTGAAGGCCAATGTTGGCGAGGATGAAATGGTTCCGTCCATTCATACGCTGCACCCGTCTGCCAATTGGGTGGAGCGGGAAGTGTTTGATATGTTCGGGATTTTGTTCTCAGGGCATCCGGATCTCCGGCGCATTCTTACGGATTATGGCTTTCGCGGACACCCGTTGCGCAAAGATTTCCCAACGACCGGCTATACCGAAGTTCGCTATGATGAGGCGCAAAAGCGCGTCGTCTATGAGCCGGTCAATTTGGTGCAGGAATACCGCCAGTTCGACTTCATGTCACCTTGGGAAGGTGCCCAGTACATCCTTCCCGGCGACGAGAAGAAGGCTTGAACCTGTGAGGCAAGCCCCCACAGCCTTGTTCTGCGCGGGTGCGGTGAAAGCCGGCACCAGCTGGCTTTGGGATTATCTCGCAAGCCATCCCGAAGCGCATCTGCGCTCGGTAAAGGAAGTGCAGTTCTTTGATCGGCTCGAAAATGGTGGCCTTGTGCATCGGGCGCGACGCCTTGGCAGGGAAATCAAAGCTCTGGAAGAAGAACTTGCGAACGGAAACCCGAAGTGGCCGGTCTGGATCGCGCGTCAGATTGCAGATCGGCGCGAGTTGCAGGCCGTTATGCTTTCCGAGGAAGCCGCGGTGCCGGGTTATGTCAATTATTTGACAGAAGCTGCGGGCGACAAGCGGCTGGTTGGTGATATGACACCGGAATACGGGTTGCTGCCCGTCTCGCGGATGAAGTCCATTTCGGCCCTGATGCCCGACACGCGTTGGGTTCTGTTGATGCGCGATCCGGTTGCGCGTCTTTGGAGCCATGTTCGTATGCTTACGCGGCGAACCAAATGCGCGCCGTCTGAATTTTCAGTCGTTGCGGCCGAGAAATTCGAGGCGGTTATGGATGGCGCCGCAGAAGATGTTGTCGTGCGTTCGGACTATGCTGGTATCTACCAGCGGTTGGAGCAGGCAGTTGCCCCTGAAAAGCGGCTTGTGATGTTTTACGAACGGCTCATGACGGCGGAAGGGGTGGCGCAAGTCACGCAGTTTCTTGGTCTTGCCGCTCATCCTGCCAAACTGGAAAAGCGCGTGCATGAAGGCGTGCCGCTGCAAATGCCTGCCGCCTTTCGCGAACGTGCGCGCGAGTGGCTCGCCCCGCAATATGCCTTTGTGGCCGAAACCTGGGGGCTTCCGTGCGAATGGGAAGCACATCCCGAACTTAGAAGCGAGGTTGCCTGATGGACGGCGATATTCGTCAGAATTCTTATGACGACGGTTCACGCGACGCCTTGACGGGCGAGCAGCGCATCCGAAACTTCAACATCAACTTTGGCCCGCAACACCCTGCGGCCCACGGCGTGTTGCGGTTGGTGCTGGAACTTGACGGAGAGATCGTGGAGCGCTGTGACCCGCACATCGGGTTGCTCCATCGTGGCACCGAAAAGCTGATGGAAAGCCGCACCTATCTTCAAAACCTGCCCTATTTCGACCGGCTGGACTATGTCGCGCCGATGAACCAGGAACATGCTTGGTGTCTGGCAATCGAACGGCTCACGGGAACGCCTGTTCCGCGCCGGGCCAGCCTGATCCGGGTGCTCTATTCTGAAATCGGTCGAATCCTGAACCATTTGCTGAACGTAACCACGCAGGCGATGGACGTTGGTGCGCTGACGCCCCCACTTTGGGGCTTTGAAGAGCGTGAGAAGCTGATGGTGTTCTATGAACGCGCCAGTGGGGCACGTTTGCACGCCGCCTATTTCCGGCCCGGTGGTGTTCATCAGGATCTGACCCCAGAACTGATCGACGACATCGACGCTTGGGCGGACCAGTTCCCCCGCGTTCTTGATGATTTACATGGGTTGCTGACCGAAAACCGCATCTTCAAGCAGCGAAACGCCGATATTGGCATCGTGACCGAAGATGACATCCTGAAGTGGGGTTATTCTGGGGTTATGGTGCGAGGATCCGGCCTCGCATGGGACCTGCGCAGAAGCCAGCCTTATGAGTGCTACGACGAATTCGACTTCAAAGTGCCTGTTGGCAAGAACGGCGATTGCTATGATCGTTATCTTTGTCGGATGGCCGAGATGACGGAATCCCTGTCCATCATCAAGCAGGCGCTGGCAAAGCTCCGGGTTGAAAAGGGCGATATTCTGTCGCGCGGTAAGATCACGCCTCCGAAGCGCGGTGAAATGAAGACGTCGATGGAAGCGCTGATCCATCACTTCAAACTGTACACCGAGGGTTTCCATGTACCCGCAGGTGAGGTTTATGCCTCGGTTGAAGCGCCAAAGGGTGAGTTCGGCGTCTATCTGGTCGCAGATGGGTCTAACAAACCCTACCGCGCAAAAATCAGGGCTCCGGGATATATGCACCTGCAATCCATGGACTATATCTGCAAAGGCCATCAGCTTGCTGATGTATCCGCGATCATCGGCACGATGGATATCGTGTTCGGGGAGGTTGACCGTTAATGCTGCGCCGTCTTCATAAAGATCAACCCGCCTCTTTCGAATTCACCCCGGCGAACCTTGCCTGGGCTCAGGGGCAGATTTCCAAATATCCTGAAGGTCGTCAGGCTTCGGCAATTATTCCGTTGCTCTGGCGGGCGCAGGAACAGCATGGCTGGCTGACGCGCCCTGCGATCGAACACATCGCCAACATGTTGGGTCTGGCTTACATACGTGCTTTGGAAGTGGCGACCTTTTACTTTATGTTCCAACTGCAACCTGTTGGTTCGGTTGCGCATATCCAGATATGTGGGACGACCTCCTGTATGATTTGCGGGGCGGAGGAATTGATCGCGGTCTGTAAGGAATTGATTGCCTCGCAGCCGCATGCCCTTTCGGCGGACGGCAAGTTTTCTTGGGAAGAAGTTGAGTGCCTCGGCGCTTGCGCCAACGCGCCGATGGCGCAAATCGGCAAGGACTATTATGAAGATCTGAGCGCGGACAAATTGCGTGAGCTTGTTGGAAAGTTCTCCAAAGGAGAGGTTCCGACTCCGGGCTCACAAATTGGTCGCTATGCGGCGGAGCCTTTGTCGGGGCTGACGTCGCTAAAGGATTTTGCGGTCGGTCGGGCCACGTATAATGCTTCGGTGCATAACGCGGTCGAGATCGGCGACACCATCAAGCGGATCGACGGCACCGAAGTGCCGCTGACCACTCCGTGGTTGGGCAAAGCGGCCCGTGGGGGCAAGGCGTCGGTCGATGTGAAGGCTGCTTCAGTAGCGACATCTGCCTCGACAGGGGCAGAAAAGGCAGAGACGCAAGAGGAAAAGCTCGCCCGTGCCGCGGCTCGGGGAGAGCGGCGAGCGGCCAAGGCCGTGCTTTTGGCGGATCGGGCGTCGAAAGCCGAGAGCAAACCTGACGCGAAAGTTGAAGAGGTTTCGCAGGTAGCTGCCGAGACCCAACCAAGCGCTTTGCCCGCTGCGCGGGGCGGCGTGCCAGATGACCTGAAGCGGATTGAGGGCATCGGCCCTGCGCTTGAAAAACTATGCCACTCGCTGGGCGTTTTCCACTATGACCAGATCGCTGCTTGGGGTGCCGGGGAAGTGGCGTGGATGGACCAAAACCTGAAAGGGTTTAAGGGACGTGTCACGCGCGATAAATGGGTCGTTCAGGCGAAACTGATCCTTGAGGTGGGGCTGGATGAATTCCTGCGCCGTGCCAAAACCAATGACTACTGAGAGGACGCACAGCGATGTCAGATCATCACGCTGAAGTGCAGGGGCCGTGGGCGGGGGGCTGGATGGTTGCCGCCATTGCCGGGCTGTTCGCTGCGTTTGCTGCGCGGCTCATCGGTGATGTGGGGATGAGCCCTGCAGTTTTGATAGGTCTGGTGACGTTTGGGGTGTTTGGCGTGCTGCTCGGTTCTGGCGGGGTTGAACTGAGCGTTGCCGCCGATGATGACGCCCATGGTCATGGGCATCATTGAGGTTCAAAGATGGCAGGTTCCGATCCCAATAGCGACCAAACGGCCCGACAGATCCGGTTGGTCGCGCTGGTGATTGCAGGAACAATGTTACTGTGGATGGGAGCGCAATTCGTCGGGGGAGAAATGGGCTGGCCGCTCAAATACTCATTCCTCTTCGATCTTGCTGCTTTGGCCGGGTTCGTTTGGGCCTTGGTCGTGACATATCAGATCTGGCGCAGGCGTCAGGGTTAGGAAGGGGCAATCATGCTCAAGGATCAGGACCGCATCTTTACCAACCTTTACGGGATGCACGACCGCAGCCTTGCCGGGGCCAAAAAGCGTGGCCACTGGGATGGCACCGCCGGATTGATCGCGCTTGGCCGCGACAAGCTTGTCGAGATCATAAAGGCTTCGGGCCTGCGCGGGCGAGGCGGGGCGGGGTTTCCGACCGGGTTGAAATGGTCCTTTATGCCAAAGCAATCGGATGGGCGGCCGTCATATCTGGTGATCAACGCGGATGAATCGGAACCCGGCACCTGCAAGGACCGTGAGATCATGCGGCATGACCCGCACACGTTGATTGAGGGCGCGCTTATCGCCTCTTTCGCAATGGGGGCAAACGCCTGCTATATCTACATTCGTGGTGAGTATATCCGCGAGCGTGAAGCGCTGCAGGCCGCTATTGATGAATGCTATGACGCGGGGCTTTTGGGCAAGGACGCCGCCAAGTCCGGCTGGGATTTTGACCTATACTTGCACCACGGCGCGGGCGCGTACATTTGTGGTGAGGAAACTGCGCTTCTGGAAAGCCTTGAGGGCAAAAAGGGCATGCCGCGGATGAAGCCGCCATTTCCTGCAGGCTCTGGCCTTTATGGTTGCCCGACAACGGTGAACAACGTGGAGTTGATCGCGGTTGTTCCGACCATTCTGCGGCGTGGCGCAGAATGGTTTTCGGGATTTGGCCGGCCGAACAACGCGGGCACGAAGTTGTTTGGGATATCAGGCCATGTGAACAATCCTTGCGTGGTCGAAGAAGCAATGTCGATTCCGCTGAAACAATTGCTTGAAGAGCATTGTGGCGGGGTACGCGGCGGCTGGAAGAACCTTAAGGCGGTCATTCCCGGCGGCTCTTCCGTGCCGTTGTTGACGCAAAGTCAGTGCGATGATGCGATCATGGATTTCGACTGGTTGCGTGAGCAGCGCTCAGGTCTCGGGACAGCGGCCGTCATTGTGATGGATCAGTCGACGGATGTGATCAAAGCCATCTGGCGCCTGTCGAAATTCTACAAACATGAGAGCTGTGGCCAATGCACCCCGTGCCGTGAAGGAACGGGCTGGATGATGCGGGTCATGGACCGCCTTGTGCGGGGGGACGCAGAGGTTGAGGAAATCGACATGCTGATTTCCGTGACGAAACAGGTTGAGGGCCACACCATCTGCGCCCTAGGCGATGCGGCCGCTTGGCCGATCCAAGGTTTGGTTCGTGCGTTCCGCGAAGAGATCGAGGATCGGATCAAAGCCAAGAAGACAGGCCGCATGGGCGCGATGGCGGCTGAATAGGTGAAATTCCGAGCTATCATAGGGCTGGCTTTGCTGGCGGGTTGCGGATCAGATCCTGCCCCCATGCCTCTCGCGGCTTCGGGGCCGGTTGAACTGCGCCTGTCCGGCGCGGCCTACCTCGCCGACTTGCAGCCGACATTGACCGGTGCCGACCTGCGTATCACGCGTCAAGAACCGCCCTTCAACTATTCTGAGGGTGCGTTGGCCAAGCAGGTCGCGCTGCAGTTTTGCTCGGGTCGCGGACAGCGTTTGGATCCGCGCGCGATCGGGCAATTCATCGGCGACTATTGGCGCTTTGACGGGGGGTGCCTGTGATGAACTGCGTCTTAGATGGCTTGAAAGCGCTCAATTTGCCCTCTTGTCATGGCATATCAACACGTTCGGCTCCAAGTAACATGGCAGTCAAAGCCATGGAGGCCACAATGAAATCGAAATTCCTTCCCTTTATCCTTATCGCCGTTTTGCTGACGGGGCCGGCCTTTGCGCTGGAACCACTGCGCGAGGAAAAGCACATCAACGACAGCTTGGTTGCTGGACGTGTTGGTGACGTGATCCGAAATGAATGCTCCTCTATCAGCGCAAAGATGTTCGTGGTTTTGCAAAAACTCAACGAACTTGAAAGCTATGCCCGTGCGCAGGGGTATACCGAGGCTGAGGTTAAAGCCTTTCTAAAGGACAAGACGGAAAAGGCCCGGATCAAGCTGCTTGCCGAGACGTATCTGAAGCAGGCTGGGGCCGTTCCGGGCGACGAGGAAAGCTATTGCAAAGTCGGTCGTGACGAAATTGCAAAAGGGTCCCTCGCGGGCAGTCTGTTGAGGTCGTGGAAATGATCTCCAGGGCTGGGCAACATGCTTTCGGACAGAACTCGGGGGCCAGATTGGCCCTCGAGGGCTGTTTTGAGGATTTGCTGCCTGCGCTTGGGACTGGTGGACGGAGGGCGTTTGCGGTCGTGCATAAACCCTTTGAGAGGCTTGCAGTTTTGAAGGCAAACGGCGATACGGGCCGGACAAATGATCGGTCCAGCGGAAAACATGCGCAGTCTTGGAAAACCCAAGGCTGCACCGGGATGGCAGCGGAGTAAGCTGATGACGAACCTGAAGAAGATCAGCATTGACGGCATCGAAGTCGAAGTAGATGGGGCGATGACCATCATTCAGGCAGCTGAAGTTGCCGGGGTGGAAATCCCTCGTTTTTGCTACCATGAGCGTCTGACCATCGCAGGAAACTGCCGCATGTGTTTGGTTGAGGTCGTTGGGGGCCCGCCCAAGCCTGCCGCAAGTTGCGCTATGCAAGTGCGCGACCTGCGTCCGGGCCCGAACGGCGAGGCGCCGCTGGTCAAAACCAAAAGCCCGATGGTCAAGAAGGCCCGTGAGGGCGTTATGGAATTCCTGTTGATCAACCATCCGCTGGATTGCCCAATTTGCGATCAGGGCGGTGAGTGCGATCTGCAAGATCAGGCTATGGCTTACGGCGTCGATTTCTCCCGCTACCGCGAGCCAAAACGTGCAAGCGAAGACCTGAATCTTGGTCCTTTGGTCGAGACGAAGATGACGCGCTGCATTTCCTGCACCCGCTGCGTGCGCTTCACGACCGAAGTGGCTGGCATCACCCAAATGGGGCAGACGGGTCGGGGCGAAGATTCAGAGATCACCTCATACCTGAACTTGACGTTGGACTCGAATCTTCAGGGCAATATCATTGATCTCTGCCCGGTTGGTGCGCTTACCTCCAAACCCTATGCTTTCACCGCGCGTCCTTGGGAATTGACCAAGACCGAAAGCATCGATGTGATGGACGCATTGGGTTCCAATATCCGCGTCGATACCAAGGGCCGCGAAGTTATGCGCTTCTTGCCGCGCAACCACGATGGCGTGAACGAAGAGTGGATTTCTGACAAAACCCGCTTTGTGTGGGATGGTTTGCGCCGTCAGCGCCTGGATACGCCCTATATCCGCGAAGGCGGCAAGTTGCGCAAAGCGACTTGGGGAGAGGCGCTTAGTGCCGCCGCCGCTGCGATGAAGGGTAAGAAAGTCGCTGCTTTGGTTGGTGACTTGGCTCCGGTAGAGGCCGCTTTTTCGTTGAAAGCTTTGGTCGAGGGCCTTGGTGGCAAGATTGAATGTCGGACCGACGGGGCAAAACTGCCTGCTGGCAATCGCTCTGCTTATGTGGGTACCGCTGCGATCGAAGACATTGATGCTGCGAAGACGATCTACCTGATCGGGACCAACCCGCGCGTGGAAGCACCGGTTCTTAACGCCCGTATTCGGCGTGCTTGGATCAACGGCGCAAATGTTGTGCTTATTGGGCAAGCGGTCGATTTGACCTATGAGTATAGCCACGTGGGTCAGGATCGCGCGGCACTTGCAGCTGAGGCTGGCAAGGCCTTTTCTGACGACGCAAAGGCGGCGACGTCTTTGGTCATTGTTGGGCAGGGCGCACTGAACGAAGCGGACGGGGAAGCGGTTCTTTCCCATGCGATGAAGCTGGCGGGCGCGTCTAACTCCAAACTCCTTATTCTGCACACGGCCGCTTCGCGCGTTGGTTCTATGGACGTGGGCGCCGTGACCGAGGGCGGTTTGGCGGCTGCAACCGATGGCGCCGAAATCATCTACAACCTCGGCTCTGATGAGGTTGAAATCGCTGCCGGCCCGTTTGTGATCTACCAGGGCAGCCACGGTGATCGGGGTGCGATGCGCGCTGACATCATCCTGCCGGGTGCGGCTTATACCGAAGAGAACGGCCTGTTTGTCAACACTGAGGGCCGCCCTCAACTTGCTATCCGGGCTGGTTTTGCCCCGGGCCAGGCCAAGGAAAACTGGGCGATCTTGCGGGCGCTGTCGGCTGAGATCGGGGCACAGTTGCCTTGGGATAGTCTGGCGCAATTGCGTGCGGCATTGGTTCTGGCCCATCCCAATCTTGGGCGGATTGATGAAGTCGCTGAAAACAACTGGGCGCCGCTTGAACTCCGCGATCTGGGCAAGGCGACTTTCCGTCCTGCGATCCGAGAGTTCTACCTGACCAATCCAATCGCCAGAGCCTCTGCTGTGATGGGCGAACTTGCGGCGCTTGCGTCCGAGCGGGCCAAGTCGGCCTTGGCGGCGGAGTAGATAATGCACCTGACCTCTGGCCAGCTTTTCGCATGCCTTGGGATCGCTTCGGCGCTTCTCTTTGGCTGTGCGGCTCAGGGCGGGTCAGGGGTTCAAAGCGCATATTCCCCTCAGTATCGGGGGATTGAGACGCTCTTGCTTGATGGAGATCTGGTTAACTTTCGGGTCGAAATGCAAGGTGCGCGCAACAAAGAAGACGTCGCAGCCTATGCACGATGCGCGGCGGCGCAGTATGCGTTGATCCGGGGCTTTGGATTTGCGCGCCATGTACGAACAAATGTCGATAAAGCGGGTGGAACTTGGCGCGGGGATGCGGTTTACACCATCTCGGCGGCGCTGCCCAACGGGTTTAAAACGATAGATGCCGAAGTAACCGTGCGCGACTGCGGCGCGCAGGGCATACCAACGGTTTGAGGGACGTGAGGGATCATGGCTGAATTTCTGCAAACGGGTCTGGGTGTGGCGGTGTTGATCATCGCGCAGTGCCTTTTGGTCGTCGCCTTCGTGATGCTCAGTCTCTTGTTCCTCGTTTATGGCGACCGAAAGATTTGGGCTGCGGTGCAGATGCGCAGGGGGCCAAACGTTGTGGGGGCCTTCGGGCTGTTGCAATCAGTAGCGGACGCGCTGAAGTATGTGGTGAAGGAAATTGTGGTGCCTGCGGGTGCCGACCGCCCGGTTTTTTTCCTCGCGCCGCTGTTGTCGTTTGTGCTGGCGATCCTTGCTTGGGCGGTGATCCCGTTCGATCAGGGCTGGGTACTGGCCGACATCAACGTAGCGATCCTGTTTGTCTTCGCGGCTTCAAGCCTTGAGGTTTACGGCGTGATTATGGGGGGCTGGGCGTCCAACTCCAAGTATCCGTTCCTTGGATCGCTGCGCTCTGCCGCTCAGATGATCTCATACGAAGTCTCGCTGGGTCTGATCATCATCGGCATCATCCTATCGACCGGATCGATGAGCTTTAGCGCCATCGTGCATGCGCAATCTGGCAGCTACGGGTTGCTGAACTGGTATTGGCTGCCACACTTCCCGATGGTCTTCCTGTTCTTCATCTCTGCACTGGCCGAAACCAACCGCCCGCCGTTCGACCTTCCCGAAGCGGAGTCTGAATTGGTCGCTGGGTTCATGGTGGAATATTCCTCGACGCCGTATCTGCTGTTCATGGCTGGCGAGTATATCGCGATATTCTTGATGTGCGCGCTGATGAGCCTGTTGTTTTTCGGTGGCTGGCTGTCGCCCATCCCAGGTCTGGCAGATGGCTGGTGGTGGATGGTCGGCAAGATGTGGGTGTTCTTCTTCTTCTTCGCGATGGTTAAGGCGATCGTACCGCGCTACCGCTATGACCAACTGATGCGGATCGGTTGGAAGGTTTTTCTACCGTTGTCGCTGGGCTGGGTTGTGCTTGTTGCGTTCCTTGCAAAATTCGAAGTGTTCGGCGGCTTTTGGGCGCGCTGGACGATGGGAGGCTGATCATGGCGAACATCGACTGGACCCGCGCCACGAAGTATTTCCTGCTGATGGATTTCTTCAAAGGCTTTGGCCTTGGCATGAAATACTTCTTCGCGCCGAAGGCGACACTCAACTACCCGCATGAAAAGGGTCCACTGTCGCCGCGTTTTCGGGGCGAACATGCGCTACGGCGCTACCCCAACGGGGAAGAGCGCTGCATCGCTTGCAAGCTTTGCGAGGCGGTTTGCCCAGCTCAAGCGATTACCATCGACGCGGAGCCACGCGAAGACGGCAGCCGCCGGACCACGCGCTATGACATCGACATGACCAAGTGCATCTACTGCGGTTTCTGCCAAGAAGCGTGCCCAGTGGATGCAATTGTCGAAGGTCCGAATTTCGAATTTTCGACCGAGACGCGGGAAGAGTTGTTCTACAACAAGGATCGGCTGCTGGAAAACGGCGCGCGTTGGGAAGCCGAAATCGCCCGCAATCTTGAACTCGACGCGCCGTACCGGTGACCCTATGACCGACGCATTCAATCAGATTTTCAAGCAGATGATGGAGCAAGGCCAGCAAATGGCCAAAGCGTTCTCGCCTGCGATGGAGGGGGTCGACGTGAAGGCCTTTGAAAAGCTGTTCCCGGCGATGCCGAAGGAAATGCTTGAGGCTTTCTTTGGAAAGACCTTCAACCCTGAAGGGCTTGACGCGCGCACCCGGTTCTTAGTGACCGTTGCGGCGCTGACGGTTTTAGGCCCGCTTGGGGAGGGTCAACTGCGGTTAACGGTACAGAACGCCTTGGCAGCCGGGGCGACGAAGCGCGAGATTGCAGAAGTGATCTGGCAGATGAGCATGTTCGGCGGGCTTCCCGCGATGCAGAAGGCGCTGGAAATTGCCCAAGCCGCCTTTGCCGAGACCGAGGAGAAAAAAGCATGACCGTGGCTGACTATGCCTTCTATGCATTTGCCGTCGTTACCGTCGCGGCGGGGCTTCTCGTGACAGTCAGCCGCAACCCGGTCCATTCCGTGCTGTGGCTGATCTTGGCCTTTCTATCTTCGGCAGGTCTGTTCGTTTTGCTCGGGGCGGAGTTCGTCGCGATGCTTTTGATCATCGTCTATGTCGGTGCGGTCGCGGTCTTGTTCTTGTTCGTGGTCATGATGCTCGACATCGATTTTGCCGAATTGAAGGGCGAGATGGCGCGTTACATGCCGTTGGGCCTTTTGGTAGGTGTGATCATCATCATGCAATTGGTTTTGGGTGTCGGGGCTTGGCAAGAGGCCGCGACCAAGGCCGATCTGTTGCAGGCAGCAACACCCGATGCTGCGCAGGTTGAAAATACCCGCGCGCTTGGCTTGCTCATCTACGACAAGTATTTGCTGCTGTTCCAGCTTTCCGGACTTGTTCTGCTGGTGGCTATGATTGGCGCGATTGTGCTGACGCTGCGCCATCGCAAGGACATCAAACGCCAGAATGTGTTGCACCAGATGTGGCGTGACCCTGCAAAAGCGATGGAACTTACCGACCCCAAGCCGGGGCAGGGGCTTTGAACAGGCGGGGCGCGTAAACAGACGCACTCAATTGCGGGGCAACCCGCACCAAAGAATGCAGCGGGCAAAGACCCGGAGGGACGAAGATGGTAGGACTTGAACATTACCTGGTTGTGGCGGCGGCACTGTTCGTCATCGGGATCTTTGGGATCTTCCTTAACCGGAAGAATATCATTGTTATCCTCATGTCGATCGAACTCATGCTCTTGGCGGTGAATATCAACTTTGTCGCTTTTTCCTCCTTTGCTCATGATCTGGTGGGGCAGGTTTTCACCATGTTTGTGCTGACGGTTGCGGCTGCCGAAGCGGCGATCGGGTTGGCTATCTTGGTCGTGTTTTTCCGGACCCGAGGCACCATCGACGTCGAAGACGCAAACGTGATGAAAGGCTGACCCATGGCAACGATCATCCTCTTTGCGCCCCTGGTCGGCGCAATCTTGTGCGGCTTCGGCTGGCGACTGTTTGGCGAAAAGGTGGGGCAGGTTCTTGCGACCAGCCTGCTTTTCCTAGCGGCGATCCTGAGTTGGTATATTTTCCTGACCTTTGATGGCGTAACGCAACATATCCCGCTGATGCGCTGGATCGAAAGCGGCACGCTGGCAACCGAATGGGGCATCCGGCTGGACCGGATGACGGCGATCATGCTTGTGGTCGTGAACTCTGTGTCGGCTTTGGTTCATCTCTACTCGTTTGGCTACATGGCTCACGACGACAATTGGGGACATGGCGAGGCCTACAAGGCGCGTTTCTTTGCCTATTTGTCGTTCTTTACGTTTGCGATGCTGGCGCTGGTCACCTCGGACAACTTGGTGCAGATGTTTTTTGGCTGGGAAGGCGTCGGGGTAGCGTCTTATCTGCTCATCGGGTTCTACTATAAGAAACCAAGCGCGAACGCCGCGGCCATCAAAGCGTTTGTTGTCAACCGGGTCGGTGACTTTGGTTTCGCGTTGGGAATTTTCGGCCTGTACTATCTGACAGACTCTGTGCGCTTTGATGATGTTTTTGCTGCCGCGCCGCAGTTGGCGCAGACCAACCTTCACTTTTTGTGGGCGGATTGGAATGCAGCTAACCTGATTGGCGTGTTGCTGTTCATCGGTGCAATGGGAAAGTCGGCCCAGCTTTTCCTTCACACTTGGTTGCCTGACGCGATGGAGGGGCCGACCCCGGTTTCAGCCCTGATTCACGCAGCTACGATGGTGACGGCGGGGGTTTTCCTCGTGTGCCGGATGTCACCTTTGTATGAATACGCACCGCAGGCGTCTGCGTTCATCACCGTGCTTGGAGCGACCACTGCCTTTTTCGCGGCGACGGTTGGCCTCGTCCAGAATGATATCAAGCGCGTGATTGCTTATTCAACCTGTTCGCAGCTTGGCTACATGTTCGTGGCGGCTGGGGTTGGCGTCTACCCCGTGGCGATGTTCCACCTGTTTACCCACGCTTTCTTTAAGGCGATGCTGTTTCTTGGGGCGGGCTCGGTCATTCATGCAATGCATCATGAGCAAGACATGCGGAACTACGGCGGCCTGCGGAAGAAAGTGCCGATGACCTTCTATGCGATGTTGATCGGCACATTGGCGATCACGGGCGTTGGTATTCCGTTGACCCACTTTGGTTTTGCCGGGTTCTTGTCGAAAGATGCCGTGATTGAAAGTGCATACGGCGGCAATCACTATGCGTTCTGGATGCTCGTTATCGCGGCATTCATGACCTCCTTCTATTCATGGCGCTTGATGTTCATGACCTTTTGGGGAACTCCGCGCGGCGATGCGCATACCCATGATCACGCGCACGAAAGCCCGAAAGTCATGCTGATCCCACTTGGGGTCCTGGCGACGGGCGCGGTGTTTGCGGGGATGTTGTGGTACGGCGTGTTTTTTGGCGATGAGACCAAGATGCGCAATTGGTTCGGTATGGAAGCGGCCACGGCGCACCACGAAGGGGCGACCGAAGAGGGCGCAGCAACGACTGATCATGTGGCCGAGGCGGCGGCTCCGGCAGCAGGCGATGCTGCAGAACCGGCCGCGACCGTGGCGGTCACAGAAGACCATGCTGAAGAACCGGCCGCTTCAAATGTCGAACCGATGGTGCTCGCGAATGTGGCTCCCAAAGGCGCACTTTTGATGTTGGAAGAGCGGGGTGCCATGCACGCAGCACATGAGGCCCCAACCTGGGTCAAGGTCTCGCCCTTCGTAGCCATGGTCTTGGGCCTTTTGCTGGCGTGGAAGTTCTACATCCGCAGTCCTGAGCTGCCCGGTAAGCTTGCGGCGCAGCAACGGCCTCTGTACCTTTTCTTGCTGAACAAGTGGTACTTCGACGAGTTGTACGACGTGATCTTCGTGCGACCCGCAAAGTGGCTCGGCAGTTTCTTGTGGCGCAAGGGCGATGGCTCGATCATCGACGGGGCGCTTAATGGATTGGCCCTGGGGATTATTCCCTTCTTCACCCGGCTGGCTGGCCGTGCGCAGTCTGGCTACATCTTCACTTATGCCTTTGCCATGGTTCTGGGGATTGCGGTCCTTATTACCTGGATGACGCTCTCGGGAGGGCACTGAGAACTATGGATAACCTCCTCTCGATCATCACGTTCATTCCCGCGATGGCGGCGCTTATCATGGCGTTGTTCCTGCGTGGCGATGATACTGCAGCGCAGTTGAATGCGAAGTGGCTGGCCTTGATTGCTACGTCGGCGACTTTCTTGATCTCGCTGTTGTTGTTGGTGGAATTTGATCCTTCAAACACCGGCATGCAGTTTGTTGAAGACTACGCTTGGATCGCGGGCCTGCACTACAAAATGGGCGTCGATGGTATATCGATCCTGTTCGTTCTGCTGACCACCTTCCTGATGCCGATCACGATCTTGTCGACATGGGGCGTTCAGACACGCGTCAAGGACTACATGATTGCTTTTCTGATGCTCGAGACCCTGATGTTGGGTGTCTTCTGCGCAATGGATCTGGTGCTGTTCTACGTCTTCTTCGAGGCAGGTCTGATCCCGATGTTCCTGATCATCGGCATCTGGGGGGGGGCGAACCGGATTTATGCGGCGTTCAAATTCTTCCTCTACACGTTTATCGGTTCTGTGCTGATGCTGGTCGCCATGATCGCCATGTATACGGCGGCAGGGACAACGGACATTCCGACGCTTATGGCGTTTGATTTTGCGCATGAACCGCTTGCGGTGTTGGGGATGACGGTGACAGGCGGGCTGCAGACGCTGCTGTTCTTGGCGTTCTTTGCCAGCTTTGCAGTCAAGATGCCTATGTGGCCGGTCCATACGTGGTTGCCAGATGCTCACGTGCAAGCGCCGACGGCCGGTTCGGTCGTGCTAGCGGCAATCTTGTTGAAGATGGGCGGCTATGGTTTCTTGCGCTTCAGCCTGCCTATGTTCCCGGTGGGTGCAGAGGTTATGGGGCCGATGGTGTTGTGGATGTCGGCAATTGCGATTGTCTACACGAGCCTTGTGGCACTTGCGCAGTCGGATATGAAAAAGCTGATCGCCTATTCGTCGGTGGCCCACATGGGTTATGTGACGATGGGGATTTTCGCGGTCAACCAGCAGGGCGTCGACGGCGCGATCTTCCAAATGCTATCGCACGGGTTTATTTCTGGCGCGCTGTTTCTGTGCGTCGGCGTGATCTATGACCGGATGCATACGCGTGAGATTGAAGCCTATGGCGGATTGGTGAACCGGATGCCGGCCTATGCGCTGGTCTTCATGTTCTTCACGATGGCAAATGTTGGCTTGCCGGGGACTTCCGGTTTCGTAGGTGAGTTTTTGACCTTGGCCGGGATATTCCAGGTCAACACATGGGTTGCGGCGGTGGCGACTTCTGGCGTCATCCTTTCGGCAGCCTACGCGCTATGGCTTTATCGCCGGGTGGTGTTCGGAGCGCTGGTCAAGGAATCCTTGGCAACGATTTCGGATATGAGCCGTCTGGAGCGCGCAATCTTCGCACCGTTGGTGGTTATGACGCTGTTGCTGGGGGTCTATCCGGCGGCGGTCACGAACATCATCGGCCCCTCGGTTGAGGCGCTGATCACCGACTACCATACTTCGCTCCCCGCTCCGGCGGCGGATGCGGTGACCGAGTAAAGGACGCATCCAATGTACGGTGTTGATTTCCCAATTCTTCTGCCAGAAATCGTCCTGTCGGTTTACGCACTCGCGGCCCTGCTGGTTGGGGTCTACGGGGGCAAGGATAAACTTGCCGGTGTGTTGACATGGTCAACCGCGGGACTGTTTGTCTTGCTGGCTTTGATTGTTGCGCTGCGCAATGGTGAGGGGGCGCTGGCCTTTGGCGGCATGTTCGTAGACGACGCTTTTGCGCGGTTTGCCAAAGTTACAATCCTGTTATCCTCTGCGGGCGTTTTGGTCATGGCGCAGGATTACATGGCGCGCCGGGATCTGGCCCGGTTTGAGTACCCGATTTTGATCGCACTCGCGGCGGTTGGGATGCTCGTGATGGTTTCGGCCGGTGATCTTATGACGCTGTACATGGGGTTGGAGCTTCAGTCGTTGGCGCTTTACGTCGTGGCGGCGCTGCGGCGCGACAGTGCTAAATCGACAGAGGCGGGGCTAAAGTACTTTGTTCTGGGGTCGCTGTCGTCGGGTCTTTTGCTGTATGGCGCCTCACTGACCTATGGCTATTCAGGAACGACGCTGTTCTCGGGTATTCTGTCGAGCCTTGGTGAAGGGACGCCGCTTGGGCTGTTGATCGGTCTGGTCTTTGTTCTCGCGGGTCTGGCGTTCAAGGTTTCTGCCGCACCGTTCCATATGTGGACGCCCGATGTGTACGAGGGCGCACCAACCCCGGTCACAGCGTTTTTCGCAACCGCACCAAAGGTGGCGGCGATGGCCTTGATCGCGCGGGTGGTCCATGACGCGTTTGGCGCGATCCCCTCCGATTGGAGCCAGGTACTGGCAGCACTCGCGGTCGTGTCGATGTTCCTTGGGGCAATTGCCGCAATTGCGCAGCGTGATATCAAGCGCCTGATGGCCTATTCGTCTATCGCCCATATGGGCTACGCCTTGGTGGGACTTGCCGCAGGAACCGTTGAAGGCGTTCAGGCCATGCTGATTTACATGGCGATCTACGTCACGATGAACCTCGGCACTTTTGCCTTCATCCTGTCGATGGAAAAAGACGGCCGTCCGATCACTGACATCAATTCGCTGCAACTTTTTGCCCGGCGTGAACCACTGAAGGCCTTGGCCGTTCTGGTGTTGATGTTCAGCCTTGCCGGGGTGCCGCCGATGCTTGGCTTCTTCGGGAAGTTCTTTGTTCTTAAAGCTGCGGTGGATGCCGGGATGGTTTGGCTTGCAGTTGCGGGGGCAGTGGCCTCGGTGATCGGGGCGTTTTACTATTTGCGCATCGTGTATTTCATGTATTTCGGCCAAGACGTTGAGGGTGCGGATAGCCGGATGTCCTCGGTCCAGTGGCTGATGCTAGTGGCTGTGGCGGCGGTGATGCTGCTCGGCGTGGTGAACCTGTTCGGGATTGAGGGTTTGGCCGCGACTGCTGCCCGGTCGCTCGTTGGCTGAGGCGTGGCCCGACGACGTGGCGCGCCACGTTCTGGCCAGCACAGACAGTACCAATGCCCATGGGCTACGACTGGCTCCGCAGCTTGCGGGGCCAGCTTGGATTTTGGGGTTGGAACAGACGGCTGGCCGGGGGCGGCGGGCGCGGCCTTGGGCCAGTCCTCGCGGAAATTTCCATGCAACGTTGGTTTTGCAACCGACTGAGGCGGCGTCGATTGTGGCTCTTCGTTCCTTCGCGGCGGCTTTGGCGTTGCGGGATGCGTTTGTGGCCGTCACCGGACTAGATGCGGCGTTTCGGCTCAAATGGCCGAATGATGTCTTGTTGAACGGTGGCAAGGTTGCCGGGATTTTGTTGGAGAGCAGCGGTTCTGGGGCCGGGGTTGCGCATCTGGCCATCGGATTTGGGGTCAACTTGATTGCCCATCCTGACGCGTCTTCGCTGGAACCGGGTGCGGTGCCGGCCGTGTCACTGTTGGCCGATACGGGGATACGTGTAACACCCGAGGCGTTCCTGGATGCGCTTGCCCCGGCTTTTGCGCGGTGGGAAGCGATCTTTGTTGCCGAAGGTTTTGCACCGTTGCGCGCAGAATGGCTGGCCCATGCCGCGCGGCTAGGCGAGACCATCCGTGCCCGCACAGGCCGCGAGACCCGCGAGGGCCGGTTTGAGACCATCGACGGTGACGGCAACCTGATCTTGCAAACCGCGACGGGGCTTGTCGCCATTGCGGCGGCGGATGTGTTTTTCTGATGCGTCTTCGGGCGCGTTTTCAGATGGGAGGGAGCCATGCTTCTGGCGATTGATTGCGGCAACACCAATACGGTGTTTTCAATCTGGGACGGCGCGCGGTTTCTGTCGACATGGCGGATCGCGACCGACCATAAGCGCACGGCGGATGAGTATTTTGTTTGGCTGTCCAGCTTGTTGATGCTGACGAAAACTGAGGCGCAGGTGACCGAGGCGATCATCTCGTCGACGGTGCCACGGGTGGTGTTCAATTTGCGTGTGCTGTGCAATCGATATTTCGATTGCCGCCCTCTGGTGGTTGGCAAGCCAGACTGCCTTTTGCCGACCTCACCGCGCGTGGATCAGGGCACGACCGTTGGGCCAGACCGCCTTGTCAACACAGTAGGCGGGTATTCCAGGCATGGCGGCGATCTGATCGTCGTGGATTTCGGGACGGCAACGACGTTTGACGTTGTGGATTGCGACGGGGCTTATGTCGGCGGTGTCATTGCCCCCGGCGTCAATCTGTCGCTTGAGGCATTGCACATGGCGGCAGCCGCACTTCCGCATATCGACGTGGCCCGCCCTGCGCGGGCGATCGGCACGAATACGGTTGCCTGCATGCAGTCTGGAGTCTACTGGGGGTATGTCGGCCTGATCGAAGGCATCGTGCGCGAAGTACGTCGCGAACGAGAACGCCCGATGAAGGTCATTGCCACTGGCGGGCTCGCCTCCTTGTTCGCGCAAGGAACAGAATTATTTCATGCAATCGAGGATGATTTGACCATGCATGGCCTCGTCCTCATCAACGACTATAACAAGGACACGCAATGAGCGGTGAACGCCTTATATATCTTCCGCTAGGCGGAGCCGGTGAAATCGGCATGAACGCCTATGTTTACGGCTATGGCCCTAAGGGCAAGGAACGTCTGATCCTTGTCGATCTGGGCGTGGCTTTCCCGGACATGGACAGTTCTCCCGGCGTCGACCTGATCTTGCCCGATATCTCGTGGCTGGTCAAAAACGCACACCGGCTGGAAGCCATCTTCATCACACATGCCCATGAAGACCACATTGGCGCTTTGGCCCATCTGTGGCCGCAGTTGAAAAAGCCGGTCTATGCCCGCCGATTTACTGCGACCATCGGGCGGCTGAAATTTGAAGAAGCGGGTCTGCCCAAGGACACGATCATTGTGGTCGAGCCCCGTCCCCATGTTGTGGAGGCAGGGCCGTTCAAAGTGCAGTTTGTGCCGGTCAGCCATTCCATTCCCGAAAGTGCGGCACTGGTCATTGATACGCCTGCCGGGCGGATCGTCCATTCTGGTGACTTCAAGCGCGATGCGACGCCTGTGGTTGGCGAAGGCTGGGATGATGCCGTGATGGAGGGGATTGCTGCAGAGCGACCCGTCAAGGCGCTGATGTGTGATAGCACCAACGTGTTTTCGTTGCACGCGGGCCGCTCGGAGACAACGATCCAAGAACCGATCCGCGATCTGATCAAGTCTGCCTCCGGGATGGTTGTCGCAACCACCTTTGCGTCGAACGTTGCGCGCCTGAAAACCTTGGCCGAAGCGGCGCGGGCAGCGGATCGTTCTGTTTGCCTGTTGGGGCGGGCGATGAAGCGGATGGTTTCTGCGGCAGAAGAGGCGGGTGTTTTGCAAGGATTCCCGCGCACGGTCACGCCTGAGGAAGCGGCAGAACTGCCGCGCCGCAGTCTGATGCTGATTGTGACCGGCAGCCAGGGTGAGCGTCGCGCGGCCTCGGCACAGTTGAGCCGGGGCAAGTATCTGGGGTTGGAAATGAAAGAGGGGGACATGTTCCTGTTCTCATCCAAAACCATTCCGGGCAACGAGCGTGAAGTGTTGAAAGTGGTCAACGCCTTTTCCGAAAAAGGCGTGGATATTGTGGACGATAATGGCGGGAAGTATCACGTTTCCGGCCACGCCAATCGGCCCGATCTGGAACATGCGCATCGGGTCTTTTTGCCGGATATGCTGATCCCGATGCACGGCGAGCATCGCCACTTGCGCGAACATGTGCGGATTGCGCATGAAGCGGGTATACCCGGTGCCGTGGTGACCAATGGCACGATGATCGACATCACCGGCGACGCGCCCAAAGTGGTTGAGCATATCGAATCCGGTCGCACCTATCTGGATGGCAATGTGCTGGTCGGAGCGATGGACGGTGTAATCCGTGACCGAATCCGCATGGCCTTGAACGGTCGTGTGATGGTCACGCTTATTCTGGATGAGCAGGATCAGCCCTTGGGCGAAGCTTGGGTCGAACTGATGGGGCTGGCTGAAACCGGCTTGGGCGGGCGGCCGTTAGCTGAAACGCTAGAAGCGGATCTGACCACCTTCCTTGAAGGGGCGGGTCGCAAACTTTTGGCTGACGATGACAAACTGGATGAGGCGATGCGCCGGATGGTGCGTCAGGTCTCGATGGAAGAGATCGGCAAGAAACCTGAAGTCACCGTGGTGATCAGCCGTCTTTCCGCAGAGTAAATGTAGATACTAAAGCAAAAGGCCCCGCAAACGCGGGGCCTTTTGTCTTTTGGGTCCAGCCGAAAGGCCAATCAGCTTTCGCTGGTTGCCGTTTCTTCGGCGTCATCGGTTGCCGTCACATCAATGCGGAAACTGCGCAGGATGAAATCCGGAACATGATCGCCCATGCCAACAACGCGGTCGCCGCCGCTGTAGTCGCGGGACGGCCGGCGTTCATCACGGCGTTCGTCTTTGCGCTCTTCGCGCGGTCTGTCGCGACGCTCTTCCCGGCGGGGGGCTACGGCGCGGTCTTCAGGTGTGGCAACGAGGGTGGTTTCCGGCTCGGGCGCTGCAATGGGCTCGGGCAGGGGCGCGGCCACGACGACCGGTTCACGCTCTTCGCGGGGCGCGCGTTCACGGCGGTTGCGGCCACCCTCACGAGCACCTTCGCGCGGGGCACCATCACGGGCACCGCTGCGCGAACCGCGCTCTTCACGCGGGCGCTCGGGCCGATCAGACAGGCCTTCAAGCGCGCCATCGGGAACCTCACCACGCGGAATCGGCTGTTTCACCAGCGATTCGATGGCGCTGAGATACTTTTCATCCGATGGGACAGAGATCGTATATGCCTTACCCAAACGCCCGGCCCGGCCTGTCCGGCCGATGCGGTGAACGTAATCCTCTGGATGAGACGGGACGTCGAAGTTAAACACATGGCTAACGGCCGGAATGTCGAGGCCGCGGGCTGCCACGTCCGACGCGATCAGCAAGTGAACAGATCCGTCGCGGAAACCGTCCAGAGTGCGGGTGCGAACCGATTGGTCCAGGTCGCCGTGGATCGGTGACGCATTGAAACCATGTTGCTTCAGCGACTTGGCCAAAACATCGACGTCCATCTTGCGGTTACAGAAGATGATCGCATTGGTGCAGCTTTCGCCCTCGGCCCGGATCAGGGTGCGCAAGACGGCACGCTTTTCGGCAAAGCTGCGATCTTTGCGGCTTGGCTGGAACGAGAACAGCTTTTGTTCGATCGTGGTTGAGGCGGTTGCTTGCCGCGCCACTTCAATTTTCTCGGGCGATTTCAAGAAGGTCTTGGTGATCCGCTCAATCTCAGGCGCCATGGTGGCCGAGAAGAAGAGCGTTTGCCGTGTGGGTGGGGTCATCTGGAAGATGCGTTCGATATCAGGGATGAACCCCATGTCGAGCATCCGGTCGGCCTCATCCACCACCATAATCTGCACGCCGGTCAGCAACAGCTTGCCGCGCTCAAAATGGTCCAGCAAGCGGCCGGGGGTGGCAATCAGCACGTCAACACCACGGTCAATCAGCTTGTCCTGTTCACCAAAAGACACGCCGCCAATCAGCAGCGCTTTTGTCAGTTTGGTATGCTTGGCATAGGTATCAAAGTTTTCGGCCACCTGAGCGGCCAGTTCACGCGTTGGGGCCAGCACGAGGCTGCGAGGCATCCGCGCCCGCGCCCGGCCTTGGCCCAGAATGGTGATCATCGGCAGCGTAAAGCTGGCGGTTTTGCCGGTACCGGTCTGGGCAATGCCCAGAACGTCGCGGCCTTCCAGCGCATGCGGAATTGCCTGTGCCTGAATGGGGGTCGGGGTTTCATAGCCAGCTTCGGCCACGGCTTGGAGCACGCGGGGATCCAGCGCAAGGTCAGAGAATTTTGTCATCAGTGTCCTGAAGGTGCGGGATCGGCCCGCAAGAAAAGGATGGGACGCTGCTTTGACCGGGCGCCCCGGCGTCTGGGGCCGATCTGCCCCTTTCGCGCGCATAGCGGATATTACGGTCAGGGTCAAGCAATGCGCGGCATCTGTGAGGTGGTCAGGGATTCCACACCATGCTTTCCTTAACGTCAGGTGCTATGGTTTTTGTATTGGAAAAGACGCCCGTTTAGCTGGGCATAACTTAAACCGTTCTTTCTACGGCCCTGTTTTTGCATCGGTTTCATGGCGATGCGCCCGAGTATTTTTGAAAAGTGAAAAGCCGCCGCAGTCCCCTGCGGCGGCTTTTGTCTTTCCTGGCGGTCTTAGTCGATGTCGAAGGTCACACCTTGGGCCAGGGGGAGGCTGCGGCCGTAGTTGATGGTGTTGGTGGCGCGGCGCATATAAGCCTTCCACGCGTCGGATCCGCTTTCCCGCCCGCCGCCTGTTTCCTTTTCACCGCCAAAAGCGCCGCCAATCTCGGCACCCGAAGGGCCGATGTTCACGTTGGCAATGCCGCAGTCAGAGCCCGCCGCGGATAAAAAGGCCTCTGTCTCGCGCAGGTCATTGCTGAAGATCGATGAGGAAAGCCCCTGGGGGACCGCGTTGTGCGCCTCCAGAACCTCGGAGAAATCTGTAAAGCGCATGACGTAAAGGATGGGCGCAAAGGTTTCGTGAACCACCGGGCCACATTGGCTGGGCATTTCAACCAAGGCAGGGCGAGCGTAAGCGCCGCCAAGCCCCTCGACAGATTCGCCGCCGTGCACAGTGCCACCCGCGGCGCGCGCCTGATCGAGGGCAGCTTGCATGCCCTGCAGCGCGGGTGCGTCGATCAGCGGGCCGACGAGCACGCCGGTTTCCAGCGGATTGCCGACCTTGACGCTCGCATAGGCCGCCTTCAGGCGCGGCATGAAGGCGTCATAAATGCTGTCATGGAGAAACAGACGGCGCAGCGTGGTGCAGCGCTGGCCCGCGGTCCCCATGGCGGAAAACGCCACGCCGCGCAGTGTCAGGTCCAGATCCGCCGCGGCGGTCACGATCGCGGCATTGTTGCCGCCAAGTTCAAGCAAGCTGCGGCCAAAGCGGGCGGCAACCTTGGGGCCAACCTCGCGCCCCATGCGGGTTGAGCCTGTGGCCGACACCAAGGGAACGAGCGGGCTGTCGACAAGCGCCTCGCCCAAGGCGCGCCCGCCGATCAGGCAGCTGGTCAACCCCGCCGGTGCATTACCCCCGGCAGCGTTGAAGCGGGCGATGGCCCGGTCCATCAGCGCTTGGGCTGCAAGTCCGGAAAGGCTTGCCTTTTCAGAGGGCTTCCAGACCACCGCATTGCCGCAGACCAGTGCCAGCGCGGTGTTCCATGACCAGACCGCCACGGGGAAGTTGAACGCAGAGATAACCCCAATCACCCCCAGTGGATGCCAGGTTTCCATCATGCGGTGGCTGGGGCGCTCGGAGGCAATGGTCAGCCCGTAAAGCTGGCGTGACAGACCGACGGCAAAGTCGCAGATGTCGATCATCTCTTGCACTTCGCCAAGGCCTTCGGAGATCACCTTGCCGACTTCGATGGAGACGAGCCGACCCAGATCGGCCTTGGCCGCGCGCAGCTCTTCGCCCAGCAAACGCACCAGCTCACCCCGTTGGGGGGCCGGGGTGGTGCGCCAGCTCCGGTAGGCAGCGTTGGCTGCGGCGATGGCGGCCTGCGCGTCCTGCGGGCTGTGCTCAGCAAGGGCGAACAGCGTTTCGCCGGAGATCGGGCTGCGGGCGGGCATAGCGCCTTGGGTGAGGGTGACGCCAAGTTTGGCGAGCAGGTCATGGGTTTCAGCGGTCAGGGTCATGGCTTGTCCTCAATCAGTTTGCGCGACTAAGCCTTGGGAATGGGGGCTTCGCAAGGGCAGCGCGCGCGCGTGAGGGCCAAAAATCGGGCAGGTTGCGCAGGAATTTCAAGCAGATTGCTAGGTTTTTTCGGCGAACTGTCAGGTTAAATCGGGCAGTTTCGCTGAACTGGTCGCCGTCCAAGATCACCCTGAAAGGTTAAAATATTCTATGCGCACAGGCTGCTGTGCAGGGTCGGTCGCCAGCCGTAAGCATAAAGGGCAACGATGGGGGCGGGTGTCAGCACGGTTACCGGGCCAGTGGGACGGGCAAACCCTGCGCCGTAGCCCGCAGGGGTATAGGGATAAAGGGCCGCGCCAACTGCCAGATACGGCCGGTCCTGCCACATAAGAAAGGTGGCGTCGGGCAGGTCTTGGGCCTGGGCGGAGAAGGTGCGCTGCTCGCGACCGTCAAGCCGCGCTGCGTGCAGGGTCGTATCGATTTCTGCCGCCGACGCCGGGCCAAAAAGCTGCGCCCAATGGGCCTTGAAAGCCAGATAGTCGGCACGGCGGCATTCGGCGCAAGGGCGGTGGCCAGCGGCACAGGCAACGGCTTCGTCCAGAAAAAACAACTCGGTATAGCGGCCGGGGGCCATCAGCGGGCGTTTGCGGTTCTTGAACGACAGCACGCAGGTAATCCAATGCGGATGCTTCCAGCGCGCGCGGGTCAACTGACCCTGATCATCGTGCAGGATGCCGCGATTGCCCATGAACTGCCCGCGCGCCGGATCCGAGATCAAACGCCCATCGGGCTGCACGCGGTTCTGGCGGGAGAGGGGCATGCGGGGCCTTTGTCCTGTGCCCCGCCTGCGCGGGTTACACCATCATTTCCTTGGTCGCGGTCAGCTTGAGCTTGGGGTAATCCCGCTCAATCCGGTCAATGTCCCATTTCAGGCGGGTCAGGAACACGGTGTCACCGTCACTGTCGACCGCGACATGGCCCTTGTTTACGTTGATGAATTTCTCCATCTCGTCCTTGGGGCCCTTGACCCAGCGGGCAGAAGTGAACTGGCTGCCTTCAAACCGGACGGGGAGCGAGTATTCCTGTTCGATCCGGCTGGCGAGCACCTCGAATTGCAAAGCCCCCACGACGCCCACGATATAGCCAGAGCCGATCATGGGTTTGAAGACCTTGGCCGCGCCCTCTTCGGCGAATTGCATCAGGGCCTTTTCCAGATGCTTGGCTTTCAGCGGGTCCATTGCCCGCACGCCCTGCAAAAGCTCTGGAGCAAAGGAGGGGATGCCGGTAAAGCGCAGCGCCTCGCCCTCGGTCAGGGCATCGCCGATCCGCAACTGGCCGTGGTTGGGGATGCCGATGATGTCACCTGCCCAAGCTTCTTCGGCCAGTTCACGATCGGCGGCCAGAAACATCACCGGGTTGGCGATGGCCATCTGCTTTTTGCTGCGCACATGGGTCAGCTTCATGCCGCGTTCGAAATGCCCCGAGGCGAGGCGCACAAAGGCAACGCGGTCACGGTGCTTGGGGTCCATGTTCGCCTGCACCTTGAAGACGAAACCGGTCACCGGCGGCTCTTCGGGCGAGATCATCCGCTCGGATGCTTTTTGCGGCTGCGGCTCGGGGCCGAACTCGGCCATGCCGTCCATGAGTTCCTTGACGCCAAACGAGTTGATTGCCGAGCCAAACCAGATCGGCGTCATGGAGCCGTTCAGCACCGCAGCGCGATCAAAGGCGGGCAGCAATTCGCGTGCCATTTCAATCTCTTCGCGAAACTTCTTCAACAACTCGGCGGGGACATGTTCGGCCAGTCTTGGGTCATTCATGCCGTTGATTTTGACCGATTCCGCAACCTTGTTGCGATCGGCGCGGTCCATGATTTCGAGGCGGTCATGCAAGAGATCATAGGCCCCCACAAAATCGCGGCCCATCCCGATGGGCCAGCTTGCCGGGGTGACGTCAATCGCAAGGTTTTCTTGGATTTCGTCAATGATCTCAAAGGTGTCGCGGCTTTCCCTGTCCATTTTGTTACAAAACGTCAGGATCGGCAAATCGCGCAGGCGGCAGACCTCAAACAGCTTTTGGGTCTGGCTTTCCACGCCTTTGGCCCCGTCGATCACCATGATGGCCGCGTCAACGGCGGTCAGGGTGCGGTAGGTATCTTCGGAGAAATCCGAGTGGCCGGGCGTGTCGACAAGATTAAAGCGATACTGGCGGAAATCAAAGCTCATCGCCGAGGCGGAAACCGAGATGCCGCGATCCGCTTCGATCTTCATAAAGTCGGACCGGGTGCGCCGTGCTTCGCCCTTGGCGCGCACCTGACCGGCCATCTGGATGGCGCCCCCGAACAGCAGGAACTTTTCGGTCAATGTGGTTTTGCCAGCATCGGGGTGCGAAATGATCGCAAAGGTCCGGCGGCGGGCGATTTCGGGCGGAAGGGGGGCGCGATTGTCAAGCATCTGGCGGCTATAGCGCTAAGGCGGCGGCACGTCCAGAAGCGGCTAGCGCGTCGTCCCCTTGCTGCGGGTTTTATACAAGGATTTCGGCCCGACCGCCGCCAGAAACTGCCGCCCGGCCTCCGTTCCGAAGTGTTGGTTCTGGCTGAGACCCGGAAACCGTTCGCGCACATCGGCGGACAGATCGCCGGGCAGGCGGCTGACGGTGGCGTCATTGACCATCAGGCTTTCGGCGGGCACGCCTTCGGCATAGATGATTTCGTGCTTGTCGAAGACGAGGCTGAAGTAATCGGCAAAGCCGCCCTCGCGCAGAAAAACCCGCTCACCATCCACCAGATGCTTGGCCTGCACGAGCAACTCTGACGTTTTCAGGCCCGCGCGCCGTTCCCGCTGATAAAGAAACATGCGGTGATGTTGGCTGACAATCAGGTCACCCGCATTGCCCAGCGTTCCGGTCGTGATCACGACCGGGGCAAAGGCACCGACGGCCTTCAGCGTCGCGCGGCCGATCCAGCGGATCGGCTGGCCGCCGTGATCGCGCGTCAGCACCCTGTCGTCCGCGTTCAGCGACTCAATCGGGGCCTGTTCGCCCGTGGCCAGCGTGATCATCGTGCCGCGCAGGAAAGACACGCAGAGCAGATCAGACAGGCCGGTATCCTCGGGTGCGTCTTCCACCATCAGCAGGGTATAATCGGTGCGTGCGGCGATCGGGGACAGGGGCAGAGCAAAGCGCGCGCCATCGGGCAGGGTCAGCAGCAGAATTTCCACCCGCTCGCCTTCTTCGCCCATCAGGGCAAAGCGCGCGGCGAGGTGCACGGTTTCGCCCGGAATGCCGACGGCGCTGCCCTCGGCCACCACTTGCCCGCCGGATTCGGTCCGCCGCAGCACAAGGCGCAACGCGCTGCGGTGGTCGTCCATCTGGTAGATGTCGCCGGGGCAGACCTCACCGGGGCCCATCAGCCCGTCGCCCTGGTTGACGCCGTGGCTTACGAAGATGTCGTCGGCATGCAGAACTTGGCAGGCTTGACCGGGAAGCGGGGATTGGCTGGTTCGTGCCATGATGTGCAGGGTAACTCACTTGATCTAAACGGGGACGCCACGCGCCCTTCTACCTCCCCACAAGGCACTGCCAAGGTTAATCTTTTGCAAAGGCCGCGTCAAACTGCCGGGCGGGGCGGGCGGAAAGGGGAAACGTCGGGCAGAGTTGGGGGGGATTGTGAGCCGCCGCGCAACGATGGCAATTCGTTTGGCAATTGGCGGCGGGGCGATGCGAATGCAACGCTTTGACGCGGTTGGAAGGTTGGGCTGAGGTCTTGCCGGTAGGCCATCCCCCTGCTATCGCAGTATCCGAGCAATTCTATCGGATACAGATGTGAGCCCGCCCCGCCTTCAAATCCAATCCCTTAGCCGCAGCTTTGGCGGGCGTCAGGTGGTGTCGGAGGTGTCTTTGGATGTGGCTGCCGGGCAGGTGACCTGCCTGCTGGGGCCATCGGGTTGCGGGAAATCCACCACGTTGCGGATGATCGCCGGGGTAGAAACCCCGGACGCTGGCAGAATTTTCCTTGACGGGCGTGAGGTTTACGGGCCGCACCTAAACCTTCCACCAGAGGCGCGGGGGGTGGGGCTGATGTTTCAGGACTTTGCGCTGTTCCCGCACCTGACCGTCGCGGGCAATGTGGCGTTCGGGCTGAAGGGCGACAAGGCAGCGAAGATGAGCCGTGTCGAGGAACTGCTTGAAAAGGTGAACCTTTCCGGCTTTGCGGCCAAACATCCACATGAGCTGTCGGGGGGGGAGCAGCAGCGCGTCGCACTCGCCCGCGCGCTGGCACCGCGCCCCAAGGTCATGCTGATGGATGAGCCGTTCTCGGGGCTGGACAACCGGCTGCGCGACGGCATCCGCGATACCACGCTGGAGGTGCTGAAGGCCGAGGGGGCGGCGGTCTTGCTGGTTACCCATGAGCCGGACGAAGCGATGCGGATGGCGGATGAAATCGCGCTGATGCGCGACGGGCAGATCGTGCAGCAGGGCGCGCCCTACAACATATACAACACCCCTGTCGACCGGGCCGCCGCGGCTTTCTTTAGCGATATCAATGTTATATGCGGAACGTCGCGCGGGGCTTTGACAGAGACGGCCTTTGGCGCGTTTCTGACGCCGGGCCATGCGGACGGGGCCGCGGTGGAGATTGTCATCCGCCCGCAGCACCTGAAAATCGACTTTGACCGGGCCGGGCGCGGGCCCAATCCCACGCCGCAAGACGGCACGGCGGCGCGCGGAGTGGTGACGCGCGCGCGCTATCTGGGGCGCGAAAGTCTGGTCGATTTCGCGATGGATTTTGACGGGAAATCGCTGACTGCCTCGGTGCCGGGGGTGTTTTTGCCCAAAACGGGGGCGGCGTTGTGGCTGATGATCCGGCGGGATCGCTGCTTTGTGTTTCCGGCGGGTGGGGCGGCGTAGGCGGCTCTTCCGGCTTTCTTCTTTCGATCTTCTTTTGATCTTCCTGCGGGGAAGATCCTGTGCGGCGGCCGCAACTTTATTGCGTATCGCGCGTCTCGTGGCTTGCCGCCGCTTCCAGCACGCGCAGATCGGACAGGCGGCGGCCGGGTTCGGCGGCAAAACGCTCGCCCGTGGGGCTTACGGCCAGCAGGCGGTCAAGACGGAAGCGGCGAAACCCGGCTTGCTGTTCGCACCACGCCGCAAGGGTCCAGACGCGGGATTTCAGATCCAGATGCAGGGGGCGGATGTCGCTGTGGCTCTCTAATCCCGAGGGTTCGATGTAGCTGACCGTCAGCCGTTCGCGCGCCCGGATTGCCTGCCGGAGCAGCGGCAGGTGCGAGGGTGGGCGCGGGCTTCGCCGTCGGGCGGGGGCGAAGATGTCGTCATCCGCCACACCGACCGGGGCGGGGGTGATGGCGGCGATTTTCTCGGCAAGGCTGCGGGCGGCGCGGGACAAGGTGGTGTCCTCGCCCGCAGCGATCTGGCGCAGGCCCGCGCGCAGGGCATCCAGTTCCGCCGCCGCCAGCATCAGCGGTGGCAGGGTCATCGGCGCGCGCAGGATATAGCCCACGCCGCGTTCGCCTTCGACCGGCAGGCCAGAGGTGGCCAGCGTCGCCATATCGCGCCAGACGGTGCGGGTGGACACGCCCAGGGCCGTGCCGATGTCGGCGGCCCGGTGCAAGCGCCCGTCCCGCAGAATCTGGATCAGGTCATAGAGGCGGTCGGTGCGGCGCATCTGGCTTCTTTGGCTAGGGGGTAGGCAACTGACATATAGCTGTCAGCAACATGGGCGTAAAGCGGGGCAAGGGGGGCGGAAAAGGGCGGGTTTGGGCTTTTCTCGCCGCGCGCAGTCGGACAGTCTGGCGGGGATGAGCCGCATGACGCGGCGTGAAGGAGAGAAGACATGCATTTGAGCCCCTTGCACCTTCTGGTGGTGGCGATTGTGGTGCTGGTGTTGTTCGGTCGCGGCAAGGTCAGCAACCTGATGGGCGAATTCGGACGTGGGATCACCGCGTTCAAGCGGGGCGTGGCCGATGGCGCGACCGATCTGGAAAAGGAAGCTGCCGCCAAAGAGGCCGCTGCCAAGGAAATCGCAGCCAAGGAAGCCGCAGCCGTGGCGGCCCGCGATGTGACCCCGACGGACAAAGACAAGGTCTAAGACCCTGATCTGAAGGCCGGGTTAATGCTGGGGGCGGTTGCCCCCGAAAGCCGCGAAGGGGCTGACGCTTATGTTTGGGGATATCGGCTGGGCCGAGTTGATGCTGATCGGCGTTGTCGCGCTGATCGTGATTGGGCCTGAGGATTTGCCGGACATGTTCCGCCAGCTTGGGCGGTTCACGGCCAAGCTGCGGCAGATGTCGCGGGAGTTTTCGCGCGCGATGGAGCAGGCGGCCAAGGACAGCGGCGTCAAAGGTGTGGCGGACGATCTGAAGGCGGTGACCTCGGCCAAGTCCCTGGGGCTTAACAAGGTCAAGGAAGCGGCGGACCGGTTCGAAAAGTGGGACCCGATCAAGAACGCGGCCAAGCCTTCGGCGCCGATCGTGGCCAAAACGCTGGTGCCACCGCCGATGCCGGCGACCCCGGATATCGGCTGGGGCTGTTGCGGCGGAAGGGGAAGCGGTTGCACAGGCCGCCCCCACGATCCACGGCCCGGCCACGCAGGCATTGATGGACAAGCAGGCCGCCAAGAAGGCCGAACTGGCCGAGGCGGCGCAAAAGCGCAAGGCCGCAGCGGCCCCTGCTGCAGAGGCGGCAGCGCAACCTGTCGCGCAACCTGCAGCCAAACCCGCCGCCAAGCCGCGTGCCAAAAAGGCCGAGGCCGTTGCCGAGGCGGCCCCGGCCAAAGCCGCCCCCAAACCCCGCGCCGCGCGCAAGACCATAAAGGCGGATGAGGCATGAGCAACGCCGACAACATTGACGAAAGTGCCGCCCCGCTGATTGAGCACCTGAAAGAACTGCGGAACCGTATTCTGGTGTCTGTGGCGGTGCTGACCGTCGCCTGTCTGGTCGGCTACATGCTGTGGAAACCGATTTTCGACATCCTGTCGCATCCGATGTGTCAGGCGATGGCCAACCGGGGCCAGCCCTGCCAGTTGATCATGGTCAAGCTGCAAGAGGGCTTCTTTGTCGCGGTGCGGATTGCGGTCTGGGCCGGGTTTGCCATGTCCTTTCCGGTGATCGCGTTCCAGCTGTGGCGCTTTGTGGCACCGGGGCTGTATCGCAACGAAAAGTCGGCGTTCCTGCCGTTTCTGGTGGCCAGCCCGGTGATGTTCATGGCCGGGGCGGCGTTCGCCTATTTCATGGTTCTGCCGGGGGCTTTTGCCTTTTTCCTAAGCTACCAAAGCAGTTTCCAGACCACGCTGTCGGAGGGCGAGAGCACCTTGGCGCAGGTTCCGGCGGGGGTGCTGTATCAGGGTTCGGTCGAAAGCTTTCTGTCGCTGACGATGACCTTTGTGATGGCCTTTGGCCTGTGTTTCCAGTTGCCGGTGTTGCTGACGCTGATGGGCAAGGCGGGGATGATTTCCTCGTCCGGGTTGAAGGCCACGCGGAAATACGCGGTGGTGGCGATCTTGTCGGTCGCAGCGGTTGCCACGCCGCCGGATGTGATGAGCCAGTTGATCATGTTTTTCGCGGTCTATCCGCTTTATGAGCTGTCGATCCTGTTGATCGTGCGCTTTGAAAAGCAGCGTGAGGCGCAGCAGCGCGCCGACGGCACTTGGGTGGAAGACGAAGAATGACCGACACGTTACTGCGTATCGCCGAGGCGCTGGAGCGTCTGGCCCCGGCGCCGATGCCTGCGCCCGATTTTGCCGCCGCTGATGCCTTTGCCTGGCACACGGCACCCGACCGGTTGGAGCCGGTGGCGCGGGTGGCGCGGATTGATATCGGCTTGCTGGTGGGGGTGAACCGGTCGCGCGACACGCTGATCGAGAACACCCGCCATTTCGCGATGGGTCTGCCCGCCAACAACGCGCTGCTTTGGGGCGCGCGGGGGATGGGGAAATCCAGTCTGGTCAAAGCGGTGCATGCCAAGCTGCGCGCCGAGGGGCTGGATTTGAAGATCGTGGAGTTGAGCCGGGAAGATCTGCCGTCGGTGCAGCGCTTGCTGGCGCATCTGCGCGGCGCACCGGGGCGGTTCATCCTGTTTTGCGATGACCTGTCGTTCAGCCATGATGACCAGCATTACAAAAGCCTGAAGGCGGTGTTGGATGGCGGCATTGAGGGGCGGCCAGAGAACGTGTTGTTCTATGCCACCTCAAACCGGCGCCACCTGATGCCGCGCGACATGATCGAGAATGAGCGGTCCACGGCGATCTCGCCTTCGGAAGCGGTCGAGGAAAAGGTGTCGTTGTCGGACAGGTTCGGGCTGTGGCTGGGGTTCCACCCCTGTTCGCAGGACGAGTATCTGGAGATGATCGCGGGCTATTGCGCGGCCTATGGAGTGGCGGTCGATCCGGCGGAATTGCGGGCGGGGGCGGTGGAATGGCAAGCCACGCGCGGCGCCCGGTCGGGACGGGTGGCGTGGCAGTTCTTTTGCGATCTGGCGGCGCGCAAGGGTGTGCATGTCTCGGGTGTTTGAGCGGGCGGTTCTACGGGCGGTTTTTCGGGCGGGCTGATTGGGCAAATGCCCGGGCGGCAGGGGCTGGGGGCCATAAGCGGGGGCCACGGGCGGGGACCTGTGGGCGTGGCGGGCCATGCGTGACGATGGGCTCTTGTATTTTCGCGGCGAAGTCGCGATCTTTGGCGGATCATGATCACAGAAATTCTTATTGTTTTGGCGCTGATTTGCCTGAATGGCGTGTTGGCCATGTCAGAGCTTGCCATTGTCTCGGCGCGGCCTGCGCGGCTGAAGCCGCTGGAGTTGAAAAGCAAAGGGGCGGCGGCGGCGTTGCGGCTGGGGGAAAACCCCGGGCGGTTCTTGTCGACGGTGCAGATCGGGATCACTTTGGTGGGGGTGTTGTCGGGGGCGTTTTCGGGCGCCACGCTGGGCACGCGGCTGACGGGGTTTCTGGTGGCGCAGGGGATGGCGGCGGATCTGGCCAATACCTTGGGCGTCGGCGGCGTGGTGGTCGTGTTGACCTATGTGTCGCTGATCGTGGGCGAGTTGGTGCCCAAGCAATTGGCGCTGCGCAACCCCGAAGCGGTGGCTGTGCGCATGGCCCCGGCGATGGCGATGCTGTCGCGGGTGGGGGCGCCGCTGGTCTGGCTGCTGGAAAACTCGGGCCGGTTCTTGCTGTGGATATTGGGTCAGCGCGGCGATCAGGGCAACCGGGTGACCGAGGAAGAGGTGCACACCATCCTGACCGAGGCCCATGAGGGCGGCGTGATCGAGACCGAAGAGCGCGAGATGATTTCCGGCGTGATGCGGTTTTCGGACCGCACCGCCAAGGCGCTGATGACGCCGCGCCGCGATGTGGACATGGTGGATCTGGAGGCGACCTCGGCGGAGGCCTTGGCGGCGCTGCGCCGCATTGGCCGCCCGCGCATTCCGGTGCAAAGCCGGGTGACGGGCGAGGTGGTGGGTATCATCACGCTGGCCGACGCGTTCAAGGTTGTGTCACGCCGGGAGCCTTTGGACATCAAGGCGCTGGTGCGCGATGTGCCGGTGGTCAGTGACCGGGCCGACGCGTTGGACGTGTTGGAGGTTTTGCGCAAGGCCGAGCATTCGCTGGCGCTGGTCTATGACGAATACGGGCATTTCGAGGGGATGATCACCCAAGGCGACGTGTTGGAGGCGATCACCGGTGCGCTGGACACCGGCAATGATGAAGAGCCTGCCTTGGTGATCCGCGAGGATGGCTCTTTGCTGGTGGCGGGGTGGATGCCGGCGGATGAATTCTGCGACCGCTTGGGGCTGAGCCGCGATCTGGCGGGCGATTACGACACGGTGGCGGGGTTGGTGCTGCACCAGATGCGCCGCTTGCCGCAACTGGGCGAGACGTTTTCGGTCGCGGGGCATCGGTTTGAGGTGCTGGATCTGGACGGGTTGCGGATCGACAAGGTGTTGGTGAGCGTTCTGTAACGCGTGCGGGTGCCGCGCGGGGCGGAGCCTCCGGCGGGAGTATTTGGGTCCAAGATGAAGGGGGGCGGCGGGTTTTTGGCCCGCCGTTTTGTTTATTGCAGGAAGGGCATCGGGTCGAGGCTGTCGACGCCTTTGCGCACCTCAAAGTGCAGGAAGGGGGTGGCGGCGGCGCGGATGGTCGCGATGGTCTGGCCGCGCGAGACTTTGTCGCCCTTTTGGACCTTTAGTCCGTCAACCCCGCCATAGACCGTCAAGATCCCGTCGGCGTGGCGGATGACCACGATCTGGGTGCCTTCGGTGTCTTTGGTGACGGCCGCGATGGTGCCTTCGGCGGCCGATTTGACGGCGGTGCCAGCGGGGGCGGAGATGTCGACGCCGTCGTTCTTTTTCTTCACATAGCCGCGGATGATCGTGCCCTGCACGGGCATGGCAAAGCGGGTGGCGGTGGCGGAGGTGCGTTGCTGGGCCATGTCGGGCGAGGCCGGGGTGGCTTTGGGCTTTTCAGCGGCGGGGGCGACTTTTTCATCCGGAAGCGGCTTTTTGGCCGAGGGCGGGGTGGGGGTGGGCGAGCCTTCACCGGGGACAGTTTCGCGGATCGGGGCGGGGGCGCTGCCGGAGGTGGCGGTGGGGATGATCAGGAACTGGCCCTCGCGCACGGCGAGGTCCGGGCCGAGGCCGTTCCAGTCGGCCACTGACTTGGCAGAGACGTTGTAGCTGCGGGCGATGGAGAAGGCGGTCTCGCCGCGCTGGACCTGATGGCGGACGGGCTGGTTGCCCGAGGGCACCGTGGCCGCCGTTTGTTTGGCGGGTGCAGCGCCGTCGACGCGGTCAAGCGCGGTGGTGGCGATGGAGGAGACATCCACGCCGCCGGGGGCGGTGGAGCCGATGATGCCGCCGGTGGCCGCGCCGCCAAAGGCGGGGCTGGCGGCGACGCGACCCGGCAGAGCGATGATCTCGCCGTTGCGCAGGCTGTCACCGGGGGCAAGGGCGTTGTAGCGGGCGACCTCTTCGCCGCTGAGGCCGACGCGGGCGGCCAGCGAGGCCACGGTATCGCCGCGCTTGGCCACCGCGACCTGATAGCCGGGGTAGGAGATCACGCCGCGCGCATCGGGTTGCGGGCGGGGGCCGGTGGCTTTCAGTGCCGCCGCAGAGGTGTCGAGGGCGCCGCTGCCGGCGCGCATGTCCCAATCCAAGCCGCCGCTGCTGCAAGCCGACAGGAGGAGGAGGGCGGAGAGCCCGAGGAAGGAAAGGCGGGTGCTGGGGGTCATGCTGGCCTCGATCTTGCGGGTCGGGTTGGCCCTGACCCTTGTTTCACGCGTTACAAACTTGGTCCGGCGCGGGCGTGCGCCGGGGCGGTCTAATCGGTTCCGAGCCCTTCGACCAGTGGCACAAAGCGCACGGGGCGGAGTTCGTCATAGTCATAGCCGGTTTCTGTCCGGGTCACCTTGATCAGGTGTTGCACGGTATCGGACTGACCGACGGGCACAACCATGATACCGCCGATCTTGAGCTGCGCCAAGAGCGGGCCGGGTGGGTCTTCGGCGGCGGCGGTCACGAGAATGCGATCAAAGGGGGCTTGTTCGGGCAGCCCGTAGCTGCCGTCGCCCACCAGTGCCACGATATTGACCAGACCCTGATCGCGGAACAGATCGGAGGCTTCGCGCACAAGGCGGCGGTGGCGGTCCACGGTATAGACCCGGCGGGCCAGCAGCGACAGGATCGCGGCCTGATAGCCCGAGCCGGTGCCGATCTCCAGCACCTTGTCGCGGGGCTGGACGTTCAGCGCCTGTGTCATCAGCCCCACGACGGAGGGTTGGGAGATCGTCTGGCCGCAGGCGATGGGCAGCGGCATGTCTTCATAGGCGCGTTCGGCGAACAGGCCGCGCACAAAGCGGCCACGGTCCACCCGTTCCATCGCGGTCAGCACGCGGGTGTCGGTCACGCCGCGCGAGCGCAGGGCAAAGAGAAATCGCATCTTGCGTTCGGCCGCCGTTTCGTCGTCGGGCTGGCCGTCCTCTGTCATGCCAGCCGTGCCTCTAGCTCGGCAAGGCGGTCATGGGCGGTCAGGTCAGCGCGCAGGGGCGTGACGGAGATGTAGCCGTCGACGTTGGCGGTGACATCGGTGCCGGGCAGGGTGGGTTTGCCTTGCTCACCGCCCTTGATCCAGAGGAACTGCCGTCCGGTCGGCGAGATATGCGGTTCCAGCGAAAAGGCCGTATAGCGGCGGAAGCCCTGGGCCGCGACCTTGGTGCCTTTGACATCGGCGGCAGGCAGGGGCGGGAAGTTGACGTTGTAGAACAGCCGGTAATCGGCCGTGTCCCAGATCGCGTGATCCAGCAGCTTTTGCACCAGCGCTGCACCGTGTTGGGCGGCTGCCTCAAACGGGTCGTCCTGCCCGGCGTTGAGCGGGCCGTAGAACTGCGACAGTGCAATGGCCTTGATCCCGTGCAAAGCCGCCTCCATCGCGCCACCGATCGTGCCGGAGTAGAGCACGTTCTCGCCCGCGTTGTTGCCTCGGTTGACGCCGGACAGCACCAGATCGGGGGGCGCGTCCTTCATCACATGGTAAAGGCCTGCCAGAACGCAATCGGCCGGGCTGCCTTCGGCGGCAAAGCGGCGGGGGCCGAGTTCGGCCAGCATGGTGGGGTGGGTGTAGCTGATGCAATGGCCGACGCCGGATTGCTCAAAGGCGGGGGCGACGGTCCAGACCTCACCCTGCGGGCCGGCGATGGTTTCGGCGATGCGGTGCAGCACGGCGAGGCCCGGAGCGTTGATGCCGTCGTCATTGGTGATCAAAATGCGCATGGAGGGCCTTTCTATTGGCCTTCTGATTAGACGAGCGGGGCCTGCGGGGCAAGCTGTCTGCGGGGTTGAGATGCTTGCCAAAATGAACTGATCAGTTCAATATCCTTGGCAAGGCCGGAAGAGGATTCTTTTGGCAGGCGAGATGGGTGAGGTAGGGCATGGTGCGGCGCATGGACAAGGCAACTGAGGGCGGCGGAATAGCGGCGGCGGTTCGGGCTTTGGTGCGGGCCTTGGTTCTGGGCCCGATTGCGATGGGGTGTCTGGCGGGATCGGGCATCGGGCCGGGGCAGGCCTGGGCCGAAGAGGCCCCCTTGGGGGTTGAAATCGTGACCACCGCGCAGAGCGTCAATGTGGTGCCCATCGTGATGACCGGGACTTTGGAGGCGGTTGAGAGCCATTCGGCCTCGTTCCGGACGGGCGGGGCGGTGCAGTCGATTTCCGTCTCGGTCGGGGATCGGGTGGCGGCGGGACAGGAATTGGCGCGGCTGGATGCGACACAGGTGCAGGCGGGGGTGTCTTCGGCCGAGGCGGGGTTGCGCGGTGCGGATGCGGCCCTGTTGCAAGCCGAGTTGAACCATGACCGGGTGGCGGCGCTTGTGGGCCGGGGCACGGCGACGCAGGCCGATCTGGACGCGGCGGTGGAGGCCTTGGCCGCCGCACAAGCCGGGCGCGATCAGGCCGAGTTGCGGCGCGACAAGGCGGCCTCGGCATTGGACGACAGCGTTTTGCGCGCCACGGCGGCGGCGATTGTGACCGCACGGGAGGCGGAGCCGGGGCAGGTCGTGGGCTCGGGGCAGGCGGTGTTGGAACTGGCGGGCCAAGCCGGGCGCGAGGCGGTGTTCATGGCGCCCGACGGGCCGGTGCTGGACAGCTTTCTGGGGCAGACCATCGCCTTGACGCGGCTGGATGCGCCCGAGGCTGCGCCGATGACGGCGGTGATCACCGAGATCGCCCCCATCGTTGAGGCGCGGACCGGGGCGGTTGAGGTGCGCGCCACGCTGGCGGCGGTGCCGGGGGATGATCCGTTGCTGGGCGAAGCGGTGGTCGGGCGCAGCGCCTTGCCGCTGGGGTTGGGCGTGCGTCTGCCGTGGACCGCGTTGACTGCGACGGCGGAGGGTCCGGCGGTGTGGGTGGTTGACAGCGCGGGGCAGGTGGCGCTGCGGCAGGTTGTGGTCACGCGCTATCTGACCGGGGTGGTGATTGTGGGCGAGGGGCTGGCTGCGGGCGAGCAGGTGGTCGGGCAAGGCTCACACATGCTGTATCCGGGGCGACGGGTGGTGGCTTTGGCGGGGGTGTCGCAATGACGGGGGAATTGGGGCGCCGGGCGTTTGGCGGGTTGGGGTTTGGGCTGGGGCTGATGCTGGGCGGGATGGCGGCGTTGGCCGATGAGGCGGCGGTGCCGCGCCCGGTGGTGTCGGAAACCGTGGTTGAGGGGGCGGCGGCGCTGCGGTCCTCGGTTGGGGTGGTTGAGGCGCGCAGCCAGTCGGTGCTGGCGTTCCAGACGGTGGGTCGTCTGGCCGAGCGCCCGGTCAAGGTGGGCGAGCGGGTGGCGGCGGGGGCGCAGTTGGCGCGGCTGGATCAGGTGACGCTGGCCGAAGATCAGGCGAGTGCCGAGGCCGCACTGACCGCAGCGCAGGTGCAGTTGCGCACCGCCGAGGCGAGCCTTGCGCGGACGCGGGAATTGCAGGACCGGGGCGTGGTGCCGGTGGCGCGGCTGGAGGCGGCGCAGCGGATGCGCGATGCCGCTTTGGCCGGGCTTGAGGCCGCGCGGGCCGATCTGTCGCGCGCCAAGGATGCGGCGGGGTTCGCCGATCTGCTGGCCCCTGAGGCCGGGATCGTGCTGGCCGTGCTGGCAGAGCCGGGGCAGGTGGTCAGCGCGGGTCAACCGATCCTGATTCTGGCGCGGGGCGAGGCGCGGGAGGCGGTCATCGACCTGCCCGCCGCCGAGGCTGCTGCCTTGCCAGCGGGGGCGCGGTTCGTGCTGGACCAGCCGGGGGGCGGGGCGTCGATCGGGGGGATTTTGCGGCTGGTGGAACCGGTCTCAAGCGCCGCGACGCGCAGCCGCCGGGTGCGGATCGCCTTGCCCGATGGTGTGGCGGGGTTCCGCATCGGGGCCTTGGTGCATGCGCGCCGCGACTTTGCCGGAGAGGTGGTGCTGAGCCTGCCGCAGACCGCCCTGTTTGGCGATCCGCCGCAGGTGTGGCGGGTGTCGCCCGAGGGTCGGGCGGTTGAGGCGGTGGCCGTGCAGGTGCTGGGCTCTGCGGGGCAGGACCGTGTGGTGATTGGCGCGGGCGTGGCGCTGGGCGACGAGATCGTGGTGCGGGGCGTGCATTCGCTGACGGCGGGTGCGGTTGTGGGCGCGGCCCTGCCATGAGCGGCGCGCGGATGACGGGCGGCCAGCGTGGTGCACACGCCGGGGCGGAATGTAGCGACAAGAGGGTTCAGTGATGCGCGGTTTCAACCTTTCAGATTGGGCGCTGAGCCATCGGTCTTTGGTGTGGTATTTGCTGCTGGTGTCGCTGGTCGCGGGCGGGATCGCCTATACCCGCATGGGCCGGGAGGAAGACCCGCCCTTTACCATCCGCACCATGGTTATCACGGCTGCCCTGCCGGGGGCCACGGCAGAAGAGACGCTGCATCAGGTCACCGACCGGATTGAAAAGGAATTGCAGGATCTGGACGGGCTGAAGGATGTGCGGTCGGTGACCTATCCGGGCCGCGCGGTGATTTATCTGGACCTGAAGCCCGCCGTTCCCGCCCGCGACGTGCCCGGCAAATGGACCACCGTGCGCGCGATGATGGCCGATATCCGGGGCGAGTTTCCGGCAGAATTTGCGGGCTTTGGCTTTAACGACCGCTTTGGCGATGTGTTCGGCAATATCTATGCCTTTACCTCGGATGGGTTCAGCCCGCGCGAGATGCGCGACCGGGTGGAAGAGGTGCGCTCTGCCGTGCTGAAGCTGGACGCGGCGGGGCGGGTAGATGTGATCGGCACCCGCGAAGAAGTGGTGTTTCTGGAATTCTCGGCGCGCAGGCTGGCGGCGCTGGGGTTGAGTTCGGCGCAGGTTCTGGGCTCGCTTCAGGCGCAGAACGCGATCACGCCGACGGGGGTGATCGAGGCGGGGCCAGAGCGGATCATGGTGCGGATCGCCGGGCAGTTTGCCGGGGCCGAAGACATCGCGCGGGTCAATCTGCGGGTGGGCAACACGTTCTTTGCGCTGTCGGATGTGGCCGAGACGCGGCGGGCCTATCAGGACCCGCCCGCCAGCCTGTTCCGCTATGGCGGCAAAGAGGCGGTCGGTCTGGTGATCGGCATGAAGGACGGCGGCAATATCGTCGATTTCGGCGTAGAGCTTGATGCGCTGATGGCAAAGGTGGCGGCCAGCCTGCCCATCGGGATTGAGATGCACCGGGTGGCCGATCAGCCGCATGTGGTTGAGGAAAGCGTCGGCCATTTCGTGCGCGCCCTGCTGGAGGCGGTGGGCATCGTGCTGTTGGTCAGTTTTGTCAGCCTTGGGTTGCGGGCCGGGTTGGTGGTCACGATGACGATTCCGCTGGTTCTGGCGATCACCTTTGTGATTCTTTACGTCTACGGCATCACCTTGCAGCGGATCTCGCTGGGGGCGCTGATTATTGCGCTGGGCTTGCTGGTGGATGACGCGATGATCGCCATTGAGACGATGATTTCGCGGATGGAGGCGGGCGAGAGCCGCGAGAAGGCGGCGGGTTATGCCTGGACCTCCATCGCCTTTCCGATGCTGACCGGAACGCTGGTGACGGTGGCGGGGTTCATTCCCATCGGGTTGAACAATTCCAACGCGGGGGAATACACGTTCTCGCTGTTTGTGGTGATTGCGGTGTCTTTGCTGGTCAGTTGGGTGGTGGCGGTGTTGTTTGCGCCCCTGTTGGGTGTGACGTTCCTGCCCGAGAAGATGGGCCATCACGCGGCGGGGCCGGGGCGGATGCGGGCGGCGTTTCACCGTCTTTTGCTGGCCGCGATGCGGGCGCGTTGGGTGACGATTGCGGTGACCTTGCTGATCTTTGCGGGGTCGGTCTTTGGGATGGGCTTTGTGCAACAGCAGTTCTTTCCCACCTCGGACCGGCCAGAGTTGATCGTGGATGTGAACCTGCGCCACAACGCCTCTTTCGCAGCGACGGACGGGGCGATTGGCAAGCTGGAGGATTGGCTGAACCAAAGCCCGGATGTGTCGTTCCATACGGCGTATGTCGGCACCTCGGTGCCGCGCTTTTTGCTGACGCTGGATCAGCCGACGCCGGGGCCGCATATGGGCCAGATCGTGGTGCAGACGCCGGGGATAGAGGCGCGCGACCGGGTTAAGGCGGGGTTGGAGGCCTTTGCCGCCAGTGCCTTGCCGGGGGTGGATGTGTTCCCCAAGACGCTGGAGTTGGGGCCGCCGGTGGGCAAGCCGGTGCAGTATCGTCTGTCGGGGCCAGATACCAACGTGTTGCGCGACAAGGCGCGGGCGCTGGCCGCGTTGCTGGCGCAGGATGCGCGGCTGACGGCGGTGGCGCTGGATTGGTCGGAGCCGTCGCGCGTGGCGCGCGTGGTGCCCGATCAGGAAAAGCTGCGCCAGTTGGGGCTGACCCAGGAAGCGGTGGCGCAGGCGCTGTATGGTCTGTTTCAGGGCATTCCCGTGACCGAGATCCGCGATCACACCTATCTGGTTGATGTGGTGGCGCGCGGGCAGGACAGCGACCGGGGCTCGCTTGAGGCATTGGCGAATTTGCAGATCGGCACGCCTGCCGGGGTGGCGATCCCGCTGTACAGTTTTGCCACGCTGGAATGGGTGACAGAGCCGCCGATGATCCAGCAGCGCAACCGCGAGCCGACGATCACCGTCAAGGCGGCGGTGGCGGGCAAGGATCAGCCCGCCACGGTGGTCAAGGATCTGAGTGCGGCGATTGCCGTGTTCACCCAAGAGTTGCCGCCGGGCTATAGCCTTGCCATTGGCGGCACGGCCGAGACGAGTGGGGAAAGCCAGGCACCGATCATCGCGGTGGTGCCCTATATGTTGCTGACCATTCTGACGCTGGCGATGTTCCAGATGCAGGGGTTCCGGCTGACGTTTATCGTGCTGTGTGCGGCCCCCTTGGGGTTGATCGGGGTGGTGGCGGCGCTGTTGCCGTCGGGCGCGCCCTTGGGCTTTGTGGCGATCCTTGGGGTGTTGGCGTTGGTGGGGATTTTGATCCGCAACTCGATCATTCTGGTCAATGAGATCGAAGAGTTGATCTTGCGCGGGCGCAGCCGCTGGCAGGCGGTGTTTGAGGCCTCAGACAGCCGGGCGCGGCCGATCCTGCTGACGGCGGCGGCGGCGAGTCTGGCGCTGATCCCGATTGCGCGGCAGGTGTTCTGGGGGCCGATGGCCTATGCGATGATGGGCGGCATCATCGCGGGAACGCTGGTGACGCTGGTGTTCGTGCCCGCGCTGTATTGCGCGATGTTCCGGGTGCGGGAGGACGCACCTGAGCCGGGCGCAGAGCCAGTGGACGCTGCACAGGTTTAAGGGGGAGCCGGTTCAGGGGCGCAGGGCCAGCCCGCCTGCGTGTTCCAGAAAGGCCACGACCTCGGCCACGCCCGCCCCTTGGCGCAGGCGGGCCATGACATAGGGGCGGGGTCCGCGCGCGGCTTGGGTGTCGCTTTCCAGCAAGGCCAGATCGACGCCCACATAGGGGGCCAGGTCGGTCTTGTTGACGACCAGCAGGTCAGAGCGGGCAAGGCCGGGGCCGCGTTTGCGGGGGATGTCCTGACCGGCCGCCGTGTCGATGACGTAGATCGTCAGGTCTGCCAGTTCGGGGCTGAAGGTGGCGGCAAGGTTGTCGCCGCCGCTTTCGATCAGGATCAGGTCAAGGTCGGGAAAGGCGCCGCGCAGGTCGGCGATGGCGGCAAGGTTGATCGAGGCATCTTCGCGGATCGCGGTATGCGGGCAGCCGCCGGTCTCGACCCCGCGGATGCGCTCCACCGGCAGGACCTGCGCGCGCATCAGGTATTCGGCGTCTTCGCGGGTGTAGATGTCATTGGTGACGACCGCCATCGAACAGCGGTTGGCCAGGGCGGCGCAGAGCTTTTCGGTCAGGGTGGTCTTGCCGGCCCCGACCGGGCCGCCGATGCCGACGCGCAGGGGTCCGTGAGGGTTTGTCATGAGCGGAAGATCCTTGTGGGCAGGGTTTCGTGCTGCATCTGCGCCAGATCGGCGCGGAAGGTGGAACTGGACAGGGCCGACAGCGGCGCTGTGGCGCAGTCGCGCGCCAAGGCGGTGATCCGCGGCAGCAGCTGCGACAGCGCGGATTGGGCCTGCGTCTGGCCCATGGGCAGAAAGCGCACGGCGGCTTGCAGGATCTGGCCTGCAAGGCCCATGAGCCACAGTTCCAGCACCTCTTCGGTCGGGACGGCAAGGCTGCGGGTGCCGTGGCCCACGGCCAGCGCATAGGGCAGGGGCGGGGCGTCCTGTCCGGTCAGGCTGGCCAGTGTCAGGCCGAAGGCGCGGCCTTGTTCGGTCATCTCTGTGTGGCGCTCGGCGGAGGGGGCGAGGGCGTGGGCGAGGTCGGTAAGGGCGGCAAGATCGGCGGTGGGGTGGCGGGCCTGGGCCAGCAAGATGGCATCCATCCGGCCACTGCCCAGCGTCAGGATGTCGGTCACCCAAAGCGCCACCTCGGCGGGGGTGGTGACGGCACCCGTGACGATGGCGGTTTCCAGCCCTTGGGAATAGGCGAAGGCCCCGACCGGGAAGGCGGGCGAGAGGTATTGGACCAGCAGCAGGCGGTCGGTGCGGTCTGTCGGGTCAGCCATGACGCAGGGCAAAGGGGGCGGAAAGGGGCGCGGATAGGGGGGCAGAATGGGGGGCGGCAAAGCTTTGCGGGCCGTGGTCATGGCCAAGGGTGCGGCCGTGGCCATAGGCGCCGCCCTCGGGGCGGAAGGGGGCCAGCGTCAGGGTCAGGGTCGCGCCCAACTGGGTCAGCATCGCTTCGATGACATGGTCGCGGCGGATGGTCAGGTGATCGGCGGAAACCTCACAGGGCGTATGGCGGTTGCCGATGTGCCAGGCCAGACGCGGCAAGGGGCCGGTGACCTGCACCACCGGTTCCACCGCCGCCACCACGGCCACCTGCCGCCCGTCGTCCAGCAGCAAAGCGTCGCCGTCGTTGAGGCTGGTCGTCTCGGCCAGATCCACCAGAAAGGAGGCCCCGCTTTCGCAGGTCAGCCGTTTGCGGCGCAGGAAGCGTTCGTCATAGGTCAGCACCACCCGTTCCGAGGGCGGCTCTGCCGGGGCAGAGGGGGTGTGGCGCAGAACGGAACGGGCGGGCAGCATGGCTTATCCTTTGAGTTTCAGGGCGGTGAGGCCCAGTTTGGTGTCGGTGCCGGCCTTGTGGTCGGTCACGCGGGTTTCAAGGCCGAAACCCAGATCGGGGAAGTAGATCCAGCGTTGGGTGTAGTGATTGATCGCGTTGGTGAAGGTCGCTTCAACCGGTTGGATACGGTAGGTGCAGCCGGACAGTTTCGCCTCGGTGATCGGCTGGAAGCTGTAGACGGCATCGAGCGCGCCGTAGGTTTTCTGGGGGCCGGCCTCGGTGCCGTAATCCTTGGTCATGGTGACTTTGACGCGGGTTTTCCATGTCTTGCCTGCGGTGGGCACCGGGGGTTTGCCGGACAGGCTGTAGGTGAAATCCCCGCCCGGCCCGCCGCCGACATAGGGCACGTCGCTGGGGAAATAGTCTTGGGCTGTCTCGTAGATGCCGCGCTGGGCGGTGCGCTTGTCGGTCCACGAGCCTTTGGCGGGGGCGGCGTAGTCGATCTTGACCGACTGGGGCGTGCCAGAAACGAGGCCGCCGCGCCCGTCCTGACGTTTGAAGGTGATGCCTGTGGCAAGGTCTTCGGCGGTGACACAACGGGCGGCGGCAAGGCCGGGAAGGGCCGACACGAACAAAGCGAGGGAAAGGGACAGGGATAGGGCGCGCATGATGTCCTCAGCGGTTACGGGTGCGCCGACTATAGCGGGCAGGCGGTGCGGCGGGCATGACAAACGCTGTCAGAAAAGGAAATAGCGTTGGGCAAGGGGCAGTTCCCTGGCTGGCTCACAGGTCAGGATTTCGCCGTCGGCGCGGACCTCATAGGTTTCGGGGTGGACCTCTATCCTGGGGCGGGCGTTGTTCAGGATCATGTCGGATTTGCCAAGGGTGCGGGTGCCGGACACGGCCAGCACCGCTTTGCCAAGGCCCAGCCGGGATTTGACGCCCGCCGCTTCGGCTGCGGCAGAGACAAAGGTGGCGCAGGCCGCGTCGCGCGCGCGGCCAAGGGTTCCGAACATCGGGCGCGAATACATCGGCTGCACCGGGATCGACCCGTTGGGGTCGCCCATTTGCGCCAGTGCGATCATGCCGCCCATCAGCACCATGTCCGGTTTGGCCCCAAAGAAGGCGGGGGACCACAGCACCAGATCGGCGCGCTTGCCTTCGCTGACCGAGCCGATGTGGGCGGCCATGCCGTGGATCAGCGCGGGGTTGATGGTGTATTTGGCGATGTAGCGGCGGACGCGCAGGTTGTCGTTGTCGCCCGCCTCATCGGGCAGGCGGCCGCGTTGGGTTTTCATCTTGTGGGCGGTTTGCCAGCAGCGGGTGATCACCTCGCCCACGCGGCCCATGGCCTGGCTGTCCGACGACAGCACCGACAGCGCGCCCATGTCATGCAGGATGTCTTCGGCAGCGATGGTTTCGCGGCGGATGCGGCTTTCGGCAAAGGCCACGTCCTCGGGGATGGATTTGTCGAGGTGGTGGCAGACCATCAACATGTCGAGGTGTTCTTCAACGGTGTTGACGGTGTAGGGCATGGTGGGGTTGGTGGAGGAGGGCAGGATGTTTTCATAGCCCACCACCTTCAGGATGTCGGGCGCGTGCCCGCCGCCCGCCCCTTCGGTGTGGAAGGCGTGAAGGGTGCGGCCCTTGATCGCGGCAAGGGTGTTTTCGACAAAGCCGGATTCGTTCAGCGTGTCGGTGTGGATCATCACCTGCACGTCCATGTCATCGGCCACCGACAGGCAGCAATCTATGGCAGCGGGGGTGGTGCCCCAGTCTTCGTGCAGTTTCAGCGCGCAGGCCCCGGCAGTGACCATTTCGACCAGTGCGGCGGGCAGCGAGGCGTTGCCCTTGCCCGACAGGCCAAAGTTCATCGGGATCGCGTCCAGCGCCTGCAGCATCCGTTCGGTGTGCCAGGGGCCGGGGGTGCAGGTGGTGGCAAGGGTGCCATGTGAGGGCCCGGTGCCGCCGCCGAGCATGCAGGTGATGCCCGAATGCAGGGCGTCCTCGGCCTGTTGGGGGCAGATGAAATGGATATGGGCATCCATGCCGCCTGCGGTCAGAATCCGGCCCTCGCCCGCGATGATGTCGGTGCCGGGGCCGATGACGATATCGACGCCCGACTGGGTGTCGGGATTGCCTGCCTTGCCGATCTTGTGGATGCGCCCGTCGCGCAGGCCCACGTCGGCCTTGTAGATGCCGGAATGGTCAAGGATCAGCGCATTGGTGATCACGGTATCAGCGGCCCCTTCGGCGCGGGTGATCTGGCTTTGGCCCATGCCGTCGCGGATCACCTTGCCGCCGCCGAACTTGACCTCTTCGCCGTAGGTGGTCAGATCGCGTTCGACCTCAATGATCAGATCGGTGTCGCCAAGGCGCAGGCGGTCGCCGGTGGTGGGGCCATACATGGCGGCATAATCGGCGCGGGCGATGCGGGTGGCCATCAGAGATCTCCCATCACTTGGGCGTTGAAGCCGAAGACGCGGCGCAGACCGCCGAAGGGCACAAGGGTGACTTCGCGCGACTGGCCCGGTTCGAACCGCACGGCGGTGCCTGCCGCGATGTCGAGCCGTTGGCCGCGCGCGGCGGCACGGTCAAAGGACAGGCCGGCGTTGGTTTCGGCGAAATGGTAGTGCGAGCCGACCTGGATCGGGCGGTCGCCGGTATTGGCGACCATGAGCACGGTGCGGGGCGCGCCTAAGTTGATCTCAATGCTGCCGGGCGCGGGAAAGACCTCGCCGGGGATCAGGGCTGCGGTCATTTTGCGCGGCCTTTGCGCAGGTAGACCAGGACGGCCACAAGGGCTGCGGCGGTGGCCAGCATCGCGAGGTGATCGGGTTCCGTCAGCAGGTGGCGCAGATTGGCGAAAAAACCGGCGTGGGAATGGTCGCCCTCATGCGCGAAGGCGGCGGAGGGCAGAAGGGCAAGGAACAGGATGCGTTTCATGGGGGCCTCGTGCAAAGGGGGTGTCAGCGGATCGGGTGGTGGACGGTCACCAGCTTGGTGCCATCGGGAAAGGTTGCCTCGACCTGAACGGAATGGATCATCTCGGGGATGCCGGGCATGCATTGATCGGCGGTGATCACATGGCCGCCCGCCTGCATCAGATCGGCGACAGAGCGGCCATCGCGCGCGCCCTCCACCACAAAGTCGGTGATCAGCGCCACCGCCTCGGGGTGGTTGAGCAGGACGCCGCGGGCCAGCCTGCCGCGCGCGACCATCGCGGCGACGCTGATCAGCAGCTTTTCACGCTCACGCGGGGTGAGGTTCATGCGGGGTCTCCTTTGGAATGTGGGGGCGGGCCTGCGTCGCCGCCCAGTTGCCAGACGCGCGGCAGGGGGGCTGCGCGCAAAACCTGCATGGCGCGGGCCAGTTGGCGGCGCAGGGGCCAGCCGTCATGGGCCATCAGGCGCAGCACACATTTGCCGTTCCACGCCGAGGCGGCGGCGTCGCAGCCCGGCTCATCCAGCACGGCGCGCAAGGGGCCAAGCGCGTCGGTGGCCGAGGGCGCGACCAGCGCCAGCACGGCAAAGGCGCGGGCGGGGCCAAGGCGGGCGGCCTGCGTGCCAAGGGCCAGCACGCCCGCATCCAGCCGCAGGGTTTCGGCCCAGACGGGCCGCCCGTCGCGGCGCACAAGGCGGCGGTCGGTCAGGCGGGCGCGCAAGGGGGCCTCGCCCATGGCATGACGCCCCAAGACAATCGTTTCGCACAACAGGACCGAGGCATCGGCGGTAAGGTCGATGGTGGTGGTGCGGTCAAGGTGGCTGTCTTCGTAGATCAGCGTTTCCTGTGGCAGCCAATCCAGATGCGCGCCGGGGCCCAGGGTGGCGGTCACCTCGGCCGCGGCGGCGGGGCCCGGGCTGGCATAGGCGCGCTCAGCCGTTTGGGTCATGGCGGTGACACGTGCGCCCGCCAGCAGGTTCAGGCCGTAGTGCAAGCGGTCGCCGCCCGTCAGCCCGCCCGAAGTGTTCAGGAACACCACTTCGGTCGTGGTCGTGCGGGGCAGCATCGCCTTGGCCGAGCCGGACTGGTGCAGGTCCAGCAGGCGCGCGCGGTTAGAGGTGGGAGGGGCGGCGGTGGGATGGGGGGCGGCGGGATGGGGGGCGGCAAAGACAAGTTCTGCCCGCCCTTGGCTGCGTTGCAACCGCCCGAATACCGCCGCTTGTGTCATCGTGCCCCCCTTGTGACGGGCCGATGCTGGTCAAAGCGGGCGCGGGATCAACCGGGTGGCGGGTTTTGGGGGGCGCTGGGCGGGGGAACGGGTGCGCAATGGGTGAAAAATGGGCGAAAGGATGAAATTTTGGGCGACACGCGGAACCTTGCTGCCCGAGACGGGCGCGTGCCTGCGGCGAAGAGCGGCGGCGGGGCAGGCGGGCGCAAAAGGTTAATGTCAGCGACGCGACGGTCAGGCTAACATTTTGTATCACTTTGAAAAACCTGTAAGTCGGGGGCGAAATCCCATTGACTCGCGCGGCGCGAACGCCCCATTTTCAGGGGAGATTTTAGGTTGGCAGGATTGCTTTGATAACGATTTCGGCGCGGCAGGTGGATCTGTTTCAAAGCAAGGTCCTTGAAGACAGCGTCACCGACGCCATGAATCTGCACCCCAGACATAAGGCGGCTTTGCCGGACCCGGCGGCGTTTCACCGCTTTTGCTGCGATATCGCGCGCGCCTATCAGCTGGACGATGCGCAGCATGTGGTCGCTCTGGTGGCGCTGTGTCTTGATCTTGGGCCGCGGCGGGCCGCGTTTTTCGCGCAGCCCGAGATTGCGGCCTTGCCCGAGGCCGAGGCGATGCAGGGGCATCAGCGGCTGCATCTGGCGGCGGCCAGCGCCTATCAGCAGGGTCTGCTGCGGGGGCCGGGGGCATGAGCGAGTATAAACCGCTGGTGCTGAACTATCTCGCGCCGCCTGCGGCAAAGCCTTTGGGGCCGGTGCTCGCCTGCCATGCCGCCTCTGCCGCGCCCAAGAGCCTTTTGCCCTGCGGGGTGCAGACGATCAGCCTGAAAGAGGCGACGTTCGATTCCGAACACCAGCCGACAACGCGGGTGGCCACCGAAAGCATCGCGTCATCCCAGCCCAAGGGCCACGCGCCTTTGGCGATCAAGTTCGCAATGACGGCCCCGGCCGAAGGCGGGGCGATGCCCGGAAAGAAGATCACGCTGACCTGCAACGGGGTTGGCCCCTGCGGGTCGGCGCGTCATTCGACGTGGCTGGTGCTGGGCGAGGCCAAGGGCGTCAAGCACACGCAGGTGATCTTTTCCGACAAGTCTGCGGCGGCGGTGCTGAAAGAGGCGATGACCAAGGCCCGTGGGGCCGCGGCCACCAAGATCGGCCAAGGCCCGCTGTCGCCTATGGGTGCGGCAACGGCGAAAAGCTTTTTCACTGTTGGCAGCTACGGCGCTGAAATCGCCGCGCGGGGGCTGGGGCTGGATCTGGTTTTCGACGCGATTTACCGGGCGGGGTTCAGTCGGCGCAGCCTTGCGTTTTCGGTGGTGACCTGCGGCAATCTGGCGACCAGCACCGCGATTTCCGGTAAGGTCAACGTGACGGTCTATCCCAGCGAGAAATACAAGATCGAGCTGGGCTTTCCCTTCGTCAAGAAATCCTACGGCGGCAGTTCGCGCAAGCAGACCGACAGCTGGTCCGATGGGCGCAGCACCACCAAGGCCAAAGGGTTCGGGAGCGAAGAGGAAACCCCCAGCTTCAAGTTGACCGTGGACAATCAGGCCAATGCCACCTCGGTCGATTTCACCAAATACATCCTTTATGCGCGGCAGGCGGAAGCGCTGACGGAAACCGTGGCGAAGGTGATCAAATCCACGCCTGCGATGGGGTTCTGGGTCGAGGGCGGGCTGAAGCTGTTGTCGGGGGCGTTGTCGCTGGAATGGCAATGGCAGGAAGACGACGCGCGGTCGGTGAAATTCTACTGGAAGCTGGCGGGAGAGTTGACGCTGGTCGAGGTCAGTCTGTCGATGAACTACGGGGTCAAGGTGCTGACCCGCGAGGTGAAGGTGCAGCTGAAGCTGACCGGCACCGCCAAGATCAAATCCAGCGTCAGCAGTCAGGGGCTGGAATCTCCGACGGCCAAGGGCGGGGTGCTGCGCATTCCGGCCGAAGGCGGGATCGAGGCGGCGCTGACGCTGAGCGGCGATCTGGCGGTGATTGCCGTATCAGCCGGGATCAAGTCGCAGCTGGTGGTGGATGGGGCGCTGCGGATCGATTTCGGCAAATCGGCCGGGGGCGGGATCGGGCTGGATGTGGCCGAGGTTTACGTCGACAAGCTGGTGGCCAAAGTGTCAGTCAAGGTGGAAAAGGTCTGGGAATACAACCGCGAAGTGACGGTGGTTGATGGCAAGGCCGTCTTGTTCAAGGGGATTGCCAGTGGGTAAGGCAGGGGGCTTTGGCGATGCCGTATTTCATTGACGTTGATACGCAGGGGGCCGCGATTGAGGTCTGGTTGAATGACTGCGCGGTGGCGCGGTTTGAGGCCGGTGAGGATGGCGGGCCGGGGCGCGGGGCGGCGACGCTGGAAGGCTATGTGCTGCCGGGTGCCAACAGCCTGAAGGTGGTGGTGGACCCGGGGCCGACGCCGTCGCGCGCGCTGGAGCCGCATGCGCCAGTGGCGGCCTCGGCGAAGGGGCGGGTGCGGGTGTTCTGCCCGGCCTCATGGGATTTCAACCCCGACCGGGAGCCGGTGGTGACGCAGGTGTCGTGGGATGATCCGGCGGTTGTCGCCGCCCCTCGGGTGGCGGCGACGGGGTTTGTGGCCCCCGAAAGCCGCGCGGTGCCGCTGTGGTGGCACGCAACACCCCGCGCGCCCGATGCGGCGTTGGTGACGCTGATGACGGCGGTGCAGGCGGCGTTGAACAACGGCGATGTGGCCACGCTTGTGGCGGTGCAGCAAGAGGCGATGGTGGCCAGCCAGTTGGCCACCGACGATGATCTTGTGACGCGCCAGCAAAACCTTGCGGCGTTTCTGGCCGAGGTTTTGCCGGGCAAGCCGGTGTCGCCCTATGTGCCGCAAGCGGAGTGGGATCTGCGCAGCTTTTCGCAGGGCCGCTTGATTGATCTGATCGCGCGGGACTGGCGCCCGATCGTTCGGCGCGGCGATGCCAACGCGATGACCGCGATAGAGCTGCGTGTGGGGATCATCGGCGGTCAGTGGCAGGTGCTGCTATGACGCCCGGCTGCCGTCTTTCTTGCTTGCAGAGGAGCCGCTGATGCCGCCCGCAGCCCGACTTGGTGATTTTCATGTCTGCCCGATGGTCATTCCGGGGGTGCCGCCGATCCCGCATATCGGGGGGCCGATCACCAGCAGTTCGGCCAATGTGTTCATCGGTGGGATGCCGGCGGCGCGGGTCGGGGATTCCTGCCTGTGCCCCCCGGTGGGGCCGAGTGATGCCGTCGCGATGGGGTCCGTGACCGTGCGGATCAACGGGATGCCCGCCGCGCGGATGGGCGACGCCTGTGCGCATGGCGGCGCGATTGTGGCGGGCTGCCCGACGGTGATGATTGCGGATATCACCGTGCCGGGGGTTGGCATGACGAGCGTGGGCGTGCCGGGCAAGGTGATCGCGCCGCCGATGGTCAGCCCGCTGATGCGCGGTGAGACGATGAGTGCGGGGGCGGCGCAAAAGCGCGCGCTGAAGGCCGCGTCAGCGTCGGGCGTGCCGTTCTGCGCGCTGTGCGAGCGCGAGAAGGTGAGCTGACGGTTTGTCTTTGGGCAGGCGGGGTGGCGGTGCGGGATCGGGGGCTGGATGGCTTACTATGCGATTGTGGATTGTGCGGCGGATGACGGGCTTTATGCGGCCCTTTCCCATGAGACCAAAAGCCAATCGCTGCTGGATGGCAAGATCAGCCCCGATCTGATCGACGCAACGCCGCATATCGTGGAAGTGGCCGAGGGCAGTGCGCTTTTGGTACGGATCTGGGCGGGCCAGCAGCCTTTGGGCATCCTGTGCCAATCGGCGCAAAGCCTGTCGAAGGTGCGCCGCCAGTTGCGCCATAATCTACAGGTCATGCTGCCGGATGGTCAGATGGCGATGTTTCGGTTCTATGATCCGCGCGTCTTCCCCAGCTATATCGAGAATGCGCCGGGGGAGGGTCTTTTGCCCTGGTTTGGCGCGATTGTGGATTGGTTCGTGCCGGTGGAGGCCGGTGTCTTGCAGTATCAGGCGGTGGATGGCCAGTTGGTGCGGCGCTTGCTGGCACGGTAGCGCTGCCTTTGGGCGCGTTATGGACGGGCCTGGTTTGCCGGATGGCTTGGCCGCAAGTTTTGAGTTTCCGCCCGCGCGGTTTGGCGGCGGGAGCACTGTTTTTCTACAAAGGCATTGGTTTATGGTTTGAGATCGCCGGACATGACTGACGGCTGTTTCAGATCCTGCGCCACGACCCGCAAGCATCCGGCTACCCTGCCCAAACGCCCGTAGACCCCCGTAAGACCAATTTCGTGGCGGAGCGATTTGAGTTGGCGCCTTCGGCATTGCCATGACTTGCCAGCATCTCGCTCGCTTGCTGGGCAAGCGCATCGGGAGAAATCTCTATCGTGCTGATCCCCGAGCCAATCCAGCTATAGCTGGTCGGGTCGCCATAGCCGACAAAAGCGATGTCTTGCGGAAAGCGCACGCCATTTCGCAAACAGCAATCCAAAGCGCCGTTTGAGATCTCAAACCCGCCGCAGATCAGCGCATCGGGGGGGGCGGGAAGGGCCAAGAGGGCGGACATGCTGTCATGGCCCATCACAAAACTGGGCGCGCCGGTTTTGATCAGGGTCGGGTCGGGGAGCAGCCCATGAGACCGCAGTGCCGCCTCAAAGGCGCGCAGTCGGCCATGGCCTGACGACATCGAAGGGTCAGCCCCGATAAACGCGATCCGCTTTCGGCCGGTTTCGACAAGATGCGCCACCGCTGCTGCAACCGCCGGGCCGTCTTCGATCAGAAGCTTGCCCCAGACATCGGCCCCCGGATGGGTCCGGATCAACTCGATGATCCGCATCGATGCGCCAAATTGCATCGGGGTGCCCGCCTCTTTGGGGGCAGGGACGAGGATGACGGTTGAGGCCTGCAAAGCCTGCATGCGCTGCAAGGATTGCTGTTCGCGCTCGGCGTCATCGTTGGTCAGATGAATAACCAGATCAAGGCCATGGTCCGCGCAGAGAATGGCAAGCGTGTTGGCAAATCTGGCGTAAAACTCGTTGATTATATTGGGCAAAAGCAAGCCGACGATGGCGGTCGGATCGCCCCGCATTGCATTCGCCGCAGAGCTTTTCACATAGCCAAGCTCTTTGGCCCGCGCCAGAATCAGCGCGCGTGTTGCGGGGTTCACATTGGGATTGCCCGACAGGGCACGCGACACGGTCATGTGCGAAATATCAAGATCTTTGGCGATGGATTTTATTGTTGCCCGCAAAAAGGTTCCTTTCAGGGGAGCCGTGATCTGGGCGCATGTTTCGCTGAATGGCTTGACATGTCAATGGCGGGCTGGCTAATTGTTCACGTGAACTGTTTACGTGAACAATTTTGAGAATCAGAGGGAACCCCCATTGTCGGCTAGACTTGATCACCTTTGTGCGGACCTGATGCAGAGCCTTGGGCTTTGCCAAAAAGGCGAAGTCACATCGGTTCGACCGCTGACGGGGGGCGTGGCCTCTGACATTGCGGCGGTGACGTTCAAAGGCCGGACGGTTTGCGCGAAATTTGCACTGGCAAAGCTCAAGGTTGCCGAAGATTGGTTCGCGCCGCTGCATCGGGGGCGGGCGGAATACGCATGGCTAGAGGCCGCCGCCGCGATCGAGCCGAGCGCGGTGCCTGCGCTTTTGGGCTGGTCGGATCGTGAAAACGGCTTTGCGATGGAGTTTATCACCGGGGACGGTATCTATCTTTGGAAAGAGGCGCTGTTGCAAGCGGTGCCTTTCCGCGGTGAGGCTGCTGCGGTTGCATCGGTTTTGGGCCGGTTGCACGCGGCGTCAACAGCGCCGGGTTTTGACCGCTCCCGTTTCGACAATGCGGATGATTTTGACCAACTGCGGCTGGACCCCTATCTGCGGTTTACCGCGGGTCGTTACCCGGATCTGGCGCGGCAGATGCTGGATATGGCGGGGGACCTGCTGCGCAGCCGCAGGGCTTTGGTTCATGGCGATGTCAGTCCGAAGAACATTCTGTTCCGCAAAGGCCAGCCGATTATTCTGGATGCCGAATGTGCGACGATGGGCGATCCGGCGTTTGACGTGGGCTTTTGCCTGAACCACCTGCTGTTGAAATCCTATCACATGCCCGCGCAGCAGATCGCCCTGCGTGCAGAGGCGGCTGCATTTTGGTCGGCCTATGTCGGGCATGTAAGTTGGGAGCCTGTTGCGGGGTTTGAGGCGCGGGTTGCCGCTTTGTTGCCGATGCTGATGTTGGCGCGGATCGACGGAAAATCACCGGTTGAGTATTTGAGCGAGGACGCGCGTGCCAGGGTGCGCGGTGCCGCGCAACCGCTGATCGCCGATCCCGCGCCGGACTTGGCGCGCTTGATGAATAGATTGACATGAAGGATTTACGGATGAGCACTTCTGCCATTACAGCGATTGCTGCCCGCCGCGTTTGGGACAGCCGTGGCAACCCGACCGTTGAGGTTGAGGTGAAAACGGCGTCGGGGGCTGTCGGGCGGGCTATTGCGCCGGCGGGAGCATCTCGTGGCACCCGCGAGGCGATTGATCTGCGCGATGGCGGTGCGGCGCTGCAGGGCATGGATGTGCAGCGCGCGGTTGGCAATGTAAATTCCAGCATCGCGGCGGCGCTAAAAGGCATGGATTGCGGCGATCAGGCGGGCGTTGATGCAGCCCTTGTGGCGCTGGATGGCACCGCGTTGAAATCGGCGCTTGGTGGCAATGCGATGGTGGCGACCTCGCTTGCTGTTCTGCATGCGGCGGCGGCGGCGAAAGCGGTGCCCCTGTGGCGGCATGTGGCGGATATCTCTGGCCAGACGCCCAGTTTGCCCCTGCCAGAAGTGCAGATTTTCGGCGGCGGTGCCCATGCGGGGCGGCGCGTCGATGTGCAGGATTTCATGGTGATGGTGCCGGGAGCCGGCAGCTTTGACGAGGTGATGGAGGTCACATCCGAGATCTACCGCGCGGCAGGCAGCATCATGACGGGCAAGGGCCACTCGGTCGGCGTGGCGGATGAGGGCGGTTGGTGGCCGGTGTTTTCCAGCAACGAAGAGGCGCTGGAAACCTTGGTGCGCGCGATTGAATTGAGCGGCGAGAAGCCGGGGGATCGGGTGGTGATCTCGCTTGATATCGCGGCATCCGAATTTGGCTCCAAAGGCAAGTATCGCTTGGCGCTGGAAGACCGCGAGCTGGACCGCGACCAGATGTTTGATCTGCTTGGTCGCTGGATCGACACCTATCCGATTGCCTCCATCGAAGACCCTTTGGCCGAGGATGACCCCGAGGGGATGATCGCCTTTACAAAGGCTTACGGGGGCCGCGTGCAGATCATCGGCGATGATTATCTGGTGACGAATGCGGGGCTTGTGACGGCTGCGGCAGATGCCGGGGCCTGCAATGCGGTGCTGATCAAGGTCAATCAGGCCGGCACCGTCAGCGAGTTTATTGCTTGTCTGGCCGAGGCCAAGCGGCGCGGCTATCGCGGGATTGTTTCGGCGCGGTCGGGCGAGACGGAAGATGTATCTATCGCGCATCTGGCGGTTGGATTGAACGCAGGCCAGCTGAAGGTTGGTTCGTTCACCCGGTCCGAGCGGATGGCGAAATGGAATGAATGCCTGCGGATCGGGGATGCCTTGGGGGGGGCTGCTTTTGTCGGCGGCGCGCCTTTGGCGGATACGTGGTGGGCACAGAAATCAAAGGGGAAATCGAAATGAAGCTGCTGCGTTTTGGCGACCGTTACGGGTCGAAAATCCCCTGTGTGATGGATGCGGATGGCAAGGCGCGGGATGTGTCGTCGGTCGTGGCCGACTTCGGGCCGAAAACCCTTTCCCCTGACCTGATGGCGCGTCTGCAAGCCGCAGATCTGTCCGCACTGCCGATCGTTTCGCCCGAGGGCAAGCGCGTTGCCCCACCGGTGGCGCAGCCGTTGAACATCTGGTGCATCGGGTTGAATTATTCCGATCACGCGGCAGAGGCGGGTCTGCCCGTGCCGTCTGAGCCGATCCTGTTCAACAAATCCACCGCCACCTATTGCGGTGCGAATGATGCGATCTATCACAGCCCGCAAATGACCAAACTGGATTGGGAGGTGGAGCTGGGCATCGTGATCGGCAAGCGCACGCTTGGGATCACCCGCGATCAGGCGATGGACCATATCGCCGGTTTCGTGCTGGTCAATGACGTGTCCGAACGCGCCTGGCAGATGGAGCGCGGCGGGCAATGGGTAAAGGGCAAGAGCTTTCCCAATTTCTGCCCCACCGGGCCTTGGTTGGTGACGCCGGATGAGTTGGGCGATGTGCAGGCCTTGGACATGTGGCTGGATGTGAACGGCGCGCGCAAGCAGACCGGCAGCACCGCCAAGATGATCTTTGATGTGGCGACCATCGTTTCCTATATGAGCGAGTTTTGCCTGCTTGAGCCGGGTGATCTGATCTGCACCGGCACCCCGCCCGGCGTGGGCGCGGGCATGAAGCCGCCGCAGTTTCTGAACATCGGCGATGTGGTTGATCTGGGCATTCAGGGCCTTGGCCAACAGCGCCAGACCGTCACCCCTTACCGTGAGGCCAAGTGATGAACAGCTATGATTTCAAGGGTCAGGTGGCGGTGGTGACGGGGGGGGCTAATGGCATCGGTGCCGCCGTTGCCGCGCGTCTGGCCGCGTCGGGCGCGCGGGTTGCGATCTGGGATATGGATATCTCGGCCCCCGAGGCCAAGATTGCCGATTTGCCCGAGGCCAGCCGCTTGTTGGTGCAGGTTGATGTCAGCGATCTTGCCAGTGTTGAGGCCGCAATGGCGAAAACCGAAGCCGCCTTTGGCAAGGTTGATGTACTGATCAACAGCGCCGGTATCTCGGGCCCGACCAGTAGTTTGGCGAACTACCCCGCCGACATGTGGCGCAAGGTGCAAGAGGTCAATCTGGGTGGCACGTTCCACTGCTGCAAGGTGGTGACGCCGGGCATGATGGCGCGCAACTATGGCCGGATTGTCAATGTGGCCTCGGTTGCAGGCAAAGAGGGCAACCCCAACGCCTCGGCCTATTCGGCCTCCAAGGCGGCGGTGATTGCCCTGACCAAATCCTTGGGCAAGGAATTGGCGGGCCATGACATTGCGGTGAACTGCGCCACTCCTGCCGCCGCCAAGACCCGGCTTCTGGATCAGGTCAGTCAGGAATTCATCGACTTTATGCTGTCCAAAATCCCGCGCGGGCGGTTTGTGACGGTGGATGAGATTGCCAATATGCTGCTGTGGATGGCCTCGGCGGAAAACTCTTTTACCACCGGCGCGGTCTTTGACCTGTCGGGCGGTCGCGCAACATATTGAGGTTATTATGAAACTCCGTTCGCAGCAATGGTTCGACAACCCCGACAATCCGGGGATGACCGCGCTTTATATCGAGCGGTATCTGAACTACGGCATCACCCGTGAAGAGCTGCAATCGGGCAAGCCGATCATCGGGATCGCGCAGACCGGCAGCGACCTGAGCCCCTGCAACCGCCACCATATCGAGTTGGCCAAGCGGGTGCGCGACGGGATCGTGGCGGCGGGCGGGATCTGTTTTGAATTTCCGGTGCATCCCATTCAGGAAACCGGCAAACGACCCACGGCGTCGCTGGACCGCAACCTTGCCTATCTGGGCTTGGTCGAGGTGCTTTATGGCTATCCGCTTGACGGGGTGGTTCTGACGATTGGCTGCGACAAGACCACGCCTGCGCTGCTGATGGCGGCATCAACGGTGAACATTCCGGCACTTGCCCTGTCGGTCGGGCCGATGCTGAACGGCTGGCACCGCGGCGTGCGCGCAGGCTCTGGCACCGCGATCTGGGACGGGCGGCAGCAATTGGCGGCGGGCAAGATCGACTATGCCGAGTTTATGGATATCGCCACGGCCTCGGCGCCTTCGGTCGGCTATTGCAACACGATGGGCACCGCCAGCACGATGAATTCACTGGCCGAAGCCTTGGGGATGCAACTGCCCGGTGCGGCGGCCATTCCCGCACCTTACCGCGAGCGCGGCCAGATTTCCTATGCCACGGGGCGCCGGATCGTCGAGATGGTGCGGGCCGATCTGAAGCCATCCGACATCATGACGCGGCAAGCGTTTGAGAATGCGATCGTGGTCAATTCCGCGATTGGCGGATCAACCAATGCGCCGATCCATCTGAACGCGGTGGCGCGGCATCTGGGGGTGGAACTGACCAACGATGATTGGCAGGCCTTGGGGCATGACATTCCGCTGCTGGTCGATTTGCAACCCGCAGGGCGTTTTCTGGGCGAGGATTTCTTTCACGCCGGTGGCGTGCCTGCGGTGATTGCCGAATTGCTGCGGGCGGGTGCCTTGCCGCATCCGGAGGCGATCACGGCCACTGGGCAAACTGTGGCAGAGATTTACGGCGACGTGCAGGTGAAGAACGCGGAAGTCATCCGCAGTTTCGCCGCACCTTTGCTGCCGGCTGCGGGGTTTGTGAACCTGCGCGGCAATCTGTTTGACAGCGCGATCATGAAAACCAGCGTGATCTCGCCCGAGTTCCGCGACCGTTACCTGTCCAATCCCGACGATCCCGAGGCCTTTGAGGGCCGCGCCATCGTGTTTGAGGGGCCAGAGGATTACCACGCGCGCATTGACGATCCGGCGCTTGCGATTGACGAGTTTTGCATCCTTGTGATCCGGGGTGTCGGCCCTATCGGCTATCCGGGCGGGGCAGAGGTGGTGAATATGCAGCCACCTGCCGCCCTGATCAAACGCGGGATTACGGCGATGCCCTGCATCGGTGACGGGCGGCAATCGGGGACCTCTGGCTCGCCGTCAATCCTGAACGCAAGCCCCGAGGCGGCGGCGATGGGCGGGCTGGCCTTGGTGCAGACCGGCGACACGATCCGCGTTGATCTGCGCAAGCACGCGGCGGATGTGCTGCTGTCGGATGCCGAGATTGCGGCGCGGCGTGCTGTCCTGGTTGAAAAGGGTGGCTTTGCCTATGCGGGCAACCAGACGCCCTGGCAGGAAATTCAGCGCTCCATGGTCGATCAGTTTGACGAGGGCATGGTGCTGAAACCTGCGGTCAAATACCAGCGCATCGCCCAGACCAAGGGGGTGCCACGTGACAACCATTGATCTGCGGTCAAGGCTTGCAGGCCGCGTGGCGCTTGTTACTGCGGCAGGGCAAGGCATTGGACGCGCGGTCGCTGAACGGCTGGCGGCTGAGGGGGCAGAGGTGCATGTCTGCGATCTGAACCCCGCCAGCATGGCAGACACGCCGTTTGCGTCGGCCCATGTCGTGGATGCCTGCGACCCGGAGGCGGTGGCCAAATGGATGGCGCCCCACGCCCGGATCGACATTTTGGTGCATGCCGTAGGCTTTGTGCATCAAGGCTCGATTGAGGAAACCACGCCGGCAGACTGGCGGCGCAGCATCGCGATTACGCTTGATAGCGCCTATGTCGTGCTGGCGGCGGCGGTGCCAAAGATGAAGGTGCAGGGCGGCAGCGTGGTTGCCATTGCCTCGGTTGCGTCCTCGACCAAGGGCTTTGCGCGGCGTGCGGCTTATGGTGCGGCGAAGGGCGGGGTGATCGGGCTGATCAAGGCCTGCGCCGCCGACTATTTGCCAAATAAATTGCGGTTCAATGCGGTGTGCCCCGGCACGGTTGACAGCCCGTCGCTGCGCGAACGCATCACCGAATTGGCGAAAACCACGGGCAGCCTTGAGGCCGCCGAAAAGGTGTTTCTGGATCGCCAGCCCTCGGGTCGCCTTGGCACAGCCGAGGAAATCGCGGGGCTTTGCGCCTATCTCGCCTCGGAAGATGGCCGCTTTGTCACGGGCCAGGCGATCAATATCGACGGGGGTATCACCATCTGAACACCCAAATCCGCACCGGTTAACGGCCACCACCACGACCAACGTCGACACGACCGATCAACCCGTTTGATCGCACCTGAACTTGTTTTCAAAAACCCAGGGGAGGAACCCGAAATGAAACAGACCAAAACAAGCCTACGCACCGCCGCAATCGCCGCTTTGGCCTTGAGTGTAAGTGCCGCAGCCCTGCATGCAGAGCCCAAAACCAACATGATGCACCAATGGGCGCAAGGCTCGGAAGCGGCTGCGATTGCCAAGCTGGGCGAGATGTTCACCGCCGCTGGTGGTAAGTGGGAGCAGACCGCGATTTCGGGGCATACCTCGAACACGCTGGCCAAGCTGCGCTCGGACGTGGTCGCAGGCACAGCCCCTGCGGCGGTTCAGTTGAAGGGGCCAGAGATTGCCGAGTGGGATGCCACGGGGCAGACCGCCAATCTGGACGAACTGGCAGCGGCTGAGGGCTGGGATGCGGTGGTCGCACCAGAGCTGATTTCGGTGATGAAACCGACCGGCCACTGGGTTGCCGCCCCGATGAACATTCACCGCGTCAACTGGCTCTACAGCTCGAAAAAGATCCTGACCGATCTTGGGATTGAGGTTCCGAAAACCTGGGATGAGTTCAACGCAGCCTGCGAAAAGGTCATGGCGGCGGGCAAAATCTGTCTGGCGCATGGGGCGGCTGATTGGTCCGATACCACGACTTTTGACAGTGTTGTCTATGGCATGGATATCGACCTGTACCGCAAGGCCTTTCAAGAGGCCGATACCGAGGCGATGCGCAGCCAAGGCATGATCGACGCCTTTGCACAGCTGCGTAAAATGGTCGGCTATATGGACGCAGGGATCAATGGGCGCTCGTGGGAGCAGTCGATGGCCATGACCATGGGCGGCGATGCGGCCTTCTTCATCATGGGGGACTGGACCGTCGCCTCGGCCAATATGGCGGGTTATAAGGAAGATGTGGATTATCTGTGCAACCAGACCCCGGTGAACTGGGGCGGCACGGGCTATGTCCTGAACGCGGACTCGGTGGTGTTCTTCAAGCAAAAGGACCCGGATTATGTTGATGGCCAGCAGCTTTTGGCCAAGATCATCATGTCGCCCGAGTTTCAGGTGACGTTCAACGTCGCCAAAGGCTCGATCCCCTCGCGCACCGATGTTGATCTGTCGACCGGCGGCTTTACCAAATGCCAACAGCAAAGCCAGATCGATCTGAAGGAATCCGTCAAGGAAGGCACTTTGGTGCGGTCGATGGCGCATAACATGACCGTTTTGCAAAAGTTCCGCGGCGCGATGATGGAAGTGATCACCGAGTTTGTCGCGGATCCCAGCATCACCCCGGAGCAAGCCGCCAACCAACTGGCTGATGCCGTCGAAGCACAGCAATAAACAGCAGTCTTGCCCCGCGCCAATCGGTGCGGGGCAGGGTTTCACGCGACATTCGGGGGGAAGACGATGGCTTCGCAAGAGAATTCCAGCGCCAGAAACTGGCACCGCTGGATCGCAGATCATACGCCGCAACTGATCCTTGTGCCGACAATTGGCGCGACGCTGATCTATGTCGTCGGCTTCTCGCTCTGGACCTTCTGGCTGTCGCTTTCGACCTCGACGATCCTGCCCGATCCGACCTTTGCGGGGTTTCATGAATACGTGGCCTTGTGGCAGAGCAAACGCTGGATCGTGTCCTTTCAAAACCTGTTTCTGTTCGGCTCGCTTTATGTTGCGGGCTCGCTCTTTGTGGGCACCCTGCTTGCGGTTCTGATCGATCAGCGCGTGCGGTTTGAGGCGGTTTGGCGCACGATTTATCTCTATCCGCTGGCGATCTCTTTCATTGTGACCGGCACGGTGTGGCGCTGGATTTTTCACCCGCAAACCGGGGTGGAGCTGGCGCTGCATGATCTGGGCTGGATTGCCGCCAGGTTCGATTGGATCACCGACCGGCAGCTTGCAATTTATGTCGTTGTTTTCACAGGTATTTGGCAGGCCTCTGGCTTTGCCATGGCGCTGATCCTTGCGGGGTTGCGCGCGGTGGATGGGGATCTGGTCAAGGCCGCGCAAATCGACGGGGCGTCGATGCTGCGGACCTATCGCAAGGTGATCCTGCCGGTGATCTGGCCGATCTTTCTGGCGGTCGCGGTGGTCCTGCTCCAATTCGCGATCAAGACCTATGACCTCGTGGTGGCCCTGACCCAAGGCGGGCCGGGTGTTGCGACGACGGTTCCTGCAATTGTGGTCTATGACCTTATGTTTCAGCGCGGACAGATTGCCCAAGGCGCCGCTGCGGCGGTGATGATCCTCGTGGCCCTTGCGGCCGTGCTTGTCCCTTATGCCCTTTACACGGCGTGGCGCGGCCGCGCGGAAGGAAAGCAACATGGCTGAAACCCTGATCCAACAAGAGTTTGACCCGCTTGCCACCGGAAGCGCCCGGCGTCGCGTGCTGACCAAGACCGCAATCTATGGCCTGCTGGCGATCTTTGCCGCGATCTATCTGATGCCGCTTTTGATCATCCTGCTTAACACGCTGCGGCCTTTGCCGGAAATCGTGCGCACGGGGTTTATCGCCTGGCCACATGACATTTCCTTGCAGTACTGGTCCGAAGCATGGAGCAGTTTTTGCATCGGCGGCACCTGCGAAGGCGTGTCGCGGTTCTTTAAAAACTCACTGATGATGGCCATTCCGGCCACGGTGCTTTCTACCGCGATCGGCTTGGTCAATGGCTACATCCTGTCGAAATGGCGGTTCCGCGGTGCGGACTTTCTGTTCGGTATGGTGACCTTGGGGGTGTTTTTGCCAGCGCAGATGACCCTGCTGCCTTGGGCCTATGTGTTGGGAACGTTGGGGCTGTCAAACAGCATCACGGGGCTGATCCTGATCCACACGGTGCAGGGCGTGTCCTTTACCACGTTGTTTTGCCGTAACTATTTCCTGAACATTCCCGATGACCTGATCAAGGCCGCGCGGATCGACGGGGCCGGTTTCTGGCGCATCTTTCGCCGCATCATCCTGCCTTTGTCGCCGCCTATCGTGATCGTCGCGGTGATCTGGCAGTTCACCGGCATCTGGAATGAATTCCTGTTCGGCGCGGTTTTCACCTCTGGCGACCATCAGCCGATCACCTCTGCCATCGTGGCGTTTTCCGGCTCTGGCACCGGCGAGCGGCACTACAACGTCGAGGCCGCCGCCGTCATCATGGCCGCCCTGCCGCCGCTGTTCATCTATCTGGTCGGCGGCAAGTATTTCGTGCGTGGCCTGACCTCTGGCGCCGTCAAATAGAAAGCTGAAATCATGTCCTCACTTACCATCAAAGACCTGCGTAAAAGCTTTGGCGGCGTCGAAGTTTTGAAAAACATCAACCTCACGGCAGAGTCGGGCGAGTTTGTCGCGCTTGTCGGCCCGTCTGGTTGCGGTAAATCGACCTTGCTCGCGATGATCGCGGGGTTGGAAAGCGTTACCTCTGGCGAAATTCGCATCGAAGACCGTCTGGTCAATAACGAGGCGCCAAAGGACCGTGACATCGCGATGGTGTTCCAATCCTACGCGCTTTACCCGACGATGACGGTGCGCGAAAACATGTCCTTTGGCATGGAAAGCCGCCGCGTTCCCAAGGCCGAGCAGGCCGAGACCATCGCGCGGGTGGCCGCTCTTTTGCAGATTGAGCCGCTGCTTGCGCGCAAGCCAAGCCAGCTTTCTGGGGGCCAGCGCCAAAGGGTGGCGATGGGCCGGGCCTTGGTGCGCGACCCCAAGCTGTTCTTGTTTGATGAGCCGCTCTCAAACCTTGACGCCAAACTGCGGATCGAGATGCGCTCGGAAATCAAGAAACTGCACCAGAACGTTGGTAAAACGACGGTCTATGTGACGCATGATCAGGTCGAGGCGATGACCCTTGCCAGCCGGATTGCGGTGATGTTCAAGGGCGTTTTGCAGCAATACGACACGCCGAATGCGATCTATGAACGCCCGGTCAACAAGTTTGTCGCGGGCTTCATGGGGTCGCCCACAATGAATTTCCTGAATGCCACGATCAGCCCTGATCTTGGCGTGGTGATCGACGGCGGCGATGGTGCGGTTTTGCCGTTGCAGCCGGGTCAGATCAGCGGCCTTGCGGCAGGCCAAAAGGTGGTGTTCGGCGTGCGGCCTGAACATTTTAGTCCGGCAAAAGATCCCCGCGCCGAACGCAAAGGCGGTCGGTCCGGTATCGTGACGGTCAACGTCAATATGGTAGAGCCGACCGGTTCAGAGACCATTCTGATGACCACCTTGGCGGGACAAGAGGCCATCGTGTCTTGTGAACCTGATGACACGCCGCGTATTGGCGAAGCGGTGCAACTGGCGATTGATATGACCAAAATCTGCCTGTTCGACCCGAAATCAGAGATGCGGCTATGACGGCTGCATCGGCAATTTATCCCGATCTGAAAGGCAAGGCCGTGGCCGTGACGGGCGGCGCAAGCGGCATTGGTGCGGCGATTGCAACGGCCTTTCATGCCCAGGGCGCGCAGGTGGTGGCGTTTGATATCAACGCCGCTGCGGGGCAGGCATTGGCCGCAAAACTTGGCGATGGCATGGGTTTTGCGGCGCTTGACTTGACCGACCCCGAGGCTCTGGCGGCCGTCTTTGCCAAAGCAGGCGATGCGCTTGGTGGCTTTGACATTCTGGTCAACAATGCCGCCCATGATGATCGCCATGCCATAGCCGACGTCACCCCGGCCTATTGGCGTGAACGGCTGGCGGTGAACCTTGACCATCAGTTTTTCGCAGCCCAAGCGGTCATTCCTGCAATGCGGCGCAAAAAGGCGGGGACGATTGTGAATATGAGTTCGATCGCGTGGCGGGTCGGTCTAGAAATGGCGCCGGCCTATGTCACCGCCAAAGCCGCGATCGAAGGGTTGACCCATGCGCTTGCCCGCGACTTGGGGCGAGACGGCATCCGGGTAAACTGTGTGCTTCCGGGCTTTGTGCGCACTGAACGGCAAGTTGAGAAATGGTTGACGCCTGAAATGGAGGCGACCGTGATGTCAAGCCAATGCCTAAAGCAGTTTATTGATCCTGCCGATGTCGCAGATATTGTCGTGATGCTGGCGTCTGATACGGCACGGGCGGTGACCAATCAAACGCTGGTTGTGGATGCTGGCTGGTCCTAAAAACCCCAAAGAAAGCCGCACGAATGCTTGCCGCCGCTTCTTCAAATTGCCCCGGCAGCTTGGTTGTGTCGCAAACTTCTGTAAGGCGTTGAAAAGGCTATCCTGCGGACATGATTATGCCGCGAGCGCAGCAAACTGCTGAAACGCCGCAATGCCGTTGGCCGCGAATTGTCGTTTGCGGATCATATGTGCAACCTCGATCCCGGCGAGTGTTGCTGCAGCAGAATGGAAGGCCTTGAAGCCCATCATTGGCCCGGTAATTCGCTTGATGAAGCGGTGATCTTGTTCAAGAATATTGTTGAGATACTTGACCTGCCGGATCGTGACGATGCGCCCCGTCCCAGTGAATTTCAAGATCACATTCACGGCCATCAAGCCGGCCAGATTGGCGCCGCTCTTGTCGATGACCACCCGGTCCGGCACACCGTTTATACCGATAGCCTGCTTGAAAAACCGGCGAGCTGCTGCCAGATCGCGACGCTCTGACAGCATGAAATCAAGGGTTTGCCCGTCTCGATCGACGGCGCGGTAGAGATAGGTCCATTTACCCCGCACCCGTATATAGGTCTCGTCCATCCGCCAGGAATTTGCAGTTCCCCGCTTCCGAGTTTGGGCACTTGCGGCAATCAACGGCGAGAATTTCACCACCCACCGGTTCAAGGTGGCGTGATCAACAGCGACGCCCCGCTCGGCCATGATTTCCTCAAGGTCTCGGTAGGATACCGCATAGCGGACATAGAAAAACACCGCGTGTAGGACCACGGCCTTCGGGTAATGCACGCCTTTGAAATCTATCGCCATTCTACACAACCCGCACTCTCGCTTCTTCCTCCCGTGCTCTGGAACATCGGCAATCTAACCGGTAGTGCAAAAGTTTGCGACATTACCCTCGCCTTGCGTCAAGCCCATCCCGAAGTCACGGCACTGGTCTGCAATGGTGACATGGTGGCCCTCGGGGCCTGTCTGGCTTTGATCCGACAAGGCCTAGTTCCGGGCCATGATATGTCGATCATCGGCTTTGACGACATTTCCGACGCTGCCGTGGCGACGCCTCCTCTCACCACACTTTCGGTATCGCCTCGGATGTTGGGGCGCAAACTGGCGCGCGTTCTGCTGGACCGGATCCGAGAGCCGCTCATGCCGCGCGTCACGGTCATGGTTCCTGCACAACTCGTTGTCAGAAAATCCACGGGCCCCAATATCTTCCTATGACGGCGTGCCTGAACGGGCATACTGTGAGTATTCAGGGGGTGCCAAATCCCTAGCTTCGGCCCCGCCTGAACCAAATTTGCCGTTCGACATGCAAAAGCCCTCCGCCTGACAAGATTGATCTGGAATCGGCAGCTTCCAACTCTGAGCCATCCGATCT
>CAWFGJ010000019.1:0-22113 GCA_963815355.1 uncultured Alphaproteobacteria bacterium
TCCAGCCAATGCCTGAAGCGGTTTATCGAGCCAGCCGATGTTGCCGCCGTCGTTGTGATGCTTGCCTCCGATACGGCGCGGGCAGTGACCAATCAAACGCTGGTCGTGGATGCGGGCTGGTCCTAAAGCCCCCAAAGGCGGCCGCACGACTGCGTGCCGCCGCTTTTAATTTGCCGCAGCGGCCTTGGGTCAGGCCCCTTTCCCGTCATGGCCAGAGCATCATTGTGGCTGCGAAGGCGACGGCGGAAAGATGGGCTTTCGGGCATCGGTCATCCATGCGCGGCTTGCCCATCCTCAGGAAAACAATCCCCAATCCTCGATCAACGGCCGCGTTGCAGCCAGAGGGGCCTCGGCGATCAAGGACGGGCATGCCGCCGTTTGCCATGTAAAATTTGGTTTCCTCTCGTTTGAGTTTTGATCACGCCTTTTTCCTCTCGCGTTGCGTCTCTGTGGATTTGGAGGTGGATCTGAAGTCGGCGCGGTTGTTTGCCTTTGCGGCGGTGCGGCGCATCTGGTGGGGCGCAACAGTCTTCGCCACGACCTGCCGCATCTGGTCGCCCATCGGCCAAGGTAGGCGAATTTGAAGGCTGGCCACGACATCACGGTCAATCGCGACCGCTGGCAGATCGAAGACGCCCAAGGCCATATCCTTGCCCGCATGTCGCGCGCATTTTCGCCGCGAAGATGGGGCCGAGGATTAGCAGCACCTGCTTCGTCGTGATGTTTGGGAAGTCAGTTTGCCCGAACTGGTGTTCGAGGCGATGAATGAGGCGGTTCGCGGCCAATCGCACGACGCGGTTGCAAGCCGCATGAACAGATCCGACGTCTTAAGATCAACAGACATTGCGCCCCGCCTTTGCGGTTGAGTCAGACGTGGAGCGGCGCGCCGAGGTTCAGGGTTTCTTGCTGCATGTCCGCGGCGAGTTGGGCGATGTCTGTTGGCGATGTTGTGCGCAGCAATTCCATGCGAAGTGCCGAGACGTTGGCCTGATAGCGCCGCGCAAGCCGCATGGGGTTCGCGTCTTGCGGCACCTCGCCCGCTGCACGGGCAGCCTCAAAGCACTTGGCGAATTCGGCGCACATCTGATCAAGGTAGGCTTGTGATGCTGCCGCAATTTCGGGATCGGTCGACGCGGTATCAATCACCGTTTTCAACAGCATACAAACGCGCCGTGACGGATCACCCGCGGCAAGATCGGCAAAGTTCTTGAACTGCGCCGCCAGCCCCGTCAGCGGCGTTGCAGCCTGTTCCATCTGGGCGCGAAATGCCGTCCGAGACGCTTCAAAATAGCGCTGGATCGCCAGCAAATAGAGGTTTTCCTTGCTCTCAAAGGCTGCATAGATGCTGCCCGGTTTCAGGTTGAGCGCGGCTTCCAGATCCTTTAGCGACGTCGCATGGTAGCCCTTGCGCCAAAACACCGCCATGGCCGCATCAAGTGCGGCGTCACGGTCATAATTCGGGACGCGGGCCATGGGTCAGCCTTTCATCGCGGCAAGCTGGGCGAGAATGCTTGTGTAATTCTCCACGCCTTGTGCGCCGGTGACAAGATGTTTGCGGTCAAACACCACGGCGGGCACACCAGAGATGCCTTGCTGCTGCCAAAAGCGTTCCGCGCTGCGCACGTCATCGGCAAATCGCTTGTCGTCCAGAACCGCCAATGCCTCATCCCGGTCCAGCCCGATTTCGCCCGCAATATCCGCCAGAACGGCCGCGTCAGACAGATCACGACGATCGGTGAAATGCGCCGTGAACAGCGCCATTTTCAGATCATGCCGCCGGTCTTGGGTGTCTGCCCAATGCAAAAGCTGATGCGTCATAAAGGTGTTGTGCATCCGCATGTCTTCGGAGAAGTGAAACGCAAAACCAAGCGCATCGCCAAGCGCCGTTAACCGCTGGCGCGACTCTTCGGACTGTTCTGGCGTGCTGCCATATTTTTCAATGATGTGCTCACGCATGTTCTGACCTGTTGCGGGCATGTGCGGGTTCAGTTCAAACGGGTGCCAGTGGATTTCGTGCGCGGTGCCAGTGGCCTCAAGGGCCAGCGACAGTTGACGATAGCCGACGATGCACCACGGGCACATGACATCGGACACTATATCGATACGCAAAGCCTCGGTCATGGTCAGACGCTCCGGTTGTGGCCAATGATGCGGCGGTGGCCGCGAAACCATGGGCGTAAGTTGTTGATATAAAGCCTCAAGGATAGGACGGTAGCCGCGAATAGAGCAGGCAGATAGATGTCAAAGGCGCCCCTTCCCGTAGGGAGGGCAAAGAGGATCAGCAAAACCAACGGTGCCCAAAACACCACAGGGCCGCCCGAGACAAGTTTGCTAAATCCGCGATTGGGCTTTCGCATCGAGGGTGTCTTTCAAGAGCGGACTATGCCGGAGCGGTCGCCCACCCCGGCAATGGATTATTCAGCAGCGATCGCCGACGACTTTTCCCAAGCGAACTTTTGGAACACTTGGTCGACAGGGGTTTTCGCAAAATGGTTGGTGTAGTTTGACATCAGCTTTTGCGCGGCACCGAGAATGATTTCAAGGATGTTGGTCTGCGTAAATCCTGCATTCAGAAAGGCGAGGGTGTCGGCCTCGGCCACAAATCCACGGTCACGAACCATCGTCAGTGTGAAATCGCGCAGGGCTTCGAGTTTGGCTGTTGGCAGGGGTGTCTCATTGCGCAGCGCGTCCGTGATGGCATCGTCGATCTTCATCATCTTGGCGATACCTGTATGGGCTGGCACGCAATAATGGCAGTTGTTTTCTACGTTGATGGTTTGCCAGACAACTGTCTTTTCTTCATCGGTCAACGTGGTCGCCATGAATTGCTGGTGGGCAAAGTTATAGGCCGCAAGCAGCGGAGGCGCGTCGGCCATTGTGCCGTGCAGGCCAGGAATGCGGCCGTTGTTCTTAAGCGAGGTCTCCAGCAACGGCTTGGCGGCGTCAGGTGCGGTCTCAATTGTGTGGATCGGGAAGGTGGTCAAGATGTTTCCTTTCAGGCGATCATGGTCGCGTTCGATCCCTGTCAGATAGAATGATTTGAGTGATTGCTCAATAATATATTTGAGCGATCACTCAATCGTGTGATGCTTGGCTCCGCGCCTCGGGCCGCAAGACATGGTGCTTTGATTGGATTGCACGGAGCGCGCCACAAAACCGGCGCCTATGTGCAATGTGAGAGGGGCGACTAGATTGCCTGTCGCAGTAACCACGCTGAGAAGCGCCCACAAAAATCACAGTTCTGAATGAGGCAGCGGTTCAGACTTCTGGTCTCAGGTAGAAAACCTTTGAGACAATAATCCATCGATTTTCATGTTTTAGCAGCGTCAGCGTGTCATCAAAATGCATCCCCAGCCAAATGTTTTCCACTTGGACCATGGCGACATCGCCAACAACTGAAATCGTGTTCACGGCATGCCATGGCGAAGGGTCCGGAGTATCCGTTGCCTGATTTACGCCTGCTATAAAGGCGTCTCGCGTATCCCATTCCAATGCGCCTGCGAAATGCCCGATACAGCAAAATTTTTCATGTATGGCATCACGAAGTTTTGCCGGATCATTCAGACACATGCCTTCGACATATGTTTTCACAACCGCCAAAATTTCAGTTGAGGTCTCTGCGTCCAGCATATCTTAACGTCCTGACAAATGGGTCGTTGCGCGACTTTTCTACAAGAGGCGTGCCCGAAAAGCAGTTGGAAAGAGTTAGCCACAAGACTGCGCGCAAGTAAGATAGCGCGCAAGTCCGATTTTCAGCGGCGGCAAAGCGGCGGTTCAAACAGTCAACGGTCGCACTTACCGCCCCAAGATCTCCGCAGTCGCCTGACCTTCCTGCAGCAAATGGTTGATATTCAACCATTTGCCATGCGCTGCCCCCACCAGAGCGCAGTCGATACCAAGCCTTGCCGCGCCCTCGGCATCCGTTTTCGGGTTGTCGCCAATTGAAAGAATTCTGTGCGCAGTAACCGGCAGGCGGGCAAGAGCCGCGCGATACAACCCTGCTTCGGGTTTTCCGATGACGGTATGGGGAAGGTCCGGCAGGATGTTCAAGATCGCTGCAAGCAAACTGCCGGTTTCTGGAACAGGCGCACCATCCGCACCCGGATGACTTGCATCAGGGTTGGCCACATAGAGCTGCGCCCCCCCCACCAGCAACGCGATGGCGTGCCGCAGGTCATTGTAGCCAAAGCTTTCATCGCGGGTCAGCAGAATGTGGGTCGGGTTCGCATCCTCCTGCGACAGCCCAAGTTCGGCTGCATAGCCGCGCAGATTGGCACTGCCGTAGAGTTTAAGGCGCACACCGCCCAGCTTTGCAAGTTCATCCAATGCGGCGGTGCCGGCCAGAACAATCCGCTGCGGCGGGACGTGCAGGCCAAGATCCGCAAGGCGCGCTGCCAAGGTCGTGGGCGTATCTGTGGAGTTATTGCTGATGATGATCAACCGGTCGCCAGCGTAGTCAAGCAACGACTTGGCACCGGGCAAGACGGTCGATCCCGAAATCAAACAGCCATCAAGGTCGCACAGAAAGCCGTCGTAGGAGGCAAGCAGCATCAGAATTTCTCCAGATCTTGGGGCGTGGCCACATCTGCGGCGCCGATGGCGTCGAGATCGTAGACCGGGCCATCATAGGAAAACGCGCAATCGTGGATCAGCACATTGCCCTGCATGACACTGACATAGGCGAGGTCTGGCGCCTCGATATTGCCCATGATCCGACCGGTCTGGTCAAACTCGTGATGCACCTGATGCATCAAGGCACGTTGGATATGAAACGGAATACCGTGCCACAGGCCGGTGATCGGGCGGTGGACGTGCCCCATGAACAGATAGTCCGGCTTGCGGCCTGCACGTGCGAAGGTCGCAAGCTCTGCCGCGTCGTCGCGCAGGCGGATCGCATCCATCGGCGGGATGGCCAGATCCATCGGCGGATGGTGCTGGAATAACAGCACGGGTCGGTCAGAGGGAGCTTGGCGCAGCGCGGTTTCAAGAAACGCCAGACGACTGCTGCAGAGCGCACCGTGGTCTACCTGTGCCTCGTCAATCAGCGTGTCGAGGGTGATCAGGCTCGCCTGATCGAACACGTGCAGCCCTTGGACAAAGCCGCCATCGTCGCTCGGCGCGTCCGGAAATACCGCGCGGAATGGTGCGCGGGCGTCATGGTTGCCGACCATCAAGATCACCGGAATTGACAGGCGCGACAGTTCGTTTCGCAGGCTCTGATAAGCGGGTTGATCGCCACGATCCGCAAGATCGCCCAGAATAACCACAAAATCCAGCTGCGGCAGGGTAGCGAGAAAGTCGAGGGCGCGCCGAAGGCAAGCGCGCGGATCAAAGCCATAGATCGTCTGACCTTCGGCGACGAAATGCAGATCGGTCAGAATGGCGAAACGGAGTGGGGCCGTCATCTTTTATCCTATCAGGGTCCGGCGCGAATGTTGCCAGAGGGGGCAATCCAGAACACCGGATTTCAATTTGATACCGTCTTGTTTCGGGCCAAAGCAAAGGTGCTGCTTTTTGCCTTGGGCTCCGGAATTCTGCGGCCAATCAGCTGATCTGAACGCCGCCGTCAACATCTATGGTGGTTCCGGTCACGAAATCATTCTTGACCAGGAACATGACGGCCTGCGCCACTTCCTCGGCAAGGCCTGCGCGGGGGATCAGGTTGCCTTTGGTCATGGCGGCATAGTTCGCTGCGCGCCGCTCAGGGCTTGCCTCTACCATCATCGGCGTGTCGATCACGCCGGGGGATACGACGTTGATACGCAGGCGCGGTGCGATTTCGACCGCGACGGCACGGGCAAAGGCCTCAACCGCGCCGCCAACCGACGACAGCGCGCTGAGGTCCTGCGCGTAGGCGCGCGCGGGCGAGCCAGACAGCAGGGTGATTGAGCCGCCATCGCTCAGGTGTTTGGCGCCGTATCGCACGACATTTGCATAGCCCCAGAGTTTGTCGAACGACGCTTTGTAGCCCGCCATGTCCATCTCGACAAAGGGACCAATCGCGCGGGCGCCCCCGGTGGCGGCACTGACCAAGATGTCAAACGGCGCAAGATCGTTCAGCAGCCGTTCAACCGCGGCACTGTCGCGCACATCGCAGGCCTCGGTCGTCATGCCGGCGGGTAGAGCGCCGGCCTTTGAGGGGTCGCGGCTGATCGCAACGACCGTGGCACCCTCTTGCACCAAGAGCTGTGCGGCGGCGAGGCCGATGCCCGAGGTTCCGCCAAACACGATGGCCTTTTTTCCCGCGACTTGCATATTTGTCTCTGCCCCTGTGTGTCTGGATTAACCGATCCAAGTTGCCTTGGTCGCGCCGCCTGCGCCCGAAGTTCAGTCTTGTGCCCGAAGCATCCGATTGATCAAGCCCGTCCGCAATCCAAACTGCTGAAACACCGCCCCTGCGACATGCAGACCCACAAGGCCAAGCAGCGGGAATTTCAACGAGGTATGGATGACATCCGCCGTGGCATTGCCGCCAAACCATGCCGCAAGGCCGGTGATCGGCAGGGCAATCATCAGCGCATAAAGCGACCAATGGGTCAGATGTGCGATGCCTTTCAGAACGGCGGCCTCTTTTTCCGGCAAGGCGGGCACGCCGCGCCGCATCCGAAGAGCCAGTCGCCACACGGCCAACACAAGGATCAACGACCCGCCGATGACGTGAAGCATCACCAGCGCGCTGATGTCTGGCGCTTCGGCCTTTTGGATCGCCTCCCAAGCCGCAACGATGGGGTCATGCAGCACAAATTGCGCGACGATCAAGGCGGCGACGAGCCAATGCAAGCCGATCTGGAGGCGGGAATAGCCTTTTGGAGACATAGTCTGGGTCCTTGTTTCTGTATCGGCTGAGTGCCGCACGACGTTATTTTTGGGGGTGGGTTCAAGTTGCCGCATTGGCCCGCATCCGTTGGCGATTGAAGTTATACCAAAGCCGATAGGCCACCAGGAACCCAAGCGGCGCGAAATTCACCAGCGCCGGGGTGAGGCCATCCCAATCCTTAACCGCGGCCCAATGCAAAAGGGTCAGCACGGCGGCGCCATAGACAAACCGCTGCAGCGTCTTCCATTTCGGGCCAAGCGTGCGGACCCAGCCGTCGGTCGAGGTGATCGCCAAAGGCACAAAGATCAGGAAGGCAAACCAGCCGCTCCAAATCAGGGTGCGCGCCAGTTCACCGCCGCTGACCACCACTGCGCCGCGATCAATCAGATAAAGCGCGGTATGCAGGGCGGCATAGGCGAAGGCCGCAACGCCGATATAGCGACGCCGCTTCATCAGCCAGCGCGGCCCGCGCCAGCCTTTGAACAGCATCATCAGCGGCGTGATCATCATGGAAAAGATCATGAACCGTGCTGCGAATTCGCCGGACGGGAAGAGGATGGTTTTGACAGCCTCTGCATCGCCCGTCGAAAGCGCGATCAGCATCGGAACGGCGGGAATGCTGAGCAGTGCCCAAAACGTATAGGGATGGTTCAAGAAGGATTTAACGAATGACATAAGGTGGCTCCGGTTTTTAACGCTCTACGCTGCACCGCGACCATTCCGTCGTGTGAAACGCCGAATTTTGGCGCGTGAGGCAAGATTTGCTTGCGCAGTTGCGCGGTGGCTCAGTTGCGCGGTGGCTGTGTGTGGTCCGGCCTTAGGCGATGCCAAATCGGACGGAGGCTGTGAGCAGATTTTCACTCCGCAGGGTTTTAAGCACGACCCCCGTTTCTTCACGCAAGTCCCGGAGCGCGGAATCGTTGCTCAGGTTATACGGGCAGGGGCCGAAGTCCTTATATTCCGGGTGGTTGGTGTAGATGTCTGCCACCAACGCATCGGGAAAATAGAGCTGCGTCGTCAGGAAGGTTTCGCCGTTCTTCGACACCTTTATGTGGATGTGCGTGACGCGCGGATCATACCAACCCGGAAAGATCGTCTCAAACGCGACGAGTCCGCTGGCATCAGTGATCTGCCCGCCACGCATGAAGGTTTCGGTGTCGGTTGGCGGGATGGCACCGTCTTTCTGGGTCATCAGAATGTTGGCAAGCGTGTCAAATGGCGCGCGCACCGTGGCCTTGCTGTAGCCCGAGTAATAGCCCCGCGCGTCACATTGCCAGATCTCAACCGTGGCACCCTCGACCGGGCTGCATTCTGGAACCCGCACAATTTCGATGGCGAGTTTCAGCGGCAGGCCCGGCCGATCTTCGGTGATGTTCGTGCGGAGCGGCGATTTGACATAGTAGGGACCAGAGGTCTGTTCCGGTGTCAGAACGCAGATATCTGCGCCTGCTTCGGGGGCCAGTTTGGCCTCTACCCCGTTGGAAAAATTGGTCAGGGCAAAGCGCGCGACGGTGTTGCGCTGCCAGTAGGCAAGGGCGCCGAAAGCAAGCGTTCCAAGACTAAATTTGAACAAACCTCTGCGTCTCATATCAAAACCTCAATTGGGAAAGGGAGGCGCTTAGACAAGCGCCGGTTTGCGCCACACCAGATAGATCGCGGCGGCGGCAAGGATCGCAAAGACCAGACCGGCAATGGCTGGCACCGCGGGTCCGCCCATCAGGCCCATGAAGATCGCGTCGTGGCCATTCATCACCATCAGGGCAAAGCCGCCGATCATCACCAGATTGCGCTGACCCAGCGAGGCGCCAATCAAGGCAATCAGGATCAAGGTCAGTTGCCGCCCAAGAAAGGCGCCCGCTGTTTGCCCCAGCAAAAGCGCAGGCCCCGTCAGTGTCGCAAGACCGGGGTTCATCGTGGGGTTGAAATAGGACGGGATCGTCGCCGCCGTCATGATCAGCGCCATGCCGCCAATCAGGAGGCGCGGCCAGAGATAGGGAGTATTGCGTGTCATTTTTCGTGCCAATTCTGAATATGGGGGGGGCGATAACTAGCCATGATAGGCTTGGGAGACCGCAAAGCTGTCTTCGAACCAGTTCCACAAGACGACCTTGCCGTCGCGGACCTTGGCGCGCAGGGCAAAGCTGAATTCGCCGGTTTCCTTGCCGGATTTGGTCAGTTTGGCGTTCATCTTGCCAAAGACCGCGACGGTATCGCCCGAGGCAAAGGCATCGGTGTTGTCCCAGGCGGTGGTGGTCAGGTTGGCGCCGAAAAGCCCCATGAATTCAAAGATCTTCTCCTTGCCGGTCCAGACGCCGATCCAAGGCAGGGTCTTGTCGCCCTCATTGTGCCAGACCATGTCGTCGGCCATCAGGCTGGCGACGGTGGCGCTGTCGCCTTTGCCCATCGCGCCCATAAAGGCCATCACGGTGTCAAAGCTGGCTTGGGTGGTTTCGTCCATTGTTGCGGCTCCTGCGGTCTTGCCAAGGATCATCGCCAGCACTGTGCCAAGCGAGGTTTGAAGAAGGGTTCGGCGGTTCATCTTGAGTGTCCGTTCGGTGGCCCCGGACCGGGTCCGGGGCCGGTTGGGGTTAGAATTTGCCGGCTTCGTTGTTCGGCGCATCAGCACCCGGCATCGGCGAAATCACGTCCCAATGTTCCACAATCAGGCCGTCTTCGACGCGGAACAGGTCATAGAACGCCTGTGCCTGATCGCCAAAAGTGCCGTCCGACATTGTCAGCACGAAGTTGCCTTCGCCGATCACCTGATGCACTTCGTTGTATTTCATCGAAATGCCCTTGGCCGCCATTTCGCCCATGAAAGCGCCAAAGCCTTCCAGCCCATCCGCCACTTGCGAGTTGTGCTGAACATAGTTGGTCGGGTTGATATATTGGGTGAAATCAACGTGTTCGCCGTTGATCAGCGCCTTGGTGACAAAGTCGGTGACCAAGGCTTTGTTGGCGTCGGTCTTGTCCAGATCGGTGATCTCGGTGGCACCGTCGATCTGGCTGTGGCCCGAGGGGTTCGGCGCGGTCTCTACGGTCAGGTTGTCCCAATGCTCGACAATCTTGCCGTCCTTCATGCGGAAGACGTCAAAGGCCACCATCGGGGTTGGGCCAAAGCCTTCGTAGCGGCCGTGGAACATCACCAGATCGCCGTCTGCAATCACGCGAACGGTGTCGGATTTGAACTTGCCGCTGTCGTGCAGCATGGTGATCAGGCCTTTCAGCGCCTCGGTGCCATTGGCGATGTCGGGGTTGTGCTGGACGTAGGCCGGGTCAAAGTAGTGATCGACGGCGGCAAAATCGCCTTTGCCAAGCGTGGCGGTCAGCGCCTCAATCGCGGTGGCTTTGTTGGCGGCGGTGTCAGCCTGAGCCAGCACGGGCAGCAAGGACGCCATTGCGGCCGAGGCAAGAAGGGTCTTGAGGGTCATGGTAGTCTCCAGTTTTCAAAACGATGGGGATGTTTGGTTGATTTCAACGCCGAACGCAGGGTTGCGGGGCGTCAGGCGTTGGGACCGACCGCGAGGTCCGGCCGCGCGGTGGTTTGGGGCGGTGTCCACGCGAGGTGGGGGTTTTCCCGGAAGGCGAACCGCTCAAGGTGGCTGGTCATCACGCCGATGGTCCGGTCAAGATCGGGCTGGTTCTGGGCGCGGGCGGTCAGGGTGAGGGTTGCCTCATCAGCGTTCAGGTCGCACCCCCCGAAAGGAAGCTCGATCCGGCCTGACTTGGCGTCATAGTGAACCGGAACCTTGTGTCCGAAATGCTTGCAAAGCGACGCCAGATACTGGCCTGCCCGCTCTGTCGTGAAGATCATTTGTGCAATCATTTGACCGCTCCTTTGTCTGTAAGGAGGGTCTATCCCCAGCGCATTGCTTCGGGTATTCATTGATTTCAGAAATGATAGTTCCGCAGGGCAGAACAATGATCGAGCACCTAAGGCACATGGCCATCTTTGCCCGCGTCGTGGATGAGGGGTCTTTTCGTGCGGCGGCCAAGACGATTGGTCTGGCCCCGTCGCGGATCAGCCAAACCGTGTCGGACCTTGAAAGCTTCCTTGGGGTGACGCTGCTGTACCGGACCACCCGAAAGATTGCGCTGACGAACGAGGGCCGCATGTTCTACGCGCGTGTCGCGGATATGATGCGCAGCGCGGAATCCGGGTTGAATGAGTTGAACGCGCTCTCGCTGGAGCCGGTGGGCGCGTTGCGGATTTCGTTGCCGGCGTTCATGTCGTCTTCGGAGATGTCGACAGCGCTCGCCGAATTCATTCGCCTTCATCCGCTTGTTGCCCTGTCGGTGGTCTATACCGATCATCGGAAGGACCTGTTGCAGGATGGGTTTGACCTGAATATCAGGGCGGGCTGGCTGGATAACAGCGCGATGATGTCGCGCAAACTGGGTGAAAGTGAGCGGGCGCTTGTGGCGGGGACGCAATACGCGGCGTCGCGCCCGCAGCCCCGGCACCCGTCAGACTTGGAAGACTGGGATTGGATCAGGTATCAACAACGCTCTGATGTCACAGAGTTTACTTCAGGCGAAGGCGACATCGTAAAGGTGACGGGCAACGCCCGGCTTGAGGTGGACAGCGTCGATGCGCTTTACCATTTTGCTTGTCAAAATGTCGGGGCGACGGTCTTGCCGGCCCACCTTGCGGATCGCGGTGTGACCATCGGTGCGTTGGTGCGGATTTTGCCAGAGTGGCAGCTGCGCCCGCTTGGATACTATGCGATCTGGGCCGACAAGTCGCGCCGTGAGAACCTGACGTTGCTGTTGGTGCGGTTTTTGGCAGAGCGCTTATCGAAAGAAGCCAAAGTGTTGTCGGGAAACCCTGCAAGTGAGCGCAGCGTTGGATTTTGACGCAAGGTCGCAGGGATCTGCGCCCCGGCGTGTCTGCTTTGCTGCGTTCAAATTCCCCTCAGGCATTTTGCCGGGAAAATGCAGCGTCTGCAGCCGGTTATATTCGGGGGGGCGTTGGCCGCCTTGTTCTGATGCCCGTTACCCGATTTCGGCGGCAATGCGGACGCCATCGGCGTTGAGCTTTGGCCCCGCTGCGCTGATTTCCGGGCGCTGACCGTCGAACCGCAGGGGCGCGCGGAGGAATTGCATGGGGCTGGCGGACGGTGCGGCCAACAGATCGAGCGCGGCGAAACTTTCGCTTTGCAGCAGCTCGGGCCAGGTCAGAACCCGCGCGCACCAGATGCCTTTGGTGGCCAGCAGGGTCTCCCATTCCGCCGCAGGTCGGGCGAGCAAGCACGCGCCGATCAGGCGGTGCAGCGCCTCACGCTGCACAAACCCCGCCTCGGGCTGCGCGGCAAGGGCGCAGATTTCCGCATTGTCAAAGGCTTGCCCCAGCGCCAACAGCGACGACATCGCCAGTGCCAGATGCCCCTGCGCGGTGGGATAAACCCCATAGGGCGCCCCCAAATAGCCATGCGCCGAGCCAGAGGCCAGCCGTTGCGGCGCGGTATGGCCGTTGTTCAGATAGGTGGTCAGGAATTCAAACTGCAGATCGGCCATCGATTCCAGCAGGCTGGTTTGCACCAAGCCGCCCTGACCCGTGCGCGCATGACGAAACAGCGCGCCCAAAATCCCCATGGCCAGATTGCTGCCCGTGCTGATATCGGCAATGGGCAGGCCGATCGGCACCGGGCCGTCGCCTGCGTTGCCGCTGAGCCACATCACCCCCGAGCGGGCCTGCGCCAACAGGTCTTGACCCGGCAGGTCCGCCCAATCGCCCGCCGTGCCATAGCCGCTGATCGAGCCATAGATCACGTCGGGATTCAGGCCGCGCACCGCGGTGTAATCCAGCCCCAGTCGCTCCATCACACCGGGGCGAAAGTTCTGGATGACCACATCGGCGCGGGCCACCAGCTTTTGTGCGCGCGCAAGCCCCTCGGCGGTTTTCAGATCAAGCGCGATGCTTTCCTTGCCGCGATTGATCGCGTGAAACAGCGTCGAGTCGCCGTCTATGTGTGTTTCGGACAGATAGTGATAGCGGCAGAGATCCCCGCCCTCGATGTTCTCGACCTTGATCACCCGCGCGCCCATATCCAACAGCCGCAAAGACGCGTAGGGGCCGGCAAGAAACTGGCTGAAATCAACGACAAGGATTCCCTCCAGCGGCCAGTTCATCCCTGCGCCAACCCGTCAAACACCGCGCGGGTGTCGGCGCCAAGGGCGGGGGCGGCGCGGGTGCCGCGCAGGGTTTGACCGTCAAGCCGGATCGGGCAGCGGGTGGTGCGGGCCTCGGTGCCAGCCTTGGTGCGGATGGTCTGAAGCGGGTCAAGTGCGGCAAAGCCGTCACTGGCGACAAAGGCGGGCCAATCGAGCACGGGGGCGCACCAGATCCCCGCAGGTTCCAGGATATCCAGCCAATGCTGCACCGGCTTTTGCGCGCAGATGCCCGCGACAATCCGCTTGATCTCGTCGCGGCGGCTGAAGGCGTCGCTCTGCGCAAAGGCCGCGATTTCGGGCGCGTTCAGCAGCTTGGCCACCGTCGCAAGTGGGGTCATCGCAAAGGCGAAATAGCCGTCAGACGCGCGGTAAAGTCCGTAAGGTGCCGGCTGATAGGGGTTGGCATTGCCGATCTCGTGGCGCTGGGGTTGCTGCTGGCCATCGTTCAAAAAGCAGGTGAGCTGTTCAAACGTCATGTCGATCGCGGAAGACAGCAGATCGACCTCGACCAGCCCGCCGGTCCCCGTCACGCCGCGCCGCACCAGACAGGCCAAAATTCCTTGCACCAGGTTGGCCGCCGTCGCCACATCCAGCATCGCAAAGCCTGTCGGCACAGGGCCATCGGCGGCATTGCCGTTCAGCCAGGTCAGCCCCGACAAGGATTGCACCAGCAAATCCTGTCCGGGCTTGTCGCGCCACGGCCCCGAGGTGCCATAGCCCGACACCGCCCCGTAGACCAACCGCGGGTTCAGCGCCCGCACATCTTCATAGCCAAGGCCGATCCGCTCCATCACACCGGGGCGGAAGTTGTGGATCATCACGTCGGCGCTGGCGATCAGTGCGCGCACTTTGGCCAGATCGTCGGGTGCCTTCAGGTCGGCGGCGACGCTTTTCTTGCCGCGGTTGAAGGTGTGGAACACCAAGCTGTCGCCATCCATCCGCTGATTGTTCACCACCATCGCGCGGCACAGATCGCCGCCGTCCGGCCGCTCGACCTTGATCACCTCGGCGCCAAGATCGCTGAGGCGAAGGGCGGCGACGGGGCCGGCAAGAAACTGTGCGAAATCAAGCACACGAAGACCGGTCAGCGGAAGGGATGGGTGGGACATGGGGGCTCTTTGCTTTGGGCTAGGGGGTGGGGCCGCTGTCGCTGACGCGAAACCCAAGTGACTTGACAGTTCAAGGGCGGCCGCGCGCAAGGCGGCAAGGGTTTCCTCGGCCGACGCCTTGGGGTCGGCTTGCGAGATATATCCGGTGGTGATCGCGGCGGTGATGCCACGGCTGTCGAACACGGGGACGCAAAGGTTGCGCACGCCCGAGATCATGGTGCTTGGCGTATCCTCAAAGCCTTGGGCGCGGATGGCAGCAAAGCGGGCGCGCAGGCTTTGGTCATAGGCTTTGGCCAAGGTGCGCTGCTGGGTGGCCTCGTTGGAAAAGGCAAGGATGACATGGCCGGAGCTGGTGCGCTCAACCGGAAAGAACGCGCCCGTGCGCACCGCATAACCCGCCGGGCGCGGGCTTGCGACGGAGGCCAGCACAAGGATGTTGCCGCCGTTCAGCACGCCCAAGTGGCAGGATTGCTCTGTCGTCGCCGCAATCCGTTCCAGCAGCGGCAGCGCCCGCGAGATCAGCCGCGCCGTCGGGTCATGGCGGTGCGACAGTCTCGAACAGCTTGAGCGTCAGGGCGTATTTGCTGGTCTCGGGATTCTGGCTAAGAAAGCCGCGCTCGGTCAGATAGATGACGATGCGGTAGATCTCGCCCATGGTGCGGCCCAGCACATCGACCATCTCGTTCATCGTCAGCCCGTCGCCGACATTGGCCAGCAACTCAAGAATGTCGAAGGCCTTTTCGACCGATGGCACCGCCGATTTGCCCTTTTTCGCGTCTTCGTCGTGATCGGTCGCCTTGGCTCATTCTATCCCCTCGGTTTCAACTGCGCGCCTTGGCCAGTTCGACCTTGGCAAAGCACAGGGACATGAGGTCATTTTCAATCTTGAGACCCTGCGCCACCGTGACGTCAAGCGCTGAACGTACAGCCGCCTTGACCGCTTGGGTAGCCACTGAGGAATGCGCGGCAATTTTTTCGGCCAACGCGCGGGCCGTGGGAAGGGCTTCGTCGTCGTCCTCGACAAGATATTCAACCATGCCAATGCGATGCGCCTCGGTCGCGTCAAAGCGGTCGCCCGTCAGCAGCTACTTCATCGCCTGACCATAGCCGCAAAGCCGCGTCAGATGCTGCGCCCCGCCGCCCGCACCGGTCCAGCCAAGCGCGACTTCGGGCGCCGAAAAGACCGCCGAGCGCGCAACAACCCGGATGTCGCAAGCCAGCGCAATTTCAAGCCCGCCGCCCAAGGCCCAGCCTTTGATCGCCGCAATCGTCGGTTTGCGCAGGTTCAGGATCGGCGGGATATAGTCGAGGCGATTGCGCCATGCCCAGAAATCGGCATAGCCCTCCAGCGCCTTGATGTCCGAGCCGGCGCAAAACGCCCGCGTACCCGCGCCGCGAAGGATCACGACATGCACGCTGTCATCGCGATTGGCGCGGTCACAGCAGTCGCCGATCTGGCGATACATGACGGGCGTCAGCGCGTTGTGCTTGGCGGGGCGGTCAAGAATGATTTCGGCGACTGCGCCTGCCTGTTCATAGCGCACAGTGCCGTCTTGCGGCGGGACAATGGCGGCGCTGGCTTGGGTCACGGTGGACGTCCTTCTTTGCGATTTCGTGGCGAAAGGCCCCTGCTTCTTCGCCTTCATCGCAACTATACTTTCTTATGTCAAAGTTATTTTTATACTTGAAAATAAAATCAACCCCCGCGCATAGTGCAGCAACACGAGGCGGGGAGGCTACTTGTGACAGTGCTACAGGGCATGACGTGGGACCATCCGCGAGGCTATGACTGCGTCGTTGCGGCGGCGCAGCTTTATCACCAGCAAACGGGTGTCGAGGTTCAGTGGCACAAGCGGTCGCTGCAAGCCTTTGCCGATGCGCCGATTTTGGATCTGGCGCAGCGCTATGACTTTATCGTGCTGGACCATCCGCATGTCGGGCAGATCGCCGAGACGGGGGCCTTGCTGGCCTTGCCCGAAGCGGGGGGCGATGGCACCTCGCTGGGCGGCTCGGAGGAAAGCTATGTCTGGGGCGGCAAGCGGTGGGCCTATGCGCTGGACGCGGCTTGTCAGATGGCGGTGCATCGGCCCGACCTTATCCAACGGTTGCCGCAGCGGTGGGAGCAGTTCCTGCAGCCCGACGCAGCGGGCGTTTCGCCCGCTGACGCCGCTGCTGCCGGTCGATGCGTTTGATATGTTGATGACGATTGTCGCAGGGCGCGGCGAGGCCGATTTGCCGCGCAGCCCTGACGCGTTTGTCAGTGAGGCCAACGGGCTTTATGCGCTGGGGGTGCTGCGCGCGCTCTATGATCTGGGGCCATGCGAGCAGGCGGCGATGAACCCGATTGCGGTGCTGGAGACGCTTGCGGGCGGCGATGAGTTTGCCTGCTCACCCTGCCTCTTTGGTTATGTGAACTACGCACGCGAAGGGTTTCGCCCGCACCGCTTGCAGTATTTCGACCTGCCGTTGTGCGCAGGGGTTTGCCGCGTCCAACGCCATCCTTGGCGGTGCCGGTATTGGCGTTTCGGCGCAAACGGCACACCCCGACGCCGCCATCGCCTTCGCGCAGTGGATCACGTCCGAGCCGGTGCAGTCGGGCGTCTACCTGGACGGAAACGGCCAGCCCGCCAACCGGCGGACATGGCTGGCACAAGCGGAAAACCCCGACGTTGCGCCGTTCTTCAAGGGGGATTTCGCCACGATCGACACGGCTTGGACCCGGCCGCGCGACGTCTGGTTCCTGGGCTTCGTCGATGATGTCTGCGCCGTCTTGCCCGACGTTCTTCCGCAAGGCAATTGCCGGCCGAGACGTTTCTTGGCACGTTGAACAGCCTTTACCGCCATCATCGCAAGGAGCCTGACCCATGCCCGTCGCCGTCATCACCGGAGGCAACAAGGGCCTTGGCCTTGCCCAAAGCCGACGGTTTCTCACCGCCGGATATGAAGTCTATGTGGTCGCCCGCAGCCGGAGCGATTTTGACACCTTGGGGGCAGGGTGCCCAGTTTCTTCGAATGTGACATCGCCGGTGACCGCGAGGCCAGCTATCTGGACCAGATCCATGCCAAGGCCGGGCCGATTGCGGCGCTGGTGAACAACGCCGGGGTGCATCTGAAAAAGCCCGTCTGGGACGTGACCCGGGACGAGCTTGACCACGTGCTCGGCCTGAATGTGGGGGCGATGTTTGCCGCCTCCGGTCGCTATGTGACGCTGCACCGCGAAATGGGCGGGGCCATCGTCAACATCGCCTCGATGGGCGGTATCATGGCGCTGCCCTCTGCTGCGGCCTATGTCACGGCCAAGACAGCCGTCGTCGGCCTGACCCGGTCGATCGCGGTGGACGCTGCACAGTTCGGTATCCGCTGCAATGCGGTCAGCCCCGGTTTCATCGACACCGACATGACCCGCGCCATTCTGGCGAAAGACCCCGCACGGCGTGCCAAGATCGAAGGCCGGATCCCGGGTGCCAAGTTTGGCACGCCGGAAGATGTGGCCAATGCGGTCTTCTACCTCGCCTCGGATCAGGCGGCCTATGTGAATGGAACAAATCTTGCCGTCGATGGCGGCTATGCGGTGGGATTCTGAAAAATGAGCTTCGAGACAAAACTGACTGCAGCCCGCACCATCTCGACCGGCCCGCAAACGGTGCCGCACGGATCCCCGAGGGTCATGTGCGCCTGCGCCTTGCCGTGGCCAGCCTGTGCGGCACCGATCTGCACTATTACTCGCACTTCGCCAATGCGGGGTTTCTGCTGAAGAACCCGGTGACGCTTGGGCATGAGGCCTGTGGCTACGTTACGGATGCCAATGGCAGCGATCTGAAGGTCGGCCAGTTGGTGGCCTTGAACCCGATCATGAATTGCGGGGTTTGCGCCGGCCTGCCTGCGGGGCGAAGAAAACCTTTGCACCGCCAAGAAATTCCCCGGGTCGGCCACGACCGTGCCGCATCTGGACGGGTTCTTCCGCGAGGTGATCGACCATCCCGCGCGCTGCTGCCGACCGGTCAAGGAGGGCGTGAACCCGCGCCATCTGACCTTTGCCGAACCCATGGCCTGCGCGCTGCATTCGCTGAACAAGGGCGGTGTGACGGCGGGACAGAAGGTGCTGGTCACCGGCTGCGGCCCGATGGGTCTGCTGGCAATTGCAGGCGCTGTTGCGCGCGGTGCCGATGTGACGGCCATCGACCTGCGGGCCGGTGCGGTTGCGGTGGCGATGCGCGCCGGGGCCAAGGGTCTGGTGATCGGCGAATATGACGAGGCCGAGTTGGACCGCAAGTTTGACGTTGTGGTTGAAGCCAGCGGCGCGATCCCGGCCTTCAACACCGCGCTGCGCGCTGTCCGGCAAAAGGGTCGCATCGCGATCCTGAGCAATATCCAGGCGCGTGAGGCGCAGGTGAACCTTAACCAGATCATGCTCAAGGAAATCGAGGTTGTGGGTTCGTTCCAGTTCAACCGCGAATTCGAGGAGGCCGTGCAACTGATCGAGGCGGGCACTGTCGATTTCGACGTTTTGACCGCAAGCGCCTATCCGCTGGCCAAGGCGGGCGCGGCACTTGAGGCGATGCTTGCCGGTACGGCCTTCGGCAAGATCCTTTTGCTGGGTGGGGGCCTCGCAAAATGACCGAAACCTTCGATCACATCGTGATCGGAGGCGGCTCTGCCGGGGCAGTGGCGACCTCACGGCTGGTCGAAGGCGGGGCCGGACGGGTCCTGCTTTTGGAGGCTGGGCATCACCACCGCCATCCCCTGCTGGACATGCCGCCCGGCGTGTTCAAGCTTCTGAAAAACGGATCGAAGTTCTTCAAGACCCATGTGTCCGAACCCCAGCCGCAGCTGGACGGGCGCCGTGCGGAAATCCCGCAGGGCAATGTGCTGGGGGGCGGCAGTTCGGTGAACGGCCAAGCCTATGTGCGTGGCCGTCCGTCAGATTACGATGCCTGGAACGACGTCCTGCGCGGTAATAACGATGCCATCGGCTGGGGCTGGCAGGATGTCCTGCCACATTTCCGGCGGTTGGAAGGCAACCGCAAGTTCAATGACGACCTGCATGGTGCCGAAGGCAAGCTCATTGTCTCGGACCCGGGCTATATCGACGACATGGCGCGCTGGTTCGTGCAAGCGCTGCAGGCGCAGGGCGAGCCGTTCAATCCGGATTTCAACGGCAAGAACCAGCGCGGCGTCGGCTATTTCCAGTTCACCTATGACCGCGGCCAGCGCGTGTCGGCAGCCTATGCCTTCCTTGACCCGTTGAAGAATGACCCGAGACTTACCATCCGTCTACAGGCCGAGGTTCAGCGGATCATCTTGGAAAACCACCGCGCGGTCGGCGTCGTCTACCGCGACGGTACCGGTCTGCATGAGGTGCGCGCGGAAGGTGAGGTTATCCTGTCCGCGGGTGCCTTTGTCACGCCGAAGCTTTTGATGCTGTCAGGGATAGGCCCTGCGGTGACCTGCGTGGCCATGGCATCAAGGTTGTTCGGACCTGCAGGGCGTGGGCCAGAACCTGCAGGATCATCCCGACGTGTCCGTGGTGGCACGCGCCAACGGGCCATATGGCTACTACGGCCAGGATCGCGGCTGGAACATGATCCGCAACGGTCTGGAGTTCAAGCTGTTCGGGCGGGGCCGGATCACCACGACGGGTCTTGAAGCGGCCTGCTTCGTCAATCCGACCGACCCCGATGCGCCGCCGACCCATGAGGCCTATTGCATCCCGGTCATGTATCTTGACGACGCGACCCTGAGCGAGATCGGCGACGGGCACGGGGTGTCCATTCAGATGGTGCTCTTGAAGCCGCAAGTCGCAGGGCGAGGTGCGCCTTGCCTCGGCCGATCCAGGCGCGATGCCGCGGATCTTTCCGAATTTCCTGAAGGATCAGGCGGACATGGACGCGATGATCACGGGTCTGCGGTTTTTCCGCAAGACCATGCAGACCAGCCTTGCCGAGCGTATCCAGGAGGTCGTGTCACCGCTGGATCTGTCGGACGAAGGGCTCGCCGCGCATTGCCGCAAGGTGGTGAAGACGAACTTTCACCCCGCCGGAACCGCAAGAATGGGCGCAGATGGCGACCCGATGGCCGTTCTTGATGCGCGGATGCGCGTGCGCGGTATCGCCGGGCTGCGGGTTTGCGACATGTCGGCTGTGCCCGAGATTCCAGCCGGAAATACCAATGCCCCGGCGATGGTCCTGGGCGACCGCTGCGCCGACTTAATTCTGGGGATCTTGTAATTTGGTAGGACGATAATGCCAAAATAGCGAAACTTGTTGACGAAATGTGCCAATATGGATTAGGGTGATCTTAATTTGGTCGGACCAAAAAGGAATCAAATGTCGAGCCTTACGAAACTCATTCAAGAGCGAAGCATCGTTGTGGTGACTTTGGTGTGCTGTGTGGTCTTTTACTGGATCAGCCCGCGCTTTCTGAGCCTTGACAACATGTCGGCGATCTCAAGGCAGATCGTGCCGATTGGTCTGATCGCGCTGGGGCAGTTTTTTGTCATCGTTTCGGGCAATATCGATCTGTCGCTGGGTATGGCGTCGGTGCTGTTTGCGGTGCTGCTGGGGGTGATCTTTGGGCTGACGGGGGGCGTTGGTCTTGGGCTGGTCGTCGTGGTTGCCGCGTCTTTGGCGATGGGGTTCATGAACGGGGTGCTGGTGGCCAAACTGCGGCTGCCGGCGTTCATCGTCACGCTGTCAACGCTGTTTGTGGCGCAGGGGCTGTCGGGTCTGATCATCCCACGCGGGCAGCAGATCTTCCTGATGGGCGGGTTTTTCGAATTCGCGGGCGCAGAGAAACTCCTGGGCGTCTACCTGTCGTTTCTGTTTTTGCTCGCGCTCTGTGCGGTGGTTTACGTGGTCTATAACCACACAAGCATCGGTGCGGCGATCATTGCCATCGGCAATAGCGAAGACAACGCCAAGCTTGCGGGCATCAACGTTGACCGCGTGAAAATCGGCATCTTCATGTTCTCGGGCCTGTGCAGCGGCTTGGCGGGGGTCATGCTGTCGACGCGGATGGGGTTTGTGCAACCGGGGCTGGATGGCAATGGCCTGCTCTTGGATGCTATCGCGGCGATCATCATTGGCGGCACGCTTATTCAAGGCGGCCGCGGGACCATCGGCGGCGCTCTTTGGGGCATCGCCTTTATCGGAATTGTCAATAATGCGCTCAACTTGCTGAACGTGGAGGACGTTTGGCATCAGGTGTTCAAGGGGCTCGTGATCCTTGGGGCTTTGGGCGTGAATTGGCTTTTGTGGCAGTCACAGCAACGAGAGGCGCACTGACCGCCGCAGCGGAGCAACCAGAAAAACTGACGTTTAACAAGGAGGAGCGACCGATGAAATTTACTTCTGCGATGACCCTGGGTCTTGCGCTTGGCGCGGCGATGGGGACGGCGGCGATGGCCGAGGGCGACAAGCTCGACATCGTGTTTATCAACGACGGCCACGTGGCCCCCTATCACGTCGCATGGCTTTCGGGCTTTGAGGACGCGATCAAGGCCTATGACGAGGCCTTTCCTGACACCAAGATCACCGGCCACTGGCTTTCGGCCGAGGGCAGCCTGGAAAAGATGATCCAGCAGGCCGAGGTGACCATCAACGAGCATCCCGACGTGATGTTTGTGAATGCAATCAACGTCGACGCCTTTGAGCCGTTGGTGGCCAAGGCCAAAGCGGCGGGCATCGTTTGGATCGCTGTGCATTCGCCGATGGAGAGCGCGGACTACAGCTTTACCCTTGGCGACGTTGAGAACGGTCGCAATCAGGGTCTGGCGATGTGCGCCTTGTCGGGCGGCGAACCGTTCAACGTCGCGATCATGCTGGGCCAGGCCGGCAACCCGTCGGGCGACGCGCGCCATGAGGGTATTCTTGAAGGCATCAAGGCCTGCGACAACATCAAGGTCGTGGCCGAGCAGCCCGCCGATTGGGACACGGTCAAGGCGCAGACCTTGGCGGAAAACTGGATGACGCAGTTCCCCGACCTGAACGCGATTTCGGGCGTGACCGACGGCTA